>NZ_JBIRRV010000001.1:1050515-1432252 GCF_044333925.1 Streptomyces sp. NPDC020898
GGGTTTGGGGGGGGGGGTGGGTTTGGGGGCGGTCGGGGGCCCCGGGGGGTGCGTCACAAAATTTGCGGCGCCCGGGGGGGGGGGGGGCCCGGGGGGGGGGGCCCCCCCCGACTGCGACGAGATGCGGTCTGCCCGACGGTCAGGACCGGGCGCGGCGCATGGCGGCGCGGCGTGAGGTCCGGCCGTCGTCCTGCTGCGGTGCGGCCTTCTCGACCAGGCCGAGGACGACGGCCAGGTGCTCCGTGAAGGAGCCGATCGTGGGGTACTCGATGAACGCGGACGCCTCCACCCGCTCGCCCAGCGCGTCACCGAGGCGGGCGGTGATGTCGATCAGGATGAGCGAGTCCAGGCCCATGTCGAACAGATTGCGGTCGACCTCCGGGAGGCGTTCGGCCTCCGTACCCAGGACCCTGGCGATCTCGTGCTGCACGAACTCGGTGAGGATGCCGACGCGTTCGTACCCGACGGCCGCGCCGAGCTGCTCGGTCAGCGTGTCGGACTCCTGGGTGCGCTGCGCGGTGCGGTGGTCCGGCTCGACCCAGTGGCGCTTGTGCTCGAAGGGGTAGTGCGGCAGCGGGACACGGCAGCGCTGCTCGCCGCCGTAGAACGCCTCCCAGTCGACGTCAACTCCCGCCGCCCACACCGTCGCCAGGTCGTGCGCGGTGCGGTGCAGGCCGATCGGAGCGGTGCCGTCGGGCTGCAGGCGCAGCAGCAGGGCGTCCGCGGGAGCGTCGGCGGGGGTCTGCGGAACGCCGGTCCAGTTCGCCGGGTCCGTGTCGAGCAGGTTCAGTGCCTCGGGGACGGTGAGCGCACCGGACAGGCAGGCGCCGACGAGCCGGGCGACCGGGCCGCCGGTGACGGCGGCGGGCCGTACACCCCACGTGGTGAACAGGCGGGCGGCGGCCAGCTGGGCGACCAGGGCCGCCCTCGTGTCGTCGGAGCCCACCAGCGCCTCGGGGTCCACACCGGTCAACGCCCGGAGTTCGGCGCGGTAGACGGGCAGCGCGCGCAGCAGCGCCAGGGCGTGGGCGCCGCCGTCCCCGAGCCGGTCGGCCACGGCGTACACCACGTCGGGGCGGTCGTCCGCGGCCTCCCCGGTGATCAGCTGCTCGCGGTCGGCGAGGGCGAGAGCGAGGGCGGCCTCGCGCAGGTCGGAGCAGACGACGGCGCAGCGGTGCCGGTGGGCGCGGCGGCCGGCACCGAGGGTCTTGGCCACATCGGCGGACGACAGGTCCGGATGCTTCCGCAGATGCCGGGCGAGGTCGGCCATGGCCCGTTTCAGGGCCTGCGGCGAGCGGGCCGAGAGCACCAGCAGCTCGGCCGGGCGGGGCCGGGACGGCGCCGGGCGGGCCGGCGGCGCCTCCAGGACGATGTGGGCGTTGGTGCCGCCGATCCCGAAGGAGCTGACACCGGCGCGGCGCGGCGCACCGTCGGGGGCGGGCCAGTCGGTGAGTTCGGTGGCGACGTGGAACGGCCCGGCGGCGAAGTCGATCTCCGGGTTGGGCGACTCGAAGTTGAGGCTCGGGACCAGCTCGGCGTGGCGCAGCATCAGCGACGTCTTGATCAGGCCCGCCATGCCCGCGGCGGCGTCGAGATGCCCGATGTTGGTCTTCACCGAGCCGATCGCGCAGCGCCCGGTGCCCTCGGCTCCCTCGGTGCCCCCGGTGTACTGGGCGTCCTCGGTGAACACCGAGTTGAGCGCGGCCACTTCGATGGGGTCGCCGAGCGGGGTGCCCGTGCCGTGCGCCTCGACGTAGCCGATGGTGTGCGGCGGGCAGTCGGCGATCTGCTGGGCGTCGCGGATGACGGCGGCCTGGCCCTCGACGGTCGGAGCGGTGTAACCGGCCTTCGCCGCTCCGTCGTTGTTGATGGCGGTGCCCTTGATGACCGCGTGGATGAAGTCGCCGTCGGTGAGGGCGTTGCGCAGCGGCTTGAGGACCACCACACCGACGCCGTCCCCGACGATGGTGCCCTGCGCCTTGGCGTCGAAGGCCCGGCAGTGCCCGTCCGGGGAGAGGATCATGCCCTCCTGGTAGCGGTAGCCCTGCCGCTGCGGCACCTTGATGTGCACCGCTCCGGCCAGTGCCACGTCGCAGTCGCCGCTGATCAGGCTGAGGCAGGCGGTGTGCACGGCGACCAGTGAGGTGGAGCACGCGGTGTTGACGCTGAGGCTGGGGCCCCGCAGGTCGAGCTTGTAGGACACCCGGGTGGTCAGGAAGTCCTTGTCGTTGGCGAGCATCAGCCGGTAGTCGTCGAGTGCGGAGGCCTCGCGGTAGCGGTCGTGCAGGTTGTGCAGCAGGTACGTGTTCATGCCCGCGCCGCCGTACACGCCGATGGAGCCGTCGTACGCACCCGGGTCGTATCCGGCGTCCTCCAGCGCTTCCAGGGAGCATTCGAGGAACTGGCGGTGCTGTGGGTCGAGGATCTCCGCCTCGTCGCTGGTGATCCGGAAGAGGCCGGCGTCGAACTGGTCGGCGTCGGGCAGCAGTTGGGCCGCCTTGACATAGCTCGGGTCGTCGAGGAGCCGCTGGTCCACGCCGGCGGCGAGCAGTTCCTCGTCGGACAGGAAGGTGGTCGACTCCACGCCCTCCCGCAGGTTGCGCCAGAAGGCCTCCACGGAGGGCGCGCCGGGCAGGCGGCAGGCCATACCGACGATGGCGATGTCGGATTCCCTGATCTCGTCGTACTGGTCCATCTCTGCCTCCTTCAGGCGAGCTTTATGCCCATGTGCGTGGCGGTCCTGCGCATGTCGAGAAAACTGCGGGCCACGAAATGGGCCGCATTGTCGTCGCCATGGAGTTCCCTGAATATCTCGACCAGCTCCGGCTCGTGCCGCTGCGGGTCGTCATCGCTGCGGGCGATGTCGAAGACGATGTCCTGAAGTCGCTGCTCGAGGTCCGGCAGGTTCGCCGCACGCGGGAACTTGATGCTGTACGTGGAGCGGTCGTAGTTCTTGTTCTTCTTCACCGCACGCGCGTGACTGGACGCGTTCAGCTTGTAGAACATGCAGCCCCAGTTCTTGAACGAGTAGTAGTTCAGGAGGGGATACAGAGTGCAGTGGGTCTCCAGCGGAGAGGACTGGTAGAGCCCCTTCTCCTTCAGTTCCCGCACCATCGCGTCGGGGTCGTAGTCGTAGCGCATCGCGATGAACGGGAAGACGACTTTCGGCAGTTCCTCGTCGGTGGCGAACAGCACGTTCTCCAGCTCGTCCCCGAAGAGCCTGCTGGTCAGCTCACGTCCGAAGGTCTGGTAGAAGCCGCGGACGATCTCCCGGACGTTGGACTCCATGGTGAGGATCTGCTGCGGGTCCGCGCACAGGGCGATGTACGGGATCTTGTTGCGGACCGCGCAGAGAATGGCCCGGATGACGAAGAACGTACGGCAGGAGACGCACGGCAGTTTCTCGTCGAGATACTCTCCGGGCTTCTGCGGCGCGGGCCGGTTGAAGACGTCACGCATCATCGTCGTGATACCGGCCTCGTCCGAGTCCAGCACGAAATGCGCGGGGATCTTCTCCTTCGCCAGTTTGATGTTGTCGGCGGCGTGCTCACTCTCGAAGGGGATGTCGAAGGTGTAGGCGAGGACGCGCTTGCCGTATTCGTTGACGAACTTGTCCAGCATGTACGTGCTGTCCTTGCCGCCGCTGTACATGAACAGGCAGTCGAACTCGCCGTCGAGGTTGGGGCCGCCGGCGGTGAACTCCTCGAAGATCCGGTTGGTGTAGGTGAAGTTCTCCAGCAGTTCGTCGGCCACTTCGAGGTTGCACAGGTTGCAGACCTGGTTCTCGTCCAGGGTGATACCGGGATGGCCCTCTTTCAGAGAGCAGACGGTGCAGTGGGCCATGGAACCTGTCCTTCGCGGAGAGTCGACGGATGGTCGTACACGGAACGGCGTCTGTCGTCAGTCGGTGGTGCCCGTGCCCCTGGGGATGCGTCTGCCGCGCAGCCGTCCCAGGGACTCGCGCCGGTTTCGCGCCGGCCGGGCAACGGCGGTCGGCTGTCCGCCAGTTGGCCGGGGCGCGGCGAGATGGCGGGCCATGTCGCCGACGGTGGGATAGCGGAACACGTCGACGCGGGTGACCGAGGGATCCACCGTGTCCCGCAGCTCCTTGACCACGTGCATCAGGAGCAGTGAATTGCCGCCGAGGTCGAAGAAGTTGTCGCGCGGGCCGACCAGGGGCACACCGAGCACACGGCGCCAGACGGCGGCGACGGTCCGCTCGGTGTCGGTGGTGAGCGCGGCCGGGCGGTCCGGACCCGACCGGGCCGGGGCGGGCAGGGCCTTGCGGTCGACCTTGCCGTTGTGGGTGAGCGGTACGTCGTCCAGGGCGACCACGACCGAGGGCACCATGTAGCCCGGCAGCACGCCGCGCAACGCGTCGCGCAGAGCCGCGGTGTCCGGTTCCGTGCCGGGCCCGGCCACCACGTACGCGACGAGCCGGCGGTCGCCGGGGCTGTCCTCGCGGACCACCGCGACGGCCTCCCGGATGCCGTGGCGGGCCCGCAGGTGGTGCTCGATCTCGCCCAACTCGATGCGGTAGCCGTGCAGCTTGACCTGGCTGTCGACGCGGTTGAGGTACTCCAGCCGGCCGTCGGGCAGATGGCGGACGAGGTCGCCGGTCCGGTACATCCGGGCGCCGCCGGGCGCGGCGGTCCGCCAGGGATCCTCGACGAACCGCTCGGCGGTGAGCTCGGGCCGCCCGAGGTATCCGTCGGCCACGCCGTCCCCGCCGATGTACAGCTCCCCCGGGGTGCCCGGAGGGACGGGTTCGCCGAAGCGGTCCAGTACATAGCAGCGAGTGTTCGCCAGAGGGCGTCCGATCGTCACTCGTTCACCGTGTTCGACGCGGCAGACGGTCGACCAGATGGTGGTCTCGGTGGGGCCGTACAGGTTCCACAACTCCCCGGCCCTGGCGAGGAGTTCCTCGGCCAGGTCCGGCGGCAGCGCCTCCCCGCCGCACAGCGCCTTCAGGTCCGGGTGTCCCGTCCAGCCCGCGGTGAGCAGCATGCGCCAGGTGGCGGGCGTGGCCTGCATCATGGTGGGCCGGGTCCGCTCCAGCAGGGCCCGCAGGGCGAAGCCGTCTGCCCCGGTCTCGGCCGGCGCGATCTCCACTCGTGCGCCGGTGATCAGCGGCAGGTACAGCTCCAGTCCGGCGATGTCGAAGCACACGGTGGTCACGGCCAGCAGCCGGTCGTGCTCGGCGCAGCCGAACTGGCGGGCCATGGCGCACAGGAAGTTCGTCAGCGCGCGGTGCCCGATCTGCACGCCCTTGGGGCGCCCGGTGGAGCCCGAGGTGTAGATGACGTACGCCGGATCGTCAGCACCGGCCGGGACGCACCCGGCGGCCGGACGTTCGCGGTCCTCGTCGAGAAGCAGCAGGTCGGCGCGTACGCCGCTCAGCGTGGGCCGCAGCGCGGACTCCGTGACCACCAGCCGCAGTCGCGAGTCGACGGCCATGGCGGCGATGCGCTCCGGCGGGTACACGGGGTCGAGCGGGACGTAGGCGGCACCCGACTTCAGTACGGCCAGCAGGCCGACCAGCAGCTCCGGGGAGCGCCGAAGCGCCACACCGACCAGCTCACCGGGGCGGGCGCCGTGCGCGGCGAGTTCGGCGGCGAGACGGTCGGAGCGCTCGTCCAGTTCCCGGTAGGTGAGCGTCCGGTCCCCGCAAGCGACGGCGACGGCGTCGGGGCGGCGCCGGGCCTGCCGGGAGAAGAGCTGGTGCACACAGAGGTCGGACGGGTAGTCGGCGGCGGTGTCGTTCCACTCCACCAGCACCCGTTCGCGTTCCCCGGGCGTCAGCACCGCCACCGCGGTCACCGGCCGCCGGGGGCCGCCCACCACCCCATCGAGGAAGGCCGCGAACCGCGCGGCCACTGCCGGATCGGTATCCGTCCAGTGCACCCACGACCCGTCCTCGGCGATCCGCACGAGACGCGGCGGTACGGGACCGGTGACCGGGTCGGGTGACATGGCACCACCCGGATCCGGTGACGCGGTGGCGTCCGGGGCGGGAAACGCGGTGCCGCCCTGACCCGGCACCGTAGTGCCGACCGGGACGGCTGACACGGCACCGCCCAGGCCCGGCAACGCGCTGGCGTCCCGGGCGGGTAACGCGACACCGTCCAGGACGGGTGACGCGGCGCCGTCCGGGACGGGTGACGCGGCGCCGTCCGGGACGGGTGACGCGGCGCCGCTCGAATCGGGTACGACAGCACCGCCCTGGCCCGGCAACACGGCACCGTCCGGGGCGGGTCCGGTGTGCAGTTCGACGTGGACCGGCCAGCGGGCCGTCCGTGGATCCGGGGCGGGGACGCCCATCGCCTCGTCGGTCCGGAGGAGGGACCGCACCTCGTCGTGGACCCGGGTGAAGGGCCGGCCGTCGGCGAGGCGGGGCAGGGGGAACGGGACGTGGGTCGCCGCCGCCGGGTGGGGCGGGCAGGCGGCCAGGTGCCGCCAGCGCAGGGCGACGCCCGTGTCCTCCTCCTCGGTGCCCCGGGCGGCGAAGGCCAGGACGGCGGCGAGCAGCAGCTCCGGATCGGCCGTGTGCCGGGTGTCGATCCGGACCGCGTGGACGGGCCCGGTGCGGTCCGCCTGGGGGCGGTTCAGCCGGGCCGTCCGCTCGGCCCAGTGCCGCTCGGCGTCGGGGCGGCCTGCCTCCCGGCGCCGGGCCAGCGCGCCGGAGACCGGGCCGGCCTCGGCGAACAGCTCGTCGGTCGGCAGCTCGGGTGCGACGATCAGCGCCCTGAGCAACGTCACCGTGTCGTCCAGTACCTGCCCGGCGACCGCGTCCGTCAACTGCCGCCGGTCATGGCCGAGTTTGAGCAGCAGCCGCTCGCTCTGGTAGGCGCTGAGGGTGAGCGGATAGTTGCTGCGTTCCTCCAGCTGGAAGTCGCGGTCCTGCCAGGCACCGCCCTGCTGCCGCAACTCCGCCCGGACGGTCCGGCTTTCGAAGACGACGACGCTGTCGAACAGCGCGGAGTCGTCCGGGACGGCACTGAGCCCGTGGATGCGGGGCAGCTCGATGTGCTCGCCACGGCGCAGGGCGAGATGCCCCTCGCGCAGGGCACGCACCAGCTCGGCTCCGGTGGCCGAGGCGTCGAGAACCACGCGCAACGGCAGGGTGTTGATCAGCAGGCCCACCATGTCGCGGCCCTCGGGCGCGAACGACCTACGGGACTTGGTGACGCCGAAAACCACCTCGTTCCGCCCGCTGTAGGTGCCGAGCAGCAGGGCCCACGCGGCCTGGACAAGGTTGTTGAGGGTGCCGCCGCACCGCTCGGCGAGCGCGACGCCCGCCTTCACCGTGTCCGCGTCCAGTTCCGCCTGGACGGTGCCGAAGGCGTCCTCGCCGGGTCCCGGCATGTGCTCGGCGGTCACCGCCAGCGGCGTACGGTCGCGGACCCCGTCCAGGTACTCCCGCCAGAACGCCTCGCCCTGCACGGGGTCCTGCTCGGCGAGGCGGCGCACATACGCCTCGAACCCGGGCCGTGGCGTCGGCGTCGGTGTCGTCCTAAGTGCGGCATCGCGGCCCCCGACCGCCGCGTCGTACAGCTCGAACAGCTCGGTCAGCAGCAGCGTGTAGGAGCGGCCGTCCATCAGCGCGTGGTGCGACGTCCACAGCAGCCGGTACTCGGCCTCGTCGGTACGCAGCAGCGCGAAGCGCGTCGGCGGTTCCTCGGCGAAGGCGAAGGGCCGCCGGGCGTCCTCGCGCAGGAGGCGGCGCAAACGGCCGTCGGGGTCCGCGTCGCCGCGCCAGTCGTCGAGGGTGAGCCGGGCCCGGCCGTACGGGTACGGGTGGACTGCCTGTCGGGGAGCGGACGGGTCGTCCAGGACGAAGGTGGTGCGCAGCACCGGTTGCCGGGCCACCAGGTCGTCGAGCGCCTGTTGCAGCACGTCCGCGTCGACGGCATGGCGCAGGGTGACGATCTTCTGTTGGACGTACACGCCGTCGTCCGGGGCGCTGAGGCTGTACAGCAGCATCCCGTGCTGGAGCGCGGTGAGCGGAAAATCGGTCATCGTCCGTCTCCTTCGGACTCCCCGTGCTGGGAGAGCAGTTCGGCCAGCAGCTCTTCGACGGCCGCGTCGGACAGGGATGCGACCAGCCGCTCGACGTCGTCGACCGGGGCGGGTCGGGGATCGGCGGGCTCGGTCGTCGGGGTGGGGACGGGAGCGGGAGCGGGGGTGGAGACAGGTATGGGGACGGGGACGGGGGCAGGCGCCTGGGCGGTGGCGCGGAAGTGTTCGGCCAGTTGCCGGATGGTGATCCGCTCGAACAGGAGGGTCGCCGACTGCGGTCCGTACGCCGTTTCCAGGGCGCGGGTCAGTTCCAGGACGACCAGCGAGTCCACGCCGTAGTTCTCGAAGGTGAGGTCGGGGTCGAGCTGGCCGGGGGCCATCTCCAGCACCCGGGCGAAGACCTCCGTGACCTGCTGGAGCGTGTCGTCGTCCCGGGAAGCCGGGGTCGGAAGGACCAGGGCCGGGACCGGCGCCGACCGCTGCACGGCCGCCCGGACCGGCCCTGCCACTCCCCCTGCCACGGGCCGGGCCCCGGCCACCACACCGTCGCTGACAGCGGCGACGACGCTCTGGAAAGCCGCCCCGGCCTCCGTCGTCGGCGCCGCCGTGCTGATGTCCGTGAAGCCGCACGCCGCCAGCACGTCCCGCCACTGGCGCTCGCTCGCCAGCGGGGAGCCGGGCATCCGCTGCTCGGGGTCGGTGAACAGCCACCAGCCGGCCGTCAGGCCGAAGATCAGCGCCAGTTGATGCCGGGGCCTGGTGCCCTCGACGAGCAGCAGCGTCCCGCCCCGCCGCAGCAGCCCCTTGGCCCACGTCAGCGTGTCGGACAGCCGGCGGGTGGCGTGCAGGACGTTGGTGCCGAGGACCACGTCGTGTACGCCGGACACCACCCCCTGCCCGGCCGCGTCGGCCTCCCCCTGCCCGGCCTGGTCGGCCTCGATGTTCAGCACCTCAAAGCGGGCGAACGGATGATCCTCGCCGAACCGGCCGCTCGCCTTGCGGACGAAGGCCGGGGACACGTCGGTGAAGACGTACTCGACCGAGTCGCCGTACGGAGCGAGCGCGGCGAGCACGGTCGCCGTCGTACCGCCCGTCCCGGCGCCGACTTCCAGGATCCGCACCGGAGTTGTCGGGTCGGCGGCCCGGCGGACCCTGACCTGCTCGACCACGAGCCGGGCCACCTCGGCGTTGCAGCGGTCGGTGACCGGATCGCCCCGGTAGACGGCGGCCACCCGCTCGGCGGAACCGCCGGGGAAGAGGACCTCCATGGCGGGACGGCGCCCGGTGAGCACGTCGGGCAACGCGGTCAGGCAGTCCCGGAGAAGCGCGGCCACTGGCGTGAGAGCGGGATGACGAACCGTCAGGTCATCGAGGGCGCCAACCAGTTCGGCCTCCGCCTCCACCGTACGGCCCGCCGGGCGGACACCGCCGCCTGCTGTGGCCGTCAGCCATCCCGCCGCCACCAGGATGTCCAACTGGGCCCGGAACAGCGCGACATGCTCGGGCACCACACCGAGGCGGGCGACGAGTTCCTCCGGTGAGGCCCCGCCCGTACCGAAGAACGAGGAGCCCTCGGAGAGTCCTGCCCGGTGCAGCACCGCCGCGAGCAGCCGCTCCGCCAGGTCCTCCACCTCCCCCACCGCCCGCTGGTAGGCGGCCAGTTCGTGGTCGGGGTCGGGCGCGCCCGGGAAGCGGACCTCGGGGAGCGTGCCCGGGGTGTCGCCGGGAAGAACGCTCAGGGTGCGGTCGGGGTCGATGCCGAGGTTGTCGAGGATGGGCCGGTCCGCGTCCAGGGCGAACACCTGGGGCAGGGCGCCCGCGAGGGTCCGCTCGACGACGGTCATGCCCTGCTCGGCGGAGAGGGGACGGATGCCGGCGGCCTCGAAGCGGCGCAGTATCCGCTTGCGTTCCGGGTCGCCGCCCGCGTGCCAGTAGCCGAGGTTGAGGACCCGCACCGGGAAGGGCAGGGTACGGGCGGCGTGCAGGGCGTAGGCGTCGGCGAAGGCGCAGCCGGCCGCGTAGCCCGCCTGGCCGTGGTTGCCCTCGAAGGCGACGCCGGAGGAGTAGAGGAGCGCGAAGTCGAGGGGCAGGTCGCGCACCGCGTGCAGCAGGCTCCAGGCGGTGTCGGTCTTGGACTCCAGGGCGCTGCGCAGTTCCGCCTCCGGCAGTTCCCGCAGGACCCGGTTGACCAGCACCATCGAGGCGTTGATCACGCCGTGCAGGGCGCCGAACTCGCGCGCGGCGACACCGGCGGCCTCGGTGAGCGCGGCCGGGTCGGTGGCGTCCAGGGCGAGGTACCGCACCTCGGCGCCGGCCCGCTCCAGTTCGGTGACCGTCCGCCGGCGGGCCTCGTCGAGCGGGGTACGGCCGACCACGACCAGCTTCGCGCCGTACGTCCGGGCCAGGTGGAGGCAGGTGTCCCGGCCGACGGCGCCGAGGCCGCCGACGACGAGGTAGACGCCGCCCGGCCTGAACCGGGGTGCGGTGGCGGGCAGTTCGACGCGCTCCAGGGTGCGTACGCGGCGCACACCGGCCCGCAGCGACACCGGCACCGGCCGGGCGGGGAACGGCTCGGCCACGATGGCGGCGGCGATACCGGCCCCGTCGGTGCCGTCGGCCTCCGAGCCGCGCACGTCGACGAGCGCCACGCTCAGTTTGGGGAACTCCTTGGCCGCGACGGCCGCGAGGCCCGCGAGTCCGGCCGCCCACGGGGCGGAGTCGTCACCCGCCTCCAACGGATGGACGTCGGTGGTGACGACCTTCAGCCGCAGTTCGCGACACTCCAGCGCGCCGTGCCGGTCCAGGGCCCGCACCAGGCGGTACAGGGATACCGGCCCCTGGTCGTTCAGGGCCCGCAGCTCGCGGCGGTCGACGGGCTCACGCCCCGGGTCCGCGCCGAAGAAGTACACGAGGTCGGGTGCACCGAACTCGGCCAGCGCACCGTCGAGTTGGGGGTCGGTGAGGCCGCCGGGGCCGATCGGCAGCCGCCGTACGTCCGCGTCCTGGTGGGCGCGGGCGATGGCGGCGGCGGGCCCTGCATCTGGCCGCTCGCCGACCAGCAGCACCCTGCGGGCGCCCTCGGCACGACTGTCGGCGGGCCGGGCGGTCCACACGGGTCGGTGTCCGACCACGGCGGCCGGCTTGGCCTCCCGGTAGGTCAGGCCGGTGAACCGGACCCGTACGGCGCCTGTGTCGTCGCAGAGCAGCACGTCGAAACGGTCGGCGCCGGTCTCCCGGACGTGGGACCAGCCGGTCGTCGGGACGGCGCCGAAGACGTCGACGCGGTCGGCCGCGAACGGCAGCATCGGCCGGGCGCGCTCGCCCCGGCGGCGGCGCAGCAGCAGGGCGGCGCCGGTGTGCAGGGCGGCGTCCAGGACACCCGGGTGCAGGACGTGCACCGGGTCGCCACCGGTCGCGCCGAGCCGGCCGAGCGCCTCGTCGACGCCGGTCCACACCTGGCGGACGCGGCGGAAGAACGGCCCGTACGGCAGCCCCTGTGCGGCCAGCGTGCGGTAGAAGGCGTCCTCGTCGGGCCCCTCGTCGAGGCGGGCGCGCAACGCGGCCACGTCGACCGGGGCGGGCGCAGCGACGGCATCGGCGAGGCGCCCGTAGGACCGTACGACGTCGTCGGCGCCGCGCACCTCGTACCGCTGCTCCCCGTCGAAGGCGACCACGACCCGCTCCCCGGCGCCGGTCACGGCCAGCGGGACGCCCCAGCGGACGTCCACGAGGGCCCGCCCGGTCAGCCCGCCGCTCGCCGCGGCGACGAGGTCCAGGTGCCCGACGCCCGGCAGGACGGCCCGCCCGTCGACGACGTGGTCCCGCAGCACGGGCTCGTCGGCGGCCAGCCCACGCTCCCAACGACGGGCGGAGGAACCGGGGTTGACCACCGGCGGGGGGAGGTCGATCCAGTGGCGGACCCGTTCGAAGGGGTACGTCGGCAGGGGCACCCGGCGGCGCGCGGCGGGGCGGTACCGGTCGAGGAGGTTCCAGTCGACGGTGACGCCGGACACCCACATCCGGCCGAGGAGGTCGTCGGCACCGGCGGCGATCTGGGCGGCCAGGAACTCCTCGCCGCCGGCGCCGTCCGCCAACAGCCCGGCCAGCGGCGGGTGTTGCTCGACTCGGCCCCGGTGCAGCCACTGACCGCCCTCACCGCGTCCGACGGCGGCGAGTTTCCCGGCGGCGTCCGCGAGGTCGGCTGCGACGAACGCCAGCCGTTCGGCGAGGGGTTCGCGGCCGACACGCAGGGTGTGGGCGACGTCGGTGAGGCGCGGGACGCCGGTGTCGGCGGCGAGGGCGCGACCCAGGTCGGCGGCGTAGGCGCGCAGCCGCTCCTCGGTGCGGGCGGAGAGGACGATCAGCTCGGGAGACACGGGCCCGGACGCCACAGGCTCCTCGATGAACTCCTCAACGATGACATGGGCGTTGGTGCCGCCGGCCCCGAAGGAGCTGACGGCGGCGCGGCGCGGCAGAACGCGCCCCTCGGCGTCGTACGTACGCGGCCAGGGCGCCGTCTCCCGCTGGACGGTGAACGGTGAACGGCCGAAGTCGATGACCGGGTTGGGTTCTTCGGCGTGCAGCGTGGGCAGCAGGGTGCCCTTGCGGACCTGGAGGACGGCCTTGGTGAGCCCGGCGATCCCGGCGGCGCCCTCCAGGTGGCCGACGGCGGACTTCACCGAGCCGAGCGCGCAGAACCCGGTGTCGTCGGTGTGCCGCGCGAAGGCCTGAGCGAGCGCGGTGTGCTCGATGGGGTCCCCGAGTGCGGTGCCGGTGCCGTGCGCCTCGACGAAGCCGATGGTGCGGGCGTCTACCCCGGAGGCAGCCAACACCTTTTCCACCAGGGCCTGTTGGGCCTGCGGGTTGGGCACGGTGTAGCCGCTGGTACGGCCGCCGTGGTTGACGGCGCTCCCCCGGATCACGGCATGCACGGTGTCGCCGTCACGGACCGCGTCCGACAGCCGCTTGAGCAGCACCGCGCCGACGCCCTCGCCGGGCACATAGCCGGTGCCGCCCGCGCCGAAGGCCCGGCAGCGACCGTCCTCGGACAGCATCGTCTTGGCGCTCAGATGGACGTACTTGTCCGGGTGGACGGCGACGTTGACCCCGCCCGCGACGGCGTACGAGCACTCGCCGCGCCGGATGCTCTCGCAGGCCTGGTGCACGGCGACGAGGGACCCGGAGCAGGCGGTGTCGACGACCACGCTGGGGCCACGGAAGTCACCGAAGTACGAGACCTGGTTGGCGATCGAGGAACGGTTGGCCAGCACCACCTGGTGGTTGCCGCGCGCGGACTCGTTGGCGGCGAGGATCGCGTAGTCGTCCCACATGACACCGACGAACACCCCGACGTCATGGCCCTGTTGGCCGAACGCGGGCGCGGGGATACGGGACGGCGGATAGCCGGCGTTCTCCAGCGCCGACCACGCGGTCTGAAGGAAGAGCCGCTCCTGCGGGTCCATCGTGCGGGCCTGCTTGGGCGATATCTGGAAGAAAAGGGAGTCGAACGAGTCCACGTCCGTCAGGAACCCGCCCCAACGGCTGTGACTGCGCCCCGGTACGGCCGGATCCGCGTCGAACAGCGCGTCGGCGTCCCACCGTTCGGCGGGCACCTCGGTCACACAGTCCCGCCCCTCGGCGAGGTTCCGCCAGAACTCCTCCAGGGTGTCGGCCTGGGGGTAGCGCCCACTGATGCCGATGACGGCGATGGGCTCGTCGTCGGCGCGACAGTCGGGCGTGAGGGGTGCGACGGGCGCGACGGGCGCCTGGTGGACGACCGCTGTGGGAACGGGCTCCCGAGGAACATCCCCCTCCGGGAACAGGCGGGTGACGTCGTCGGCGTGTTCGGCGAGGACGTGGTCGGCCAGCTCGTCGACCGTCCGGTACTCGAAGAACACGGTGCCGCGCAGGCCCGGAAAGTCCTTGCCCAGCAGGGAGTTGGACTCCATGACGAGGACCGAGTCCAGGCCGTAGTCGTCCAGCGCGACCCGGCTGTCCAGACGCCCCACGGGCAACTTGAGCACACCGGCGAGAACGCCCCGCAGGTGCTCCACCAGCCGGGTTCGGCGAGCGGTGACAGGCACCCGGTTCGGCACGGGTGCGGGCGCCGGTACGTCGGTCAGGGCGGCGTCGACGACTGCCGGGTCGCCCCAAGTGGGAACGATCCAGGGAGCGTTGGGCCCGAAGGAACGCGCGAAGAGAGCGAGCCCCTGCTCGGCGCCGAGCGGCCGCATCCCGCTGCGACGTGTGTACGCGGTCAGCTCGTCCTCCCGGACCAGCCCGTCGACGCCCCCGACCGCCCACAGCGGCCAGGCCAGCGACAGGCTGCGGCCGTGCCGTTCGCCCCGGCGCACCAGGGTGTCGCGGGAGACCGTGTACAGGTCGGCGAAGCGGTTGGCGGTGGCGTAACTGGCCGCGCCGAAGTCGCCGATGAGGGAGGAGACGGAGGAGAACACCACGAAGAGGTCGAGGGCGTCCTCGCGGGTCAGCCGGTCCAGGTGGACCAGGCCGTGGGTCTTGGCCGCGAGCACCCGGGCGAACCGCTCCCGGTCGCCGTCGGCACGCCCCTCGTCGGCGACGCCCGCGAGGTGGAACACCCCGTGCAGCACCCCGAACCGCTCCCGGGCGGCGGCCAGCGCCGAGTCGAGTTCGTCGCCACTCGCCACATCGGCGCGCAGGGCGAGCACCTCGGCGCCGAGACCGGTCAGCGTGCGGTGCCAGGCACGGGCCCGCTCGTCCGGCTCGGACCGGCCGACCAGCACAAGCCTGGCGGCGTGCGTACGGGCCAGGTGCTCGGCCAGAACGCGCCCGATGGCACCGGCGCCACCCGTGACGACGTACGCGCCACGATCACGCAGCGGCGGCACGGAATCCGGGCTCACCGGCACCGCGAGCGGACGCAGGGCCCGTATCTCGCGCTCACCAGAGGCCGTACGGCGGACCTCCAGCCCGGCGGCACGGGCCGCGCCCCGCAACTCGACCACAACAGCCCGGGCGACCTCGGCGACGGGGGCACCGGCGTCGACCCCCAGGGTGAGAAGTTCGAGACGCGGCGCGACAGGCGCCGTGGACCGGGCGAACCCGGCCAGCGCGCCCCACTCCGGCCGATCCGCCCCGTCATCCTGCGGATGCACCACGAGACACCGCACCCGCCCGGACAGCCCACCGGTGCGCACGGCGTCGAGCACGTCGAGCACGGGGACACAGACCCGGTAGAGCAGATCGGCGGCCGAGAGGTCACCGCCCGCTGCAACGCCGGCCAGAACGAGATCCAGGCCGTCGTCTGCGACAAGGGAGACGAGGGCCTCGACATCCTCACCGACACTGACGACACGACCCCACACCCCGGTAGCGCCCAGCGCGGCCTCCAACTCCGGGTTGTGGCCGAGCAGAGCGAGAGTCCCGGCAGCGCTACCCGACTCCGGATCGGCGGCGGACCGCCAGTACGGCTCGTAGAACCGGGGTTCACCGAGGACGGGCGCCGGGTCGGGCGGCGTGCCCGGCGCGGCTGGCGCGTCGAGCGACGCCGGGAAAGCCGCATGCGGACCTGCGCCCCCAAAGGGGCGCGAGGCTGTGTCGATCTGCGGCTCCGCCGCGGGGCGCGACCAGCCCCCACCCTCCCGCAGCAAAGAACCCACCTCTTCAGCGGAACCAGCGGAACGCAACGGCGAACGCCCCGCAAAGTCCCGCACCGCAGCCACCACACCCCCCGCGTCGTCGTACACCGTCACGTCGAACCGCCGTACCCCCGCAGACTCACCGACGAGCCGAGCGTGGGCGTGGCACACGTCGGGCAGCGCACCGACGACATCCAGCGCCCCGAGGCTGAAGGGAACAGCGAGTTCACCGGGCCGGGGTGCATCGCTCCGCCCGGTCCAGTGGCAGGCCCGCAGGGCGCCGTCGAGGAGCGCACCGGGAGCCGCACCGGTGGAGGCGAGCCGGACCAGCGCCTCGCCGGGACCGACGCGGATCTCGTCGATGACCTGGAAGGAGGGTCCGTAGGCGAATCCGGCGGTGCTGTAGTCCCCGTACACGGTCGGCCCGTCCCGCACGACGGACAGCCGGGCGCGCAACGCGGCGACATCCTCGGCGGCCGGCGAAACAGCGGAGGCGGCACAGGCGCTGCCCCGTGCATGCGTGGAGCGGCCGGCACCCGTACCGCTGTACACCTCGAACGTCAGCCCCGAGCCCTCCGCCCGGAAGGAGACGTACAACTCCAGCTCGCCCAACTCCTGCTCACCGTCGGCAAGTTCGGCAAGTTCGACCGCCCGCCCCCACACCACCGTACGAAGCTCGTGCCGAACACCGGGCTCGGCGAGCGCCGCGGCGGCGTGGACGAACTCCAGGATCGCCGCGCCCGCGAGCAGCGGCCGCCCCTCGATTACGTGGTCGCGCAGCAGCGGATCGCGGGCGCGCAGCGTCTTGCGGAAGCGGACCTCGGAGACGGTGGACTCGTTGGCGTCGACCAGCGGATGGGGTACGGCCGTGCCCAGGTCGGGGTCGAGGGGGATCCAGTAGCGCTCGGCGGCGAACGGGTACTGCGGGGCGCGCACCCGGCGCGGGGCGGGGCCGGACCGGCCGGCGTGCAGGGCGGCCCAGTCCACATCCGCGCCCGAGAGCCAGCGACGGGCCGTCTCGCCCGCCAGGTTGCCGTCGGGGACAGGCCCGCCCACCGCGAACTGCCGTAGCGCGGCGACGAGTTCGGCGCCGTCAGTGACCTCGACCGCGAACCGGACATCGAGCGCCTCGCGGCCGACCTGGGTGGTGAAGCACAGGTCGGCGAGCGGAACCCGCTCGGTGGCCACGAAGTCGGCGGCCCGACCGGCATAGTCCCGCAGCCGCTCCTCGTCCCGCGCGGACAGCAGGAACAGCACAGGCTCGTCGACGCGCTGCTGCCCCGCCGGTGCTGCGGTGACCGGGTCGGGACGCGGCGACTCCTCCAGCACGACATGCGCGTTGGCGCCCCCCGCGCCGAAGGAGCTGAGCCCCGCCCGGCGCGGCCGGTCCCCCTCGGGCTCGGGCCAGTCGGACAGTTCGCGCTGGACGCGGAACGGAGAGCGGTCGAAGTCGATGTTGGGGTTCAGTTCGGCGGAGTGCAGCGAAGGCGCCAGTGTGCGGTGCCGGAACTGGAGCAGCACCTTGGTCAGTCCGGCGATACCGGCCGCGGACTCCAGGTGCCCGATGTTGGACTTGACCGACCCGATCGGCCAGGTACCGGGCGCGGGCGGGGCGTCGGCCGAACGGTAGGCGTTGGTCAGGCCGGTCAGTTCGATCGGGTCGCCGAGGGCGGTGCCGGTGCCGTGCGCCTCGACGTACCCGATGTCCTGCGGAGTGACGCCCGCCTGTTCCATCGCCGAACTGATCGCGCGCTGCTGGGCGTTGGGGTTGGGCACGCTGTAACCGTTGGTCCGGGCACCGTGGTTGACGGCGCTGCCGAGAACGACACCGTGGATACGGTCGCCGTCGGCCAACGCCTGCCGGTAGGGCTTGAGCAGGACCGCGCCGACGCCCTCCCCCGGCACATAGCCGTCGCCGCCCGCGCCGAAGGCCCGGCAGCGGCCGTCGGTGGACAGGAAACGGCCCTGGCTGAGGAACGCGAACTTGTACGGGTGGACGGACACGTTGACGCCACCGGCGATGGCCAGCTCGCTCTCGCCCCGGCGCAGGCTCTCGCAGGCCAGGTGGATCGCGGTGAGCGAGGACGAGCACATGGTGTCCAGCGCCATGCTCGGCCCGGAGAGGTTCAGCGCGTGGCTGACCCGGTTGGCGATGCTCGCGTACGACGAACCGGTGAGCGGCCGGCCCCCGCGCAGGGCGTCCAGGGCCCCGTGGAACTGGTACTCGCCGTACATCACACCGACGTACACACCGACGGGCCGCCCGGCCAGGTCGGCGCGCCGGTAGCCGGAGTCCTCCAGGACATGCCAGGCGTTCTGGAGGAACAGCCGCTCCTGAGGGTCCATCAGCTCGGCCTGGCGCGGGGAGATACCGAAGAAGAGCGGATCGAAGCGGTCGACGTCGCGCAGGAACCCTCCCCACCGGGTGTGGGCGAGACCGGGCGCCGCCGGGTCGGGGTCGTACCAGCGGGCGCTGTCCCAGCGGTCGGCGGGGATCTCGGTGACGCAGTCGCGGCCCTCGGTCAGCGTGTCCCAGAACTCGTCGAGGTCGTCGGCGAGCGGGTAGCGCCCCGCCAGCCCGATGACGGCGATCGCGCCATCGTCATCCACCGTCTCGTCCTCGACGGGTCCCGTACGACGGACCGTGCGCGCCGGGCGGGATGTACGGGCGGTCACCGCGGCCGCCACGGGCACCGGTACAGGCGCGGGTACGTCGTCCGAGGCGCCGCCGCTCAGCTCGTCCGCGTGCCGCTCGGCGAAGTAGTCGGCGAGCTCGCCCAGGTTGGTGTACTCGAAGAACAGGGTCTTGGACAGGCTCACGAAGTGCCGGTCCAGCTCGCGGTTGAGCTTGGCGATCATCAGCGAGTCGATGCCGTACCGCTCGAACGGGGCGTCCTCGGCCAGTTCCGCCGCGTCGAGCCCGGTCTCGGCGGCGATCAGCTCGCGCAGCAGCCGCAGGGCTCGCGTGCGGGAATCGTCGCCCTCGACGGCATCGCTCCGGACACCTGCGGACCTGGCCTGCTGCCGGGCCTGCTGCGGAGCGGGCGCGGTGAGCGCGGTGGTGATCCTGCGGACGTCCCCGTAGGCGGCGACGACCGCGCCGGGCGTACCGAGGGCCCGCTCGAACAGGTCGAGGCCCGCCCGGGTGGGCAGGACACCGAAGCCGGTGCGGGCGGCGAGGTCCGTGGCAGCGTCGGCGCTCTGGCGCATACCGCCGTCGGCCCACATCGGCCAGGCGATCGCGGTGATACGGCCGTGCCGCTCAGCGTAGGCCTCCAAGTAGGCGTTGGCGTACGCGTAGTCGGTCTGTCCGGCGTTGCCGACGTGGGCGGCGATGGAGGAGAAGGCGACGAAGAAGTCCAGCGGATCGTCGGCGGTGGCGGCGTCCAGGGCCCGCAGGCCGGCCACCTTGGGGGCCAGAACGGCGGCGAAGTCCTCGTCGGACTTGGTCAGCGCGAACCCGTCACGCAGCACGCCGGCAGCGTGGACGACACCGTTGACCGGCCCGAACTCCGCCCGTACTGCGGCGAGTTGAGCAGTCAAGGCATCCAGGTCGGACACATCGACGCTGCGGTAGACGAGCCACTCGTCGTCGAGCTCGACGGCGGGGCGTTCACCGCGCCCCAGCAGCACCACGCGGGCCGACCCGGCCCGGGAGAGCAGCAGATCGGCGACGGCCCGGCCGAGTCCGCCCGCGCCGCCCGTCACGACGTACACCCCGCCGTCGCGGACCGGCACCGGCTCGGCGGCCGGGGCGGGTTCGGCCCGGGGTGTACGGCGGCCCCGCGAGGTGTGCGCGACCTCCGGGTCCCGGCCGTCGCCCGCCAGCTCGTCGGCGAGCGCGTCGGCCTCGGCGACGCCCTCGGCAAGGCCGACGGCCTGGACTGCGAGGAGGGGATTCTCGGCCCGGACGGTCCGGGCGAACGCGGCCAGGGCGGCGCGTTCGGGCCGGGGGCCCTCGGGGTCGTGGCGGTGGAGCAGCAGCACACGTACGGGCGCGGTGGGCCGGGCGGCGAGGAGCCGCTGGACGACGTGCAGGGCCTGCTCGGGGGTCGGCTCGTCCACGAGCACGATGCCCGGCGCACCGTCTGCACGATCTGCGCCATCGCCATCGCCATCGCCCATGTCCCGCGCGACCGTGGCAACGCCCAAGTCGACCAGCACACCGCCGAGTTGCTCGCGGCGGCCGGGATCGTCGGCAACGACGACAGCCGAACCGCCACCCGATACGCCGACCGAACCGTCAGCCGTACCGTCGGCAGGCGCGTCGGTCCACCGCCGGACCAGCAGAGCCGACTCGCGGACCTCGCCGAGGACGCGTACCGCGAGGTCGTCCAGGCGGGCCAGCACCTGCCCGTGGACGTCGGTGAGGACCAGGTCGGCGTGCGCCGTCCGTTCCCCCAGCCGCCCGGCGGTCACCTGGACCCGGCAGGGACCGGTGACGGGCGCGTGGACGGTGAGTTCACCCAGGGCCATGGGCAGGAAGCCGTCGGCCGTGTCGCCGTAGGCGCGGGCGAGCAGCACGACCAGGGCGTGCAGGGCGCCGTCCAGGAGGGCGGGGTTGAGCACGGCGCCGTCGAGTGAGGCTCCCTCGGGCAGGTCGAGGGTGCCCAGGGCCTCCCCTTCGCCGAGCCGGAGTTCGGTGAGGGCGCGCATCCGGGGCCCGTAGTCCAGGCGTTGGGCGCGCAGCACCTCGTAGCAGTCGGCGTGGGTGACCTGTTCGGTGCAGCGGGCGGCGAGGGCCGCCAGGTCCACCGGAGCGGGCCGCTCGACGGCACCCGGCTGGATCTCACCGGCCGCGACCACCAACTCACCCTCATTAGTGGTGAGTTCAAACCCGATGGTGGTGTGGGCAGCCTCGTCCTGTCGCCACAGCTGGACCAGCGCGGTGCGTGGTCCGGAGGCGTAGGAGAGCAGCTGCTCGAAGGAGACGCCGCGCAGCCGGACCGATCCGCCCAGGGAGAGTTCGCCCGCCGCCCGGGCCAGTTCCAGCTGCCCGGCGGCGGGCATGACGGGCTCGGCGGCGACCTGGTGGTCGGCGAGATAGAACTCGTCGCCGGTGCGGGAGGTGCGGTAGGCGAGGGTGTCCAGGGTGGAGACGTTCTCGTCGAGCATGGGGTGCGGACCGGAGCCGTCGACCTGTCCGGCGGGGGCGGCGGCGGTGTCCGGGCCGGTCAGCCAGCACCGGCGGCCCTCGAAGGGGTACGTGGGCAGCGGGACGCGTCCACGCTCCTCGCCCTCGAACCACGCGGCCCAGTCGACGGTCGCGCCTGCCTGCCAGGCGCGGGCCACTCCGCCCCAGGGCCCGTCACTCACGCCGAGGGCAGCGCCGCGCACCGCGTCGAGGGCGCCACGCACCGGGATGCGCGAGCGGCGACCGGGCCGCGCCCCGCCTTCGCTCCCACCCCTGCCCTCGCCGGTCAGCGCGTCCGCGAGCGGCAACGCCCCGGTCAGACAGGCGGCGACCCTGGCCGCGAGCCCGTCACCGTGCACCGCGACCGGGGTGATGCCCCAGCCCAGCCACACCTTCCCGAGCGCGTACTGGACGGCGAACGCCCGCCTGCGCTCGGCCGGTTGACCGGCACCGGCGGCGAGCGCGGCCTCGTAGTGCGCGGCGAAGGCCGGCTCCGCGGCGCTCCACCGCTCGGCCAGCCGCGCCGCGTCCGGGACGTCCTCGGCGAAGACGAACGACACCTCCCCGCCCCCGGGCCGCTCGGGCACCGGGGCCGCGCGCAGCGCCTGGGCGAGGGCGGCGCGGTCGGACCCGGTGACGGCAAGACGGTACTCATGGGCACGGCGGCCCACGGCGAGCGTGTAGGAGACGTCGGCGAGCACGGCCGAGTCGTCACCGCCCTCATCCCCACCTCCGTCGCCGTCGCCGTCGAGGTGAGCGGCCAACTCCCGCGCGGCCGTGGCCAGCGCGGACGCGGTACGGGCCGACACCACAAGCACCTGCTCGGGGCGCGAGTCCCCGGTGACCGGGGCGGGCGGGGCCTCCTGGAGGACGGCGTGCGCGTTGGTGCCGCCGATACCGAAGGAGCTGACGCCCGCACGCAGCGGGCCCTCCGCCGTCCAGGGAACGGTGTCCGTGCTGACCGTGAAGGGCCCGGACGCGAAGTCGATGGCCGGGTTCGGCGTGCGGTAGTTGACCGTCGGCACGAGCATCCGGTGCTTCATCATCAGCGCCGTCTTGATCACACCCGTGACACCGGCCGCCGCGTCCAGGTGACCGAGGCTGGACTTCACCGAGCCGATGGCGCAGAACCCGGTGTCGTCGGTGGCCGCGCGGAACGCCCGGGTGAGTGCGGAGACCTCGACCGGGTCACCGAGCCGGGTGGCGGTGCCGTGCGCCTCGACGTACCCGATGGAACGCGGGTCGACACCGGAGACGGTGTGCGCCTCGCGGATGACGGCACTCTGTCCGGCGGCGCCGGGCGCGGCGAAACTGACCTTGTCGGAGCCGTCGTTGTTGGTCGCCGTGCCTTTGATGACCGCGTGGACGGTGTCCCGGTCGGCGATGGCGTCCGACAGCAGTTTCAGCACCACCACACCGACACCGTTGCCCATGACGGTGCCGCTGGCGTCGGCGTCGAAGGTGCGCACGTGTCCGTCCTGGGACAGGATCGCGCCCTCTTCGTACAAGTAGCCCTTGGCCTGCGGCAGTTTGACGGTGACACCGCCCGCCAGAGCCATGTCGCACTCGCCGTTGATCAGTCCCTGGCAGGCCAGATGGATGGCGACGAGGGAGGTGGAACAGGCCGTCTGGACGGCATAACTGGGGCCCTTGAGATCGAGCTTGTACGACAGCCGGGTGGCCAGGAAGTCCTTGTCGTTGCCGACCATCACCGCGAAGTGGTCGGACGTGGCGGTCTGGTCGACGTTGGGGAGGACCTGCTGCTGGAGATACGTGTTGATCGCCGCACCGGCGTAGACGCTGATCAGCCCGTCGTAGCGGCCCGGGTCGTATCCGGCGTTCTCCAGGGCGGCATGACCGGCCGTCAGCAGGACGCGGTGCTGCGGGTCGGTGATCGCGGCCTCGGCCGGGGTGAACTCGAAGTACCCGGTGTCGAACAGGTCGACGTCCGGGATGATCCCGTGGGCCGGCACATAGCCCGGGTCGTCCAGCAGCCGGTCAGGCACTCCCGCTGCCGCCAGTTCCTCACGGCTGAAGCGGGTGACGCCTTCGCGTCCCTCGCTCAGCAGCCGCCATAACGAGTCCAGGTCGTCGGCGCCGGGAAATCGCCCCGCCATCCCGACGATCGCGATATCCGTCTCGGCTGCCTGGATCTCGCGACCGTTCACTGGCCCAACTCTCCCTTTTCCTATGCCCGTTACCGGCAGCGGGCAGCGTCGAGCTGCCCGGCGGCGTCCGCGGGCAGGAATTCGTTGGCTGGGGGTAAATGGCTGGGGATAAATGGGTGGGGGGGATGGGGCGTAAATGGGGGGTCGGTGGGGGGATGGGTGAGGGGTGGTGGGGGTATACTCACCGGTAGCGCCGAGGTCTCAACTGACCTGCTACGCAACGAAATCCACGAAGCCGCCGTCGTCGGCCGCTACGCGTCGGGTCACCTTTCGGGTTTCGTATACAACGATCGAAACAACGGCGAGCGTAGGTCGACGTTCTCGGGCCGGTCAATCACCTTTCCACCCACCGGAAATGCCGCACATCACACGCGACGGACGCCGACGCCTATAGCCCGTCCGGCACCCCCAGCCCGTCCGGCGATTGAGGACGAGGCCGTTCAGGCCGAAAAAGGGGGGCCTGGGGGCGCAGCCCCCAGAGACGGCGCCCCCAACCAACCTCACCCCGCAGACACCGTCACCCGCACAACCCCGTCCGGCGCAGCCAAGTGCACCGGAGTCGCGGGCCCACCCAGATCCCGTACCGCCGCCAGGTCTTCCGCCGGCACACCGTCGGCCGCCGTCACGACCGCCGCCGCCTCCAACGACTGGGCGCCCGAGGCCACCGCCATGGCCACCGCCGTCCGCAGTGCGCTCAGCTTCAGTGAGTCGAGGGCGACGGTGCCGGCGACGTACGTACGTCCGGTCTCGTCCCGTACGGCAGCGCCCTCGGGGACGCCGTTGCGGGCCCGGGCGGAGCGGGCGAGGGTGACGATCTTGCGGTCCTCGGGGTCGAGGTCGAGCGCGTTGCTGTCGGTCATACCCCGAGCATAACCAGGGGTCCGTGTCCTCCCCGGGGAGTACTCCGGCCACCGTGAATGCTCCGCCGGGGCCGGGGTGAAGGCCTTCGTGAGCACGATGTGCGGGGCCCCGGAAACCCGGAGGCTGATGCATGACACAAGGAAGTCACACAAGAAGAGGTATCAGGCGCGGGTGATCAGGGCATGACCCTTGAACCGCGAGCCATGAGGAGGCGTCATGAACCGCCAGACCCGCATCCGCGTCATTCGTCGGCCCAGCGCTCCTTCGCCCCGCGACCTCCCCATCGACCGCAGGACGCCCTCGGGCCGCATCCTGCCGTACTGAGACGAGCGGCGAGCGGGGTTCAGGGCCGGTCGAGGCGCAACCGCTCCGCCCGTGGCAGACCGGCCACGACCAGGTCGTACGAGTCCTCGATCAGCTCCCGCACGAGCTGATCGGGCAACTCCCCGTCGACCGTCACCGTGTTCCAGTGCCGCTTGTTCATGTGATAGCCGGGGATGATCAGCCCCTCGTGCTCGTCCCGGAGCCGTACGGCGTCGTCCGGGTCGCACTTCAGATTGACCGTCAGGGGACGCGCGTCCAGGGCGGTGAGGGCGAAGAGCTTGCCCAGCACCTTGAAGACGGAGGTCTCCGGGTTGAAGGGGAAGTCCTCGGCAGCGGCGTTGAAGGACAGACAGAACGCTCGCAGCTCCTGCGGAGTCACGCCGCGTCCCCCTTCTTCTCAGCCTTCCTCTCAGCCCTACGCTCGGCTTTCCTGTCCCCGTCCTTCTCGGCCTTTTCGGCCTTCTCCGCTTCCTCGGCAGGCTCCACGGGCTCGACGGGCTCCACAAGCACCGTCACGATCTTGTTCCGCCGCCCCGCCGCGGCCTCCGCGGTGAGCCTCAACTCCCGCCCGTCGGGCAGGTCGACGACCGCCGAGGCCCCGGCGATGGGAACGCGCCCGAGCGCCTTGGCGAGCAGCCCGCCCACCGTCTCCACGTCCTCGTCGTCGTACTCCTCAAGGCCGTACAGCTCGCCGAGGTCGGTGATGTCGAGGCGGGCGGTGACGCGGTGACGCTCGTCGCCGAGCTCCTCCACGGGCGGGAGTTCACGGTCGTACTCGTCGGTGATCTCGCCGACGATCTCCTCCAGGATGTCCTCGATCGTCACGATGCCGGCCGTGCCGCCGTACTCGTCGATGACGACGGCGACATGGTTGCGGTCACGCTGCATCTCACGGAGCAGGTCGCCGGCGTTCTTCGTGTCGGGTACGAAGGCGGCGGGCCGCATCGCGGTCGACACGAGCTCGCTCTCCGCGTCCCGGCTGATGTGCGTCTTGCGGACGAGGTCCTTCAGATACACGATCCCGACGACGTCGTCCTCGTTCTCGCCCGTGACCGGAATCCGCGAGAACCCCGAACGCAGGGCGAGGGTGAGCGCCTGCCGGATGGTCTTGTACCGCTCGATGACGACCAGGTCGGTCCGCGGGACCATGACCTCCCGTACGAGGGTGTCGCCCAACTCGAAGACGGAGTGCACCATGCGGCGCTCGTCGTCCTCGATCAGGGACTCCTTCTCGGCCAGGTCGACCAGCGCGCGCAGCTCCGCCTCGGAGGCGAACGGGCCGCGCCTGAAGCCCTTGCCGGGGGTGAGCGCGTTGCCGATGAGGATGAGGAGGGAGGGGATCGGCCCCATGACACGGGCCAGCGGCAGCAGGATGTACGCCGCCGCCGTGGCCGTGTTGAGGGGATGCTGACGCCCGATCGTCCGCGGCGACACCCCCACCGCGACGTACGAGACGAGCACCATCACGCCGATGGCGACGGCGAGGGCCTCCCAGGTCGCGTCGAACTCCTGGAGGCAGGCGTACGTGACGAGCGCGGCGGCGGCCATCTCGCAGACCACGCGCACCAGGAGCGCCACGTTGAGATAGCGGGTCGGGTCGGCGGCGATCTGCGCGAGCTTGGCACTGCCGCGCCGTCCGCCGCGTACAGCCTCCTCGGCGCGGAAGCTGGAGACGCGCGCGAGGCCCGCCTCCGCGCAGGCGGCGAGCCAGGCGACGACGACCAGCGCTATGGCACCGGTGACGAGTTGGGGGTTCATGACACGGTCGGGGCGGGCGACGGACCGGTCATGCCCCGCTCACCGCGCCAGCCGTCCACGATGGCCGCCTGGAGGCCGAACATCTCGGCCTTCTCGTCGGGCTCCTCGTGGTCGTAGCCGAGGAGATGCAGCACTCCATGGACGGCGAGGAGCTGGAGCTCCTCGTCCATGGAGTGCTGTGTCTCGGCTTCCTTGCCCTGCTTCTCGGCGACCTCGGGACAGAGCACGATGTCACCGAGAAGCCCCTGCGGCGGCTCCTCGTCGTCCTTCGACGGGGGGCGCAGCTCGTCCATGGGGAACGACATGACGTCGGTCGGGCCCGGCAGGTCCATCCACTGGATGTGCAGCTGCTCCATGGCGGCGGCGTCCACGACGATCACCGACAGTTCGGAGAGCGGGTGGATGCGCATCCGTGCGAGCGCGTAGCGGGCGATGTCGAGGATCGCCTGCTCGTCGACCTCGGTTCCGGACTCGTTGTTGACGTCGATCGACATGGTCGCGCTGATCTACTTCCGTTTGTTACGGACGCCCTTGTGGGTGCCGTTCTCCGTACCGTTTTCGCTGTCGTACTTCTCGTACGCGTCGACGATACGGCCGACCAGCTTGTGCCGGACGACATCGTGGGAGGTGAGCCGCGAGAAGTGGACGTCGTCGAGGCCTTCGAGGATGTCCTGGACCTGCTTCAGACCCGACTTGGTCCCGGACGGCAGGTCGACCTGCGTGACGTCACCCGTGACGACGATCTTCGACTCGAAGCCGAGACGGGTGAGGAACATCTTCATCTGCTCGGCGGAGGTGTTCTGAGCCTCGTCCAGAATGATGAAGGCGTCGTTCAGGGTCCGTCCCCGCATGTACGCCAGCGGCGCGACCTCGATCGTCCCGGCCGCCATCAGCCGCGGGATCGAGTCCGGGTCCAGCATGTCGTGCAGCGCGTCGTACAGCGGGCGCAGATACGGGTCGATCTTGTCGTAGAGCGTGCCGGGCAGGAAGCCGAGCCGCTCGCCCGCCTCCACCGCCGGGCGGGTCAGGATGATGCGGCTGACCTGCTTGGACTGGAGGGCCTGGACGGCCTTCGCCATGGCGAGGTACGTCTTGCCGGTGCCCGCCGGGCCGATGCCGAAGACAATGGTGTGCTTGTCGATGGCGTCGACGTAGCGCTTCTGGTTGAGGGTCTTGGGGCGGATGGTGCGGCCTCGCGAGGACAGGATGTTCTGCGTGAGGACGTCGGCCGGGGTCTCCAGGCCGTCAGCCTCCCCGTTGCCGCTCGCTCTGAGCATGGCGATCGAACGTTCCACCGCGTCCTCCGTCATCGGCTGTCCGGTGCGGAGCACCAGCATCATCTCGTCGAACAGGCGCTGGACGAGGGCGACTTCGCCCGCGGCGCCGACGGCGTTGACTTCGTTGCCCCGGACATGGATGTCGACCGCCGGGAAGGCCTTCTCGATCACACGCAGGAGGGAGTCGCCGGAACCCAGGACGGTCACCATGGGGTGCGCCGCCGGGACGGTGAACTGCGCTCGTGCCTGCCCCTGTGCGGGGCTCTGAGCTGTGGGTGTCTGAGTCATGGGCCGGCTCGTAGGCCTGCACGACCTCCCTCAATGAGGCTCGCTTACCACGTGGGTAGCCTTCCGGTCCCAGGGTACGTCGGTGCACTGACAACGCCGTAGGGCTTTTAGCCCACGGTCCGGTGTACGCGTCCACTGCGCGTCCGCTGTCCGGTGTACGCGCTCACGCCGATCTGCCGAAACCGATGGTCGGAACCGCCCGCCGCAGCGGCCACGGGCGCGGTCTGGCGCTCCTGGGCACCAGGTCCGCCAGGAACGCGTACCGGCGCAGGGCCGCCGGGTCCTGGTGCTCGTACGACTGGATCTCGCGCCACCAGGCCCCGATCTCGGACCAGCCGGGCGCGGAGAGGGAGCCGCCGAAGTCCTGCACGGAGAGGGCGGCGGTGAGGCCGGCGAAGGCGAGGCGGTCGGCGAGCGGCCAGTCGGCGAGGGTGCCGGTGACGAAACCGGCGACGAAGACATCGCCGGCGCCCGTGGGGTCGAGGGCCTCGACGGCGATGGCGGGCACCTCGGCCGTCTCCCCGGTCCGCCCGTCCACCGCGTACGCGCCCTCGGCACCGAGGGTGACGACGGCCAGCGGTACGTGTTCGGTGAGCGCCCGGGCCGCCTGGCGGGGGCAGTCGGCGCCGGTGTAGCGCATCGCCTCCTCGGCGTTGGGGAGGAAGGCCTCGCAGTGCTCCAGGTCGGCGAGGCCGGCGAGGTCCCAGCGGCCGGTGTCGTCCCAGCCGACGTCGGCGAAGATGCGGGCGCCCTTGCGGGCGGCCTGCGCGATCCAGGGGGCGCGCACGCCCGGGGTGAGGGAGGCGACGGCGGCCCGGGCGGGCGGCGGGCAGTCCGGGGCGGGCTCCTCCGGGGGCGGCTCGTGGCCGTGGGAGACCATCGTGCGCTCACCCTCGTACGCCATGGACACCGTGACCGGGGAGTGCCAGCCGGGGACCGTGCGTGACGTGGACAGGTCGATGTGCTCGCCCTGTTCGAGGGCGTCCCAGCAGTACTCCCCGTAGTGGTCGTCGCCGAAGGCGGCGGCGAGGGAGGTCTTCAGGCCGAGCCGGGCGAGCGCGGTGGCCATGTTGGCGACCCCGCCGGGGCTCGACCCCATCCCGCGCGCCCAGGACTCGGTGCCGCGCACCGGGGCGGAATCCAGCCCGGTGAAGATGATGTCGAGGAAGACGGTGCCCGTCAGATACACGTCCCACGGCGGATCGTCGGGCGCGCGCAAGCCGGCCAGGGGATCGACCTGGGCCTGGCTGTAGGAAGGTCCCTCTCCGGTGGACGCGGTGGACGCGATCACGGTGCGCTCCCTGACGATGGTGCGGATCAGGCCAGTCTGCACCACACCACTGACAGCAACCCGCCGCTCCCGCCCCGCGACCGGCACGTGGCGCCCGGCGGGCCGCTCACCCCCCGAACTCGTACGCCTCCACCTCGGCCAGATACCGCGCCCGCCGCTCCTCGTCACCGTCCAGGAACGAGGCCAGGAACGAGTTCCGCGCCAGCTCCCGCAACCGCCCCTCACCCAGACCCAGGGCCTCCCGCACAGCCCCGAAGTTGTCCTCGACATACCCACCGAAGTAGGCGGGATCGTCGGAGTTGACGGTGCACAGCAGTCCCGCGTCGAGCATCGCGGGCAGCGGATGCTCGGCCAGCACATCCACAGCCCGCAGCCGTACGTTGGACAGCGGGCAGAGCGTCAGCGGCACCCGCTCCCGCACGAGCCGCGCCACGAGCTCCGGGTCCTCCATGCAACGCAGCCCATGGTCGATCCGCTCGACGCCGAGGATGTCGAGGGCCTCAGTGATGTACTCCGGCGGCCCCTCCTCCCCCGCGTGCGCCACCCGCCGCAGACCCAGCCCGGCGGCGGCCTCGTACACCTCACGGAACTTCACCGGCGGATGCCCGACCTCGGCGGAGTCGAGCCCGATCCCGACGATCCGGTCAAGGTAGGGACGGGCCACCTCCAACGTCTCCATGGCCGACGCGGCGGACTCGTCACGCAGGAAACACATGATCAGCTGCGTGGAGATGCCATGCACCGCCTCACTCTCCCCCAGCGCCCGCCACAGCCCGTCGACGACCGTCCCCATGCCCACACCCCGGGCAAGGTGCGCCTGCGGGTCGAAGAAGATCTCCGCGTGCCGCACGCCCTGAGCCGCGGCCCGAGCGAGATAGGCGTTGGCAAGGTCCTCGAAGTCCTGTTCGGTCCGCAGGACGGCCATGAGCTCGTAGTACAGGTTCAGAAAGGACTGGAGATCGTCGAAGAGATACGCCTTACGCAGCTCGTCGGTGTCGGCGTACGGCAGCGCGACACCGTTGCGCGCGGCGAGCGCGAAGGCCAGCTCAGGTTCGAGGGTGCCTTCGATGTGGAGGTGGAGTTCGGCTTTGGGGAGGGACATCAAAGAATCGTACGACCGGTTTACCGCCGTTTCGGAACCGGCACTCTCAGTAGGTCATGGGCGACGGTCAGCTCCCCCTCGAACCCGGCCGCCCGCGCCTGCCGCTCGAACTCGTCCGGCTCGGAGTACCGCTGGCTGAAGTGAGTGAGGACGAGATGCCGTACGCCGGCCTCCCGAGCAACCGCCCCCGCCTGACCGGCGGTCAGATGCCCGTGATCGGCGGCAAGTTGCTGATCCTCATCCAGAAAGGTCGACTCGATGACCAGCAGATCGCACCCCTCGGCCAGCGCGTGCACCCCCTCGCACAACCGGGTGTCCATGACGAACGCGAACCGCTGTCCGCGCCGCAACTCGCTGACGTCGTCGAGAGTGACGGACCCGAGGGAGCCCTCCCGCTGGATGCGTCCGACGTCCGGCCCCTTGATCCCGCGCGCGGCGAGCAACTCGGGCAGCATGCGCCGCCCGTCGGGCTCGACGAGGAGATAGCCGTACGACTCGACGGGATGGGAGAGCTTCCGGGCTTCGAGGCGATACCCGCCCGTCGTCGCGAGTACCCCGCCCTCCCCAGCGACCGGAGCCTGGCCGATCTCGACGGTCTCGCGGTAGGCGGTGGAGTACCGCAGCCGGTCGAAGAACTTCTGCCCGGAGCGCGGGTAGTGCGCGGTGATTTCGTGCGGGACGCGGTCGAGGTTGATGCGCTGGATGACCCCGGCGAGCCCGAGCGAGTGGTCCCCGTGGAAGTGGGTGACACAGATCCGGTTGAGGTCATGGGCGGCGACCCCGGCACGCAGCATCTGACGCTGCGTGCCCTCGCCGGGATCGAAGAGGATGCCCTCGCCGTCCCAGCGGAGCAGGTAGCCGTTGTGGTTGCGGTGCCGGGTGGGTACCTGGCTGGCGGTGCCGAGGACCACCAATTCACGTGCGGACAAGGAAAGTTACCGTTCTCGGTTCGCTTGGCCGGGCTATCCCGGGGGCCAGTGCAGACCGCGTCCGCCCAGAAGGTGCGCGTGGGCGTGGAAGACGGTCTGGCCGGCGCCGCTGCCGGTGTTGAAGACGATGCGGTAGCTGTCCAGCTTCTCCTCGGCCGCGATCTCACCGGCGTGGCGCAGCACATCGGCGGCGATGCCGGGTTCGGCGACGGCGAGGGAGGCCGCGTCGGGGTGGTGGGCCTTGGGGATCACCAGGATGTGCGTCGGCGCCTGGGGGTTGATGTCCCGAAAGGCGACGGTCGTGTCCGTCTCGCGGACGATCGTCGCCGGGATGTGCTTTCCGGCAATCTTGCAGAACAGACAGTCGTCCTGCGGTGCCCCGCTCTCGCCCTCGTCCCGCATGCGTGTGCCTCCTCACGCTCGCCGATCAGTACGTGGGCATGGTATCGGCCGCGGGCAGCCACTACTCGGCACACCTCGGACACTCAGTTGATTTCACTATAAATACGTTTATCTTCGGGTAGGCCCGTGTCGTCATACAGCTTCCGGAGGGCATCAGGCGAGAAGATCTCTTGGTAATCAACAAATCCAGCAAAAAGGCCGAGGATTTTATTGGTCCACGCCTGGCTGGCACTCGCCGATCTGAACACCCCCTGAAGGAAAGGAGACAATTCAGCAAGTTCGCTCAACGTGACAGTGAGGGCGTAGTTGTCTGCGGTGCTTTCGTCACGAATCTTGTTGTACTCGGCGAGCGCATCGTCTATCGAGCGCTCCCCGGACAGTCCTTGATGGAGGTAACCGGCAAGAATTTCCGCCTGCCGGAATGCATCGGTGATCCCGAATCCGCTGTACGGGTCCTTGTGGTATCCGGCATCACCCACCAGCGCCCAGCCGGGCCCATAAGCGCGCCGGTAGTAGTTGTCAGGGTAACGCATGGGCACGAAATCCGTTTCACGCTTTCCGGCTTCCCGCAACTGTGCGCCCATGTCCGGCGCGACTTCGTCGAAGACGGCCTGAAAGCTCGCTTCCGGGTCCTGGCGGAACTCTTTGAGCCGCCTACGAGTGCAAACGACTGCCAACATGGTGAGGCCATCATTGGTGGGCCAGGCACCGAACCAACGCCCGTCGAATCCGGCTTTGTGATGCATACCCCAGTCCAGACCGCTGAAGTATGCGTAATAGTTGAACCCGGCGGCGCGATGCACGTCGTACATTTGGGCTCCCACCTTTTTCGCAACGGTGGAACGGAAGCCGTCCGCTCCCACCACCACAGCGGCGCGAAATTCCCGCTCCTGCCCCCCTCGCTCGCGTCCGCGTACGCCGGTCACGCGCCCTTCGGAGTAGACGAGGTCGGAGACGGTGAAACCCTCAATTACTTCGACACCTGCTTGGCACGCCGCATTCACCAATATCTCGTCGAGTACGGTGCGCCGCGGGCAGTAAACGGCATCGATTCCGTTGACGGGTTCGGCAAACCCGTTCAAATCAACACCCCTGTAGGAGAAGTGCAGCTTTCGTATTGCTGGGGTACCTGCAGTAATTATCTTGTCGAGGAGTCCCCAGTCACGGAGGCAAGAAATTCCACCCTGGTGAATATAATGCGTCGATACAGTGTCACTGGGGAAAGAGGTGCGATCAACTGCAAGAACCCGATAACCTCGCTGAGCCAGGAGCATGGCCGTCGGCGATCCAGCACATCTGGCACCTACAACGATAACATCGTACACGTTTCTCTCCTGGTCGGATTGAAGTGCCGAAGCGAGGTTCAGCTCGGGGGAACAATCACCTCCTCCGGAAGTCTGAAGAAATTGCATCAAAAACATTCGCACGTGTCCACAGATCGCTGTGTGCCTTGGGTGTGCCTATCGGAACCTGATCAACCCTTTTCAACCTGCCCCGCCCTTAAGACGATGTCTTGATTGGCGGTAGCTCGTTGCTCCGGGTATGGACATAGTCCATCGCTTGGTGCCGGACGGGCTGTGGGAGATCTTCCAGGACGTGGCGCCGGAGCCGCCAGTGCGTGCCCAAGGTGGAGGCCGGCGGAGGTGCGATGATCGCGCGGTGCTGGCCGCAATCACCTTCATCGCTACCTCGGGCTGCGCCTGGCGGCAGGTGCCACCGGTCTTCGAAGCCTCCTGGCAGACGGTCCACCGCCGCTTCACCGACTGGTCCGCCGCTCGGGTGTGGGCCAAGCTGCACCGCGTGGTTCTCGACCAACTCGGCGCCGACGGCGCGCTGGACCGGTCGCGCTGTGCGATCGACTCGGCCAGTGTCCGTGCGGTCAGAGGGGCCCTTGACTGGACCGAATCCGACCGATCGCGGCAAGCTCGGGTCGAAGATTCACGCCATCTGTGACCGCAACAGCCTGCCGATCTCGGTGGGGATCTCCGCTGCCAACCTGCACGACAGCCAGGCGCTGATCCCGCTGATGCAGGGCATCCCGCCGATCCGCTCCCGCTATGGGCCCCGGCGCCGCCGCCCGGCCAAGCTGCACCCGGACAAGGGCTACGACTTCGACCATCTGCGCAACTGGCTGCGGCGACGGCACCGTGCCTCGCATTGCCCGCCGCGGTGTCGAGCCCTCCAGGCGTCTGGGCCGATACCGCTGGGGTGGTAGAGCGCACGATGTGCTGGCTGAGCAGCCGTCGTCGGCTGTACCGCCGATACGAGCGCAAGGCCGAACACTTCCTCGCCTTCGTCGGCATCGCCAGCAGTCTCATCTGCTACCGCAGAGTTCGCGCCAGCGAGAGTCGTCGGCGTCAGGTGTTGGCAGCCCCGTAGCGCAGGACCCCGCCACGCGGCAGCAGGTATCCCATACCGCGTTCCTTGGGCAACTCGTCCGCCAGCACTGAGGCGTCGGCAAGTCCGGAGACCATCCAGCCGACGACACCCAAGCTGAACGGCGCCTGCTTGAAGGTCTCCATCGCGATGCTGGCGAGCCAGTCGTCGATGACCGCGGACCTGTAGTACGGCTGGCCGTCCCAGTACACGATGCCCGCCTTGTCCAACGCTCCTGTGGGAACGTAGAAGTCCAGCCAGTCACTGCTTTCGTCACCACCGCGGACTACCATGCAACCGCATACCGCCATCTGCCCCGTCGGCAAGCGGACCTGACCGAGCAGGTGGCCGTACTCAGTGAGCGAGGCCACCGTGCACGGCACCTCATCCTGCTCGTCGGGCTCACAGTCACGATGCCCGAAGCACCCCCGCACGCCTGCCGCCGACCACAGAGCACTCAGGAGAGTCTGCAGTTCGGCGTCACCAGTAGAGCCAACCTCGATGGCCAGCTCGTAGCCATCGCCCCAGTTGGACTGGTCGCGGAAGGAAGCAGGATTCGACATGTCACGATCATGCAGTGCGAGCCAGCCCCGGGATACCTCAATATGATGCTCGACCAACCAATCGAGACATCCAACTTGTCGCTCCTGCCACAACCACGCCGGCTTTCAAAGGCAGCAGGCACCCGAGCCAACGGGTGGTGGATACCACGACATCTCCTCGATACTTCAGTGCATTCTCACGCAATGGCCGACAGCCTTGGGTACCGCCGACGTTCCGGCGGCACCGAGCCACCAACTCGCCGCCGTCTGCGGGATATTGAGCCATTTGTAGCCTACGGGGGCCGACCACGGCTCTCACACCAGCGGGTCAGCTCACAATCTCTCCACCTTCAAGCCCATCACCGGACCGAGCCGTCTCGGGCTTCGCGATGACGAACACGCCCTTGCCCTGGACGCCCTGAACGACTCCCTCGGCCGCGAGTACCTCGATAGCCGACTTGATGGTGCGGCGGCTTACCGCCCCGCCTGTCTCCTGCTCCAACTCATGGTGAGAGGGGATACGTCGGCCTACCGGGATGACGCCGCGTCGAATGCGCTCACGGAGGACGGACGCCAACTGCAGGTACATCGGGGTGATGCTCTCCCGATCGATCTCGATCATGGTTGGAGCGTAAGAGGTCAACTCAGGCCAGCATAGGTCGGCATAGGACGAGTAGAGACGTACCAAGACGTACCAAGTTGGCGTACAGTCAGATGCCATCAGAAGACCCCGGCGAGTCGGTCAGGACTCCCGGGGCACGGCCACCAACCCTGGGAGGTTGACGACATGCGCGAGCGTAGCGCGGCTGTATTGATCGGGGTGTTGCTGCCCCTGCTGTGCTGGGTGCTCCCAGCCACCGGCAAGCGGCGGCAGGAGACCCCGGAACCGAACCGAACTCTGGTGACCAGCAAGAACGGAGCCAGAGACACGCAAGACCATACGCACCCGGCAACACGGGTACCGGCTCAGCGTCGGTCGCCGTACAGCACGGACCGGGGAGTGCTGGACGGATCAGCATCACGTCTGTCGCGACCGTACCTGCCCGCTCTCGACGACGAGGCTCCAGGGACGGTCGCAGTACCCCGAACCGCACGGGTACGGCCCTACTGGACGGCGCGGGAACGCGTCCTGCGGTGGAGGCGGCGGCGCGTTCTGGTGCTGGCGGCCCACTTCCGTCTCGACCTCGACACCCGAAACATCCACACGGTTCCAGTGGCGGGTGGGGTCCGATGACCGCGCCGCCGACGAACGCGGACATGGACACGGACGGAACGGTTCGCACCTCCCTGCTGTACCGCGCACCCATCTTCAGCGACAGGGAGGCGGCCCCGTGAGCAACGCCCGTGAATCGTCCTGGATGCCGGATCCCCCTTACGTGTCCGGCCGCTGCACCATCGGCACCCACGACCGGTGCCGGGACGGTGAACCCCGTGAAAGCGGCGTACCGGGGCTGCGCTACCTGGTGTGCGCGTGTGTCTGTCATCGCCCCGCGCCAACACGTATGGAGGTAGCTGGCACGTGAACTCCCGTGACTGCCAACCGAGTTGGTTTCAGATCCGCCGGAAGCGGCTGGAGTCGGTCACCTTCACCACTGCGCTCGTGACCGTGTGGGCAGTGGTGGTCATCACCGGCGTGACCGCGATCACCCACCCTTAGCCCCAGCCCGGGCGAATTCAAGGGGTCCTCTCCGCGACGCGACGCAATGCGACGCGGAGAGGACCACCTCGTCAACGGGACCCCTCGCCCCAAGGCCCCTTACAGCTCAGGCAACCCAGGCGCCCTCTTAGCCGGCCGCTCCTCCAGCGAAGCCAGCGCCAGCCGGATCGCCTCGTCCAACTGCACATCCCGCCCGGCGGCATAATCCTGCGGAGTCTGCACGACCTCGACGTCCGGATCGACGCCGTGGTTCTCGACGCCCCACCCGTAACCCTCAAGCCAGAAGGCGTACTTGGGCTGCGTGACGAGCGTGCCGTCGACCAACCGATACCGGCTGTCGATGCCGATGACCCCGCCCCACGTCCGCGTACCGACCACCGGGCCGATCCCCAGCGCCTTGATCGCCGCGTTGACGATGTCGCCGTCCGAGCCGGAGAACTCGTTGGCGACGGCGACGACGGGGCCGCGAGGGGCGTCCTCCGGGTAGCTGTACGGGCGTAGCCCGCGCGGGAGGTCCCATCCCACGATCCGCCGCGCCAGCTTCTCGACGACCAGCTGGGAGGTGTGGCCGCCCCGGTTCTCGCGTACGTCGACGACCAGGCCCTCCTTCGCTACCTCGATGCGCAGGTCGCGGTGGATCTGGGCCCAGCCGGGTGCCTGCATGTCGGGGACGTGGAGGTAGCCGAGCCGGCCGTCGGACTTCTCGGTGACGTAGGCCCGGCGGTCCGTGACCCAGGCGTGGTAGCGCAAGGGTTCCTCGTCGGCGAGGGGGACGACGACCACGTGCCGCGGGTCGCCGCCGCCGGACGGCGAGATGGTCAGCTCGATGGGCTTGCCCGCCGTACCGACGAGGAGGGGCCAGGGGCCGGCCACCGGGTCGACCGGCTGTCCGGCGACCGCGATGATCGCGTCGCCCGGGCGGACCGCGACGCCGGGTGCGGCGAGCGGGGAGACGCCGTCGGGGTCGGAGGTCTCGGCGGGCAGGACGCGGTCGATGCGCCACAGGGCGGCCGAGCCCTCGGGGCCGTCGTCGTGGCGGGTGATGTCGGCGCCGAGCAGGCCCTGCCGCTCGCCGCTGCCGTATCCGCCGCGCGGGGTGACGTAGGCGTGCGAGGTGCCCAACTCGCCCTGGACCTCCCAGAGAAGGTCGACCAGGTCGTCGTGGGTGGCGAGGCGGTCGAGGATGGGACGGTAGCGGTCGAGGACGCCGTCCCAGTCCACCCCGCCCATGTCCGGCCGCCAGAAGTTGTCGCGCATGATGCGGCCGTTCTCGTCGTACATCTGCCGCCATTCGACGGCCGGGTCGACGGACTGCCGGACGCGCGAGAGGTCGACGGTGATGTTCGTGTCGCTCTCGTCGTCGTTGGAGGCGCGCCGGTCGCTGGGTACGACCTTCAGCTTGCCGTCGGTCCACAGCAGGACGCGTTTGCCGTCGCCGCTGACGGCGAAGTGGTCGGCGTCCCCGGCAAGGTGCTCGATGCGCTGCTGGGCGAGGTCGTACCGCTCCAGCTCGGTCTTCGGGTCGGGGTCGTCGGGGGTGGCCCGGGAGGAGCCGAGGACCCCGCGCACCGGGTGCCGCAGCCACAGGACGCCGTCCTTGGCGGCCCGCAGGTTGGTGTAGCGGGCGGCCTCGACCGGGAACGGCACGATGCGGTCGGCGAGCCCGTCGAGGTCGATACGGGTGGCCGGGGCGCCCTCGCTGTCGGGGGTCTCGTCCTTGTCCGGCGCTTCGAAGGGCCGCCCGTGCCGCTGCGGCCCGAAGGGCGAGGGCGTGGTCGCGGCAAGGGTGATGAGGTGCGGGCGCGAGCCGCCGACGAAGGCCAGGTCGAACACGTGCTCGTCGTAGATCGGGTCGAAGGACCGCGCCGACAGGAAGGCCAGATGCTTGCCGTCGATGGTGAAAGCGGGCGAGTAGTCCCGGAATCGGAGCGGAGTCGCCTCGGTCACCGACAGGTCGGTGGTGTTGGCGATCTTGAGCTGGCGCAGCGGACGCGGCCCCGGGTGGGACCAGGCCAGCCAGCCGGAGTCGGGCGAGAAGACCAGCCCGGACACATCACCGTCGGTGCTGCTGTCGACCTCGCGCACCTCCCCCGACTCCCGCTCGACGAGCAGCACGCGCCCGTCGTGGGAGGCGACGGCGGCCCGGCTGCCGTCGGGCGCCACGGCGAGGCCGAGGACCCGCCCGAGCTGCCCGGCGGCGAGCCTGCGCGGAGTGGCGCCGGGGGCGACACCGGTCGCCGGGGCGAACTCCAGCGCGTCGTCGCCCTCCGCGTCCGTCACCCACACGGCCCACTCCTCGCCGTCCACGCGGAAGGCGCGGGGCAGCCGGGCCCGTACCCCGTGCCCGGAGGCGAGCACCCGCGCCGGCCCTGACCGGTGGGTGACCCAGTGCACGGACCCGCGCACCCCGATGGCGCTGCCGCGCCCGGTGTGGTCGGGCGCACCGGAGTTGAACCAGCGCGAGGCGCTCACGGGATGCGGCTGGAGATCGACGCGCTGCCCGCCGAGCCGGAAGTCGAGCCGTCGCGGCTCGGCCCCGTCGAGATCGTCGAGCAACCACAGCTCACCGGCACAGGAGTACACGACCCGGCTGCCGTCGCTCGCCGCGTGCCGGGCGTAGAAGCCGTCGACCGGGGTGTGGCGCCGCAGGTCGGACCCGTCGCCGAGGGAGGAGTACAGCGCCCCGACACCTTCGTGGTCGGAGAGGAAGGCGATCCGCTCCCCCACCCAGACCGGGTACTCCAGGTTCCCGTCAAGCTCGGCATGCAGCCGTACGAATTCGCCATCCCCCTCCCTGTCGATCCACAACTTGCCCGCCGTACCGCCCCGGTACCGCTTCCACCAGGCGGCCTCGCGGCCCATGGGAGCGGAGAGGAGGACGGTCGCCGGGCCGTGGGCGACATCGCCAACGGGCCCGTACGGCAGGACAGTTGCCGGGCCGCCGTCGAGCGGGATGGCCCGGGCCCAGGAGCGGCGCAGGCTGGCCTGCCCCTGGGTACTGATGGCGAGGACCCGCCCGTCCGGGGTCCAGCCGCGCACCTGGGTCTTCGAACTGCCCCAGTAGGTGAGCCTGTTGGCGGATCCGCCGTCGATCGGGGCGACATGCACCTCGGGGGCGCCGTCGCGGGTGGAGGTCCAGGCGACGCGGGTGCCGTCGGGGGAGATACGGGGATGGTTCACCGGCACGTTGTCGGCGCTGACGCGCCAGGCCCGGCCGCCGTCGAGCGGGGCGACCCAGACGTCGTCCTCGGCGGTGAAGGCGACCAAGTCGCCGTGCAGATGCGGAAACCGGAGATACGCAGGCGAAGAGGGCTGAGTCACCCGATCACCCTAAGCAGCGATCACGCCCCCGGACAGGGGTTTCGGCCCTTTCCTTACCCGCACCGGACCGCTACTTGCCCTCGACGGGCCGACAGTTCGGATCCTCCTGGCACCAGATGGTCCTCGTCACGGTGACGGTCACGGTGGGCCCTGGCCGCTCGTCGTCCGACGGCTGCCAGGTGACGGGCGGGGTGTACGTCGGCGAGTTGCTGGGTGCGTCGCAGTTGCCGAGGCCGCTGACTCGGAACCACTGCCTGCCGTCGACCTTCGCGGTGAGGTCCCCGCGTACGCACCTGCCGTCGACCGCGCGCGTCACCTTGCCGGTGACGGTGATGTCCCTGCCGTCCGTGGTCTCGCCCTGGCAGTCGACACTCGCGACGGCGTTCTCGCTCGCCGAGGGCGAACTGCCGTCCGCAGAAGCCGTGTTGCCGCCACCGCCCGCGTCACCGTTGCCGTTGCCGTTGCCGTTGTCGACCGAGGCCGTGCAGGTGAGCCACTGGACGTTGACGTCCCGCCGCTCCAACTCGTCCGTCACGGTCTGGTCCGTGGTGAGGGCCACGGTGGCCGAACCGAGCCCACCGGGATCGCACGCGACGGCACCGCTCACCGCGGCCACCACGAGTCCGGCCACCGCGACCGCCCTGCGGCGCCTGTGCGGCCGATGCCAAATCCGCCTCAATGCCCCCATGGAGGGCAGCCTGCCACTGTCCCGGCCGACACGGAAGGCTCTATACGGACGTTACGACCAGCGTCCGGTACGTCCGAGCAGCAGCGCCGTCGCGGCCGTACCGGCGGTGGAGGTACGCAGCACACTGGCCCCGAGCCGGTACGCCCTCGCCCCCGCCTCCTCGAACAGGGCCAACTCCTCGGGGGAGACGCCCCCTTCGGGCCCGACGACGAGCACGATCTCACCGGAGGACGGGAGTTCGGCGGTGGCGAGCGCCGCACTGCCGTAGTCACGGTCCTCGTGCAGTACGGCGGCGAAGTCGGCCTTGGCGAGAAGTGCGGCAACCTGCTTACTCGTCGCGGCGTCCGCGACCTCCGGGAACCGCACCCGGCGGGACTGCTTGCCGGCCTCCCGGGCGGTGGCCCGCCACTTGGCGAGCGCCTTCAGCCCACGGTCGCCCCGCCACTGCGTGATGCAACGGGAGGCGGCCCAGGGGACGATGGCGTCGACGCCGGTCTCGGTCATCGTCTCGACGGCCAACTCGCCCCGGTCGCCCTTGGGAAGAGCCTGGACGACGGTGATACGAGGAGACTCCGGGCGCTCCTCGGCCACCGGGCCGAGTCGCAGAACCAGCTGGTCCTTGCCCTCCGCACCGACGACCTCGCCCTCGGCCCAGCGCCCGGCCCCGTCGGTGAGCACGACACTCTCACCGGCCCGCAGCCGCTTCACGGAGACGGCATGGCGCCCTTCGGGACCGCCGAGGACGTACTGCCGGACGTCAGGAAGGTCCTCGACGACGAACACGGGCGCGGTCACGAGCTCGCGCCCGCGTCCAGCAGCGCGGCCCGCGCGCCGGCGATCTCGTCCACCAGCACCGCCACCAGCTCGCCCGCCGGGAGTTCACGGGCCATCCGGTGCCCCTGCCCGGCCCACAGCGCCATGCCCTGCGCGTCGCCGGACGCGGCGGCCTTCTTGCGCAGGGGCGAGGTGAGGTGGTGGACCTCGGGGTAGGCGGCGGGGGCGTACGGGCCGTGCTCGCGCAGGAAACGGTTCACCAGACCCCGGGCCGGCCGGCCGGAGAACGCGCGCGTCAGCTCCGTACGGACGAAGAGGGGGTTGGTCAGCGCCTGCTTGTGCACGGCGTGGGCGCCGGACTCGGGGGTGGCGAGGAAGGCGGTGCCGAGCTGTGCGGCGCTCGCGCCCGCGGCGAGGACGGCAGCGATCTGGCTGCCGCGCATGAGCCCGCCGGCGGCGACGAGGGGCAGGTCGACGGTCTCGCGGACCTGGGCGACGAGGGAGAGCAGCCCGACGGCCGCGCCGTCCGCCTCCGGGTTGTCGCGATGGGTGCCCTGATGACCGCCCGCCTCGACGCCCTGCACGATCACCGCGTCGGCGCCGGCCCGCTGTACGGCGAGGGCCTCGTCGGCGGTGGTCGCGGTGACCAGGGTGAAGGTGCCGGCGCGGCGGAGGGAGTCCAGTACGTCGGGGCTCGGCACCCCGAAGTGGAAGGAGACGACCGGGACCGGGTTGTCGAGGAGTACGGCGAGCTTGGCGTCGTAGCCGTCGTCGCGTCCGCTGTCCGGGTCGCCCAGCTCGGTGTCGTACCAGGAGGCCTCGCCGGCCAGCTGGTGGGCGTAGACCTCGACGGCGGCGGGGTCGGCGTACTCGGGCTGCGGCATGAAGAGGTTCACACCGAAGGGGCGACCGGTCAGCCCCCGCAGCTGCTTGATCTCCTGGTACATCCCGTCCGCGGTCTTGTACCCGGCGGCGAGGAACCCGAGCCCGCCCGCTTCGGCGACGGCCCCGACGAGCTGCGGGACGGAAACGCCGCCCGCCATGGGGGCCTGCACGATCGGGTGAGGGAAGAGATCGGTCAGCGCGGAGGACATGACGGCATGTTGTCACGTCCCCTGCACAAGTCCGAATCAGGCCTCCGGCAGGGCATTCCAGCCCGTCCGGCGTTTGAGGACGAGCGCGTTCAGCGCGAAAGGGGGTCTGGGGCGCAGCCCCAGGGATGGGACGGGTAGGGGCGGCGGGGGCGAAACAAAACCCCCGCCGCCCACCACTCTCAGCGCCCGTTGAACGCGTCCTTGAGCCGCGAGAACAACCCCTGCTGCCCAGGCTGGAACTGCCCCGTGGGCCGCTCCTCGCCCCGCAGCTTCGCCAGCTCCCGCAGCACCCGCTCCTGCTCAGGATCGAGCTTCGAAGGCGTCATGACCTCGACATGCACAATGAGGTCACCGCGTCCGCCGCCCCGAAGGTGCGTGACGCCCCGCCCGTGCAGCGGAATCGACTGCCCGGACTGCGTGCCCGGACGGATGTCGACCTCCTCCAGCCCGTCGAGCGTCTCCAGCGGCACCTTCGTGCCCAGCGACGCCGCCGTCATCGGAAGAGTCACCGTGCAGTGCAGATCGTCGCCGCGCCGCTGGAACTGCGAGTGCGGCAGCTCATGGATCTCGACGTACAGGTCACCGGCGGGACCACCACCGGGCCCCACCTCACCCTCGCCGGCGAGCTGGATCCTCGTACCGTTGTCGACACCCGCGGGGATCTTCACGGTCAGCGTCCGGCGCGACCGCACCCGTCCGTCGCCCGCGCACTCGGGGCACGGCGTCGGAACGACGGTCCCGAACCCCTGGCACTGCGGGCAGGGCCGCGAGGTCATGACCTGTCCGAGGAAGGACCGCGTGACCTGGGAGACCTCACCGCGCCCGCGACACATGTCGCAGGTCTGGGCGGAGGTCCCGGGCGCCGCGCCCTCACCGCTACAGGTGGTGCACACCACGGCCGTGTCGACCTGGATGTCCTTGGTGGTCCCGAAGGCGGCCTCGTCGAGCTCGATGTCGAGCCGGATCATCGCGTCCTGACCGCGCCGCGTACGCGACCTCGGCCCACGCTGGGACGCCGTTCCGAAGAACGCGTCCATGATGTCCGAGAAGTTCCCGAAGCCGCCGGCGCCGAAGCCACCCGCGCCGCCGCCCGCCTGCGAGAGGGGGTCGCCGCCGAGGTCGTAGACCTGCTTCTTCTGCGGGTCCGACAACACCTCGTACGCGGCGTTGATCTCCTTGAACCGCTCCTGCGTCTTCGGATCGGGGTTGACGTCCGGGTGCAGCTCGCGGGCGAGCCTCCTGAACGCCTTCTTGATCTCGTCCTGGGACGCGTCGCGGCGCACGCCGAGTACGGCGTAGTAGTCCGTGGCCACTTAAGACTCCGCCAGGATCTGTCCGACGTACCGTGCCACTGCGCGTACCGCTCCCATCGTTCCCGGGTAATCCATGCGGGTCGGTCCGACCACGCCGAGCTTGGCGACTGCCTCGCCGCCCGAACCGTAGCCGACCGACACGACGGACGTTGAGTTGAGTCCCTCGTATTTGTTCTCGTGACCGATGCGCACGGTCATGCTCGAATCCCCGGCTTCACCAAGGAGTTTGAGGAGTACGACCTGTTCCTCAAGGGCTTCCAGAACAGGCCGGATAGTGAGGGGAAAGTCATGTCCGAAGCGGGTCAGATTGGCGGTTCCGCCGATCATCAGCCGCTCCTCGGCCTCCTCGACGAGCGTCTCCAGGAGAGTGGAGAGCACCGTCGCGACCGTGCCCCGGTCCTCCGCCTCGAAGGCGTCCGGGAGGTCCTGCACGAGCTGCGGCACGTCCGCGAAACGGCGGCCCGCGACCCGGCTGTTGAGCCGCGCGCGTAGATCCGCCAGAGACGTCTCCCCGAAGGGCGCCGGGCAGTCGATCATCCGCTGCTCCACGCGGCCGGTGTCCGTGATCAGTACGAGCATCACGCGCGCGGGAGCGAGCGAGAGCAGCTCCACGTGCCGCACGGTGGACCGGGTGAGCGACGGATACTGCACGACGGCGACCTGCCGCGTGAGCTGGGCGAGCAGGCGCACTGTCCGCCCCACGACATCGTCGAGATCGACGGCGCCGTCCAGGAAGTTCTGGATGGCGCGCCGCTCGGGCGCGGTCATCGGCTTGACGCCGGCGAGCTTGTCGACGAAGAGCCGGTAGCCCTTCTCGGTCGGGATGCGCCCGGCGCTGGTGTGGGGCTGGGCGATGAAGCCCTCGTCCTCCAGCGCCGCCATGTCGTTCCTGACGGTGGCCGGTGAGACCCCGAGGTTGTGCCGCTCGGTGAGCGCCTTGGACCCGACCGGCTCCTCGGTGCCCACGTAGTCCTGGACGATGGCGCGCAGCACTTCGAGCCTGCGTTCACTGAGCATCGCGCACACCTCCAGCTCTCGTCCCCTGGACGCCTGCCCCGGTCGTCATTGGCTCTTCATTGGCCTTCCCTGGCACTCTTCGTGTGCGAGTGCCAGAGTTCCCCGGGCCAGTGTACGGCTGTCGGGTACACCCCGGGCAAGGGCAGCCCGCACCGACCTGCTGACGTGTACCGACGTGTCCGGCGATGTCGTGTCCTCGGCAACCCACTCCTGCCCGTCACTTCCGGCCTCTCCGGCTGATCGGTCCTGGTGAAGTCGGGTACGCGACCGCGCCCGAAGGGGCGCGGGGCTGTATCGATCTGCGGCTCCGCCGAGGGGCGCGACCAGCCCCCACCGACCCGCGGCGTACGAACCGCATATCCCGCGGAGCGCTTAGCGTCGCCGCATGAAGGTGACTTGGGAAGAGCCCGGGTGGGACGACCTGGGGTGGGAGCGGCTGTCGGCCGGTGTGGGCCGTCGCCGGCTGCCGGTCTGGGACTGCACGGTGGGGCTGGTGACCGGCGCGGGCGGCGCGCTGCTGATCGACGCGGGATCGAGCCTCGCGGAGGGTGCGGGACTTCGCCTGGAGGCCCAGGCACTCGCCGGCCGCCGTGTGGACTTTCTCGCACTCACGCACCCCCATTTCGACCATGTTTTCGGGGCGGCGGCGTTCGCGGGTGCGCATGTCCTCGCGGCGGCGGGCACGCCCGGCAATTCCGGGGAATTCGAGGCAGTGGGGCGCGAGGCGTTGTGCGCGGACGCGGTACGCAACGGTCTGGACGTCCGTGCGTCGGAGGAGGCGGCGGACACCCTGGTCGTCCCGCACGAGAACGTCCGGGAAACCCACACCCTCGACCTCTCCCTCTCCCCCGCTGGTGGCCGGGAAGTGAGCCTGGTGAACGTCGGCCCCGGCCACACCCGCCGCGACCTCGCGGTCGTGGTGCCCGGCGACCCGGTCGTCGTCTTCTGCGGCGACCTGGTCGAGGAGTCGGGCGAACCCCAGGCGGGCCCCGACGCCGTACCGTCGCACTGGCCCGCGGCCCTCGACCGTCTCCTGGCCCTGGGCGGCGAGGACGCGCTGTACGTACCCGGTCACGGAGCGGTGGTGGACGCGGCCTTCGTACGGGCCCAACGGGACGCCCTGGCAAGCCGTTTCGGCGTGTCGCGGCGACCGGTGGACTGACGGCCGGACGGCTTCTCCTATCGTCATCCGAATGCGCCAGTACTCTCCGGACTTCACCCCGCCGTGGAAGAAACCCAAGCCGGTACCGCAGGTCCCGGCGGACCCCGGCCTGGTGGTCGAGGAGCCGGGTACGGGCTTCTGCGGCGCGGTGATCCGCTGCGAGGCGGGCACGGTCACCCTGGAGGACCGCTTCGGCAAGCACCGTGTGTTCCCGCTGGAGCCGCGGGGCTTCCTGCTGGAGGGCAAGGTGGTGACCCTGGTCCCCTCCTCGGCGGCTTCGGTACGTCCGTCCCGTACCGCTTCCGGTTCGGTGGCCGTCCCCGGCGCACGCGCGCGCGTGGCTCGCGCGGGCCGTATCTACGTGGAGGGCCGGCACGACGCGGAACTGGTCGAGAAGGTGTGGGGCGACGACCTGCGGGTCGAGGGCGTGGTCGTCGAATACCTGGGGGGCATCGACGACCTCCCCGCGATCGTGACGGAGTTCGCCCCGGGCCCCGACGCCCGCCTGGGCATCCTCGTGGACCACCTCGTGCCGGGTACGAAGGAGTTCCGGATCGCACAGTCGGTGACCAGCGAACACGCGCTGGTCGTCGGCCATCCGTACATCGACGTCTGGGAGGCGGTGAAGCCGGCGTCACTGGGCATCCCGGCATGGCCCCGGATCCCCCACGGCCAGGACTGGAAGACGGGGGTGTGCCGAGAACTGGGGTGGCCGGAAAACACGGGCGCGGTCTGGCAGGCGATCCTGGCACGGGTGCGCTCGTACAGGGACCTGGAGCCGGAGCTCCTGGGCCGCGTGGAGGAACTGATCGACTTCGTGACAGCCCCGGAGTGAACACGGGGCGTTTCCCTCGGGGGCGCTGCCTCCGAACCCCCGCTACTGGTCTTTCAGCCCGTCCGGCGATTGAGGACAAGGCCCGTTCAGGGCCGACAGCGGGGGTCTGGGGGCGGCAGCCCCCAGGGATGGGAACGGGTAAGGGCGGCGGGGGCGGCTGTATCCATCAGCGGCTCCGCCGCGGGCCCCCTCAGTCCACCAGATCCCGCACCACCGCATCCGCCAGCAACCGCCCCCGCAACGTCAGCACACCCCGCCCCTCCCCATAGGGCCCCGCCTCAAGCAACCCCTCCCCCAACGCCCGCCCCGCAGCCGCCAGCCCCGCGGAACGCAACAGCGACAACGGCACCCCCTCCCGCAACCGCAGTTCCAGCAGAACCCGCTCCACCCGCCGGTCCTCCTCCGACAGCACCTCGCGCCCCGCCCCCGGCGACCGCCCCGCCGCCAGCGCCCCCGCGTACGCCCCCGGATGCTTCAGGTTCCACCACCGCACGCCCCCCACGTGACTGTGGGCCCCGGGCCCCGCACCCCACCAGTCGGCGCCACGCCAGTACAGCTCGTTGTGGAGGCACCGGGCCGCCACCGACGTAGCCCAGTTCGACACCTCGTACCACTCGTAACCCGCCGCCCCCAGCACCTCATCGGCGATCAGATACCGGTCCGCGTGCACATCGTCGTCGGTCATCGGAACCTCGCCCCGGCGGATACGGCGCGCCAGCTGCGTACCCTCCTCGACGATCAGCGCGTACGCGCTGACGTGATCCGGCCCGGCCCCCAGCACCGCGTCCAGCGAGGCCCGCCAGTCGTCGTCCGACTCCCCCGGGGTGCCATAGATCAGGTCAAGGTTCACGTGTTCGAACCCCACGGCCCGCGCCTCCGCGACACACGCCTCCGGACGCCCCGGCGTGTGCGTACGGTCCAGCACCTTCAGCACATGCTGCTTGGCGCTCTGCATCCCGAACGAGATCCGGTTGAAGCCGCCCTCGCGCAGGGTGGCCAGATACCGCTCGTCCACCGACTCCGGATTCGCCTCCGTCGTCACCTCCGCGTCCGCCGCGAGGCCGAACTCGTCGCGGATCGCCCCCAGCATCCGTACGAGATCACCGGCGGCCAGCAGAGTCGGCGTACCGCCTCCGACGAAAACGGTACGAACGGGCCGCGGATCGTCACCCAGCACCTTCCGCGCCAGCCGGACCTCGTCGATCAGGGTGTCCGCGTAGTTGTCGCGGGAGGCCAGGACACCGCCCGTGCCGCGCAGCTCGGTCGCCGTGTAGGTGTTGAAGTCGCAGTAGCCGCAGCGGGTCGCGCAGTACGGGACGTGGAGATAGAACCCGAGGGGACGGTCCGCGGCCCCGGCGAGCGCGGGGGCGGGCAGAGAACCGTCTTCGGGGACGGGTTCGCCGTCGGGGAGTGCGGAGGGCATGCCTTCCATTGTCCAGCACCGGCGAGGCGGCTCACCCGGCGTCCTGGACCGGCGCCATCCAGCCGCCGATCCCGCCTGCCTCACTCACCCCTACTCACACCCTCACCCCACCTGCTCCACCAGCCCCGCCTGAAGCACCAGCAACGCCAGATCGTCCTCCGGCGGCTTCTCCCCGAACTCGTGCACGAGCCGGTGGATGCGTTCCGCGATCAGCTGGGCGCTCAGCCCGGCGCAGCCCGCGAGCGCGCCGGCCAGCCCGTCGCCGTCGTCGAACTGGCGGGGCCCGCAGCGCCGCTCGGTCACCCCGTCCGTGACGCACAGCAGGGTGTCACCGGGACCCAGCTCGAAGTTCTCGCTCGTGTACGTCTCGTTCTCGACGACCCCGAGCAGTGTCTGCGGCTCGGCGGCCGTACGGACCTCACCGCCCGCGCTGAGCAGCAGCGGCAGCGGGTGTCCGGCCGAGGCGACGGTGCAGCGCACTCCTCCGTCGAACGGCGTGAGTTCGCCGTAGAGGAGGGAGAGGAAGCGGGTCTGCGGGCCCTCGCCCGGCCGTACCGCGGCCGGGGCGGTGCCCCTCGTGTCGGCGCTGTTGCCGGCCGCGACCAGTGCGCGGGCCGCCGCGTCCGCCGTCTCCGTGGCATCGTCGAGGAGCAGCTGGTTGAGGCGGTCGAGGACGTCGGCGACGCGGTAGCCCTCGCGGGCGAGCAGCCGCAGCCAGGGCCGGGCGAGCCCGATCACCACGGCTGCCGCCGGCCCCTTGCCCTGGACGTCGCCGACGGCGAAGCACCAGCGGCCGTCGCCGGCCGGGAAGAGGTCGTAGAAGTCGCCGCTGGGCCCGCCCTTGTCGCAGGGTTCGTAGACGAGGGCGCTGCTGATGCCGGGGATCTCGGCGACGGCGCCGGGCAGCAGGCCGCGCTGGAGGATGCGGCTGATGGTGGCCTGGCGGGCGTACTGGCGGGCGGCGCCGATGGCGAGGGCGACCCGGCGGCTGAGATCCTCGACGAGGCCGGTGACCTCGTCGGGGAAGCGGATCGTCCCGGCCCGTCCGATGACCAGCGTGCCGAGCGGCCGGCCGCCCGCGACCAGGCGGTAGGCGAGCGCCGCGCCGGTTGTGCCGTTCCCCGGACCGCCGAGCGCCTCGCCGGGCCAGGGCACGGGGACCGGGCCGGTACGAGTGGTGTCGGGCGGGCGCGGCGGGTCCTTCTCCAGGGCGCGGCGCAGCTCCTCGATCCGGTTCTCGCTGCCGTGCCAGACCCTGGCGAGCCGTGGTCCGGGCGCCGTACTGACACCGCCGCCGTCGCCCCAGGCCCCGCGGCCCATGGACTCGTCCTCCAGCCACACGGCGCACCAGTCGGCCAGCCTCGGCACGAGGAGCTGTCCGGTGAGCGCGGCAACGAGGTCCTCGTCGAGCTGCCCGGCGAGCAGGTCGGAGGCCTCGGCGAGGAAGGAGAGGGCGCCGCGGTCGAGCCACTCCCGGTCGCGTGCGCTGGGCCGCGGTTCGGGGGCGAGTATCTCGGCGACCCGTAAGCCGTCCCCGAGGGCGTGTGGGCCGGCGTACGCCTCGAAGCCGTCGTCGGCCGGGACACCCTCGGCGGGCAGCCGGGCCCAGACGGTCTTGGTGCCGGTGCGGTAGGTGACGCCCCAGGCCTCGGAGAGCACGGAGACGAGGCGCAGGCCACGCCCGTACTCCGGTATGTCGTAAGGGAGTTCGCCGTCGCCGCCCCGGGGCGCGCGGGAGGGATGGTGGTCGGACACCTCGACGACGAGAGCGACGCCGGCTCCCTCGTCGCCCTCCTCTCCCCCCGTTTCCTCCCCTGCCTCCCCTCCCTCTCCCATCTCTCCCGTCTCCTCCGGCAGCTCCAGGCGGCACGTCAGCTCCACGTCCGTCCCCGCGTGGACGACGGCGTTGGTGACGAGTTCGCTGACGACCACCATGGCGTCGTCGGTGAGCCGGTCGGGCAGCATGTCGGCGCCGGGCAGGCCGAGTCGGGCCCATTCGGCGAGGGCGGCGCGTACGAGGGCGCGGGCGGCGCCGGGCGCGAGGGGACCGCCGCCGAGTGTGGCGTGCGCGACCGCGCGCCTGCCGGGCGCGGGTGCACGGGACGGCGCGCGGGACATGGTCTCCCGTTGCGTCGGAATGACCCCCACAGGCAGCTCCCAGCAGTTCGGACGAATACACCTCGGACGACGCGGACAGAGTGACAGACTGGCCTCGCCCATAAGCGCCGAGTTACCGAAGTGGGCCGCCATGAGTGAGAACAGTGCTACGCGAGTGCTCGAAGACGGTCAGATTCGGGCATCCGATCTGCGTCCGCTGCTCGCCGCGATGACGGCGGCACGGGATGGCGACTTCGCGAAGGTGCCGGAGACCGGCCACGGTCTGGTGGCCGAACTGGGTTCCGCGTTCAACCAGATCATGGACCGCAACCTGCACTTCAACTCCGAGGTGCAGCGCGTACGACGGGAGCTGGTCCGGCACGGCCGCCTCGACGAGCGCCTGTCCGCGAGCCCCGGCCAGGGGCACTGGACCTCCCGCGTCAACGATGTGAACGGGCTCCTCGACGCCCTGGTGGCCCCGGCGGCGAACGCGACGCGTGTGCTGGACGCGGTGGCCGGCGGTGATCTGACCCAGCGGGTCGATCTGCACGACGGGAACAGGCAGTTGCGTGGTGATCTGCGCCGGCTGGGCCGGGCCGTGAACAAGATGGTCGACCAGTTGTCGCTGTTCACCGGTGAGGTGACCCGGGTCGCGCGCGAGGTCGGCACGGAGGGGCGGCTCGGCGGGCGCGCCAAGGTGCAGGGGCTGTCGGGCAGTTGGCGGGACGTGACCGAGGCGGTCAACACGATGGCGTCGCGGCTGACCGCCCAGGTCCGCGACATCGCCCTGGTGACCACGGCGGTGGCCCGGGGCGACCTGACGCGCACGGTCACGATCGAGGCGACCGGTGAGCTCCTCGAACTGAAACTGACCGTCAACACGATGGTCGACCAGCTCTCCGCCTTCGCCGACGAGGTGACGCGCGTGGCCCGCGAGGTGGGCACGGAGGGCCAGTTGGGCGGGCGGGCGCAGGTGAGGGGCGTGTCGGGGGTCTGGAAGGACCTGACGGACAACGTCAACTTCATGGCGTCGAACCTGACGTCGCAGGTCCGCAACATCGCCCAGGTGACGACGGCCGTGGCGAACGGCGACCTGAGCCAGAAGATCACAGTCGACGCGCAGGGCGAGATCCTCGAACTCAAGTCGACCATCAACACGATGGTCGACCAGCTCTCCGCCTTCGCCGACGAGGTCACCCGCGTCGCCCGCGAGGTCGGCACGGAAGGAAACCTCGGCGGCCGGGCCCAGGTACGGGGGGTGTCGGGCGTCTGGAAGGACCTCACCGACAACGTCAACTTCATGGCGGACAACCTGACTTCGCAGGTCCGCAACATCGCCCTCGTCTCCACGGCCGTGGCCCAGGGCGACCTCGGCAAGAAGATCACGGTGGAGGCGAAGGGCGAGATCCTGGAGCTGAAATCGACCATCAACACGATGGTCGACCAGCTCTCCGCCTTCGCCGACGAGGTCACCCGCGTCGCCCGCGAGGTCGGCACCGAGGGCAACCTCGGCGGCCAGGCACAGGTGAGGGGCGTATCAGGCGTCTGGAAGGACCTGACGGACAACGTCAACTTCATGGCCCTGAACCTGACTTCACAGGTACGGAACATCGCGCAGGTGACGACAGCCGTCGCGAACGGCGACCTGTCGAAGAAGATCACGGTGGACGCCCGAGGCGAGATCCTCGAACTGAAGGACACCGTCAACACGATGGTGGAGCAGCTGCGCGCCTTCGCCGACGAGGTGACCCGGGTGGCCCGCGAGGTCGGCACCGACGGCCGACTCGGCGGGCGCGCCCAGGTGCTGGGTGTCTCGGGCGTCTGGCGTGATCTGACCGACAACGTCAACTACATGGCGGACAACCTGACTTCGCAGGTCCGCAACATCGCCCAGGTGGCGACGGCGGTAGCGCAGGGCGACCTCTCGAAGAAGATCGACGTGGACGCCCGAGGCGAGATCCTGGAGCTGAAGACCACCATCAACACCATGGTGGACACGCTGTCCTCCTTCTCCTCCGAGGTGACACGCGTGGCCCGCGAGGTGGGCATCGACGGCCAACTCGGCGGCCAAGCAAGGGTCGAGGGCGTGTACGGCACCTGGAAGCGCCTCACGACGAACGTGAACGAACTCGCCCTGAATCTCACCACCCAGGTCCGCGCGATCGCCGAGGTCGCCTCGGCGGTGGCCCAGGGAGACATGTCCCGTTCCATCTCGGTGGAGACCCGCGGTGAGGTCGCCGAGCTGAAGGACAACATCAACCTGATGGTGGCCAACCTCCGTGAGACGACCCGCGCGAAGGACTGGCTGGAGTCGAACCTGGCCCGCCTCGCCGCGCTGATGCAGGGCCACCGGGACCTGATGGAGGTCGCCGACCTGATCCTGCGCGAGCTGACCCCGCTGGTGAACGCACAGTACGGGGCGTTCTTCCTGGCCGACCCCGACGAGGACAGCACCAGCCTGCGGGCGCCGGTGCCTGCGAAGGGCCTGGCGTTCATCGCGGGGTACGGGTCGGCGCAGGGGGCGACGGTCGACACGGGCGGGATGCCGGTGCACGGCCTCGTCCGCCAGGCGGCGCGCGAGAAGAAGCGGATCCTGGTGGAGGAGGCCCCGCCGGACTACATCAAAATCAACAGCGGGTTGGGAGAAGCTGCCCCGGCGAGCGTCGTCATCATCCCGATCCTCTTCGAGGACAAGCTGCTCGGCGTGATCGAACTCGCCTCGTTCTCCCGCTTCTCGGACGTCCACCTGGCGTTCTTCGACCAGTTCGTGAACACGATCGGCGTCGCGATCAACACGATCATCGCCAACTCCCGTACGGAGTCCCTGCTCGGCGAGTCGCAGCGCCTGGCCCAGCAGCTCCAGGAACGCTCGGACGAACTCCAGAAGCAGCAGGCGGAGTTGCAGCGCTCGAACGCGGAACTGGAGGAAAAGGCAGCCCTGTTGGCGACCTCGTCCCAGTACAAGTCCGAGTTCCTGGCGAACATGTCGCACGAACTCCGCACGCCCCTCAACTCCCTCCTCATCCTGGCCCGCCTCCTCTCGGACAACCCGGCCGGTCATCTCTCGGACCAGGAGGTCCAGTTCGCGACGACGATCCACCGCTCGGGCTCGGACCTCCTCCAGCTCATCAACGACATCCTCGACCTGTCGAAGATCGAGGCCGGCCGGATGGACGTACGCCCGAAGAGGCTGCCGCTCATCAAGCTGCTCGATTACGTCCACGCGACCTTCCGCCCGCTCACCCTCGACCGGGGACTCTCGTTCGAGGTGGCGGTCGGTGCGGACGTACCCCGCGAGATGTACTCGGACGAGCAGCGCCTCCAGCAGATCCTGCGCAACCTCCTCTCCAACGCGATCAAGTTCACGGCGACCGGCCGAGTGGAACTCCGAGTCAGCCGGATCACGGACCCCGATCACCTCTACACCCGCGAGAACAGCGACGACGTGATCTCCTTCGCCGTCTCCGACACGGGTATCGGCATCGCCGCCGAGAAACTCCCGGTGATCTTCGAGGCGTTCCAGCAGGCGGACGGCACGACGAACCGCAAGTACGGCGGCACGGGCCTCGGGCTGTCCATCAGCCGGGAGATCGCCGGTCTGCTGGGCGGCAGGATCATCGCCGAGAGCGTGCCGTCCAAGGGATCGACCTTCACCCTGTACGTCCCTGTCGTGAGCCCCGGCCACACTCCGAACGGACCGACGCTCGACGACCATCGGCTGCCGCTGCCCGAGCAGCTGTCCACCGAGCCCTACGCGGCCCACGACACGGAGGACTCCTGGCCCGCGCCCACCAAGCTGGAGGCGTGGAAGGTCGGGCGGGCGGGGCAAGTCCTGCCGGGACGCCGGGTGTTGATAGTGGACGACGACATCCGCAACGTCTTCGCGCTCACCCATGTCCTGGGCCGGGTGGGGATGCCGGTGCTGTACGCGGAGAACGGCCGCGAAGGCATCGAGACGCTGGAACGCAACCCGGACGTCGAACTCGTACTGATGGACATCATGATGCCGGAGATGGACGGCTACGAGACGATCTCCGCCATCCGCCGCACCCCGCGCTGGGCGGGTCTGCCCATCGTCGCGCTCACCGCCAAGGCGATGCCCGGCGACCGGGAGAAGTCGATCGCCCGCGGCGCCAACGACTACGTACCCAAACCCGTCGATGTCGACCAGTTGCTGACCGTGGTGTGTGCGCTCCTGGACCCCGAGCGCCCGAACGGGGAGGCACTGGACGAGACCGCGGGCACGCCGACGACCGAGTGAGGCACCGTCACGATGAGCGCTGAGGAAACGATCGGCGAGCGCGCGAGCATCCTCCTGGTCGACGACATGGAGGACAACCTGATCGCGCTGGAGGCCGTCCTGGCGTCCCTCAACGAGCCCCTCGTGCGCGCGCGTTCGGGCGAGGAGGCGATGAAGGCGCTGCTGCGCCGGCGCTTCGCGGTCGTCCTCCTGGACATCCGGATGCCGGGCATGGACGGCTTCGAGACCGCCGCGAACATCAAACGGCTCGACCAGACCAAGGACATCCCCATCATCTTCCTGACGGGCACGGACACCGACGCGGGCTACGCCTTCCGCGGCTACGCGACCGGCGCCGCCGACTACCTGACGAAGCCGTTCGACCCGTGGGTACTCCGCGCGAAGGTCACGGTCTTCCTCGACCTGCACCGCAAGAACCAGCAACTGGAACGAATACTCGCCCGCGAACACGCGGACGACAACCAGCTCAGCGCCCGCCTGGCAGACCTGGAGAACCAGCTGTCCGGCGACAACCCTCCAGACACCACAACCCTGCTGAAGCAGATCCAAGAACTCCGCCAACTACTCGACAGAGGCCGCGAGTCCTGACGGAAGGGGCGCGGGGAACTGCGCGACAAGCCACAACGAACCCGCAGCCGCCGTCAGTCCCCCACCGCCCCTCCCCTCCCGCGCTACGCCTCCCGAGACCCCGCATACATCTCATCAATAAGGTGCTTGTACTCCCGCTCAACCACCGGCCGCTTCAACTTCAGACTCGGCGTGATCTCCCCGTGCTCAACATCAAGATCACGCGGCAGCAACCGGAACTTCTTGATCGTCTGCCACCGCTGCAGCCCACCGTTAAGCTCCTTGACATACCCCTCGATGAGAGCGACCGTGCCCGGCGCTGCCACAACCTCCGCGTACGACTTGCCGTCGAGGCCGTTGTCCTTCGCCCAGCCCAGGATCGACGGTTCGTCGAGGGCGATGAGGGCGGTGCAGAAGTTCCGGTCGGCGCCGTGCACGAGGATGTTGGAGACGTAGGGGCAGACGCCCTTGAACTGTCCCTCGACCTCGGCGGGGGCGATGTACTTGCCGCCCGACGTCTTGATCAGGTCCTTCTTGCGGTCGGTGATACGGAGGTACCCGTCGACGGACAGCTCACCGATGTCACCGGTGTGGAACCACCCGTCGCTCTCCAGCACCTCGGCGGTCTTCTCGGGCAGCCCGTGGTAGCCCTCCATGATCCCGGGGCCACGCAGCAGGATCTCACCGTCGTCCGCGATGCGGACCTCCGTGCCGGGCAGCGGCTTGCCGACCGTGCCGGTGCGGTAGGCCTCGCCGGGGTTGACGAAGGAGGCGGCGGAGGACTCGGTGAGGCCGTAGCCCTCCAGGATGTGGACACCGGCCCCGGAGAAGAAGTAGCCGATCTCGGGCGCGAGGGCGGCGGAGCCGGAGACACAGGCGCGGAGGTTGCCGCCGAAGGCGTCGCGGATCTTGGCGTAGACGAGCGCGTCGGCGATCTTGTGCTTCGCGGAGAGGCCGGGGGGCGCGGAGGCCCTGCCGGTGCGCCGGAAGTTGTCCTGGCTGACCTTGGCGTACTCGCGGGCGACCGCGGAGGCCCACTGGAAGATCTTGTACTTGGCGCCGCCGCCGGCCCGCGCCTTGGCCGCGACCCCGTTGTAGACCTTCTCGAAGATGCGCGGCACGGCGGCCATGTACGTCGGCTGCACGACCGGCAGATTCTCGATGATCTTGTCGACACGGCCGTCGACGGCGGTGACGTGCCCGACCTCGATCTGGCCGGAGGTCAGCACCTTGCCGAACACGTGCGCGAGCGGCAGCCACAGGTACTGGACGTCATCTCCGCTGACCAGCCCGGTCGCGGCGATCGCCTTCGCCATGTACGACCAGTTGTCGTGCGGAAGCCGGACGCCCTTGGGGCGGCCCGTCGTGCCCGAGGTGTAGATGAGGGTGGCGAGCTGGTCCTTGGTGATGGCCCCGACCCGCTCCTTGATCAGGTCCGGGTTCTTCTCCAGGTACGCGGCACCGCGCTGCTCCAGCTCGGCGAGGGTGAGCACGCCCTCGCCGGTCTCGACGCCGGCCGGGTCGATGACCACCACATGGGTGAGCTCGGGGAGGTCGGCGCGCTTCTCCTGGACCTTGGCGAGCTGGGTCGCGTCCTCGGCGATCAGCACCTTGCTGGCGGAGTCGGAGAGGATGAACGCCGACTCCTCCGCGTTGGTCTGCGGATACACGGTCGTCGTGGCGGCACCGGCGCACATGATGCCCAGGTCGCCGAGGATCCACTCGACGCGGGTGGCGGAGGCGAGCGCGACGCGCTGCTCCGGCTGTACGCCCAGCTCGATGAGCCCGGCAGCGATGGCGTAGACCCGCTCGGCGGTCTCCGCCCAGGTCAGCGACTTCCAGTCGTCCGGGCCCTCACCGGCGGCCGGCGGCACCGGGTAGCGGTAGGCCTCGGCGTCCGGCGTTGCGGCCACGCGGTCCAGGAAAAGACCCGCGACGGACGGCGGACGGTTCTCGATCAAGGTCTGTGTGTCGCTCACGACATCCTCCGGGGCCCGCGGCAGTGCGGCTGGCTCATTCACGGCTGTGGTCACTACGGCTGTGCCCCTCACGAGCGGTCGCAGAGCGGTTCTCGGCCAGGGCCGATCGATTGCCGAACCACTTGCTTAACTCGCGAGTAACTACCGAGCAGAGATCAGAGTAGAGCGCGACCGCCCGCCGCGTAAGGGGCGACGGCCTGGCACTTCCTCCAGAGAACGACTGTCCGCTCCCCACAACGGCCGACGGTACGTACACGAGAGGGGCCCGCCGCGTGCGTACGCGACGAGCCCCATTGTCCCGGTTTCCACGGGTCGGCGTTGGCTACTTCTTGCCCTTGCCCGACCCCGCGTTCTCGTCGCTCGACAGAACGGCGATGAAGGCGTCCTGGGGAACCTCCACAGAGCCCACCATCTTCATCCGCTTCTTGCCCTCCTTCTGCTTCTCCAGGAGCTTCCGCTTACGCGAGATGTCACCGCCGTAGCACTTGGCGAGAACGTCCTTGCGGATCGCGCGGATGGTCTCGCGGGCGATGACCCGCGACCCGATGGCCGCCTGGATGGGGATCTCGAAGGCCTGGCGCGGGATCAGCTCACGCAGCTTGGCGACGAGCCGCACCCCGTACGCGTACGCCGCGTCCTTGTGGGTGACGGCGGAGAAGGCGTCCACGCGGTCGCCGTGCAGCAGGATGTCGACCTTGACCAGCGCGGCGTCCTGCTCACCGGTGGGCTCGTAGTCCAGGGAGGCGTAGCCGCGGGTCTTGGACTTCAGGTTGTCGAAGAAGTCGAAGACGATCTCGGCGAGGGGGAGCGTGTAGCGGATCTCGACCCGGTCCTCGGAGAGGTAGTCCATGCCGAGAAGGGTGCCGCGGCGGGTCTGGCAGAGCTCCATGATCGAGCCGATGAACTCGCTGGGAGCGAGGATCGTGGCCCGGACGACCGGCTCGAAGACCTTGTCGATCTTGCCCTCGGGGAACTCGCTCGGGTTGGTGACCGTGTGCTCCTTCCCGTCCTCCATGATCACGCGGTAGACCACGTTCGGCGCGGTGGCGATGAGTTCGAGGTTGAACTCGCGCTCCAGGCGCTCACGGATGACGTCGAGGTGCAGCAGGCCGAGGAAGCCGACGCGGAAGCCGAAACCGAGGGCCGCGGACGTCTCCGGCTCGTAGACCAGGGCGGCGTCGTTGAGCTGGAGCTTGTCCAGCGCCTCGCGGAGGTCCGGGTAGTCCGAGCCGTCCAGCGGATAGAGGCCGGAGAAGACCATCGGCTTGGGGTCCTTGTACCCGCCGAGGGCCTCGGTGGCGCCCTTGTCCTTGCTGGTGATGGTGTCGCCGACCTTGGACTGACGGACATCCTTCACGCCGGTGATGATGTAGCCCACCTCACCGACCCCGATGCCGTCGGCGGGCGTCATCTCGGGCGACGAGACGCCGATCTCCAGGAGCTCGTGCGTGGCGCCGGTCGACATCATCTTGATGCGCTCACGCTTGTTGAGCTGACCGTCGATGACACGGACGTAGGTGACCACGCCCCGGTACGAGTCGTAGACCGAGTCGAAGATCATCGCGCGGGCCGGAGCGTCCTTGACGCCGACCGGGGCCGGGACGTCGCGGACGACCCGGTTCAGGAGCGCGTCCACACCGATGCCGGTCTTCGCCGAGACCTTCAGTACGTCCTCGGGCTGGCAGCCGATGAGGTTGGCCAGCTCCTCGGAGAACTTCTCCGGCTGGGCGGCCGGCAGGTCGATCTTGTTCAGCACCGGGACGATGGTGAGCTCGTTCTCCATCGCCAGGTACAGGTTGGCGAGGGTCTGGGCCTCGATGCCCTGGGCGGCGTCGACAAGGAGAACGGTGCCCTCACAGGCCGCGAGCGACCGCGAGACCTCGTAGGTGAAGTCGACGTGCCCCGGGGTGTCGATCATGTTCAGGATGTGAGTCCTGCCCTGGCTGTCCCCCACAGTCGGGGCCCACGGCAGACGCACCGCCTGGGACTTGATCGTGATGCCACGCTCACGCTCGATGTCCATGCGGTCGAGGTACTGGGCACGCATCTGCCGCACATCGACCACGCCAGTGAGCTGGAGCATCCGGTCGGCGAGCGTGGACTTGCCGTGGTCGATGTGCGCGATGATGCAGAAATTGCGGATCAGCGCCGGGTCGGTACGGCTCGGCTCGGGCACATGGCTAGGGATCGCGGGCACGCAGGGTCCTGATTCTTGAGGCGTCCGCAGTGTCTGCGGTCTCGGGTCGGATCGATACGTAGGCTCCATGGTCCCACGGGCGGGGAGCGGGGACCGGTTTGGGCCGGTTCATGGAGCTAGGGCGAGAGCCAGGCAGCCGGATTGGGCTGTCAGGAGCGTGACTGGTAGCCTGGGTGGCCGTGTCTCATGCCCTATCTAGCAGGAGACACACCCCTGGAAATCAAACGGTGCATGAGGCATGCCCTCGTGCTCCTGAACCTGAAAAGGCTCATTCGTGGCGAACATCAAGTCCCAGATCAAGCGGATCAAGACCAACGAGAAGGCTCGGCTGCGCAACAAGGCCGTCAAGTCCTCCCTGAAGACCGCGGTCCGCAAGGCCCGCGAGGCCGCTGCCGCGGGTGACGTCGTGAAGGCCACCGAGGCTCAGCGCGCTGCCGCGCGTCAGCTCGACAAGGCCGTCTCGAAGGGCGTCATCCACAAGAACCAGGCCGCCAACAAGAAGTCGGCGCTTGCTTCCAAGGTCGCTTCCCTCAAGGGCTGAACCTCTCTTCTGTTGATCTGATCCAACCGCCGGAAGGACCAGAGCGGGCCCTCTCATCCGCTCCCACCCGGCACCCCGGCTCCACGCACGACCTGCGTTCGCCACGCGGGCGTGAAGCCATTGTCCCGAAGGCCCCGGCCTATGTCCTACCCCAGGACAGAGACCGGGGCCTTCGGCATGCCCAGGCCACCCCCAGCCCGTCCGGCGTTTGAGGACGAGGCCCGTTCAGGGCCGACAGCGGGGGTCTGGGGGCGCAGCCCCCAGGAACGGGATGGGACGGGTAGGGGCGGCGAAGGCGAAAAACACCCCGCCCGATACACCCTCTCCCGTTACCCCCGCCCCCGAGACCGAGCCGCCCGGGCAATCACCACGACCGCCTTCTCCAACGCGTACTCAGGATCATCCCCGCCCCCCTTCACCCCCGCGTCAGCCACTGCCACCGCCCGCAACGCCTCAGCGACCCCATCCGGAGTCCACCCCCGCATCTGCTGCCGCACCCGGTCGATCTTCCACGGCGGCATCCCCAGCTCCCGAGCGAGATCCGCAGGCCGCCCACCCCGCGCGGACGACAGCTTCCCGATCGCCCGCACCCCCTGTGCCAACGCACTGGTGATCAGCACCGGCGCCACCCCGGTCGACAACGACCACCGCAACGCCTCCAGCGCCTCCGCCGCCCGCCCCTCGACGGCCCGGTCGGCGACCTCGAAGCTCGACGCCTCGGCCCGCCCGGTGTAGTACCGCCCGACCACCGCCCCGTCGATCGTCCCCTCGACATCCGAGACGAGCTGAGACACCGCGGACGCCAGCTCCCGCAGATCGCTGCCGATCGAGTCGACGAGCGCCTGACACGCCTCGGGTGTGGCAGATCTGCCCGTCGCCCGGAACTCCGCGCGCACAAACGCCAGCCGGTCCGCCGGTTTCGTCATCTTGGGGCACGCCACCTCCCGCGCCCCCGCCTTGCGCGCCGCGTCGAGCAGCGCCTTGCCCTTGGCTCCCCCCGCGTGCAGCAGCACGAGGGTGATCTCCTCCGCGGGCGCCCCGAGATACGCCTTCACGTCCTTGACCGTGTCGGCCGACAGATCCTGCGCGTTGCGTACGACCACGACCTTGCGCTCCGCGAAGAGCGACGGGCTGGTCAGCTCGGCCAGCGTGCCCGGCTGCAACTGGTCCGAGGTCAGGTCTCGTACGTCCGTGTCGGCGTCGGCGGCCCGGGCGGCGGCCACCACCTCCTGCACGGCACGGTCGAGCAGGAGGTCCTCCTGGCCCACGGCAAGGGTGACGGGTGCGAGAGGGTCGTCATGTGCGGTCTTCTTGGCCATCCCCGAAAGCATCCCACGAGCCACTGACAACCCCGCCGCCCACCAGCCCCACCGAAGCCGCCGACGCCCCCGAATCTCCCGACGCCGCCGATCCTCTGGAGCTACGGCTCCTCACGCCATCCCTCCCACTCCCCCACGAACTCGTCCAGCTCCTTCGGTTCCAGCCGCCCCGACGCGTCCCGCAGCACCACGAGCCACTGCGCGTCCTCCGCATCGTCCTCACCGGCCAGCGCGTCCCGTACGAGCTGTGGCTCCTCGTCGAGGCCGAACCGGTCACGCAGCGCCTCCACCACGTCCTCGGCGGCATCACGGTCGGGCAGTACCAGCACATGTCTCACATCGCTCACGGAGACATTTTCCGCTACGCCGAGCCCCGCCCGGCCCGGCCCGCCAAGGCAGGCAGCCCCGAAGCACGGTTCATTCACCTCCGCCGGGATGCCGGACGGTCGGCACACCGGACAGCTCGACCCCGAACCGCTCCCGGTACACGGACAGCACCTCACCGTCCGCCCCCAGCTCCCGCACGTCCCGCTTCCCACCGGGTGTCGTCACCGTGAGCGTGCGTCCGCTGAGCGTGATCCTCCCTCCGTCCTCCGTCACCCGCGAACAGACCGGCGCCCGCGTGAAGTGCGACTCCGGCGAGGTGCTGTGCCACCAGGCCCCGGCCACGAAGTCACCCAGCACCCGGGGGCGCAGCTCAAGCCGGTACTGCCTGCTGCCGTCCCGGACCACGTCCAGGTCACCCGAGTCCGAGTCCGAACCCGCCTCCCCGTCCGCCCCGCCGCCCCGGACCCCGGCCCCGTCCGGCCCCGCCTCGACGACGCGGAACGTACCGCCCGGATCCTCCTGTTCGCGCCGCTGCCCCATCGCCAGCGGGTAGTGGCTGTGCGCCCCGAAGCCCACGTCTGCCAGCCAGTCGCCCCCGTCCACCGTCCGCACCCGCAACGCGAGATGGTCGTACGGGATACCGAGCCGCTCCTCGTCGCCGTAGACCCGCCCCGCGAGCAGCGTGACGTCGAAGCCCAGTGCCGTGAGCAACGCCCCGAAGACGCCGTTGAGTTCGTAGCAGAACCCGCCCCGACGGGCGCCCACCACCTTGTCGAGCAGCCGTTCCTCCTCCAGCACGATCTCCTCCCCGAGATGGATCGAGAGGTTCTCGAAGGGCACCGCCACCAGATGGCGCAGATGCAGCTCACGCAGCACGTCGAGCGTGGGCCACGCCGGACGCTCGGCGCCCAGCCGGCGGAGGTAGGCATCAGCCTGTGCGGAGTTCATAGCCTCAGTCTCCCGCCACCCCTAGCTACCTGGCCCCCTAGTCTCCCGCGACCCGTAGCTCCCTGACCTCAGTCTCCCGCGACCCGTAGCTCCCCGGCCTCAGTCTCTCGCCACCGCCACCGCCACCGCCAGCTCCCGGCCCGCGCCGACGACCGCCAGCGCCCCGTCCTGGTCTGTGCGCAGCACCACCGCACCGCCCTCCCTGAGCGCCGCCACCGTGCTGGGCGCGGGATGCCCATAGGTGTTGTCGGCGCCGCACGAGATGAGCGCGAGCCTCGGGGCCGCCGCCCGTATGAGGTCCGGGTCCTGATACGCCGACCCGTGATGGGCGACCTTCAGGACGTCCACGGAACGCAGCTCCGCAGCCGCCGGCGATCTCAACAGCGCTCGCTGGGCCGGGGGTTCGAGGTCCCCGAGGAGCAGCAGGCGCAGCCCGGCCGACCGTACGAGCAGCGTGACACTGGCGTCGTTCGCACCCTCCGGCTCGGGTGCCGGGGTCGGCTGCGGCCACAGCACATCCCAGTCGAGGTCCCCCGTCCGCCGCCGCTCACCGGCGACGGCACGCGTCACCGGGATGCCCCGGGCCGCCGCCTCTCTCCGTACGAACTCGGCCTGGTCCTCGGGCTCTTCGAACCCCGTCGTCTCGATCGCGCCCACCGAGCGCCCGCGCAGTACGCCGGGCAGCCCCGCGACATGGTCCGCGTGAAAGTGGGTGAGGATCACCAGGGGGACCTTGGTGATACCGAGTTCGCGCAGGCAACGGTCGACCAGTACCGGGTCGGGTCCGGCGTCCACGACCACACCGGTGCCCGCGCCCGCCGCGAGCACGGTCGCGTCCCCCTGACCCACGTCACACATCGCAAACTTCCAACCCGGCGGCGGCCAGCCCGTGATCACCCTGGCCAGCGGCGCCGGCCGGACCACCACCAGGAGCAACAGCACCACGCAGGCCGCGCACCACCACGGATGCCTCAGCAGCCGCGCGCCGACGAGCACGACCAGGACCGCACAGAGGCCCAGCAGCACTGCGCCCGTCCAGCTCCCCGGCCAGTCCACCCCCGCGCCGGGCAGCGCCGCCCCCGTACGGGCGATGTCCGCGATCCACCCCGCGGGCCAACTCGCACCCCAGGCCAGCGCCTTGGCCACCGGCATCGCCACCGGTGCCGCGGCCAGCGCCCCGAAGCCCAGCACCGTGGCCGGGGCGACGGCGAACTCCGCGAGCAGGTTGCACGGCACCGCCACCAGGCTCACCCGCGCCGACAGCACGGCCACGACCGGCGCGCACACGGCCTGCGCGGCACCGGCCGCTGCCAGTGCCTCGGCCAGCCTCGGCGGCACCCCGCGCCTGCGCAACGCCGGGCTCCAGCGCGGCGCGAGGGTGAGGAGAGCGCCGGTGGCTAGGACGGAGAGCAGGAAGCCGTAACTCCGGGCCAGCCAGGGGTCGTACAGCACCAGCAGCAGAACGGCGGTCGCCAGTGCCGGGATCAGCGAGCGGCGGCGTCCGGTCGCGAGGGCGAGCAGCGCGACGGATCCGCAGGCCGCGGCCCGCAGCACACTCGGGTCGGGTCTGCACACGACGACGAATCCCAGGGTGAGGGCGCCGCCGAGCAGGGCGGTCGCCCGGAGGGGGATGCCTAGACGGGGTGCGAGTCCTCGTCGCTCGACCTGCTGGGCGAGGGCGGGCGGGCCGATGAGCAGGGCAAGGAGGATGGTGAAGTTCGCCCCGCTGACGGCCATCAAATGCGTGAGGTCGGTCTCCTTGAACGCCTGGTCCAGCTCGGGCGTGACGCGTGAGGTGTCTCCGACGACCAGCCCGGGCAGGAGGGCCCGCGCATCCGCCGGCAGCCCGGCGGTGGCGTCCCGCAGTCCGGCACGCAATCGCCCCGCGAACCGCTGGGCCGCCGACGGTTCCCCCACCACCTCCGGCGCCGCCCGGTCCCGTACCCGCAGCACGGCCGCGACCCGGTCGCCGCCCATCAGCGCGGGCACGAGCCGGCCGGTCACCCGTAACCGTGTGGACGGCAGCAGCCCCAGCCAGGGTGAACGCTCCGGCCCACCCGAGGCCCGGGGTGCCTGCCGGAACGGCCCCGTCCTCGTCGGCTTCGCGCCCGCGTCGACGGTCACGAGCACAGGCGTCCGCGTCGCCACCATGTCCCCGTCCGACTCCTCGACGCGCAGGACATCGGCGTCGAGGAGTACGGCGGCCGGCGCGGCATGGGCGCCCTGGATCCGGGGCCGGGTGAGCCGTGGATCGGAGGTGACCTCCAACTCGGCCGTCACACCGGCGTACTGGCGTGCCAGCTCCGGCACCGGCCCTCGCCGCAGATCGGCCCCGTGCAGCCCCGCGGAGAGGGCCGCCGCGGCGACACAGAGCAGCACGGCAGCCACGGAGACCCGCGACCAGCGACCCCAACGGGCCTGTCCCACCGGCGCGGAACGACGCACGAGCAGGAGCGCTCCGGCGACGACCGAACAGACCACCGCGACGCCGGTGACCCGGCCGAGCGAGACGTCCAGTGCCAGTGCCGCCGTCGCCCAGGCCGCCAGTGCGGGCGGCACCAGCCGTAGGTCCGTCGGCCCCTCCTGGCGGGGATTGGCATCTCCCAGCCGTTTCCCCGAGGCAGCGTGCACGGGCCGCCGCGCACGAGGGGCTCGACCGGCGGGCGCGGCCTGGTCGCCGGGCGTGCGGGACTCCCCGCACCCGGTGCGGGACTCCCCGTACATGGTGCCGGGCTCGACGTACCCGGTGCCGGACGCCGCGGGCCCGGGCGGACCACCGGACGCGTGAGGTACCGGGCTCATGGCTGCACGAGGTTCCGCAGGTCGGCGAAGCGTCGTTCGCCGATGCCGTTCACGTCACGCAGTTCGTCCACGGACCGGAATCCGCCGTGCTGGGTGCGATAGTCGACGATGTGCTGCGCCAGCACAGGACCGACCCCCGGCAACGTGTCGAGCTGATCCACGGTGGCCGTGTTCAAGGGAACCGGCGCCGCAGGCCCAGCACCCGCCCCGCCCACCCCCACGCCACCCGCACCGACCGCGCCGCCACCGACCACCCCTGCCCCGGGCACGGCTCCGCCGACCACCACCTGTTCGCCGTCCACGAGGAACCGCGCACGGTTGAGCCCCTCGGTCTTCGTACCGGGACGCACCCCACCCGCGGCCCGCAACGCGTCGGCAACCCTGGACCCCGCCGGCAGTTGCTGGATCCCGGGCTCGCGCACCTTGCCGCTGACGTCCACCACGATCTGGGCCGCCGCTGCTCCCGCGACAGCCCGTGGACTGGCCGCGACACTCGCCCGCACCGCCCCGAACGGAGCTGCCGCCCGAACCACCTCCGGCGCCTGAACGGACTGCGTCCGCCCCGTCCAGAAGTGCTGCCCGGCAAGCACCGCGGCGGCGACCAGCACCACCGTGAGCGCCACCACGCTCCGCCGCTCAAGACCACACCGCGCCTGCAACCACACCGGCATCCGCTCCCGCAACGCGAACCCGGCCCGCTCCTGCCAACCCCCAGCAGCCCGACCACCACCGCTACCGCCACCGACGCTGACACTGCTACTGGCTCCAACACCAGCACTGACACCTGCTCCGGCTCCTGCTCCCGCTCGGGCTCCGACTCCGACTCCGACTCCGACTCCCGCTCCCGCTCCGGCTCCGGCTCCGGCTCCGGCTCCAACATCGCCTCCGCCACTGACACCCGCTCCGGCATCAGCACCGCCATTGGCGCCGCCACCAGTACCAACACCGCCAGCAGCACCCACAGCGACGCCTCCGCCGCTGTCGCCCTCCACGCCCACACCAGGGTCATCCCTGCTGTCGCCGCCGCCCCCTCCACCAGAACCCCCACGCCCGACCGCCGACCTGGCGAACCGCGCCCTCTCCCCGCCGTCCGCAGCCCTCGCATCCCGCTCCGTGCCCGGCGGCCCGTTCCCCAACTCCCGTCGTTCCAGCGCCCGTTCGCCGAAAAGCACCTCCGCCCGGCGGCGGAGTTCATCGGCCGACGCCTGATGCTGTCGGGCCCGGCTGCGGGGGCGGCGGTGGCCGTGGCGGACGCGGCCGTCGGACATCGGGCCGCGGCCCGGGCCGCTGGTCGGAGTGGTTGCGCGGGAACGTGATCGAAGTGCCATGCGCCGAGGATGGAGCAATCCACCCCACCCGCGATGATCTTGCTCAATTCCGGTGGATTACCGGCCGGTTGTGGATAACTCCGTCACCCACACGAGTTCCACGCTCCGGCCCAAAGCCCCGCAGGGACCCTCACCGAGGCGAAATGACCACACCCAACAGCCCAGGCCCCGTGTGCGCCCCGATCACCGCCCCCACCTCGCTGACGTGCAGCTCGGCCAGGCCCGGCACCCGTGCACGCAAGCGGTCCGCGAGGGCGGCTGCCCGGTCGGGGGCGGCCAGATGGTGGACGGCGATGTCGACCTGCGCACCGCCGGCCCGGTCGGCGACGATCTCCTCCAGGCGGGCGATGGCCTTGGACGCCGTCCGTACCTTCTCCAGCAGCTCGATACGGCCGCCGTCCAGCTGCAGCAGCGGCTTCACGGCGAGGGCGGAGCCCAGCAGAGCCTGCGCGGCGCCTATCCGGCCGCCGCGGCGCAGATAGTCGAGGGTGTCGACGTAGAAGTACGCGGCCGTACCCGCTGCCCGCTTCTCCGCGGCCGTGACGGCCTCGTCCACCGTGCCGCCCGCCTCCGCCGACTCGGCCGCGGCCAACGCGCAGAACCCGAGGGCCATCGCGACCACGCCGGTGTCCACCACCCGCACGGGCACCGGCGCCTCACGGGCCGCCAGGACCGCGGCGTCGTACGTGCCCGAGAACTCGGCGGACAGGTGCAGCGAGACGATGCCGGTGGCGCCGGACTCGGCGATCTTGCGGTAGGTCTCCGCGAAGAGCTGGGGGCTGGGGCGCGAGGTGGTGACGGACCGGCGCTTCTGGAGCGCCTGGGCCAGGGATCGGGCCGAGATCTCGGTGCCTTCTTCGAGGGCCCTATCACCGAGGACCACGGTCAGCGGCACCGCGATGATGCCGTGGCGCTCCATCGTCCGTGGCGGCAGGTAGGCCGTTGAATCGGTGACGATCGCGACATGGCGGGACATGAGCTGGAGGTTACCTGCCGTAGCGCGTGGGCGGCAGCCCGCCCCTTCCACCTGCGTCGGGGCCGGAGTCCGCCCGGCGGATCAAGTCGTGTTCTCGGGACGGGGTTTCTTCTGCCAGGGGTAGGTGGGCTGCTGGACCGGCGGGGTGATGGCGGGCCTGGTCGGTTCGGCGGCGCGGCGCGCGTCGGGGTTGTCCGGCCAGGTCTGCTGGTCCGCGGCGCCGTCGGCCGGCGGAGCCTCGGGCCACGGCGGCGGCGCGGGGGTGGACGTCGGCGTGGGCTCCGCTGTCGTCCAGTGGCGCAGGGCGCCCGCCTCGACGTCTATCTGGGTCCTCAGGGAGTCCAGGTCGTCGTCCGCGAACCGGGTTGCCCGGTCCCGGGCCGCCCAGCGCAGCGAGTCGGCCGCCTGCGTGATGTGATCGGTGCGCTCGCGCAGGCCGGGCAGTCGTGAGGCGAGCGTCGCCCGGTCGGGCTCGGACTCCAGCCGTTTGAGTTCGGCGTCCAGTTCGTGGCCGTGGCTGCTGAGCCGCTCGAAGAGGCCGAGGGACTCCTTGAGGGACTCGTCCTCGGACACGCCCGCGTGCAGCGCGTCCTGCGTGGAACGCATCGATGTACGCAGCTTGAGCCTGAGCTGGGCCACCTCGCCGGCCGGCCCGAGCTGGGCGAAGCTCTTGGCGCGCAGCGTGGTGTCCTCGACCGTGCGGCGGGCCTGCGAGATCGTGCGGTCCACGCCCCTCTTGGCGGCGCCGACCACCTTCACCGTGGCGTACACGCCCAGCACCACGAACAGCAGAAAGAGCAGGGCGACAACTGCGACAGCGGCTTCCACGACGCTCCTCCTCCTAAAAGTCGCGGCCATCGAGCCGCTCTTCAACGGTAAACGCAAAGGGCAGGCCCGGAGTTCCAAAAGAACCCCGAACCTGCCCGTAGGGGACTACCCCGAGCGGCCCGGACGGGACCGCCCACGTCTACGCCGGAACGATGTTGACCAGCTTCGGCGCCCGCACGATGACCTTGCGGATCCCCGCGCCGGCCAGCGCCTCCACGACCTTGTCGTCGCCCAGCGCCACCTTCTCCAGCTCGTCGTCGGAGATCGACGGCGAGACCTCCAGGCGTGCCTTGACCTTGCCCTTGATCTGCACGACGCAGGTCACGGTCTCGTCCACGACGTACGCGGGATCGGCGACCGGGAAGTCCTGGTGGACGACCGAGTCGGTGTGGCCCAGCCTGCGCCACAGTTCCTCGGCGATGTGCGGGGCCAGCGGCGCGACCAGCAGTACCAGGGCCTCGGCGACCGGGCGCGCGACCGGGCCGCCCGTCTTGGTCAGGTAGTTGTTCAGCTCGGTGACCTTGGCGATGGCGGTGTTGAACCGCAGGCCCTCCAGGTCCTGGCCTACGCCGTCGATCGCCTTGTGCAGGGCACGCAGTGTCGCCTCGTCGGCCCCGGTGTCGACGACGGTGACCTCACCGCTGTCCTCGTCGACGACGTTGCGCCACAGCCGCTGCAGCAGCCGGTACTGGCCCACCACCGCGCGCGTGTCCCACGGCCGCGACACGTCCAGGGGGCCCATCGCCATCTCGTACAGGCGCAGAGTGTCCGCCCCGTACTCGGCGCTGATCTCGTCCGGAGTGACCGCGTTCTTCAGGGACTTGCCCATCTTGCCCAGCAGCCGTGAGACCTTCTCGCCCTGGTAGAAGTAGGCGCCGTCGCGCTCCTCCACCTCGTTGGCAGGTACGGCGATGCCGCGGCTGTCGCGGTACACGAAGGCCTGGATCATGCCCTGGTTGTACAGCTTGTGGAACGGCTCGACCGAGGAGACGTGCCCCAGGTCGAACAGCACCTTGGACCAGAAGCGCGCGTACAGCAGGTGCAGCACGGCGTGCTCGGCGCCGCCGACGTACAGATCGACGCCGCCGTGGGGCTGGCCCTCGCGGGGGCCCATCCAGTACTGCTCGATGGCCGGGTCGACCAGCTTCTCGCTGTTGTGCGGGTCCAGGTAGCGCAGCTCGTACCAGCAGGAACCGGCCCAGTTGGGCATGGTGTTGGTCTCGCGGCGGTACTTCTGCGGCCCGCGGCCGTCGCCCAGGTCCAGGGTGACGTTGACCCAGTCCGCGTTGCGGGACAGCGGGGTCTCCGGGGAGGTGTCCGCGTCGTCCGCGTCGAAGGTGCGCGGCGAGTAGTCCTCGACCTCCGGCAGCTCCAGGGGCAGCATCGACTCGGGCAGCGAGTGGGCGACGCCGTCCTCGTCGTAGACGATCGGGAAGGGCTCGCCCCAGTAGCGCTGGCGGCTGAACAGCCAGTCGCGCAGCCGGAAGTTGACGGTGCCGCGGCCGATGCCCTTGCGCTCCAGCCACTCGGTGATGCGCGCCTTGGCGTCGACGATGCTCAGCCCGTCCAGCGAGATGTCACCGTTGGCCGAGTTGATGATCTTCGCGTCGTGCGCCCCGAAGGCACTCTCCCACGTCGAGGTGTCGGTGCCGCGTCCGTCGGTCGGCTCGACGATGCAGGGGATCGACAGTTCGAAGGCGCGTGCGAACTCGAAGTCGCGCTGGTCGCCCGCGGGGACGGCCATGATCGCGCCGGTGCCGTAGCCCATCAGGACGTAGTCGGCGATGAAGACGGGGATCTGCTCGCCGTTGACCGGGTTGGTCGCGTACGAGCCGATGAACACACCGGTCTTGTCCTTGGCCTCGGCCTGCCGCTCGACGTCGGACTTCGAGGCGGCCTGGGCGCGGTAGGCGGCGACAGCCTCGGCGGGCGTCGCGTGGCCGCCCGTCCAGACGTCGTGGGTGCCCTCGGGCCAGCTCGCCGGGGTGAACTTCTCGACCAGCGGGTGCTCGGGCGCCAGGACCATGTAGCTCGCGCCGAACAGGGTGTCCGGGCGAGTGGTGAAGACCGTGATGGCCTCGCCGTCCACGGGGAAGTCGACACGGGCGCCCTCGGAGCGGCCGATCCAGTTGCGCTGCTGCAGCTTGATGGCCTCGGGCCAGTCCAGCGCGTCCAGGTCGTTCAGCAGCCGGTCGGCATAGGCGGTGATGCGCATGTTCCACTGGCGCAGCTTGGCCTTGAACACGGGGAAGTTGCCGCGCTCGGAACGGCCGTCCGCGGTGACCTCCTCGTTCGCCAGTACGGTGCCCAGTCCCGGACACCAGTTGACAGGCGCCTCGGAGGCGTACGCCAGGCGGTACTCGCCCAGGATGTCGGCGCGCTCGGTGGCGGTCAGCTGGTTCCACGCGCGCGCGTGGTCACCGGGTACGGCACGCTCGCCGCTCTCGAACTGGGCGATCAGGGCGGCGATCGGGCGGGCCTTGTCCGCCTCCTCGTCGTACCAGGAGTTGAAGATCTGCAGGAAGATCCACTGGGTCCACTTGTAGTAGTCCGGGTCGATCGTGGCGAACGAGCGGCGCTTGTCGTGGCCCAGGCCCAGCCGGCGCAGCTGGACCTTCATGTTCTCGATGTTGGCCTCGGTGGACACCCGCGGATGCGTGCCGGTCTGCACCGCGTACTGCTCGGCGGGCAGGCCGAAGGCGTCGAAGCCCAGGGTGTGCAGGACGTTGTGGCCGGTCATGCGCTGGAAGCGGGCGAACACGTCGGTCGCGATGTAGCCCAGCGGGTGGCCGACGTGCAGGCCCGCACCGGAGGGGTACGGGAACATGTCCATGATGAACTTCTTGGGCTTGGCGGCCAGTTCGGGGTCGCCCGCCAGGTCGCCGCTCGCGTTGGGGGCGGCGTACGTGCCCTCGGCGTCCCAGAAGTCCTGCCAGCGTGCCTCGATGTCGGCCGCCATGACGGCCGTGTAGCGGTGCGGCGCTGCCACCTCGGCGGCAGCGGGGTTCGTCTCGCTCATGATCCTCAAAGCTCCATCGATCGTCTCTGCCAGCGGCTCGGAAATGAAAAATCCCCTCGCACAGGAGGGGACGCCGCGCTGATGCCGACCACGATTCGTCAGCGGTCGGGACTGATCAGCGCGGCTCGCTAAGCAGAAGGCGTACGGCACGCATGGCGTCAGGGTACCGCAGCGGTCGAGCGCGCCGCGACGGAGTTCCCGGGGCACGCGGCACCGGGTGCCACATCCGGGGAGGGCCCACGCAGGACCCCCACGGGACCCACACACAACTCCCCCACGACCCCCCAATGGCTCTCCCGCGACCCGGCAGGCACGTGAATCGCCACACAGCAAACCCTGAACCAGGTTCAATAATTACTTCGCGTAACAACCCCTAAGGGACATCACAACGGCCTCACAGGCCTTTGGTAACAGCGCAATAACTCAAACCTCGTACTCCTCGGTATGTCTCGACTTAGAGTTCGACGCGGGACCGCCTTCCCGAACCGCTCGGAGTTGCCCCCATGAACCCTCGTAGTAACAGTTCGCTTCCCAGGACCGGACGTTCGGCCTATGGGATGGCGACGGCTGCCGTGCTGCTGCTCATACCCGTGATCGTGGTGGTCGGAGGTGACCAACTCCAGGACTTCCTGAACTTCGGGGCCGGCGTGCTGTCACTGGTCTCCCTCTCCTGCTCGGTGATCTGGGGCCTGGTCGCGACCGACCGGGTCTTCCTGAACACCCGCCAGCGGTTGATCGCGCAGGCCGTGCACCGGACGACCGCCGTCGCCTCGGTCGCCTTCCTGCTGCTGCACGTCTCGGTCAAGCTGGCGCTCGACCATGTCTCGGTGGTCGGCGCGCTGATCCCCTTCAGCCTCGGCGTCACCGGCACCGCGGGCCTCATCGGCATGGGCTCCATGGCCGGCCTGCTCATGATCTTCACGGCCGTCACCGGCGCGCTGCGCGGCCAGTTCGCCTCCCCGGCGCCGGTCGCGGCCCGCTGGCGCGCGATGCACATGCTGGCCTACCCGGCCTGGTGCTTCGCGCTGGTCCACGGCCTGTACGCGGGCCGCGAGGCGCAGCCGATCTTCGTGATCCTCTACAGCCTGTGCCTGGTCGCGGTCATCGCGGCCCTGGCACTGCGCTCGGCGCCCCGCCCGTTCAAGCGCAAGGTGGCCGCCCAGATCATGGCGATCCTGGGGACCCAGGAGCGGTACGGCCGCGAGGACCTGGACGCGAGCCGCGCCCGGATCGGCGAGTCCGCCCTGCCGGGCTACGAGAACCAGTCCGCGGGCAGGTCCACGCGCGGCGGGGACCCGGCAATGCCCCCGCAGCGCAACGCGCCCACCGGATCGCCGCTCTACGACGCCCAGGGCAGCCGCACCATGACCCCGGACGCGGAGCCCGCGAACGGCTTCGCAGCCGCCTACCGGGCGGTGACACCCCCGCGCGCGCAGGACTCGTTCATGGACCAGACGGCCCGCATGGACATACCGAGCACCGAGGCGATGCCGCGCATGGACGGCAGCACGTCGGGCAGCTGGCCGGTCCCGTCCCCGCCGCCCGTCGGCGAGGCGCCCCAGTCGGCGTACGACCCCATGGCCGACACCGGATACAACATCCCGGCCTATGGCAATCCGGGCACAGCCGCGTACGGCACGAGTGATGTGTACGACACCGGTGAGTCGAATGCCGCCTACGGCACGTACAACGCGAACGACACGTACAACAGCGGTCCCGCCACTGATACAAACCCCGGTGCTTCCTACGATTTCGACGCACCGGGCTCGGGCGAACCTTGGAACGCGCCTTCCGGAGGCTATAAGTGAACGAGGCCCTGCCCGACGTACCCGAAGTCCGCGTGGTCGGGCTTCCCCAGCTCACGTCGGGTTTCGACCTCGTCGAAAGACTGGACCTGCCCATGCACCTGAAGGTGCACGGGCCGCTCGAACCGATGGGCGGAGAGCAGCTCGCACAGCTCTCCGAGCGCATCTCCCTGAAGGGCCGCGGCGGTGCGGGCTTCCCCTTCCACAAGAAGCTGCGGTCGGTCGCCGAGTCGGCGATCCGCCGCGGTGTGCGACCGGTCGTCGTCGTCAACGCGAGCGAGGACGAGCCCGCCTGCCGCAAGGACACGGTGCTGGTCAACCGTGCCCCGCACCTGATCCTGGACGGCGCCCTGCTGTGCGCGGAGGCCATGGGCGCCCGCACCCTCGTCATCGGGGTGACACGTGAATCCACGCAGCGCTCCATGGAGGCGGCGCTCGCCGAGCGCGGCCTCAACAACGGCCGCCGCTCGGCCCTGCGCGCGCGCGTGCAGCGCAATCCGATCCGGATGGTCACCGGCGCCGCCGCCTCCCTGATCCGTTCCATCGACGGCGGCCCGGCGATCCCGCCCGGCCGCAAGGTCAGCGCCTCCCAGACCGGCGTCGGCGGCGCACCCACCCTGCTGTCCAACGCCGAGACGTACGCCCAACTCGCGATCGCCGCCCGCATCGGCGCCGAGCGCTACTGCAACACCGGTCTGTACGACGAACCGGGCACCGTCATGCTCACGGTCTCCGGCGCGGTCGCCCGCCCCATGGTGATCGAGGTGCCGACAGGCGTGCCGCTGCGGTACGTCCTCCAGCTCGCCGGCGCCCCGCCGGTCCCGCAGGGTGTGTTGACCGGCGGCTACCACGGCAAGTGGATCGACTCGGCGACGGTCAACGAGGCGATCGTCTCGCGCAACTCCCTTGACGCGGTGGGCGGTGCGCTCGGCGCCGGCGCGATCCTGCCGATCAGCCAGGACACCTGCCCGCTGGGCGAGTCGCTGCGTGTGGCCCAGTGGCTGGCCGAGGAGAGTGCGGGCCAGTGCGGCCCCTGCTATCTCGGTCTGCCGGCCGCGGCGCGCGGCATGGAGGACATCCTCAACGGCGGCGGGCCGGCCGCCCTGGAGGCGGTCAAGCAGGTCGCCAAGTCCGTGAAGCGGCGCGGTGCCTGCTCACATCCGGACGGCTCGGCGATGTTCCTGGAATCGACCCTCAAGGCGTTCACGGACGACCTGGCCGCCCATGTCCTCGGAAACGGCTGCGGAAGGCCCGTAGAGGGCGTTCTGCCGCTCTTCGAGGGCGGCCAGACGCCCACGGGCCTCCCGGGCGGTCAGACGGACGAGGAGAACGGCCCCAGCCGCCAGAAGATCTTCGTCGACTGGACGCTGTGCCGGGGCCACGGCCTGTGCGCCGACATCCTCCCGGAGGTCTTCGAACTCGGCGCCGACGGCTTCCCGACCGTCGCGCAGGCCAAGGTGCCCCGCTACGCGGAGGCGAAGGCGCTGCGCGCGGTGCGCCGCTGCCCGGCGCTGGCCCTGCGCATCGAGGAGGACACCAGGACCTCGGCCCCCGACCGCCTGCCGGTCCTGTCCCAGCGCGGCGGCCGGGGCCGCCGCGCCCTCGGCAGCGGTCGCTGAGACACGCAGAACGCAGCACGTACGACGGCGGGCCACCCGATCTCCGGGTGGCCCGCCGTCGTACGTCCTCCACACGCCGAAGGCGGGCCATCCTGATCGGATGACCCGCCTTCAACTTCTGTGGAGCTAAGGAGAATTGAACTCCTGACCTCCTGCATGCCATGCAGGCGCTCTACCAACTGAGCTATAGCCCCTTGCGTTCTTCCGCCGGGTCTCCCCGGCGGCGACGCCAACATTACCGGTCCCCCCGGTGCAGCACCAAATCGTTTCCCGGGTCAGGCCGTGACGAACGAGTAGAAGCGTTTGAGGGTGCAGTGCTCCTCGAGGAGCCGTCCGTAGATCGGCTCGCCCTCCAGCTCACGGTAGGTCTCGATCGGGTCGCCTTTTATGATCAGCGCCCGCGCACATTCCTCGCACCAGTACTGGTAGTCGTGGTTGACCGGCTCCATGTCACGGACGATCGGCGTACCACTGCCGCACCAGTCGCATTTCCTCCTGTGTGCACCCATCGATCAGCTCCAGCTGTGGCCGCAGGCCGTGCACACGTAGGAAATTCCACCGTTGTCGCCGAGAACCTGGGCGACCAGGCCGGAACCGCAGAAAGGGCAGCTGAGGCGGGTGGCCCTGTCCCGTAGGACCGCCGCACCAGGGAGGTGACCGACCTCCCTGAGGATGCTCGCAGGCATCGCAACTCCCTCCCGTCGGGCCGCGCCCCCTTCCGGCCGTTTGATTCTGCCACGGACGGACCGATACGGTCAGCGACGCCTTCGTACCAGTCCGGACACGGCACCCGCCGCAGCCGTCGCGGCCAGCGCGAACGTGCACATAAGAAGAGCTTCCGCAGAGGTATACGCCTGCGGGCCCCCAAGTGACTCAAGCCGGTTCGAGAAGAGTGTGAGGGCGGGATCACAGGCACCCGCGAACCCGGCCTGAGCGGAGGCGCGTTGCCGCGGGAGCGGTGCACAAAAAATCCCGCCCCCTGGAGGGAGCGGGACCTTCGTCAACCGATCTTCGACTGTGGAGCTAAGGAGAATTGAACTCCTGACCTCCTGCATGCCATGCAGGCGCTCTACCAACTGAGCTATAGCCCCTTGCGCCACGCGGCGTTAGCCGCATGGTGTCCCGCCCCGCCGGGCGGGGCGAACAAGAAGAACTTTAGCCTGCGACCAGCCGGAAAGTGAAATCCGGGTCCCGGCCCCTGACGGGCCCGGGGAGGAGCTGCTCAGTCGTCGTCGCCGAGCACCGGCTCGGGCAGCGTGCCGGCGTTGTGTTCCAGGAGGCGCCAGCCCCGGGCGCCCTCACCGAGGACGGACCAGCAGCAGTTGGAGAGCCCACCGAGGCTCTCCCAATGCTGGGACTCCAGACCGAGCAGACGCCCGATCGTGGTGCGGATGGTGCCGCCGTGGCTGACCACCACGAGGGTGCCCTCCTCGGGGAGCTTCTCGGCGTGCCGCAGCACCACGGGGGCGGCGCGGTCGGCGACCTCGGCCTCCAGTTCGCCACCGCCGCGGCGGATCGGCTCACCGCGCTTCCACGCGGCGTACTCGTCGCCGTGGCGGGCGATGATCTCGTCGTGCGTCAGCCCCTGCCAGGCGCCCGCGTAGGTCTCGCGCAGACCCTCGTCGTGCGTCACCGTGAGGCCGGTGAGCTCGGCGAGTTCACCCGCGGTGTTCGCCGCCCGCCGGAGGTCCGAGGCGACGATCGCGTCGGGCTGGAGGGAGGCGAGCAGTCGGGCGGCGCGGCGGGCCTGGCCGATGCCGGTCTCGGTGAGTTCGACGTCCGTGGTGCCCTGGAAGCGTCGCTCCACGTTCCACGAGGTCTGGCCGTGCCGCCACAGGATGACGCGGCGGCCCCGGCCGGGCTTGCGGGCGACGCCGGCGGGGGCGGTCACCGCAGCCCTCCGAAGTCGGCGGTGTCCTCCTCGGCCTGGAGCTTGGCGTGTTCGGCGCCCTTGCCGCGGGTGGCCTGCGCGTCGGCGGGCAGCTCGAGCTCGGGGCAGTCCTTCCAGAGCCGCTCCAGGGCGTAGAAGACGCGCTCCTCGCTGTGCTGGACGTGGACGACGATGTCGACGTAGTCCAGGAGCACCCAGCGGGCCTCGCGGTCGCCCTCGCGTCGGACCGGCTTGACGCCGAGTTCCTTGCTGAGCTGCTCCTCGATCCCGTCGACGATCGACTTGACCTGACGGTCGTTGGGAGCGGAGGCCAGCAGGAAGGCGTCCGTGATCGACAGCACGTCGCTGACGTCGTAGGCGATGATGTCGTGCGCGAGCTTGTCGGCCGCCGCTTGCGCGGCGGCGGTGATGAGCTCGATGGAATGGTCAGTGGCGGTCACTACAAGGCTTTCGGTCGGCGGTCGGGAACCCGTGCGGGTTACCCAAGGGTCTCACGGACCGCCGACACCACCCCACGTCATTACCGGATCACCGCGTCACGAGGCAGCCTTGTAGTCCTGGCCGAGGATCACGGAGACGTCCGCGTTCGAGGTGACCGCGCCCTTCTTCACCGAGCTGGTGGGCAGACCCAGCGTCTTGGCGGCCTCGGTGGCGTTCTCCTTGTCGGCGGCGTCGGCGTAGACGACCTGGGACGCGGCCTGGGCGGCGGCCGCGGTACCGGCCTCCAGGAAGGTGAAGCCGCCGTTGAGGAGGACGACGCGGGCCTTCTCGGTGTTGTCCTTGTCGCCGGTGGCGTTCTGGACGGAGACGCGGATCGCGGCGTCCTTGTCCGGGCTCTTGGCGGCGCCACCGAGCACGGTCTTGACGACGCCGGCGCTGGCCTGGGCGCTCAGCGTGCCGTCGCCCAGGACGGGCAGCAGCGCGGTCTTGTAGTCGCCGCCCTTGGCCAGGTCGGCGAGCCGCGCGAGGAAGGCGCCGAGGTCCTTGTCGGTCAGCGAGGGGTCGAGGATCTGCGCCAGCGTCTGCACGGTGACCGTCGCGCCCTGGGCGTCGGAGGACAGCTTGCGCAGCACGCCCTGCATGACCTGCCCGAACCGCTCCAGCTGGGCGTCCTGGGCCTCGCCGGAGGCGAGGTAGGTGGCGTAGGCGACGGCCATCTTGCCGCTCAGGGTCTGGGCCTCGCCCTTCTTGACCAGGGGCGCCGTGCCCTTCTTCGTGGCGTCCGGGTCGGGCACGTCGGCGTTGGTGTCGATGTCGATGTTTCCGACCAGCTCGACGAGGTTCTGGAGGTAGGGGGTGTCGAGCCGCCAGGTGCCCTCGATGTCGGTGCCGAGGACGGTGTCGAGCGCGTCGCGCGTCCCGGAGGAGCCGTCGTCGTCGACGGACTTGGCGAGCGTGGTCGTGGTGCCGTTGTCGTCCGTCAGGGCGAGGGAGTTGGGCAGCAGGACGGTGGTGCCCTGTTTGGTGGTGGCGTTGTCGACGAGCAGCACCGTGGAGGTGCCGCTCTTCTTGGTGTTGTGCAGGTGGACGACGATCACGTCCCGTTTCTGGGCCCCCGCGGTGGTCGCTCCGCCGGTCTTCGCGTCCGCGGACGACGCCCCGGGCAGCATGCCCGCGTACCAGAGGTAGCCGACCCCGCCCGCGGCCATCAGGGCGAGGACGACGATCAGGGCGATGCCGCGGCTGCGGGCGCGGCGCTTGGCCTCCTCGCGGCGCTCGGTGCGGTTCTCGGTGAAGTTCAGCCAGTCGATGACGTCCTCGGAGTCACCGTCGGGCTCCTCGACGAAGGCGAACTGCTGGGTGCCGTAGTCGCGTTCACCCGTGCCCTGCTTACCGTCGTCCTCGACCGGACCGCCCTGCTGTGGGATGTAGGCGGTCTGTTCGGCCTGCGCGGTCGGTGCCGTCGGAGCGGCGGGCGCGGCCTGCTCGGCGACCCGGGGCTGCTGCCCGCTGCCGGCGGCCTGCCCGTAGGGGTCGTACGCGGTGGCCGGGTTCCCGGCGGCGTACGGGTCGTACGCGGGGGCGGGCTGCTGCTGCCCGGTCGCGTACTGGTCGTAGCCGTACCCCTCGTACCCCTGTGCCGGGGGTGCCTGCTGCTGCGCGTACGGGTCGTACGACTGTTGCTGGTACTGCTGCTGCGGCTGCACCGGCTGGTACACAGGCCGGCCCTGGTCGTCGTAGCCGACGAGCTCGTACTGCTGGTCGCCGTCGTAGCCCGAGTCGTATCGGTCGTTCACCGGTGCCCCTCTCGGCTCACTCGCCGCGGTACAGCTCGCGCTTGTCGATGTAGCGCACCACACCGTCCGGCACCAGATACCAGACCGGGTCGCCCTTGGCGACCCGCGCACGGCAGTCTGTGGACGAGATGGCCAGGGCGGGGACCTCGACGAGCGAGACACCGCCCTCCGGGAGTCCCGGGTCGGTCAGGGTGTGACCGGGCCGGGTGACCCCGATGAAGTGCGCGAGGGAGAACAGTTCGTCGGCGTCGCGCCAGGTGAGGATCTGGCCGAGCGCGTCGGCTCCCGTGATGAAGAACAGGTCCGTTTCGGGGTTGAGCGATCGCAGGTCGCGCAGGGTGTCCGTGGTGTACGTCGGGCCACCGCGGTCGAGGTCGATGCGGCTGACCGAGAACTGGGGGTTCTCGGCGGTCGCGATGACCGTCATCAGGTAGCGGTCCTCGGCCGGCGACACCTTGCGGTCGGTCTTCTGCCACGGCTGTCCGGTCGGTACGAACACCACCTCGTCGAGGTGGAACTGCGCGGCGACCTCGCTGGCCGCCACGAGGTGCCCGTGGTGGATCGGATCGAATGTGCCGCCCATGACGCCGAGGCGCCGCTTGCCCGGGTTCGACGGCGCGTTCCCGGGCCCGCGCCGGGGCCCCGGGCGGTTCTCCGCGTCGCGCGCCGGGCGGTCGCCGGCGTTGTTCGCCGGGCCGGTAGGCATGTCCTGCTCTCCCATGCGTGCAGACCCTACCGGCCCGACCTGAGGGCGCCGTCCGGAGGAGGCCCGGAGTGCCTCACCGAAGGCACGGGGTGCCTCAGCGGTCGCGGTTGAAACGAGTGGTGATCCACAGCAGCAGCATCAGGATGAAGAACGCGCCGCCACCGGTGAGGTAGGGGTTGAGGCTCTCGTGGTTGCCGCCGTGCTCCTCGCCCTCGGCTGCGAGGGTGACCAACTGGGCTGCGGCGCTGTGGAAGCTCATCTTCGGCAGGACCTATCCGGTGAGGGCGGGATAAAGACGTCGGCCCATCGTAAGCGTGCCCGCCGACGGGGATCACGCCGACTCCGCGGACGGGTCCGGGAAAGGGCCGGGGAGGGACGGCGAGGGAACTTCGGGCCCGTCTCAGTCGTCCTTCTGTTTGTACCCCCGCAACAGGAACCACGCGGTCAGGATGCAGCCGAAGAACATCACGATGAGCACGACCCGGAGCAGATCGCCGGATCCCTGCTTCTCGGCGGCGCTCGCGGCCTCGGTGATCCAGTTGGTTACGGGGGTGTGGTCCATCGGATCGCTCCTTAGGGTGTACTGCCCCGCCACGGTATCTCCGCCTAGGCTGGGCCCCGCTTCGGGGGGCACATAGGGCAATCAGACGCGTGGGGGAACACATGTCCGACGACAGCCACGAGAGCAACGGGCACAGCCCGGAGGGCCACGAGAACGTGCCCAGCAGGCAGCGCACCCGCTTCCCCGGGATCTCCTCCCGGGCGTACGAGCACCCGGCCGACCGCTCCGCCCTGGTCGCCCTGCGCAGGCTCAGCGGGTTCGACACCGTCTTCAAGGCGCTCAGCGGACTGCTTCCCGAGCGCAGTCTGCGGCTGCTGTTCCTGTCCGACTCCGTGCGCGTCTCGGACCAGCAGTTCGCCCACCTGCACGCCATGCTGCTGGACGCCTGCCACATCCTGGACCTGGAGAAGGTCCCGCCGATGTACGTCAACCAGGACCCCCAGCCCAACGCGATGTGCATCGGCCTGGACGAGCCGATCATCGTCGTCACCACCGGCCTCGTGGAGCTGCTCGACGAGGAGGAGATGCGGGCCGTCGTCGGGCACGAGGTCGGCCACGCCCTCTCCGGGCACTCCGTCTACCGGACCATCCTGCTCTTCCTGACCAACCTGGCCCTCCGCGTCGCCTGGATCCCGCTCGGCAACATCGCGATCATGGCGATCGTGACCGGCCTGCGCGAGTGGTTCCGCAAGTCGGAGCTGTCCGCCGACCGCGCGGGGCTGCTCGTCGGCCAGGACCTCAAGGCCTCGATGCGCGGCCTGATGAAGATCGCCGGCGGCAACCACCTGCACGAGATGAACGTGGACGCGTTCCTCGCCCAGGCCGAGGAGTACGAGGCCGGGGGCGACCTGCGCGACTCCGTACTGAAGATCCTCAACGTCCTCCCCCGCACCCACCCCTTCACCACCGTGCGCGCCGCCGAGCTGAAGAAGTGGGCCGAGTCCCGCGACTACCAGCGGATCATGGACGGCCACTACCCGCGCCGGGACGAGGACAAGGACACCTCGGTCTCCGACTCCTTCCGCCAGTCGGCGTCGAGCTACGCGACCAACGTCAAGAACTCCAAGGACCCGCTGATGAAGCTGGTCACCGACATCGCCGGCGGGGCGGGCGACCTCGGTGGCCGGGTCCGGCGCGGCTTCGGCGGATTCGCCGGCTCGACACCCACGGACTCCACGCCGCCCAAGGACCAGCCCCCTCGCGACGACGACTGACGCGTACGGGCAGCGGGACCGGGGTCACACCTTCGGCTGCGCCTCCGCCGCCAGTGACCCGCACAGTGCCGTGGCGCCGCCCGTCGCGTACGGATTCGTACCGGCGGGTCCGCCCGCCTTGGCCGTCTGACCGGCCAGCAGCGGGCGGAGGTGGTTCGAGGAGTCCTCGGCGCAGGACAGCGGTCCGGCCTGGACGTAGGAGAGGACGAGCTGGACCTGGTGCATCCGCAGGTCGTCACGGTCGAAGCGGAAGTGCAGTTCGCGCCGGACGGTGAACAGGGACGCCTTCGCCCTGTCGTCGGCGCCGGTCGGCCGCAGCGCGTACACGAAGGTGTGGTTGGCGACGACCTCCAGGGTCGTCGAGTCCGCCTCGGCGAACCGCAGAGTGCCCCGCACCCGGATCTTGTCGTCGGCGAGCTGGGCGCGGGAGGCGTCGAAGCGAACCAGCCATCCGGTGGGCGCGTGCCGGCCGTCGGCGGCCGGGCCGTCGAAGCTCCGGTCGAACTGGTCGAGCTGCTCCGGGTCGAGCATCACCCGCACGGCACGCACCTCGCTGCCGACGAGCACCTCGGGATAGAGCGAGGACTCGACTATGTAGTCCTTGGCGGCGGTCAGGGCGCTGACGACCTGACTGTCCGAGAAGTGCGCGGTGCGCCGCGTGGCGGGCAGCGCGATGCCTTCGGCGCCGATGCTGAACTGGGCCGCCGGACTGCGCGCGAACAACAGTTCGGTGTCGACCGCGCCGGGCACGGCACCCTGGGGCGCGAGCGGAATGACGGTCATCCGCAGCGGCTCGGTGGGCAGCTCGGCGGCCGGGCTCTCGTACGGGTTCCGTACGCCCATGTAGATCACGGTGCCGAAGGCGACGGCGATCAGCAGGACGAGGATCAGTGCCTGCCGGGACAGCCCCCGGTGCAGGGACGGGCGACGGCGTACGGCGGGTGCGTGGTCGTCCAGGCGCTCCTGGGCGGAGAACTCCTGGAGCCGGGCAGCGCGGACGAACGACTCGTCGAAAACGACGGATCGGTACTCGTCCTCGCCACCGCCGGGAGCAGCCTCGGGTGTCCCCTCAGGTGGGTCTCCTGGTCCGCCCATACATTCAGAGTAGGTCGCCGGAAGCCCCGGTAAACGCGCTGTTGCGCGACAAGTTCTGACAGGTTCTCACCAGGACGGAACAGGGTGCGGTCAGGTTTGGGTCAGGGTGTGCGGGGGATCGCGGTGACGGCCGGCTGGGAGTAGTCGGCCGAGGCCGAGGGAGTCGATGCGCTGCCCTGTTCAAGACCGGTCGCGGAGGGTGCCGGCACCTGCTCCTGACGGCTGGAGGACGCCCCCCGGTAGACCGCCGTGAAGGCCAGCGCGACCATGCCGACGCCCATCACGAGGGCGAGCATCCAGGCGACGGGCCGGTGCCAGCGGGAGACCTGTTTGCCGTGCGTGCCCGGGGCGCCGTAGCGGCCCTCCAGGACCTCGGCGTCGTCCAGGTCGTCGCGATCCGGGTCGTGGCCGAAATAGGAGGGGTCGTCGTAGCGGTCGTCGTCCGCTCTCGGGCCTCTGGTGTGCGCCCGGCGTGCCTCGGCCTCGGAGGCCTCCGCTCTCGCCTGGGCGGCGGCCAGGAGGCGCTCGACGGCGGTCGGCTCGTGCACCACGGCCGCCTGTACGAAGTCCTCGTCGAAGACCACGGAGGCGAACTCTTCGTCCGACACCCCGCGGTCGTGGTCGTCGTCGGGCTCCCAGCCGTCAGGAAAGAACGGCGTGCCCCCCACGTCCTCCGGCACGAATCCAGAGTAGACCGGGGGTGTCATTTTGGGCAGACGGTAGGGAAATTCATCTGCCGGCTGAGATGCGTTTCATGCGCCGCCGCCCGCCGTGGCGGGCGGCGATCCGCCGGGGGCTCAGCGCCGGGCGCACACCCGCCGTGCGCCGTGCGCCCGGCGCACGGACCCACGATCGCGCCCCTCAGCGGCGGATATGCCCGTCGCCCGTGACGATGTACTTGGTGCTGGTCAGCTCCGGCAGCCCCATCGGACCGCGCGCGTGCAGCTTCTGCGTCGAGATGCCGATCTCCGCGCCGAATCCGAACTGACCGCCGTCCGTGAAGCGCGTCGAGGCGTTGACGGCGACCGTGGTCGAGTCGACCAGCTGGGTGAAGCGGCGGGCGGCCTGCTGCGAGGTCGTGACGATCGCCTCGGTGTGCCCGGAGGTCCACAGCCGGATGTGCTCGACGGCCCGGTCCAGCGAGTCGACGACGGCGGCGGCGATGTCGTACGACAGGTACTCGGTCTCCCAGTCCTCCGGCGTCGCCTCGACGACCGTGGCCTTCGAGTCCTTCGCGTACGCCAGTACGCGCTCGTCGGCGTGCACGGTGACCCCGGCCTCGGCGAGCGCGTCCAGGGCGCGCGGCAGGAAATCGGGGGCGATGTCCTGGTGGACGAGGAGCGTCTCGGCGGAGTTGCAGACGCTCGGGCGCTGCGCCTTGGAGTTGAGCAGGATCTCGATCGCCATGTCGAGATCGGCCTGCGCGTCCACGTACACATGGCAGTTGCCCGTGCCGGTCTCGATGACGGGGACGGTCGACTCCTGGACGACGGTCCGGATCAGGGAGGCACCACCGCGCGGGATGAGTACGTCGACCAGGCCGCGGGCGCGCATCAGTTCCCGTACGGACTCGCGGCCCTCGCCGGGCACGAGCTGCACGGCGTCCGCGGGCAGGCCGGCCCCGCCGACGGCGTCGCGCAGTACCCGTACAAGTGCGGTGTTCGACTCGTGCGCGGAGGACGAGCCGCGCAGCAGGACCGCGTTGCCGGACTTCAGGCAGAGGGCGGCGGCGTCGACCGTCACGTTCGGGCGGGCCTCGTAGATGATGCCGACGACGCCCAGCGGGACGCGGACCTGGCGCAGGTCGATGCCGTTGGGAAGGGTGGAGCCGCGGACGACCTCGCCGACCGGGTCGGGCAGCGCCACCACGTCCCGTACGTCGGAGGCGATCGCGCGCACCCGCTCCGGGGTGAGCGTCAGCCGGTCGATGACCGTCTCGCTGGTGCCGGCCTCGCGCGCACGGACGATGTCCTTGGCGTTGGCCTCGATGATTTCGCTCGTACGGACTTCCAGCGCGTCCGCGATGGCGAGCAGCGCGTCGTCCTTCTCGGCCCGCGGGAGGGGGGCGAGGTCGGCGGCGGCGGCCTTGGCCCGGTAGGCGGCCTGCGTGACCGGGGACATCGAGTCGTACGGCGAGAGCGAGGTCATGAGGGAAGCGTAGTGCGCCGGAGGGAACCGTCCACCGGCTATCCCAAACCCCGAGACAAGCCCCTGAGAGCGCTCAAAAAGGATGGACGCCCACGGGTGTCGCCGGCAGCGGGCCGTAGCCCTCGGCGATGCGGTGGTGGTAGGTCTCGCGGTCGATGACCTCCAGGCCGACGATCTCCCACGGGGGCAGCTGCGCGGTCTGGCGGTGCTCGCCCCACAGCCGCAGGGCGACGGCCGCGGCGTCGTGCAGATCGCGGGCCTCTTCCCAGTAGCGGATCTCCGCGTGGTCGTTGGCGTATCTGCTCGTCAGCAGAAAGGGATGGTCGTGGGCGAGCTGCTCCAGGCCGCGCCGGACCTCCTTGAGCGGGGCCTCGACGCCCGAGACGCTGAGCGTGACATGCCACAGGCGGGGCAGGTCCTTCGGCTCCTCGTACGCCTCCTCGTAGCGGGCGCCGGCCGCCACGCTGGTCAGGGCGCGCTCCTCGCCCACCTTGCGGGAGGCGGTTCCACCGCGGGACGCCGCCGCTCCAGGGCGCACTCGTCTCACGACGGCCTCCTTTACCCGATGGTCGTGCGGAATCTCCCTGAAACAGAGAGAAGCAGGTACGCACGCTTCATGGGGCGCTTTTGCTGAACGTCCACCTCACGACGGGCGGATTTGCAGGGCGTTCCCCCTGTTTTCGGTCGTTTGCAGGGAACGAGGTAAGAGGCTGGTGAGGATTTACGGGTTCAGGACGACGAGGTCGTCCCGGTGCACGACCTCGCGCTCGTACGACGGGCCCAGCTCGCGGGCCAGTTCGCGCGTCGAGCGGCCGATCAGCTGGGGAATCTCCTTGGCGTCGAAGTTGACGAGCCCGCGTGCCACCGCGTGGCCCGTGCTGTCGCGCAGCTCGACCGGGTCGCCCGCGACGAACTCGCCCTCGACCGCCGCGATACCGGCCGGCAGCAACGACGTACGCCGGTCGACGATCGCGCGCACGGCGCCGTCGTCGAGGGTGAGCGAGCCCTGCGGGGTGGACGCGTGCTGGAGCCAGAGCAGGCGGTCGGCGGAGCGCCTGCCGGTGGGGTGGAAGTAGGTGCCCGTGTCGCGGCCCGCGAGGGCGTCGGCGGCGTGGACCGCACTGGTCAGCACCACCGGGATACCGGCGGCGGCGGCGATCCGGGCGGCCTCGACCTTGGTCACCATGCCGCCGGTGCCGACGCCGGCCTTGCTCACGCTGCCGATGTCGACCTGCGCGAGGTCGGCGGGGCCGCGCACCTCGGCGATCCGTGCCGTACCGGGCCGGCTGGGGTCGCCGTCGTACACGCCGTCGATGTCGGACAGCAGGACGAGGAGGTCGGCGCGCACGAGGTGGGCGACGAGGGCGGCGAGGCGGTCGTTGTCCCCGAAACGGATCTCGTCCGTGGCCACGGTGTCGTTCTCGTTGACGACCGGGAGGGCGCCCATCGCGAGGAGCTTGTCGAGGGTGCGCGAGGCGTTGCGGTGGTGGGCGCGGCGGCTCATGTCGTCGGACGTGAGGAGCACCTGGCCGACGCGGATGCCGTAGCGGGCGCAGGAGGCGGTGTAGCGGGCGACGAGGAGGCCCTGTCCGACGCTGGCCGCGGCCTGCTGACGGGCCAGGTCCTTGGGGCGCCGGCGCAGGCCGAGGGGGGCGAGGCCTGCGGCGATGGCACCGGAGGAGACGAGAACGATCTCCTTCTCACCGCCGCTGCGGCTCTTGGCGAGGACGTCGACGAGCGCGTCGACCCGGTCGGCGTCGAGTCCGCCGGCCGCGGTGGTCAGCGACGAGGAACCCACTTTGACGACAATCCTGTGGGCCTCTGCGACGGCCTGCCTTGCCCCTGCCACCTGCGTTCTGTCCCCTCGGGTCGTCCGGCTGCGCTGATCCGCAATCTACATTTACGCGAACAGGGGTGGGAGGTGCGCATTTGTCCAGTGGGCGGACGGTGGATCTCACCGTCACCGCGTACCGGTCTCGGACTCGCCCGCAGCGCCCCGACGAACAACCACCCACTACCAACCCCACTGGTCCCTCTGGCAACATCCCCTCGGCATACGTCAGTTCGGTCCCGCACCGAACTGCTCAGCTCTGCCCAGCACTCTTGTCAGGGGGACTTATGAACTTCACGCCTCGCGCGTCAACCCACAGATCCAGCCGCCTCGCCACGATCCTGGCCGCGCTCTCGCTCGCCGCCGGCCTCCAGCTCGGTCTGGCCGACGACGCGTCCGCCGCCGTCACCGCAGGCCCGGTCTTCAACAACCCGACCGGAACCGTCGCCGAACAGCGGGCCATCCGTACCCAACTCCTCGACTACATCGGCCAGTCGGCGTCGGGTTCTTCCATCAAGGCCTCGGTCTACCACCTCTGGGACGAGGGCCTCGCGCAGGCTCTCGCCGACGCCCGCGGCCGGGGCGTCGACGTGCAGGTGATGCTGGACGAGAGCTCCGTCAGCGACAACTCCGACGACCCCTCGTACCCCGTCCTGGCCTCGGCTCTCGGCACCGATACCGCCCAGGACTCGTTCGTCGGACTGTGCCCGGTCAACAAGTCCTGCCTGGGCCAGCCGGCCCAGGGCGTCTCCATCAACCACAACAAGTTCTGGCTGTTCTCGCAGCTCGACGGGGCGTCCAACGTCGTCGTGCAGACCTCGGCGAACATGTCGCCGTCCAGCTACAGCCGCTTCTGGAACGACGCGTACGTCCTGCCGAACAACACGGCGATCTACACCGCGTACAGCGACTACTTCGCCGAGCTGACCGGCAAGGACTGGGCGAACTGGCAGTACACCTCCACCACCAGCAGCCCCTACAAGGCGTACTTCTTCCCGCGCCCCGCCAACGACCCGTCACCCGGTGACACCATCACCGCCGTCCTCGACAACGTCGCCTGCACGTACACGGAGAGCGGCACGACGAAGCACACCAAGGTCCGGGTCGGGATGTTCAAGCTCACCCGGCTGGCCGTGGCGCAGAAACTGGTCGCGCTCCAGAAGGCCGGCTGCGCGGTCGACATCGTCTACTCGGAGACGGACAGCGGCAGTTCGAGCGGCACCTGGGAGACCCTGCACGTCTCCGGCGGCCCCGCCCTGCGCTGCTACAACTGGGACGACGACGGCAACACGAACACCGCCTCGCGCATCATCCACTCCAAGTACCTGCTGATCGAGGGCAAGTACGACGGCACGGCGAGCCAGAAGGTCCTGTGGACCGGCAGCCACAACTACTCCGGCCCGGCCCTCACGAAGAACGACGAGGCGCTTCTGAAGGTCGACAGCAACGCCGACCACGACGCCTACGTCACCGCCTTCAACGCGGCCAGGGCAGCGGCGGTCCCGGGCACGGCCGACAACACGAACGCCTGCAAGGGCGTGACCACCACGCCCGAGGCCTGACGGATACGTGACAGAGGCCCGTCCCGAGGATCACTTCTCGGGACGGGCCTCTGTCACGTATCCGTCAGGTCCGCGCGGCTGCCGCCTGCCGCTTCTGCCCGGCGTTGCGCGTCTCGGACTTCACCGCGAGGTCGGCGGTGGCCGTGTTGAACTGCTCGATGGACGGCGGCTCGTCGGGCCCGAGCAGATACCGCTTCAGCTCGGCGCGCTCGTCGGCCAGCGGATCGGCCGCCGGGTCGCGCACCGCGTCCAGCAACTGCCCTAGTTCTTCGGCACTGTTGGTGAGGATCACGGCGGCGCGTACGGCGGTGTTCTGCCGCTTGAACTCCTCCGCGCCCAGCTCCGCCGAGTCCGTCACGGCGTACGGCTTGCCGCTCGCGATGAAGTCGGAGACCACGCTGGAGATGTCGGAGACCATCGCGTCGGACACGTTGAAGCAGTCGTACAGAGCTGGCTCGGCGCCCGTGATGACCCGGTGCTCGGCGGCGCCGAAGGAACGCCAGTACGCGTCGTTCCACTCGGTGCGCAGCTTCGCGGTCTCCTCGTGCCGCTCGATGTCGACCACCCCGTCCCGGGTCGCCTCCGCCTCGTCGCCCTTCTCACCACCGGGCCCGGCCAGTTCGGCGAGCCGTGCCTCGATCCGTGCGAGGTCGGTCCTGGCCCGCGTCTGCTCGTCGCCGTCGCCCAGGAAGCGCGGGTCGGCGGCCCGCTCCACCGCGGCCTTCTCGACCAGCGCGGTGATCCGCTCGTGGGCGGCCTTCGCCTCGTCGCTGCGGGTGCCGGTGAAGGGGTGCGGCTTGTACAGCACACGGACGGGCGGGTCGGCCCGCACGAGCTCGCGCACGATGTTCTCGCCGGCGAGCAGGAGGGAGGTGTTGCCGGGGTTGTCGTCCCAGCCCTCCCAGGTGGGGGCGTAGAGGACCGTGGGGACACCGCCCCTGGCCGCTCCCCGCGCACCGCTCGCGATCGGCGCCAGCTGGGGCCGCCCGACCTCGACGATGTCCTCGTCCCGCACACCCACATCGGCGATGGCGTACCGGTCGCGCCCGGCCCGCCCGGCCACCCACACCTCGTCGTAGGCCTTGCTGAACGGATTGACGCTCGCGATCTTGTCGCTGTCGCCGTGCCCGATGAAGACGTGCTTCATGGTCGGTACGCGCAACAGGTGGATGTTCTTGCCGACGTTCGCCGCGTACAGCGCGACCCGGACCGTGCGCAGGTCCAGGTTCATCAGATGGATCCCGCCGGGCACGCAGACCACGGGGACGGTGGTGGGCGCGAGGTTCTGCAGGATGACGCGTTCGCGCAGGACGATCAGCGGCCGGGTGTCCAGCTGCTCCATCGTCTCCAGCCACATGTTGACCTGGTACGCCGACTCCTTGGAGCCGGAGAAGTACAGCACCGTCTGCGGCCGGTACTCGCGCAGCCAGGCGTCCGTCGCCGCCAGTACCGTCTCCGCGTCCGGCGGGATGCGGCGCCCCCGGATGTAGGGCGCGAGGGCGACCACGTACAGGAACGCCAGGCCGAGGGTGACGGCGACGCCGACCACGCCGTACTCCGCCGCGCCGAACTGGGCAGTGATCAGGACGCCGGTCACCGCGGCCAGGTCGAGGTGGAGCATCTTCTCGGTGGAGCGTTCCAGCAGGAAGCGCGGCGGGGCGTCCGGAATGGGGATGCGCGAGGCCAGGTCGACGTTACGGGTGGCGACCGGCATCCGGCGGCGGTTGCGGATCAGCGTGATCAGAGCGCCGTGCGGGGCCTGGAAGCCGTAGAAGGCGATGAAGCAGGCGATCGCCGCGTAGAAGACCGTGCTCCTGGAGAGGTCCGCGCGGGCCAGCAGCAGGAGCACGAGCAGCTCTCGCACCAGGAAGCGGATGGAGACGCCCGCCCGCACCTTGCCGAGACGGTTGATCAGATAGCTGCCCCGGCGGTGCAGATAGTGGTCCGCCAGGTACGTCACTGCGGCAGCGGCGGCGAAGGCCGGCACGCTCGGTACGAGCGCGGCCAGCATGAGACAGGGGAAGCCCAGCATCATGAGGACCGCCGCGGCCAGCTCGGCCGGGCTGCCCACCCGGGCGACGCGAATAGCAGTGGAAATCAAGGAGAACCTGTATCTGGGAAAGTACCGGGGAACAATCTGGGGAAAATTATCTGAAAATTCGCCTAGGACTCCGTCTGGGGACTCTTCTGGAAACTCTTCCGAGAAATCCGCCGGAACCTGTTCCGGTTCCGGGAATTCCTCGGAGCCGTGCCGGGAAACTCACCGTCGAGGTTGACCCTCGGCCCTCATGCTATGCCGTCGTCCTGACGGTCGAGGACGCTGGCGAGCGCCTGTTCGAAGCCGGAGGCCCGGCCGGCCGCGGCCATCGGGTCCTGCTGGCGGACGTCGATGACATGCCCGGTCAGCTCGGACAGCAGCACGTCCAGCGATGTCCGGGCCACCGCCTCGGAGGAGAGCAGCGAACCGGCGGGCTCCTGGCCGAAGGCCTTCGTCCGCATCGGCGTGGCCGTGCGTTCCGGGTTGATGCAGTTGACGCGGACCCCGTCACCGGCCCACTCGTCCGACAGGGCCTGGGTGAGGTTCACCATCGCGGCCTTGGTGGAGGAGTAGAGGCTGTACTCGGCACGGCCGCGCGTGTAGCTGCTGGAGGTGTAGAGCAGCAGCTGGCCCTTGGTCTCGGCGAGGTACTTGTAGGCCGAACGTGCGATCTGCACCGGGGCCAGGTAGTTGACCTTCAGCGCTTCCTCGATGGTCGCGTTGTCGGTCTCGGCGAGCTTGCCGATGCGCAGGACGCCTGCCGTGTTGACGACGTAGTCGATGCGCCCGGTCTCGGAGTACGCCCTGGACAGCGCGTCGTCGACCTCCTCGGGGTTCTCGACGTGTGTCCCGGTGGTCGACCGCCCGAGGGCGTACACCTTGGCGCCGTACCCCTCGGCCAGCTCGGCGATGTCCTTGCCGATGCCGTAGGACCCGCCGAAGACGACGAGCGTCCTGCCGCGGAGCAGCTCACGGTAGGCCGCCTCGCCCATCGGTTCGGGTGTGGCGGTGGAGGCGAGCTGGAAGAGCTTGTCGGCGATGAAGACATCGACGGGCTGGGTGACCTTCATGTTGTACTCGTCGCCCGCGACGACGTGGATCGGCACGTCCGGCAGGTACTTGAGTACGACCGAACAGTCGTCCGTGGCCTGGAAGTTGGGGTCCCCGGCCGCGACCTCGTAGGCCCGCCGGATGGTCGACAGCTTGAACGCCTGGGGCGTCTGACCGCGCCGCAGCCGCGAACGGTCGGGGATCTCGGTGATGAACTCGCCGTCCTCCCCGTGCGTGCGCGTGACGATGATGGTGTCGGCGGAGGGAATGGCGACGTCGACGGCCTGGTACCGCTCAAGGGCGATCACACAGTCGTCGATGACCCGCTGCGACAGCAACGGCCGTACGGCGTCGTGGAACAGGACGTTGCGGTCCTCGCCCTCGGCCAGGCCCTCCCCCAGCGCGCTGATGGCCCGCTCGGTGGTGTCGTTGCGCGTGGCGCCGCCCTCGATGATCCGGGTGACCTTCTTGAAGCCGGCCTTGGCGACGATCTTCTCGATGTCCGCCACATAGCCGGGCGCCATCAGCACGATGACGTCGTCGATCGAATCCGCCTGCTCGAAGGTGCTCAGGGTGTGCTCGATGACCGCCTTGCCCGCGATCTTCAGCAACTGCTTCGGAATCGACAGGCCCACCCGCTGACCGGTGCCACCAGCGAGGACGACGGCGGTGGTGCGGGGTTTGGCTATGTACTGAGACACGGGCGACCTACCTCGGGGCAACGGAGAACCCTGAAATCGTCCCACCTGCGGTAACCGCAGTGCAAGGCGAGCGCCCCTCACCGCAAATATGTGCGCAACCTGTCATTCATCTTGTGTCCGAAGCCATCCACCTCATTTTCTGTGAGTAACAGCACAGAAATCGCAGACAGAAGTCGCAGGACACGAGTTCGGCGCCGCCCCGGCCGCTTCGGACACCGGAACGATCTTCACATCGCCCGGACCCCGACCGCACGCATTCTCCATACGGCATGGAATTCGGTTCGGCGCCGGAATTCCGGCCCGCCGTCAGACCTTCCGCACGCCCGGCTTCCCGGCCTCGACGTGGAGCTTGGCGAGGGTGCGGGAGGCGGAGGTGGCCTTGGTCACGGTGTCCGCGATCCGGACCTGGGCGTCGATACCGGCGCGCCGGATGTCGAAGAGGTGGTAGCCGCGATGGTTGTCGATGACCTTCCAGTGCGGGTTGTCGCCCTTGCGCGCGTCCCACTCCTTATGGAAAGCGACGGCGTCCTGATCCCCTCCGCTGGATATGGACGTACCGACGAACTCGGCACCGACCACCGCCGAACCGGGGTCGGCGAAGTCCCGCTTGAGGTCGCTGATCATGGTGAGGTGACGGTCGCCGCTGAGGACGACGGGGTTGCTGACGTTCGCGAACTCGCCGAGCAGGGCGTTGCGTTCGGCCTGGTAGCCGTCCCAGGCGTCGTAGTACCAGAGCTTGCCGGGGCCGATCTGGAGGTCGGTCTCGGCCATCATGATCTGCGAGGCGATGAGGTTCCAGCGGGCCTGCGATCCGTGCAGCCCGTTCAGCAGCCACTGCTTCTGCGCCGCGCCGAGCATGGTCGTCGCCGGGTCCTGCGCACCGGCCTGGCTGGTGGCCTGGTCGCTGCGGTACTGCCGGGTGTCGAGGACGTTGAGCCGCACCAGCTGCCCGAAGTCGAGCCGCCGGTGCATCCGTATGTGGGGCCCGTTGGGCACGGCCGTGGCGCGTACGGGCATGTGCTCGTAATAGGCCTGGTAGCCGGCGGTGAGCCGGGCGGCGAACGCGTCGGGCGTCTGCTTGGCGGGATCCTGCGGAATGTCCCCGGCGAAGTCGTTGTCGATCTCGTGGTCGTCGAAGGTGACCACGAAGGGCGCGGCGGCGTGCATCGCCTTGAGGTGCGGATCGGTGCGGTACTGGGCGTACCGGTTGCGGTACTGCACGAGGCTGTACGGCTCGCCGGTCCCCTCGTGCCTGCGCACGCCGGTGGCCGCGGGCGTGGACTCGTATATGTAGTCGCCGACGAAGACGACGACGTCCGGGTCCTGGGCCAGCATGTCGGCGTACGGCGTGAAGTAGCCGTGCTGCCAGTTCTGGCAGGAGGCGAGCGCGAGCCGCAGATGGTTGCCGGAGACGAACTGCCGGGGAGCGGTACGCGTACGCCCCACCGGCGAGAGCTGCCCGCTGGTCCGGAACCGGTACCAGTAGTGCCGGTCGGACCGCAGCCCCCGTACGTCGACGTGAACGCTGTGCCCGTACTCGGGCCGGGCCCAGGCGTATCCGCGCCGCAGCTTCCGCCGGAAGCGGGAGTCCTCGGCGATCTGCCACTCGACGACGACGGCCCGGTCAGGCATGCCGCCGCCGTGCAGCGGATCGGGAGCGAGCCGGGTCCACAGCACGACACCGTCGGGCAACGGATCCCCGGAGGCGACCCCGAGGCTGAACACCCCGGCGGGCAACGGGGTTTGTGCGGCCCGGGCGGTCCCCGCCAACAGAACCTGCCCGGACGCGGCAGCACCGACGGCAGCGGCACCGGCGGTCAGAAACCGGCGTCTGCCGGGCAGAACAACTCCACTCATCGTCGAACTCCGTTGCCTGGGAGGCCTCTTGGACCTACGGAAGCTCCCATGGCACGACGAACAGGAGACCCCTGAGAAATGAATCAGGGGAAGATCATAGGAAACGGAGTTTGCGGTGCAGCAGGTGGGGGCCGAACTTCAGCACGGCCCGCACCCCCAGCCCGTCCGGCGTTTGAGGACAAGGCCCGTTCAGGGCCGTAGCGGGGGTCTGGGGGCGGCAACCCCCAGGGATGGGAACGGGTAAGGGCGGCGGGGGCGACAAACACCCCACCGCCCCACCCGCACCCTCTAGAACCTAGAACGGCTCGAAGTCGTCAAACTCCTTCTGCACATCGTCCCGCTCCGCGTCCCGGTCACGCCGCCGCTGCGCAGCAGGCCGCGGCATGTCAAGACGGTGGTCCTCACCACGCCGCCCCAGCATCTCCGCCCCCGCCATGACCGTGGGCTCCCAGTCGAACACCACGGCGTTCTCCTCGGGACCGATGGCCACGCCGTCGCCCGCCCGGGCCCCCGCCTTCATCAACTTGTCCTCGACACCAAGCCTGTTGAGCCGGTCGGCGAGATAACCGACCGCCTCGTCGTTGCTGAAGTCGGTCTGACGCACCCAGCGCTCGGGCTTCTCGCCCCGCACCCGGAAGAGACCGTCCTCTTCCTGTACGACGGTGAAGCCCGCGTCGTCGACGGCCTTCGGCCGGATGACGATGCGAGTCGCCTCCTCCGTGGGCTTGGCGGCCCGCGCCTGCCCGACCACCTCGGCGAGCGCGAACGACAGCTCCTTCAGCCCGATATGAGCGACGGCGGACACCTCGTACACCCGGTATCCACGAGCCTCGAGCTCGGGCCGCACCATCTCGGCGAGATCCAGACCGTCCGGAATGTCGACCTTGTTGAGGACGACGATCCGCGGCCGGTTCCCCAGCCCTCCGTACTGCTTCAGCTCCTCCTCGATCATGTCGAGGTCGGAGACGGGGTCACGCTCGGACTCCAGCGTCGCCGTGTCCAGCACATGCACGAGCACACTGCACCGCTCCACGTGCCGCAGGAACTCCAGCCCGAGCCCCTTGCCCTGGCTGGCACCCGGAATGAGCCCGGGCACGTCGGCGATGGTGTAAACAGTGGCGCCGGCGGTCACGACACCGAGGTTGGGCACCAGCGTCGTGAACGGATAATCAGCGATCTTCGGCTTGGCCGCACTCAGCACCGAGATGAGAGAAGACTTACCGGCACTCGGGTACCCGACCAGCGCCACGTCGGCGACCGTCTTCAGCTCCAGGACGATGTCCCGCAGCCCCCCGGGCACGCCGAGCAGCGCGAACCCGGGCGCCTTGCGCCGGGCCGAGGACAGCGCGGCGTTGCCGAGCCCACCCCGACCGCCCTCCGCGGCGACGTACGAGGTCCCGTGCCCGACCATGTCGGCCAGCACGTTGCCGTCCTTGTCGAAGACAACCGTCCCGTCGGGTACGGGCAGAACCAGGTCCTGCCCGTCCTTGCCGGACCGGTTGCCGCCCTCGCCGGGCTTGCCGCTGGTCGCTTTGCGGTGCGGGGAGTGGTGGTAGTCGAGCAGCGTGGTCACGGACTGGTCGACGGTGAGGATCACGTCACCGCCGTGCCCTCCGTTGCCGCCGTCGGGCCCGCCCAGCGGCTTGAATTTCTCACGGTGGACGGAGGCACAGCCGTGACCTCCGCTACCCGCGGCGACATGCAGCTCGACGCGGTCCACGAAGGTGGTCATGGGATGTGCCTCCAGTTACGTACGAAAAACTATGTCTACGTGTGTGTCCACGTGTCTTATGAACACAACACGCGAAAGGCGGACCCGCTTCCCGTACGGGAAGTGAGGTCCGCCTCGCGAAAGAACCGATCAGGCGACCGGAACGATGTTCACGACCTTGCGGCCACGGTGGGTACCGAACTCCACCGCACCGGCGGCCAGCGCGAACAGCGTGTCGTCCTTGCCACGGCCGACGCTCGCGCCGGGGTGGAAGTGGGTGCCACGCTGGCGGACCAGGATCTCACCGGCGTTGACGACCTGACCGCCGAAGCGCTTCACGCCGAGCCGCTGAGCATTTGAGTCGCGACCGTTCCGGGTGGACGATGCGCCCTTCTTGTGTGCCATCTCTTCTCAGTCCCTTACTTCGCAGCCGCGGGGATCTCAGTGACCTTGATCGCCGTGTACTGCTGGCGGTGGCCCTGACGACGGCGGTAGCCGGTCTTGTTCTTGTAGCGAAGGATGTCGATCTTGACGCCCTTGTGGTGGTCCACGATCTCGGCCTGGACCTTGATGCCGGCCAGCACCCACGGGTCACTGGTCACAGCGTCGCCGTCGACAACGAGCAGCGTAGAGAGCTCTACGGTGTCGCCAACCTTGGCAGTGGGAATCTTGTCAACCTCAACGGTGTCGCCGACAGCAACCTTGTGCTGGCGACCACCGCTGCGCACGATGGCGTACACGCGGATCTCACTCTCTCGCTCTGGGACGGCACCCCCGCAGTCCAGCCGCCCGACAAAGCGAGCGAGCGGCCTCTCCCACCGCACCGGATGCCCGGTGCTCAGGAGGATGAAGGTTTACGGGGATGTGACGCGTCGCTGGATAAAGCTATGGACACGCCGACGGTCAAGATTACGGGGCCTGGCTTGAGGGGTCAAACCGGGCCCCGCGCTCCTGACACAGCTCCTACCCGACGAGTAGCTCCGCCGCCCGGCGATACTGCTCGGACTGTGCCTCGGCCAGCTCCCACAGGGCGGACAGACCGTCCATCCGGAGCCGCTCCTCCGCCTCCTGCTGGCAGGACAGCTCGAAGTCGGCGAGCCGGGTGAAGGAGTCGACGTGGACGTCCGACGGCCAGGTGGCCGCCGCCTCCAGGGCGAATTCCAGCCCTTGGGAAGGCACCACCTGCTGATCCGGCCGGGTGAGGACGAGCGCAACGAACACGATCTTCAGCCCCTTCCGGAAGAAGCCCATCCCCGACAGGTCGTCCGGGTACTCCATGCCCAGGTTCCAGTTCGCCGCGAAGGCCGACCCCAGGATGCCGTCGTCGAGTTCGCCCCCGTCAAGGGATGCCGCAAGGTGGCCCACCCCCGCCATGACCCTGTCGTAGCGGTCGGACAACCCCGCCCGGGCGGCGAGCACCCGCAGGGCCCCGTCCAGCCGGACGGCCGCGGCGCAGCACAAGGCCTCCCCGGCCGCGTCAAACGTCTTGTCCATGGCCCCTCCTCGCCGCCATCTACTTGACCATGACAAGGTCAAGCGAGCCACTGCCAGCTCTCGCGTCTGCGGCTACGGCCGGTCGAGCCCGAATTCGTAGGCCACTTCCCAGCGGACATCCGGAACGATGATGTCCGCTGTCTCCACGGGACGCCCGTCCGCGTCGTAGTAGGTCCGCTCGATCTCAAGCAGCAGGTCGCCCAGGCTGATTCCGAGGAGGTTCGCCTGAGCCTGCGTGGCCCGGGCAGGACGTGGCACTTCAACAGCGGTTTCGATCTCCACTCCGATGGATCGCATGCGCTCAACCACTCCCATTCCCGCGAGCGGGCCCATTTCGGGCAGCACGATCGGCGTCCGGTCCGTGATGGCCATGGGCTCCCAGGAAGTGGCGAGTTGGACCGGCTGACCGTCTGCCAGGAATTCGTATCGCGTGGTCACACACGGATCGCCGGGGTTGATGGCGAGCCGGTCGGCGATGAAGTCGGGGGCAGGGACGCGGGCCTGACTGTGGGACTCCCAAGTGCCGGTCATGCCACGGTCGTTCATGTCCGCGCGGAAGGGGGAACCGCCCCGATGTTCGCGGTGCCGGGAGCGGACCATCCGCATTCGCTCGCGCGGCTTGCGAACGTACGTGCCCGATCCCGCGCGTCCCTCCAGGACCCCTTCGACGATCAGCCGGTCCATGGCACGCTGCGTGACATTGCGCCCGACGCCGTACTCCTCGGCGAGCCGAGCCCCAGAAGGCAGCCGCGCACCAACTTCCCACTCTCCCGCAAGGATCCGGACGCGCAGGGAATCGGCTACTTGCAGATACGGCGCCTCGCGAGGCATGGGCAGCTCTCCGGTTCCTCTGCCGTGGGGCGGCTGGTTCCAACGACATTGACAAGCTACTGCATAAGGTAGAAGCTACTTAAGAAGCATTGCTTTGTGCACTCACTTCATTACGGGGGCTTCTTCGTGCGCTCTGCGACATCGCGAGCTGCCGCCCTGGCCGCCAGGCTGGCGGTCCTGACCGGACATGAGGCGGTCATCGAAGAACTCGCCGACCGAATCCACGTCAGGGTCCCGCTTCCCGTGCGGCTCAGCGATCTTCGGCGTCGCTCGCTGCTCGCGGTCCTCGCCGACGCCGACCGGTATGGCCACGACGCGAGTGAGCACGGAGCGACAGTTTGGGTTGAAATCGACGGCAGTGGCCCAGCCGGATGCTCCAACACCAGCCTTTAGAAGAGGAGTTGAACAGAACAGATGGTCCATGCGATCGCTCAAGTACTCGGCCGCATCCGAGCTTTCTTCGTTCCACACGGGAGACACCGTCCCGGGGCCGCTGCGGGTGCTGTAGCACTGGGATGGTCCGTCCCCTCCGCCGTGCCGACTGCACCCCAGCCCGGGGCGTCATACCCCACCATCGCCCCTACGGTCCGCCTCTGGTATGAGCCTCTCGACGGCGCCGTCACCCCCCTCGTCCGTCCCTACCTCGCGGTCTACGAGCGCGAGGAGCAGGCCCGGCTCCAGCGGTTGCGACGCGACACGCTGTGGTGGGCCACGTACGGGATCGACCTCGACACCCGTGACGTCCACGCGCGGTTGGAGGTGGCGTGACGTACGACCATCTTCCCCATCCACGACTCCTGCCCTGGATCGGCACTGATGACAAGCAGTGCTACCTCCTCGCCGACGACACTGGCACCGCCACCGGAGTGTTGTCACGGCACGCGGACCAGATCGAGGCCGTACAACTCGGCCTCGCGGGTCGGCTGCCGGGCAGGGCGCGGGAGGTAGCAGCGGCACCGGAAGTATGTATCGGTGAACTCCGAGCGCTTGTGGGTCAGTTGGCCGACGGCCTTCGTGACGCGCTACTCATCGCCGAAAACCGAGGCACCCGGCTCGGCCATAGGGAGTGGCTCAGCGCTGGGAAGTTCAGTGCGACTTGCCTCGGCGGGGAGGCGTCGGCTCTCCCTGAGGGGTCATGTGCCACGCCACCGCTCATCAAGGCCATCTACGACATCCTGACGTACAGGCCCGCCGTCCCTCGTACGCTCGGACTGCGCTCGTTCCCCGGCGGAGACCTGGCCTCCGTGAGCGCCGCTCGGCACTACGTCAGGGATACTGCACGCGCGTGGGGACTGCCCGGAACCGTGGTGGACGACCTCGAAACGGTCACAGGCGAACTGACAGCGAACGCCCTGGAACACAGCGCCAGCAGGACGGTCACGGTCACCTTGGCACGCATGGCCCGAGCAGCCGTCATCAGCGTGACCGATGAGGGCCAAGGCCGGCGGAATCACCACCGGCGAGTGCCCGAAGCGAGCAGCCCGCCATCAGACCAGGAACACGGGCGCGGACTCCTGATCACCGAGGCGCTGGCCACCTGTTGGGGGCAGCAACGCATGGATGGAGGCCTGACCGTCTGGGCCGTGGTCGAGTCGGGATACCGCTAAGAGACCATCTCATTTGGCTACACCGGTATTCTGTGGGTCATGGTGGGGATCGTTGAGCGGCTGGTGCCGGACGAGCTGTGGGAGTTGTTCCAGCGGGTGGTGCCGGAGGCGCCGTCGCGGCCGCAAGGTGGTGGCCGGCGGCGGCACGGTGACCGGGAGGTGCTGGCCGCGATCGTGTTCGTGGCCACGTCGGGCTGCACCTGGCAGCATTTGCCTTCCGCGTCGTTCGGCCCGTCCGGAGCGACGGCCCACCGGCGGTTCTCGGAGTGGTCGAAGGCCAAGGTGTGGGCCAAGCTCCACCGCCTGGTCCTCTACGAACTCGGGGCTCGTGGCGAGCTGGACTGGTCGCGGTGCGCGATCGACTCGGTGAACATGCGAGCCCTGAAAAGGGGGACCTGACAGGTCCGAATCCTGTCGACCGGGGCAAGTACGGCTCGAAGATCCACCTGATCACGGAACGCTCCGGTCTGCCCATCTCCGTCGGAATCTCCGGGGCCAACCTGCATGACAGCCAGGCCCTGATCCCTCCCGTGAAGGGCATCCCGCCGATCCGCTCGCGCCGTGGCCGACGGCGGCGCAAGCCTGGCAAGCTCCACGCCGACAAGGGCTACGACTACAACCACCTGCGACGATGGTTACGCGGGCGAGGCATTACCCACCGCATCTCCCGCAAGGGAGTTGAGTCCTCACAACGCCTGGGCCGCCACCGCTGGACCGTGGAACGCACGATGGCATGGCGCGCTGGATGCCGCCGCCTCCACCGCCGCTACGAGCGCAAAGCCGACCACTTCCTGGCCTTCACCAGCATCGCCTGCACCCTCATCTGCTACCGCATACTCGCCAAATGAGATGGCCTCTAAGCCGACCGTCGGCGGCGCTTCACGCCAAGGGGCACGGACTCGGCGACGACCTGCCAGCCATACGGGGCCCCGCCTCGCTCATCACAGACGCCCTCCGGCTCAGCCTCGGACGAGTTCCTCGCCCTCGGGGGGCCGCAGCGCGACCAGTTCCGCCACGACCGAGCGCAGCGTCTCTGTCAGAGCGAGCCATTCCTGTTCTACCTCTCCCGCAACTGCCCGACGCCACTCGGCCGCCGTTCAAGCGGCGGTATCCCGTCTGGATCCCGTGTCTGCGGGCGACATCGACGACTCCTCCTACTGAGCTTGATCGGGTGATGTCAGGTTGTTCGCCGGACAGCAGACAGGTGTCTTCGGTAGTCCTGGTGAGGTGAGATATCCGCAGGGCGGCGGCTTGACCGATGCCGAGAGAGTTGCGCGAGAGCGGGTCCGGCTCCAGGCCGTGACTGGCTTCGAGGCCGGCGGGAAGAACCGGGAAGTCGCTGCAGCGTTGCGAGTTTCGGAGCGGTCGGTGGAACGCTGACGGCGCCAGTGGCGCAAGGAGGGCCTGACCCGGGTTGGCGTCGAAGGGATCACCCGGCAGGCCTCGATTGTCAGACGTGCAGATGGCCAGGCTGGAACGGGAGTTGGAGCGCGGCCCGCTGGCCCACGGGTCGACCAGCGGTGGACGCTGGCCCGGGTGAAGATGTTGATCGGCCGCCTGTTCCACGTCTCGTACACCGTGGAGGGCACGTGGCGGCTGCTACGGCGGCACTGGTCCTGGCAGCAGCCCGCCCGGCGCGCGATCGAGCGCGATGACGATGCGGTGGAGCTGTGGAGGCGGGAGGTCTGGCCGCGGGTAAGAGCACCGCGGCGGTGAACAACGCCTGGGTGGTCTTCGAGAACGAGGCCGGCCAGTCGACGATGACACCGCCGCGTGCCAGGACCTGGGGCCGCCAGGGCAGCACCCCGGTCGTCCGTGTGCGCGGACGTGGCTCGGGCCGTGTGTCGATGGCGGGGATGACCTGCTACAAGCCCGGCGAGCGGTCCCGTCTGATCTACGCGATCCGCGAGTACCGGGGCCGCAAGGACGAACCGAAAGGCTTCGGCTGGAAGGACTGCCGCGACCTTGTCATCCGCGCCCGCACACAGCTCGGCGGCCCGATCGTCCTGGTGTGGGACAACCTGCGCATGCACCTGGTCGCGCCACTACGGGAGTTCTTCGAGGCCAACACCGCATGGCTCACCGTGTTTCACTTACCGACCTACGCCCCGGACCTCAACCCTCAGGAGGGCGTCTGGTCGCTGGTCAAGCGCGACATCGGCAACCTCGCGGCAGCTGACCTCGGCCAGATCACCCAGGCAGTGAAACGCCGGCTCAAGCAGATCCAGTACCGCCCTGATGTAGTCGACGGCTGTCTCGCCAGCACCGGTCTGAGCATGGATCCGGGCCCTGACGGATGCGGTGATGCAAATGCCCGACCGCTGGCGGCGCCAGGTATGGCAGCATCACCACCATGTCTTTGCTGACCTGGGACTACGACGGTGATCTGTTCTGCGCCCTCACCACCGAGACGGGTGCGGGCGAGGGCCGGATGACACATTTCGAGCTCAGCGAGGCCCGCATGGTTCCGGGCCGAGCCTCTTCTATGCCTGCTTCACCTGCTCCAGGGCCGACAGCCGTGACGGTGCTTGTCTACGCGCCCGAGGAGGAGAAGCCGGCAGAGGTCTACTTCGACGCAACGCAGACGCTGCCGTTCGCCGTTCTCCAGCACTTCGTGGCGCTCGTCGCCTCACGCCTGGCGAGCACAGGATCGTAGAGCAGCCGTCCTGACAGCACGGCGAGGCCCTGGGCCGACATCACGAGTTCAAATTCAATAACCTCGCGAGTTTGAATTTTTACGCTAAACACCCGAAGTGCCTCGCCAGAATCGACTCTGGCGAGGCATCTATTCAGGAGCGTCAATGACTGACGCTGAAGCTAGGCCGAATCAGTCACCTTGCGCTCATGGAATAAATTCCCCTGCTGCGGACTGATGGGGCCATAGCTCCGAATTATCGATGGAGCTCAACTGACCGTAATCCAGATCATCTACAGCGAAGTAAATCCCTCGGGCAGCGACGAGACCTGAACTCCCGTCCGACGATGCGAGAGAGAAGATGGGTGCGGACGAGTCAACTCCAAAATCCTGACTCAGGTTGACCGACTCTCGCGAGAGGAGATCCAAAGTCAGATCAGGGTAATTGATTCCCAATCTCACTGCCCTGACCGAGCGGAACATCACATCGATCCGAGCAGATCCGAGCGCTGACTGAACACTACGCAAGAGTAGCGTGCTGTGACTGACCTGGTACGACCACACCTTGAACGGTTGATCAAACCGCCAGGGGAGGCTATCGCTGGTCAAATGTCTTCCCCTCAATCGATGAATGGATTCGGCTGTAGTTTCCCACCGATATAGAAGTCCACCTTCCCCAGAGTCTTCGCGTCGTGGAAGAAGGCGACTTCGAGGTCGGTGGCTCCGCCAATCTGGCGAGACATGCGGGACATTGACTGCCCTATCACTGCGGCAACGCCATCCTCCGCGCCATGCATATCGTCCAGGACGAAGGAGACTCGAACGCCGGGCTTGTCAAACTTCAGCAAGTTAGCTGCAGTCCAGACGCTGCCACGCCAATCCTTGTCCTGCATGAAGTGATCAGCGTCAGCATTCTTCGCGAATGCCTCCGCATGCGCTTCGAGTCCCAACACAACATGCTGATCGCCGCAATTGTGGACGAGGACCGGAGTGGAGCCCGCCACCACATAATACGTGTGGACGTCCTCGACAGTCAGATCATGTGTGCGCTGCCGCTGGTCGAAGGAACGGATGGCAGTGATGGTGACCGAGTCGCCGGACGCGGTGTGCAGTCGCATGCCCGGCTTCAGGTCGCCGGCCTCAACCCACGCCTTCTCGGAGTCCACCCAGAAGGGATGGGTCGTCGTGGCGATCAGGGCTTCGGGCTTGCCGGACCCGCCCTTGACCGTCAGGTCGACGAAGGACTTGTCGTCCTCGGTGACGATGGTGCCCGCGACCTCGCGGACTGTCGTCTTGCCCGTCTTCGGGTCGGTGACAGTGACCTTGTCGCCGAGCTTCACCTTCTCGATCGGCTTCGTGCTGCCGTCAGCCAGTAGAACCTTGGTGCCAGGCAGGAAGCTGTGACACTCGGGCTCGGACTTCTTGCTCTTCTTGAGTGCCGCCGCCGCCTTCTTGCGCGCGTCGGCCAATTTGTCGGCGGCCTTGGCCAGCCCGGCCTTTGCCTTGCCTATCGCCTTGTTCGCGCTGTAAAGGCTCTTGGCACCGCCGATGAGATCCCCGACCAGCCCGATCACCCGCTTGGCGAGCTTGGTTCCCTTCGCCCAGTTCCAAGGAGCCCCGTACTTGGCAAGGATCTTGCCTGCAAGGCCGCCCGCGAAGCTGCCGGCGATGTTGAGGAGAGTCTCGCCACAGGCGCCCACATCGCCACTGGAGATACAGTCCAGAGCCGCATCCACACCCAGGATGTCCCGGACGATCTTGACAAGTGCTTTGCCCGCCGACTTGATGCGCTGCTTGGCGAGGGACTGCTGCGCCTGTGCCGACGCCACGTTCGAGGATGCCTGGTCGACATCGGACTGCGCGTTGTCGACCTCCGCGTTGCCGGTCTCCTTCGGGTAAGTGCCCGAAGTGCCCGAGCAGAAGGAGTACGGGAAGCAGCTCTCGAGGCCGGACGGGTCGGACAGCGTGACCGGCGTGTTGTCGGCGTAGGCATAGCCGTTGATCTGGCTCGGTCTGGTGTAGTCGATGATCGGGTCCACCGAGATGAACTTGCCGATCGTCGGGTCGTACTCCCGCGCCCCGAGATGGGTCAGGCCGGTCGAGGCGTCGATCGTGCCACCGACGAAGCCCTTCTCCCCCGGCCAGGTGCCGGTCTTCTCGCCGCGCTCGACGCCGTAGGGATCGAAGCGCCGCTGGGAAATCGCCCCCGTGGCCGAGTCGATCGCCAGCTCGCCCGTGCCGTGGTGGTCGGCGGCCAGGAAGGAGAACTTCGCCGCAGTGCGGACCGCGACAGTCTGACCGGCGTACTCGTAGTAGCGGGTCGCCTCCTTCTTGGTGCCGTCCGCCGATAGCTTCAGCTCGGTGCCCGGCAGATAGACGGTCGTACCGGTTGAGTCCTTGCGCAGAAGGCGTGAGCCGCTCGCGTCGTACAGGTAGCTGGTCTTCGAGCCGTTCGCCTCGGTGACCTCGCTGGGCTTTCCTGAGTCGTTCCAAAGGAGGGACTGGGCGTTGCCGCCGATGGTCCGCTTGGTGGTGTTGCCCGCGTCGTCGTACTCGTACGTCGACTGCTTGTCCCCGGTCGAGGTTCTCTCGGTGACCTTGGTGACCTGGTGCGGTCCGTCGCCCAAGGCGCCCGCGCCGCCGTACTCGTAGCTGCGGGTGATGTTCTTCGCCGCGTTCAGTCCGGTGTCGTGGTTGACCTCGGTGAGGCGGTTGCCGATGGCGTCGGTCTCGTACGACTTCCAATACGGGGCCGGGCCACCGAGCGCACTCGAACCGGCCGCGGAGTCACATGCCGCGGGCCCGGTGCCGTCCACCGGAGTGGTGGAGCCTCTGGTGCCGCTGCCGGCCGCTGTCGCCGCAGTGGCCGCCGGGGTCCACGCATCCGACAGCCGCTGCCTGCTGTCATAGGCAAAACACTGAACATCCGGCGACGCCGGGTTCGTCGTGTCCGATATGGACAGGACGTTGCCCGCCTGGTCGTAGGAGTAGTTCGAATCCTTGGCCAGGGTGCCAGTGCCTACGACGTCGACCGTCGAGCGGGTCAGCCGGTCGGTGCCCCTCTCATACTCAAAGGTCTGCTGAACCTTCTTTCCGCTACCCGTGGACAGTCCAAGGGTTTTCACCAGACTGTTCTTCGAGTACTCGGTGTTGGTGACATACGGGGTGGTGCCCGTCATCGTCATCGGACGCTGAAGTGCGTCGTACGTGTACGTCACCGCCTCCGCAGGAAGATCCGCGATGGCGGGCAGGCCCGCGCTCGCGACCGTGCCGTCCCGGTTGTACGAGGTGGTGAAGGTGTACGTGCCTGCCAGCGCTCCCTGGGAGGCGGGGACCTGGTAAGCGGTCTTCAGCGGACGGTAGAACTCGTCTATCGACTGGACGGCGGTGGCGAAATACTCCGTCGGGGAGACGTAGTTCAGGAAGCCGTGGGCCTGGCCCAGCGAGCCCGCCTTGTCGTACCTGGTCTCGCTCAGCTTGATACCGGTGTCTGGGTCTCCCTGCCAGGTCGACACCGTGCGGCTGAGGCTGTCGTAGACCGTGGAGGTCTTCTTGTTCCGCCCGTCCCACGCGGCGACGGGCCGGTCCAGCTCGTCGTACTCGGTGCGCGAGGTGCCCGCGTCGGGGTCAATGCTCGTCTTCTTGCGGCCCAGTTGGTCGTACTCGTACCGCCATACATTGGCCTTGGCGTCGGTGACCGTCTCCAGCTTGCCGAGCGTGTTGTAGGTGTACTTCGTCGACTCGTACGGCACGCCCGCGTTCGGTGAGGCGCCCCGGTAGTGGCGGATCTCGGAGACGTTGCCCTGACCGTCTGTAATCGTCGTCGTGGGTACGCCGCCGACCGGCGGGTCGACGTGGGTCAGGTCGCCGTCGTAGCTGGTCTTGGTGCGCCACTGCTCGGCGCCACCGAACGCGAAGATCTGCGCGGTGGTGCGGCCCAGGCCGTCGTACTCCAGCAGGCTCTGTGCGCCGACCTCGCCGTTGTACACGAGCAGCAGCTCGCCCGAAGCAGGGTCGGCCGCGTTGTAGGTGGAGTTGGTCTTCCTGACGCTGCCCGTGCCGTCGTACCAGGTGTCGGCGGCCATGTGAGTGCCGTCCGGACCCTCGGTCTGGATCTGCCGGGGACGAAGCATGCTGTCGTAGAGCTGGTACTCGGCGCCATAGGAGCCGTCGACCTCGACCTTCTCCGTCTTGATCGAAGTGACCTTGTCCTTACGGACGTTGTACGAGTACTTGATGCTCGGCGTCTGGATCGACTCGCGGTCCGCCAGCCATACCGACGTCAGCCGCCCCAGGGCGTCGTAGGCGAGGCTCGTGCGCTGGCCGTTCGGGTCGGTCTGGCCCGACGACATGCCCCAGGCAGGGGCGTAGTCGGTGGTCGTGACGTGACCAGCCGCGTTCGTGAGCGCCGTCTTGGTCAGCAGGCCGTTGGTCTCGGTGTAGACGGACTTCGTCTCGTTCTGCTTGGCGTCCTTCTGGGACAGCGGACGGCCGAAGGAGTCATAGGTCGTGGTACCGGTGACCTGGTATGTCGCCGCGGTGCCGGTATGGGCGGTCAACCGCTCGGTTCTGGTCGCGTCACCCTTCGTGGGGGCCGCACCGAACGCGCCGCTGTCGTAGGAGGTGCGTTCGTCCGCCAGGACCTGCGTCTTGCGGTCGGGGGTGACGGAGCACCTCACGGATACCGACTCGCTGCGCGCGGGCAGCGAGAGGATGTTCTTGCCCGTGTTGTCCGCGTACGTGGTGCGAGTGCAGCTGTCGTCCTTGGTGGCGGAGACGTCACCCTGGTCGTCGACGGTCAGCACCCGGCCGGTGCCGTTGGCGGTGTCGTGCGTCGTCGTGGACTTCGTCTCTCGCCAGGTGCCGTCGGACTTCAGACTGAAACCACGGCCGGTCTGGGTGCGCACGATCACCGCGCGGGTGGTACCCCAGGTCCGGACCTGACCGGCGGTGTAGTGCTTCCAGGGAGTACTGATCGTCTTGGCGACCGTCTTGTCGCCGTCGTAGGTGGCGACCTCCAGCTCGTGGCCGGTGAACTCCTCGTCGTCGGAGTACGAGGCCCCCGTGGAGTCCTCGACCGTCACCGAGCGGGTGTTGCCGGCTGAGTCCTTGTCCCCGTTCATGCCCTGCAGGAACGTGTAGTCGACCCGGGTGGTCTGTTTGTCGGCGGTACCGCTGGTGACCTTTACCTTGCCGTAGCCCTGCCAGCCGCCCCAGGTCAGGTACTTGGCGTCGGTGATGCCGTCCGGCTTCGCTTTACGCCAGGCGGCGGCACCCTGGTAGGAGTAGCGGGTGACCATCGCATCGCTGCCGCCGGTGCGGTCGGTCTCCTTGATCTCCGAGACGACGTACTTGTGGAACCAGTCCGTGATCGGGTCCACAGAGCCCGGCGGAGCCCACACGACCGGGTAGCAGCGCTTGGTCGACTCGCCCGGCTTGGGCAGCGCGGACTTGGTGCAGTCGGCGGGCGCGTAGTTGACGTCCAGTTGGGCGCCGGTCTCACTGAGGACCGCCGCGAGTCGGAAGCGGTGGAAGGGTGCGATGTTGTCGCCGATCGCGTCGACGCGGTTGGCGAGCGTTGTACCGAAAAGGTCGACGGTGGGCAGCTTCGCGGCGGTGCCGACGCGGCCCTCGTGCTCGATCTTCGACAGCCACTGGGTCTTGGAGTCGTCACCGTTGTCGGTGAACAGGTGCGTGAGCGTCCAGGCGTCCACATCCTGGTAGGTCGTGGCGTCCTTGCGCATCTGCGTGACGACCGACCTCAGCAACTTGGTCGTCCAGAAGGTCTGGACCGGAGAAGTGCACTTGGTGCTGGCCTTGCACTCCTGATCCACCGGGACGTCCGGCCAGCGGGAGGCGTTCGCCGTGGTGCGCTTGCTCTCCGCGCAGTCGAAGTCGGCGGTGGGCAGGCAGCGTTCGGCGGTGTTGAAGACGACCCGGGCGGGGGCCTTGGCCGCGTAGACCTTGGTGTCCTGCTGACCGTAGTCGATGCGCTTCAGGTAACCGCCGCGGTGATAGGCGGTGCCGTTGACATCCGTCTTGCCATTGAGCGCGTAGTAATTGGTGTCACGGCCATAGAAATAGGACATCACGTTGCCGTGTGTGTCCTTGACGTAGTCGAGGCTCCAGCGCCATGCCTGCTGACAGTGGGCGCTGGTGAAAGTGGCGTTGTAGCAGGGCTCGCCGGAGTCGTCGCCGAAGACCGGAGCCGTCCAGACGGAGTTGGTCTCCTCGTTCCCGGTGGCCCAGCCCGGCAGGTGGTTCAGGCCGAAGTAGTACTCGGTGCCCTCCGGGGTGGTGATCCTCCAGTGCTCGCCCTTGTCGTCCGCGCCGCCGTTGTCACCGTTCGTGGCACCGGTCAGCTGCTCGACCTTGGTGCCGTCGTCGGAGGCCATGTGCCACTTACCGGTGGTGCTGTCCTTGACAAGCTCACCGGACGAGCCGTTGAGCATGACCGTGGCGTTGTCGAACGCCCAGCACTGCTCGCCAGAACTCGCGTGGCCGTCGTCCGCGCACGGCTTGTAGCGACGCTCGATGTAACCGGGATCGTAGGAGAAACCCTCGCCGACCCAGGAGCCCTGGTTGTTGGTGACCGAGGTGCGGCCGTCCGCCGACTGGGAGGAGTAGCCGAGGCCCACGGTGGGGACCAGACCTCCCGGGGTCGGGACGGTGCGCAGCGGGTAGTTCCAGTTGAACCCGCCGGAGGAGGTCGCCACGCTCCAACTGGCCGACGGTGACAGGGCTGTCGCCTTGTACGTGCCCTGCGCGCCGGACGGTCCCGCTGCCAGGGCCACGAGGGAGGTCGCGTCGGCCGCCATGGTGGAGACGCCGTCGGCCGGGGCCGGGGCGGCGGTCACGTCGGCGGAGACGGTACCTGCCTCCACGTCGTTCACCGTGGGCAGCACCTTGGGCCGCTCCGGGCAGGCCTTGCTGCCAGGGGTGGCGACGGTGGCGCAGGCGGGAAGCTGGACCAGTTGGAGGCGCGAGGCGTAGGAGCCGCCGAACCCCTCGGCGAACTCCGAATAGTCCACGGTCAGACGGACCTTGGCCGCCTGATCAGCCCCGTCTGCACGGGCGACGCCGAGAAGGACACTGGCACCGAGCTTCGCGGCGCGCTGAGGGTCGAGGACGTCGACGCGTATCTTGCCTGGCGCCTTGGCGCTCTTGGCTCTGCCCGAGGGCCCGGTAGTATCCCCGCTCCCGGCCTCAAGCACCTTGACCGGCAGGCCACCCGCCTCGGCGCCGGCCCCCAGTTTCACTTCCGCGCCGCCCTGTCGGGGCCACACCGCCTTGTCGAGCCCCTTGACCGCGGCCTCGCGCGCCGGGTCGGAGGGACGTGGTTTGGTCTTGGCGGCGTACCCCCGGGCGGGGTCGCCGTCGTCCTGGACACCTGGGCGGCTGATGCGGCCCTGGGCGTCGTCGTCGAGCGCCAATGCCTGGACCGACGACGCGGACAGCGCGAGCGAAAGCCCGAGCACTGTCGCGACGACCGTCGATCTGGGCATGCGGCGGCTCAATGAGCGGCCACGGAAGAACATCGGTCAACTCCCTGGTCGAAGGAGAAAGTTAAGAAAAGGCATGGGCGGGAAGGGTGTGCCAGGCCCTGCCGGACCCGGCACACCCGGAAGTCACGGTTCATCACATGTCGGGCACTGCCGTCAGTTCGCGCATCTGCTGTACCGCGATCGGGTCGGCCGCCCCGCTGTACACACGCACTTCGTCGATGGCGCCGGCGAAATACTCACTCGCCCCGCGCAGCGAACGGCCCACCTGGAGACCGCCGGTGGCGGACCACAGGGTGTTGTCCGTGCCGTAGGCGCCCGCAACGAGCTGGCCCTCGACGTACAGGCGGATCGAATTGGCGAAGGCGTCGTAGACGACCGCCAGGTGCTGGCCGGAGCCGCCGGTGTCGGGCAGTTCCTGGTCGTCGGTGAAGGTGACCACCGAGGGGGCGGCCACAACGGTCTTCGCCACGGCCAGCTCCCACTTGCCGGTGGCGGCCTGGTAACGGACCTGCACGCGGTTGGCGTTGGCGCCCGGCAGGGACAGCACCGTCTGTGACTTCTCCGGGTCCAGCGAGGTGAGCTGGGCGCGGGCGGTCACGGTGAAGCTGCTGTTGCCGGTGACCGGGGCGGTGGCGGTGGACGCGTAGTCACCGTTGCCGTCCAGAACGAGATTGCCGTCGCCGACCAGGGCGGCGGTGTCGAACAGCGGGTCGGCCGGGCGGTAGATGGACGCGTTGCCCGCGAGGGTCAGCGGCTGGCCGCCGCCGGTCTCGGTCACCGAGCCGTTGGTGGCCTGGTCCAGCTGCCAGTAACCCTTGCGCGCCGGCTTGACGGTCATCAGCTCGGCGACCTGGGCCGCCGGCAGAAGACGGTCGAAAACGCGGATTTCGGCGAGGTCACCGACGAAGTTGTCGCGGTAACCGCTCTTGGCCGTCGAGCGGCCGATCTGCAGCGGGCCGTACGACTTCCACGTGGAGCGCCGGGTGGCCGAACCCTTCAGGTCCTTGTTGACGTAGAGCTGGAGCTGCGGGCCGCCACTGTTCTGCGCGTCGTACACGCCGGTCAGCAGGACCCACTGGTCCTTGGGCACGGAGACGCCGGTGGAGATGGCCTTCCACTCGCCGAGCGAGTCCACGTCGTTGACCGGGACGGAGAACTTCCAGGTCTTCGCGGTGGCGTCGTAGCCGAGGGTGAAGCCGGGCTCGCCGGTGCCGTCCTGGCTGACGACCGCCATGTCCTTGTCCAGGGCGGTGGGCCGCACCCAGGCGCTGACGCTGAAGCTCCTGGCGGTGTCGAGGACGGTCTCGCCGGTGTCGAGGTAGGACTCGGCGCCGCCGTCGAAGCGGGCAGCCTTGTCAACCTTGCCGCCAGGGCCGTCCGCACCGAAGGCGACGGCCGTCCCGGCGGTCGCCGTGAATTCGCCGCTCTCGTCGTGGGCCTCGGTGCCGCCGACCTGGTCGGCCAGGTTCCACTGGGCGACGACCGGCCTGCCCTCGCTCACCAGGAAGCGGTACGGCGTGGTGCTGGCGTGCGCCGCCTTGTCGATGGCGACCACTTCCAGCACGTGTCGCCCGGAACGGGTCGGCAGCCACCGGACGGAGACCGAACCGCCCGGCGAGGCCGGGGTGAGGGTGGTCACCGCCGCGCCGTTGAAGGAGTACTGGTACTTGACGACGTCGTTGTCCGGGATGGCGTCGTTCGGGTTCGGTGAGAAGGTGAAGGTGCCGTAAGTGCCCATACCGTCGTGGTAGACGGTGTCGGACGGGTACTGCTTGGACAGCACGAGCGGTGCCCCGGGCCAGGTCTTGTCGTAGGTGAACTCGCAGCGCTGCGGGGTATCGCCGTCCGAGCTCCAGGGGCCGTAGCCGTCACCGTCGTAGGCCCGCGCGCTCCAGTAGATGGGTGTGTTCTGCGGGATCACCGGCTTGACGGTGTGCACGAACGTGCTGCCGCTTGTCGGAGAGCTCCAGCCGGGGGTGAGGTAGGTGTACGAGCCGGGCGTGGTTCCGCCCCACTCCACCTTGAACTCGACCTTCACCGGGTCCGTCCGGCCGTTGCCGTGGTCCGGGTCGCTCGCGATGGCCTGGAGCTTCGGCGGCACGTCGGTGGTCGGACGGCTCGCACCCCACTTGCAGACGCCACCAGGGTCCGTGGACATGTCGGACGTCTTGATCTGTCGCGGCAGGGTGTTGTAGTTGACCGACAGGACTGCGTTTCCGCAGATCCGCTTCCACTCGGGGAAGCGGGATTCGTCGGTCGCCCGCAGGCCCAGCGTCATGGAGTTCCAGCCACCTGTGGCGGCCGCCTGGACCTCGCTGGTCAGCTCGGGGTTGGCCTTTGTGGTGCTCTCGAAGTGCAGGTTGGACTGGCTGGAGCAGGAGGTCGGGGAGATCGCCTTGTCGACGGTCCCGATGTGGTCGTCCCAGTCGTCCGAAGTGTTCGACCAGTTGCTGGACGAGTTGAGCGAATAGTTCTGGCCGCCGATCCGGTAGAGCCGGATGGGCTCGGCGGTTGGGGTGGCGCTGTAGATGTGCTCCACCCTGGCCGAGAACGTCGCGCCCAGGATCTGCTTCCCCTTATAGAAGGAGAGCGGCATCGTGAACATCACGCGACGGGTACCGACGCCGTTGCAGGAGACCGGGTTGTAGTCGGTCGGGCACTTGCCCACGCCCGCGCTGCCCGAGTACTTCCAGTCCTGCTCAGTGGGCATCCCCGACATGACGCCGGTCCAGGACGTCCGCGAAGTGGTGCGCGGGATGGGGTCGATGACGACAGGGAAGACGGTGTCCTCCCCCTTGAGAAGTTCCTGATCGGGTACGAGGCTCAGCTTGTCCTTGCTCACCTCGACGCCCAGCGGTGCGACTCGACCACCACCGCCCGGGCCCTCCAGGGCGGCCTCGGGCGCCTGGTCGGCCTTTGGCCCGGCGATCACAGCAGTGCCAGCGACCGTCTCGTCCGCGCCGGCCGCTGCGGACTTCAGCGCCTTCGCGACAGCCTTCGGGCCCTCGTTCTTCGCGGCGGTCTCCTCCACTGCGGCCGAGTCCCACATCGTGGGCTTGCCTGCCTCGAAGACGGTGCCACCCACCTCCGCATCCTCCGCCACGATGGCTCCGGAGGCGGCCTCCGCGACCTTCAGGCCGTCGGTCGTCATACCCAGATCGAGCCGGGCCAGTTTCGGGTCGGCCGCCGCCTCGGGCGTCTTGACAACGAGCAGATGACCGAAGCCGTCGACCTCGGCCCGGACGGCCAGGTCGACGCCGGGCAGAGCATCGGCATAGGTGGCGGTGTCACCCTCGATCCGCGGCGCAGGCAGCGTGCCGTACGGCCAGGTCAGGGCGAACTCGCGGCCCGCCCGTTGCATCGTCACGAAGGGCTTGCCCGCCTGCCCGGCGGAGAAGACCAGGTCAACCGTGGCGGCCTTGGGCCCCCAACTACCGTCGGTACGCTGCACCAGCGTCGCGTCTACATCGACCCACTTGCCGCGCTGCACCGTGCGTACCGGCTCGGTGTACTCGCGTGCCGTGAAGGTTCCGTCGGGCTCCGCGAAGATCTCTCTGCGCTCGGTGCGGAGCCCCACGACCTCGGTCTGTTTGCCACTGTCCTTTGCGACGGCCAGTGCCTGCTGCTCGGTCTGCATCGGTTGGTCGGTGGCGACCGGCAACTGATCCGAGGTGCTGCCGCTCTCCGGAAGGACCGCCAAGCCGCCCGCCACCACCGCCCCGGTGACGGCGGCCGCCACGGCGGCACGCAGCAAAACGCTACGCCGTATCGGTCTCTGTCTGTCTGCGGACACTCGTCCACTCTCCCGTTGCTTCAAGTCTGATTCAGGATCGGGTCGCTGGAACGTCCCGTGCAGCGAGCTGCACCACGCAGTTGACGGGCGGTCATCGGACCGTCACACGGATGCATGTCCTGCTCGCGGGACTACTGCCGTCACAGGGCTGCCAGGTAGGCAGGGCTCGACGCCCGAGGCCGCGTTCCACCCCGTACGCCCTTGCAAGTCGTCGCGGTACTCGGGAAAAACGGGCCCAGCGAGTACGGCAGCCGCTCAGCGGACGGTGGCGCCGAAAGCGACACCGGTCTCTGGGATGCCGCCCTCACCGGGCTTGATCACCTGAGTGGGAGCTCCGCCGCTGGCCACGTTCCACGGAAAGCCGTAGACCGCCCGCGCCTCGGCCGGGCCATAGGGCGAGCCGACATACAGAAGCGAGGGAGAGGCTGCCAGGGAAAGGCCGGCCAGCATGCGCGGCGCGGGGAGGGACCCAATGCCGTAGCCGGGGTCGATCCACCGGTCGGAGGCGCCTGGCGCGCCGACCAACGGAACGATCAGAACCCCACCCTTCTCCGGGTGCTCCTCGGACGACTCCTCGCCAGGCACTCCGATCGCGAGCCTCGTGGTCGTTGCCGTGGAGGTGGCGTTCGGGGAGGAGTTGACAGCAGCGAGCTGCTTGCCGAAGAAGTCACCGGCTTCTGCCTCGCCGTCCACGCCGTCCAGGTTCTGGTCGATTGCAGCGGTCTCGGTGAAGGTGCCGTTCACCGCGAGCTTGAAGACCTGGACGGAGCCCGCATCGACAGTCGTCTTCAGATCCTGCCCCGGGGTACCGACCACGAGCAGCGACTCGGCAGTGGAGGTGGCACCCGAGGCCCTGTAGGGGACCATCGCAACGGCGGCACCGAACTGGTCACCAACCTGCTCGTCCCCACTCACCGCGTCCTGATCCTGGCCGATTCCACCGAGCGGCTTGGGCGAGCCAGAGGTGAGCGCGTGGCTGAAGAAGCCAACGCCTCCGGCGAAGGGCACGGTGCCGAGCGCCTCGCCAGGGGTACCGACCCCGAAGTGGGTGGGGGTCGCGGCGAGCGAAGAGCCGAAGCGGTCGTCCCGCTCCGCCGTGCCGGCGACTGCGCCGGCGACGTCGGTGTCCTGATGGACGAAGGCCGTCGTCATGGCGGTGCCACTGAGGTAGTGGAAGCCGCCCGCATCCTCGACATCGGCGATGGACTCGCCTGGCACGCCGATCAGCAGAAACGGCGTGCCGCTCGACGTCTTACCGGCCGCGACTGCGTAGCCGACCCAGTCGTCGGTCTCAGGGCCACCGCCCAGCCGCGCTCCGGAGCCCTGGTAGAACTCCTTGGCGGCCGTGCCACCGGCGTTCAACCCGCTCACGGAGCCGTAGATCACGTGCACGACGCCGGAGTCGGGCACGGCACCGATGTCCTCGTAGGGGTCGCCTACCACCAGGTCGCTGCAACCGTCGAGGTCGGCGTCATAGACGGCCAGCGAAAAGCCGTACTGGTCATCCGCCTCGGGCACTCCCGGAACGGCTTCGAGAGCCTGCGAAAGGACGAGGGTCCCCTTGCCGTCGCCGTAGACGACATGCACCACACCCGCCCTCTGCATACCGTCGACGGTCGCCTCCGGATCAGCGATCACCGTGTCCCTGACACCATCGCCGTTGAAATCCGACTCAGTCGCAGAAGGACACGCAACAGCAGCTACGGCCGGCGTTGCTCCGGCCCCCACCCCTCCGGCCAGCAACAGCCCTACGGAAACAGCGACAGCACTGCGCCACCACGCTTTCCCCACCCTTGACACAAACACCCCGTATTTAAAGACGATTTAAAGAAGGTCAAGGGACCACTCCTACACATAACGCGTACACGCAACACCATTCCCCCCTCGGAGGACGACAAAAATCACAGGAACCCCATACATCGAACACGGCATCAGTTGGCCTCTGGCAGCACACGAAGCGATCACCGGGCAAGAGGAAAGCAGCACATAACCGGAGACACAGCAAAAAAACGCGGGACCCCGGATCCAGTTCGGATCCGGGGTCCCGCGCCTCTTCGTTCGCAGCGCTCTCAGGAGCTACGACAGGAGGAACCGGGTTCAGTCCTCCGTCGCGCCCGAGACGGAGGGCGCCGCCTGCTGCGCCGCAGCCGTCTTCTTCGACGCCGTCTTCTTCGTCGTGGCCTTCTTGGCAGCCGTCGTGGTCTTCTTCGCGGCCGTCTTCTTGACCGCCGCCGTCTTCTTGGCGGGGGCCTTCTTGGCCGTGGTCGCCTTCTTGACGGCGGTCTTGCGCGCCGTCTTCTTGGCGGGAGCCGCGTCCTCGGCCTCGGTCACCGCCACGTCGGGCTCGGTGACAGCCTCAGTGACCGCCGGGACGACCATGACGGCCGCCTCCGCGGACGAGGTGGGCGCGGTGGCCTTGCGCACCGCACGCCGCCGCGGCCGGGCCGGAGCGGCACTCTCGGTCGCCACGGCCTCCACGGGCGCCTCGACCGGAGCCGGAGCCGCCACGGGCTCCACAACCGCCTCGGCGACGACCGGCACCACGGTCTCGGCCACCGCCTCGTCGGCCGCCTTCGGTGAACCGGCCGGAGCCGACACCTGGCGAGTCGCCCTGCGACGCGTACGCCCCTTGGGAGCCGCGTCGCCCTGCACCGCGACGGGCGCCTCGACCACCGGGTCCTCGACAGCCACCGGCTCAGCCAGAGCCACGGGCTCCGGCACCACGACCGGAGCCTCGACGGGCTCCACCACCGCCTCGGCGGCAACGGACTCGGACGTAAGGGCATCAGCCGTACGAGCGTCGGAGCCACGCCCCTGCGTCCCGCGCCCCTCCGACCTCGGCGCACCCGCCGGAGCCGAAGCCCGTCGGCTCGCGCGCCGTCGCGAACGGCCACCGCGGCCGGCCGCGGCCTCCGCCTCGGCGGCGCTGTTGTACAGCTCCTCGTCGGGCTCGAAGACCGTCTCGGACAGTGCCACGGGCGCCGCGACCTCGGCCTCGACCTCGGCCACGGTCTCGGCCACGGTCTCCTCGGCCTCGTCCTCGTCCTCGATCACGTCGTGCTCGTGCGTGTGGTCGAGCGGGTGCTCCTGCTCGGCACCGCCACGGCCGCGCTTCTTGCGCTTGCCGCCGCCACCGGCACTCGGCTGCTCCATGTGCACGATGACACCGCGGCCGTTGCAGTGGACGCAGGTCTCGGAGAAGGACTCCAGGAGGCCCTGTCCGACCCGCTTACGGGTCATCTGGACCAGCCCCAGCGAGGTGACCTCGGCCACCTGGTGCTTCGTACGGTCCCGGCCCAGGCACTCCAGCAGGCGCCGCAGCACCAGGTCCCGGTTGGACTCCAGGACCATGTCGATGAAGTCGATGACGACGATGCCGCCCAGGTCGCGCAGCCGCAGCTGGCGCACGATCTCCTCGGCCGCCTCCAGGTTGTTCCTGGTCACGGTCTCTTCGAGGTTGCCGCCCTGACCGGTGAACTTGCCGGTGTTGACGTCGACGACGATCATCGCCTCGGTCTTGTCGATCACCAGCGAGCCGCCGCTGGGCAGCCACACCTTGCGGTCGAGCGCCTTGGCGAGCTGCTCGTCGATGCGGTACGTCGCGAAGACGTCGACCTCGGAGGTCCACCGCGACAGCCGGTCGGTCAGGTCCGGGGCCACATGGGACACGTACCCGTGGATGGTCTGCCAGGCCTCGTCACCGCTGACGATGACCTTGGTGAAGTCCTCGTTGAAGATGTCGCGCACGACGCGGACGGTCATGTCCGGCTCGCCGTACAGCAGAGTCGGCGCGTTCGAGCTGCCGCCGTTCTTCGACTTCTTCTGGATCTCCTCCCACTGCCCCTGGAGCCGCTCGACGTCACGGCGCAGCTCGTCCTCGCTCGCGCCCTCGGCGGCGGTGCGCACGATGACGCCCGCGTCCTCGGGGACGATCTTCTTGAGGATGGTCTTCAGCCGGGCCCGCTCGGTGTCGGGCAGCTTGCGGCTGATACCGGTCATCGACCCCTCGGGGACGTAGACCAGGTAGCGGCCCGGAAGGGAGACCTGGCTGGTGAGCCGCGCGCCCTTGTGGCCGATCGGGTCCTTCGTGACCTGCACGAGCACCGACTGCCCGGACTTCAGCGCGCTCTCGATGCGCCGCGGCCCGTTGGCCATCCCCAGCGCCTCGAAGTTGACCTCACCGGCGTAGAGGACGGCGTTGCGCCCCTTGCCGATGTCGATGAACGCGGCCTCCATGCTCGGCAGCACGTTCTGCACCTTGCCGAGATAGACGTTGCCGACGTACGAGGTCGACTGCTCCTTGTTGACGTAGTGCTCGACGAGCACGTTGTCCTCAAGGACACCGATCTGCGTGCGGTCGCCGTACTGGCGTACGACCATCACGCGCTCGACGGCCTCACGGCGGGCCAGGAACTCGGCCTCGGTGATGATCGGAACGCGTCGGCGTCCCTGCTCGCGGCCTTCCCGGCGGCGCTGCTTCTTGGCTTCGAGGCGCGTCGAGCCCTTGATGGACTGCACCTCGTCGCTCGGGTGCTCTTCCCTCTTGGCGCGGGGCTCGCGGACCTTGACGACCGTGCGCTCGGGGTCGCTGTCAGCGGTCGCCGTCTCGGTCTCGCCGGACGAGTCACCGGCACGGCGCCGACGACGGCGCCGGCGACGGCTGCTGGCGGAACCGGAACCGCCCGGCTCGTCGCGCTCGTCCTCCTCGGCGTCCTCGTCCGCCTGGTCGGCGGTGTCCGCGGCGTCCGCGATGGACCGCGCGCCCTGCTGCTGCTCGCCGGCGTAGTCGTCGTCACCGGACTCGAGGTCGGAGTCGGCGGACTCACCACGGCGCCTGCGACGGCCCCCACGGCGGCGGCGCCGACGCGAACCGGGGCCCTCGTCCTCGTTGTCGTCGTCACCGTCGGCGCGGTCCTCGGCGGACTCGTAGGCCTCGTCGACGGCCTCGGTCTCCTCCGGTTCCTCGACCACGGCGGGCGCTGCGGCCACGGGCTCCTCGTCGCCACCCCGGCGACGACGCCTGCGCCTCGGCGCGGGCTCCTCGACGACGGTCTCCGCGACGGGAGCGGCCTCGACGGCCTCTTCCTCGACTTCGATCTCCTCGACGTCCTCGACCGCCTCGGCGGCAGCCGCGGCAGCGGCCCGCTCGGGCGTCTGGAACATCGGCTCGGTGAAGACGGGTGCCTGGAACACGGCGACCGCGGGGCGCGCGGGACGCCGCCCACCCTCGGTCTCGCCGTTCCCGACGGCGGGCGCGGGGGCGGAGAACCCGGCGGCGGCCTTACGGGCGACCCGCCGACGCCCACGACGCGGCGAGGAGTCCTCGGCAGCTTCGGGCTCGGGCTCGGGCTTGGCTTCGACGACGGCCTCCACGACCTCAGCAGCAGCTGCGGGCGCCTCTTCGGCGGGAGTCGCCTGGGCCGCCACGGCCTCGGCCTCGGCGGTGGGCGCGGAGACCCGGCGCGTGGCCCGACGACGGGCACGCGGAGCGGGCGCGGCTTCCTCGACGGTTCCGCTCTCCTGGCCGCTCGTCTCGCCGCTCTCCTCGGCGTTCGGGGCGGATACCGCGGTCACGGCCGGTTCGTCGACTGTCTCGACTGACTCGGCCGTCTTGGCCGGTGCACCGGCGGGCGCGGACGCGCGCCGGGTGGCCCGACGACGCGTACGAGGAGCGGGTGCCTCGGCGGCCACCGCTGTCTCGACGTCCTGATCGGTCTCTTCGGCCTTCTCGGCCGGTATGGCCGGCGCTGTGGTCTCGGCCACGGCGGCAGCCTCGGCCCCGGCGACAGGCGGTCCCGCGGGGCGGGACGCGGCGCGGCGCCGACGGCGCGGCGGCAGGGTGTCGCTGGGACTGTCGGGTGCGGAACCCTCGGTGGGTCCCGAAGTGGGTTCGGTCGGTTCGAGCATGCGGGCGGTTCTCCCGTCAGGCTCCCGGGCGCCGCACCTGGTCCGGCTTGGATGCCGGTGACGTCCGCGGCTCGCGCGTTGCGCGGTGCCGCCGTCCGGGGCGCGGGCGCCGCACGGGAGCTCTCTGTGTCCTGTCTCGCCGGTTCCGCACGCCATGTTGCGTACGGCCTGGCGAAAGTCTTGTGGTGGGTGCGCTGCCCGACCCAGGTGGCTCCCGAGTACGAGGGCGGCGCTACGACGTGCGTCCCTTCGCGGGACCTTCCTTACGCCGACGCCTGCGACGCGGCGGCAGTCGAAGTGGCCTTGGAGAGGGCCACCACTGCCTCGCGGTCGGGCGCGAGCGGGTCGGTCACCGTGCCGGTCTCTTCATCGAACAGCCCCTGCGCCAGCCTGGTCACCCCTGCGGGGACCGGCGGCGCCAGGTCGGCCACGGCGCGAAGACCGGACAGAACGTCGTCGGGTCGAACGGCAGGCGTCACGTGCCGAACAACCAGCCGCAGTATCGCACAGGGCTGGTCTGTCGGCCTATCAGCCTGTGGACTGTACGTCTCATTAGCTGTCGTGAGACTGGTCTCAACGCCCGCTTCGAGTGCCTCAAGGCCCGCCACCGCGCCACGGGCATCGAAGGTTCTCATGCCGTTCTTGGCGAGGCGCTGGACCTCGACGGTCTCGGCGGCGTTGAAGGCGTCGACGGCGCGGCGCGCGTCCTCGGGCGCCACGCCTTCCAGTCGCAGCTCCCATACGGAAGCCGTGAGCCGGTCGGCGAGCCCGGAGGTCCGGGCCTCGACCGCGTCGACGATGTCGAGCCCGGTGGGCAGCGACTCGTCGAGCAGCTCACGCAGCTTGTCGGGATCGCGCGCTTCGGTGAGCGCGATCTCCAGGTACTCCGCCTCACTGCCCGTGCCGGTGGCTGCGGCATTGGCGTACGACACCTTCGGATGCGGCGTGAACCCCGCCGAGTAGGCCATCGGCACCTCGGCACGGCGCAACGCACGCTCGAAGGCGCGCTGGAAGTCACGGTGGCTGGTGAACCGGAGGCGGCCGCGCTTGGTGTAGCGCAGTCGGATGCGCTGCACCGCAGGTGCGGGCGGCGGGCCTTCGGGCTGTCGCTTGCCCAGTGTCGTTCAGTCCTTCGTGAGTGCGGTCGTACTGCTACCAAGAGTACGTCCGTCGGCGCCTCCTGGTTCCCGCCGGGGCACCGGGACCGCCTTCGGACGCTCCTCCTCCGACTCCCCGAAGAGCATCCGGCGGAAGTCGGCCCGTGCCTGTCGCGCCGAGTCGCGGGCGGCGGTCAGCACCTGCCGGGTGACCCGGCCCACGCTGCGCGCGGCCTCGGCGGCGGGCCGCAGAACGGCGTCCCGTACGACATGCCCCACGGGTGTCAGCACGGTCCGGTACACCCAGCGCACAGGCTCCACGAAGATCCACCGAAGGAGGGTCCCGAGGAACCGTCCGACGGCGAGCGAGATGTGCCCGGCGATGCGCCAGGCATGCCCGAGCGCGGCCCCGACCTCCCGCCCGATGACGGCGAGGACGCGTCCGACGGGCGTCAGCACCCAGCGCCACAGCCCGATCGCGGGCAGGACGAGGAGCAGGCGCAGCACCCAGTAGAGAACGAACCCGATCCCGGTGATCACCATGCCCACGAGCCACACGACTCCCCGGGCACACCAGGCGATCCCCCGCCCGACCGGCGCGAGGATCCACTCGTACAACCACAGTGCGGGTACGACGAACAGGTACCGCGCGAGCCACGCGGCGACGGCGTACACACCGCTCCCCATGGCCGCGATCCCCGCCCCCAGCCCCCTGAGCACCCACAACAGCCCGTGACCCACCGGGGTGAGCACGCGCGCGTAGAGCCATCCGAGCCCTGCGCCGATCCCCCGGAACACCCAGGCGATCCCCTGGCCGAGGGGCGTCAGCACATACCGGAAGAGCCACACCAGGGGGACGACGACGAGCACGTTCCCGAGCCACCCGAGCGCCTTGCCCAGGGGCACGACGACGTACCGCCACAGTCCGACGAACGGCCAGACGAGGACAGCCCGCGCGACCCACGCCAGTGCCCGGCCGAGGGGCCGCAGTACCGCGTCCGTAAGGAGGCGTCCGCCGGCGACCAGCGCGTCCCACACCATCCGCACCGGCACGACCAGCACGAGCACGACGATCCGCACGGGGATGCGAATCGCCACGACGAGACACCCCTCGGGCTGCCGTTCGCGCTGCCGCTCGGGCTGCGGTGCCTCGGTGGCCGGTTTCTCCAGATCCATACCGACGTAGACGCGCCAACCCCCTGTCCGGATGCGGCGTATCCGGAAAGTGATCAGGACGAGGGACATCACGCGTAAACCTGCGACTTTCACGAACTCAGCCGACCTGCGCGAAACCGTCCCCCGTCGCTACGCCTCATTCACGCTCGTCACCGTGCTCCGCTCCCGCCCGCGACGGCCGGCCGACGGCCCGGGCACCGCGACGACGAGCCGGCCGACGGCGAACTCGCGGTCGAGCACGGTCTGCCGGCGGATCGGCTCGGGGAGGTCCGGCATGGCCAGCAGCGTGTCGCACGCCTCGATCGAGGCCGCGTAGTCACCCACCCAGTAGGCGGTGATGGAGAACCCGAAGAGCAGACCCCATTGGTACACCCAGGACTTGGTGAAGAGCAGGTCGTCCGGCTCCGGGGCGTCGACCCTGAGGAGGCCGGCCTCCAGCAGCGAGCAGTAGACCTCCTCCGGCCAGCCGCGCGTCGCGCTCGAACTTGTCGCTGCGGCAGCCGCCGTCGGCGTGGTCCTCGATGACCAGCACGTCCAGGTTCTCCTGGACGTCGGGCCCGTCCGTCTCGTCCGTGCACGGGTACTCGTGGGTGACGCCTTCGTAGCGCCACAGCCGGTCGCCCCACATGAGGTGCTTGAAGCGGTGCTGGGTGCCCGGAGTGTCGTACCGCAGCATGTAGGAGGTCGCCGTGAGGCGGGGCAGCGGGGCGTCCTGGCGCATGACGTGGTCGGCGTCGAGGGTGAGGAGGTAGTCGGCCTTGCCCAGGGCGCGCTGGATGTTGCCCGTCCGGTTGTGCCCGAAGTCGACCCACGGTTCCTCGTGGAGTTCACCCGGGATGCCGTCGAGCGTCCGGCGGATCAGGTCCTGCGTGCCGTCCGTGGAGCCGGTGTCACAGATGACCCAGTGGTCGATGAGGTGTCGTACGGAGCTCAGGCACCGTTCGATCACACGCGATTCGTTCTTGACGATCATGCAGAGGCAAAGGGTCTGCCGTTTCACGGCGCCAATGCGACATGAGCCGGATGTGCCTCTGCTCGTACACGCGGAAGGCGCCGATCGTGAGTAACCCATCCGAACGCACTGATTAGTCCTATACGTTGATAAATTCTCACCTATCTGCTCATATCACCGCTCCATGCATCGCGCTCGGGTATAGCTCGCACTCGGATTCGGGACATCACCCGAACCGGTCGAGGCAAGGAGCACATCGATGAGTCCTGAGTACAGGACGCGTTCGCTTCTCGGGCCGCTGGCGCGGGACAGGTTCAAGAGGGCCGGAATGGCGACCTCGCTCGCGCTGATCCTGGCCGCGAGCGTGGCCGGACCGGCCGCGGCAGCGGCGCGCGGGGTGAGCGACCCCACCGCCGGGACGAGCCGCTACAGCGGCGGCGACAAGGACAAGTGCAAGAACCAGGGGTCGAAGCACCGCGCCGACTCGGCCACCCAGAACGGCAAGGACAAGTGCAAGGGCCCGACCGGCCCGACCGGCCCGACCGGCCCCAAGGGCAACACCGGCGCCACGGGGGCCACCGGTTCCCAGGGCGAGCCCGGCGACACCGGCCCGACGGGTCCCCCCGGAGCCATGGGCGCCACCGGCCCCAAGGGCGACACCGGCGCGCCGGGCGCACCGGGCCCCTGCTCCGACATCGACGCCTTCCACCCCCAGGGCAACGTCGAGTACCGCGCCGCGCTGTCGGCCGACGGACGCTTCTACGCGGGGATCCGTGACCTCACGGGCAGCACCCTCAACCCCATGCTGTGGACCGACCTCAGCACCCACGAGGGCTACCCGGCGGGCGGCGCGGCGGGCACCCCCTGCGGCGCCTCCGTCGGCGAGCACGAGGCGTCAGGGGGTATCCAGTTCGACCTCATCACCACCACGGGCCGGGTCTACGAGATCACCTGCGACTTCGACAACAACCAAGACGATCCGGCGACCCTGGATTGCGGCACCCTGACCGGCAACGACTGGGTCGAGATGAACAGGCGCCCGGCCCCCAACGCCGTCAACGCCGGAACCGTAGTCCCCTAACGGGCGCCTGACGGCCAGCGCACCCACAGGCAAAGGGGTGCCCGACGGGTCGACGACCCACCGGGCACCCCTTGCGCCACACCACTCAGTGACTGTGCCCGCTACCTGACATGGGCAGATACTCACGCAAGCGGAGCGCAGCCGAGCAGAAGGCGTACGACGTCGAGGCAGAGTGGACCGCCGCCGACCTGGCTTTACTTGACGAGCTGAAGAGGTCTGAGGCGTTACTGCCTGACGACGCCCCCAGAGCGCTCCTATCCGTCCGGCTCTCCGTCCTGACAGACGACACCACCTCACCGGTACGCCAGGAACTCGATCTCCGCAGGCTGGCAAGGGAGAAGGGGTGCCGAGTTGTCGGCGTCGCCAGCGACCTGAACGTCAGCGCGACGAAGGTTCCCCCCTGGAAGCGCAAGCAGCTCGGCGACTGGCTCAACAACCGCGCGCCCGAGTTCGACGTCCTCATGTTCTGGAAGCTCGACCGGTTCGTCCGTCGGCTCTCGGACTTGGCCACCATGATCGACTGGTCCCTGAAGTACGAGAAGAACCTGATCTCCAAGAACGACAGCATCGATCTGACCACCACTGCCGGGAAGATCATGGTCACCATCGTCGGTGGCATCGCGGAGATCGAGGCCGCGAACACCAGCACCCGTGTGGCAAGCCTCTGGGACTACGCAAAGACCCAGGAAGACTGGCTGATCGGCAAACCGGCCTACGGCTACATGACGGCCGTGGACGAGAACGGGAAAGTCATTCTCGTTCACGACCCCATCGCATACCGCGCTTTGCACTGGGCGCGCAGGATGGCGATCCGTGGAGTGTCCGCCCGCCGCATGGTCATGGTCCTCGTTCGATCCGGGCTGTGCGACCCCAGCCTCACCGTGTCGACTCTGCTGCGCAGGCTCAGGAATCCCGCGCTCCTGGGCTACCGCGTCGAGGAGTTGAAGAACGGCGGGCAGCGTCGGTCGAAGTTGGTCCTCGGCAATGACGGCAAGCCGATCAGAGTCGCCGAAGGCGTCTTCACCGAGGACGAGTTCGACAGTCTCGGTGCAGCACTCGACAAGCGCATGAAGAACCAGCCGCCCCGGCAGCAGGGCGGAGCCACCAGGTTCCTCGGTGTACTCGTCTGCGCCGACTGCGACAGCAACATGATCGTCCAGGTGACCAGGAACAACTTCGGGGTGTACGAGTACCTCCGTTGCCAGAAGTGCAAGAGCGGCGGGCGGGGCACACCCCACCCCATGGCCGTCTACGAACGGCTTGTCGCCGATGTCCTCTCCGTCCTCGGAGAGGAGCCGGTGCAGACACGGGAGTACGCCAAAGGGGCCGAGGCTCGCAAGGAAACCGAGCGTCTGGAAGGCTCCATCGCTTACTACATGCGCGAGTTGGAGCCCGGAGGCCGGTACGCGAAGACGCGGTTCACCAAGGAGCAGGCAGAGAAAACCTTGGACAAGCTGATCGCCGACCTGGAGTCGATCGACCCCGAAACGACCAAGGACCGCTGGGTGAAGGTCCACAACGACAAGACCTTCCGGGATCGCTGGCAGGAGGGCGGCATGGAGGCCATGTCTGCGGACCTGCTTCGGGTCGGTGTGAAGTGCAAGATCACACGAACCAAGGTGAAGGGCGTCCGCGCTCCGCACATCCACATGAAGCTCATGATCCCCAAGGACGTACGAGACCGGCTGATACTCAAGGAAGACGACTTCGCGAAGGTCTTCTGACACGGCCCAGCCACCACACGACCATGGCCGCCTCCCCGGGATGTAAGGGGAGGCGGCCTCTTGTCTCACTCGGACCACAACACCGGATCGAACGGCTCTTCCGTACCGTCCTCACCTACGATCACGATTTCACTCTCGATCAGGCGCGAAGTCCCATCGTCGCCAGACCGGGACACCGGCGGGCGCCGGGACTGCCGAGATTCACGTTCGGGCAGAGGAGTTATCGGCCCCACTCCCCTTCTTGTCTGACCTCCGCGCCGAGCCTCCGAGACTCGGCAAGGTCTTCGGCGATTCCGGCGGCGATGAGTGCGGCGCCGGGGGTACGACCGGAGCCGACGTAACGCCAAGAGACATCGGCGACCGTGCCGGGGATGTCGTTGTGGCCGACGTGCCGGGCGCGTTCGGCACGCAGCGCGGCGTAGGTCGTCGAGTAGGCGCGTGACTTGGTGAGGATGTGCCCTCGGTAGCCGAGGGTGTGGGCCCAGGGGCGGAGGCGGAGCGGCTCGTACTCGGGAAGGCCGCCAAGGAGCCAGGCCGTGCGCATCAGGGTGCGGACGTGGTCGGACACGTGGGCAGCGTCGATGTCCTGCCAGGAGGTGAGTCTGTGGTCGGTGCCGGCGCCTGTCTCGCTGGCGCCTTTGGTGACGTACTTGGCTACATACGCGGCCACGGCGTCATCGTCGGGTCCGTCGCCGCCGGTGCGCAGTTGCCGGACGTCGACCTGGACGCCCCAGCGCAAGACCAGTTCGCCCACGGCCGGGCTGTAGGGAGTGTGGACGAGGACCCGTCCGGCGGAGCCGCGTACGGCGTCGATGAGCAGTTGCGCGGTGCCCCAGGCCGGGGTTTGGTCGCCGGGTCCGTTCGGGCCGTCGAGGCGGATGACAGCGTGCACGTGGACGGCCGCGCGTTTCTGGTATTCGGCGACGCGGGCGAAGGACAGTCGGGTGTGGTCTGCGAATCGGGACTGTACGAGGCCGACGGAGGAGGCGAGGCGGCGCCGGACGTCGATGACGAACCGGTCCCACAGCTTGGAGGCGTGTGCGTGCCACAGGACGTGGGCTGTGTAGTCGTAGCAGTCGGCGCACAGCGGTTGGCCGACGGCCGGAGCATCCGGGGCGTGGGTGGCGCCGCAGCCGAGGGGGCGCCCGCACAACCCCCGGCCGCTCACTTCGAGCCCTCAGCGCCCTCAGGACAGCAAGCAGCCTCTTCCTCGCTGCCGCCGTCCCCCAAGAGCCTCCACGATGCCCCGCAACGCCTCACCCACGTCAGTGCACGTGTCCGCTGGTCACAGCGTCCTTCTTGACCGTCAGCGGCAGCAACTTCTTCCCGCTGTTACTTACTTGTGGCCAAGTGACCATCTGCGGACACAACATCCCTCCCAACGGGGCTGGAGACTCCTGTCGCATAAGGTCGGGCACCGATGACCAACCAAGACACCTACGGCACCAGCACTCACACCACGGACGAGTTGGCCCGGCTGGTCGCCGACCGCCTCGATGTCACCTTCACCGAACGCGAGAGCGACTACCGGGGCGTCTAGCACGTCACCGACAGCGCCTGCGGACGCATCGAGATCCAACCCAACGCGATCCCCGGAGACGACGCCCAGGACGACCTGTACGTCCCAGAGCACCCGGCGATCCACGTGCTCTTGCTGATCACCGCCCCAAGCCCGGTTTCCCCAGTGCATGATCGCCTCGGCTGCATGCCGGTCTTGCTCACCTGGGCCGCGAGGTTTGGTGACAGCCATTGATCCACTTCAACGAGGCGTTGTCAGAGGCATACGGCAACCTGACGCCATGAACAGATCGAACGACGCGGCATCCACACGCCGCACACAGCCGGAGCTCAACTGGGTTGCGTCCATGGGTGGCCCGCTCATCGTCATACCGGTATCGGCGTTGCAGGAGTGGAGCGGCTGCACGGAAGATGGAATGATCATCGGCGACACCGACGACCCGGACGACTACGACCGCGCGTGCGCGGTGGAAGACCTCGCCGCTGTGATCGACGTGGGCCCAGCCGGCGCGCGAGCCCTCGTGCTGGGCGATGAGCCGGCCAGGACCTGCTATCTGCCCGAACGAAGGGCCTTCGTGCGCTGGCTCGCCGCAGACTCCGACGCAGAGCTCCTCGTGGCCGCCGAGAGGCTGCTGGACGACCCCACCACCGCGTGGGAGGCAGCGGGAGTATGGGAAACGGACGGCCCGGCGATGCTCATGGACTCCGCCGAGGCCGGAGCAGATCTCGATCGGCCGTACCCCGACCGCCCCGAGCTGCCAGAACAAGCCCCCGTGGCTGTACCGGCAGGCCGCTGGAACGTCCGGGCGGTCCACGTGACCAACGAGTTTCCCTGGGTCGGCGTGGTCCAGCTCGCTCCGGAACGAGGCGCGGACGTCTCCGCGTCAACGGCGGACAGCTCACCCCGTCCATAGTCAGTCCTCAGACCCACCAGCCGACAGGCTCCAGGGGCTTCCAGCCCTCAGACCCACTCCACCTCAGAGTGGACGGTCGAAGAGGCCCCAGGCGACGGCAGCGGCGTCCTCGGCACCTTCCGCACGATCCCCTGCCGGTCTCTCCGAGCCCCCAGCGCCCTCAGGACGGCAGCCACTTCTTCCTCGCTGCCGCCGTCCCCCAGCACCTCCGCGATCCGCCCCCACGCCTCACTCACGTCAGTGCGTGTGTCCGTTGGTCGCAGCGTCCTTCTTGACCGTCAGCGGCAGCAACTTCTTGCCTGTCGGGCCAATTTGAATGTCGAGGTCGAGCTGCGGACACACCCCGCAGTCGAAGCAAGGCGTCCACCGGCAGTCCTCGACCTCGGTCTCGTCGAGGGAGTCCTGCCAGTCCTCCCAGAGCCAGTCCTTGTCGAGGCCCGAGTCGAGGTGGTCCCACGGCAGGACCTCCTCGTAGGTGCGTTCACGCGTCGTGTACCAGTCGACGTCGACACCGACCGCGGGCAGCGTCTTCTCCGCGCAGGCCATCCAGCGGTCGTACGAGAAGTGCTCGCGCCAGCCGTCGAAACGGCCGCCGTCCTCGTACACCGCGCGGATCACCGCACCGATACGCCGGTCACCGCGTGACAGCAGGCCCTCGACGATGCCGGGCTTGCCGTCGTGGTAGCGGAAGCCGATCGAGCGGCCGTACTTCTTGTCGCCGCGGAGCTTGTCGCGCAGTTTCGTGAGGCGCGCGTCGGTCTCCTCGGCGGAGAGCTGCGGGGCCCACTGGAACGGGGTGTGCGGCTTGGGTACGAAGCCGCCGATCGAGACCGTGCAGCGGATGTCGTTCTGGCCGGAGACCCTGCGGCCCTCGGCGATCACCTTCGTCGCCATGTCGGCGATCTGGAGGACGTCCTCGTCGGTCTCCGTCGGCAGACCGCACATGAAGTACAGCTTCACCTGGCGCCAGCCGTTGCCGTACGCCGTGGAGACGGTCCGGATGAGGTCCTCCTCGGACACCATCTTGTTGATGACCTTGCGCAGGCGCTCACTGCCGCCCTCGGGCGCGAACGTCAGACCCGACCTACGGCCGTTCCTGGTCAGCTCGTTGGCGAGGTCCACGTTGAAGGCGTCCACACGGGTCGACGGGAGCGACAGCCCGATCTTGTCCTCGGTGTAGCGGTCCGCGAGGCCCTTCGCGATGTCACCGATCTCCGAGTGGTCGGCCGAGGAGAGGGAGAGGAGGCCCACCTCCTCGAAGCCGGTCGCCTTCAGGCCCTTCTCCACCATCTCGCCGATGCCCGTGATCGACCGCTCCCGCACCGGGCGCGTGATCATGCCGGCCTGACAGAACCGGCAGCCGCGCGTACAGCCGCGGAAGATCTCGACCGACATGCGCTCGTGGACGGTCTCCGCGAGCGGGACCAGGGGCTGCTTGGGGTAGGGCCACTCGTCCAGGTCCATGACCGTGTGCTTGCTGACCCGCCACGGCACACCGCTCTTGTTCGGTACGACGCGGCCGATCCGGCCGTCCGGCAGGTACTCCACGTCGTAGAACGCCGGGATGTAGACGTTGCCGGTCTTCGCGAGGCGGAACAGGACCTCCTCGCGGCCGCCCGGACGGCCCTCCGCCTTCCAGGCGCGGACGATCTCCGTCATGTCGAGCACGGCCTGCTCGCCGTCGCCGATGATCACCGCGTCGATGAAGTCCGCGATCGGCTCGGGGTTGAAGGCCGCGTGGCCGCCGGCGAGGACGATCGGGTCGTCGAGCGTCCGGTCCTTGGACTCCAGCGGGATGCCCGCCAGGTCCAGGGCCGTCAGCATGTTCGTGTAGCCGAGCTCGGTGGAGAAGGAGAGGCCGAACACGTCGAAGGCCTTCACCGGCCGATGGCCGTCCACCGTGAACTGGGGGACGCCGTGCTCCCGCATCAGCGCCTCAAGGTCCGGCCAGACGCTGTACGTGCGCTCGGCGAGCACGCCCTCGCGCTCGTTCAGTACCTCGTAAAGGATCATGACGCCCTGGTTGGGCAGACCGACCTCGTACGCGTCGGGGTACATGAGCGCCCAGCGGACGTCGCAGTCCTCCCACGGCTTGACTGTGGAGTTCAGTTCGCCGCCGACGTACTGGATGGGCTTCTGCACATGCGGGAGCAGAGCTTCGAGCTGCGGGAAGACCGATTCGGCTGACATCTCGCACTTCCGTGGACCGACAGGGGTGGTCATTCAGCGTAACGCGGCCCGGGACACCCGCCGTACCGCCGAGGATCTCCCGGCCCGCGTTCCCCGTTCGCCCTCAGACGTCCATTCCGCTCTTCGCGGTCCCCCAGGCCTCCGGCACCGTCTCCTCCACCCGCTCCGCCCGCCGCTCCTCGCGCCCGTACAGCAGCCCGTACGTGAAGGTGTTCTCCCCCGCCGCGTGCGCCACGGCGGACAGCTCGCCCAGCGTGGTGCGGACCATGACGCTGTCCTGGTGGTCGCCGAGCAGGCTCTGGAGGGACTTCATCGACTTGACGAGGGCCTTGGCCGGGCCGCCCAGGGCGGGAGTCGCCGTCTCGGCCGCGTAGCGGGTGCGTTTGACCTTCTTGCGCGTCTCGTGCAGCCCGAGGTCGCGGTCGGTGCCGGACGGCTGTTCCATGGCCTCCTCGATCAGCGCGGACACCTTCGAGAAGTCCTTGCGTACGGCCTTGGTGAGCACCTTCTCCGGCTTCTTCGCCGCCGCTTCGAGCACCGGCGGGTCGGCGACCACGGCGTCCAGGGTGTCGAGGAGCGTCAGATAGCGCGGGGAGTCCAGCACGCCGAGCAGCCGTCGGCGCGCTCCTCCGGACTCGGCCCTGGACCAGGTGCCCAGTCGGTCGCGGATCGGGCCGTGGACGAGGGTGGGGGCCAGTTCGTCGAGGACCGTGCCCAGCCGTTCGGCCAGTACCTCCTGGTCGCGGCCCACGCCCAGTTCGCCGGCGAGCCACTTCAGCTCGTCGCCGATCGGGTCGGTGACCTCCCGGTCGAGGACCGTGCGGAAGGACTTGAACGTGCTGCGCAGCCGCCGCGTGGCGACCCGCATGTCGTGCACGGACTCCTCGGTGTCCTGGCGCACGGCCGGATCGAGCTCGACGATGGCGTCCCGCTGGGCTCGGACGTAGGCGAGGACATGGTCGCCGGCGGTGACGGGCTCGGCGGGCTCGGCCTTCGGCCGGGGGTGTCCGCCCTTGGTCTCCGCCAGCGCCCGCGCCAGCTTCGACGCGGACTTCGACGGCCGTACGCCCGCCTTGCGCAGGCGTTTCTCCACCTTGTCCAGGAAGCGGGGGTCCCCGCCGTCGGCGAGCTCCACCTCGATCTCCGTCCACTGCGCGGTGCCCTCGCCGCCGAACAGCCGGTCCGCCCGTACGGTGTCCACGCCGACCTCGGCGAGTTGCCGGCCGTCGGCGTCGACGAGGTCGCGTACGTCCCGCGCGGAGCGCAGCCGCACGACGGGCACGAGTTGTCCCTCGCGGACCCGGGCGCGGACCAGGCCGGCCAGTTCGTCGGGGAGGGTGTCGGAGAGCGGGACCTGGATCTCGTCCCGTACACCGGGGCCGACGGGGAGTTTCAGGTGCCAGCCGGCGTCGGAGCCGCCGGTGCGGCGGCGCAGTGTGATCGACGCCGTGGCCAGACGCAGGTCCGAGGTGTCGTAGTAGGTCGCGTCGAGTTCAGTGGTGCCCTTGTCGATGACGTCCGCGACTCCGGCGACGCCGGTCAGGTCGGGCAGTCCACTGTCGTCGGATTCGTACTTCCGCTCGATTTCCCGCTTTGTGTCCGCCATGAAATGAATCTAGTCACGATCCGGCTACGGCGGCAGTCCCCACGTACGCTTACCGGCCGTCCGGGGCACATCTGCCGTTCCCCCGGACGACGCCCCGACGTCACCCCGAAGCCACCCCTACGCGGACATCGGCCGCTGCACCCGGATCGACTGCAACAGCCCCACCGCCACCCACACGGCGAACATCGACGATCCTCCGTACGACACGAAGGGCAGTGGCAGACCGGCGACCGGCATGATCCCCAGGGTCATCCCGATGTTCTCGAACGACTGGAAGGCGAACCACGCGATGATCCCGGCGGCGACGATCGTGCCGTACAGCTCGGTCGTCTCGCGGGCGATACGGCAGGCGCGCCACAGGACCACGCCGAGGAGGAGAATGATCAGTCCCGCGCCGACGAAGCCCAGCTCCTCCCCCGCCACCGTGAACACGAAGTCCGTCTGCTGTTCCGGGACGAACTGGCCCGTGGTCTGCGAGCCGTGGAACAGCCCGGTCCCCGTCAGGCCGCCCGAACCGATCGCGATCCGGGCCTGGTTGGTGTTGTAGCCGACGCCGGAGGGGTCGAGTTCGGGGTTGGCGAAGGCGGCGAAGCGGTTGATCTGGTACTCGTCGAGGATCCCGAGCTGCCAGACCAGGACCGCGCCCAGGGCGCCCGTGCCGAGCAGTCCGAAGATCCAGCGGTTGGAGGCGCCGGAGGCCAGCAGCACGCCGAGCACGATGATGACCATGACCATGACCGACCCGAGGTCGGGCATCAGCATGACGACCATCATCGGTACGGCGGCCAGGCCCAGGGCCTGGAGAACCGTGCGGTGGTCGGGATAGGCCTTGTCGCCCGCGTCGACGCGGGCCGCGAGGAGCATCGCCATACCCAGGATGATCGTGATCTTCACGAACTCCGAGGGCTGGAGCGAGAAGCCGCCGCCGAGCACGATCCACGCGTGGGCGCCGTTGACGGTCGCGCCGAGCGGGGTGAGCACCATGAGGATCAGGAAGACCGAGAGGCCGTACAGGATCGGGACCGCGGTGCGAAGGTTGCGGTGGCCGAGCCAGACCGTGCCGATCATCAGGCAGAACCCGATGCCGGTGTTCATGAGGTGCCGGATCAGGAAGTAGTACTGGTCGCCCTGGTTGATCTCGGTGCGGTTACGGGTCGCCGAGTAGACGAGGATCGCGCCCATGAAGGACAGGGCGAGCGCCGACAGCAGTATCGGCCAGTCCAGCCTGCGGGCCAGCGAGTCGCGGGCCAGCAGCCGGGACAGGGACGAGCGTTCGGGGCCGTAGCCGGAGACGGAGAAGGTGTTCGCGCCGGTCATGACAGCTTCCTCTGCGTACTTCGCGCACTCCGCCCGCGCCTGCGCCTTCGGCCGCCGTGGGCCCGTCGGCCGCTGCGGTTGCCTCCGGCCCGTTCGGACGCGACCGTGGCGGGCGGGAGCTGTCCGCCCGCGAGCGCGAGGGTCTGCTCGGTGGCCTCCTCCTTCTCCGGTACGTACGGGAGGATCTTCGGGGCGTCGATCGATCCGTCGGTGTCGATCTTCGGCAGGCTCTTCTGCGGGGTGGGCAGCAGCGCCTTCCTGTTGTCGATCGTGCCGTCCTCGGAGACCCCGTACAGCGCCTCGTATATGTTGCGGACGGCCGGGCCGGAGGCGCCGGAGCCCGTACCACCCTGGGAGATCGTCATGACGATCGTGTAGTCCTTGGTGTACGTGGCGAACCACGAGGTGGTCTGCTTGCCGTAGACCTCGGCCGTACCCGTCTTGGCGTGCATCGGGATCTTGTCCTGCGGCCAGCCGCCGAACCGCCAGGCCGCCGAACCACGGGTGACGACTCCCTCAAGGGCACCGTCTATGTCGCCGAGGGTCGCCTTCGAGATCGGCAGCTTGCCGTGCGACTTGGGCGCGATCTCCTCGACGGACTTGCCGTCGGCGCTGATGACGGCCTTGCCGACGGTCGGGTCGTACAGGGTGCCGCCGTTGGAGATCGCCGAGTAGATCGTGGCCATCTGGACCGGGGTGACGAGGATGTCGCCCTGGCCGATGGAGTAGTTGACGGAGTCACCGGCGCGCATCAGGTTGCCTTCGAGGCAGTTCTCGTACGCGATCTGCTGGGCGTACGTGCCGCCCTTCTTGCCGTACTTGCACCAGGAGGCCTTGTTGGCCTTCCAGTAGTCCTGCTTCCACTGGCGGTCCGGGACGCGGCCGGCGACCTCGTTGGGCAGGTCGATGCCGGTCTCGGCGCCGAGGCCGAACTGGTGGGCGGTCTTGTAGAACCAGTTCCCGGCGGTCTTCTTCGGCTTCAGGCCGCCGTCCTTCGCCCACTGGTCGTGGGCGAGGCGGTAGAAGACGGTGTCGCAGGAGACCTCGATGGCGCGGCCGAGGTTGATCGGGCCGTACCCCTTGGACTCGTAGTTCTTGAAGACCTGGCCGCCGATCGAGTACGAGCTGGAGCAGTCGTAGTTCCCGTCGAAGGGGTAGCCCGCGTTGACGGCGGCCGCAGTGGAGATGACCTTGAAGACCGAGCCGGGGGCCGCCTGGCCCTGGATCGCCCGGTTGAGCAGCGGGTAGTTGGAGCTCTTGCCGGTCAGCTTGGTGTAGTCCTTGGCCGAGATGCCGCCGACCCAGGCGTTCGGGTCGTACGTCGGGTTGGACGCCATCGCGACGACCCGCCCCGTCTTGGACTCCATGACGACGACCGCGCCCGCGTCGGCCTTGTAGTTCTCGCTGGTGTTGTCGTCGTAGCCCTTGCGGGCTTCCTTCATCGCGAAGTTCAGCTCGTACTCGGCGACCCGCTGGACGCGGGCGTCGATGCTGGTGACGAGGTTGGAGCCGGACTGGGCCGGGTCCGCCTCGGCGGTGCCGATGACGCGGCCGAGGTTGTCGACCTCATAGCGGGTGACGCCTGCCTTGCCGCGCAGCTGCTTGTCGTACTGGCGCTCCAGGCCGGACCGGCCGACCTGGTCGGAGCGCAGATACGGCGAGTCGGTGTCCTGCGCCTTGGTGATCTCCTCGTCGGTGACCGGGGAGAGGTAGCCGAGGACCTGGGCGGTGTTGGACCCGCCGGGGCCCGCGTAGCGACGCACGGCCGCGGGCTCGGCGGTGATGCCGGGGAAGTCCTCGGAGCGCTCGCGGATCTGGAGGGCCTGGCGGGCGGTGGCCTCGTCGGTGATGGGGATCGGCTGGTACGGCGAGCCGTTCCAGCAGGGCTGCGGCGTCTTGGCGTCGCACAGCCGGACCTTGTCCATCACGTCCTTGGGCTTCATGCCCAGGACTCCGGCGAGCTTGGCGAGGACGCCGTCACCGTCGTCCCTCATCTTCAGCAGCTCGGTCCGCGAGGCGGAGACGACGAGGCGTGTCTCGTTGTCCGCGATCGGCACCCCGCGCGCGTCGAGGATCGATCCCCGTACGGCGGGCTGCACGACCTGCTGGACGTGGTTGCCGGACGCCTCCTTGGCGTAGGCGTCCCCCTCGCGGATCTGGAGGTACCACAGGCGGCCCCCGAGGGTGCAGAGGAGGGAGAGGACGAGGATCTGGATGACGACGAGCCGGATCTGGACGCGTGGCGTCCGGCCGGTCTCGGGAATGTTGGTCACTGGTGCTGCCTCCCCCTCTCAGAGCGCCGACGTGTGTGCGCGTACGAATGATGAACGGCCGACCTGTGAGGCCGCGTTCCGCCCCCGCGAACCCGTTCGGGTGAACTCCCACGCGGTCACAGGCGCTTGACCCCCTTGATGCGGCCGGCGCGGGCCGACTTCGCCCGGGCCGCCTTCACCTTCAGGCCGCCGCGCTGGCTGCCGATGCGCAGGCCGGTGCCGGAGGAGAGCCAGCCCGAGGAGATGTCGGCCTTCTTGGCCGAGGAGTTGGTCTCCGCGAGCGGATCGTTCTCCGCTCTGCGGGCCAGGAACATGATGCCGGGGACCACGAACGGCGCGAGCAGCAGGTCGTACAGCGCGGCCGTGAACAGCAGGCTGCTGAGGCCGACATGGCGGGCGGCGGTGTCGCCGACGAGGGCGCCGACACCGGCGTACAGCAGGGTCGTGCCGACGGCGGCGGCGACCACGACGGCCATCGGGCCGGTGGCCGACTTGAGCTGCCCGTTCTCGGGTTTGACGAGACCCGCCAGGTAGCCGATGAGGCACAGCACGAGGGCGTAGCGACCGGCCGCGTGGTCGGCGGGCGGGGCGAGGTCGGCGAGGAGTCCGGCGCCGAAGCCGACGAGTGCGCCGCCGACATGGCCGTACACCAGGGCGAGGCCGAGGACGGTCAGCAGCAGCAGGTCAGGGACGGCACCCGGGAGATGCAGGCGGGCTAGGACGCTCACCTGGATCACCATGGCGACGATCACCAGGGTGGTGGAGAGGAGCATCCGGTTGAAACGCATGGGGAGTTCAGCTCCTACTGCTCTGGCTGGTACTGGCCGTCGGCGGCCGGCGCAGAGGGTGTCACCGTCACGGTGACCGTCGGCGTCGGGGTCGGCCTCGGCTTGGCCGGGAGAACGGTGTCGCGCGGATCGGTGCGCGGGGCCTCGACGACGACACCGACGATGTCGAGCTTGGTGAAGCCGACGAACGGCGTGACGTAGATCGTGCGGGTCAGGTCACCGCCGGACGGATCGACCCGGGACACGATCCCGACGGGTACGCCGGGCACGAACGGCTTGTCGGCCTGCGAGCCGAAGGTGACGAGCCGGTCGCCCTTCTTCACCTTGGCCTTGCCGTTGAGGAGCTGGACGCGCAGCGGGCGGTCGCCCTGCCCGGAGGCGAAGCCGAGTTCGTCGCTGCCCTCCATGCGCGTACCGACGGTGAAGTCGGGGTCGTTGGCGAGCAGTACGGTCGCGGTGCCGGGTCCGACGGTGGTGACGCGGCCGACGAGTCCGTCCCCGTTCAGGACGGTCATGTCGCGCTTGATGCCGTCGTTGGCGCCGATGTCGATGGTGACCGTCCAGGAGAAGCCCTGGGCCGCTCCTATGGCGATGACCTCGGCGCCCTTGATGCCGTACTGTCCGGCGCCGGCCGACTTCAGCATCGTGTTGAGCTGGTTGAGTCTGCTGCGGTTGCGGTCGTCGCTGCCGAGGCGGGCCTTGAGCGCCGCGTTCTCCTTCTCCAGCGTGGCGAGGCGGTCGTGCCGGTCACCGGAGTCGCGTACCGCGGAGACCGCGTCGCCGACCGGGTCGACCACGGTGGCCACACCGTCCTCGACCGGGCCGAAAACGGCTGCCGCGGCCTGCCGGGCACCGTCGACCGGTGAGTCCTCCCCGCCGCGGATGTCCACCGTGATCAGTGCGAACGCGACGGCGATCAGCAGCACCAGGAGCAGCCGGCTCTCTCGTGTGTCCCTCACGTGCGGCGGCCGTGCCTTCCTCATAGAAGCTCATGCTGTTGTGGCAGTTGGGCTTGGGGCATGGGGCAGTGCTTTGTGGGAGCTTATGCCTCTATATCAACGATCCGCCGTACGAGAGGAGATCATCTCGTACGGCGGAATCGAAGAGTTACGTCATCTGCGCGGCTGGGCGTCCAGCACCTGCTGGAGCGCCTCGAACTCCTCCACGCACTTTCCGGAGCCGAGCACCACGCTGTCCAGCGGGTCCTCGGCGATGTGGATGGGCATGCCGGTCTCACGGCGCAGCCGCTCGTCGAGCCCGCGGAGCAGGGCGCCGCCGCCGGTCAGAACGATTCCGCGATCCATGATGTCGCCGGACAGCTCGGGCGGGCACTTGTCGAGGGTGGTCTTCACGGCGTCGACGATCGCGTTGACCGGTTCTTCGATGGCCTTGCGCACTTCGGCCGCGGAGATCACGACGGTCTTGGGCAGCCCGGACACCAGGTCCCGGCCGCGGATTTCGGTGTGTTCGTCGTTGTCGAGGTCGTACGCCGAACCGATCGTGATCTTGATCTGTTCGGCAGTCCGCTCACCCAGTAGAAGGGAGTACTCCTTCTTGATGTGCTGGATGATGGAACTGTCCAGTTCGTCACCCGCGACGCGGATGGACTGGGCGGTGACGATGCCGCCGAGGGAGATGACCGCGACCTCCGTGGTGCCGCCGCCGATGTCCACCACCATGTTGCCCGTGGCCTCGTGGACCGGCAGGCCGGAACCGATGGCCGCGGCCATGGGCTCCTCGATGATGTGCACCTGGCGTGCGCCGGCCTGGGACGAGGCCTCGATGACGGCGCGGCGCTCGACGCCCGTGATGCCCGAGGGCACACAGACGACGACACGGGGGCGGGCGAGATACCGCCGCTTGTGAATCTTCAGAATGAAGTAGCGGAGCATCCGCTCGGTGATCTCGAAGTCGGCGATGACGCCGTCCCTGAGCGGGCGCACGGCAACGATGTTGCCGGGCGTCCGACCGATCATCTTCTTCGCTTCCGATCCGACCGCGAGAATGCCACCGGTGTTGGTGTTGATCGCGACGACGGACGGCTCGTTGAGTACGATCCCGCGACCCCTGACGTACACCAGCGTGTTGGCCGTCCCGAGGTCGATTGCCATGTCGCGGCCGATGAACGACATTGAGTTCCCCATCAGGATTCGTCTGGCCTTCCCAAGTGAAGCGTGTGATGGCTTTGGTTTGGGGTGGCGAAGTGGGTGCGGGTGGCATGAAAGCTTGCGAGGTCTACATCGTAGTCTCGCCTGCACGGACACCGCGCGAGGGTCTTCGCCATTGTCAGCATGCGCTGTGCCGTCCCGCTTCTGGAGACGAGCGTTCGGGGGTAGCCGTTCCCCCGATCGGCGCGCATATGCCGGAGGACGGCCGGTTTTCGACGGCCGTCCCAGGTCAGACATCCGGTGAAGTGACGGTTCCTCAGAAACCATGCCAACAGAAACTGCGCAAAAAATTCACCGGCCGTACGCCGATGCCCAGGACGGGTTCAGACGCGGCCGGGGAAGAAGATCTTCAGCTCACGCTCGGCGGACTCCTCGGAGTCGGAGGCGTGGATGAGGTTCTCGCGCACGATCACGCCGTAGTCACCCCGGATGGAACCGGGGGCGGCGGCGATGGGGTCGGTGGGCCCGGCGAGTGCGCGCACACCCTCGATGACCCGCTCACCCTCGACGACCAGGGCGACGACGGGGCCTGAGGCCATGAACTCGACGAGGGGCTCGTAGAAGACCTTGCCCTTGTGCTCGCCGTAGTGCTGCTCCAGCGTCTCCTGGTCCAGGGTGCGCAGCTCCAGCGCGGTGATCCGCCAGCCGGCCTTGCGCTCGATCCGGCCGATGATCTCGCCGGTCAGGCCGCGACGGACGGCGTCGGGCTTGAGGAGGACGAGGGTGCGCTGAGTCACGGGGGTGGCTCCATTCGAGGTCACGTGTGTGCGGTGCTCAGAGGCTACAGGGCGGGTCCGAACGGGTGTTACGCAGCGTCAGGACTGGTCGCCCGGGCCTGCGCGGCGAAGCGCGCCTTGGCCTCGTCGATCTTTCTGCCGTAGTGCACGGAGGCCCACCACAGCGCGGCGAACATGACCCCCATGAAGAACATGGTGGGGACGATGAACCCGGACGCGATGAGTCCGATCTGGAGCGCCCAGCCGAGCTGCACACCCCCGGGCCGGGTCACCACACCGCACAGCAGCACGCACAGCAGCATGGCGATACCGCTGACCGTCCACACGGTCGTCATGGACAGGTCGGGATCCTTCATGGCGACGAGGCCGGCGAAGCCGATCAGGAAGACCTCGCCGATCAGGGTCGAAGCACAGAGCGTACGCACGGAAAGTCAGCCCCTCCCCAGGAGCAGTCGGGTCTCGCCGACGGTGATGACGGAGCCGGTGACGAGCACGGCGCCGCCGGAGAACTCCCCGTCCTCCTCGGCGAGGGTGATGGCGGCCTCCAGGGCGTCGTCGAGGCGCGGTTCGACCTGGACGCGGTCGTCGCCGAAGACCTCGACGGCGACGGCGGCCAGCTCGTCGGCGTCCATCGCGCGGTGGCTGGAGTTCTGCGTGACCACGACCTCGGCGAAGATCGGCTCGAAGGCCTCCAGGATCCCGCGCGCGTTCTTGTCCGCGCTGGCCCCGACCACACCGATCAGCCGGCTGAAGTCGAAGGCCTCACCGACGGCCTCCGCGGTGGCCCGCGCGCCCGCCGGATTGTGCGCGGCGTCGAGCACGACGGTGGGAGAGCGCCGTACGATCTCCAGCCGCCCGGGGGACGTCACCGCGGCGAACGCCTTGCGTACGGTGTCGATGTCGAGGGGCTCGGGCCGCTGGGTGCCGACGCCGAAGAACGCCTCGACGGCGGCCAGCGCGACGGCGGCGTTGTGGGCCTGGTAGCCGCCGTGCAGCGGCAGGAAAACGTCCTCGTACTCACCGCCGAGTCCGCGCAGTGTCAGCATCTGGCCGCCGACGGCGACCTGCCGGGCGGCGACCCCGAACTCCAGCCCTTCCCTGGCCACCGTGGCGTCCACCTCGACGGCCTTCTTCAGGAGCACCTGGGCCGCGTCTACGGGCTGCTGGGCCAGGATGACGGTGGCGTCCTGCTTGATGACGCCGCCCTTCTCGCCGGCGATCTCACCGGGCGTCTCCCCGAGCCGGTCGGTGTGGTCGAGGTCGATGGGCGTCACGACGGCCACATCCGCGTCGATGACGTTGGTGGCGTCCCAGGTGCCCCCCATCCCGACCTCGACGACGGCCACGTCCACGGGTGCGTCGGCGAAGGCGGCGTACGCCATGCCGGTCAGCACCTCGAAGAAGGAGAGCCGGAACTCCTGCTGGGCGTCGACCATCTCGACGTACGCCTTGATGTCCTCGTACGTCTCGACGAACCGCTCGGCGGAGATCGGCGACCCGTCGAGACTGATCCGCTCCGTGACCGACTGGACGTGCGGGGAGGTGTACCGACCGGTGCGCAGGTCGAAGGCGCCGAGGAGGGCCTCGATCATGCGGGCGGTGGAGGTCTTGCCGTTGGTGCCGGTGATGTGGATCGAGGGGTACGCGCGCTGCGGCTCCCCCAGGACGTCCATCAGCGCGGCGATACGGCTGACGGACGGCTCCAGCTTGGTCTCGCCCCAGCGTGTCGCGAGCTCCGCCTCGACCGCACGCAGGGCCTGGTCGATCTCGGGGTCCTGCGGTCGGGCCGGCACGTCTGCGCTGGGGGCTCCGCCCTGGGTGCGCAGGGTGCGGCTGCCGGCCTCGATGACCGCGAGGTCGGGGTCCCGGTCGGTCTCGGCGTCGATGATCTCGTCGAAGGGGTCGGTGTCGCTCACGGGGTCAGTCTACGGAGGGGGGCGCCTACGGCGTGGGGTGGAGGGGTTTGTGGGGCGAGTGCGGGTCTCGTTGTGGCTGGTCGCGCAGTTCCCCGCGCCCCTTCAGGGCGCGACAGGCCCCGGAACTTCATAGTTCCGGGGCCTGTCGCACCGTACAAACTCCTACGCCTGCGGCAGGCCCTCCAGCTGGGCCTGGATGCGTGCGATGTCCTCGTTCGCCTTGGTCAGCCGACCTCGGATCTTGTCCACGACGTTGTCCGGGGCCTTCGCCAGGAACGCCTCGTTGCCGAGTTTGGCGTCGGCCTGCTGGCGTTCCTTCTGCGCCGCCGCGAGGTCCTTCGCGAGGCGCTTGCGCTCCGCGGCGACGTCGATCGTGCCGGAGAGGTCGAGGGCGACCGTGGCGCCGGCGACCGGGAGGGTCGCGGTGGCGTGGAAGCCGTCCTCCTCGGGCTGGAGGCGGAGCAGCTGGCGGATGGCCGCCTCGTGCGCGGCGAGCGCGGTGCCGTCGAGGGTGAGGCGGGCGGGGACCTTCTGGCCGTCCTGGAGGCCCTGCTCCTTACGGAAGCGGCGGACCTCGGTGACGACGGCCTGGACGGTACCGATCTCGGCCTCGGCCGCCTCGTCGCGGAAGCCGCTGTCGGTCGGCCACTCGGCGATGACGAGGGACTCACGGCCGGTCAGCGTGGTCCACAGCGTCTCGGTGACGAAGGGGACGACCGGGTGGAGCAGCCGCAGCATGACGTCGATGACCTCGCCGAGGACCCGGCCGGAGACCTTGGCCTGCTCGCCGCCCGCGAAGAAGGTCGTCTTCGACAGCTCCACGTACCAGTCGAAGACCTCGTCCCACGCGAAGTGGTAGAGGGCGTCGGCGAGTTTCGCGAACTGGTAGTCGTCGTAGTACGCGTCGACCTGCGCGATCGTCTTGTTCAGGCGGGAGAGGATCCAGCGGTCGGTCGCGGTCAGCTGCTCGGCAGCCGGGAGCTCGCCCTCGATGGTGGCGCCGTTCATCAGCGCGAAGCGGGTGGCGTTCCAGATCTTGTTGGCGAACTTGCTGGACGCCTGGACCCATTCCTCGCCGATCGGGACGTCGGTGCCGGGGTTGGCGCCCTTGGCCAGGGTGAAGCGGACGGCGTCGGAGCCGTACTTGTCCATCCAGTCCAGCGGGTCGACCACGTTGCCGAAGGACTTCGACATCTTCTTGCCGCGCTCGTCGCGGACCAGACCGGTCAGCGCGATGGTCTTGAACGGGGCCTCGCCGTCCATGGCGTACAGGCCGAACATCATCATCCGGGCGACCCAGAAGAAGATGATGTCGTGGCCGGTGAGCAGAACGTCGGTCGAGTAGAACTTCTCGAGGTCCGGGGTCTGTTCCGGCCAGCCGAGGGTGGAGAACGGCCACAGGCCGGAGGAGAACCAGGTGTCGAGGACGTCCGTGTCCTGGGTCCAGCCCTCGCCGGTCGGTGTCTCGTCGTCGGGTCCGAGGCAGACGACCTCGCCGTCCGGGCCGTACCAGACGGGGATGCGGTGGCCCCACCACAACTGGCGTGAGATGCACCAGTCGTTGAGGTTGTCGACCCAGTCGAAGTAGCGCTTGGACATCTCCTCGGGGTGGATCGTGACCCGGCCGTCGCGGACCGCGTCGCCGGCGGCCTTGGCCAGGGTCTCGACCTTGACCCACCACTGGAGGGACAGGCGCGGCTCGACGGTGGTGGAGCAGCGCGAGCAGTGCCCGACGGAGTGCGTGTACGGGCGCTTCTCGGCGACGATCCTGCCCTGTCCGCGCAGCGCGCCGACGACGGCGGAGCGGGCCTCGAAGCGGTCCAGGCCGAGGAAGGGGCCATGGACGGTGATGACACCGTGCTCGTCCATGATCGTCATGTTGGGCAGGTTGTGGCGCTGCCCGATGGCGAAGTCGTTCGGGTCGTGGGCCGGCGTCACCTTGACGGCACCGGTGCCGAACTCCGGGTCGACATGCGTGTCGGCGACGACCGGGATGGACCGGTCCGTCAGCGGCAGCTTGATCTGCTTGCCGACGAGGTGCTTGTAGCGCTCGTCGTCGGGGTGGACGGCGACAGCGGTGTCACCGAGCATCGTCTCGGCGCGGGTGGTGGCGACGACCAGGCTGTCCGCGCCCTCGCCGTACCTGATCGACACGAGCTCGCCCGCATCCTCCTGGTACTCCACCTCGATGTCGGAGATGGCCGTCAGACAGCGGGGGCACCAGTTGATGATGCGCTCGGCACGGTAGATGAGGCCGTCGTCGTAGAGCTTCTTGAAGATCGTCTGGACGGCCTTCGACAGCCCCTCGTCCATCGTGAACCGCTCGCGGCTCCAGTCGACGCCGTCGCCGAGGCGCCGCATCTGCCCCAGGATCTTGCCGCCGTACTCCTCCTTCCACTGCCACACGCGCTCGACGAACTCCTCGCGCCCCAGGTCGTGGCGCGACTTGCCCTCCTCGGCGAGCTGCTGCTCGACCTTGTTCTGGGTGGCGATACCGGCGTGGTCCATGCCAGGGAGCCACAGCGACTCGTAGCCCTGCATGCGCTTGCGGCGGGTGAGGGCGTCCATGAGCGTGTGCTGGAAGGCGTGGCCCAGGTGGAGGGAGCCGGTGACGTTCGGGGGCGGGATGACGATGGTGTAGGCGGGCTTGTCGCTCTTCGCGTCGGCGGCGAAGTAACCGCGCTCCACCCAGCGCTCGTACAGCTTCCCCTCTACCTCGGCCGGCGCGTACTGGGTCGGCAGTTCGGTGATGGGCGCTGTTGGCTGCTGCTGAGCGTTCTCGGTCACCCGGTCAGTTTAGAGGCGTCACCGCCCTGTCCCGAAACACGATTCTTTCGTAACGGTGGGGCACCCGCGGCAACTCCCGCCCCTGGCCTGCGCGAGGATGTCAGGAACACATAAGCATCTGGAGGGGAACCCAGAGATGAGCCACAACCAGCCGGGCCCGTACGGCGGACCGCCACAGCAGCCCGGGCCGTACGGCCAGCCCGCCCAGCCGGGTCCGTACGGTCAGCCGCCACAGGCACCCCAAGCACCGCAGGCGGCTCCCCAGCCCGGCTACGGCTACCCCCAGCAGGCTCCCCCGGCCCAGCCGGGCTACGGCTACCCGGCGCAGGCCCCGCAGCAGCCCACCGCGTACGGCCAGCAGCCCCCCTACGGTCAGCAACCGCCGTACGGCCAGGCGCCGTACGGGGTTCCGCAGCCGCCGGCGTCCGGTGGCGGCAAGAAGACGACGGGGATCGTCATCGGGGCGGTGGCGGCCGTGGCCGCGGTCGCTGTGGGGGCGTACTTCGTGTTCGGCGGCAGTGGTGGCTCGGGCAGCGGCGACATCGCCGACGACGGGGCGCACAAGCTGACGGCGCCGGCGACCGTGATCGGCGGCACGTACAAGAGCAGCGGCGAATCGGCCGACGCGATGACCGACTCGGAGATCAAGGAAGCCGAGGGGTGGGGTGTGCAGAACCCCAAGAACGTCAGCGCGGGCTACAAGTCGGGGTCGGGACTCACCACCAAGAACCTCATGTTCTCCGGTGTGTACGGCACGATCGACGACCCGGAGACGGTCGTCGACGCCATGTTCACCCAGATGAAGACGGAGTCGGAGAAGGACTCCTCCTTCGGCGGCAAACTCGTCGGCAGCCCGCAGGCGTTCACGCCCTCGGGCTTCGAAAACGGCGTCATGAAGTGCCAGCACATCGAGAGCACCGACGCCGGTAGGACGACGCGTATGCCGCTCTGCATCTGGGGTGACCACAGCACCCTCAGCTACGTCGTCTCGTACGACCTCGCCTCGATCACCGCGGGCGGGGGCGCCTCGCTGGAGGACGCGTCCGCGCTCGCGGCGAAGCTCCGCGCCGATGTGCGCGTCAAGGCCTGACACGCCTCGCCTGCGAACCTGAGACAACTGCGGAGGGGCCCCGGTCAACAGACCGGGGCCCCTCCGCAGTTGCTTTTACAGTTGGCTCAATTCCCTTGAGCTGCCCTGCTGTTACGCCGTCTTCTGCTCCCCCGGGCCACGCCCGCGGGCGTCCCTCGGGATCAGGGTCGGGTTCACGTTCCTCAGGACGACGTCCGCCGTGATGACGACTCGGGCCACATCCTTGCGGGACGGGACCTCGTACATCACCGCCTGGAGGACCTCCTCCATGATGGCGCGCAGGCCACGGGCGCCGGTCTGGCGCAGGATCGCCTGGTCGGCGATGGCCTCCAGGGCCTCGCGCTCGAAGTCCAGCTCCACGCCGTCGAGTTCGAAGAGGCGCTGGTACTGCTTGACGAGGGCGTTGCGCGGCTCCACCAGGATCTGGAGGAGCGCCTCGCGGTCGAGGTTGTGGACCGACGTGATGACCGGGAGACGACCGATGAACTCGGGGATCATGCCGAACTTCACCAGGTCCTCGGGCATGACGTCCTCGAAGCGGTCCTTCGCCTCCAGCTCCTTCTTGGAGCGGATCGTGGCGCCGAAGCCGATGCCCTTTGCACCCGCGCGGGACTCCACGAGCTTCTCCAGGCCCGCGAAGGCACCGCCCACGATGAACAGGACGTTCGTCGTGTCGATCTGGATGAACTCCTGGTGCGGGTGCTTGCGTCCGCCCTGCGGCGGGACGGAGGCCGTCGTACCTTCGAGGATCTTCAGCAGGGCCTGCTGTACTCCCTCGCCGGAGACGTCACGCGTGATCGACGGGTTTTCACTCTTCCGCGCGACCTTGTCGATCTCGTCGATGTAGATGATTCCGGTTTCGGCCTTCTTGACGTCGTAGTCCGCCGCCTGGATCAGCTTCAACAGGATGTTCTCGACGTCCTCGCCGACATACCCCGCCTCCGTCAGCGCCGTCGCGTCCGCGATGGCGAACGGGACGTTCAGCATGCGCGCGAGGGTCTGCGCGAGGAGGGTCTTGCCGGAGCCCGTGGGGCCCAGCAGGAGGATGTTGGACTTCGCCAACTCGATGGCGTCCTCGCGGCTCTGACCGCCGCCGTTCTCACCGGCCTGGACCCGCTTGTAGTGGTTGTACACCGCGACGGAGAGGGCCTTCTTGGCCGACTCCTGCCCGACCACGTAGCCCTCGAGGAACTCGTAGATCTCACGAGGCTTGGGGAGTTCCTCCCACCTGACCTCGCTCGTCTCCGCGAGCTCTTCCTCGATGATCTCGTTGCAGAGATCGATGCACTCGTCGCAGATGTACACACCGGGGCCTGCGATGAGCTTCTTGACCTGCTTCTGGCTCTTGCCACAGAACGAGCACTTGAGCAGATCGCCGCCGTCACCGATGCGTGCCACGGTGTGCTTCCCCTTCGCCTGGGAGACGCCTAGGTCCAGCGGCTCCTGGTGCTGCCTTATGTCCGACGGTACCTTGCCTGCCCCCCCGTTCGGGCCCCCCTTGGCGCGGTTCACTTTGACGTGCTCCGTGTCAAACCGTGCCAAGGGGCAGCAGACGATACAGCTATACGTCAGGCAACCGCTGAGTTGTTCATCTTCCGGGTGGAGATGATCTGGTCGATCAGTCCGTACGCCAACGCGTCCTCGGCCGTGAGGATCTTGTCGCGCTCGATGTCCTCGCGGATCTTCTCGATCGGCGTGGTGGAGTGCCTGGCCAGCATGTCCTCCAGCTGGGCACGCATCCGGAGGATCTCGTTGGCCGCGATCTCCAGGTCGGAGACCTGGCCACGGCCGGTCTCGGAGTACGGCTGGTGGATCAGCACGCGCGCGTTGGGCAGCGCCATGCGCTTGCCCGGCGTACCGGCCGCGAGGAGGATCGCGGCGGCCGAGGCCGCCTGGCCCATGCAGACCGTCTGAACGTCCGGCTTCACGAACTGCATCGTGTCGTAGATCGCAGTGAGCGCCGTGAAGGAGCCGCCGGGGCTGTTGATGTAGACCGAGATGTCCCGGTCGGGGTCCATCGACTCCAGGCACAGCAGCTGCGCCATGACGTCGTTGGCGGAGGCGTCGTCGATCTGCACGCCAAGGAAGATCACGCGCTCCTCGAAGAGCTTCGCGTACGGGTCGTACTCACGCACGCCCTGCGAGGTGCGCTCGACGAAGCGCGGGATGACGTAGCGGGATTCGGCGCTGGGGCCGGTGTACTGAGCCTGGGCGGCCTGAGCCGCCCTCGTACGGTCGTAGAGGCCGCTGCCGGGGAAGTCGTTCACGATGTCTCCTGAAAGGGGCTGAGGCGGGGGCTGGAGGGCGATGAGGGCACTTACGAGCCCGCACCCGCGGTGCCGCCGCCGCCCGGGATGCCTGCAGCCGTGGCGATGACGTCGTCGATGAGGCCGTACGCCTTGGCCTCCTCGGGGTCGAACCAGCGGTCGCGGTCCGAGTCCCGGGTGACCTGCTCGACGGTCTGGCCGGTGTGATGCGAGGTGAGCTCGGCCATGCGCTTCTTGGTGTGCAGCAGCCGCTCGGCGTGGATCTTGATGTCCGAGGCCGAACCGGCGAGGCCGGCGGACGGCTGGTGGATCAGGATCTCGGCGTTCGGCAGCGCGAAGCGCTTGCCGGGCGTACCCGCGCTGAGCAGGAACTGGCCCATGGAGGCGGCGAGGCCCATGGCGATGGTCATCACGTCGTTCTTGATGAACTGCATGGTGTCGTAGATCGCCATGCCCGCGGTGATCGAGCCGCCGGGGCTGTTGATGTAGAGGTTGATGTCCTTGTCCGGGTCAGCGGCGGCAAGGAGCAGCAACTGCGCTGTGATCTTGTTCGCGATGTCGTCGTCGACCGGCTGGCCGAGGAAGATGATCCGCTCGTTGAGCAGCCGGTTGTAGACCTGGTCGCCGAGACCACCGCCGATGGAAGGCTCGCCGGCGGCGGAAGGCATCAGATTCGTCACGTCGTATCCACCTGCTCGTCTTACGACGGCGCCGGGCCGTCTCACGTGTTCTGCCGGGGCGTGGGGCTGTCCGGCGGTTATCGGGAACTCCCCTGCCCTCGTATTCATGGACCCTAACGCGCGGGTCCCTCCGGGGAATCCCGGGAATGGAACTGTTCGCTGTGAGCGCATGCGCTCCGCTGGGTTGAGCAGGGTTTCCGGCGGGGGTCGGCTGTGTGGTGGGCGGGGTTTCGGTGGGCGTCGCGGGGCTGTGCCCCGGGCCCCCTGCTGCTTCTCGCCGTGGCTCCGCCGGGAGTGGGTCGGCTGCGGGCCGTGGGGGCTTGTCGCGCAGTTCCCCGCGCCCCTTCAGGGGCGCGACAAGGCCCCCGGGGACATGAAGTCCCCGGGGGCCTGTCGTCGTGCGTGTTTCAGAGGTGCCGTGGTTTTCAGGCCTCGGGCTTGTCCTCGGTGGCCTCGGCCTCGGCGGCCGGGGTCTCCTCGGAGGTGGCCTCTGTGGTCTCGTCCTCTTCCTCGTCGTCGAGGTCGATGATCTCGCCGTTGGTGTCCTTGACCGTGGCGGACTCCACGACGACCGCGAGGGCCTTGCCGCGGGCGACCTCGCCGACGAGCATCGGGACCTGGCCACCCTCGACGACCGCCTGGGCGAACTGGTCGGGCGACATGTTGGAGGAGGCCGCGCGCCGCATGAGGTGCTCGGTGAGCTCCTCCTGGTTGACGTTCAGCTTCTCCTTGTTGACCAGCTCGTCGAGGACGAACTGGGTCTTGATGCCCTTGACCGCGGCTTCCTCGGTCTCGGTGTCGAACTCCTCGGCCGTCTTGCCCTGGATCTCGAGGTACTTCTCGAGGTCGAGGCCCATCTGGCCGAGCTGGTGGTGCTCCAGGTTGTGCTTGCGGGTGTTGATCTCGTCCGCGAGGAGCTTCTCGGGGACGGGCACCTCGACGAGCTCCAGCAGCTTCTCCAGGACGCGCTCCTGGGCCTGCGTGGCCTGGTCGTACTGCTTCATGTTCTCGAGGCGCTTGCGGCTGTCCGCGCGCAGCTCCTCCAGGGTGTCGAACTCGGAGGCGAGCTGGGCGAACTCGTCGTCCAGGGCAGGCAGTTCGCGGGCGGCGACCTGGGTGACCTTGACGGTGACCTCGGCCTCCTTGCCGGCCGCGGTGCCGCCCTTGAGCTCGGAGGTGAAGGTGGCCTCGCCACCGGCCTCCACGCCCGTCACGGCCTCGTCGACGCCGTCCAGCAGCTCGCCGGAGCCGATGGTGTAGGAGACGCCGCTCGCGACGCCGTCCTCCAGCACCTCGCCGTCGACCTTGGCCTCCAGGTCCAGCGTCACGACGTCGCCGTCCTGGGCGGCGCGCTCGACCGGGGAGGTGGCGGCGAAGCGCTCACGGAGCTGCTCGACCGACTTGTCGATGTCCTCCTCGGTGACCTCGATCGCGTCGACCTCGACCTCGATGCCGGAGTAGTCCGGGATCTCGATGGTCGGGCGGACGTCGACCTCGGCGGTGAAGTTCAGCGTCTCGCCGTCCTTCAGCTCCGTGATGTCGACCTCGGGCTGGCCCAGGACGTTGAGCTCGGCCTCGTTGACCGCTTCGGTGTAGAACTTCGGGAGCGCGTCGTTGACCGCCTCCTCCAGAACCGCACCGCGGCCGAACCGCTGGTCGATGATGCGCGCCGGGATCTTGCCCTTCCGGAAGCCCTTCACCGTGACCTGCTGGTTGATCTTCTTGTACGCCGCGTCGAGGCTGTCCTTGAGCTCCTCGAAGGGCACCTCGATGCTGAGCCGAACCCGGGTCGGGTTCAGGGTCTCCACGGCGCTCTTCACGGTTCGGTCTCCTTGGGGGCTGACTTCTAGGGGTTCTGCGGGGTTCCGCCGATGTCCTCTGCCGATGGCGTCTGCCAGGTCGGCCGAGTCCCAGTGGTTTAGCGGCCCTTGAGAGACGTAACAGTGCAGACACACGGGCGCGCAGTTTGCATACTAGCCGCAGGCGGTACACGCCCCAAAAGGTGATCTTGAAGATGGTCCTGCCGGTGGTCCGGCACGTGGTCGGGGTGGCGGGATTTGAACCCACGGCCTTCCGCTCCCAAAGCGGACGCGCTACCAAGCTGCGCCACACCCCGTCTGGTGCGACACGTAGGGTACATGGCCGCAGGCAGTGCGGTTGCCGCATTTCACGAGTGCGGGCACGTCCCGGAAACGGGGTGTGCGTCGAGAGGCCGCGAACCGCTACGATGCTTCTGTGCCGCGGTCACCTGACCTGCGGCGCGCGTGTGCGGGCGTAGCTCAATGGTAGAGCCCTAGTCTTCCAAACTAGCTACGCGGGTTCGATTCCCGTCGCCCGCTCTGTGTCGCCTCTGGCCCGGTTCCTCGGAACCGGGCCAGTCGTGTTTTCAACAGTTCTCGCAGTTCCTGGCTCCCGACGGCCGGTCAGAACTGGATCTCGTTGATCGTGTCGGCTATCGAGTTCAGGAACCGTTGGATGTCGTCGGCCATGCCTGTCGAGGCGAGGAAGAAGCCGAAGAGTATGGCGACGACCGCCGGGCCCGCCTTGATCGAACCTCCGCGAATCAGCACCACCAGGATGATTCCCAACATCAGCACCACTGACAACGAAATGGCCACAACTGATCACACCCTACGGTCGGTTCACTCCCGGCCCGGTGATGCTTTCTCCCGCACCCCCGCCAGATCCATCGTGCCACCAACCAGGCCACGGTATGCGGCCGGTGACGCATCATCGGCCCCACCGGCTCGATCGATACGCGCCGCCCGTACCGCGATCACGTAGATCACCTCCGCCACACCGGACGTCGGCGACGACCCCGGCCGACCCGTCTGCGGACCTAAAGGCCAAGAAGTGCGCGCATATTGGCGTATTTATCGGTCAGCCGGATGCGGGTCGGGGCGTCCAGGACGGCGAGGCGGGCGGGGTCCGCGTTGTGTGCCAGGTCCGCTTCCTTGACCAGGCGCGCGCCCGGCGTCCCGAGGATGCGCCGGGCGTACGCCTCGGGCGCCTCCCCCGTGCGCTTGGTGACGGCCAGCACGATGTCCTTCGTACGGCGGGACAGCGCGGCCTCGTCCAGCCAGCGCTCGGGCAGCGCGTCGTCCTCCACGGCATCGTGCAGCCAGGCCGCCGCGATCTGCTCGTCGTCGCCTCCCCGCGCGCGTACGCCCTCCGCGACGGCCTGGAGGTGTTCCGCGTACGGGCGCCCCGCCTTGTCGGTCTGCCCCGCGTGCGCGGCACGGGCCTGGGCCTCCACCTCGGCCAGGGTCAGCAGTCGTTCCACATTCGAAGGTGTTCCGGTCATCCGGTCAGTGTGTCGTGGCGGGGCCGGATTTCAGGAGGGCAGCGACTGGACGGCAGACCCCGAGGATCGTTTGGTAAAGTAAGTATTGACCATGTCTTGACGCTCTCTTGACTTCGGAGGCAAGCTCATCGGCCACGCGGACACTCTGATCGCCATGGGCGGCGCGTTTCTCGCCGCCGCGGTCCTCGCCCGGCTCGGCAGCCGGATCGGACTGCCCACCATCCCTCTCTTCATCCTGGCCGGGATTCTGCTCGGCCCGCACACACCCGGCATCGTGCTGCTCTCCGACCCGCACGACATGGAGATGCTCTCCGCGCTCGGGCTGGTCCTGCTGCTCTTCTATCTCGGCCTCGAATTCCACCTGGACGACCTTCAGGCGGGCGGGCGGCGGATGGCGCTGGCCGGGGGCACGTATCTCGCGCTGAACGTCGGCGCCGGCCTGGGCTTCGGATTCGCCCTCGGGTGGGGCACCTCCGAGGCGTTGGTCCTCGCCGGGGTGCTGGGCATATCGTCGTCGGCCATCGTCACGAAGGTGCTGGTCGACACCGGGCGGCTGGGCAGTCCCGAGGCGAAGCCGATCCTCGGAATCATCGTCGTCGAGGACATCTTCCTCGCGCTGTATCTCGCCGCGCTGCAGCCCATTTTGTCGGGCGCCGACTCCGTGGGAGCAGCTGTGCTGGACGGGGGCAAGGCCTTCGCGTTCCTGTTGTTGCTGGCGCTCGCCGCACGGTTCGGTACGCGGGTCGTGGGGCGGCTGTTCGCCGTCGAGGACGACGAGTTGCTGGTGATCTCGTTCCTCGGGGCGGCGGTGTTCGTCGCCGGGGTGTCCGAGTGGTTCGGGGTCGCGGACGCGATCGGGGCGTTCATGGTGGGGCTGATGCTGGGGAGTACGGCGTCCGGGGAGCGCATACGCAAGCTGGTGCATCCGTTGCGGGACGCGTTCGGGGCGATGTTCTTCTTCGCGTTCGGGCTGTCGATCGACCCCGGGGATCTGCCGGTGGTGGTGTGGCCGGTGCTGGCGGCGGTGGCGGTGACGCTGGTGATGAACGTGCTGGCGGGGATGGGTGCGGCGCGGGTGTACGGATTCGGGGCGCGGGGGGCCTCGGTCATCTCGACGACGTTGCTGGCTCGGGGGGAGTTCGCGTTGATTCTGGCGACGATGGCTGCGGGGGCGGGGCTGGACGCGCGGCTGTCTCCGTTCATCGCCGGGTATGTGCTGGTGCTGGCGGTGTTGGGGCCGTTGGCTGCGGGGTGGGTGCCTAATTATTTCGCCCCCGCCGCCCTTACCCGTCCCATCCTCGACCTGGGGGCTCCGCCCCCAGACCCCCGGCCGCGCTGAAGGCGCTTGTCCTCAATCGCCGGACGGGCTGGAGAGGCGGCCGGCGCTTCGGAGGTACCGCCTCCGCTCGAGAAGCGGCGGGGGCGAGTGGGCGAGAAAGAAGCTGAAGCAAGTAGGCCTCAAACGCCGGACCGGGTGGAGAGGCGGCCGGCGCTTCGGAGGTACCGCCTCCGCTCGAGAAGCGGCGGGGGCGGGTGGGCGGGAAAGAAGCTGAAGCGAGTAGGCCTCAAACGCCGGACGGGCTGGAAATGCGGGCCCGCGCTGAAGAGGTACCGCCCGGCGCGAACCCGAAGGGGAACCGGCCGACCTGAAGCGTGCCGGCCAGTGGGCGTCAGATCGTTGCCTGGGCTGTGGGGCCCTCTCGGCAGATCAGGAGGAGGGCGCGGTCGTCGTTCACGTCCTTGGCCACCGCTTCGATGAGGTGCCAGGCCGCGCCGTGGAAGCCGCCGGCGACGTAGCGGTCGGCCTCGCCTGTCAGGCGGTCTATGCCCTCGACGATGTCCCGGTCCGACGTCTCCACCAGGCCGTCCGTGAACAGCATCAGTACGTCTCCGGGGCGCAGCGAGCCCTTGACGGGGTCGAACTGGGCTCCGTCGTACACGCCCAGCAGCGGGCCCTCCGCGGCCTTCTCCTCCCAGCGGCCCGTGCCCGCGCTGAGCTGGAGGCCCGGGGGGTGGCCTGCGGAGAAGATTTCGTAGTCGCCCGAGTCCAGGTCCAGGACGAGGTGGATCGAGGTCGCGAAGCCCTCGTCCCAGTCCTGGCGGAGGAGGTAGCCGTTCGCCGCGGTGAGGAAGGCGTGGGGCGGCAGCGAGCCCAGCAGGCCGCCGAAGGCGCCAGAGAGGAGAAGGGCTCGGGAGCCCGCGTCCATGCCCTTGCCGGAGACGTCCGTCAGGACGACCTCCATCGTGCGGCCCCCGTTCGTCCGGGCCGCCACCACGAAGTCGCCCGAGAACGACTGACCGCCCGCCGGGCGCAGCGCCATCTCCCGGTGCCAGCCCTGCGGCAGCTGCGGGAGCTTGCTCTGGACGCGGATGCGTTCGCGCAGGTCGAACAGCATCGTGCCGCCCCGCCGCCAGGGGACGCCGACGCGGCTGCGGAACTGGGCGATGAGGAGACCGAAGAAACCGCAGGCCGCCACCACCAGGACCACGCCCGGAGTGACCCGGCTCGGGCCCTCCGTGTACGGGCCCAGCTTCACCGACTCCACGATCAGTGCCGTGGCCGCCGCCGCGTACAGGCCGAGCAGGCTGGCCGGGCGCAGCAGGAGGCCGCCGGTGACGATCGGGAGGACCAGCAGGGCCGGTGAGCACCACACCGAGTTGGCGAGGGTCATGGCCGCGATGACCGGGATGGTGATGAACAGACCGGCGAGTGCGATCCAGTCCGATCCGTCGCCCCGGAAGTAGTCCACGGCGGATCTGCGCAGGCCGGTGCGGACCCGGTGAACCTGCTTCTTCATCCGGGCCGTGAACGTCTCGGCTTCCGCGCGCCGCCCTCGTCCTGCTGCCATTAGTTCGGGACCCTATCCATCGGACCAGCTGCTTGGCACGGGAGGTCCCACTTGTCCCCCGTCCGAGGTTCAACTTCACAGTGAAACCCACCGGAGGCCGGTCCGAGGCCCCGAGGGAGAAATTCCCTCGCTCGTCCCGCATTGCCCTGGTAGTCATGGTCTATGACGACCTCCGGGACCTCCAGGACCTCTGCCACGCCCGATGTGCGGGCGCTGCGGCCTGACGACTGGGATCAGTGGTACGACAACCTGCTCCGTGCCTTCGGCGGAATGCCGGAGTCCGCCGAGGAGCGGGAGTTGTGGAAATCACTTACCGAGTACGACCGTTCCGTGGGCGCCTGGGACGGTGACGCGTGTGTGGGCAGTGCCAGTGCCTTCACCTTCCGGCTGACCGTACCCGGTGGCGCCTCCGTGCCGGCGGCCGGTGTGACGATGGTCGGCGTGGCCGGGACGCATCGCAGGCGCGGGGTGCTCAGCTCGATGATGCGACGGCAGCTGGACGACGTACGGAGCTGGGGTGAGCCGTTGGCCGTGCTGACGGCCTCCGAGCCCGCCATCTACGGGCGGTTCGGGTACGGCCTCGCCACGCACTCGCTGACCGTCGAGATCGACACGACGCGTGTACGGCTGGCGGTGCCGGACGGAACCGATGACGTACGGCTGCGGTACGCCGTACCCGTCGAGGCCCTTGACGACTGTGAGGCGGTGTACGCGCGTCGGGTTCCGGAGCGGCCGGGGATGCTGGCGCGGATGCCCGGCTGGGCGCGGGGCTGGGTGATCGATCCGGAGGGCGAGCGGGACGGGGCTTCGCCCCTGCAGTGCGTGGTTGCCGAGCGGGGGCACGGGCAGGGCGCCGATGTTGTGGGGTTCGCTCGGTTCCGGGTCAAGCCCGACTGGGATGTCAGTGGGTCCAACAGCGCGGTCGTGGTGGAGGACATGGAGGCGGTTGATGCCGCTTCGCACGCGGCGGTGTGGCGGTTCCTGTTCGATCTCGACCTGACGTCGAAGATCGTCGCGCGTGGGCGGCCCGTCGAGGAACCCTGGCATCACATGGTGTCGGACATCCGGCGGTGCGGGCTGCGGCGACGGGACGCGCTGTACGTACGACTGGTGGACGTGGGGGCCGCGTTGGAGGCGCGGACGTACCAGGCGCCGGTGGATGTGGTCTTCGAGGTCGAGGATGCCTTCTGTCCGTGGAACACGGGGAGGTGGCGGCTGACGGGCGACGCCAAGGGGGCCGTATGCCGGCGTACGGAGGATGCGGCTGATCTCGCTTTGTCCGTACGGGAGTTGGGGGCGGCCTACCTCGGGGGTGTGCCGTTGGCCGCGCTGGGGGCGGCCGGGCGGGTGCAGGAGGTTCGGCAGGGGGCGCTGGCCGAGGCTTCGGTGGCGTTCGGGTCGGTGGTGACGCCCTGGCTGTCGCACGGGTTCTGACGCCCGGTCCGGTGCCGGCTCACTTGCGTTGGCAGCCCGGGCACCAGAAGAGGTTGCGGGCGGCGAGATCGGCGGTGCGGATCTCGCCGCCACAGAGGTGGCAGGGCATGGTGGCCCTGCGGTAGACGTAGACCTCGCCGCCGTGGTCGTCGACGCGCGGCGGGCGGCCCATCGCCTCCGGGGTGTGCTCCGGGCGGACGGTGTCGATGCGGTTGTTGCGTACGCCCTCGCGCATGAGGTCGACCAGGTCGGTCCAGAGCGCGTTCCACTCGGGGGCCGTGATGTCCTTGCCGGGGCGGTACGGGTCTATGCCGTGCCGGAAGAGGACCTCGGCGCGGTAGACGTTGCCCACTCCCGCGATGACCTTCTGGTCCATGAGGAGGGCGGCGATGGTCGTACGACTGCGGCTGATGCGGGTGTTGTAGGCCGTGTCGGGGTCGGCGTCCTCGCGGAGGGGGTCCGGGCCCAGGCGGTCGTGTATCGCCTGTTTCTCGGTGTCCGTGATGAGGGCGCACGTGGTGGGGCCCCGGAGGTCCACGTACGAGGTGCTGTTCGCGAGTCGGAGGCGGACCGTGTCCGTGGGGGGCGGGGCGGGGGCGTCGCCGAAAGTGACCTTGCCGAAGAGGCCGAGGTGGATGTGGATCCAGTCGGCTTCGCGGAAGCGGAGGAAGAGGTGTTTGCCGTGGGCGTCGGCGCCGTTGAGGACGGTGCGGTGGATCAGGGCGGCTGAGTCGGTGAACTTGCCCTGGGGGCTGGTTACGTGGGCCGTCCTGCCGGCGAAGCGGGCGGTGTAGTCCTGGGCCAGCCGGTGGATCGTGTGCCCTTCCGGCACGGTGCGGGTTCCTTTCGTTTTTTGTTTTCCCGCCCACCACCCGCCTCGGTCCGTCGCGAAGTCGCCCTCGCCTCGGGGCTCCGCCCCGGACCCCGCCGGGGGCTCTGCCCCCTGGCCCCCTGTCGGCCTGAACGGCCTCGTCCTCAAACGCCGGACGGGCTGGAGGTGCCGACCGGCGCTTCAGAGAAGTACCGGTCGTCAAAGAAGTACCGGTTGCTGGAGAAGTACCGGTTGCTGGAGAAGTAGCGGTTGCCGAAGAAGTACCGGTCGCTTGAGAAGTACCGCCTGTGCTGGAGAAGCAGTGCAGGCGGGTGGGCGGGTAAAGAAGCTTGAGTCGTCCCCCGTTGACCGCCGGAGGCTACTGCTGGGGGTGGTGGGGCGGGATCTCCGGGAGGTCGCCTGTCGTCTCGTATGCCGTCAGCATGTCGATGCGGCGGATGTGGCGGGTGTCCTCGGAGAACGGGGTGTTCAGGAAGGTCTCCACGAACTTCGTCGCCTCGTCCTGGGTGTGCATGCGGCTGCCCACCGCGACCACGTTGGCGTTGTTGTGCTGGCGGCCCAGCGACGCGGTCTCCTCGCTCCAGGCCAGCGCCGCTCGCACGCCCTTGACCTTGTTCGCCGCGATCTGTTCGCCGTTGCCGGAGCCGCCGATCACGATGCCCAGGGCCTCCGGGTCGGCCGCCGTGCGCTCTGCGGCGCGGAGGCAGAAGGGCGGGTAGTCGTCGAGGGCGTCGTAGATGTGGGGGCCGCAGTCCACGGGGTCGTGGCCGGCCTCCTTGAGCCACTCGACGAGGTGGTTCTTGAGTTCGAAGCCCGCATGGTCGGAGCCGAGATACACGCGCATGGGACGAGTGTGACATGCGCGTTTCGGGGCAGCAGCCCCGGGTGCTGATCGCGAAAACTGGCGGCAACACTATGGAACCTCAAGAAAACCTCAAGTAACAATCTGGATTCAAAGGTTCAGGAATCCCTTTACCTCCGATTCACTGGACCAACTGTTTACGCCGCCCCTACCGGCACCCGCGTCCCGCCCGCTCATCACCGCTCATCCGGCGCAAAGGAAATTCCCCCATGACCTCGCAGCCGACCTCCGGTCTTCAGGCCGGGCTCAAGAACCGACATCTCTCCATGATCGCCATCGGCGGTGTCATCGGCGCCGGACTCTTCGTGGGGTCCAGCTCCGGTATCCGTACCGCCGGGCCCGGCATTCTGCTCTCGTACGCGCTCGTCGGCACGATCGTCGTGCTGGTGATGCGGATGCTCGGCGAGATGTCCGTCGCCAATCCGACCTCCGGTTCGTTCTCCGCGCACGCCGACCGGGCGCTCGGGCGCTGGGCCGGGTTCTCCATCGGCTGGCTGTACTGGTTCTTCTGGGTTGTCGTGCTCGCCGTCGAGGCGACTGCCGGGGCCACCATCCTCGAAGGGTGGATACCCGCCGTACCGCAGTGGGCCTGGGCGCTCATCGTGATGGTGGTGCTCACCGCCACCAACCTCGTCTCCGTCGGCTCCTACGGCGAGTTCGAGTTCTGGTTCGCCGGCATCAAGGTCGTCGCCATCAGCGCCTTCGTCATCATCGGCGGGCTCGCCGTGTTCGGCGTGCTGCCCGGTATCGACAGCGACAAGGCGGGCCTCGGCAATCTCACCGACCACGGTGGCTTCCTGCCCAACGGGCCCGGCGCCATCCTCACCGGCGTACTGCTCGTCGTCTTCTCCTTCATGGGCAGCGAGATCGCCACGCTGGCCGCCGGTGAGTCCGAGGACCCGCAGCGGGCCGTCACCAAGTCCACCAACAGCATCATCTGGCGTGTCGCCGTCTTCTATCTCGGGTCGATCTTCGTCGTCGTGACCCTGCTGCCGTGGAACGATCCCTCGATCAAGGAGGAGGGCTCGTACGTCGCCGCCCTCGACTCCCTCGGTATCGCGCACGCCGGTCAGATCATGAACTTCATCGTGCTGACCTCGGTGCTGTCCTGCCTCAACTCCGGGCTCTACACGGCCTCCCGCATGGCCTTCTCGCTCGGCCAGCGCGGTGACGCGCCCAAGGCCTTCGCGCGGACCACCTCCCGTGGCGTACCGCTCGCGGCGATCGTCGCCTCGGTCGTCTTCGGCTTCGTCGCCGTCTTCTTCAACTACAAGTTCCCCGACTCGGTCTTCCTCTTCCTCGTCAACTCCTCCGGCGCCGTCGCCCTGTTCGTCTGGCTGGTCATCTGCTTCTCGCAGCTGCGCATGCGGAAGATCATCGAGCGCGAGACCCCGGAGAAGCTCGTCGTGAAGATGTGGCTGTATCCCTATCTGACCTGGGCGACCGCCGCTCTCATCGTGTTCGTCCTCGGCTACATGCTCACCGACACCGAGCACGACGGACGCGAGACCGTGCTGCTGTCGCTGCTGGTCGCGGCTGTTGTCCTCGTCATCGCCGTCATTCGGCAGAAGACCGGGCGCGGGACGGTCGCCGTGTCCGACGGCCCGGACACGGGTGCGGACACGGCCGAGGACGGCGACGACGTCAACGACGTCGTGAAGGTCGGCTAGTTCGGCTCGTTCGGCAGTCGTGAGTGTTCAGGGAGTCGTTCACAGCACCGTGAACGACTCCCTGACCCGTTCGTAGATCTTCACCGCCTGGGGCTCGATCTCCTCGTGGTACCAGGTGCTGATCTGGTACGACTTCCCCTCGACGTCGAAGCCGAGCAGCCGGGCGTGCCAGTGGGTGCCGTCCAGCGTGAAGGTGTACTCCCAGACGACCGCGGGGTGGCCCTGGAACGTCGTCTGGGCGAGGGAGATCTTCCGGTAGTCCTGGCCCTGGCGGGCGTTGCGCTCCGACTCCTGCCAGGTCTCCAGCAGGTCGCCTCGCGCGAGGGAGGACTTGGCCAGGAGTTCCTGCCTGCCGTCCGGTGACGTGTAGTGCACCTCGGCGCCCGTCTTCACGTCCCGGCGCCAGCCCTCGGGCGTCGCCCACGCGTATCCGCCCGCCTCCTCGTGCGTGCCGGGCGGCAGGGTACGGGGGCGGGAGGTGCCCTCGACGGTGGGTTCGGGGGTGGTCGGTTCGGGGGTCGGGGTGCCCGACGGCCGGGCCGAGGGTGCGTCCGATGCCGACCCGGGGGCCGACGACGACGGGGACGCCGCGTTCTTGCCGTCGGGCGATCCCGCGGTCGACGCGAGCACGATCCCGACCACGGCTCCCGCGGTGACCACACCCGCGGCCACTAGGCCCATACGGCGACGGCCTCGCCGGGGGGCGGACGGGACCGCGGGGCCCGGGAGTTCGCCAGGCGGCATTCCCGGTGGTGCCGGTGGCGCCGGGGGCGCTGTGCGCGAGGCCGTCGGGAGGGCGGCTGCCTCCCGCGCAGCCTGCCGGAACTCACGGTGCTGCGGGTGCTGTTCCGCCGGGCGCCTCTCCGTCACCGCCTGCGCCCGGACCAGCGAGACCCCGGCCCTGCGTATTCCGACGGGTCCCGCCGTCGGTACGGCGCTCCGGGCGGGGGTCGCCGAACCGACCTCGGAACGTATCTCGGAGGGGACTTCGGTGGAGGCGTTGGAGCCTTCACGGGAAGGGGTTCCCAGTACCGGGGTGGCGGCCGTACGCGCGGCGGGGACGGCGTCCTCGGGCGGTGGGGGCTCGGACTCCCGCTGCTCCGGCGCCGGTTCCGGTTGTGGCTCCGGTTCCGCTGTCTGTGACGGTTGTTGCTGGGCGGCCTGTACGAGTGACGCGTCCAGGTATGCGGGTGTCGGTGCGTCCGCGTTCGCCCGTACGGGAGTTGGGGACGCTGTGTCCGGTCCGTTCGGAGACTCGGGGGTCTCCGGCGCGTGCTCGGGCTCCGGTTCCGGCTCGGGTTCGGGTTCGGGTTCGGGTTCGGGGAACGCCACCGGCAGCAGTGCCCGTTCCACGTCCTCCAGTGCGGGCCTGGCCGACGGGTCCTTCTCCAGGAGGGCGGCCAGGATGTCGTGCAACGGGCCTGCGGTGGCGGGGAGTTCGGGGTCCTCGTACAGGACCGCGTGGAGGGTCGCCAGGGTGGTCTCGCGGGAGAAGGGGGAGCGGCCTCCCAGGGCCGCGCAGAGCGTCGCGCCGAGGGACCAGACGTCGGACGGCGGGCCCTGGTGCCGGCCGGAGACGCGTTCCGGTGCCATGTAGTCGGGGGAGCCGACGAGCATCCCGACCATCGTGAGCGCCTTCGCGTCCTGGATCGCGGCGATGCCGAAGTCGGTGAGGACGACCCGCTGGTCGCGTCGTTCCACAAGGACGTTGCCCGGTTTGATGTCCCGGTGCAGTACGCCCCCGGCGTGCACCTGGCGCAGTGCGGCGACCAGGCCGAGGCCCAGCCGGGCCGTGTCGCCCGGGCCCATCGGGCCGTCCTGGACCAGGAGTTGTTCGAGGGAGCGGCCGGCGACCAGCTCCATGATGATCCAGAGCCGCTCGCCCTCGTCCACCACGTCGTACACGCGCACGACGTTGGGGTGGTCGATCCGGGCCGTCGCCCTGGCCTCACGCAAAGTGCGTTCGCGGCGGGTGCGGGTGTCCTCCGCGTCGAGTCCGTCGATCCGCATTTCCTTGACGGCCACCGGCCTGTCGAGCATTTCGTCGACGGCTCGCCACACCCGCCCCATTCCCCCCTGACCGATACTTTCGACCAGCCGATATCGGCCCGTCACCACCAGCCCTGGAGCACCGCCGCCCATATTCCCCGGCAATCCTCTGCACCCCCTCAACGCACGCCCCACCAGAATCACAATGGTCACACTTCGTGCCGTACCAGCATAGTGCGGAGAAATCTTGTGGTACCTCTTCAAGGACTGCGAATTCAGGCGCGGTCCAGGGGGATCCAAGGGGGACGAACATGAGTTCTGGTCGCACGACGGTCATCGCGGGATCGCTGCTCACGGCATCTTTTTCTGCCGTGATGATCCTTTCCTTCACCGCCAGCGCGGATGACCAGGGACCCGGGAGCAGCAAAGGGGGAAAGGCCGTTGACGAAGCGCCGGCAGGCGTCAAGTTGACCACACAGCTGCCCGAGAGCATCTCGGTCGACAACAGTTCGAAGGAAACAGCGCTCACCGCCACGGTAAAGAACGAGGGGAGCAAGGCCAGCGGCGAGATCAGGCTTTTGGTCGTCGGATTCGACGGCATGACGGTCAAGAACGTTCAAGGCTGTTCGGAGATTACCGAAGGGGATCTTCCGGAGGGTTCGAACAGCGGTTTCAGTTGCGCTGTCGGCGATCTCGCGGCCGGTAAGTCGACGTCGTACGACGTCGACGCGACGTTCGATCTGGGCAAGACCGGCAAGATCTGTCTGCCCGTGCAGACGGCCGACGGGTCGACGACGTACTGGCAGCAGGGCCCGGTCCCGTTCGGTACGACCAACCCGTCGCCGAACGCCCCGGCCACCCCGTTGCTGCTCGGCACCGACAACAAGCCGGTGGCACCCGGCGGCGACGAACTGCCCAGGACGGGCCCCGCGCGTGACCTGCTGCCGCTCGGCGCGGTCGGCGCGGCACTGCTGTCCGCGGGGGCGGCGGGCATCTGGTGGTCCCAGCGGCGGCCCCAGCAGCCGCAGGTCTGATCGACGGTGGCAGGTGACAGAAAGGGGAGGGTGGGGCGGAATCCGCCCCACCCTCCCCTGCTCCACAACCACCTGTGGATCAGCCCTTGTTGACGAACTTCCAGGCCGTCGGCAGTACGCCCATCGCCAGGGCCGCCTTCAGGGCGTCGCCGAGCAGGAACGGGGTGAGGCCGGCGGCGATCGCCGCGCTCGCGCTCATGCCGGCGGCCAGGGCGAGGTACGGGACGCCGATCGCGTAGATGATCGCCTCGCCGAGCAGCATCGTGCCCGCCATGCGCCACATGGAGCGGTCGGCGCCGCGGCGGGCCAGCGCGCCCACGGCGGCGGACGCGAGCAGCATGCCGAGGATGTAGCCGAAGGACACCGACACACCTGAGTCGCCCTCAGCGAACCACGGCACGCCCGCCAGACCGGCCACGGCGTACACGACGAGGGCGGCGAGGCCGCGGCCGGCACCGAGCGCGGTGCCGACGAGGAGGGCCGCGAAGGTCTGCCCGGTCACCGGCACCGGCGAGCCGGGCACGGGGACGGCGATCTGGGCGGCGATCCCGGTGAGGGCGGCACCGCCGAGCACGAGCACGGCGTCCCGGACGCGGGAGGCGGGGAGCAGGTCGGCGAGGACCTGGCCGGTGCGGGCGGGAACAGCGGCGGCAGCGGTACTCATGGGGACTCCGCGGGTGAGGGCAGTCGGGGACATCGTGACGCTATCCCAGGGGTTGCGGACCGATCACCGTCAGCGCTCGACAAAGGGGGCGGGCCGGGGGTGGTGGGCTCTCCACAAAAGGTGCGGGTTACACCCGGTCCGGCGTGATGCCGGTCACTGAGGTGAGGTGGCGTCGGCTACGGGGGAACGGTGAGCCGGCTCTGTAGGGTTCCGCCAATCCGGCCGTGGATCTGGACGGGTGCCGTCTCGCCCGTCGGTCGCCGTCTGGGCAGCGTCGGCCCGTTTTGCTAGCTTCGAGCGCATGGTCGCCCAGTCCCGGTACTTCTCGTCGCGTCGCCACGTCGACCTGCGACGCGTGGGCACGGCCACCTGTCGCCGCCCCTGAGGCGGACGGAGCGGCTCCGGCGCGCCTCACAGCATGAGACGGCGCAGTGTCGGACCCGTTCCCCAGGAAGATCACCATGCCCCGTACCGCGGCCCCACCTCTCACCTCCCCCGTCCCCCGTGCCGCCGACAGCAACCGGCGCCGGACGAACGCGAGCGTCGTCCTGCGGTCCGTGCTGGAGCACGGCCCGGTGGCCCGCAGCACCATCTCCCGGCTGACCGGGCTGTCCCCGGCGTCCGTCACCGACTACTGTGCCCGTTTCACCGAACTCGGGCTCATCCGCGAGGCCGTCGTGCCCCGGCGGTCCCAGGGAGTGGGCCGCCCGCACGTGCCCGTCGACCTGGACGACTCCCGGTTCGTGGTGGGCGGAGTCCATGTGGCCGTGCCGTACACCACGGTCGCGCTGCTCGATCTGCGCGGACGGGTGCTGGCCGAGCGGCAGTTGGGGCACGACTCCGCCGATCCCTCCCTGGTACTGGCACGGGCCGCCGACGCGCTCGCGGCCCTGCTGGACGGGTTGCCGGGACACCGGCCGCTCGGTGTGGGGTTCGCCGCCGGCGGCTGGGTGGACCGGGAGTCCGGGACCGTCGTCGAGCACCCGATGCTGGGCTGGCGGGACGTGGCGGTGCGGGAGATGCTCAGCGCCCGCACCGGGCTGCCGGTCCATGTGGACGGGCACGCGCGGGCGTTGGTCAACGCGGAGCGGCTGTTCGGGCCGGCGCGGGGCAGTGGGAGCGTGCTGCATCTGTTCGTCGGCAATGTCGTCGACGCGGCGTTCGCGACCAACGACGAGGTGCACCACGGTCCGCGTTCCCAGGCCGGTGCCATCGCCCATCTGCCGGTGCCGGGCGGTACGGAGCCCTGCGACTGCGGCCGAGTCGGCTGCCTCCAGGCCGAGTTGAGCGAGCGGACGCTGTGCCGACGGGCGCGGGAGGCGGGCGTCGTCGAGGGCACGAATCCCCTGGATGTGGTCGCGGCGGCGGCCGGAGGTGACCAGGGGGCCGTACGGCTGCTGATGCAGCGGGCGGGTGCTGTGGGTCGGACGGCGCGGCTGCTGCTCGACGTGCTGAATCCGGAGACGGTGGTCGTGACCGAGATCGGGGTCACCCACCGGGAGGACTGCCTCGCCGCGTTGCGTGAAGGGGTCGGCGCCGAACGCGCGGCCTCTGTCGTGCCGACGAGTTTCCCGGATTCGGTGCTCGCGGTGGCGGGCGGTTCGGTGGCGCTCGACGTGCTGTACCGGGATCCGCTGGCCGCTTCACCTGAGGCTATTTAATTCAGAAACTCCGAATGTTGACAGGGACCAGGTATGACCAGGAACATCTTACTCATGAGCCTCTTCGTGAGCTGTCGCACCCTTTGTTGCTGACACGTCGCCGTTGTTGCTGACACGTTGCCGCGTGTGAAGCGCTCATTTCTTCCTGCCTGAACTGCGTGAATTCCCTTTCCCTGGGCTTTTCTGCCCGGAATTCGTCTGCGTTCCTGCATTCCTGCCTTCCGAACTCACGGAGTCCTCCCATGCCTTCATCTCCCGTGCCGGGTGTCGACCGACGGCTCTTCCTCACCTCCCTGCTCGGCGCCGCGGCCGGTGTCACCGGGTTGAGCGGCTGCGCCGGCAGCAGCGTGGCCGCCGACGCCAAGGGCGCCTCGACCGCCCCGCTGGCCGACAAGGTCCCGGCGGGTACGAGCCTGAAGATCTCCTCTTATCTGGGCACCCAGCAACTCCAGTTGAAACTCGGCACGTTCGGCGAGCTACCGTTCAAGGTGTCGAACTGGGCGAACATCGGCGCCGGCCCCGACGTCATCAACGCCTTTCGCGCGGGCTCCCTCGACGTCGCCAACAATGCGGGCATTCCGCCGATCCAGGCGCACTACCAGGGGTACGACGCGAAGATCGTCGCGATCAACGTCACCCGCAAACCGAACTATCTCTTCGCCACCGAGCCCGGCAGCGACATCCGGTCGGTCGCCGAATTCAAGGGCCGGAAGCTCGCCTTCTCGCAGGGGCAGGCCCAAGGTGTCGTCCTCCTGCGGGCGTTGAAGGAGGCCGGGATCCCCTACGACGACGTCGAGCTCGTCCCGCTGACCAGCAACCAGTTCTTCACCGCCCTCCAGTCGGGCCAGGTGGACATCGCGCCGCTCGCCAACAGCCAGGCGCCCGCATACCTCCAGCAGTACGGGTCCAAGGGCGCCCGCACCATCGAGACGGACGTCGTCGACCTGCTCAACCTGCTGTGGGCGCCGGTCTCCGTGCTGAACGACTCCGCGAAGGCCGCCGCGGTCGCCGCGTACATCCCGTACTGGGCCAAGGGCCAGGTGTGGGCGTACGAGAACCCCGACAGCTGGAACGAGGAGTTCTACGTCAAGACGCAGAACCTGACCCTCCCCCAGGCTCAGGCCATCACGCAGCTCGCCAACAAGCCGTTGTTCCCGCCGAGTTGGGACGAGGCGATCGCGTGGGAGCAGGAGACCGCCGATCTGCTCGCGGAGGGCGGCTTCGTGAAGAAGTTCGATGTGGGCTCGCTCTTCGACCACCGCTTCGAGGGCATCGCGGCGAAGTCCGTGACCGCGGAGTACCGGAGGTGACCGCCGTGACCACGACATCAGCGACAGCATCGGTGACGGCCGCCGTCTCCGTCACGGCCGCCGAGGCGAGCGGCTCCCAGGTCCGCAGGCGCCGCCGGCTCTCCCCCGGCAGGCGGCTGCCCGCCGCCCCGGTCATCGGCCCGGCCCTCGTCATCGCCCTGTGGGCCGCCGCCTCCGCCGCCGGACAGCTCGACCCGGCCGCGATCCCGGCCCCCTGGACCGTGCTGGAAACCGGCGTCCATCTGTGGACCGACGGGACGCTGCCGACCGACATCCTGACCTCGTTGCGGCGGGCCGCCTCCGGGTTCGCGATCGGGCTGACCGCCGGTATCGTCCTCGCCCTGGCCGCCGGACTCAGCCGGGTCGGCGAGGCGCTGATCGACGGGACGGTCCAGCTCAACCGGGCGATCCCGACGCTCGGTCTGATCCCGCTGTTCATCCTGTGGCTCGGCATCGGCGAGACGTTCAAGATCGCGATCATCGCCATCGTCGTCTACATCCCGATCTACCTCAACACACATTCCGCGCTGTCCGGCATCGACCACCGGTTCGTCGAACTCGCCGAGGTACAGGGCCTGTCGAGGTTCCAGTTCGTCCGGCAGATCGTCATCCCCGGCGCGCTGCCCGGCTTCTTCGTCGGCCTCCGGCTCGGGGTGACCGGCTCCTGGCTGGGCCTGGTGGTCCTGGAGCAGATCAACGCGACCAGCGGCCTCGGATACCTGATGTTCCAGGCCCAGAACTACGGGCAGAGCGACGTCATCCTCGTCGGCCTCGTCGTCTACGGCGTCTTCGGCCTCGTCTCCGACAGCGTGGTCCGTCTCATCGAACGGAGGGTGCTGTCATGGCGACGCACACTGAGCAGCTGACCCGGCCGACCGTCCGACTCCGGGGCCTGACCCGGTCGTTCGGCGGGCGCAAGGTCCTCGACGGCATCGACCTCGACCTTCCGGCGGGGCAGTTCACGGCCCTGCTCGGGCACAGCGGGTCCGGCAAGAGCACGCTGCTGCGGGCGGTCGCGGGCCTCGATCACGAGGTTGCCGGGAGCGGGCAACTCACCGCCCCCGAGCGGGTGTCGGTGGTGTTCCAGGACTCGCGGCTGCTGCCGTGGCGGCGGGTGCTGGACAACGTACTGCTGGGCACCGAGGGCAAAGAGGCGGCCGAGAAGGGGCGGGAGGCCCTCGCGGAGGTGGGGCTGAAGGGCCGCGAGCGCGCCTGGCCCAACGAGTTGTCCGGTGGCGAGGCACAGCGTGCGGCTCTGGCCCGGTCGTTGGTCCGGGAGCCCGAACTGCTTCTGGCCGACGAGCCGTTCGGTGCGCTTGACGCGCTCACGCGGATCAGGATGCACGCCCTGCTGAGGGAGCTGTGGCAGCGGCACCGGCCGTCCGTGCTGCTCGTCACCCATGACGTGGACGAGGCGGTCGCGCTTGCCGAGCGGGTGCTGGTGCTTGAGGAAGGGCGGATCGGGCTCGACCTGGCCATCGACCGGGCGGCGGCTGCGCGGGGTGAGTATCGGGGGCGGTTGCTCGCGGCGCTGGGTGTGAGGCAGGACCTCCGGTGAGGGTCGGTTGCAGTGAGCGGTCGGCTGCGGTGAGCGTGTGTTCGGGTGAGCGTGTGTTGGGGTGACCGTCTGCTGGGGGCTGCCGCCCCCAGACCCCCGCTACGGCCCTGAACGGGCCTTGTCCTCAATCGCCGGACGGGCTGGGGTTCCGGGCCGACGTCGACAAGGCACCGGACCGACTGAGATTGCCAAGGCCGACGTCGAAAAGGGACCGCACCCGCCGAGATTGCCAAGGCCGGGATCGAAGAGGCACCGGACCTGGTGAGGCTGCCATGGCCGGCGTCCAGGGGCACCCCGACCCGCTGAGATCGCCAAGGCCGGCGTCCAAGAGACACCCGACCCGCCGAGGCCGCCATGGCCGGCAGCCAGGGGCACCCCGACCCGCTGAGATCGCCAAGGCCGGCGTCCAAGAGACACCCGACCCGCCGAGGCCGCCATGGCCAGCAGCCAGGGGCACCCCGACCCGCTGAGATCGCCAAGGCCGGCATCGAAGAGGCATCGCACCCGCTGAGAGTCCGAACCGGCGCCCAAGAGAAGCCGGCCGGCTGAAAGCCCGTGCCCGGCGCCAGAAGAAGCCGACGCGGTCGAAGAGCGGCACCCGTGCGCGAAAGCGCCCTTCCGGCTCACCTCCACCTCCACCCCCACCCACTCCGCCTCCCACTCTCCCTCCCCCTCTCCCTCTCCCTCCCCCTCCCCCTGTCCGAGCAAAGGACATCGCATGACCCGGCAACTTCACCTCAACGCCTTCCTCATGAACACCGGTCACCACGAAGCCTCGTGGCGGCTCCCGGAGAGTGATCCGTACGCCCATGTCGAACTGGAGCACTATGTGCGGCTCGCGCGGGTCGCCGAACGTGGCACCTTCGACTCGCTGTTCCTCGCTGACGGGCCGCAGTTGTGGGGCAACGTCGCGCAGCGGCCGGGTGGTTCGCTGGAGCCGCTCACCCTGCTCACCGCGCTGGCGACGGCGACCACGCACATCGGGCTGATCGCCACCGCGTCCACCTCCTACAACTCCCCCTACAACCTGGCCCGCAGGTTCGCCTCGCTCGACGTCATCAGTGGCGGCCGGGCGGGCTGGAACATCGTCACCACCGCGGGTGCGGAGGCCGCCCGCAACTTCGGGCTCGACGCGGAGCCCGCGCACGCCCAGCGGTACGCCCGGGCTGCCGAGTTCCTCGACGTGGCTCTCAAGCTCTGGGACAGCTGGGAGGACGACGCGATCGTCGGCGACAAGGCGGCCGGCGTCTGGGGTGACGACGCGAAGATCCATCCGCCCCGGCACAAGGGGACGTACTTCAGCGTCGAGGGTGCCCTCAACGTGCCGCGTACGCCCCAGGGTTACCCGCTGCTCGTGCAGGCGGGGTCGAGCGAGGACGGGAAGAGCTTCGCGGCGCGGTATGCGGAAGCGGTGTTCACGGCCCAGCAGACCATCGAGGACGCCCAGGCCTTCTACGCCGACCTCAAGTCCCGTACGGCGGCGGCCGGTCGCGATCCCGACCACATCAAGGTGCTGCCCGGCATCGTCCCGGTGCTCGGCTCCACCGAGAGCGAGGCACTGGCGAACGAGCAACTGCTGGAGGACCACATCGTGTACACGCACGGTGTGGGGCGACTGGAGGGGCTGTTGCAACTTCCGGGCGGGACCCTGGAGTTGGATGCTCTGCTCCCGGACGACCTGCCGCCCGAGAGCGCGATCGAGGGTGCCAGGAGCCGCTACACGCTCGTCGTCGAACTGGCCCGGCGTGAGCGTCTCACCGTGCGGCAGCTCATCGGGCGGCTCGGCGGCGGACGCGGGCACCTCACGTTCGTCGGCACGCCCGAGCAGGTCGCCGACGAGATCGGGGCCTGGTTCACGCGGGGTGCCGCCGACGGGTTCAACATCATGCCCGCCGTACTGCCCTCCGGGCTCGAACTGTTCGTCGACCAGGTCGTCCCGATCCTGCGCGCCCGGGGTCTGCTCCGCACCGGATACGGCCCGAAGCAGACCCTGCGGGAGCGCTACGGCCTCCCGCGCCCCGCCAACCAGTACGTCACCGCCCCCGTCACCGCCCCTGCCGCCGTTTCCGCACTCGCACGCGTCTGAAAGGAACCCCCATGTCCGGCATCGAGATCCACAAGGTCACCGCGCACATCGGCGCCCACGTCTTCGGCGTGGACATCTCCAAGCCGCTCCACGAGGAGCAGGTCGCCGCCCTCCGCGAGGCCCTCAACGTCCACAAGGCCCTGGTCTTCGACGACGTGAACCTCGACGACGAGGGACAGCAGGCCTTCGTCCGCCACTTCGGCGAGCTCACCACCGCCCACCCCACCGTGCCGGCCGCCGACGGCGCCCCCCACGTGCTGCCCGTCGACAGCGAACGCGGCCGGGCCGCCAACCACTGGCACACCGACGTCACGTTCGTCCTCAACCCGCCGCAGGCCAGCACCCTGCGCAGCATCACGATCCCGCCGTACGGCGGCGAGACCCTGATCGCCAGCTCCGCGGCGGCCTATCGCGACCTGCCGGAGTCCCTGCGCGCACTCGCCGACACGCTCTGGGCCGAGCACACGAACGACTACGACTACGCGGTGCCCGAGGAGGCCGTCGACGAGGAACACGCGCGCCAGCGCGCCCAGTTCACCTCCATCAAGTACCGCACCGTCCACCCGGTCGTCCGCGTCCACCCGCTGACCGGCGAACGCGGGCTGTTCATCGGCGGGTTCGCACAGCGGATCGCCGGCCTCTCCGTGGGCGAGTCCCGCAAGATCCTGGACCTCCTCCAGGCCTACGTCACCCGCCCCGAGAACGTGCTGCGCCACCGCTGGTCCCCCAACCAGCTCGTCCTCTTCGACAACCGCATCACCCAGCACTACGCCATCGACAACTACGACAACCTGCCGCGCCGCCTCAACCGCGTGACCATCGCCGGTGACATCCCGGTCGGCATCGAGGGCAAGGAGAGCTACTCGATCGAAGGGGACGCGTCCCACTACACACCGGTCGCCGCATAGGCCTGCCCCTCCGAAAGCCGCGAAAGGTCCTCGTGCGACAGACACGAGGGCCTTTTTGTTGCTAGTCTGCAGTTGCAAGTAATGTGCAATAAGAGGTCGAGGGGACCCCGCATGCCCGTGTACACGCTCCCTGAGCTGCCGTACGACTACTCCGCGCTCGCGCCCGTGATCAGCCCCGAGATCATCGAGCTGCACCACGACAAGCACCACGCGGCGTACGTGAAGGGTGCCAACGACACGTTGGAGCAGCTCGCGGAGGCGCGCGACAAGGAGTCGTGGGGCTCGGTCAACGGCCTGGAGAAGAACCTCGCCTTTCATCTCTCCGGCCATATCCTGCACAGCATTTACTGGCACAACATGACGGGCGAGGGTGGCGGTGAGCCCCTCGCCGAGGACGGCGTCGGTGAGCTCGCGGACGCGATCGCCGAGTCCTTCGGCTCCTTCGCCGGGTTCAAGGCGCAGCTCACCAAGGCCGCCGCGACCACCCAGGGTTCGGGCTGGGGCGTCCTCGCCTACGAGCCGCTCAGCGGACGGCTGATCGTCGAGCAGGTCTACGACCATCAGGGCAACGCCGGTCAGGGCGCCACCCCGATCCTGGTCTTCGACGCCTGGGAGCACGCCTTCTACCTCCAGTACCGGAACCAGAAGGTCGACTTCATCGACGCCATGTGGGCCGTCGTCAACTGGCAGGACGTGGCGAGGCGTTACGAGGCCGCCAAGTCCCGTCCGGGTGTACTGCTGTTGGCGCCTTGAACAGGCCGAGCATGCTGAACAGACCGCGCCGACACCTGTGAAGTGTCCTGCCTCGTGATCGTCTTCTCACCGGACGCGACGGCAGGCGGAATGACGGGCGGCCCCCGCGAGGACATGACTCGCGGGGGCCGCCCTCATCATGCTCCCGCTCGCCGCGCTCCCCCCAACCCGCTTACTCGCAGGGCACGTTGAGGGAGAGCAGGGCTGTCGTCCCGGCGGTCAGGCGGGTCTCGGTGATCGCCGCGTTGCGCAGGCGCGGGAAGACGCGGCGGTACTCGCCGAGCGGGATGGAGAGGAGCGAGCACAGGACCAGTCGGAGCAGGCTGTTGTGGGCGACGACCAGGACCCGGCCGCCGTCGTGCGCGGCGGCGATCCGGCGCAGGGCGTCCACGCCCCGGGCCGCCGCCGCCCGGGGGTCCTCGGCCGCCGGGAACGGATGCGCCACCGGATCCGCCAGGTACGCCGCCGCCCACTCCGGGTCCTCGGCCGCGAACTCGGCGAGCGTACGGCCCTCCACCACCCCGAAGTCGCATTCGCGCAGCCCCTGTTCGCGGTGCGGAGTCAGGCCCAGGGCGCGGCAGGCCGGGTCCGCTGTGGCGATGGCCCGGGAGAGTGGCGATGTCCAGACCGCGTCGACGGGATGGGCGGCGGCCCAGCGGCCGAGGGCTTCCGCCTGGGCCCGGCCCTCGTCCGTGAGCGGCACGTCGCTCACCCCCGCGTAACGGTTCTCGGCATGCCAGACGGTCTGCCCGTGGCGGGCCAGCAGCAAGGTCGTTGTCGTAGCCGTCGTCGTGGTCGTCGTCGTGGTCATGGGGCCGAAGTATCCCGGCTGTCCGGGCTGTCCGGGCTGTCCGAGGTGTCCAAGGCGTCCAGTCGTGTTCGGGCGTGTGCCGCGAGGGGCGCGGGGAGCCAGCCGCGCTGTTCGAGTTCGTCGAGGAGGCGGGCGTAGGGGGCGGTGAAGCGCGCGGTGTGGTGGGGGCGGGGGTCGAGGATCGTGCGGATACGGACCATGCGTTCGGCGGTGTCGGCGAGGGAGGCGTCCGGGGTGTCTCCGTCAGTCCTCATGCCGTACGCGGCCAACGTGGCCATTCCCAGGGCGGGTTCGGTCTGTTCGGGGACGCGGACCGGGCGGCCGAGGATGTCGGCGCGGAGCTGGTTCCAGTACGGGCTGCGGGCGGCGCCGCCGGTGAAGGTGAGCGGGCCGTGCAGCGGGGCGCCGAGGTGGTGCAGGTGGTCCAGGCAGAGGCGTTCCGCGTAACCGATGCCCTGGAGGAGCGCGGCCCACAGGTCGGCGTCGGAGGCGGGGGTGCCGAGGAGGAGGGCGGTGGCGTCGGGGGCGCGGAACGGGAAGCGTTCGCCGGGTGAGGTGAGCGGGTACGCGAGGACGGACGCCGGTTCGTGGGCGGCGGCGGCCCGGTCGAGGTCGGCGAGGGGGACGCCGGGGGCGGCGTACGCGGTCAGGGCGCCCGCGCCTACGGCCGAGGCTCCGCCGGGCAGCCAACTGCCGTCCGGCGCACGGTGGTTGTAGAGCACGCCGGTCGGGTCGCGCACCGGCCGCGACGAAGCGCCCTTGAGCACCAGCGTCGTACCGAGGACCGAGTTCCAGGAGCCCTCGCGCAGGGCGCCGGAGGCGATCTGGGCCGCGCAGCCGTCGGTGGTCCCGGCGATGACGGGGGTACCGACGGGGATGCCGGTGCGCTCGGCGGCCGTCGCACAGACCTCGCCGAGCCGCGCACCGGGACGTACCACGTCGGGCAACAAGCCGTCGGGGAGCTGGAGTTGAGCGCGTACAGAAGCGATGTCAGGCCACGCCTCGCGGGCCGGGTCGTAGCCGGACTTGAGGGCGTGGCCGGTGTCGGTGGGGGTCGGATGCCCGGTGAGGCGGGCGGTGATGACATCGCACTGGTGGGCGAGGCGGAGGTCCCGGACATCCGAGGAGGCCGCTCCGAACTCGCGTGCCATCAGCCGCGCCGCCCGCACCAGCCACAGCGCCTTCGGCAGCCCCCAGGTGTCCTGCACCGCGATCCCGGCCGCCCGGAGCCGTTCCGCGTCCGCCGCCGCGCGCCCGTCGTCGTACATCAGGCCGGGGGTCAGCGGGCGCCCCGAGACGTCCGTGAGCAGCACGGTTCCGGAGGTGGCGCAGACGGCGAGGGCGCCGATCCGTACGGCGGGCCGGCCGGCGAGGGCCGCGCTGACCGCCGTACACACGGCGTCCCACCACTGCCTGGGGTCCTGCTCGTGGCGCACGCCCGTTCGCCGGCTCCGCAGGGGTGCGGCGCCGCTGCCGAGGGCCGTGCCGTCGCCGGTGACGAGCAGGGCGCGGACGCTCTGGGTGCCGAGGTCGATCCCGAGCCAGGCTTCACCGTCGTACGACATCCGGGCCTCCCGTGTCTCTCGCGCGACTCGCGTATCTCACGTATCCCACGCATCGCACATTCTGTCCGGATTTTTTCCGTCGGCCGAGGGGTCGATGAGGGGTCACGTCCGTTACACCTTCTGGTGACTAGGAGGCCGGTATGGGGATGTACGTCGGTATCGACGTGGGCACGTCCATGGTGAAGGCCGCCGCCTTCGACGGGGCGGGGCGTGAACTGGCCGTCGAGGCACGGCCGGTGGACCTGGCCCTGCACGGCGGGCAGGTCGAGCAGGACATGGAGGAGGTGTACGGGGCGGTCGTCGCCGTGCTGGACGCGCTGACCTCGGCGGTCCCGGAGCCGGTGGAGCTGGCGGGGCTCACCGGGCAGGGCGACGGGGTGTGGCTGGTGGACGCGGCGGGGCGGCCGGTGCGGCGGGCGATCTCCTGGATGGACGGCCGGGCGCACGAACTGGTGGACCAGTGGCTGGCGGACGGGACGGTGGAGACGGTGTTCCGGCGGACCGGCAGCGCCATGTTCCCGGGCAGCCCGGGGCCGCTGCTGGCCTGGCTGGAGGCGCACGAGCCGAGGTCGCTGGCCGCCGCGAGCGCGGCCCTGTACTGCAAGGACATGGTGTTCCAGCGGCTGACGGGGGCACCGGCGACGACGGATGTGTCGGACGCGTCGATGCCGTTCCTCGACCCGCGCACGAGGGCGTACGACAACGGGGTCGTCGAGCTGCTGGGGCTTGCCCATCGGCGTGGTCTGCTGCCGCGGATCAGTACCCCGACGGCGACGGCGCGGACGCGCGGGGAGGGGCTGCCGGCGGGCACCCGGATCGCGAACGGGCCGTACGACCTGCCGGCCTGCGCGCTGGGCGCGGGTGTCACGGCACCCGGTGACGGTCTGCTGATCGTGGGCACGTGTCTGGCCGCCCTGGTGGCGACCACCAGTCTCGACCTCACCGGCGAACCGGCCGGCCTGCACATCTCCACGGACCGTCCCGGCCACTGGCTGCGGGCGATGCCGGCGATGGTCGGTACGGCGGCCCTGGACTGGATCCTGGCGACGACGCGTACCCACCACGACGACCTGGACGCGCTGCTGGCCGAGTCCGCACCCGGCGCGAACGGTGTCCGGGTCCTCCCCTACTTCGCCCCCTCCGGCGAGCGCGCTCCCTTCGTCGACCCCGCCCTGCGTGCCGAACTCACCGGCGTCAGCCTGGAGTCGACGCCCGCCGATCTGGTCCGCGCGGTGTGTGAGGGCATCGGTTACGCGGCCCGGCACTGCCTGGAGGCCGCCGGTCTGACCGGTTCCCTGTCGGTGTGCGGGGGCGGCACGCACAGCCCGGCCTGGATGCGCCTCCTCGCCGATGTCCTCGGCCGGCCCCTCCGGGTCGTCGAGGGCGAGGTGGGCGCGCGGGGTGCGGTGCTGGCTGCGGCGGAACGGTACGGGGTTCCGCTGGACCCGGGTGCCTGGACCGAGCCGACGGCGATCGTCGAGCCGGACGCGGGACGCTCGGTGTACTACGCCAAGGGGTACGAGGAGCATCTGGTGCGGCTGGCGGAGGTTAGGGGGCGGGGGCGGGCCTGACCACACAGACCCCCGCGAGGACGTGACTCGCGGGGGTCTGTCGGTACGCGGTGATCTGGGCCATGGTGGCGGGATGCCGAACGAGAAGATGCTCTCGTGCTACACCTGCGGGCAGCGCGAGCCGCATCGCCAGCCACGGGACGACCAGGAGCGGAACCACATCCGGAGCCTGAAGCAGCTGAAGCCCCACGCGTTTGTGGACGACTACTGGATCTGCGTCACCACCGATCGCGACTGCCGCAACATCCGCTACGCGTGGGTCGACAACCCCTTCCACCCTCCCGAGAAGATGCCCGAGCCGGAGTGAGGCTTTAGAGGTTGCTGAAGTCCGGGCCCGCCGTCCGGGTGCGCTTGATCTCGTAGAAGCCGGGGACCGAGGCGACCAGGAGGGTGCCGTCCCACAGTTTGGCGGCGTCCTCGCCCTTCGGGGCCGGGGTGACGACCGGGCCGAAGAAGGCGATCTGCTCGCCGTCGGCGCCGGGGACCGCGATCACCGGGGTGCCGACGTCCTGGCCGACCTTGTTGATGCCCTCCTTGTGGGAGGCGCGCAGCTCGGCGTCGAACTCGAAGTCCTTCTGCTCGGCGTACTCGATCAGGTCGGCGGGCAGACCGACGTCCGCCAGGGCGCCGGCGATGGCCTCGACGGTCGCACCCTCCTCGTTGTTGTGGATGCGGGTGCCCAGGGCCGTGTAGAGGGGGCCGAGTATGTCGGCGCCGTGCTTCTGCCAGGCCGCCGTCGCCACGCGTACCGGCTGCCAGGCCTGGACCGCGAGCATCTCGCGGTACTCCTCGGGCAGCTCGTCGATCTTGTCCTCGTTGAGCACCGCCAGGCTCATGATGTGCCAGCGGACCTCGATGTCACGGACCTTCTCCACCTCCAGGACCCACCTGGAGGTCATCCAGGCCCAGGGACAGAGCGGGTCGAACCAGAAGTCGACGGGGGTCTTGGTCGAGGTCGTCTCGGACATGGGTCTCCTCGGAAAGGTGGGCTGTGAACGGGCAACATCTCCCGGCCCCTGTCTCATTCCCGGGTGCCCTGTGTCAGTGGTGCGTGGCAGGATCGGTGCTGGTCGCCGTGTGTGCCCGTTGTATCCGTGACATCTGAGGGAGTGCCCGTGCCCGGTGAGAACCTGTCCCGCGACGAGGCCCGGGAGCGGGCCGCGCTGCTGTCCGTCGACGGGTACGAGGTGTTCCTCGACGTGCGGTCCGCCGTGGGCGACGCGGGAAGCGGGAGCGGTGGGGGCGGGGCGCGGACCTTCCGGTCCGTGACCACCGTCCGGTTCCGGTGTGCCGAGCCCGGTGCCGCCAGTTTCGCCGATCTCGTCGCGCCCGGTGTCACCGCCGTCTCCCTGAACGGGCGGGATCTCGACCCGGGGGCCGTGTTCGACGGCACGCGCATCATGCTGGAGGATCTCGCCGCCGACAACGAGCTGGTCGTCGACGCCCAGTGCGCCTACTCCCGCACCGGCGAGGGCCTGCACCGCTTCGTCGACCCCGAGGACGGCGAGGTGTACCTGTACACGCAGTACGAGCCCGCCGACTCCCGCCGCGTCTTCGCCAACTTCGAGCAGCCCGACCTGAAGGCTCCCTTCCGGTTCGAGGTGCGGGCCCCGGAGGGGTGGGTCGCGTGGAGCAACGGGGTCGGTGAACTCACGGACGGGGTATGGCGGTTCGCCGAGACGAAGCCCATCTCCACCTACATCACGGCCATCCTCGCGGGCCCCTATCACTACGTCACCGACTCGTACTCCCGTACCTTCGCCGACGGTACGACGCTGGACATCCCGCTCGGCGCGATGTGCCGCAAGGGTCTCGCCCCCTACTTCGACTCCGACGATGTCTTCCTCGTCACCAAGCAGGGGCTGGACTTCTTCCACGACCACTTCGACTACCCGTACCCCTTCGGGAAGTACGACCAGGGTTTTGTGCCTGAGTACAACCTGGGTGCCATGGAGAACCCGGGGCTCGTCACCTTCCGCGAGGAGTTCATCTTCCGGGGGAAGGTGACCCAGGCGGCGTACGAGCGGCGGGCGAACGTCGTCCTGCACGAGATGGCGCACATGTGGTTCGGCGACCTCGTCACCATGGAGTGGTGGGACGACCTGTGGCTGAAGGAGTCCTTCGCCGACTTCATGGGCGCCTTCTCGCTCGTCGAGGCGACCCGTTTCACCAGCGGCTGGGTCACCTTCGCCAACAACCGCAAGGCCTGGGCCTACCGTGCCGACCAGCTCCCCTCCACCCACCCGATCACGGCCGACATCCGTGACCTGGAGGACGCCAAGCTCAACTTCGACGGCATCACCTACGCCAAGGGCGCCTCCGTGCTCAAGCAGCTGGTGGCGTACGTCGGGCGGGACGCGTTCCTCGAAGGCGCGCGGCGGTACTTCAAACGGCACGCGTACGGCAACACGCGCCTCGGCGATCTGCTGTCCGTGCTGGAGGAGACCAGCGGGCGCGACCTGGCCGCCTGGTCGCGGGCCTGGCTCCAGACCGCCGGCGTCAACTCCCTCACCCCGCAGGTGCTGTTGAGCGCGGACGGGCGGATCACCGAGCTGGCGGTGCTCCAGGAGGCCGCGGTGATTGCCCCGGCGGACCACCCCGAGCTGCGTCCGCACCGGGTGGCCATCGGCCTCTACCGGCGTTCCGCCGACGGTGCGTTGGAGCGGTACGCGCGGGCCGAGGCCGACGTCGACGGTCCCCGGACGATCGTCGGTGAGCTGGTCGGGAGCGATGCCCCCGACCTCGTGCTCGTCAACGACGACGACCTGACGTACTGCAAGATCCGGTTCGACGAGGGCTCGTTGGACACCCTGAGGGCACATCTCGGTGACATCACCGACCCGCTCGCCCGTGCCCTGTGCTGGTCCGCGCTGTGGAACCTCACGCGGGACGCGCTGATGCCGGCCCGGGACTTCGTCGAGCTGGTGCTGCGGTTCGCGGGGCGCGAGTCCGACATCGGCGTCCTCCAGATGCTGCACAGCTGGACCAACTCCGCGCTCACCCACTACGCGGCGCCCGACTGGCGGGCGACCGGTGAACGTCTGCTCGCCGAGGGCGCGTTGAAGGAACTGCGGCTCGCCGAACCGGGCAGCCAGCACCAGCTGACGTGGGCGCGCTTCCTCGCGGCGGTGGCGTCGAGCGAGGCCGATCTCCAGTTGCTCCAGGGCCTGTTGGAGGGCACGGCCAGGATCGACGGTCTGGACGTCGACCAGGAGTTGCGCTGGTCCTTCCTGGACGCTCTGGCCTCGCACGGCGTCGCCGACGAGAAGGTGCTCGCGGCGGAACTCGCCCGCGACGACACAGCGTCCGGCAAGCGCCACCAGGTCCGCTGCCTCGCCGCCCGCCCCTCCGCGGCGGTCAAGGCGCAGGCGTGGGCGCAGGTCGTCGAGTCGGACGCGCTGTCCAACGCCCTTGTCGAGGCCACCATCGCGGGCTTCGCCCAGGCGTCGCAGCGGGAGCTGGTCGCGCCGTACGCGGAGAAGTACTTCTCGGTGATCGAGCGGACGTGGGCCGAGCGGTCGATCCAGATCGCGATGGATGTCGTCAAGGGCCTGTTCCCGTCCCTCCAGGACTCGCCGGCGACGCTGGCGGCGACGGACGCGTGGCTGACGGACCGTCCGGACGCGGCGCCCGCCCTGCGACGCCTGGTCCTGGAGGCGCGGGACGACCTGGCCCGGGCGCTTCGGGCACAGGCGTGCGATGTGACGGCGGCGCGGTGACGACTACGGGATGACGGCGGCTCGGTGACCAGAAAATTCGCGGGTTTGAGAACGCACCCCGGGAGCAGGTGTGCCCCTGGGGTGCCGGGGACGGTGATGTTGAGAAAGAAGTGAAGGACCTGCAAGGGGGAAGTCGAAGTGATCGAGTCCGAAGTCGACGCGCGCGTGGACGAGTTGGTGCGCGGGCTGCGGCGTATCACGGGGGCACTGCTGGTGATGGCCTCCGCCCATCCGGACTCGGCACGGGCCCGCGAACTCGCCGTCGCGGCAAGCGTCCTCACCACGGACGTGCTGCCGCGACTGGACGACGAGGAAGCTGTGGGCCCGGTGGAGGCCGCACAGGCCCAGGGCGCCGTACCGCCCTTCCGAATACCGCCCTCCCCCACCAGCGCCGCCGGCTCGACGGCGATCGGCACGCTCGTCGAGCGCTATCTGCCGGACCTCGCGACCCGCCCGGTCCAACCCGTACTGCTGGACCCGGAGTTACCGTACGAGAAGTGGCGGCATCTGCACCGTCTCACCTATCGGCGCCCCGCCGCCTTCGACTCCGCGCCCTCCTGGAGCGATCCCGCTCCCCACCTCGGCAGACCCGTCCGCTGGGGAATCGCCTCCAGCGCCACGGTCGTGCGGCGGATGCGTCATCACTACGTGACCATGCGGGACCTCGACAGCCCCGCGGGCCAGTTGGCCCAGCGGATGCTCCACGCCTCCTGGGCGATCCTCGAATCCCGTGCGGTGCGGGGCGACCTGTTCGGCGGCGGCCACCTGCTCGACCGGCACGAGCTGGAGGGGAAGCTGGAGCGCGCGCAGTGGAACGCCGCCGTGCTGGCCGCCGGACGCGGCGACGCGGCAAGGCCGCAGCTCGAAACGATTCTGCGCGAGTTCGAGATACTGGCCCGGGCCGTCCTGGAACTGGACGACCTGTACCGCACCGGCCCGGCCCACCCGGCCGTCGAAGGCCGCCTCGCCGACGCCCTGCGCGGCACCCGCGCCCTGATCCGCCACTGGCCGCCCGGCGGGAACGGGGCCGGCGGATCCCGGGCCGCCCAGGCCACCGGCCCGATTGATCTCACTGATCTCACTGATCCGACTGATCCGACTGATCCCACCGTTACCGAACCCGGGCATCCGATGCCGTAACCCCCATATGGACCAGCGCCTTTCGGCAGTCGAACGCTTGCACTTTAGGGCGAGCTTGTCCGGAATTGTCGACGGGCGTGTAACAGCGGTTAGAGGGCGGATCGGACACGGGAATGCCGGGGTCATGACCCACAACACCCCGCTGAACACCCCGCTCTCCCCGAGCCCCCGCCCCCTCACCCACCTGTCGCACGTACAGCGCCGGGTACTGACCACCGCGCAGCTGCGGGCCCATGGCATCCCGGCTTCCGACGTGAACGAGCAGTGCCGGCCCGGCGGCCCCTGGCAGCAGCTTCTGCCGGGCGTGGTCCTGCTGCACCCGGGGCCGCCCAGCAGCGAGGAGCGGCTGCACGCGGTACTGCTGTACACGGCGAAGGAGCGCCCGGCGGTGGCGGTCCCCGCCCAGCCCGGTCCCGAGGAGCCGTACCGCGAACGTGGCGGTCCGGTCTACGCCGAGGCCATGATCACCGGCCTTGCCGCGCTCGCCCTGCACGGCTTCTCGTCCGCGCCGCCCCTGCTGTCCCTCGACGCCTTCGACGTCCTGGTCCCCCGGATGCGGCGGCTGCGCTCGACGGGCTGTGTCCGTATCGTCCGCTCCTCGGCCCTGCCCGTCCCCGAGTCGGTCGAGGGGCTCCCGGTCGCCCCGGTCCCGCGCGCCCTCGCCGACGCGGTGGCCGGACTCACGGACGCGGGCGCCGTACGCCGGCTGCTGACCGAGGCGGTGCGCGGCGGGCACTGTGATCCGGCGTCGGTGGTATGGGAGTTGAACCAGGCCCGGCTGCTGAGCCGGCCGCATGTCGTGGACGCCGTCGACACCCTGCTCGCGGAGGGCCGGGCGATCGCCGAGGACCGCCTGTACCGCATGGTCCACGAGTACGGCCTCCCGGACCCGGTCTGGAACGTCGACCTGCGCCTCCCCGGCGGCCCGCACCTCGGCGGCCTCGACGCCTACTGGCCCGACCAGGCGGTCGCGGTGGAGCTGGACACCCGCGCCCCGCTCCCGGGCAACCGGCAGGAGAACGACGCGCTCTGGTCGGAGTACGCCCGCAAGCGCGAGCACCTGGAGCGGCTGGGCATCACGGTCGTCCACATCACGCCGCGCAAGCTGCGCGAGGCGATCGACCAGCAGGCGACTGTCGTCCGTACGGCTCTGATGGCGTCGGGGGACCGCGAGCCGGCGGCGTATGTCGTGGTCCTGCCCAGGTAGTGACGGACCGGGCGGTACCAGGAGGGGAGAGGTGGGCCCCCGGGAGACCGGGGGCCCACCTCGTGCGGTCGGGTCCCCCGGATCCCTCGGATCAGCTCCCGCAGAACTCCGCCTCGCCGATCTTCATCAGGTCGCCGCTCCAGTCGCCGTTGAAGTTGAAGGCGAGCGAGTGCTTGCCGTCGGCCGTGGTGACCGCCAGCGAGATGGAGCCGTGGATGCCACCGCTGTGACCCCAGACCTTCACCCCGCAGCTCAGTTCGTTCTCTACGAGCCCGAGCCCGTAGCGCCCGTTGGGCTCGCCGGTGGCGACGGTCGTCTTCATCTCGGCGAGCTGCTCGGCGGGCACGACCTTGCCGCGCATGAGCGCCGAGTAGAAACGGTTCAGGTCACCGGGGTTGGAGATGATCTCGCCGGCGGCGTTGGCGGCCGACGGGTTGAACTCGGTGACGTCGTAGATCTTGCCGGTGGGGTTCCCGGCGAGCTTCGAGTAGGCGCGGCTGCTGGGCTGCGGCACCTTGGCGCTCGTACCCGGCATGTACGTCCCGTGCAGCCCGAGCGGCTCGATGACGCGCGAACGGACCTCGTCGCCGTACGAGTTGCCGGTCACCTTCTTGATGACCATCCCGGCGAGCGTGTAGTTGGTGTTGGAGTAGCTCCAGCCGGCGCCCGGCGCGAACTCGGGCTTGTGGCCCATGGCGATGCCGGTGATCTCCTGGGGCGTCCAGGTGCGGTACCTGTTCTTGTAGAAGTTCTCCGGCAGGAAGATCTCGGTCTGGAAATACTCGTCGTCGGTGTAGTTGTAGATGCCGCTGGTGTGGTTGAGAAGCTGGCGGAGGGTGATCTTCCGTCCGTCGTGCCCGTTCCCCTGGACGACTCCGGGCAGCCACTTGTCGACGGTGTCGTCGAGCGACACCCGTCCCTCGGCCTCCAGTTGGAGCAGGACGGTCGCGATGAAGGTCTTGGTGATGCTGGCGGCCCGGAAGTTGTCGTGGGCGCTGCGCGGCTGCTTGGTCTTGAGGTTGCCGACGCCCGCGGTGGCCTTCCAGACGCTGTGGCCCTGCGTGGTCTGGAGGGCCACACCGGGTACGCCGTCCTTGACAGCGTCGTTCATGGCCTTCCGGGTGGCTTCGTGGCCGCCGCCGCGTTCGGCCGGTGCCGCCGTCGCGGGCGCCGCGAACGCGCCTGCCGCGACGGCGATCGCCGCGGCCATCCCGATCAGCCTCTTGTTGACCGGTCCCCTGTTGCCTGACATGCCGTTCCCCCTTGTTCACGACCGTCGGCGCGTCCTCGCCGAGTGGCGGTCGGGGGAAGGGACACGGCGGGTGAGCGTGAGGTTGCCTGGCTTGGGCCGGTTGAGCGCGTTTCAGCCTTCTCTGGAACCGAGGCCCAACGGGGTCACCATGCGCCCTGCCCGGTGTCCGGGTCGATGTCCGGGCCGGTCAGTTCGTACGGCTCGCCCAGGGGATGCGCATCGGATCCCTTCCCTGCCATCGCGCGGATGGTGACACGTTCGCCCGGGAAGAGGGCCAAGAGGGCTACCTGGGAAAGGAGCGGCTTCTGGACCCGGCCGCGTGTGGGGTCGGCTTCGGCCGAGGTGTTCTCGACGGCCAGATGGTCGGCCGCCCCGTCCACGAGAAACTCGTGGAGGCGCACCGGTTCGTATCCGTCGTCGGTGCCGGGCCGACCGGTGAGCAGGGGTGTCACCCACTCGCCGAACGGCGCCAGGGACCTGCCGTTCAGGATTCTTGCGACGTCCCGGGGGCTGGTCGGATCGACCTCCATGACGTCCCCGGACAGATGGTCCGCTTCCCACCAGGACCCGTCGTCCTGTCGGGTCGAGAAGTAGAACTCGTCGCCGAACAGGCCGTCCTTGCGCCGGTGGGAGAGCACGACGAAGCCGAGGTCGTCGCGTACGCAGACGTCGCCGACAGCGGCCCCGGTCGTGCTGTCGAGGTGGGCGGGCATGACGTACACCCCGTCGGCGCCCTGCGTGTCCCTGGCCGTCAGAGCGGCACGGGCGAGTTCCGCCAGATTCCTGGGCATCCTGTGTCCTTGCGCGCACGTGCTCATGGCTGTGATGGCTGTGATTGCCGTGATCACGATAGGCGACCATGGGATACGCGCCGGCCTCGCAGACGGACGAGACCCCGGTCCGTGCGGTCGGTCCTCAGCCCTTCCGCAGCACCAGCTCCACGTTCCGGTCCCCCGCGTCGCCCGTCAGGTCCATCCGCGCCCCCGGGGCGTTGAACGACAACTCCCGGTACAGCGCCGCCAGTCCGGTCTGGGAGAGGTCGGAGTAGTCCGTCCGGTGCGGGGCCGCCGATTCCACCAGCGTCGTGAAGAGCGAGAGCGTGCCGTCCTTGTTGTCCACCAGCTCGATGACGCGGGCCAGTTGGGGGAAGTCGATGTGCGAAGCCGTCGAGATCTCCCAGAACGAGCGGCCGTCCGGAGCCGCGTGCGGGGTGATGACGTTGCGGTGGATGTGCCCGTTCACCCAGGCCAGGACGCTGCTGTGGCTGCCGAGGAGGGCGACGACGTCCGCGCCCTCGTGGCGCCGTTCGCCCGGGTGGGCCGGGTCGCGGTGGGTGTTGGTCATCGACTTGCTGGTGTGGTGGCTGAAGACGACGGCGTACGAGCCTGCCTTCGCCGTCTCCCGCAACGTCCGGTCCAGCCAGCGCAGTTGGGCCGAGCCGATCGAGCCCTGGTAGTGGCCGCCCGGGTCGGTCGTGTCGATGCTGATGCCGACCACGTCGTCCGAGATGCGGAACGTGTAGTACTGGGTGCCCGAGTCGAGGTTGGCGGAGGAGTAGCCATGGCCGACCGGGCCCACTCCCGCGTACGCCGGGTCCAGGTGCGCCTTCAGATAGTCCTCGCGGGTGAACGGGGCCCTGTTCTCGTCCGGCGAGACCGAGCGCAGGTCGCGGGTGTGGGCCTGGATCAGCTCCCTGAAGCGGATGCCCCTCGGGTCCTCGGAGCTCCTGATCTCGTCCTGGAGGGCCTTGCTGCGCGCCTCCGGCAGATCCATCAGCTTGCGTCCGCCGATCGCGAATTCGGTGAGGAAGGGGTCGCTGTGGGAGGCGTAGCAGCCGAGGGGGAGAGAGTCGTGGTTGCCGACCGTCGAGTACCAGGGCAGGTTCAGGCCGGGGCTGCGGACCTCGCGGATCGCCGCTGCCAGGAAGCCGTCGATGTGCGGGAAGCCGTGCTGTTTGTCGGCGTCGCGGGTGGTCACGTCCGGCTGCCAGTAGAGGGGGAGGCCGCTGTTCTGGACGCCCTCGTAGTGGCGTGGGTCACCGGTGTTCGGCGTCATGCGTCCGCCGCTCATCACCTTCATGAACCACTCCAGCTCGGAGCGCGCGTTGTTGTCCGTGTTGTCGCCGGTGGTCATGACGAAGTGGAGCGGGGAGCCGGTGACGGGGGCTCCGCGCAGCGCGTTGACGCGCTCCACGAGCGAGATCGCGCCCTGGACCGACAGCGCCTCGTGCGGGCGCCAGGCGTGCCGGTCGGCCGAGCGCATGTACTCCAGGCGCAGCGGGTGCTGTACGTCGGTCAGGTGGAGGTCGGTGAACTGGACGAAGGCCGCCATCGTGGTCCGGCGGGCGGCACGGGCCGCACGGGGCTCGGCCAGTTCCGTACGTACCACCCGCCCCCACGCCTGCCCCTCGCCGAGCCGGCGGTAGCCGCTCGTACCGAGGGGCGCGGAGACCGTGTTGAGCGTGGTGCCCCGGGTGAAGGGGGCGAGGGCGGCCGGCGCCGCCCGGTGGGACACGGCCACCGGGCCCTCGGCCGCCGTGGTCTCGGCTGCCGTGGCGGCCTGGCTGTCACTGGGCCGCAGCGCGTAGCCGACGCCCGCCGAGACGGACACCGCCCCGGCCGCGGCGAGTACCGTACGTCGATGGACTGCCGGCGTGGAGCTGGCGACAGAGCGTGTGCGCGACATGGCGCGGTCTCCCCGAGTGCGAACGCGTCGGAAGTGGTCACGGGCGATCGCAGTCGCGAACTTCCCGCTCACTCTGGATGCTTGGCACCGGGGATGACCTGCGCGTGAACTCGACAGCAACGCGCGACGCCGATCACCGTACGTGGATCTTGGGCCACCCGACCCGTTCACGACCGCACGGCGAACGGCCCGGAGGCGGTCACTCCGTGTTCATTTGACGGGGTACTGAACCTGTCCCGAGGGTTACCCTCCGGACTTCGCGACCCGCCCCGTCATCGGCCGCTCCAGCCACAGCTCCAGACCGATGTCGACCATCGACACCTTCCGCAGCTCCGCCACCGCGCCCAGGTCGTGCCAGGCGGCCAGGTCCGTGGAGCCGTTGGTCTCCGGGCGCAGTTCGCCGCCGGTCACCAGGCCCTCGTACACCAGTCGCAGGCCCTGGTGGTCCTCCGGGCGCCGTCCGCGGTGCGTGAAGGTGCGCCGGGAGGAGTCGATGCCCAGCAGGCCCGTGACGTCGATGCGGTAGCCCGTCTCCTCCATGAGCTCGCGGCGGACCGTGTCGTACGGGTCCTCGCCGTGTTCCATGCCGCCGCCCGGCAGCACCCACTCGTGGCCGCCTCCGTCGGCGGGGCTGCGGGCGAGCAGGATCTGTTCGTTCCGGACGACGACGGCGTACGCGGCGACCCTCAATGTCTGGCGCATATGGGGACGTTAGCGCGCGGGGCGGGAACGTTCAGGTGGATTTTCCCCGGACGACGCCTGGTGCGACGAAGCGCCGCGATTCGGACTCCATCCAGCCAAAGCGCATCGCGGGTTTTCCCCACGCGTTCATATAGTTTCGGTCAACCATCCCCAAACATCCGCCCCTTGGGTAAAGCTGTGTGATCGCCCGGAGTCGTATTCCGGACGCTCTTGGCCAAGGTCGATCAACTCGGCCGCTCAACGCACGCTCCTTTACCTACAAGGGATGCTGAATGACCTCCGACCCTCAGCGCACACCCATATCGGGCGCGAGACGCGTGGCACGGATCGCCGTGGCCGCCGGACTGGTGGCCGCTCTCTCCGCCGCCGGGCCCATACCCATGGCCTTCTCCGCGGACACGGCGGCGGACGCCGCCCCGGCCGACGGTTCCGTCAAGTCGGCGCACGACAAGCTCGGCTCCTCGGACGCCGACCTGCTCACCGAGGCCAAGGCCGACGGTGACAAGAACGTCACCATGATGATCGCCACCGCGCCGGGCCAGACCGAACAGGTCGCCGCGCAGCTGGACGCGGTCAAGGGCGGCTCGGTCGGCCTCTCCTACGACAAGCTCGGGTACGTCCGCGCCACCGTTCCGACGGGGAAGGCCGACTCGGCCATCGCCGCCGCCTCGAAGCTGTCCTCCGTGCACGGCATCGACCTGCGGCAGGACATCCCGCTGGACGACCCGGCGCCGAATGCCGGCACCGCCTCCGCCCCCCAGGCGAGTGCCGCCGCCGCTTACCCGGCGCCCGACAAGAACACGCCTGCCGAGAACCCGTACAACCCGTCGTTCGAGACGGGCGCCGTCGACTTCGTGAAGAAGAACCCGAAGGCGGACGGCCGCGGCATCACCATCGGCATCCTCGACTCCGGTATCGACCTGGCGCACCCCGCGCTGCAGAAGACCACCACCGGCGAGCGCAAGGTCGTCGACTGGGTCACCTCCACCGACCCCCTGCTCGACAGCGACGGCAGCTGGCGGGCCATGATCACCCCGGTGGCCGGGCCGACCTTCACCTTCGCCGGGAGGACCTGGACCGCGCCCGCGGGCAACTACCAGGTGAACCTGTTCCGCGAGTCCGTCACCGCGGGCGGCGACGCCGCCGGTGACGTGAACCGCGACGGCGACACCACCGACGCCTGGGGCGTGCTGTACGACGCGGCGGCCGGCACGGTCACCGTCGACGTCAACGCCAACAACGACTTCAGCGACGACACGCCGATGAAGCCGTACAAGGACGGCTACCAGATCGGCTACTTCGGTACCGACAACCCGGCCACCGATGTCGCCGAGCGTCAGCCGTTCGTCGTGGAGATCCGCAAGGACGTCCCGATGGACCCGCTGGGCGGCACCTGGGTCGGCCAGAAGGCCGACTTCGCCAACATCGGCCTGATCAGCAGCGAGCACGGCACCCACGTCGCCGGCATCACCGCCGCGAACAGCCTGTTCGGCGGCAAGATGAACGGTGCGGCCCCGGGCGCGAAGCTCGTGTCGTCCCGTGCCTGTGTCTTCGGGCCGAGCTGCACCAACGTCGCGCTCACCGAGGGCATGATCGACCTCGTCGTCAACCGTGGCGTCGACATCGTCAACATGTCGATCGGCGGCCTCCCGGCGCTGAACGACGGCAACAACGCGCGCGCCGCGCTGTACACGCGTCTGATCGACACGTACGGCGTCCAGCTGGTCATCTCGGCCGGCAACTCCGGCCCCGGTGCCAACACGATCGGCGACCCCGGTCTGGCGGACAAGGTCATCTCGGTCGGCGCGGCCATCTCCAAGGAGACCTGGGCGGCCAACTACGGCTCGGCCGTGGCGAAGAAGTACGCCATGTTCCCGTTCTCGTCCCGCGGCCCGCGTGAGGACGGCGGCTTCACGCCGACGATCACCGCGCCCGGCTCCGCGATCAACACCGCGCAGACCTGGCTGCCGGGCGTCGCGGGCGCCCAGGCGGGTTACACCCTGCCTGCCGGCTACCAGATGCTCAATGGCACGTCGATGTCGTCCCCGCAGGCCGCCGGTGCCTCGGCGCTGCTGCTGTCGGCCGCCAAGGAGAAGGGCATCGCCCTCCCCCCGGCCAACCTCCGCACGGCCCTGGCCTCCACCGCCGACCACATCAGTGGTGTGCAGGCGTACGAGGAGGGCGCGGGCCGCATCAACATCGTGGACGCGTGGAAGTCCATCAAGTCCGGTGCCACCGCCCATGACTTCACCGTCAAGGCCCCGGTCGACACCGCGATCGACCAGTTCCTGAAGACCCCGGGCTTCGGCACCGGCCTCTACGACCGCGAGGGCGGCCTCAAGGCCGGCGTCAAGAAGTCGTACGAGATCGTCGTGACGCGAACGTCCGGTCCCGCCAAGGCGGTTCGGCACGAGCTGCACTTCGAGAACAACGCCGGTGACACCTTCAAGATCGTCGGCTCCGACGAGGTCAAGCTGGAGCTGAACAAGCCGGTCACCGTCAAGGTCGCCGCGAAGTCGGCCACGGCCGGCATCAAGAGCGCCATCCTCGAGGTCGACGACCCGAAGACCGAGGGCATCGACAAGCAGATCATGACCACGGTCGTGGTCTCCGCGCCGCTCAACCACACGTTCTCCGCGTCGGGTTCGGTGCAGCGCAACAGCAGCAAGTCGTACTTCGTGACCGTGCCCGAGGGCGCCAAGGCCCTTGAGGTCGCGATCAGCGGACTGGCGGCCGGCAGCCAGACCCGGTTCATCTCGATCCACCCGTACGGGAACGCGCTCGAGGACACGGGCTCGCCGTACTGCTACAACAACTTCCCGAACACCAACGGCTGTGCCCCCGACGTGCGTTCGTACGCCGACCCGCAGCCCGGTGTCTGGGAGGTCGAGGTCGAGTCGCGCCGTACGTCGCCGCTGCTCGACAACCCGTACACGCTGGACGCCACCGTCCTGGGCGCGACGTTCGACCCGGACCTCGTGACCGTTCCCGAGGCCAAGGTCGGTACCCCGATCGCCGCCTCCTGGAAGGTGACGAACAACCTCGCCGCGGTCGACGGCAAGCTGGCCGGCGGTCCGCTCGGCTCGGCCCTGAACGCCCGGCCGACCATCGCCGACGGTGAGACCCAGACGACCACGGTCGAGGTGCCCGCGGGCGTCGCGTCCCTGGACGTCGTCATCGGCAACGTCTCCGACACGGCCGCCGACCTCGACCTGGTCGTGTACGACGCGGCCGGCACCGCGGTCGGCACCTCCGCCGACGGCGACTCGGAGGAGGCGGTCTCCATCGCCTCGCCCGCCGCCGGCACGTACACCGTCGTGGTCGACGGCTACGCGATCCCCGCCGGTACGACCGCGTACGACTACCTGGACGTCTTCTACTCGGCCGCGCTCGGCTCGATCGAGGTCGCCGGCACTCCGGTGAAGCTCGGCACGGGCGACTCGGCGACGGTCTCCGGGAACATCGTCGCCTCGGCCGTCGCGCCCGCGGGCCGCGAGTTCTTCGGCCAGGTGTCCCTGGTGAACGCACACGGCACGGCCGCCGGAACCGGCAACGTGCTGATCGAGAAGGTCACGCCGTAGCGGTAGGCACGACCACGGGGCGGGCGTCCGGTACCTGGTACCGGGCGCCCGCCCTTTCGCGGTTCACTCGCAGGTGAGCGAGCGCGATTCTGGCAACGCGGCCGTGACCGAGGCCCGTTCGGCGGCGATCTCCCGCTCGTCGGTGATCAGGGTGTCGGGGGACTCGGCGCCCCTCTCGACGGCGACCAGGGTGTGATCGCCCACGGCGGCCCGGGGGTCGACGTCCCGGTCCAGGACGTACGTCACCTCGGCCGGGCCCTGGTCCGGCTTGTAGTAGCGGGTCACGCGCAGGGTGATCCGGTCCTGGTCGGCGCCGCGCACCGGGGTGACGGCGGTGACCGTGCCCTCGACGACCAGGCGGGCGCAGGCCAGATATCCCGGGTGGGCCAACGCACCCGACGCGCCGGCGTCCTTGGCGCCCTCGTCGCTCTCCGGACCGGTCGAGGCGGACTGCGCGGAGTCGCCCGCCTTGGACGACGCCGCGTCCTCCGTTCCGCGTCCGGCCTGGGACAGGAGCCAGACCGACCCCGTGACCATGGCCCCCGCGGCGGTCACGGCGGCGACACCGAGGGCGACGGTGCGCAGCGGACGCCAGTACCGCCGTTCCCGTACGGGAATCCGGGCCGGGGCCGGTTTCCGCACCGCCCGCGTCTTCTCCCCCGTCTTCCCTTTCTCCGCCCCCGTCTCCGCCTCCGTGCGCTCCTGCGACGCCAGCGCGTCCCCGATGAGCCCCAACTGCTCGCGCAGCAGCGCCACATCGGCCGCCGCGGCCCAGTGCTCGGCCATGAAGTCGGCGTCCGTGAGGGCCCCTTCGGGCAGCGGATCGTCGCTCAGCGCGGCCATCAGCGCGTCCACACCGTCGTGTTCGGCGGCCATGTCACACCACCTCGTCCTCGTGCAGGCGGGCGCGCAGTGCCCGTACCGCTGTGTGCAGCCTGCTCTTGACCGTGCCCTCGGGGATGCCCAGTTCCTCGGCGATGCCCCGGACCGGCAGATCGGCGTAGAAGCGCAGGACGATCACCTGGCGCTGGGGGTCGGGCAGTTCGTCGAGTCCGCGGGCGACGGCGAGGGACAGCAGGCTCGTGTCCTCGCCGGAGGGGTGGGCGGCCGGCTGGCGCAGGGCGGTGAGCCGCTCCCCCAGCCGTTCCTGACGGCGCTTGGCCCGGTGCCAGTCCATGGCGAGGTTGGAGGCGACGACCGCCGCCCACGCCGAGACGTCACGCGGCGCCTCGCGTCCGCTCGCGGTGCGCTCCAGCAATCGCAGGCGGACCTGCTGTACCCCGTCCAGCAGGTCCGCCTGCGGCACACCTCCGAGTGCGAGCACTGCCCGCACCCGGCGTTCCTGTGACGCGTCCAGCGGATCGTCCGCCTCCTGGACGCGCCGGGCCTTTCTGCGCAGCACAGGCACCCCCCTCTTCTCGCCGCGTTTCTTCTACGACGCGGAGGGCGCCCAGAACGTTCGGCCGCCGGGGAGATGTACGTCACACCGTTACAACAGGCCCCGTTGGCTCAGGTCGCTCGCGTACTTGACGATCAGCTCGCGGGTCAGATGCGGGATGTCCTGGTCCACGCCGATCCCGGCCTTCCGTACGGCGGCCCGGAACCGGTCGGCCGGGATCGCGGAGCCGGGCAGCGGTTCCTCGGGGCCGCTGAACGCGTGCAGCAGCGGCAACAGCGAGTGCCGGCGCTGCTGTTCGGGCAGCGCGCGGAGCACGGTCTCGAACCGGACGAGCCAGTCGCCGTGGTCCGGCACGCGCCGGATCGGGTGACCGGCCTCGTCGAGCCAGGTCACGAAGTCGTCCAGGGAGATGCCGTCGTCGTGCGGGTTGACCACGTTGTACGTCCGGTACCCGTGGGAGTCGCGCACGCCCAGCGAGTTGACGGCCTCGGCGGTGAAGTCGACGGGCAGCCCGTCGAAATGGGCCCGCCCGGCCCGGCCGGGGCCTTCGGGTCCGTCGGTCCGGTAGAAGGACGCCGGTGCGACGCCGGTCCGGATCAGGCTGAACAGCAGGCGGGTGAACACGTCGGGCAGGTTCAGCTGTCCGGCCCAGCGGCTGTGCGCGAGGATCATGTCCGACCGGAAGACGGACACCGGCAGACCGCACAGGTCGTGGGCCTCTCGCAGGAGCACCTCGGCCGCCCATTTGCTGGTGCCGTAACCGGCGGCATACGTACCGCTGGTGGCGTCGAGCGCGCGTACGGGGCTCAGTTCGCGGATGTCGCCCGTCTCGTCGAGGACCGACGGACCGAGCTGCGCGGCCACGGCGACGGTGGAGAGATGGACGAACGGTTTGATCTTCGCCGTGATCGCCAGCCGGATCAGTTCGGCCGTCCCCACCACGTTCGGCCCGAACAACTGCTCATACGGCAGTACGTGGTTGACCAGCGCGGCCGGGTGCACGACGAGATCGACCTCCTCGGCCAGCCGCTGCCAGGTCGCCTTGTTCAGACCCAGGTCCTCCCGGCCGATGTCACCGGCGAGCACGTCGAGCTGGTCTGCGGCCAACTCCCGGTAGTGGCCGAGCAGTTCCGCGTCACCGGTGTCGAAGGCGCGGTCGAGGCGGGCTCGGGCGGCGGCCTCGTCCCGGCCTCGTACGACGCAGATCAGCCTGCCACCGGTGCCTGCCAGCCGCTCCAGCCAGTCCAGGCACAGGAACCGGCCGAGGTAGCCGTTCGCGCCGGTGAGCAGCACGGTCCGCGGGGGGCCCGCGTTCTGTTGGGGCGGCGGCAACCGCCGGGCGGCGGCGAGGGTGTCGGCGTCCAGGAACCTGTCCAGGGTGAGGTCGGCCGCGCGTACCTCGGTGCTGCCCGCGCCGTGCACCGTGGCGAACGCGGGCCGCTTCGCCCCCGCCGTCCGGCCGGCCTCGATGTGGTCTGCGACGGCCCTCAGGTCGTTCGCCGCGCTGAGGACCACCCCGACGGGCACCTCGACGCCGTAGATGTCCTGGAGGAGCGTGGCGAAGGAGAGCGCGGACAACGAGTCGCCGCCGAGGTCGGTGAAGTGGGTGGCGGCGGCCAACTCGGCCGTCGAGCAGCCGAGGAGCGCCTGCGCGGCCCGGCTGACCGTCTCGAACACCGGCTGGTCCGGCCCGCCGTCGCGCAGGGCGCGCACCGCGCTCTCCTCCCCCTGGGCGAGTTCGGCGTACAGCGCTTCGAGCCGCTCGCCGTAGCGTGCCCTGAGCCGGGGCGGCAGGTTCTTGCGTACGTCCGACAGGAGGCCGTTCTCCAGGCTGAACGGCTCGGTCTCGACCAGGAAGCCGCGCGGGATCTCGTACGAGTTCAACTCGGCCTCGCGGGCCGCCTCCTGGAGGGCCTCGCCGAGCAGGGTGCGGAGGTCGTCGGGGTGGGCGGCCCGGCGTAGCGCTTCCTCGGCCGGCACGATCACCGCGAGCAGGTGGGCGCGTTCGCTGTTGCCGTAGACGTAGATCTGGCGGATGAGGGGGCTGGTGCCGTAGGCCGCTTCGAGCCGGGAGAGCGCGACGAACTCGCCCTGCGCGAGCTTGACGACGTTGTTGCGCCGGTCGACGTACACGTACTGGTCGGGGCCGGTCCGGGCCATGATGTCGCCGGTCCGGTAGAAGCCGTCCTCGTCGAAGGCCTGGGCGGTCGCGTCGGGCCGCCGGTAGTAACCGGGCGTGAGGGTCTCCGTCTTGAGCACCAGCTCGCCTCGCGGGTAGGGCAGGTCGGTCTGGAAATAGCCCATTTCGGGGACGTCCACGAGCTTGCAGTCGATCACCGGAGGCCGCCGTATCCGCGAGTCGATCATCACCGACCCGGTCTCGGTGGAGCCGTAGCCCTCCAGCAGGGGCAGGTCCAGGCAGGACTCGACGAACTCCCGCAGCTCGGCGGAGAGCGGCGCGCTGCCACAGAGCACCTGGAGCAGCCGCCCCCCGACGAAGCGCTCCCGCAGGTCCGTCTTCACGGCGGCGTCGAGCGCTGCACCGTCGATGACGTCCGTATCGGTGAACTCCGGTGCCCGGCGCGTCATTTCGGCCTGGTACTCCTGGAACAGCATGTCGATGATGCGGGGCACGAGGAGCAGCGCGGTCGGCCGGGCGAGCGTGATGTCGTCGAACAGGCTCGACAGGTCGCTCTGCGCGGTGAAGTAGGAGATGCCGCCTCTTCTGAGCGTCTCCACGAGCGACGCGCGGCCCGCGACATGGCTCAGGGGCAGGTAGTTGACGACGATCGAGGCCACCGCGTCGGGCACGGGTACGGATCCGGCCCACATCCTGTGCAGCATCCGCTCGGTGTAGATGGCGCCCTTGGGCGTCCCCGTGCTGCCGGAGGTGTAGATCAGCAGGCGGGCGGGGTCGTCGTCACTGCCGGCGCCGGGGGTGAACAGCGGCACCGGCGGCAGTGCGCGTCCTCGCCGGATCACCGCCTCCAGGGTCTCGGGGGCGGGGTGTCCGGCTGCGGCCAGCCGGGTGCGGGCGGCGTCGAACGCCTCCCGCTGGTCATCGTCCTCGGGGTGGTGGTCGAACACGACGAGCCGCGGCGCCCGCTCGGCGGACAGCACCAACTCGACGGCCCTGTCCAGGAGTTCGGCGCTCGTCGCGAGGACACGCGGCGCGGTCTCGGCGATGATCGGGGCGAGCTGGGAGACGGGGGCGCCGGACTGCAGCGGCACGGACACCGTGCCCATGCGCAGACACGCCAGGTCGAGGAGCACGTAGTCGCCACTGGTGAACCCGTAGAGGGCGACGAAGTCCCCGGGAACAAGGGGCGGCTGACCGTCCGTTCCCGACGCCCCCGTGACCCCAGAGACCCCAGAGGCGCCCGACACCCCCGCCGCCGCCCAGTCCGCCGCGACGGCGCCGGCGCCCGCCCACAGCTCGCCGTAGCTGACGGTCGTGAACTCCGGCAGCAACCGCAGAGACGTGCGCCCGGAGACCGGGTCGGTCACCGGCTCCGTCGCCCGCCGCGCCAAGGCGGGCCGCTCGGCGTACCCGTCCATGATCGTCGCGACCGTGCGCGACAGAATCTGGTCCCGCCCCGCCTCCCGCACCGCCGCGCCGACCTCCGGCAGCGGCAGGGCCGCCCGGTACTGCGGATCGTGCACGGACAGCTCCGCGACGAGACGGGCGGGCCGGGTGCTCGCGGTGGGGGCGGAGGTGGCTTCGGCGTCGGGTATCGGGCCGCCAACGGCTGTTTCGGTGGGGGGCGTTGACACGGTGTCTCCCATGCGATGGGTGGAGGATCCATACGCTGACCGGACCACGGTGCCCCACAAGAACACGGTCGCGTAACGAAACGACAAGATCTCCTTGATCGCCGGGGCACGACGACCGGCACGACGACATGGATGACAGCCGGGACGCCAATCGGGACACTGTCCGTCCCAGTCCGTGGGCGTGATACCCAAAGAATTGGACAGATGGGCCGGGGTGAGCCGCATGATGGAAAGGCCTCGGCCAGGACACGCACGCAGGCAGAGACACAGGTCACACGTAGAGGGAGTCGCTGTGAAGGTCGGAATCGTCGGAGCCACCGGGCAGGTCGGCACGGTCATGCGCAGGATCCTCAAGGACCGCGCCTTCCCGGTCACCGAGCTGCGCCTGTTCGCCTCGGCCCGCTCGGCGGGGTCGGTCCTGGACGGTGTGACGGTGGAGGACGCCTCGACGGCCGACTACACCGGCCTCGACATCGTGCTGTTCTCGGCAGGCGGCGCGACCTCGAAGGCGCTGGCGGAGAAGGTCGCCGCACAGGGCGCGGTAGTGATCGACAACTCGTCGGCGTGGCGCCGGGACCCGGACGTACCCCTGGTCGTCTCCGAGGTGAACCCGCACGCCGTCGCGGACCGGCCCAAGGGCATCATCGCCAACCCAAACTGCACGACGATGGCCGCGATGCCGGTGCTCAGGCCGCTGCACGCGGAGGCAGGCCTGGAGGCGCTGGTCGTCGCCACCTACCAGGCGGTGTCCGGTTCCGGTGTGGCGGGCGTCGCCGAGCTGCACGGGCAGGCGCAGAAGGTGATCGCCGACGCGGACAAGCTGACGCACGACGGTTCGGCGGTCGACTTCCCCGAGCCGCAGGTGTACAAGCGTCCGATCGCCTTCAATGTGCTGCCGCTGGCCGGCAACCTGGTGGACGACGGTTCGTTCGAGACGGACGAGGAGCAGAAGCTCCGTAACGAGTCCCGCAAGATCCTTGAGATCCCCGCACTGAAGGTCTCCGGTACGTGTGTCCGCGTCCCGGTGTTCTCGGGGCACTCGCTCCAGGTGAACGCGCGGTTCGCCCGCCCGCTGTCGGTGGCGCGCGCGACGGAGCTGCTGTCCGAGGCGCCCGGTGTCGTCCTCTCGGACATCCCGACCCCCCTCCAGGCGGCCGGCCAGGACGAGTCCTTCGTGGGCCGCATCCGCGCCGACGAGACAGCCGAGAACGGCCTCTCCTTCTTCGTCTCCGGCGACAACCTCCGCAAGGGCGCTGCGCTGAACGCCGTACAGATCGCGGAGCTGGTGGCGGCGGAGCTGAGCGGGAAGTAACGGACCCGCCACTCCTGCGGTAGGAAGGGCAGCGCTACCAGAGTACGACGAAAGGGGGCGCCCACCGGTGACCGGTGGGCGCCCCCTTTCGTGCCCGCGCTCAGAGTGCCAGGTGCCGCCGCAGCGCCACGTCGATCTCGGCCATCCGCTGCCGGGGCACCGAGCCGATCACGCGCAACAGCCTCTCCGGCGCGAGGGCCCGCACCAGCTCGCACTGGACCTTGGAGTCCTTGGGCAGACCGCACTCCTCCGCGGGCAGCAGCACCTGGAAGGGATACACGCGCGAGGTGTTCGACGTGAGCGGCACGAGCGTCACCACGCCCAGCCTGGTCCGCGCCGCCGCGGCATTGGCTCCGTCGTTCGAGACGATCACGGCCGGACGCGCCTTGCCGGCCTCACTGCCGCGCACCGGCTCGTAGTCGACCAGGTAGATGTCACCGCGCTTCATCAGTGAGCCCGTCCGCCGAGAACCGGTCCCAGAACGCCGCATCCTCGCTGCCGTCCCCCTCGGCGAAGGCCTCCGCGTACTCCTCCTCCAGGTGGGCGGCACGAAGGAGTTCGATGGCATCGTGGATCACCGCGGACCGCGACGCCGCGTTCGTTCTCCGCGCGTACTCGTCGACGAAGGAAACATCCTCCCGGGGAAGACTCACACTGATCTTCATACCTCGAAGATAACAGGGTAGGAAGTCTGAGGCTACCAATGGTACTACCGTTCGCCCCTTCACCCCTGCTTCAGCCCCACCTCAGCCCCGCCTCACCTCGTACAAAAAGCACCCGTACTCCACCGTCCGCACATGCACCACCGCCACCTCCGGATCAGCGAACGCCTCCGCGAACGCCTCGCCGAAGGCATCCGCGCCCTCCCCCACCGGCTCCACCAGCCGCCCCCCGAGAATCCGCCCCTCCCCGGAGTACCGCCGCAACACCCGACGCGCCCTTGCGAACGGGTACCCCTCCCCCGCCGCGGGCCCCCCGCACGCCTCCGCCTCCGCGTGGATGAACACCGGCCCCTGTTCGTCGTACGCCCCGGGCTCGGCCCCCGTCTCCGCCGCCCAGCGCCGCAGCGGGGCGTAGGAGACGAGGGCGATGTGCTCGCCCGGGGCGCTGTGTCGCAGGCAGCAGCGGAGCGGTGAGCCGCCCTCTTCGTCCTGGACGGGAACCAACTGGCGTCCCGCATCGTCAGCAGAACGCAGCCTCTTCAGGATCAGCGGACCAATGGGTCGTACGGCGTACGTGATGTGTGTGGTCGCGTGTGTTGTCACGTGTGGCGTCATGACTCCACGTTCGCGGTCGTCCGGCCCGCTCACCGGCGGGTTTTGGACATCGCGTCCGCCGCGGGTCCCGTGGAAGGATGGCGCAACCCACACATAACGAGGAGATGACCGCGTGCCTGGCACAAACCTGACCCGCGAAGAGGCGCAAGCGCGGGCGAAGCTGCTCACCGTTGACTCGTACGAGATCGACCTCGATCTCTCCGGCGCGCAGGAGGGCGGCACCTACAGGTCCGTGACCACGGTGCGCTTCGACTCCGCCGAGACCGGGGCGGAGTCCTTCATCGACCTGGTGGCTCCGGCCGTCCTCGAAGTGACGCTCAACGGGGACCCGCTGGACCCCGACGAGGTCTTCAAGGATTCCCGGATCGCGCTGCCGGGGCTGCTGGAGGGGCGCAACGTGCTCCGCGTGGTCGCGGACGCCGCCTACACCAACACCGGTGAGGGCCTGCACCGCTTCGTCGACCCCGTCGACCAGCAGGCGTACCTGTACACCCAGTTCGAGGTGCCGGACGCGCGGCGCGTGTTCGCGTCGTTCGAGCAGCCGGATCTGAAGGCGACCTTCCAGTTCACGGTGACGGCGCCGTCCGGCTGGACCGTCATCTCCAACTCGCCGACGCCCGAGCCCAAGGACGACGTCTGGCGCTTCGAGCCGACGCCGCGTATCTCGACGTACATCACCGCGCTGATCGTCGGGCCGTACCACTCGGTGCACAGTGTGTACGAGGCGGACGGGCAGAGCGTGCCGCTCGGTATCTACTGCCGGCCCTCGCTCGCCGAGTTCCTCGACTCCGACGCCATTTTCGAGGTGACCCGGCAGGGGTTCGCCTGGTTCCAGGAGAAGTTCGACTACGCGTACCCGTTCAAGAAGTACGACCAGTTGTTCGTTCCCGAGTTCAACGCCGGTGCCATGGAGAACGCGGGCGCGGTCACGATCCGCGACCAGTACGTGTTCCGCTCGAAGGTCACCGACGCCGCGTACGAGACGCGCGCCGAGACGATCCTGCACGAGCTGGCGCACATGTGGTTCGGCGACCTCGTCACCATGGAGTGGTGGAACGACCTGTGGCTGAACGAGTCGTTCGCCACCTACACCTCCATCGCCTGCCAGGCGTACGCTCCCGGCTCGCGCTGGCCGCACGCCTGGACCAGCTTCGCCAACTCCATGAAGACGTGGGCGTACCGCCAGGACCAACTCCCGTCCACCCACCCGATCATGGCCGAGATCCGCGACCTCGACGACGTGCTCGTCAACTTCGACGGGATCACGTACGCCAAGGGCGCGTCCGTACTGAAGCAGCTTGTCGCGTACGTCGGCATGGACGCGTTCTTCGCGGGTGTGCAGGCCTACTTCAAGCAGCACGCGTACGGCAACACGCGGCTCAGCGACCTGCTCGGCGCGCTGGAGGAGACCTCCGGGCGTGACCTGAAGGCCTGGTCGACGGCGTGGCTGGAGACGGCCGGCATCAACATCCTGCGTCCCGAGATCGAGACGGACGCGAACGGGGTCATCACCTCGTTCGCCATCCGCCAGGAGGCCCCGCCTCTGCCCACCGGCGCCAAGGGCGAGCCGACGCTGCGCCCGCACCGGATCGCCGTCGGCCTGTACGACCTCGACGACGAGAGCGGCAAGCTGCTCCGCGACGACGAGAGCGGACGCATCGAGCTGGACGTCGACGGCGAGCTGACAGCCGTACCGCAACTGGTGGGCAGGCGTCGTCCGGACGTGATCCTGCTCAACGACGACGACCTCTCCTACTCCAAGGTCCGGCTCGACGACGAGTCCCTCGCCTTCGTCACCGAGCACCTGGGCGACTTCGAGGCATCCCTCCCCCGCGCGCTGTGCTGGGCCTCGGCCTGGGACATGACCCGCGACGCCGAACTGGCCACCCACGCCTACCTGTCCCTCGTCCTGTCGGGCATCGGCAAGGAGTCGGACATCGGCGTCGTGCAGTCGCTCCAGCGGCAGGTGAAGCTGGCGATCGACCTGTACGCCGACCCGACCGCCCGCGAGGCCCTGCTGACCCGCTGGACGGAGGCCACGCTGGCCCACTTCCGGGCGGCCGAGCCGGGTTCCGACCACCAGCTGGCCTGGGCCCGCGCCTTCGCGGCGACGGCCCGTACGCCGGAGCAGCTGGACCTTCTGGATGCCCTGCTGGAGGGCACGCAGACCGTCGAGGGACTCGCCGTCGACACCGAGCTGCGCTGGTCGTTCGTCCAGCGGCTCGCGGCCGTCGGGCGCTTCGACGAGGACCAGATCGCGGGCGAGTACGAGCGTGACAAGACCGCCGCCGGCGAACGTCACGCCGCCACCGCCCGCGCCGCCCGTCCGACCGCGGAGGCCAAGGCCGAGGCGTGGGCGTCGGTCATCGAGTCCGACAAGCTGCCGAACGCCGTGCAGGAGGCGGTGATCGGGGGCTTCGTCCAGACGGACCAGCGCGAGCTGCTTGAGCCGTACACCGACAAGTACTTCGCGGTGGTCAAGGACATGTGGGGCGCGCGCTCGCACGAGATGGCCCAGCAGATCGCCGTCGGCCTCTACCCGACCGTCCAGGTGTCGCAGGAGACCCTGGCGAAGACAGACGCCTGGCTGGCGGCCGCGGAGCCCAACGCGGCCCTGCGGCGGCTCGTGTCGGAGTCCCGGTCGGGCGTCGAGCGTGCCCTGAAGGCCCAGGCCGCGGACGCGGCGGCCGCGCAGGCGTAGTCGCAGGCGGTCGTACGGAGTTGGGGGCGCCCGGCGGGTCCACGGACCCAATGGACCAGAACGCCAGGGTGCCCCCAACGCCTGGTACTCGTGCGGCATCAGGCCAGGTCCGGTCGGTGGTTATATCCACGGTCCGCAGGCCCAAGAACGGGGTTGTCCAGAAGGTAGTGGGGAACTGACGTTCCCGCATCGAATGCGTGACCTTCTGTGGGTGGTGCTCGTTGGACACGCGGCACGGGTTCTTCGGGTGGGGTCGGGGGTGGCGGGGTGGGTGAGCTGAGGAGTATTGCGCCGCCGTTCGTCGCGTCCGGTCCGTCCGGTGTGGCCGTGCGGACCCGCCTCAAGCAGCTGACGCCGGACGATGAGAAGGTGCTGCGTCTGGTGGGTGCGCATCTGGGGTCGCTGGCCTCGAAGGATCTCAAGGCACGTTGCCGGGATGGCTTGTCGCAGTCCGGGGAGGCGTGGGCGGTGCGCAAGCGGGACTGACACCGCTCTCGTCCTCGCGCTGGGCTGGCAGCATCACCAAGGCCACGCATGACCAGTGGGCGCTGGCCCGCCGCTGCCATTCGGCGCACCTGCGGAACCTGGAAGCCGGTGTCCGCACCATCGAGCAGCGGCTGTCCCTGCCGGTCGGCCAGAAGGGGACGAAGAAGGCGCCGGGCGGTTACCGCTCCCAGCGGGAGTGGCACGCGAAGTCCCGGCGGCTGCGGGTGCTGGAAGACCGGCTGGCTGCTGCGCGGGCCGACCGCGAAGCCGGACTCGTGCACGTCGTGCGGGGTGGCAAGCAGCTGGCCCGTACCCGGCACCACCTGGAGGCGGCCGGGCTGACAGAGTCTGTTTGGCGGGGGCGTTGGGAGGCGGAGCGCTGGTTCTGCCAGACGGACGGTGAGTCCGGCAAGCGGTATGGCAACGAGACGATCCGTATCAGCCCGGACGGCGAAGTCAGCATCAAGCTCCCGGTCCCGCTGGCATATCTGGCGAACGCCTCGCAGGGCCGCTACGTCCTGGCCTGCCGGGTCGCGTTCGCGCACCGGGGTGGCGAGTGGGCCGACCGCGTCGTAGCCAACCGGGCGATCGCCTACCGCATCCACCTCGATACGGGCCGGGACCGCTGGTATGTGACGGCCTCCTGGCAGGTTCCACCCACGCCTGCCCTCCCGATCGAGGCCGCTCTCGTCCACGGCGTGATCGGTGTCGACATGATTGCCGATCACCTGGCCGCCTGGCGCCTCGACAACCACGGGAACCCGACCGGCGCCCCGCGCCGCTTCTTTTACGACCTGTGCCGACCTCGCCGACCTCGCCGACCGGCACACGCTCGCCCCGCTGGGAAAGGTGGTCTACGTCAATCCCGTCAGCGGCGTCAGCAGGCCCGCGCCGGTCATCGGCGGGCACCGTCACTGGGCGGCCACCGAGTGCCCGGGCACGGTGTACACCGCCATGCCGTCGATCCGCGACGAGGTCGCCGCCCTGCTCGTCTGACCGCCTGACCGCCTGATCAGCGACGCGACGCCGACACGGGAATCGGAGCTTTCGTCGCCCCGGAAACGGACCCGGAACCCGCCACCGATCCAGCCCCGGGCCTGCGCACCCCCAGCTGCCCCACCACGGTTGCCCCGAACGCCAGCCCCATGCCCGCCAGTTGGACCGGCGTCAGGGCCTGACCGAGGGCCGCCCAGCCGACGAACGCGGCGGTCAGCGGGGACAGCGGGCCGAGGAAGGTGACCTGGGTGGCGGTGAGCCGGCCGATGCCACGGAACCAGAGCCAGTACGCCACCGCCGTGTTCGCCAGCGCGAGGTAGAGGTACCCGGCGGTCGCCCGGCCGTCCAGCGCGGGCGGGGCACCCTCGACGAACAGGGCGAGGGGCGCGATGAGCAGGCCCCCGGCGGTCAGCTGCCAGCCGGTGAGGGCGAGCGGGCCCACACCGTCGGGGCGCCCCCAGCGCTTCGTGAGCACCGTGCCCGTGGACATCGACGCGGTGGACGCGAGGGCGGCCAGCACGCCGACGGCATCCAGCGCCCCGGTCGCCTTCAGCACGACCAGACTGACGCCGAGCGCCGCCGCGATCCCGGTGAGCAGAGTGCGTACGGTCGGACGCTCGCCCAGGAACACCGTCGCGAGCCCGGCGACGAACAGCGGGCCGATCGACCCGACGACCGCCGCCATGCCGCCCGGCAGCCGGTACGCGGACAGGAACAGCAGCGGGAAGAAGGCGCCGATGTTGAGCGCGCCCAGCACCGTCGCCTTCCACCACCAGGCCCCGCGTGGCAGCACCCGGGCCAGCGCGAGCAGCACGAGACCGGCGGGCAGGGCACGCATCAGGCCGGTGAACAGGGGGCGGTCGGGCGGGAGGAACTCCGTGGCGACGGCGTAGGTGGTGCCCCAGGAGATGGGCGCCAGGGCGGTGAGGGCGATGACGGGGAGGAGGGTGGCGGAGCGGGTCGCGGGCTTCTCGGGCATGGGACGCACCCTTCGAGGTAGGTCGGCGATAAGTAGCTTAGCTCTAAGCTACTTATCGTCAAGCTACTCAGCAGCCACTTTCTTGCGGGTGACCGTTCGGCGTCCGATACTCGGCGCATGAGTGCTGAGCCTGCGCAGCGCAGGGACCCCGTCGACGCGATCGTCGACCAGTGGGCGGCGGTGCGGCCGGAGCTCGACACGGCCGCGATGGAGGTCTTCGGCCGCGTCTACCGGCTCGCGCGCGAGATGGGCGACCGGACGGAGAAGGCGTACGCGCGGTTCGGGATCACCCGCGGCGAGTTCGACGCGCTCGCGACCCTGCGCCGGGCCGGGGAGCCGTACACGCTCTCGCCGCGCCAGCTGTCGTCGACGCTGATGCTCACCACCGGCGGGATGACCGGCCGCCTGGACAAACTGGAACGGGCCGGCCTGGTACGCCGCTCCCCCGACCCCCACGACCGCCGCGGCCTGCGCGTGACCCTCACGGAGAAGGGCCTGAACCTCGTCGACGAGGCGGTCGTCGCGGGCCTCACCCTCCAGTCGGACGCCCTGAAGTCCGCCCTGAACGAAGAACAGGCCGGCCAACTGGCCGACCTGTTGAGAGAGTTGCTCGCGAGCGCCCAGACGCCCGAAACCTAGGACGAGCCCGTACGGAGTCTGCGTACGACCCGGCCGAACGCGCCGCCCCGACGACCTGACTCCGCCGCCGGTGGGCGCTGGTGGGCGCACTCGACCTCGTTGCCGTCGGTGTCCTCCACCCAGCCCATGCCCCCGTGGACGTGGACCGTCATCGATCCGGCCGCGCAGTCCACCTGAAAGGGTTCGGCAGGTGAGCCGTCGGTGACCACCACAAACGTCTCGCCCGGCATCAGCCAGTGGTCGCTTCCGTACGGTTCGAGTATCAGCTCAAGCCGTCGACCGCTGTCGTTGTGGACCCGCATACGCGCGACCAGAGGTCAGACCTTCGTCTTGGCCGGCTTGGCCTTCGGGGCGCGGTCCGAGGAGCGGTCCAGGACCATCACCAGGCCCGCGATGACCGCGAACAGGGCGATCGGGGCGACGACGTAGAGACCCAGCGTGTCGACGACGCCCAGGGGGTTGCCTGGGTCGTCGCCGTCGTCGCGGGTGAGCGCGAGCGCGGGAGACGTCATGAGCAGCATCATCAGCGTCGTACCGGCGACCAGGGCACCAGCGCGCAGGGCGTTCTTATTGTCCACGGTGCAAAAGTAGCGAACGCCCACCGCAGCCGCGCGCCCGGGGTGCCGTACGGGGACACCGGGGTGTCACTCCGTCTCCCGCAACACCTCCACCAGCGCCCACAGCCGGGACGACCCCGCCAGTTCCTCCAGCGTCATCGGGCGGCCCTCCGCGTCGGCGATCGGCAGGCGCCAGTTCGGGTACTGGTTCCACGTGCCCGGCAGGTTCTGCGGGCGGCGGTCGCCGACGGCGTCCGGGAGCCAGACGCCGATCATGCGGGCGGGGGTGCGGAGCAGATAGCGGTGGACGGCCTGGATCTCGGCCTCCTCCGCCGCCTCCGAGCGACCGCCGCCGCACCCCTTCAGCAGGCCCAGGCGGGCGAGCAGGGTCAGCCACTCGTTCGTGTCGGCTGCCGCGGCGGCCCGTTCCTCCTTCAGGGGGTTGGTCAACAGGCCCAGCCGGTCGCGGAGTTCGACATGGTCGCCGGTGAGGCGGGCGGCGGTGGGCGGCAGGTCGTGGGTGGTGACGGTGGCCAGACAGTCGGCGCGCCAGCGGTCGAAGGGCAGGGGGCGGCCGTCGCCGTCCCAGTCCCGCTCGAACCACAGCACGGACGTGCCGAGCACCCCGCGCTCGTGCAGCGTCTCCCGCACCCCCGGCTCGACGGTCCCCAGGTCCTCGCCGATCACGATCGCGCCGGCCCGGGTGGCCTCCAGCGCGAGCACGGCGAGCATGGCCTCGGCGTCGTACCTGACGTACGCCCCCTCCGTCGGCGCCTGTCCCTGGGGCACCCACCAGAGCCGGAACAGGCCCATGACGTGGTCGATCCGCAGGGCGCCCGCGTAGCCGAAGAGGGACCGCAGGAGTTGGCGGTACGGGGTGTAGCCGGACTCGGCCAGGCGGTCCGGCCTCCAGGGCGGCAGGCCCCAGTCCTGGCCGCGCGCATTGAAGGCGTCCGGCGGCGCCCCGACCGACATCCCCGCCGCGAAGTACTCCTGCTGCGCCCAGGCATCGGCGCCGCCCGGATGCACCCCGACGGCGAGGTCGTGCACGATCCCGACCGGCATGCCGGCGTCGCGCGCGGTCCGCTGGGCGTCGGCGAGCTGGGTGTCGGTGAGCCAGGCGAGGCGGGAGTGGAAGTCGACGCGGTCCATCAACTCGCCCCGCGCGCGGGCGGTTTCGGCCGACCGGGGGTCCTGGAGACCGTCCGGCCAGCGCGCCCACTCCGAGCCGTGCACCTCGGCGAGCGCACACCAGGTGGCGTGGTCCTCCAGCGCCTCCCCGGACCGCGCGAGGAAGTCGGCGTACGCGGCCTGCCGCCCGGGCCCGAGGGGTACGGCGCAGACCAACTCCAGTGCCGCACGCTTGAGTTCCCACACGGCGTCCCGGTCGATCAGCGCACCCTTGTTCAGCACCGAGTCCCGCAGCCGCCGGGCGCGCTCCAGCAGCCCGCGCAGCCGCTCACGGTCCTCGGGCTCCTCGACGTACGCGAACTCGGGGATGTCCTCGATCCGCAGATGCACCGGATCGGGGAAGCGACGGGAGGACGGACGGTACGGCGACGGGTCGGTCGGCGCCCCGGGAACGGCCGCGTGCAAGGGGTTGACCTGCACGAATCCGGCACCGAACGCCCGCCCGGCCCAGGCGCTCAGCTCGCCGAGATCGCCCAGATCGCCCATGCCCCAGGAGTGCCGGGACAGGAGGGAGTAGAGCTGGACGAGGAGGCCGTACGTGCGTCCGGTGGGCGTGGGCAGCCGGGCCGGGGCGACGACGAGGTGGGCGTGGGCGACGCGGCCGTCGGGCGCGGTGGCGTCCAACTCGTGGACGCCCGGCGGGAGTCGGTCGACGGAGTCGCGGGTCCCGCCCTGTTCGGTGCGGACACGCAGGCGGGTGCCGTCGGGCAGGGCGTCCAGCGCGGTCGCCGTACCGTCAGCGGCGCACACCACCGTGGGCGGCAGCAGCCGCGCCGCCAGTTCCCGTTCCCGGGCGACGAGGGCGGCCCGGACGGCCTCAGGGGTGCCCGCGTCGACGCCGAGCGCGGCCAGCACGGCGACGAGCGCGGAGTCGGAGGCGGCGACCGTACGGTCCGGGGAGGGACTGTAGGAGGGGGCGACGCCGTACAGCTCGGCGAGGCGGTCGAGCGCGAGCCGTTCTCCGGTGTCCCCGGCCTCGGCCGGCCCGTGTGCGGACATCTACAGCCCCGCGAGGTCCGACAGCGCCGGAACCGGGCCCTCGTACAGCCCCGTGGGGTCCGCTTCGGCGTCGGCGTGCTCGCTCGTCATCGCCTCCGCGTCGGCGAGCGGGGGCTCGCTGGTGAGGGGCTCGGCAGCGGGCAGCGGTGGCTCGCTGGTGAGCGGCGCCTCGGCGGCCGCACTCTCGGCGCTGAAGATGTGTGCCGGTACGGCCACGGAGGCCTCCTTGTCGCGGACGACGGCTGACGGCGGTTGGCGGGTTTCCTTCGCAGGCCTACCCAGCGGGGGCGGGCGCAGACGTGTATGAACGGATGAACCACTGCGGAGGCCGTCACATTCCGCGGTTCTTCCGCCGCCCTCACGGTGAAGTCCCTCACCTTCCGGCCACTCTTCTCGTTCTGGACTCCATTCCGGCTCCACTATTCACTCAGTACATGTAGCGAGTGCATAATGAACGGCATGAGCACCCGCCATCTCCTGCTGGGGCTGCTCGCCGGAGGGCCGAGCCATGGCTACGACCTCAAGCGACGGCACGACGAACGCTTCCCGCAGGCCCGGCCGCTGGCCTACGGGCAGGTCTACACAACCCTTCAGCGCCTGGTGCGCGACGGGCTGGCAGAGGTCGACGGCACCGACGCGGACGGCGGCCCGGAGCGGACCAAGTACCGGACGACGGCCGACGGGGAGCGTGAACTGGCCGACTGGGTACGGCAGATCGCCCCGCCGGCGCCGTATGTCAGCAACGAGATCTTCGCCAAGGTCGTCGTCGGGATCCTCACCGGGGGCGACCCGGCCGGGTATCTGCTGAGGCAGCGCGCCGCGCACATGGAACGGATGCGGGAACTCACCGCGGTCAAGACCGTGCCGGGCGAGGACCTCTCGACCGTGCTCTCGGCGGACTACGCCCTCAACCACCTTGACGCCGACCTCCGTTGGATGACCACGACGGCGGCCCGGCTCACCACACTGACCGCGGAGGTCGACACGGCATGACCACCACCAACGGGGACACATCCGGCGGGGACACCTCACCACCGCTGCTCACGGCTCGCCTCCTGTCGAAGGCGCACGGCAGGACACCGGCGCTGCGCGGCGCCTCGGTCGACCTGCGGGCCGGCGAGATCCTGGCCGTCACGGGGGCCAGCGGCAGCGGCAAGTCGACGCTGCTGCACTGTCTGGCGGGGATCGTCCGGCCGGACACGGGGACCGTCGAGTACGCCGGGGAGCGGCTCGACACGCTGCCCGAGCGGCGGCTGAGCGAGCTGCGGCGCACGGAGTTCGGGGTCGTCTTCCAGTTCGGGCAGCTGATTCCCGAGCTGACCGTGCTCGACAACGTGGCGCTGCCACTGCTGCTCGCCGGTACGGCCCGCGCGGCGGCGCACGAGCGGGCCGGCGAGTGGCTGGAGCGGTTCGGGGTGCTCGGGCAGCAGACGCTCAGGCCGGGTGAGCTGAGCGGCGGCCAGGCGCAGCGCGTCTCGCTGGCCCGGGCCCTGATCACCGGTCCGAAGGTGGTCTTCGCCGACGAGCCGACCGGCGCGCTGGACTCCCTCGCGGGGGAGCAGGTGATGGCGGCGCTCACCCACACGGCCCGCGAGTCCGGCACCGCCGTCCTGCTGATCACGCACGACGCCCAGGTGGCGGCGTACGCGGACCGCGAGATCAGGCTGAGCGACGGTGCGGTGGCCGTCGACGGGGCCGAGACCTCGGTGGAGGTGACGCCGTGACCGGCGGCGAGGTTTCCAGGGGCTCGGGGAGCGGTTCTCTGCGCGCCGATCTGCGGCTCGCCTGGCTGCTCACCCGGGGTTCCGACCGGCGGGAGTGGTGGCGGGTGGCGCTCACGGCGCTCGGGGCGGCGCTCGCGACCGGGTTCGCGCTGGCTGCCCTGGCCGTCGCCGCGATACGCGGGTACCGCACGATCGACTTCGCCAGCGGGCTGCTGGACCGGCCCGGGGAGCGTTCCGGCGTGGTGCTCGCCCTCGTGCTGCTGCTCGTGCCCGTGCTCGGGTTTCTCGGGCAGTGCGCGCGGGTCGGGGCCGTGCACCGGGACCGGCGACTGGCCGCGCTGCGGCTGGCGGGGGCGGGCGCGGCGCAGGTACGGCGGATCGCGGCGCTGGAGACGGGGCTCGCCTGTCTGCTCGGCTCGGTGCTCGCCACGGTTTCCGCCGTGCTGTTCCTGCTGCGCGAGTGGAGTCACCCGCCGGTTCTCCTCTGGGCCGGGATCGCGCTGGTCGCGCTGGCCGTGCCGGTGGCGGGCGCCCTGGTGAGCGTCCTGGCGCTGCGCCGTGTGGTCGCCTCGCCACTGGGCCGGGTACGGCGGGTGGCCCCGCGCGAAGGGCGCGGTCCGGGGCTGGTGTTCCCGGCGATGACCCTGTTCCTGCTGGGCGTGGGGGTACTGCTGGCGCCGAACACGTTCGGCGGGTACGAGACCGCACCGGTGCTGGTGTTCTCCGCGGTGATCGTGACCGGCGTGGCCGCCCTGTTGCTGACCGGCGCCACCGCGCGGTACACCGGACGGCTCCTCGCGGCCCGTACCTCCGACCCGGCGACACTGATCGCGGCGGAGCGGCTGCGCGACGACCCGTGGGCCGCCGCCCGTACCCACGCGGCGGTGCTGCTGGTGACCATCGTGGGCACCGGGTTCGTCGGCATCCGGGAGGTGCTGCTCACCTCGCTCCGCGAGCGCGGCCGGAACATGATGGCGGAGGACATGGACTTCTACACCACCGGCGTCGACCTGACCGGCGCCGCCGTGCTGGTCGCCCTCACGATCACGCTGTGCGGGCTGGGCGTCGGCACCGCCGAGTCGGTGGCGACCCGCCGCCGGGGCCTGGCCGCGCAGGCCGCCGCCGGCGTGCCGCGCGCGGTGCTCGGCCGGGCGCTGCTCATGGAGACGGCCCTGCCGCTGGCACCGGCGATGCTGCTGGCGGGCGCGGGGGGTCTGCTGATCGGCGGCTGGTACGGCCTGCTCGCCCAGGACGGCAGCCGCTCGGTGCCGTACACGGCGCTGCTGGTCCCACCGGCGGTGTACGTGTCCTGCCTGCTCGCCGCGGCCACCTCACTGCCGCTGCTGCGCCGCTCGGTGCACCCGGCGGAGCTGCGATACGTGTGAGCGAGCGCACACGAAAGGCCGGACACGCGTGATCCGGCCCCGGGGAACGGGGGTTCCCGGGGCCGGATCGCATCCGTACCGTACGGATGGCGCGTACATGTCCATGCAGATGTGCGGGTATTCAGCTGTGCGGGTATACGAAAGCCCGGATGTCAGGCTGAAATGCCGTCGATCCGGGCCATCGCGTCGTCCGCGCCGTACGGCTGCAGGTATGGCAGCCAGCGCGGGTCCCTGTGTCCGGTCCCGATGATGCGCCAGGCGAGACCGGTGGGCGGGGCGGGTTTGTGGCGCAGCCGCCAGCCGATCTCGAAGAGATGGCGGTCCGCCTTGGTGTGGTTGCAGCGGCGGCAGGACGCCACCACGTTGTCCCAGCGGTGCTGACCACCACGGGAACGCGGGATGACGTGGTCGACGCTGGTCGCGGCGGCGCCGCAGTACATGCACCGGCCGCCGTCACGGGCGAACAGTGCCCTACGGGTCAGTGGAACGGGCCCCCGGTAAGGGACCCGTACGAACCTCTTCAGCCGGACCACGCTGGGTGCGGGGACAGTAACGGTCGCGCTGTGCATGAAGGCGCCCGATTCCTCCAAGGAGACTGCCTTGTTCTCCAGGACGAGGACGAGCGCGCGGCGGAGCGGTACGACGCCGAGCGGCTCGTACGACGCGTTGAGTACCAGGACATGCGGCACGGATGCCTCCTTGGGCGTCGGCGGCGCGTGGCTCGCGCCGGGACGATCTGTAGTCAGTCTCCCCTCTCGCCCGGCGGCAGCGCCACCACGTCCCGGTAACGGGCTGGGAGTGTTTTCGACCACACCTTGCTGTCATACCCGGGACCACATCCTCTTCATCCCCAGGTGAGCACGGTCTCTCCCTCGAACATGGCGCCGATCTGCACACGTTGCCCCGTTAGTGTGGTGGGCCTGCCCTTCCGGTGACCTTTCCGTGACCGACCATCCGTGCCGGGGGCAGGTCGCTTTGGAGGTACCCCCCGTGTCCTTGCCCGCCGTCCTACTGGCTGCCGATTCCTCGCCGTCACCGACTCCGTCGGAGTCACCGACCGTGTCGGTCCCCTCGCTCCAGGACGCCCAGGAGAGCGCGACGAACGCCGCCAGCTGGGTCGAGCAGAACTGGTCCACCTGGCTGGCGATCGGCCTCAAGGTGCTGCTGATCCTGGTGATCGCGACCGTGCTGAGAGTGGCGGTGCGGCGGGCGATCACCAAGCTGATAGAGCGCATGAACCGCACGACCCAGGCGGCCGACGGCCCGACCGGCGGCACGGCCCTCGGCAGCCTGCTGGTCAACGTCGAGCGCCGCCGCCAGCGCTCCCAGGCGATCGGCTCCGTGCTGCGCTCGGTGGCGAGCTTCATCATCCTGGGCACCGCGGCCCTGATGGTCCTCTCCGCGTTCCAGATCAACCTGGCCCCGCTGCTCGCCTCCGCGGGTGTGGCGGGCGTGGCGATCGGTTTCGGTGCCCGCAACCTGGTGACGGACTTCCTCTCCGGCGTGTTCATGATCCTGGAGGACCAGTACGGCGTCGGCGACACGATCGACGCGGGGGTGGCGTCGGGCGAGGTGATCGAGGTGGGCCTGCGCGTGACGAAGCTGCGCGGCGACCAGGGTGAGATCTGGTACGTGCGAAACGGCGAGGTCAAGCGCATCGGCAACCTCTCCCAGGGCTGGGCCACGGCCGGCGTCGACGTCACCGTCCGCTCGGACGAGGACCTGGACCGGCTGAAGGCGACGCTCGCCGAGGTCGGCGAGAAGATGAGCAAGGAAGAGCCCTGGAACGAGATGCTGTGGGGCCCGATCGAGATCCTGGGCCTGGACAGCGTGCTCCTGGACTCGATGGTCATCCACCTCTCGGCGAGGACGATGCCGGGCAAGTCCCTGACGGTGGAGCGCGAACTGCGCTGGCGCGTCAAGCGGGCCCTCGACGCGGCGGGCATCCGCATCGTCGGCGGCATCCCGGTCGTCCTGGAGGAGGAACCCGCGGACCCGACGGCGGGTATGGCGGCCCCGTCGGCGTACTCCAACACGGCCTCCCCCCAGGCCCAGGCGGCCACCCCGCTGAACGCTCCGCAGGGCGTGCCGAAGTAGGCGACAGATACCGCAGAAGTCGTACGAGAAGAGGCGGCGCCCCGGATTCCGGGGCGCCGCCTCTTCTCGTTGCCCCTTGACGCCTCCCTTGGTCTGGTCCTATCTTCTCGCCATCCGATAGGAAACTTTCCTAACAGTCACCCTCGCGGAGACACCGCGGACGGCGACCGTGAAAAGGTGAGCAGCGGAAAGGCAGGTGCAGACCCCCATGGCAGGAACCGCCGGTACCCCGGGCACCCCCCGCGTCCTGCGTGCCATGAACGACCGGGCCGCCCTGGACCTCCTCCTGGAGCACGGGCCCCTGTCCCGCACCCGCATCGGCAAGCTCACCGGCCTCTCCAAGCCGACCGCCTCCCAGCTGCTCGCCCGCCTGGAAGCGGCCGGCCTCGTTCTCCCCACCGGCACCACCGAGGGCCGACCCGGCCCCAACGCCCAGCTGTACGAGGTCAATCCGGCCGCCGCGTACGCCGCCGGGCTCGACGTCACCCCCGAACGTGTCCTCGCTGCCGTCGCCGACATCACCGGCCGGACCGTCGGCGCGTACGAACTGCTCACCCCCGGCAGGCGTCCCGCCCGGCCCGTCGTCCACCAGGTCACCGAGGCCCTGGACGGCGCGGTGAAGGCGGCGGGGCTGGCCCGGGACGAGCTGAGGCGGCTCGTCATCGGCACCCCGGGCGCCTTCGACCCGGGCACCGGCCGGCTGCGCTACGCCTCCCACCTCCCGGGCTGGCACTCCCCGGCCCTCCTCGACGAGCTCGCCGCCGCGCTCCCGATGCCGGTGGAGTACGAGAACGACGTGAACCTCGTCGCCATCGCCGAGCAGCGTCTCGGTGCGGCCCGGGGCCACGGCGACTTCGTGCTCCTGTGGAACGAGGGCGGGCTCGGTGCCGCGCTCGTCCTCGGCGGCCGGCTGCACCGCGGCTGGACCGGCGGCGCCGGCGAGGTCGGCTTCCTGCCCGTGCCGGGCACACCCCTCGTCCGGCAGGTCAGCAAGGCCGGCAGCGGCGGCTACCAGGAACTGGCCGGTTCGCAGGCCATCCCCAAAATCGCCCGCGAGCTGCACATCAGCCCCATCCCGAACGGCCCGTACGCCGAGGTCGCCGCCGCCCTCGTCGCCCAGGCCGCCGACATCAACGCGGGCCCCTACCGGCGGCTCCTCGAAAAGTACGCGACGGGTCTCGCCACCGGTCTGGCCTCACTCGTCTCCGTCCTCGACCCCGAACTCGTCGTCCTCAGCGGCGCCTCCCTCACCGCGGGCGGCGAACCCCTGCGCGCTCTGGTCCAGGCCGAGCTGGAGGAACTGGCCGCGGCCCGGCCCCGGCTGGTCGTGGGCGACGTACGCGAACACCCCGTGCTGCGGGGCGCGTTGGAAAGCGCCCTCGCGACCACCCGCGACGAGGTCTTCGACACCTCGCGCTGAACATCCCCTTCAGTTCCCCTCTTCACCCTCACCCTCACCCTCACCCTCACCCGCAAGCCCCGCGCCGTGCACCGCCCTTCCCTGCCCTGCTCCGCCCTTCCCTGGGAGACCTCGCCATGCCCGGAATATCCAGAAAAGCAACGCTCGCGATCGCCGCCACCGCCTCCGTCGCCCTTCTCGCCACCGCCTGTACGGGACAGTCCTCCTCCAGCGCCGAGGACGACCCCGCCGCCGACACCACCCTCACCTTCTGGCACGCCTGGAGCGCGCCCGCCGAGGTGGCGGCCGTGAAGTCGCTGATCGCCGGCTTCGAGAAGACGCACCCCAACATCCACGTCAACGTCGTCGGCAACATGACGGACGACAAGATGAACCAGGCGCTGCGCGCGGGCGGCAGCAAGGCGCCCGACGTGATCTCGTCATTCACCACCAACGGCGTCGGCAAGTTCTGCTCGTCGGGGGCGCTGGTCGACCTCAACCCGCTCTTCGAGAAGGCCGGCATCGACCCGGCGACCACCTTCCCGAAGGCGATGAGCGAGTACACCCAGTACGACGGCAACCGCTGCGCCGTCCCGCTCCTCGGCGACGCCTACGGCCTCTACTACAACAAGACCGCCTTCAAGAAGGCCGGGATCACCGACCCGCCGAAGACCTGGTCCGAGTTCGAGACCGACGCCAAGAAGCTGACGATCGCCCAGGGCGACACGTACAAGCAGCTCGGTTTCATGCCGAACTACCACGGCTGGGAGACGACCACCGAGCACTACATGGGCCAGTTCGGGCCGACGTACTTCGACGCGTCCGGCAAGTCGACGATCGCCACCGACCCGGCCGTCACCGACGCCTTCACCCTCCAGAAGAAGCTCGTCGACGAACTCGGCGGCTTCAAGAAGCTGGAGAAGTTCCGCTCCGGCCTCGGTGACGAGTGGGGCCCCAAGCACCCCTTCCAGACCGGCCAGGTGGCCATGCAGCTCGACGGCGAGTGGCGCCTCGGCATGGCGCTGGAGGCGAAGCCCGACTTCGAGATCGGCGTCGCCCCGCTGCCCGTACCCGACGACCAGGCCGACCAGTACGGCAAGGGCTACATCACCGGGACCATCGCCGGTATCGCCGCCACCAGCAAGAAGCAGAACGCGGCCTGGGAACTGGTGCAGTACATCACCACGGACACGGACGCGGTGGTCGGCTTCTCCAACGCCATCCACAACGTGCCCTCCACGCTGGCGGCCCTGAAGTCCCCGAAGCTGAAGTACGACCCGCGCTTCAAGACCTTCCTCGACATCGCCGCGAACCCCAACTCGTCCACCTCGCCCGCCTCGATCAACGGCGGCGTCTACCTCACCACCGTCCAGCAGCTCGGCTACGACTACGAGAGCGGCAAGGTCACCGACCTGAAGGCCGGCCTGAAGAAGGCCGCGGCGCAGATCGACACGGACATCGCGCAGGCGAAGTAGCCATGGCCACCACCCACACCCTGCGGGCCAAGCACCGGCGCTCGACGCTGCGCAACCTCGCCTTCCTCTCGCCCTGGTTGATCGGTTTCACGGTCTTCTTCGCGTACCCGATGCTCTCGACGGTCTACTTCTCGTTCATGCACTACGACGGCTTCAAGCCGCCGACCTGGAGCGGAACGAAGAACTGGACGTACGTCTTCGAGTCCTACCCCTTCTTCTGGCCCGCCCTGCGCAACACCCTGTGGCTCGTCGTGATCATGGTGACCCTCCGCGTCCTGTTCGGACTCGGGATCGGCATGCTCATCACGAAGATCAAGACGGGTACGGGCGTCTTCCGCACCCTCTTCTACCTGCCCTACCTCGCCCCGCCGGTCGCCGCGACCATGGCGTTCGCATTCCTCCTCAACCCCGGTACGGGACCGGTCAACTCGATCCTGGAGAACATCGGCATCCCGGCCCCGGGCTGGTTCAACGACCCCAGCTGGTCCAAGCCGGCCCTCACACTGCTCGCCCTGTGGGGCGTCGGCGACCTGATGGTCATCTTCATGGCCGCGCTGCTCGACGTACCGAAGGAGCAGTACGAGGCGGCGGAGCTGGACGGCGCGTCGGCGTGGCAGCGGTTCCGGTACGTCACGCTGCCGACCATCTCGCCGATCATCATGTTCGCCGTCGTCACCGGTGTCATCGCGGCGATGCAGTACTACACCCAGCCACTTGTCGCCGGAAAGGTCGCCTCCGGGGTGATCCAGGGCGCGGGCACCATGTTCCAACCCGGCTACCCCGAGTACTCCACCCTCACCCTCCCCCAACTCGTCTACAACCTCGGCTTCCAGCGCTTCGACTACGGCTCCGCCTGCGTCGTCGCCCTGGTCCTGTTCGCCCTGTCGATGGCGTTCACCGCGCTGTTGATGCGGCGCCGGGGCGGCCTCATCCAGGCAGGTGACTGACATGGCCCAGGACATGACCCAAGTACTGGAACGACCCGTGGAGTTGAAGGTCCCCGCCTCGCCCGCCGAGCGCACCGCCCGTCGCAAGGCGCTCCTCGAATGGATCGCGATCCACTCCCTGGGCATCGCGGCGGCCCTCTTCTTCGTCCTGCCCTTCGTCTTCGTGTTCCTGACCTCGCTGATGAGCGACTCGCAGGCACTCAGCCGGGACCTGATCCCGCACACCTGGGAATGGTCCAACTACCGCAAGGTCTTCGACACCCCCGGCTTCCTCACCTGGTGGAGGAACACGCTGATCTACGCCGGACTGGGCACCGTCCTGGTCGTCGTCTCGTCCGTCCCCGTGGCGTACGCGCTGGCCAAGTTCCGCTTCCGGGGCCGGAATCTGACGCTCATGCTGGTGATCTCGATGATGATGCTGCCGCCCCAGGTGGTCGTCATCCCGATGTACCTGTTCTGGGCGAAGCAGCTGGACCTGTCCGGCACGCTCTGGCCGATGATCATCCCGCTGGCGTTCGGTGACGCGTTCTCGATCTTCCTGCTCCGCCAGTTCCTGACGACCATCCCCAACGAGTACCTGGACGCGGCGAAGGTGGACGGCTGCGGCGATCTGCGCACCCTGCTGAAGGTCGTTCTGCCGATGGCGAAGCCCGGTATCGCCGCCATCGCCCTCTTCCAGTTCTTCAACGCCTGGAACGACTACTTCGGCCCTCAGATCTACGCCTCGGAGAACCCGGGCGCGTGGACCCTTTCCTACGGCCTGGAGTCGTTCAAGGGCGCCCACCACACCGACTGGAACCTCACCATGGCAGCGACCGTGCTGGTCATGGCCCCCGTGATCCTCGTGTTCTTCTTCGCCCAGAAGGCGTTCGTCGAGGGCGTCACTCTCACCGGCGTGAAGGGTTGATCCGCATATGAAGCTCACTGTGGTCGGCGGAGGATCGACCTACACCCCCGAACTCATCGACGGTTTCGCCCGGTTGCGGGACACCCTGCCCATAGAGGAACTGGTGCTCGTCGACCCGGCCGCCGAACGCCTGGAACTGGTCGGCGGGCTCGCCCGGCGCATCTTCGCCAGGCAGGGGCACCCCGGGCGGATCGTCACGACCGACGACCTGGACAGGGGCGTCGAGGGCGCCGACGCCGTCCTGCTCCAACTGCGCGTCGGCGGCCAGGCCGCACGGCAGCAGGACGAGACGTGGCCGCTGGAGTGCGGCTGCGTGGGCCAGGAGACGACCGGCGCGGGCGGCCTCGCCAAGGCGCTGCGTACGGTGCCGGTCGTCCTGGACATCGCCGAGCGCGTCCGCCGCACCAACCCGGACGCCTGGATCATCGACTTCACCAACCCGGTGGGCATCGTCACCCGCGCCCTCCTGGAAGCCGGCCACAAGGCGGTCGGTCTGTGCAACGTGGCGATCGGCTTCCAGCGGAAGTTCGCCGCCCTGCTGGGGGTGACCCCGGCCGACATCCACCTGGACCACGTGGGCCTCAACCACCTCACCTGGGAGACGGGCGTACGCCTGGGCGGCCCCGAGGGCGAGGACGTCCTCCCCCGGCTGCTCACGGAACACGGCGACCGCATCGCCGACGACCTCCATCTCCCTCGTCACGTCCTCGACCGCCTGGAGACGGTGCCGTCCTACTACCTGCGCTACTACTACGCCCACGACAACGTCGTACGGGAACTACGTACCAAGCCGTCCCGGGCGGCCGAGGTGGCGGCGATGGAGGAGCAACTGCTGCGGCTGTACGGCGATCCGGCCCTGGACGAGAAGCCGGAGCTGCTGGCCAAGCGCGGCGGCGCCTTCTACTCGGAGGCGGCAGTGGATCTGGCCGCGTCGCTGCTGGGCGGGGGCGGCAGTCCCTACCAGGTGGTGAACACGTACAACAAGGGGACGCTGCCCTTCCTGCCGGACGACGCGGTGATCGAGACGCAGGCGGCGGTGGGGTCGAAGGGGGCGACTCCCCTTCCTGTCGCGCCGGTCGACCCCCTGTACGCGGGGCTGATCGCCCATGTCACCGCGTACGAGGAACTGGCCCTGGAGGCCGCTCTGCACGGCGGGCGGAACCGGGTCTTCCGGGCTCTTCTCGCGCATCCGCTCGTCGGACAGTACGACTACGCGGACACTCTGACCGACACCCTCATCGCGCACAACCGGGAGCATCTCGCGTGGGCATGACCGCACACGTCCTCGCCGTCGACGCCGGCAACAGCAAGACCGACGTGGCGGTGGTCGCCGCCGACGGGGAGGTGCTGGCCACGGCGCGCGGCGGAGGGTTCCGGCCGCCGGCCGACGGGCTGGACGTGGCGGTCTCCGGGCTGTCCGCCGCCGTCACCGAGGCCTTCACCGCCGCCGGGGTCACCTCCGTCGGCCATGTGTCGGCGTGTCTGGCGAACGCCGACTTCCCCGTGGAGGAACAGCAGTTCACCGCCGCGCTGCACGCGCGCGCGTGGGGCACGACCGTCGACGTACGCAACGACACCTTCGCGATCCTGCGGGCCGGGATCACCGAGCCGCGCGGGGTCGCCGTCGTCTGTGGCGCCGGCATCAACTGCGTCGGGATGACTCCCGACGGCCGGACGGCCCGGTTCCCCGCGCTGGGGCGTATCTCCGGGGACTGGGGCGGCGGTTGGGGCCTGGCGGAGGAGGCCATGTGGCATGCGGCGCGTGCGGAGGACGGGCGGGGCGGTCCGACGGCGCTGGCCGCGACCCTGCCCGCCCACTTCGGGCTCACCTCCATGTACGCCCTGATCGAGGCCCTGCATCTCGGACACGTCGACAACGCCCGGCGCCATGAGCTGACGCCGGTGCTGTTCGCCACGGCGACGGACGGTGACCCGGTGGCGCGCGCGCTGGTGGACCGGCTGGCCGACGAGGTGGTGGCCATGGCCACGGTCGCGCTGAACCGCCTCGGTCTCCTCGAAGAGGAGACGCCGGTTCTGCTGGGCGGCGGGGTGCTGGCGGCCCGGCACCCCCGGCTCACGGACCGCGTCACCGAGCTGCTCGCCGCCCGGGCGCCCAAGGCGGTGGCCCGGGTGGTGACGGCGCGGCCGGTGCTGGGGGCGGCGCTGCTGGGCCTGGATCACACGAACGCCCCGGCGGGGGCACATGCGCGGGTACGGCGCTTCTACGAGGACTGACCTGCTTCGTACGGGAACCGAACAGATTCCGTCGGCGTATTCATGGGCAGAGGGGTGGTGCGGGGAGCGCGGGTGTGTCCGAATGCAGGACAGCGCGCCCCGACACAACGCCACCGCACTGCGATACGACGCGGCCGTACTGCGATCCGATCAAGATCCAGTCAAGGCCGGTGCGGATTGTCAGTGGCTGAGGCGATACTGGCGGTGACGGATGACCATGGGGGAGGTCAATGTGACACCTACGAGCAGTGCGGCACCACCGGCACCCAACTCGCCGGGCGCGCCCGGCATGTCCGGAGCGTCCGCCGCGTCGCCCGTGCCCGTCGTGCCGTCGCAGGCGGGCGCGGGTTCCGTCCACGAACCGCCCGAGCCGCCGCGTCGCACCGCCTTCGCCGAGGGCGTCGACCAGTTGCGGGCCGCCGCGACCACCGAGCCGGGGCGGCTGCGGATCATCGGCGCCCTGCTCGCGGCGCTCGTCGTCGCCTTCGGTGCCGTCACCGCCTGGCAGATGACCGACCGTTCGTCCGCCGCGGACGACGTGCTGCACAACAGCCAGCCCCTCAGCTCGGCCGCCGCGGACATCTACAGCTCCCTCGCGGACGCCAACACCGCCGCCTCCAGCGGTTTCCTGGCCGGCGGTGACGAGACGGCGGCCTCCCGCGAGCGCTACCAGAAGGACATCCGCACCGCCGCCGCCAAGCTCTCCGACGCCGCGACCAACTCCGATCCGGACTCCTCGTCCGCGGCCACCATCGCCAAGCTCAACGAGCTCCTGTCGGAGTACACCGGCTACATCGAGCGGGCCCGCGCCAACAACCGGCTGGGCTTCCCGGTCGGCGGCTCGTACCTGCGGCTGGCGAACGACACGATGCAGGAGCAGATGCTCCCGGCAGCCGAGAAGCTCTACTCCACGGAGAACGAGCGGCTGCGCTCCGACTACGCGGACGCGACGTCGTACCCCTGGGGGGCGATCGGTCTCGGCGTCGTCGTGATCGGCGCCCTCGTCTGGGCCCAGCGGCGCAACTACCGGCGGACGAACCGAGTGCTGAACCACGGCCTGGTGGCGGCGACGGCCACCGCGACAATAGTCCTGCTGTGGCTGGTCGCCGGGCAGAGCTTCGCCCGCTCGGGCCTCAACGACTCCTACGACCACGGCATCCGCTCGCTGAACGTGCTGCACGACGCCCGGATCGCCTCCCTCAAGGCGCGCGGCAACGAGAACCTGACGCTGGTGGCGCGCGGCGCGGAGACGACCAAGCTGGAGGACGGCACGGTCGTCGACGCCTACGCCCACGACTTCGAAGGCGACATGAGCACCCTCGGCAAGGGCCTGGCCGAGGCCGAGCGGCTCGCCGACGACCGGGCGGGCAAGGAACCGGTCACGTCGGCCGTCGGCGGTATGGAGGAATGGGAGAAGCGCCACAAGGAGGCGCAGGCGGAGTACGAGTCGGGTGACTTCCAGCAGGCGCTCGCCCGAGTGATAGGCGACAAGGCCGACAAGCCGACCGGCGAGTGCTTCGACAACGTCGACACGGCGCTGCGGACGGCGATCGGACACGAGCAGGCGGAGTTCACGCAGGCGGCCGGGAACGGCCGGGACGCGATGACCGGCCTCCCGGTGGGCGCCGCCGCCCTCGCCGTGCTGGGCGCGGCCGGGGCGGTGCTCGGTATCGGGCGCAGGCTGTCGGAGTACCGGTGATGCGGTACAACGCGGTACAAGGGAGTGCGGCGGCAAGGGAGTTCGGGCGATGGGAGGGGGCGTGACGATGAACGAACGGCGACGTCCGCGGAGTCTGCGCACCGGTCTCCAGGTCCTGCGGGCCGGGCTGCGGGGCTGGGGCGGTGTGGGTGCGATGGCGGCCGTCTGCGCCCTCGCGGTGGCCTTCGCGCTGCTGCTCCCGCTGGCCCAGTCGCACGGCGACGGCAGCACGGGGACCGGCGGCCAGGGGGTCGCCGACGGTGTCCAGGTGCGGGCCGCGGAGGAGTGCGCGAACCCGCAGGACCAGAGCCCGGTGCCGTCCGGCCTGGACGGGAAGACGATCGACGCGATCAAGGCCCGTAAGGACCGGCGGCTGATCGTCGGCGTCGACCAGAACAGCTACCGCTGGGGCTACCGCGATCCGAACGGCGGCAAGTCGGCGGAGCTGGAGGGCTTCGACATCGACCTGGTCCACCGGATAGCGAAGGACATCCTCGGTGACGAGGACGCGGTCCAGTTCAGGGCCATCCCTACCAACCAGCGCATCCCGGCGATCAAGGAAGGCCGCGTCGACATGATCGTCCGGACGATGACGATCACCTGCGACCGGCTGAAGGACGTGGCGTTCTCCGCCCCGTACTTCCTCACCGGTCAGCAGGTCCTCGCGCCCAAGAGCTCCACGATCACGGGGTACGACAAGACGCTCGCCGGCAAGAAGATCTGCTCGGCGGAGGGCTCCACGGCGAACGACAGGCTGAAGGCGGACAAGGAGAAGAGCGGCTCCGCGATCGCCTCCGCCGACATCCGCGCCACCGTCCCCAGCCAGCTCGACTGTCTCGTCCGGCTCCAACTCGGCCTGGTGGACGCCGTGGTGACCGACGGCGCGCTCGCCGCGAGCCAGGCGGCACAGGACCCGACGGTGGAACTGAAGGGCGCCACGTTCACCAAGGAGTACTACGGCGTGGCGGTGAAGAAGGGCGCGACCGACCTGGCCGCCCGGGTCAATCGCATACTGGAGCAGTACCGCCAGGACGGCGGCTGGCAGACGTCGTACGACAAATGGCTGTCGCCCACGCTGGGCGGCGACTCGGAGTCGGCGAAGGCGCCGGTGCCGAGCTACAAGTGAAGGTTCACCGCCCCACCCCCAACTGACCGCGAACCGACTAGCCGAGGTGATCGATGGGCGTCACGGGACCCCCCGGGCCGGTGATGGACCGGGACGAGGTGGACCGTGCGCTGGCGCGGCTCGGCGCGGAGCACGAGGCCATCGAGACCTCACTCCTCGCCCTCCAGGACCACGCGGGCCGCAGACTCCTCGAAGGCGCCGAGCTCTCCGGCACGACCAAGGAGCGCTGGACGTCCGCGGAGGCGTCGATCACGCTGCTGTGGGCGTACTTCGACGCGTACTCGGACGCGCTGCGCGACGCCCGTGGGATCCGTTCGCGCCGCCGCTGGTCCAGCCGCGAGGACCTGTCCGAGCTGACCGAGCTGCTGCGCGGCGAGTGCGTCACGGTCGCGGGCAGCGCGACGGCGACCGCCAACGCGCCCACACTGCACGGCACCGGCAGGCTCAGCCAGGCGTACTCGCTGGCCGGCCTGGTGGAGCGGATGAACGAGCTGTACGCGACCTCGCTGGACATGGTCGTCACCGCCGACGCGGTCTGGTCGGCACTGCCCGCGCGGATAGATTTACTGGCCGCGGAGTTGCAGCGCACCCGCCAACTGGCGCACTCCGTAGGAGTGCGCCCCGGCGAGCACCCGGCGGGCGACGACCTGGAGCACATCACGCGCACGCTGACCGCCCTGCGCGAGCGGGTCATCTCCGACCCGCTGGCGTTCTGGCTGCCCGCCCAGGGCAGTTCGGCGCCCGGCGGCGGCCGTCCGGACACCACGGTGTACGACCGTGAGGCGCGCGCCCTGGAGGACGTACGCCGGGAGATCGACGCCGTGCTGACGGTCCGCCAGGACGCCGAGGCACGGCTCCTCAAGCTGCGCGACCTGCTGTCCCGCGCGGACCGTACGCTCGCCGAGGCACGCAGCGCGCGCGGTGAGGTACTGGCGAAGATCGCCGCGTCCGAGGTGCCGGCCGTCAGTGGCCCGCCCACGGCGTTGCAGGAGCAGCTGTCGACGGCCGCCGAGTACCGCAGGCACGCGCAGTGGCACCGTCTCTCGCCGCTCCTGGAGTCGCTGGAGGCGAAGGCGGAGGACGAACTGATGCGCGCCCGCGAGTCGTTGACGGCGGTCACCCAGCCGCTGGCGGTCCGCGCGGAGCTGCGCGGCCGGCTCGACGCGTACAAGGCGAAGGTGGCCCGGCACGGCCTCGCGGAGGACCCGCTGCTGATCGAGCGGTACGACGCGGCGCGCCGCATGCTGTGGAGCGCGCCCTGCGACCTGCGGGTCGCGGAACAGGCCGTGCTGCGTTACCAGCAGGCCGCCGCCGAGTTCTTCGGCAGCCCGCGGGTGCCCGGCCAGGCCGGACCCAGTGACCGGAGGGGGGACTACTGATGACCGAGACCGAGACAGAGCAGCAGAAGTGCCAGCGGCCCGACTGCGAGGGCAGTTACGAGGACATGGGCGGCGGTGAGCTGTACTGCGACCTGTGCGGACTCGCGCCGGTCGTGTCGGCCAGCGGCATGGTCGGCTCACCGCCCACCGGCATCACCGGAAGCGGCAAACGGCGTTCGGGGAGCGGCAGTTCGGCACGGTCCGGGTCGAGCTCCCAGTCGTCCCGTTCCTCCCGTACGTCCCGCTCCTCGCAGTCCCGCCGCTCGGTCTCCGGCCGACTGTCGCGGTCCCTGTCGGGCAAGGCGACGGGCCGTTCGGTGTCGGTGCGCAGCTCGGGGTCGGCCGCCGGCTCCTCCGGGCGCGGGCGGCTCGGTGCGGGCCTGGTCGAGGTGCCGGGGGTGCCGCGGCCCGATCCGCGCGCGATGGTGCTGGAGAACCCGGAGGTGCCCGAGCGCAAGCGGTTCTGCTCGCGCTCCGACTGCGGTGCGCCGGTGGGACGGGCGCGCGGCGAGGGCCGGCCGGGGCGTACGGAGGGGTTCTGCACGAAGTGCGGGCACCCGTACTCGTTCGTGCCGAAGCTGCAGACCGGTGACATCGTGCGCGGCCAGTACGAGGTGGTGGGCTGTCTGGCGCACGGCGGCCTCGGCTGGGTCTACCTCGCCGTGGACCGGGCGGTGTCCGACCGCTGGGTGGTCCTCAAGGGCCTGCTGGACACCGGGGACGAGGACGCGATGGCCGCCGCGATCTCCGAGCGGCGCTTCCTCGCGGAGATCGAGCACTCCAACATCGTGCGGATCTACAACTTCGTCGAGCACCTCGACCAGCGCACGGGCTCGCTCGACGGCTACATCGTCATGGAGTACGTCGGCGGCAAGTCGCTGAAGGAGATCGCCAACGACCGCCGCACGTCGAGCGGGAAGCGGGACCCGCTGCCCGTGGAACAGGCGTGCGCGTACGGCATCGAGGCGCTCGAAGCACTCGGTCATCTGCACAGTCGCAATTTGCTGTACTGCGACTTCAAGGTCGACAACGCGATCCAGACCGAGGACCAGCTGAAGCTGATCGACATGGGCGCGGTCCGGAGAATGGACGACGACGAGTCGGCCATCTACGGCACGGTGGGCTACCAGTCGCCGGAGGTGGCGGAGGTCGGCCCGTCGGTGGCGTCCGACCTGTACACGGTCGCGCGCACCCTCGCCGTCCTGGCGTTCGACTTCCAGGGCTACACGAACGTGTTCGTGGACTCCCTGCCCGACCCCGACCACATCGAGGTCTTCCGCCAGTACGAGTCGTTCTACCGGCTCCTGGTCCGCGCCACCGACCCCGACCCGGCCCGCCGGTTCGCATCCGCACAGGAGATGTCCGAGCAGCTGACGGGCGTGCTGCGCGAGGTGGTGTCGTTGCAGACGGGCCGGGCCAGGCCCGCCCTGTCCACGCTGTTCGGGCCCGAAGTGAAGGTCACGGACACGGAGTTGTTCGGGGCGCTGGACGGGGAGGTGTCCCGGCTGGGGGCGCGGGTGGTGCCGACCGGGAAGAAGTCCCCGGCGTCGGCCGCCCTGACCGCCGGCGGTGCGGCCACCAGGGCGCTCACCGGCGCCCCGCGCCTCGTGAAGCCCATCGACGCCGCTGCCGCCGCACTCGCGCTGCCCGTGCCCCGCGTCGACCCGGCCGACCCCAACGCAGGGTTCCTCGCGGGGCTGATGGCTTCGGCGCCGACGGAACTGATCAGTGTCCTTGCGGTGGCGCCGGTGCAGTCGACGGAGACGCGGCTGCGGCAGGTGCGGGCCCAGCTGGAGAGCGGCGCCTTCAACACCGCCCTGGCGGCGCTGGTCGAGCTGGAGGAGGAGCGGCCCGACGACTGGCGGGTGGTCTGGTACCAGGGCGTGGCCTCACTGGTGACGGGCGATCACGAGGGCGCCGCGCTGTCGTTCGACGCGATCTACGACGCCTTCCCGGGCGAGACTCCGCCCAAGCTGGCCCTCGGGCTGTGCGCGGAGGTGCTGGGCCAGCTGGACAACGCCGCCGAGTACTACCGGCTGGTGTGGACGACCGACCCGAGCTATGTGAGCGCCGCGTTCGGCCTGGCCCGCGTCCAGTTGGCGGCGGGCGACCGCAGTGGCGCCGTACGGACGCTGGAGTCGGTTCCGGAGGCGTCGATCCACTACACGGCCGCCCGGGTGGCCGCCGTACGGGCGCGGCTGCGGCAGCGGGCCGTCGTCCCGGCCGACGCGGCGTTCCTGGACGATCTGATCGCGTCCGCCGTGCAGGTCGAGGCGCTCGGCGGCTACGGTCTGGACGCGGTCCGGCGGGAGCAGCTGTCGGCGGAGGTCCTCGGCTGCGCGCTGGACTGGATACTCTCCCAGGACCAGAGTTCCGCCCCTTCGGCCGCCGGGGGACGGGTACTGCTCGGCAGTGACCTGGACGAGCGTGGTCTGCGCTTCGGTCTCGAGCGTTCGTACCGGACGCTGGCCCGGCTCGCGCAGGGCGGCGAGGAAAGGATCGACCTGGTGGAACGCGCCAACCGTTACCGCCCCCGGACGTGGGTGTAGTTGATGTCCCAGATGCCCCAGCCGACCGCCCTGTCCAAGTGCCCGAGCTGCGAGGAGCCGCTCGAGTCGGGCGACCGCTTCTGCGGCGCGTGCGGGTACGACCTGTCGGCCGTGCCCCCGCACCCCGGCGACTCGCCCACCCTCACCATGAACGGCGCCCCCGCGGTGGCACCGCTCCCGCCTTCGGAGGCCGATTCCGTGGACTGGCCCCTCGCGCCCGAGACCAGCAGCTCCGGCACCCCGGCGCCGCTGCACCTGCCGACCGACCTCCAGGGCACCGACTCGGGCGGCATGGCGCTCCCCCCGATGCCCGGGCTGCCGCCCACGGGCTCGCCTGTCTCCCCGGCCACGGGCGTCCGGTTCGACCGGTCCGCCGGCGGTGAGCCCGACGAGTACCCGCTCCAGGCGCCAACCCCGCGTGCCGCCGGGGCCGCGACGCCCCCGGCCGGCACCAAGGTGTGCGTGGCCTGCCGGGCGGGCCGCGTCGACCACGACGGCTACTGCGAGAACTGCGGGCACGCCCAGCCGCGCGAGCGCGACCACACGGAGGACGAGGTCGGCCCACTCGCCGCGGTGAGCGACCGGGGCCTGCGTCACCACCGCAACGAGGACGCGTACGCGATCTCCCACACCACCCTGCCCGACCGCTCCCCCGCGCTGGTCGCGATCGTCTGCGACGGCGTCTCCTCGGCGACCCGCCCCGACGAGGCCTCCCTCGCCGCGTCCCGGGCGGCCGGCGACTCGCTGATGGCCGCCCTGCCCCAGGGCACCCACCCGCAGCAGGCGATGCAGGACGCGATCATCGCCGCCTCGCACGCCGTGAACGCGCTGGCCGACGAGCCCGCCGGGGCCCGCGAGCACACCCCGCACCAGAACTCCCCGGCCTGCACACTGGTGGGCGCCATCGTCACGCCGACGCTGCTGGTCGTGGGCTGGGTCGGCGACAGCCGCGCCTACTGGGTCCCGCTGGACCGCTCCACCGCCTCCGCCCGCCTCACCGAGGACGACTCGTGGGCCGCCCAGATGGTCGCCGCGGGCCTGATGAACGAGGCGGAGGCGTACGCCGACGAGCGGGCCCACGCCATCACGGGCTGGCTCGGCGCGGACGCGTACGAACTGGAGCCGCACACGGCTTCCTTCAAGCCGGACCGGCCAGGTGTAGTGGTGGTGTGCACGGACGGGCTGTGGAACTACGCGGAGGCGGCGGAGGAACTGGCCGAGGTTCTCCCCCTGGATGCCGCGTCACGCCCGCTGCACGCCGCCCGGGTCCTGCTCGGCCATGCTCTGGACGGCGGGGGCCACGACAACGTAACAGTGGCCGTCGTGCCGTTCCCCGCCCCGCCGCAGGGGGCAGGATCGGCCTGAGGGCACTGACACGGGGGTGCCCCCAGAAGGACCGGAGGGGACTGGTCCGCATACAGTCACTGCTCCACGGATGTGGGGTTTTCGAGGGGGAGCGAAGCACGCATGGCCAATTTCTCGAAGTCGAACGTGCCGCAGTTCTCGGTGGACGTGTACCAGAACGAGTACCTGCCCGAGAGCGGCCGCGAGGTCAGCGCGATCGTGACGGTCACCGCGACCGGCGGCGGCACGGTCGGCACCGCGGTCGCGGCACCTCACCTCTACTCACCGGGCCAGGGTCCGGACGCGGCCGTGGCGATCATGGTCGACTGCTCCGGTTCGATGGACTACCCGCCGACCAAGATGCGGGGCGCCCGGGACGCGACGTCCGCCGCGATCGACGCCGTACGCGACGGTGTGCACTTCACGGTGATCGACGGCACACACGTCGCCAGGGAGGTCTATCCGGGCGGTGGGCGGCTCGCGGTCGCCGACGCGACCACCCGCGAGCAGGCCAAGCAGGCGCTGCGCCGACTCAGTGCGGGCGGCGGTACGGCCATCGGCACCTGGCTGCGCCTCGCCGACCGTCTGCTGTCATCGGCGGACGTCGCCATCCGGCACGGCATCCTGCTCACCGACGGCCGCAACGAACACGAGTCGCCGGAGGACCTGAAGGCCGCCCTGGACTCCTGCGCCGGCCGCTTCACCTGTGACGCGCGGGGCGTGGGCACCGACTGGGAGGTCAAGGAGGTCACCGGGATCGCCTCCGCGCTGCTCGGCACCGCCGACATCGTCGCCGACCCGGCACACCTCGCCGCCGACTTCACGCAGATGATGGAGACGGCCATGGGCAAGGAGGTCGCGGACGTCGCCCTGCGCCTGTGGACCCCGGTCGGCACGGAGATCAAGTTCGTCAAGCAGGTCGCGCCCACCGTCGAGGAGTTGACCGACCGCCGTACGGAGGCCGGCCCGCGCGCCGGCGACTACCCCACCGGTTCCTGGGGAGACGAGTCACGTGACTACCACGTGTGCGTCGAGGTGCCCTCGGCCAACATCGGCCAGGAAATGCTGGCGGCCCGCGTCTCCCTGGTGATCCCGCAGCCCGACGGCAGCGCCCAGAACCTCGGCGCCCAGGGCCTCGTACGGGCCGTGTGGACCGACGACATGGCTGCCTCGACGTCGATCAACCCCCAGGTCGCGCACTACACAGGTCAGGCCGAACTGGCGCAGGTCATCCAGCAGGGCCTCGATGCTCGCAAAGCGGGCGATGTCGACGGCGCAACGGCCAAGCTGGGGCGGGCCGTTCAGCTCGCCAGCGCCTCCGGAAACGCGGATACTGCGAAACTGCTTGCGAAGGTGGTGGACGTGGTCGACGCCGCGGCAGGTACTGTGCGACTGAAGGCGAAGGTCGAAGAGGCCGACGAGATGACGCTCGAAACACGGTCCACAAAGACTGTTCGTGTAAAGAAGTAACCGAACAAAACGTAGCGAAGAGGAGAGGGGGAAGCGCCGACATGCCGACCTGCCCGAACGGACACCAGTCGGGTTCCGACGACTGGTGCGAGGTCTGCGGTCACCGCATGGCCGGAGCCGTGCCCCCGCCCCCGCCGCCACCCCCGGCGCCCGGTTACGGCTACCCGCCGCCGGGTTCCGCCACCGGAGCGCCCGGCAGCCGCTCGCACCTGTCCGCCGTACCGGACGCCGAGCAGGAGCTGTGCCCGCAGTGCCGTACCCCCCGCGAGGGGGGCGCGCCCTTCTGCGAGGAGTGCCGGTGGAACTTCCTGACCAACACGGCGACCTCGTACACCCCGGCCGCCCCGCGCCCGCCTGCCCCCGGCCAGGGACAGGGCCAGGGCTACGGAGCAGGTCCCGGTGGCGCGGGCCCCGGCCAGCGGTTCCAGCCTCCGCCGCCCGGACCGTCCTACGGCGGCGGCGGCGGTGACGGCTACGACTACCAGAGCTCGCGTCCGTCGCAGATGAACCGCCCCGCCGAACCCATCCCGCCCTTCGGCAGCGACCCGTCCCGCCCGGTTCCCCCGCCCCCCGGCCCCACGCCCGGCGCGCCCGGTGGCCCCGGCGGTGGTCCGCAGGGGTACCCGCCCGGTGGCCAAGGTGGCCCCGGCGGCACGTCCCCCGGCGGTCAGCAGGGCTTCCCGCCCAGCGGGTCCGGCGGCCCTCAGGGGTACGGCTACCCGCCGCAGGGCGGCCCCGGCACGTCCGGCGGCCCGCAGGGGTACCCGCCGCAAGGCAGCCCTGGCGGTCCCGGCGGTGCTCCGCAGGCGTTCCACCCGTCCGGTCCGCCCTCCCCGCCCGCGTTCCCGCAGGAGTCGGGCCGGCACGGTGGCCAGCAGCAGACCGGCCCCGGTGGCGGCTTCGGCGGCGGTGACGACGACTGGGTGATCTCCCCGCCGTCCGGCGGCCCCGGCGGTCCGCGCACCGCTCCTGGGCCCGGCGGCGGCTACGGCTACCCGCAGCCCGGCCCGAACCAGGCCCCGCCCGCACCCGGCGGCGGCTACGGCCAGCAGCAGCCGCTGTCCTGGTCCGCGACGATCGGCCCGGACCGCGAGTACTTCATGGCGATGATGCAGCGCTCCGGCCCCGAGGCCACGGGCCTGAACCTGCCCGCGTACTCACCCGAGCAGCAGCGCGCGCTCACCGGCAACCAGATCACGATCGGCCGCCGCCGCCACTCCACGGGCGAGTCCCCGGACATCGACCTGGCGGTCCCGCCGGAGGACCCGGGCGTCTCGCACCAGCACGCGGTGCTGGTCCAGCAGCCCGACGGCAGCTGGGCGGTCGTCGACCAGAACTCGACGAACGGTACGACGGTCAACAACTCCGAGGAGCCCATCCAGCCCTTCGTCCCCGTCCCCCTCCAGGACGGCGACCGGGTGCACGTGGGCGCGTGGACGACGATCACGATCCGCCGGGGATAAGAGGGCGGCTCCCGGAAGTCCTGCGCGAAGGACTTCCGTCAGGTCGCGGGGAGGGGCCAGGCGTACGGACCTGTGGGTTCGTCCAGCCAGGCCCACTCCCGGTCGCCGCTGACCGTGATCCCGTACCGCTCCCTGACCGGCCGGTCCTCGCGCTCCCACAGCGTGTACGCCTCCTGCGGGTCGAGGCTGCCCCGGGTGAGCGCCAGCAGGAACCGGAGCAGCTCGTGGTCGCGGGTACGGCGCGGGAGGGCGCCCAGGTGCGGAACGTCCCGCTCCGGCCTGTTCCCGCCCCGCAGCGGCACGAAGTAGGCGGACGTGTGCAGGAAGCGGCCCTCGGCATGGTCGGCGTCGCGGACCGTGAGGGCGGCCAGGCCGGTGGCGAACGGGGTCAGGATGCGGGCGCCGGGGCGGGACTGGGCGAGCCAGGCGCGCGGGATCGTGGTGAGCGTGCAGGTCGCGACGATCCGGTCGAAGGGGGCGCGTTCGGGCACTCCGCGGGAGCCGTCGCCGGTGACGACGGCCGGGTGGTATCCGGCGGCAGCCAGATGCCGGCGGGCCGACTCGGTGATCTCCGGGTCCAGATCCACCGTCGTGACGAGGGCGTCGCCGAGGCGGTGGGCGAGCAGCGCCGCGTTGTACCCCGTACCGGCGCCGATCTCCAGGATGTTGTGCCCGTCCTCGACGTGCAGTTCGGCAAGCATCGCGGCCATGAGGGAGGGCTGGCTGCTGGAGGAGAGCAGCTCCCCGTCGCGTACCCGGGTCGCGAGCGGCGCGTCCGCGTAGGCCCCGCGCACCCAGCGCTCACGGGTGCGCGGATCGCGACTCTCGCCCCACAGCCGCTGCTGGCCGCCCACGGCACCGGCGTAGTAGTACGGCACGAAGAGATGCCTCGGCACCGCCTCGAACGCCTCCCGCCAGGCCGGGTCGGTGTCCCAGGCCCCGCTCGCCTCGATCACCCGCACGAGTTCAGCCCGCGCCGAGGCGGCGAGGTCGTCCAGGTCGCCTCGGTCGTCGTCCCTGCCCTCGTGGAGAGCGTGTGCGCCCATACATCCACTGTCCTGCGGCTCGGGCCGGGACGCGAGCGCCGATACCGGCCGAAACGGAAGCGGGGGCTCAGTACGGCCGGGAGGGGCTGGTCCTAAGCCTTGAGTCCTCGGTCTCCGCGTCTGAGACCATGGTGAGGTGAAAGAGATTCCGCGCGGCACGCTTCAGGAGCAGACCTTCTACGAGCAGGTCGGCGGCGAGGAGACCTTCCGGCGCCTTGTGCACCGGTTCTACGAGGGTGTCGCCGAGGACCCGCTGCTGCGGCCCATGTATCCGGAGGAGGACCTGGGCCCGGCCGAGGAACGGTTCACGCTGTTCCTGATCCAGTACTGGGGCGGCCCCACGACGTACAGCGAGAACCGCGGCCACCCCCGGCTGCGGATGCGCCACGCCCCCTTCGCCGTGGACCGGGCCGCGCACGACGCCTGGCTGAAGCACATGCGGGTGGCTGTCGAGGAGCTCGGCCTCTCCGAGGAGCACGAGCGGACGCTGTGGAACTACCTGACGTACGCGGCGGCCTCGATGGTGAACACGGAGGGCTGAGCAAGCCCTCGGCCCAGGCCTTCAGCGGACGCTGACGTCCAGCGCTCCGAGTCCCGCCCTGCGTACGGCGATCGATCCGTACGGGGTGCGCAGCCGAAGCCACGGCCCTGAAGAGACCAGTGCGAGGGGCGCCTCGCCGGATGCCGGTGCGCCCGGGCCCTGTCGGGCCGGCCGCAGGAAGCCCAGGGACTGCGCCGCGTGTACGGCCCGTACCGGCAGGCGGGTGTCCCCCACCGTCCGGGTCCAGATCTCCCGTCCGATCCGGTCGAGTTCGGCGCGGGTACGCAGCTCGGGCGTCAACTCCTGCGTACGGGACCGAAATTCGGCGATCGCCGCGGCGACCATCGCGCGCAGCGCGTCCGGCGCGGGCAGGCCCGGTTCCGGCTGCCAGCCGCCGCGCGGGGGCAGCATCCCGGCCCACGGAGGGCCGGTCACCGCGGCCGGGACGGTGAGGGTGGCGGCGGACTCGTCGACCGTCTCCAGGAGTTCCCCGGCCGACACGGTGACGTCGAGGGCGACGTCCAGTCCGTTCTCGTACGGCTTGGCGAGTCGGGCCGCGCGGATCGCGAGGACCTCGAAGGACGGGGGGCGCCCGAACACGGCGAGCGCGGTACCGGCCGCCTGGAGGCGCACCGCTGCTCCACGGTCGTAGTGGAGCAGCCGGGCGAGGAAGGCGGCGACGTCGCCCGCCTCCCCGCCGTCGGCGAAGTGCAGGACCGTCATGCGGCGACGGCCCCGCCCTCGTCGGCACTGTTTTCGTCGTTCTCGTCCGCGTCCCCGCCCGCGTCCATGTACTCCTCCAGGAACTCACGTTCCTCGGAGGTGATGCGGCGCGGGCGCTGGGTCGCGAAGTCGAACGGCACGACGACCGTCGAGGCCTGCACGTACACCTGGTCCGGGTCCTTGACCTCGTAGGTGAGCGTGAAGGCCGCCGCTCTTATCTGCGTGACCCACAGCTCGATGTCCACGGGCGCGTGCCGGTGGACCAACTGCTTTTTGTAGTCGATCTCATGGCGTGCCACCACGGACCCCTGCTGGAAATCCTTGTCCGGGCGGAACAGGAAGTCGATACGGGCTTCCTCCAGGTAGCGGAGGAAGACCACGTTGTTGACGTGGCCGTACGCGTCCATGTCCGCCCAGCGCAGGGGGCAGCGGTAGATATGCCGCAAGATCGATCAGCCCCGGGTCAGCTTCTTGTAGGTGGCGCGGTGCGGACGAGTAGCATCCGCCCCCAGCCTCTCGACCTTGTTCTTCTCATACGACTCGAAGTTGCCCTCGAACCAGTACCACTTCGACTCGCCCTCGTACGCGAGGATGTGCGTCGCGACCCGGTCCAGGAACCAGCGGTCGTGGGAGATGACCACGGCCGCACCGGGGAACTCGAGCAGCGCGTTCTCGAGCGAGGACAGCGTCTCCACGTCGAGGTCGTTGGTGGGTTCGTCGAGGAGCAGCAGGTTGCCGCCCTCTTTGAGGGTCAGCGCCAGGTTCAGACGGTTGCGCTCACCGCCGGAGAGGACACCGGCCGGCTTCTGCTGGTCCGGGCCCTTGAAGCCGAAGGCGGACACATAGGCACGCGACGGCATCTCGACCTGACCGACGTTGATGTAGTCGAGCTCGTCGGAGACGACGGCCCACAGCGACTTCTTGGGGTCGATGTTGGCGCGGCTCTGGTCGACGTAACTGATCTTGACGGTGTCGCCGACCTTGATCGCACCGGAGTCAGGGGTCTCAAGGCCCTGGATCATCTTGAACAGCGTGGTCTTGCCCGCGCCGTTCGGGCCGATGACGCCCACGATGCCGTTGCGCGGCAGGGTGAAGGACAGGTCGTCGATGAGGACCTTGTCACCGAACGCCTTGGAGAGGTTGTTGACCTCGACGACGATGGAGCCCAGACGCGGGCCCGGCGGGATCTGGATCTCCTCGAAGTCCAGCTTCCGCATCTTGTCGGCCTCGGCCGCCATCTCCTCGTAACGGGCGAGGCGCGCCTTGGACTTGGTCTGCCGGCCCTTGGCGTTGGACCGGACCCACTCCAGCTCGTCCTTGAGCCGCTTCTGCCGCTTCTCGTCCTTGCGGCCCTCGACCTTGAGGCGGGTGGACTTCTTCTCGAGGTACGTGGAGTAGTTGCCCTCGTAGGCGATCGCACGGCCGCGGTCCAGCTCGAGGATCCACTCGGCGACGTTGTTCAGGAAGTACCGGTCGTGAGTGACAGCGATGACGCAGCCCGCGTACTTCGAGAGGTGCTGCTCCAGCCAGTTCACCGACTCGGCGTCGAGGTGGTTGGTGGGCTCGTCGAGGAGAAGCAGGTCCGGAGCCTCGATCAGCAGCTTGCAGAGTGCGACGCGACGCTTCTCACCGCCGGAGAGGTTGACGACCGGCCAGTCGCCGGGCGGGCAGCCCAGCGCGTCCATGGCCTGCTCCAACTGCGCGTCGAGATCCCAGGCGTTGGCGTGATCCAGGTCTTCCTGGAGCTTGCCCATCTCGTCGAGGAGCGCGTCGGAGTAGTCGGTCGCCATCAGCTCGGCGACCTCGTTGAAGCGGTTGAGCTTGCCCATGATCTCGGCTGCGCCGTCCTGGACGTTCTCCAGGACCGTCTTGGACTCGTCCAGCTTCGGCTCCTGCATGAGGATGCCGACGGTGTAGCCGGGCGACAGGAACGCGTCACCGTTGGACGGCTGCTCCAGGCCCGCCATGATCTTCAGAACGGTGGACTTACCAGCACCGTTCGGGCCGACCACACCGATCTTCGCGCCGGGCAGGAAGCTCAGCGTCACGTCGTCAAGGATGACCTTGTCGCCGTGCGCCTTGCGCGTCTTGCGCATGGTGTAAATGTACTCAGCCAAGAGAAACCGTCCGGCAGCTTGAAATCTGGCAGTGGGCAGCGATACACCCCATCTTGCCTGACGGCTACCTCTCGTAGGAAACCAGTACGTCAGCGGCCCCGGACGCCTGGCGGGCGGGCCGGGGCCGCTTCACTCAGTGGGTCACCGTGCGGTCACACACTGTTGAGTTGTCAAGGTGCGATGTCGCTCACACTCACTTCAGGCCGCCCGGCCCGTGCGACTCCTTCTTGCCGACGAGGAGCACCACTCCGCCGCCGATCACGAGCAGGACGATCGCTATGCCGGCGATCATCGGCGTCGCGCTGGAGCCGCCGGTCTCGGCCAGATTGACGCCCTCGGCGGGGGCGTCGCCCGCCAGGGCCGGGCTGGGCTCGCTGAGCGTCTGGACCGAGTCACCGCCCGCGCCGCCCTGGATCTCGCAGTCGAGGACACCCGCGAACCGCTGCTCGAAGCCGTTCGGTCCCACAATCGTGAAGTCGTACGGCTGGTCCTCCTGCAAGGGAATCGTCACCGTCCGCGACGCCCCGGCCTCGATGGTGTGCTCGAACCCCATCAGCTGGAAGGTGAACGCCTCGTCGCCCTTGTTGGCCGCCGTGATGTCCACACCGTTCTTGGCGCAGTTCTTCTGTGCCGACAGCGCGGGGACCGGACCGGTCGCCGCCCAGTTCGCGGTCGCCATCGCGGAGACCGTGGACTCGCTGGAGCCGGCCAGGATCTGGGTCTGGCTCCTGCTGTCGGAGGCGAAGGCACGGCCGACCGGCACACTGGTCGAGGCCTGCACGCTCAGTGCGGCCGAACCGTCCACGGCGTCAGCGGGCACGTCGAAGAACACCTGGCCGCCGTCGACCGCGGACGTGACGGCCTTGCCGTCCTTGTCGACGACCCGCACCCCGCTCGTCGCCGCGTCGGCGGGCGGTATCACCGTGACGCTGTCCGCGTTGGTGTGCACCGTGACCGGTCCGAGCCGCTCCCCGGGGTGGCCGGAGACCGCGGGCGGGTCGAGAGTCAGCGAGGCCTCGGGCTCCGCGAGATCCTGCGCACTCCTCTCCAGATAGTCCGCGAGCTTCTCGGCCTGCGGGTCGACCGCGTCCACGTCCGCGCCGTCCGAGTACCGCCAGATGGCCACCTGGGTGCCCGCCGCCGCGTCCTGCTCGGTGAGACCGGCCGCACCCGCCCGGCCGGCCAGCGCCGCGAGGTCGTTGACCTGCGGGTAGGAGTTCTGCAGGATCCAGCGAATCCTGCCCGCGTCCTTGTTGACGCCCAGAGAGGTGCCGCTCCAGGAGGTCTCCTGGTACTTGGCGTCCTTCTGGGTCGGGTTGTGGAGATCCACGCAGTACGTCTGGAGCGTGCCGCCGTTGTCGACGGACATCTCGAACAGGCCCGCGGACACCTGCTGTTCGCCGCCGTCCTCATGAATGACGGCCGCGCCGAACGTCTTCAGCGCGCCTATGGTGGCGGTCGCCCCGCCCCCCTGCCACGGAGTCCCGTCGGCGACGGCCGTGCCGGCGCCGATCATCGCGCCGGTGACGGCGAGACCGGACACCATCGTCGCGGCGGCGAGCCGGGCCGCCGCCGCTCGCCTGCGCCTGGACAACGCAGAGAACGAAGAAAACACAGAATTCCCCTTCGAGCGGGACCTGTTGACGTGGGGGTGCGGTCCCACCAGCGGAATCAGAAGCCCCGTGAGCTATGCCCGGCATCCTAGAGACGTGGCGCACCGCACTTTCCAGTCCTGTGATCGGATAACCGATCCGACTCGGAATCGTTATCGCCAAGATCATCGGCGTGCCGGTCGAGGGCTGTTCACGGGTGTGGCTTATCGACAAATGCACCGGTTCGCTCGGAACGCATTCATCGATAACGCCCCTTTCACCGAACAGTTCATCGATAAGCCCCAGTTCGGTCAGCACCGGCGCGGGGCCCGGCCTGATGTCACGTCACCGCAGCCGGCTCCCGCCGCTGTCGATCCGCCGAGGCGCCCTCGTCGGGCACCGGTGTCTCCCAACTGGGTTCGGGGCGGGGCGGTGTCCCGACAGGCCCGCTCTCTCCCCTGACCGGGCCGGCCGAGCGCCGGAAGGCCGACGTACCCCGCGCGAGGTCGTGGCCGATCGCCACGGCGTCGATGTCCGCCGACGTCCAGCTCTGCCCGTCGCGGATCTCCGTGCGCACCTTCAACCGGCCCTGCACGATGACCTGTTCGCCCACCGTCAACGACGCCCCGACGTTCGTCGCGAGCGCCCGGTTCGCCCACACCGTGAAGAAGTTGGTGTGCCCGTCCGTCCACGTGTTCTTCTCGCGGTCCCAGTAGCGCGAGGTCACCGCGAGCCGGAACCGCGCCGACGCCCCCGCCGCCAGGTCTCGGTACACCGGCTGCGTCGCCACATTGCCCACCGCGCACACCATCGTCTCGTTCACGTGAACCACCCCTCTCTGCCCCGGCGCGCTCACGCCGGGCGGGTACACGTACGGGCCCGTCCCGTACGGCTGCGTCTGGCACAGCGACCGCGAGAATCCCCGGTCACCGCTTCGTCGGCGATCACGTCCGTCGTGATCGCCGCGAAGCCAGAATGCATCCGTCGGGCCGAGCCCGCTGAGCCCTGTGGACTACCGACCGGTTGTGGAAAACTCCGTCACCCGACCGAGGGACCCCCGTGTCCCCTTCGGCTCACTCCACCGGGGTCAGACAGCTGTGACCTGCCGGTCCTCCATCCCCCTGCCCGAACGCACACACGAACCCGGTGACGCATCCCCGGTCCGCCGCCGGTCGCCCACGCTCACCCCACCACCGCCCGAGCACCCGTGACCCGCACGAACTGCTCCCGTACCTCGCGATACCGCAGCAGCTCCGCCGCCACCGGGTCCAGCACCCGGGCCCGGCCGCAGCCGGCCGACGCTTCCCGCAGCCGCCGTTCCGCTTCCAGGCCGTACCGGCGGGCAGGTCCACGCGCCGCCAGTCTGCAGCTCCACTCGACGCCCGGACCACCGACGATGCCCACCGACATCAGCAGCACCGGCACGCCCAGGTTCGGTGCCATGGCGCCGACGATCTGGGCCACCAGCCACAGCCCGCCGAGGATCTGAAGGACCGTCATGGACGCCTGTGCCAGCACGGCCACCGGCCACCAGCCCGGCCGGGGCGGCCGTCCCGGGGGTGCCCCAGCCCGCGTCGCCAGCTCGTCCAGCGCCTCGGGCAGTCCCTGCGCCCCGCGTACGGCCGCCTCGCGCACCGCCAGCGCCCACGGCGCGGGCAGTCCGGCCGAGGCCCGCTCCGCCACCGTACGCACCGCCTGTTCGACTCTCTGGCGGGCCGTGGCCTCCTCGTCCGGCTGCGCGCGTACGGCGAAGCGGCCGGTGGAGGGTTCGCGCCGGTCCTGGTACCACCGCCACAACCGCAGCCACGGTGTGCCGCAGGCCCGGTTGGCGTTGCGCAGCCAGGCGCGTTCGGCGGCCTGGCCGGCGGCGGTGGCGCCCACCGCGTCGGCGAGCCGGTCGGCGAACTCGTCCCGGGCCTGCTCGCTCAGCCCGGTCCGCCGTCCGGTGGCGTAGACGGGCCGCAGCTGCCACGCGGCGGCGTCGAGGTCGGCCGAGATCCGGCGTACGGCGGCCCCGCGCTCACCCACGAACTGCCCGAGCGCCTCGCGCAGTTCGCCGATGCCGTTCCCGGTGAGCGCGGACAGCGCCAGTACGGTGGCGCCCGGTTCGCCGTACTCCCCCAGGGCGATGCCGTCCTCGTCGAGCAGTCGTCGCAGGTCGTCGAGGACCTGGTCGGCGGCCTCCCCGGGGAGCCGGTCCACCTGGTTGAGGACGACGAACATGACCTCGGCGTGCCCCGCCATGGGCCGCAGATAGCGCTCGTGGAGTACCGCGTCCGCGTACTTCTCCGGATCGACGACCCAGATGACTGCGTCGACCAGTGCCAGTACGCGGTCCACCTGCTCGCGGTGCTGGACGGCCGCCGAGTCGTGGTCAGGCAGGTCGATCAGGACCAGGCCACGCAGTTGTGCCTCCGCCTCCGCGCTCTGCAAGGGGCGCCGGCGCAGCCGTCCCGGGATGCCGAGGCGGTCGATGAGGGTCGCCGCGCCGTCGCTCCAACTGCACGCGATGGGCGCGGCGGTGGTCGGCCGGCGTACCCCGGTCTCCGAAATGGCCACTCCGGCGAGGGCGTTGAACAGCTGGGACTTGCCACTGCCGGTGGCGCCCGCGATGGCGACGACGGTGTGCTGCCCCGAGAGCCTGCGCCGGGCCGCCGCTTCGTCGAGGACCCGGCCGGCCTCGGAGAGCGACCTGCTGTCGAGCCGGGTACGGGAGAGCCCGACGAGTTCACGCAGCGCGTCCAGGCGGGACCGGAGCGGGCCGTCGTACGCCAGTGGCATCACCGGCTGGGAGACGCTGCTGGAGACCCGGGTCTCGACGACCGTCTCGCGCGTGGGAGGGTCGGTCTCGGACACGCGCCGCGCGATGAGCCCGTCGTCCCAGACGCCGGAGGCCTCGGGTTCCGTACGGCTGCCCCCGGGGGCGCCGGAGCCGGAATCGCTCGGCACGCGCGCGCGTGCGTCGCCGTTGGCGGAAGGGGTCTCCGCGGAGGCATCGTTCGCGGGCGGCCCGCTGCCGTCGGCCTTCTCCTTCTCGCTGCCCTTCTTGCTCCTGTTCTCGCTCTCTTCCTCTCTCCCCTTCTCGTTGTCCTCCTTCACCTTTTGCTTCTCCTCGGCTTCCTCGCTGTCGGAAAGGCCCTCCAATGGAGGCGCGTTTTCGGCGTCGTGGCTGTCGTGGTCGTCGGCGTGTTCCGTGGGGTCGTGGTGGTCGTGGTCAGTGACGGCGGTCACCGCGGTCACCTCTCCTTCTGCAGTACGGACAGCGCGGCGATGAGTTCGGCCTGGGGCTCCGGATGGACGTCAAGGGCGTCGAGCGGGGCGAGCCGGCGCTCGCGTTCGGTGTGCATGACCCGGTCCAGGTGATCGGCGAGCAGTCGCCCGCCGCGGTCGCGCAGCCTGAGCGCGCCGTGGGCGCCGATCCGTTCGGCGAGCCCCTCGCCCGCCGACCGGGCCCGCCGGCCGCCCAGCAGCGCGGTGGCGACGAGCGCGGCGACCGCCTCGACGTCCGGGGCGGCACTCCGGTCGAGGTCGCGCAACTCCTCCTCGGCGTACTCCTCCAGCTCGCGCCGCCACCGTCGTACCGCCATCCCGATACGGTGCTCGGCGCTCTCCGGGGACGGATCGCGGCCCGTCAGTTCCGGAGCGGCGGCGGCCGGTTCGCGCCGCCAGGCGTCGTCGACGCGTTCGTCGGCGGCGGTGACGGAACAGAGCAGGAGGGCGCAGAGGCTCTCCACGAGGGCGTCGAGGAGTTCACCCGCGGAGCAGTCGAGGGGGAAGGCACGCCACCGCTTCAACGCGTCCCCGGCGAGGACGGCGCCGGCCTGCAACCGCCCCCGCACGCGCGCGTGCTCGCTGTCGTAGGCCCCGTCGACGGCTGCGGTGAGCCGCAGCGCGGCGGAGTACTGCGCGGCGGCGGCACTGGCCAGCTCGGGCATGCGGGACTTGAGGGAGTCGAGGACGCCGTACGCCGTACGGGCCATGGCGTGTTGCCGGCTGGCCGGGTCCTGCGCCTGCTGGGTGAGCCAGGCGCGCAGCGGCGCCACCGCGGTGGCCGGAAGCAGCCCACCGCCCCAGGCGGACTCGGGCAGTTCGGGCACAGTGAAGCGCGGTACGTCGCCGAGTCCGGCCTTGGTGAGGAGGGCGCCGTACTGCCGGGACACCTCGGAGACCACCTGGTGGGGCACCCGGTCGAGGACGGTGACGAGCGAGGCGCCGTAGTCCTTGGCGGTACGCAGCAGATGCCAGGGGACGGCGTCGGCGTACCGGGCTGCCGTCGTGACCATGATCCAGATGTCGGCGGCGCAGATCAGTTCGGCGGCGAGGACACGGTTGTCGGCGACCAGGGAGTCGACGTCGGGGGCGTCGAGGAGGGCGAGCCCGCGCGGCAGACTGTCGGCGGTCTCGACGCGCAGCACCCGCGAACCGTCCTCCCCGGGGAGCAGCAGATCGTCGCCGGGGTCCTGGCCCGGCTCCTGTTGGGGCACCCACACGCGTGTGAGGTCGGGCAGTACCCGCATCCCGCTGAACCAGTGATGGTCCTCGGGATGGCACACCAGCACCGGCGTCCGGGTCGTGGGCCGCAGCACGCCGGCCTCGCTGACCCGGCGCCCCACAAGGGAGTTGACGAGCGTCGACTTCCCTGCCCCGGTGGACCCGCCCACAACTGCGAGCAAGGGCGCTTCAGGTTCTCTCAGGCGGGGCACCAAGTAGTCGTCGAGTTGCGCAAGCAGTTCGTCGCGGTTGGCACGCGCGCGTGGAGCCCCCGCCAGGGGCAGCGGGAAGCGTGCGGCGGCGACACGGTCACGCAGAGCGGAGAGTGCGTCGAGCAGCTGAGGCCGTACGTCCAAGGTCACCACATGCGAAGAATGCCCAATTTTAGGGGAATTCTGAAGCATATGAGCATGTCTGCGCGCCGACGGGACACAAGGGATGGAAGGGACGACTGGGACGTAGGTGCAGTCCAGGCATAACGAGTGCACAACACCCGATGCGCGAGAGGGCAAAAGCGGTGCACGATTCGTACCTGCCTGCGATTATCAGGACCGCTTCACTGAACCTCCACATTGAGCCACGGAGGTGAAGCAACCTGGACAAGGACCCGGGAGCCCTATCCTTGTCCCCGGCAGCGTCACGGATCAGCCCACACCCGGGCGCATCACGACCGAGGCCACCACACCCGGCCCCCGTAGCTCAGTGGATAGAGCAGGCGCCTTCTAAGCGCTTGGCCGCAGGTTCGAGTCCTGCCGGGGGCGCCCATTTTTGCAGGTCAGAGACGCTCTTCACCCGCCACAAGATCGCTTGAGGCGGGTTTTTTGACACCCTCATTGGGCTTTTCATCCCACTTTGCCGCCGGGTCCGACGCGGCTGATGCCCGTGCTCGACCCGATGCCAGGGATCCCGACGAGTCACCACCGAGTCCCCTGGTCTGACCGGGCCGAGCAAGTACGGGACATGCCGGTCGATGTCATCGAGTCCGCGCGCCGTGAGCGGGCGCCTCTGGAGAAGGTGGCCGAACTGGTGGTGTGCGGTGAGATCCGGTCGGCGAACGTGGTGGCCGCCCTCCTGAGGACGTGAAGGAAGTCGACCGCGGCGACTCCGTCACGTACGACGCCACGCCGAGCGCCAACTCCGCGCTGGGCGGACGTACTCATACCCTCTGGAGCTCAGGCACGTCGGCCCCCACCGCGCCATGAAGCAACGACATGAGGCACCAAGGATCCTCACCACCAACTTCCCTTCACATAACAGCCGTTGTCCTGGCTGAAGGTCTCGTGTTCCACTAATCTCCATCCGCCACATCGACCACCCGCTCCCGGGCGGGACAGCATCCACGGGGGAGATGCGTGTATGAGGACTTGGGCTTCGAGAAACTCCTCGACGCGAGCGGTTTCTTCGCACGCCTGTTAGGGCGGTCGCCCTCGGGTGCCGACTGCAAGCCCTTGTACGGCCCTGACCTGCCCGTGGTGCTGCTCACCGGCGGCCCGGGGATGGGCAAGGGGCGGCTGCTGCAGGCGGTGCACGACCGTTTCGCCCGCCAGGTGCCGGTGATCCGTCTGGACTGCGCCTCACCGATGTACGCGGATCGGGCCGGGCCGGAGCCCGGTGCCCGCTCGGCGGTGACCGAGGCCCTGGTCGAGGCCGCTCTGCTGCTGCACACCTGGCGGGGAACGGGAGGCGCGTTCACCTTCCCGCGGTTCTTCGCAGGCCTGGCGGTGATCGCGACCGGCGTCGCGGGTGGCACCGGTGAGGCGATCAGGACAGAGGTCGAGCGGTACGAGGAGCTGATCCAGCAGCCGCGCCTGCGCGGTTTGGGGGCGCGCGACTTCTGGCGCGGCGCGCTTCTCGGGGCCGTACGGAAAATGCTGGAGGTCATGGCCGGACAGGCGCTCGGCCCGTATGGGGCCGCCGCGCTCACCGCGCTGCTCGACGCCCTCTTCGAGCGCCTGACGCCCCGGGGCGAGGCGGAACTGACCCGGATCTACGGCGAGTATCCCGGCGCGGCCGGCCAGCCAAAGCACGGGCTGCGCAGGCTCGCCGCCGACTTCCGGGCCGGCGGCGAGCGGCGGGAGGACGCGGAGCGCTTCTTGTTCCGGGCGCTGCGCGAGGATCTGGAGGCGGCGTACGGCGGTCTGGGGGGCTGGCTGGGCCGGGTCGGCCGCCCGGGACTGCTGCTGGACCACGCCGAAGAACCGCTGGGCGAGCGGCTGCTGCGCGCCGTGCTCACCGACCGCCGGGACGGGCAGCGCGACCGCGTGGTGATCGTGGGCACAGCACGGCGGGCGGACGGCGGCGACTTCCTGCTCGGGGGTCTGCCACCGAGGGAGGTGGCGGCGTTCAGGCCCGCCGACGGGGTGCCGACCACCTGGTCCCGCCGCGAGGACCCGGAGGAGGACCGGGGCCCACTGTCCGCCGGGGTGCTCATGCTGCGGATGCCTTTCCTCACCGGCGACCAGCTCCGCCGGGCGACCGAGCGAATACAGCTGGGCGCGGAGCGGGAGGGCGGTATGCATCGCCGCCGTATCACCGCCGCCGTGGCCCAGCTGAGCGGCGGCCGACCGCACACGGTGATCCGGCTGGCCACCGCTGCCGCCGACCACCGGATGGAGACGGACGCCAACGACCGGGCCATCCTGGCCGCCAAGCTGCACCACCCGGACGGCGGCCCCGAGCGGCCGGTGACGGACGTACTGCTTCAGGAACTGATCCGCGACCAGCTGCCGGTGCGGCTTCCGGCCGATCACCATGACCAGTGGCTCGATCTCCTCACCCATCTGTCGGTGGCGCACGACCCGGAGTGCGCGGACGTCCTGTTGCGCCATCACCAGGCGGACCGTGTCCTGCGCCTGACGGCACATGAGGTCGCGCGGCTACTCAACGACACCGGGTGGCCCCACTGCAAGCGGCACTTCATCGGGGACTTCGGCCTGCGCCAACTGCTGGTGCACCGGCTGTACGGGCTGGAGCGCGACGGGGCCGTCTGGTACGCCGACCACCATCTGCTGCGCGACCACTACGCCGTGAGCGAGCCGAACGGCGGTGCGTTCCACTCGGTGACGACCCATCAGATGAACCACCACCTCGTCTCCGGCGGCGTCGACGACGTGGTCCGCCACCTCGCCGCCACCCTCCCCGGCCGCCCCCGTCAGTGGTGCGAGGACTTGCTGGAGATCGCCCAGGCGCCCTATCCGGGCGGGGCGGACGAGCGCCGCAAGCGCGCTCAGGGCCTGGTACGAGTGGACGGGCCGCCGCTGCGCCGCACCGTCGACCAACTGCTGCACGCCGTATGGCTGTGCGAGGAGCGCACCAGGCCGACCGGGGGCGAAATGGCCCGCACGCTGGAGCAGTTGCTGAGGCAACTGTCGACCATGGACTTCGACGGCGCCGGAGAACTCGGCCCGACAGCCACCGAGTGGAGCCACCTGGCCGCGAACGAGCAGCCGTTGCTCCGCTGCGACTGCACCGATCAGCTCGGCCGAAGGAGGTAACGGGGATGCCCAGCTGGATACCCAGGTGGAACAGACTGCCCAGGTGGGGAAAGATCCTCTACGCGCTGGCGGGCGTGGCGGTGCTCGTGGCCGCCGGCGTATACGGCGTTCCCGCCCTCCAGAAGCCGGACACCTGCCACGACGGCATCGAGAAGATCGGCGGCGAGTGCATCGGCGTCGACGGCGCGGGCTACGACTTCGGCACACCGGAGATCAGCGCCGTGGCCAAGGCCATCTCGGAGGAGAACAAGAGGATCGCTAACCAGCCTCACGTCACCGTGGCGATGATGCTGCCCCTCAAGTCGGACACGGCGGGGCTGCGGCGGCAGATGCGCAGTGACCTCCAGGGCGCGTATCTGGGACAGCGGCAGGCCAACTCAGGGGAGGGCCAAGTGCCCAAGATCCGGCTGGTGCTGGCCAACCCCGGGCTGAACTACGGCCATCAGGACAAGGTCGTGAGCACGCTGCTCGACATGGCCGAATCCGACAAGGACAAGCTGCGGGCCGTCACGGGCTTCAACCTCACCCTCGACGCCACCGAGGAGGCCGTAGAACGTCTGACGGAAAACGGCGTCCCGGTGCTCGCCTCCCGGATCAGTGGAGACGGGATCGCGAACGTCGACGGAAAGAAGCAACGGTTCCCCGGCCTGGCCCGGATCATCCCCACCAACGGCAACGCGGCCGAGGCCCTGGCCAACTTCAACGGCGAGCGGGGCCGGGAGGATGCCAGGACGGTGCTGGTCTACGACGCCCGCCCGGATGCCTACGACGAGTCGCTGGCGAGCGCGTTCCGGGGGATCAAGGAGACGGGTCCGGCCGGTCCCGCCGACATGTCCTTCGAATCCCCGGGGATCGACAAGGCCGGCTCGACCGGCAGCCAGTTCGAGCAGATCGCCAACAACATCTGCGGTTCTGCGGCCGACACCGTCTACTTCGCGGGGCGCACGCTGCACCTGCGGATCTTCGCACTCACGCTCGCCAAGCAGACCTGCGCGAACCGGCACTTCACCCTGGTCAGCGGCTCCGATGCCGCCTCGCTGCGGCAGGCCATGTCCGAGAAGGACTGGGCGCAGCTGCGCGGCGAGGGCGGCGCGGCGAAGGTGACGGTCCAGTACGCCGCCCCCGCGCACCCGGCCGCCTGGGACACCGAACTGGCCGCCTGGACCAAGCGGTGGAAGGAGACCCACCGCCGCGAGCCCACTGCGAACGAACTCCCCCAGTACCTCACGGAGCCCAAGGCAGCCCTGGACGGCCTCAGCGACCTGATCAAGAGCACGAGCACGGCGGGCACGGGTCTCGGCTCCAGCCCGAACCTGGAGGACTCCCGCACCATGCTCGTCTACGACGGCCTCATCACCATCGGCACGGCCCTGCACGAGGTCCAGGGCAACGACGCCGAGCAGTCGCCCAGCCTCGCGGACGTCCGCCAGGAGTGGTCGAAACTCCAGTCGGTGCACCGGGTGAGGGGCACGAGTGGCCTGATCTGCCTGACCAGTGGCGGGAACCCGTACGACAAGCCGGTCGCGGTGGTCGAACTGAACCCGGGCCAGGGCGTGCGCGGGACCCTGAAGTTCGTCGGTCTGGGCTGGCCCACCGGCAAGGAACAGCCGAAGAACTGCGTGATCCCGAGCGGCACCTCCTGAGCCGGCCGACCCCTCTCTCAGCTCACCCCCAGCAGACTCTCGGCGATTCCTCGGTTCGCTGTCGCGCTCCTCCCTGCCGGGCTCGGAATGAGCGCTCACTGGGTGCGCAGTCACAGACCCTTTACCTATCCGCATCGAACGCCCTGGCTCCGGCCAGCCCGCTCTCGGGGCTTGTTCCAGACACGGCCGGGGACTGGAGGGGCTGTTCTCCGTTCTACCGACCGTTCCTCTGACACCGCGGGCACCACACCGTGGTGCGGCCCGCCGTGCGGGATCGGTGTAGGGAGTTGCCGCAGCGGGGGCAGGTGGGGGTGGGGTCGTCGCGGTGGCCGGTCAGCCAGGAGGCGCGGGGTGGGACGCGGCCGGCGGTGACCGCGGAGCGCAGGGTGCGGCGCATGTGTGTGTACAGGCGGCGGCAGTCGTCCTCGGTGAGATCGCTCGCCCGGCTGGTGGGGCGCAGTCTCGCGCGCCACAGGATCTCGTCGGCGAGGAGGTTGCCGAGGCCGGCCAGGACGGACTGGTCGGTGAGGGCCCTCTTGACGCTGCTCCGGCGTGCGGAGAGCACGGCCGTGAACTCCTCGCGGTCCACCGCCAGGGCGTCGGGTCCCTGGCCGGCCAGGAGCCGTGCGACCTGCGACTCGTCGTCGGCCAGCCAGAGGCCCTGGAGTTTGCGCTGGTCGTGGTAGCGGAGTTGACGGTCGCGGGCCACGGTGAACAGCACGCGGTCGTGTGCCTCGACCTCGTCGTCGGGGTGGGCGCAGAGCAGCCGGCCGGTCATGCCGAAGTGCAGCATGAGAGTGGGGCCGCCGGTGTGTGCGAGCAGCCACTTGCCGTGCCGCTCCGGCTCGGTGAGCCGCCGGCCTTGCAGCGCGTCACGCAGCCGCCGTGCGCTCACCCCGTGCAGTACCCCGGGGTCGCGCACGTCGACGCGCTGGATGACCTTGCCCTTCGCGCAGGAGTCGAGCACCTTCCGGAACCCCTCGACGTCCGGCAGTTCAGGCATGGGACACATCCGCTCTGGGGCCACCAGCCCTTGCCGTAGGAAACCGGGGAAACAGGGCTCGGCACACGCTTCCGGATTCGGGCTCCGTGCTGCGCGCTACACGTTCGATCTACGTGCTACGTGTTTGATGTGGCGGCGCTGATGTCGCCGAGCGCCGACTCCGGATCACGTTCGATGGCCATGTCCCCGAGGGAGACGATGCCCACCGGCCTGTCGCCGTCGACGACCGGGATCCGGCGTACGGAGTGCTCCCGCATCAGCTGCACCGCGTGCGTCAGGTCCTCGTCGGGGCCCACCGTGACCAGGTCCTCGCTGCAGGCCTGAACCACCGTGGTCTGTTCCGGGTCGACGCCTTCCGCGATCGCCCGCACCACCAGGTCGCGGTCGCTGACGAGGCCGCGGAGCCGGTCGCCGTCGGTCACCAGGACGGCTCCGAGGTCCTGATCGCGCATCAGCTGGGCCACCGCCCTCACGGATGCCTGCGGTTCCACCGACAGGGGTGCGCTCGTCATGATGTCGCGTACGTGCTGCGCCATGGCGCTTCCTTCCTCTGATCTGAAGGGTGTCGAGGTCGCTGAGCCGGCCGGGTACCCGCTTCGTACGGCCGCGCACGTGGTCCACCGAATTCGGGCCGACGGTCAGGTCCCGCCCGGGCCTCCGCTGCCGAACGAGCCGCCGGAGCGGTGACTCCAGCGCCGGCGTTTCTGGTTCTCGCTGCGTTTGGTGCCGGAGGCCTGGAGATTGTGCGGGGTGAGCCGCTCGCCCTCGTCCGAGGCTCGGGGAACCTCGTTCGGTTCCCGTATCTGCCGGGTCTCGTGGACCGGCCCGGATGCGGGGAGCGTGGGCTGTTCGTGTCGTCCCGGAGGTCCCGGTTCGCGGCGTTTCACCTTGATGCCGAGCCGTACGGACCACACCAGGGCTCCGGCGATGAGGAGACCGCAGACGAGGACGGCGATCACACCGGCCGGGTTGGTCGCGGCTGTCTGATAGGCGATCTGATCGGCGATGGCGTTCATCTCGGCCGAGTACCCAGGTCCGGGCCGCGAATGCCGAGTACCCAGGTCCGGGCCGCGAATACGGAGTGCGGCCGGGGTTCGTGGTTCGTGCGGTCTCCGTCGTCGGGTGACTCCTCTCTGGCGAACGGGGTACTCGCGGGCGCATGCGGGTCAGCGTGGTGGATGCGGGTTCGAACACGGTGCGGTTGGCGATCGCGGACACGGGCGGGGGTGTGCCGCTCCCGGTGCACACGGTCAAGTGGAAGCTGCGGCTGTCCGAGCAGGTCCAGCCCGACGGGACCATCGGCGACGAGTCGTTGGAGCGGCTGGTCCTGGCCGTGGCGGCTGCCGGGAAGAAGGCGCAGGACTGGAACGCGACCGCCCTGCTCGCGTTCGCGACAGCCGTGGTGCGTCGCGCCCCGAACCGCCAGGAGGTGCTGGCCACCGTGCGGGCGGAGACCGGTATCCGCATGTGTGTTCTACCCGGCGAGACCGAGGCAGAGCTGACGTTCCTGGCGGCCCGCCGCTGGATGGGCTGGCACGCCGGCCCCCTGGCGGTGCTCGACATCGGAGGCGGCTCGCTCGAAGTGGCCTTCGGCCGGGGCCGTCTGCCCGACTTCGCCGTCTCGCTGCCCCTCGGTGCGAACCGGCTGACCAGGGACTTCTTCACCACCGAGGACCCGCCCACGAGGCTGGAGATCAAGGCGTTGCGCCGTGCGGTCCGCCATCAACTGCGGGACGCGGCGGACCGGATCCGCTGGGAGAGCCCGCGCACCGTCGTGGTCACCTCCCGGACGTTCCAGCAGCTGGCCCGATTGTGCGGAGCCGCTCCTGGGCGCCACGGCCCTTTCGAGCCGCGCACCATGCGGCGCGCGGATCTGTGCAGGGCGATCCGTGTCCTCGCCGCGATGCCCACCGCCGAGCGCGCCGAGTTGGCCGGTATCTCCGCGCCGCGCGCCGGCCAGAGCCTGGCCGGCGCGATCGTCGGCCACACCGCGCTGAAACTCATGGCCGCGCCCGTGGTCTCGGTCTGTCCGTGGGCGGTCCGTGAAGGTGTGCTGCTGCGCCACATGGAGGACGGCGGGGACTGGTGGCCAGGCACCAACGGCGACACCCTCCCGATGACGCCGCACGATCCCCTGCGGCTGGCCGTCCTGCCCTCCCCGCCGCGCGATCGGAGCGGATCCAGATCGTGATCTGCGCGGGTCCTTCGGAGCAGCGGGCCTGCTGACGCCTCCGGCTCCTCCGGCTCCTCTGACTCCTCGCGTGTCCACGCGGCTCCGGGACTCAGGGGGCGGATGGCGCCCCTTCCGTGTCAGCCGACCCCTGCGGGGCACTCGTGGTCGGGGCGGATCCGTCCGGGCCGCCCTGCCGGGACCGGAGGTGAAGAGGACATGGGACACGGTGGAGACGTGATCGACGAGCTGACGGCCGATCACCGGGAGGTCGAGGAGTTCTTCTCGAAGATCGAGGCGCTGCCCCCCGGTGACAAGAACCGCAAGCTGTACGCCGACCAGGCCACGATGGAACTGGTCCGGCACTCGGTGGCGGAGGAGGAGTACCTCTACCCTGCGGTCCGCGCACATGTGGCGGGCGGCGACGCACTGGCCGACAAGGAGATCGAGGACCACTCCAAGGCCGAGCTGATCATGAAGGACCTGGAAAGCTGCGAGGCGGACACCCCCGGATTCGACCGGCTGGTGACCTCGCTCATGAGCGAGGTCCGGGCGCACATCGCCGAGGAGGAAAAGGACCTCTTCCCCAGGCTGCGCGCCTCGTGTCCCACCGATGACCTGGCCGAACTGGGCGACAAGGTCCGCCGGGCGAAGAAGCTGGCGCCGACCCGCCCGCACCCCTCCGCCCCGGACGAGCCCCCGGCCAGCAAGCTGCTCGCGCCGGGAGTCGGCGCGATCGACCGCCTGCGCGACGCGGTGACGGGGCGGGGCAAGCCCGGCTGACGTTGCCACCCCGCCGCCCCTCCGCCCGCCGACGGGCAGGCCGTGCCTGTCGACGAACGACGTGGGCGCCACGCGTCCTCGACCGAGCGCCGAAACCGAAAGGAGCGTCCGTCATGACGACTCCTGATCCCGACCCGATGCGAACCCCGGGGACAGCCCCGGGCGGTGACACACCCCGCGGTGGCTCACCCCGCCGTGGCACACCCACGTCTCACCGGGTCCAGTACGTGATGTTGCGGAAGCGGGCCTCGGCGCGGCCGGTGCCGTGGTGGTAGACGCCGTTCTTGAAGTGCCGGGTGGCGGGGCCCCGGTCCGCCGCCGTCAGGACCAGGGCGTCGTCGAAATAGACCTCGACGCTGCCGGTCGACGCGTTGTGCGCGAGTTTGACGTTGAACCATGTGTCGTAGGCGTTGGTCTTGAGGACCGTGCGGTCGTACGCCCGTACCGTGCCGCCGCTCGTGTTGTAGGCGTTGAGCATGAAGTCCGTGGCCGGGGTGCCCTCGGGGTGGATCACGCGGAGGATCTGGACGAAGGTCGCGCCGTTCGTACCGGCCGGGAGGTACACGTCGGCGTCCCACATGTGCCGGCCGGACGTGTACTCCTGACGCCAGCGCATTTCGGTACGCGGGTCGGTCGAACTGCCCTGCGACATGGGCTCGTCGGTGTCGTGGACCCACATACGGTGGACGCCGCCGCTGCTGGCGTACCGGTCACCCAGGGCCAGGTTCCACGGCTTCTGCATGCCGTACGTGAACGCTGTCCTGGTCCAGCCGTCGGTGGGCGACGCGGCGGAGGAAGCGGAGGTTACGGAGGAGGCGGAGGCCGTCGTCGCCTGCGTCGTCACCCACGCCGCACCTCCGGCGAGTAAGCCTCCGGCTGCCAGGACCGTGCGCCTTGATGGGTTCACGTCACGTCCACCTTTTCGGTCAGTCATCGGATCTATCTTTCGGCGGATCGTAGAACTGACCGCGAAGTGCGTCAACGTTCACACCATGCCGAAGATAGATCCGATGTGCACAACCGAAGGTTCAGGCCAATGCCCCTACCCAATACCTCTACTTCACCGCGCGGCCGAACACCGGGTGGTAGCTCTCCGGCGGGGCGAGGTAGCTGACGGGCAGTCCTCCCGTGTCGATGACGATCTGGTCCACGGCGATCGCGGCGTCGACCATGAAGATCCGCAGATCGTGCTCGCCGGGTTCGGTGACGGTCACCGTGGCGGTCAGCCTCTCGACGCCGTCCTCCACGTTGCGGGCCCAGGCGTCGCCCCGGTTGCCCGTCGCGACGGACTGCCCCGACAGGACCGTCACCGGCTGGTCGTCGAGGGACACCGCCACCCGGCGGTGGCCCCGCTCGTCGAGGGACGGCAGCCGGAAGACGGTGACCCGGAAGGTGCCGGTACTGCGGAAACTCACCCGGTATCTCAACTCCGGTGCCCGCGCCGCGAAGTCGGCGGTGACCGGCGCCGCCGTCGACGGCACCGCCTCCACCGCGCCCGTACGACGGCCCAGCCCGCGCACGGTCCGCCAGCGGGCCCCGCCACGCGCCACCCGGCGGTCGGTGTGCGCGGCGTCGATCGAGACGTACCCGTGCGCCTCGACGAACCCGCGGGACGAACGGCGGGCCCGTTCACCGTCGTTGCGCACACTCAGCGGTACGTCGACCCGCTGCCCGGCACCGGTGACGGTGACCGTCGCGTCGTACGCGCCCTCGGGCACCCGCGCCCAGTCGATGTCCACCCACACCCGGGTCTGGTCGGTCAGGGAGCCCGCCGCCTCGCTCAGCCGGACCCAGGGATGACTGGCCTCCGCCGTCCAACTCACCGGCAGGAAACCGGTGTTGAAGACGTCCACGAAGCGGCGGTCCCTCGTGTAGGAGGAGAAGGACAGGGGGCGTGCCGTCCCCGTCTCGTTGCCCTCGGTCGCCACCCCCAGCCCGGACGTCTCCTGCCGGGCGACCCTGCTGACACTTGGACGGCCCGGCGCCTTCGGGATCTGTGAGGGGTACGGATTGACGATCCCGTCCCATTTCCCGCCCGCCACCTCGGTGTTGTAGCGCTTGGTGAGCGCGACCTCCGTGGCGTGCGCCGTCTCGGCCAGGTCCGCGAAGGTGTTGGTCCCCGCGCCGCGTCCCTGGCGTACCGCGAGTGCGTTGCGCTCCGCCCAGTAGTACTTCAGGTTCATCAAGTACGCGCCGTGCACCGGGTATTCGACCAGTTCGAAGTAGGCGTCCCGGTACGGCTCGGGCAGCTTGGCGCCGAGGGCCCGCGCCCGCGCCAGCAGTTGCTCGTACGCGGCCATTCTGCGTCCCGCCTCGTCGCCGTGGTGGACCACGGAGAGGAGGCCCTTGGCGATGAACTCCGGGCGCAGTTCCGCCGCGAGGCGGTAGTACTCGGTGCGGATCGCGGCGATCTCACGGCCGTGGCGACGCCCGAACTGCCGGCCGGCCCACTCGACCAGGAAGGCCTCCACGCCCTCCACGCCCTCCACGCCCTTGACGCCCTCCACTCCCTCGGCGTCCCATCGGTCCACGTCCCAGGCCATGTCCATGGCGAAGGAAAGACCCGTCTCGATCGACTTGACGTCCCCCACGTTGAAGATCCACATCCGGTCGACGCCGTGCTCGTACACCCGGCGCAACTCCTGCCAGACCTTGGCCAGTTGGGTGGTGTCCAGCCACAGATAGCTCTTGGGACGGCCCCAGTAGGAGAGGTGGTAGTAGATGCCGTTGCCGCCCTCACGCCCGCGCTCCGCGTCGTTCGGCAGCTGGCGCATGTTGCCGTGGTTGTCGTCCGGCCAGATGAGCGTGACGTCGTCGGGCACCTGGACGCCCGCGTTGTAGAGGTCCAGGACCTCCTTGTACGGGATGAAGATCTGCGGCGCGGCCGCCGCGCCGACCTCCTCGGCCAGGATGCGGCGCTGGTCGGCGATGATGTCGTTCATCACCACGACCTTCTCGGGGATCGTCGTGGCGTACCTGGTCTCCAGCGCGCTGTCGTGCAGGCCTCGCATGCCGAGCGTCCAACTGCTGTCGTACGTGGCGTTCTGCCGGGCCCGGGCTCTCCAGTAGTCGGAGATGACGCCCGGGTTCACCGTGTAGTCGTACACGGGCAAAGTGCCGTCCGGGCCCGGGTGCTCCGCCGCCCACGGGTCCCATTCGTGGACGCCGTTGCGCAGCAGGGCCTCCGGGTGGCTGGAGCCGACGACGATGCCGTACCGCTCGGCCAGTTCGGGGTTCTCTCGGTGCTTGTTGAAGAAGTCGGAGTACGGATGCATGGCCGGCCAGAGGTAGTTGGCCTTCAGGCGGAGGAGCAGTTCGAAGACCCGCTTGTACGTCTCGGGTCCGATGTTCTTGTCCGGTTCCTGGGTGCGGCGGGACCAAGTGGTCAGGTTCTGCTCGTCGTTGATGAAGATGCCCCGGTAGCGGACGGAGGGCTCGCGGCGGGTGAAGGGGCCGGCCTGCACGGTCACCTCGTCGCGGTGCTCCACCGGGACGTCGGCCCACCAGTACCAGGGCGAGACGCCGATACGCTCCGAGGTGTCGTAGATCCCGTAGACCGTGCCGCGCCGGTCGCTGCCCGCGATCACCAGTGCGCGGTCCACGCCGGGGAACGGACGGTCGACCACCTGGGTCACCGAGGCTTCCCAACGCCCTTTCACCCGGGAGACGTTCAGGCGGCCCCGGGCGATGAGCGTGTCGATGACCGGGCTCGCGCCGATCGTGCCGACGACGACCAGGTGCGTGGCCTTGTCCGGGACGGTGTGCAGCAGTCCCGGCCGTATGCCGCTGACCCGTTCGACGTCCGCCTGGAGGTCACCGGCGGCGCGGGTCACGGCGGGGGCGTCGGCCGCGTCCACGAACACGTCGGTGGCCAACCCGTCCCGCACCAGCGGGAATTCGGCCCCGCCGGTTCCGCCGGAGCCGGTTGAGGGGGCGGCGTGGGCGGTCGCAGGCAGTATCCCGGGGATCAGCGGGGCCACTCCGGCGGCGGCCAGTCCGCGCAGGAACGACTTGCGGCTCCATGGCGTCGCCGGGGTCGAAGCCGTCGCCGGGGTCCAAGGTTCTCGGGACGGGCCCTGGGGCGGATTCCCGGACGGCTGTCGCGGACTCTGCGGTTGCTGTGACCGGCCCTGGGGTTCGTGGTGCGGCACGAGACGCTCCCTTTCCGCCCAGAGGCCCGCGCCGGCTCTTCGCACAGCCGGTCAGGGGAGCTGGGCGTTTGAGTGGCTGGGGGTGACTGCGGGTGGGGGGATGAGCAGGCGAAAGGTGCGCGCGCCCACGCTGGGCGCGTTGGCATGGTCAGGCTAGAAAGCGCTTGCCATGCACCCTAGGACAGGCCCGGCCCGGACGTCCAGAACCTCGGACGTCCCGAACCCCGGGACGTCCCGAACCTCGGACGTCCCGAACCCGGGACGTGCCGAACCCCGGGCGTCCCAAACCCCGAACGTCCCCAACCCGGCAACCGTCGGTCGCCCCGCACGAACTCCCCCGGCCCGGGTCACGCCCCCGGCGACGGTCACGCCCCCGGCCGCCCCCGGCGACGGTCAGGCGCCCGGCACGCGGTCCAGGTCGAGGTCGGGGCCGGTCACCCAGTCCGGCTCCGCGACCAGCAGGCCGAGTTGCTCCAGCCCGAGGTCCACGTCGACGGCGTACCGGAACCCGGCGGACTCGGCAGCCGCCGTCCACTCCCCCTCACCGACGGGCACGGCGTGGACGACGCGTCGGCAGCGGGGATCGGCTGCTTGAACGGCTTCCCTGACCGCTCTCAGCAGCGCGGGCCGTACGTCCTGCGGGCACCCGGCGCCGATACGCACCTCCACGTCGTGCGCGCCGACGGGGTAGGTGTCGCGCAGGCGGCCCGACACGCAGCGTTCCAGACGTACGTCCACGGTCACCCCGTTCCCGCCGCCGCGCCGTACGCGGAGGTCGGCCGCGACACGGCCGCCGGACTCCTGGACCGTCTCCCATCCGGGTCCCAGGGTGAGCCGCGTCGGGACGGCGGGCACCGTGAACATCTCAGCGCTCCTCTGCGGCCAGGCGGCGGATCAGGGCCTTGTCGAGCTTGCCCGAGGCGTTGCGCGGGACCGACCGGACCAGTTTCAGGCGCCGGGGCAGCTTGTAGCGGGCCAGGTGGAGGGCGGCGTACTCGCGCAGCTCATCCAAGGTGATCAGTGTGTCGTCGGTCGCGGTGACCACGGCGGCGACGGTCTCGCCCCACTGCTCGTCGGCGACCCCGACCACGGCGACGTCCACGACGCCCGGCATGGCGGCCAGGACGCGCTCGACCTCGGCGGGATAGACGTTCTCACCGCCGCTGATGATCATGTCCTTGAGTCGGTCGACGATGAAGAGGCAGCCGTCCTCGTCGAGGTGGCCGACGTCCCCCGAGTGGAACCAGCCCTCGTCGTCGAAGGCCGCGGCCGTGGCCTGCGGGCTGTTCCAGTAGCCCGCCGTGACGTTCGGTCCACGGACCACGATCTCCCCGGTCTCGCACGGCTTCAGCGGCTCGCCGGTGCCGGCGTCGACGACCCGTACCTCCGTGAACGGCATGGCGATGCCCGCGGATCCGAGCTTGTCCAGGGTGCGTTCGGCCGGCAGGTGCGTGGCGAACGGCGCCGTCTCGGTCAGACCCCATGCCTGCTGGAGGACGATCCCGTGCCCGGCGTAGAGCTCGACGAGCGACGGCGGCACCGGGGCGCCCGCGACCACGATCGCCCGCAGGTCGCTCAGATCCTGGTCGAAGACTCCCGGGACGCGGGCCAGCGCGGCGAACATCTGCGGGACGCCGAACATCGAGTTGACCCGGTGGGTCACCAGGTCGTCGAGACACACCGCCGGGTCGAACCCGCGCCGCACCACGACGGTGCCGCCGCGGACGAGGGTGCGCAGGGCGAAGCTGTTGAGGGCCCCGATGTGGAAGAGCGGTGCGGCGGCGTAGGTCACGTCTCCGCGCCGGGTGTCCAGCCGCAGTTCGACGTTGACGGCGTTCCACCAGTTGTTGCCGTGGGTGAGGACAACTCCCTTGGGCGTACCGGTGGTTCCCGAGGTGAACATCAGGACGGCCGGGTCGTCGGCCTTCTTCGGTACGACGGAGGGGCTCGGGGGTGCGGTGCCGATCAGCGCCGACCAGGGTTCCCAGCCGGCGGCTTCCTCCGTGGCCGCCGGGATCTCCGGGTCGTCGTCCACCAGGAGGAGGCGCCCCAACTCCGTGTCCCCGCGCACCGCTTCGACACTCGCGCGGTGTCCCTCCTCGCAGACGATCACCGTGGCGCCGCTGCCGTTCAGGACACCGCGCAGTTCGGGTTCGGCGAGGCGGAAGTTGACCGGGACGAAGACGGCGCCGATGCGGAAGGCCGCGAGCATGGTCACCAGGAACGCCGGGCTGTTGAGGCCCAGATAGGCGACCCGGTCCCCGTCGGTGGCACCTCCCGTCGCCAGGACGCTCGCCAGCCTGGCCGCCCTGTCGTCCAGTTGGGCGTAGGTCAGGTCGCCTCCCGGATACCGCACAACCACACTGTCGCCCTGGTGGCGCGCGTTGCGGGCGACCGCCGCCGCCGGATTGAGGTCGACCTGGAGGCCGGAGTTGCGCGGGTGGGGTCTCGTCACTGTCGGCTCCTCGTCGAGCTTCGTCAGTTGCCGGTCGTTGTAGATCGGTAGTGAGCACGTGTCGGTCGGTCCGCCGGGCGTCTCAGAGATCGTCGCCACCGGCGGCACGTGCGAACCCTCGTACGCCGATCCCGCCGTCGACGGAGATGGCGTGGCCGGTGATGGGGCCGCTCTGCTCGCGGGCCGCGAGCAGGACGTACGGGCCGGTGAAGTCACGCGGGTCCGTGCTGGAGTCGTGCAGCGGGATGAGCGGGGGCGGGGTGTCCGGGCCCTTCCTGGCGAAGGACGCGGAGATCGAGCGGTCGCCGAGGGCCAGGGACTCGGGGCCGCGCAGGTCGGTGTTCATACCGCCGCAGGCGACGCCGTTGACGCGGACCCTGGGGGCGAGTTCGTAGGCGAGTTCGCGCATGAGGCCCAGGCAGGCGTGCTTGCTGGCGGTGTAGAGGGGGCCGCCGCCGTTGACGTAGAAACTGGCGTTGGACAGTGTCATGACGATGCTGCCGCGGGTCTTCACCAGTTCCCGCCAGGAGGCCTCGGCGGCGAGCAGATAGCCCTTGACGTTGATGGAGAAGACCTCGTCGAAGGCGCTGTCGAGTTCCTCGGCGCCCAGCCGGGTGAGCTGACGCTGGTAGTCCCACACACCGGCGTTGGCGACGAGCGTGTCGAGCTTGCCGAAGCGTTCGACGGTCTCGGCGACGGCGGTGTGCAGCCGTTCGGAGTCCCGTACGTCACCGGTGACGGTGTGGACGCGGGTCGGGTCGGGGGCGGCGGCCACCACCTCGTCCAGCTGGTCCTTCCGTCGGCCGAGGACCGTGACCGACGCGCCCTCGGCGAGGAAGCGTTCGGCGACCGCGCGGCCGATGCCGGTGCCGCCGCCGGTGATCAGGACGGCGTATCCGTCCAGCCAGCCGCCGCTCACGACCGCTCCGCCAGGAAGTCCGCGACCAGCGTCTCGAACTCGCGCTGCCGTTCCAGCTGCACCCAGTGACCGCAGCGGCCGAACACGTGCAGCTGAACGTCGCGGATCTGCCGGAGCATCAACTGGGCGCCGTCGAGGGTGATCGTGCGGTCGTCGCGGCCCCAGAGCAGCAGGGTCGGCGACTCGATCCGGTGCAGGTCCCGCCAGAGGGGGTCCATGCCGCCGCGCTTGCCGAAGGCGGCGTTGTAGCGGTGGTAGAAGGCGATGTGGCTCGCGTCGAGCGAGGCCTCGTAGCGGGCCCTGACGACGTCCTCGCCGAACTGCCGGTGGTCGAAGACCATGGTCCGGATGAACGCGGCCATCTTCTTCTCGGTCGGGCCGCCGCCGTTGTAGTAGCGGAACATCTCCTTCTGGCCCTCCGTGGGCGTCGGCCCGAAGGGGAGCCAGCCGCCGCCGGGGGCCATCAGCACCAGCCGGGTGACGCGCTCGGGGCGCTGCTGGGCCATGGCGATCGCGGCGGCGCCGCCGAGGCTGTTGCCGAGCAGGTGGAAGGTGCCGATGCCGAGGGAGTCGAGTGCCTGGAAGAGGGCGTCGACCGTGATCTCGGTGATGGACCGTGCGTCGAGGTCCGTCTCGGTCGGGCGGTAACTGGCCCCGAATCCCGGCTGGTCGGGCAGGACGACGCGGAAGTGCCGGGCCAACGCCGGGAGGTTCTGGTGGTAGTTGCTGACGCCGGACGCGCCCGGTCCGCCACCGTGCAGCATCACCAGCACCGGCCCGTCGCCGGTCTCGGCCACGGCGACCTCACCCAGCGAGGTGGCGACGCGATGGTGCTTGAGTTCGAGGTCGAGGTCGGTCACGACGGTCCCCATCAGAAGAAGTCAGAAGAAGTCAGCAGGAGTCAGCAGAGGCTGGGAGAGATCAGGAGAGGTCAGAAGAACGTGGAGATGTTCTTCGCCAGCAGGATGTTCTGGTCGAGGAGGACGGTCCGGCGGGCCACCCGCAGGGCGCCGTCGTCGACGCGCCGCAGGATGTCCGTGCGGCTGCCGGCGAAGACGTTCTCCTCGCGTTCGAGGCGGTTGCGGTAGACGAGGAACGCGGAGCGTACGGAGAGGTCGTCCGCCGTGAACTCCGGGTTGTCGGCCGGGTCGACATGCCGGACCAGCACGTTCGTCACCAGGTGGCGGGTGCGGGAGGGCGGGTCCTCGGCCCAGGCCATGCCCGAGTCGAAGCGCCGGATGCGCCAGGCGAGGCTCTCCTTGGTCTCGTCGTAGAAGGCGGCCTCGCCCCGCGCGGCCACCGACAGCGCCTGCTGCCGGCGCAGCCGGTTGGAGCGGGTGGGCATCCAGTAGTCGAGGTCGTCGGCGAGCAGGTCGAGCCAGTCGGCGTAGCGGCCGTCGTCGAGGAGGGCGGCCTCCTCGTAGTAGAACTGCTCGACCTCGAAGTGGGTGTCGCGGTCGGCGCGCAGGCCCGCACGGGTGCCGGCCGGTCCGGTGGTCGTCGTCACGGTGTCATCCGGTCCTTTCTCCGTCGGGGGCGGTACGCAGCAGGGCGCGCGGGTTCACGGCGGGGTCGGACAGCCGCCCGGCGTCGGCCGGGACCCGGCGGTCGATCATGCGGCGGGCGGCGCGTACGGCGGCGGAGTCGTCGACCGAGGCCGCGGCGACGACGTGTCCGCCGCGCAGGCCGAAGACCGTGAACGCCGGGTCGTCGCAGGAGCCCCGGAGCACGGTCCGTTCCGCGTCGGCCATGTGGCCGACGGCTTCGATGTGCCGGCCGTGCCGGTCCGTCCAGAACCAGGGGACCGTCGGTGCCGGTGCCGGGGCGCCGAGGATCGTCGCGGCGGCCCGCGCCCCGTCGTGCTGGGCCGCCTCCCAGTGCTCGGTGCGGGGCAGGAGCACCCCGTCGTGCCGGGTGCGGGCGGGGTCGCCGACGGCGAGCACCGCCGGGTTCGACGTCACCTGTCCGGTGTCGACCACGATCCCCCGGTCGGTCTCCAGCCCCGCCCGCTCGGCGAGTTCGGTGTTCGCCACCATGCCCACGCCGAGCACGACGACGTCGTACGACCGCAGCCCGGTCCTGCCCGCGAGCCGTGCCTCGATGTGGCCGCCGCGGTCCGTGAGGGCCTCCACGGTCGTCTGCGCGGTCGTGACGTGGTGCCAGGTGTGGAGGTCGTGCAGCCAGCCGGCGAGCTCCGTGCCGAGCACGGACACGAGGGGCGTGGCCAGCGGGTCGACCAGGGTGACCTCGCAGCCCAGGCGTACGGCTGTGGAGGCGGCCTCCGACCCGATCAGACCGGCGCCCACGACCAACACCCGGGCGCCCGGGGTGAGTTGTGGGCGAAGCCGGTCGGCGTCGGTGGCGGTGCGCAGGACGTGGACGCGTTCGCTGTCGAGGCCGGGGACCGGGGGGCGGGCCGCGCCGCCGCCGGTGGCGAGGACGACGCGGTCGGCGGGCAGCAGGGTGCCGTCCGCCAGCTCGACCTTGCCTTCGCGGGGGCGCAGGGCGGTGACGGCGGTGCGGTTGAGGAGGCGGACGCGCTGGTCGTCGTACCACCGGGACGACTGGAGGGCGAGCTGGCCGATGTTCTTGGCGCCGGACAGGAAGTCCTTGGACAGGGGCGGGCGGTCGTACGGGAACTCGCCGGGGTCGACGAGTGTCAGGTCGCCGTCGAAGCCGCCCGCGCGCAGGGCGCCGGCCGTGCTGACGCCGGCGATGCCGCCGCCCACGACGACCACGCGGGCCACACGGTCGCCGGTCATGGTGTCTGTCCGGGGAAGAGGTAGACCTGGCCGTCGCGGACCTCGACGCGGTGCGGGCAGGCGTTCCTGGTCGCGGGCAGGCCCTGGACCTCGCCGTTCTTCAGGCAGAACTTGCTGGAGTGCAGGGGGCATTCGACGAAACCGTCCTCGACCCAGCCGTCCGCCAGCGAGGCGTCCTCGTGGGTACAGGTGTCGTCGAGGGCGTACACCGTGTCGTCGGTGTCACGCAGCAGGGCGATGTCGTCCGCGGTTCCGGTGACGGCCCTGGCGACGGCGATTCCCTCGCCCTGGGGGATGTCGGCCAGGGCCGCCACGCGGATACCGGTGCCGGTGCTCGTGCTGCTCACTTCGTCTCCTCGTGGCACGTCTCGTGCCAGGCAGGGGTGTTCATCAGTTCGCGCCAGCGTCCGTAGAAGGCCCGGCCGGCCGCGTCGCTGTACAGGTCGCTCGTCCGGCCCGGGTGGCGGCCGTCCTCGCGTTCGCTGCCCATGCCCATCTGGTAGTTGAGGGGGACACCGTTGGTGATGAAGCCGTTCGAGATCGCCTGGACCTCGCTCCAGTTCTCACCGTCGTCCTGCTCGAAGATCCCGCTGGGCCCGAACGTCCGCAGGTTGTACAGGCGTTGGGCCTCGCGGACCTCCTCCGGCATCGATCTGTCGACGACGGTCCAGGCCCACACCTCCATCCGGTCGGGGCCCTTGGGGTGCCAGATCCGGATGGAGCCGTTGACGGGCAGGTAGGAGAAGTTGGGGAAGACGGTGGCGTGTCCGTTGGTCAGGGGGCCCTCGACGCGGGCCTCGCCGAGCCGCTCCCGCAGGGCGTCGTAGTCCGTCCACTCGTGCACGGTCCGGGCGTCGAAGCGGTTCTTCGGGTGGACGGGGAAGCCCGCGCCGTTGCCGTTCGCGTCCAGGTACTGGCGGCCGGTGCGGTGCACGACCTCGCCCTTGGGCTGCTTGCCGGGGGGCGCGAGGAGCATGAGCGCCGAGGCGTGGCTCATGTTGACGTGGTACCAGTCGGTCGCGAACTGCTCGGCCGCCAGCTTCCAGTTGCCCTCCAGGACCCACTTGTGGACCCCGCCGACCACGACGGTGCCCTCGTCGTCGTGGTCGAGCATGGCGTCCATGTACCAGGCCATGTCGCCGAGTTGCTCGCGCAGCGGAGCCGCGTCCGGGTTCCAGGTGCCGAAGATCAGCCCGCGGTGGCTCTCCACCTGAGGGACCTCCACCAGGCCCCACTCCCCCGTCGCGAACGAGTCGGGATAGCCGTCCTTGTTGGGCACGCTGACCAACGAGCCGTCCAGGTTGTAGGACCAACCGTGGTACGTGCAGGTGAAGTTGCGGGTGGTGCCGAAGTCGGCGCGGCAGACGCGGGCGCCGCGGTGGCGGCAGGAGTTGAGGTAGGCGCGGACACGGCGGTCCCGGTCGAGGGTGACGATGACCGGGTCCTCGCCCATGTACGTGGTGAAGAAGTCACCGGGCTTGTGGAACTGGTCGGTGTGCGCGAGGAACAGCCAGCTCGGCGCGAACACGCGGCGCAGCTCCTGCCGGTACAGCTCCTGGTCGGTGAAGACGACGCGGTCCAGCAGTCCGCCCTCGGTGTCGACGAGCCCGGAGACGTCGGTGTTCCGCGCGAGGTCCGCCGGGCGCCGCAGGGCTCCGCGCGGGGCCGGGGTGGCCGCGCGCCGAGCTTCGATGCCCTGGGGTTCGATGCCCTGGGGTTCGATCGTCGAGGTCATGGCCACAGGCAACAGCAGCAGGTCGGGCCGCTTCCATCCGTCGTTCCGTACGACGGCACACGGGCTGTCGGCGGGCCCGGCCCCCGGGAGAGCGTGCACCCATGCTTGCCGCAACCGCCGTCTCCCAGAGCGCGACCGACCCACTGGCCGGCCTCGTCGTCGGGGACGTTCCGAAGCCAGGACCCCGGCCCGGGTGGTCCCTTGTCCGGGTCGTCGCGTCGTCGCTCAACATGCACGACCTGTGGACGCTGCGCGGGGTGGGCCACCCGCCCGAGCGGCTGCCCATCGTCCTCGGCTGCGATGCCGCCGGATACGACGAGGACGGCACCGAGGTCCTCGTCCACCCCGTGCTCGCCGACACCGACGCCGGTATGGGCGACGAGACGCTCGACCCGAACCGCGCGCTGCTGTCCGAGCGGCACAACGGCTCCTTCGCCGAGTACCTGTCCGTCCCGACCCGCAACCTCGTCCCGAAACCGCCGTGGCTCACCTTCGACGAGGCCGCCTGTCTGCCCGTCGCCTGGGGCACCGCGTACCGCATGCTCTTCACCCAGGCCCGGATCCGCGCCGGTGACCGGGTCCTCGTGCAGGGCGCCGGCGGGGGCGTGGCCTCGGCGGCGATCAAGCTGGCCGTGGCGGCCGGTGCCGTCGTCTACGCGACCAGCCGCAGCACGGAGAAGCGGGCGCAGGCCGAGTCCTGGGGCGCGCGGAAGGCCGTACCGACCGGGGAGCGGCTGCCCGAGCGGGTCGACATCGTCGTGGAGACGGTCGGCGAGGCGACCTGGGCACACTCGCTGAAGTCGCTGCGGCCGGGCGGCACGCTGGTGATCGCCGGTGCGACGAGCGGCACCAACCCGCCCGCCGACCTGGGCCGCGTCTTCTACCTCCAGCAGCGCATCCTCGGCTCGACCGGCTGCACCCGCAGTGAGCTGGTCGCGCTGCTGAAGCTGATGGACGCCACCGGTCTGCGCCCGGTCATCGACCGCACGCTGCCCCTGGACGAGATCCACAAGGGCTTCCAGCTCATGATCGACGGGCGGCTGACCGGAAAGCTCGTCGTGCACCCACCGCACCAAGAGACCGAAGAGACAACAACGACCGGAGAGTCATCGTGACCGCCGCAGCCGTCGGGCTGTCCCACTCCCCGCTGATCGGAAAGAACGACCCCGCACCCGAGGTCCTGGCCTCCGTCGAGGAAGCCGTCGAGGGTGCCCGCTCCTTCGTCCGTGCCTTCGACCCGGAACTGGTCGTCCTGTACGCCCCCGACCACTACAACGGCTTCTTCTACAAGGAGATGCCCCCGTTCTGCCTGGCCACCGAGGCGAGCGCGGTCGGCGACTTCGGTTCGTCGGCGGGTCCCCTGTCGGTCGACACGGACGCGGCGCGGGCCCTGGCCCGTGGGGTGCTGGACCGTGGGATCGACCTCACCGTCTCGGCCCGGATGACCGTCGACCACGGTTTCGTGCAGCCGCTGGAGGTCCTGTTCGGCGGCATCGACAAGGTCCCGGTGGTCCCGGTGTTCATCAACGGCGTCGCCACACCGCTCGGTCCGGTCAGCCGCATCAGAGCCCTCGGTACGGCCATCGGCGAGGCGGCGGCCGAGCTGGACCGCAGGGTGCTGTTCCTCGGCTCCGGCGGCCTCTCCCACGACCCGCCCGTCCCGGTGCTCGACGGCGCCCCGCCCCGCGTCGCCGACGCCCTCATCGAGGGCCGCCCGCCGACGCCCGAGCAGCGCGCCCGGGGCGAGGAGCGCGTCGTGCAGGCCGGCCGCGACTACGCCGCCGGGTCGACCCGGATGATCCCCCTCAACCCCGTCTGGGACAACCACGTCCTGGACACCCTCGAAAGCGGCCGGCTGGCGGACGTCGACGACTGGACCGTCGAGTGGATGGGCACCGAGGGCGGCGGCTCGGCGCACGAAGTGCGCACCTGGATCGCCGCGTTCGCCTCCCTCGCCGCCACCGGCCCTACTGGTCCCACCGGCGCCGGCGCCTACCGGGTGACCTCCCGCTTCTACGCCCCCATCCCCGAGTGGATCGCCGGCTTCGCCGTGGCGACCGCGGAACAGGAGCCGCTCCGATGAACCACCGCGAGCAGATCGTCACCGAAGCGGCGGACCGGCTGGAGAGCGCCGCCGACAAGAAGCGGCCCTGCGGCCCGGTCCGTGACCTCCTGGGCAGCACCGACGTCGTCAGGGCCTACGAGGTCCAACGCCTGCTCACCGCACGCCGGCTGACCGCAGGGGCCGTCGTCACCGGGCGCAAGATCGGCCTCACCTCGCCGGCCGTGCAGAAGCAACTCGGCGTGGACCAGCCGGACTTCGGTGTCCTCTTCGCCGACATGGACGTCTCCGGCCGCGCCGAGGTGCCGATGTCCCGGCTGCTCCAGCCGAAGGCCGAGGCGGAGATCGCCTTCGTCCTCGCCGCCGACCTCGACACGGACGGCCTGGACCTGGCGGCGGTGCGCGCGGCGGTCGGCCATGCGACGCCCGCCCTGGAGATCGTGGACAGCCGGATCGCCGACTGGGACATCACCCTCACCGACACCGTCGCCGACAACGCCTCCAGCGGCCTGTACGTCCTCGGTGAATCCCGGCTCCCCCTCGACGCGTTCGAGCCCCGCGAGGCGACGATGCGGATGTACGCCGACGGCACCCTCGTGTCCGAGGGCGACGGCGCCGCCTGTCTCGGCGACCCCCTCAACGCCCTGCTGTGGCTGGCCCGGACGGCACGCGACCACGGGGACCCCCTGCGCGCCGGCCAGGTCGTCCTCTCCGGCGCCCTCGGCCCCATGGTCGGCGTCTCCCCCGGCGTCACCGTGCTCGCGGAGATCACCGGCCTCGGCACGGTCACCGCCACGTTCGCCGACAAGGAGCCGTCATGACCGCCGTGCCCGCCGTGCAGACGACGAAAGTGGCCGTGATCGGCTCCGGCAACATCGGGACCGACCTGATGATCAAGGTGCTGCGTCTCTCGGACACCCTGGAGATGGCGGCCATGGTGGGTATCGACCCGGACTCCGACGGCCTCGCCAGGGCCCGCCGCCTCGGCGTCCCCACCACCCACGAGGGCGTCGAGGGCCTCGTCGCGATGGACGACTTCGAGGACATCGGCATCGTCTTCGACGCCACCTCCGCCAAGGCGCACCTCGCCAACGCGGCCCGGCTCGCCCCGTACGGCAAACGCCTCGTCGACCTCACCCCGGCGGCCGTGGGCCCGTTCGTCGTCCCCGCCGTCAACCTGGACGACCATCTGGACGCCGGCAACGTCAACATGGTCACCTGCGGCGGCCAGGCCACGATCCCTGTCGTGCACGCCGTGGCTCGCACAACTCCCGTTCCCTACGCGGAGATCGTCGCCTCGATCGCCTCGAAGTCGGCCGGTCCCGGCACCCGGGCCAACATCGACGAGTTCACGGAGACCACGTCGGCCGCGATCCGGACCGTCGGCGGTGCCGCGCGCGGCAAGGCGATCATCGTCCTGAACCCCGCCGAGCCCCCGCTGATCATGCGGGACACCGTCTTCTGCCTGATCGGCGACGCCGACCACGACGCGATCCGGGCCGCCGTCGAGAAGCGGGTGGCCGAGGTCGCCCAGTACGTCCCGGGCTACCGGCTGAAGCAGGAGGTCCAGTTCACCCCCGTACCGCCGGACGAACCCGTCCACACCCTCCTGCCCGCCGACGCGCCGAAGGTGACGACCCGCGTCTCGGTCTTCCTGGAGGTGGAGGGCGCCGCCCACTACCTCCCCGCCTACGCCGGCAACCTCGACATCATGACCTCGGCCGCCCTGCGCACCGCCGAACGCATCGCCCGGCACACCCGGCAGGAGGCCTCCGCATGACCACCGACACCGGCCTGTACGTCCAGGACGTCACCCTGCGGGACGGCATGCACGCCGTACGGCACCGCATCGCCCCCGCCGATGTCGCCCGCGTCGTCGCCGCCCTCGACGCGGCCGGGGTGGACGCCATCGAGGTCGCGCACGGCGACGGACTGGCGGGCGGCTCCGTCAACTACGGCCCCGGCAGCCACACGGACTGGGAGTGGATCGAGGCCGCCGCCTCCGCCCTGGAGCGCGCCACCCTCACCACGCTCCTGCTCCCCGGCATCGGCACCATCGCCGAGCTGAAGCAGGCCTACGCGCTCGGTGTCCGCTCGGTCCGCGTCGCCACCCACTGCACCGAGGCCGACGTCTCCGCCCAGCACATCGCCACGGCCCGCGAACTCGGCATGGACGTCTCCGGCTTCCTGATGCTCAGCCACATGGCCCCGGCGGACCGACTGGCAGAGCAGGCACGGCTGATGGAGTCGTACGGCGCCCACTGCGTCTACGTCACCGACTCGGGCGGCCGGCTCACGATGGACGGCGTCCGGGAACGCGTCCGCGCCTACCGGGACGTACTCGACCCAAAGACCCAGATCGGCATCCACGCCCACCAGAACCTCTCCCTGGCCGTGGCGAACTCCGTCGTGGCCGTCGAGGAGGGGGTCACCAGAGTGGACGCCTCCCTCGCCGGGCACGGCGCGGGCGCGGGCAACTGCCCGATCGAACCGTTCATCGCGGTGGCCACCCTGAACGGCTGGAAGCACGGCTGCGACCTCTTCGCCCTCCAGGACGCCGCCGACGACCTGGTACGGCCGCTCCAGGACCGCCCCGTCCAGGTCGACCGGGAGACCCTCACCCTCGGCTTCGCCGGTGTCTACTCCAGCTTCCTGCGGCACGCCGAAGCGGCCTCACGGCAGTACGGCATCGACGTACGGAGCATCCTGCTGGAGGTCGGGCGGCGCGGACTGGTCGGCGGGCAGGAGGACATGATCGTGGACATCGCCCTGGATCTGCTGGGGCCCGCCAACGTCTGAGAGGCGTACGGCAGTTGGCAGCTGGCGGTTACGCGCGCGGCGGACGGGCGGCCCGTCCGATCCATGCGCGCGAGGCGCCCGCGGCGACCCGGCGCACCTCGGCGCTCAGCCGCTGGGTGTCGATGTGGCCGCGCCGGCCGGCGACGGACAGGGCGGCCACCGCACGGCCGGTGCGGTCCAGTACCGGGGCGGCGACGCAGCTCAGGCCGGGCTGGCTCTCCTCGTCGTCGAAGGCGACACCGGTGCGGCGGATACGGTCCAGCTCGGCCGACAGCTCCCCTGGGTCGGTGAGGGTGCGGTCGGTGAAGCGGGGCAACGGCCCGGCCAGCGCCTGTTCGGCGGCGTCGAAGTCGTACGCCAGCAGGACTTTGCCGACCGCGGTGACATGTGCGGGCAGGCGCCCGCCGATGCGGGAGGGGACCGGCGCCGGGCGGTGGCCGTGGAGCTTGGCGAGGTAGACCACGTCGGTGCCGTGCAGGACGGCGACGTGGGCGGTGTGGTGGGTGAGTTCGTAGAGGTCGGTCAGAAAGGGCAGCAGCAGGTCGCGGACGCCCTCGTGACCGGGGGCGTACACGGCCAGGCCCAGTGCGTGCAGACGCTCGCCGAGCCGGTAGTCGGTGCCCACGCGTTCCACCACGCCGTTGCGCTCCAGCATGCCCAGCACCCGGTGGGCGGTCGACTTGCTCAGCCGCGCCCGCCGGGCGAGTTCACTGACCCCGAGCCCGCTGCTCGCCCGGTCGCCGAAGGCGACGAGGAGGCTGATGGCCTTGTCGACGGCGGCCCGGTCGTCACGGACCTGGGTAGCGACGGAAGCGGTGCTCATGGCGGTTCACCTCATCTTCGAGGGGAGCTTCGAGTGGCTGGTGTCAATTTCAATACGCCGTTGGGAAACTTTTAGGTGACAAGCATGGCCAGCCGACCGCCCGTCCGTCAACAATGACGGGATGTACATTAAAAGTGACGACCAGGCTCACGAGAACGAGCTGGTGGCCCGTAACGTCCGCCGGTTCCGGCTGGAGCGCGCCATGTCGCTGGGCGAACTGGCCCGCCGGTCGGGCCTGTCGAAGCAGACCCTGTCGAAGATCGAGCAGGGCGCGGGCAACCCCACGGTGGAGACCCTCTCCCAGCTCGGCGCGGCCCTGGACGTCCCGGCCCGCCGCCTGCTGACCGAGTGGGGCACACCGGTCTACGTCCAGCGCCACGACGAGGGCCAGTGGTCCGACGCCGGCGACTGGTCGGAGCGGCTGCTGGACGAGGTCTACGGCTCGGGGTACGTCCGGACCCTGGTCCTGCGCCTGGAGCGCGGCGGCCGGCAGCCGGAGCCCGTCGCCCCGCACGCCGCCGGCACGCTGCACCACATCTACGTGATCACCGGCAAGCTGCGCACGGGCCCGCTCGCCGAACCGGTCGACCTCGCCGCCGGTGACTTCGTCCGCTTCCCCGGCGACATCCCCCACCGGCACGTCTGTCTGAGCGACCGGGTGGTCGCCCACATGGTCACCACGTTGCCGCAGGTACGGCAGATGAGCCCGACGGTCATCCAGGGCACCGGCTGACGGAGGCGCGCAGACGTGCCCCGTCAGACGTACGCCCTCAGACGTATTCCGTCGCCGCGTCGAGCAGCCAGTCCGTCAGGTAGCCGGCGAAGGACGAGCGGACCAGTACCCAGAATCCGGCCCGGGGTTCGTCCCGGGCGACCAGCACGACCTGGGTGCGGCCCAGGGTCGTCTGGGCGCAGTGTCCGGCGCCGAAGACGCGCGGGTGCAGGTCCAGCGGGCAGCCATGGGCCAGCAGATCACGGGCGCGGGGGCCCGCGACGAGGAGCGTGGTGCGCTGGGCGGACACGTCGATGACGGAGACGTGCTCGTCCCCGGCGGCCTTCCTGATACGGCTCTCCAGGTCCCGTTCGCTGCCCGGCGGACCCACCAGCAGCCATTCGTCCGGCCCCAGCCACAGCACCGTCAACTCCCCCGCGCGTACGACGCTGTTGGGGGCGAGCGGCAGGGGAAGGTCCAGCGCGAGGCCGACCGCGTCGGCCGCCGCCCCCTTGGCGTCGAGGCGCACGTTCAGCTGGGTCAGGAAGGGGAGTTCGGCCAGCCGGACCGCTCCCCCGGAGGTGCGGGTGGCGGCGGCCAGCCGATCGGCCGCGTGCGACAGGGCGGACAGGGGGCCGCTGAGCGGGGCGGTGCTGAGGACGGGTGTGTCAGCCATCTCGGCGGGCTCCCTCGGGGTCGTAGAGAACGGGGCTCGCGACGGTCACCGGGACGAGCCGGTCGCCCACGGGGGCGTACAGGCGCTCGCCGACGCGTTCCCGGCCGCCCTTGATCAGGGCGAGCGCGAAGGTCCGGCCCAGGGCGGCGCTGCGGTAGCTGGAGGTGACATGGCCGAGCATCGGGACGGGCGGCGCGGGCAGCACGCTGTCGGCGACCAGTTGCGTGCCCTCGGGGAGGAAGGTGCCGTGATCGTCGGGGAGCAGGCCCACCAGGTGCTTGCGGTCGGGGCGGACGGCGTCGGCACGGGCGTACGACCGCTTGCCGATGAAGTCGGGCTTCTTCTTCGACACCACCCAGTTCATGCCGAGGTCCTGCGGGGTGACGGTGCCGTCGGTGTCCTGGCCGATGATCGGGTAGCCCTTCTCGGCACGCAGGACGTGCATGCTCTCCGTGCCGTAGGGCGTGATGCCGTAGGGGGAGCCGGCCTCGTACAGCGCCTCCCAGAGGGCGAGGGCCTCCCACGGTGACACGTTGATCTCGTAGGCCAGTTCACCGGAGAAGCTGATCCGGCAGACCCTGGCCGCGATGCCCGCGACGCTCGTCTCCCGCCAGGCCATGAAGGGGAAGTCCGCGTTGTCCACGGCCAGTTGGGGCGCGAGGGAGCCGAGGACCTGGCGTGAGCGGGGGCCGACGAGGGCGACCGTGGCCCACTGCTCGGTGACCGAGGTGCAGTGGACGCGCAGGTCGGGCCACTCGGTCTGGGACCACTCCTCCATCCAGTCCAGTACGGCGGCGGCGTTGCCCGTCGTGGTCGTGACCAGGAAGCGGTCCTGGGCGAGGCGGATGACGGTGCCGTCGTCGAAGACCATGCCGTCCGGGCGGCACATGACGCCGTAGCGGATCATGCCGACCTTCAGGGTGCTCATCATGTTGGTGTAGAGCAGGTCGAGGAAGGCGCCCGCATCCGGTCCCTGGACGTCGATCTTGCCGAGGGTGGAGGCGTCCATGAAGGCCACGCTCTCGCGGGCGGCGGCGCACTCGCGCAGTACCGCCGCCTCCATGTCCTCGCCGGCCCGCGGGTAGTACCAGGGGCGCTTCCACTGGCCGACGTTCTCGAACAGCGCGCCGTGCTCGGCGTGCCAGGTGTGCAGGGCGGTCGTCCGGACCGGGTCGTGCAGCGCTCCCCGGTCGCGGCCCGCGAGGGCGGCGAAGGAGACCGGCGTGTACGGCGGCCGGAACGTGGTCGTGCCGAGGGCCGAGATGTCGACGCCGAGCAGTGCGGCGACGATGCCGCTGGCCAGGAGACCGGACGTCTTGCCCTGGTCGTTGGCGGTCCCGGCGGTGGTGTAGCGCTTGGTGTGCTCCACCGAGCGCATACCGGCGCCGGTCGCACGGGCCAGGTCGTCCACGCTGACGTCGCGTTGGAGGTCGACGAAGCTGTGGGTGTCGGAGGCGTCGGGGATGGCGTACACGTGCATGGGCGGGGTGTGCGGTTGGGCGGCCGGGTCGGGGGCGGGGAGCCGGGGGGCTTGTGGCGCGTAGCCCTCCGCCTCCAGCGCGCGGGACGCGGCGCCCACGCCCTGGGCGAGGACCGTGGGCAGGTCCAGGGCGCCGGTCGCGCTGCCCGCGACCTCGACGGCCTGCCGGCAGCTGTCGGGGACGAAGGCGCCGAGCGTGTCGTCGTGGCGGAGCCTGCCGCCCGCCTGGCTGAACAGGTGCGCCACCGGGTTCCAGCCGCCGGAGACCAGCAGCAGGTCGGCGGCGAACTCCCGCTGTCCCGTGGCCTTTCCGGACACCGTGGACTCTCCGTACAGGGCGACCGTCACGGCACTCAGGCGTGCGTCGCCCTCCGTGCCGACGACGGCGTACCCGGCCAGCACCTCGATACCGGCCGCCCTCGCGCGCTCCGCCCACGGTCCCGGTTCGGTGCGGGTGTCGACGATCGCGACCACGTCCGCACCCGCTGCGGACAGGTCCAGTGCGGCTGCGTACGCGCTGTCGTTGGTGGTGAACACGACCGCCCTGCGGCCGGGCAGGACGCCGTGACGATGGACGTACGTACGCGCCGAGGCGGCCAGCATCACTCCGGGGCGGTCGTTGTCCGCGAAGGCCAGCGAGCGCTCGTGGGCGCCGGTCGCGAGGACGACTCGGCGTGCCCGGATGCGCCAGACGCGTTCGCGGGAGACGTTCTCGGGGGCGGCGGCGCCCAGGTGGTTGGTGCGGCGTTCGACGGCGAGGAGGTGGTTGTCGTCGTAGTAGCCGAAGACCGTGGTGCGGCGCAGGACCCGTACGTCGGGTGCCGCGTCGAGGGCGGTGCCGGTCGCCTCCAGCCAGTCGGTGTGTTCGCCTGTGCCCAGCAGGCTGCCGCCGGGTTCCGGCCGGTCGTCGGCGAGGATGACGCGGGCGCCGGTGCGGGCGGCTGCCGTGGCGGCGGCGAGGCCCGCGGGGCCCGCGCCGACGATCAGCAGGTCGCAGTGGGCGTGTACGGCGTCGTAGCGGGCGGGGTCCGGTTCGGTGGCGAGGCGGCCCTGGCCGGGGAGGCTGGTGGCGACCAGGCCGTCGTACAGCTCGACCGTGGTGGCGGGGAGCATCGGCTCGGGGAACGGGGCCTCGATCTGGATGACGGCGTTGGGTTCTTCCACACCGGCGGAGAAGATGCCTCGGGGGCGGCCTCGTTTGATGCTGGTGCCGGTGTGGATGATGCCGTTGGCGAGGAGGGCGGAGGCGAGGGTGTCGCCTTCGTAGCCCTGGTGTTCGGTGCCGTCGAAAGTGAACGTCAGGGTGTGGTCGCGGTTGATTCGGCCGCGGGTGGGGATGCGGAACGGCTGGGATTCTTCCCCCACCCCGCCCCTTCCCGAAAGTTCTGGGGGCTCCGCCCCCAGGCCCCCGGTCGGCCCTGAGGGGGCCTCGTCCTCAAACGCCGGACGGGCTGGGGGTGCCGGCCGGGGCTCAACAGTTGCTGACCGGGCTGGGGGTGCCGACCGGGCTGAAGAGGTCACCGGAGGCTGCTCCCCCGCCCGATACACCGCCAGGAGCTCGTTCGTCCCCGTGTCCCGTACCGCGTTGAACCACTTTCGGCAGCCCGCCGCGTGGCTCCAGCGTTCCGCGAAGGGGCCCCTCGGGTTGTCGCGGAAGAACAGGTACCGGGCCCACTCCTCGTCGGTGAGGGCCGACGGGTTCTCCGGGTACGGCACGTGTGCCTGGCCGCCGTAGTGGAACTCGGCCTCGTCACGGGGCCCGCACCACGGGCAGGGGATGAGCAGCATGTCGTTCGGCTCCCTTGAGGGTCCCTAGTGGGCCACCGCGGCCGCGCCGTGCTCGTCGACGAGCGCGCCGGTGGTGAAACGGTCGAGCGAGAAGGGGGCGTTGAGCGGGTGGGGGGTGTCGTGGGCGATCGTGTGGGCGAAGACCCAGCCGACGCCCGGGGTGGCCTTGAACCCGCCCGTCCCCCAGCCGCAGTTGAGGTAGAGGTTGTCGACCGGGGACAGCCCGACGATGGGCGAGGCGTCGGGGCTCACGTCGACGATGCCTCCCCAGGTGCGCAGCACATGGGCGCGGGCGAAGACCGGGAAGAGTTCCAGGGCCGCCGACATCTGTTCCTCGATGATGTGGAACGCCCCGCGCTGCGTGTACGAGTTGTACGAGTCGATGCCCGCGCCCATCACCAACTCGCCCTTGTGCGCCTGGCTGACGTACACATGGACGGCGTTGGACATCACGACCGTCGGGTGCACGGGTTCGAGGAGTTCGGAGACCAGCGCCTGCAACGGGTGGCTCTGGAGCGGGAGTTCGATGCCCGCCATCGCCGCCAGGACGGACGTGTGGCCCGCCGAGCAGAGCGCCACCTTGCCCGCCGCGATCGGACCCAGGGTCGTCCGGACCCCCACCACCCGGCCGCCGACCACGTCCAGGCCGGTGACCTCGCAGTTCTGGATGATGTCGATGCCCGCCGCGTCCGCCGAGCGCGCCAGACCCCATGCCACGTGGTCGTGCTTGGCGATGCCGGCGCGCGGCTGGTAGGTGCCGCCCATCACCGGATAGCGCACGTCCGGTGAGATGTTGACGATCGGGCAGACCTCCTTGACCTGCCGCTCGTCCAACCACTCCGCGTCCACGCCGTTCAGGCGGTTCGCCTCCACACGGCGCACGCTGTCGCGGACGTCCTGAAGGCTGTGCGCCAGGTTCAGCACGCCTCGCTGGGAGAAGAGGATCGGGTAGTCCAGCTCCTCCTCCAGGCCCTCCCACAGCTTCAGGGCGTGCTCGTAGATGCCCGCGCTCTCGTCCCACAGGTAGTTGGAGCGGATGATCGTGGTGTTGCGGGCCATGTTGCCGCCCGCCAGCCACCCCTTCTCCAGCACCGCGACATTGGTGATGCCGTGGTTCTTCGCCAGATAGTGGGCGGTGGCAAGGCCGTGTCCACCGCCGCCCACGACGATCACGTCGTACGACCGCTTCGGCTCGGGCGTGCGCCACAGCCAGTCGGGGTGCTCGGGCAGCTCGGCGCCGGGGGTACGGGGGCTCATCGGACGTCTCCGTCTTCTGCGGTGAGTGGACCGGGGGGCTCGGCAGCGCCCCAAAGGGGCGCGGGGAACTGCGCGACCAGCCACGACGGCGCCGCAGCGAACCGACAACCCCGCGCCGCCCTCCCAGCGGAACGCCTACCCACGGAGGCGGGACATCGTCGGGTCGAACAGGGGCTCCTCGGCCACGACCGCTTCCACCCGCTGGTCGAAGTAGCCGATGTGCAACACCGTTCCAGGGGTGGCCAGTTCGGTCGGCAGCCAGGCGTACGCGATGCCCTTGCCGATCGTGTAGCCGTACGCGGCGCTCGTCACATAGCCGACGGCCCGGTCACCCTCGTACACCGGCTCCTTGCCCATCACCACCGACCGCGGGTCGTCGATGGTCAGGCAGGTGAGCTTCCGTCGTACATCCGCCATACGGCGTTCCAGTGCCGCCTTGCCGACGAAGTCGCCCTTGTCGAGCTTCACCGCGAAGCCGACGCCGGCCTCGTACGGGTCGTGCTCGTAGGTCATGTCGGTGCCGAAGGAGCGGTAACCCTTCTCCAGGCGGAGGCTGTTGAAGGCACCGCGGCCGGCCGCGATGCCGCCCAGCGGCTGGACCGCCTGCCACAGGGTGTCCCAGAGCTTCTGGCCCTGGTCGGCAGTGGTGTACAACTCCCAGCCGAGTTCGCCGACGTACGACAGCCGCATCGCCGTCACCGGGACGGAGCCGATGTAGGCCCGCTTGGCCCGGAAGTACTTCAGGCCCTCGTTCGTGAAGTCCTCGTCCGTCAGGGGCTGGAGGACCTTGCGGGCCAGCGGGCCCCACAGGCCGATACAGCACGTGCCGGGGGTGATGTCGCGGACCTGGACGGTGCCGTCGGCCGGGAGGTGGCGGGTGAACCAGTCGAGGTCCAGGTTGCCGTTGGCCCCGACCTGGAAGAGGTCGCGAGCCAGGCGGGCCACCGTGATGTCACTGCGGATGCCGCCGTCGTGATCGAGGAGCAGGGTGTACGTCACCGAGCCGACCGACTTGGCGACCTTGCTGGTGGTCAGGCCCTCCAGGAAGGCCGCGGCACCCGGGCCGGTCACCTCCAGGCGCTTGAGGGCCGTCATGTCGTACATCGCGACCGTCTCGCGGGTGGCCTGGGCCTCGGCGCCGACGATCGGCGACCAGTACCGCGCCGCCCAGTCGTTCGGGGTCGTGAGCGAACGGCCTTCCACCAGGGGCGCGTTGGCCTCGTACCACTGCGGGCGCTCCCAGCCGTTCGCCTCCAGGAAGAAGGCGCCCAGCTCCTGCTGGCGGGCGTGGAAGGGGCTGGTACGGATGGGACGGGGGTGCCCGGACGGCTGGAGGGGATGGAGGATGTCGTAGACCTCGACGAAGTTCTGGCAGTCGCGGGCCAGGACGTACTCCGGGGACAGCTGGTGCGGCTCGAAGCGGTTGAGGTCGCACTCGTGCAGGTCGAAGGTGGAGGAGTAACCGTCCACCAGCCACTCCGCCATGGCCAGTCCCACGCCCGCGGAGTGCGTGACCCACACCGCCTCCGCGACCCAGAAGCCCTTGACGTCCGGTGACTCGCCCATGAGCGGGAAGTTGTCGGTGGTGAAGGAGAACAGGCCGTTGATGCCCTCCTCGACCTTCGCGTCCTTCGTCGAGGGGAGCAGCGACTGGGTTTCCGTCCAGGCGGGCTCGAAGTCGTCCTCGGTGAACTTCAGAACCGAGGGCATCGCCCCGGCCGTGTCCGACTCCTCCACCGAGAGGATGTCGTCGGCCGAGATCGGCATCGGGCGGTGGCCGTAGTAGCCGATGCCGATGGTGTCGAAGCGGTCGCGGTAGTAGAGGTCGGCGTCCTGGTGGCGCAGGATCGGGCGCACCGCCTCCTCCGTCTGACCGGCCAGCGCCGGTACCGGGCCGGTCCAGGCGAGCTGGTGGGCCAGCGGGGTCAGGGGGAGGTTCAGGCCGACCATGCGGGCGATCTTCGGGCCCCAGATGCCGGCGCAGCACACGACGATGTCGGCGGGGATCTCCCCCTGGGAGGTGAGGACGCCTGTCACGCGGCCGTCGGCCTGCTGGACGTCCAGTACCTCGTGGCCGGGCAGGAAGGTCACGCCGCGCTCCGTGGCCCGGCGGATCTGCGCCTCGACGGCGAGGACCGCCTTGGCGAGGCCGTCCGTGGGGACCAGGAGGCCGCCGAGGACCCTGTCCGGGTTCACCAGCGGGTGCTGGGCGACGCACTCCTCGGCGCTCAGCAGGCGGGCTTCGATGCCCCAGGCGGTGATCCAGCCGTGGCGGCGGTGCAGTTCGGTGAGGCGCTCGGGGGTGGTGGCCACTTCGAGGCCGCCGACCTGGAGGAAGCAGGGCTTGCCGTCGACGTCGAGGGAGCAGAACTTCTCGACGGTGTAGCGGGCCATCTCGGTCATCGTCCTGGACGAGTTCGTCTGGAAGACCAGGCCCGGGGCGTGCGACGACGATCCCCCGGTGGCGGGCAGCGGGCCCTGGTCGACGACGGTCACTTCGGTCCAGCCTCGCGCGGAGATCTCGTCCGCGAGTGCCGCGCCAACGACGCCCGCTCCGATGATGACCACTCGGGGTCCCGCCATCGCCGCACCTCCGGTTCAGTTGCTGTCCACGCAACATGATTCAGGTTGCGCAACTCAATGTGCCTGCCGTGCAGGTGGGTGTCAAGAGGGGTCTCGCCCCCGCCGCCCTTACCCGTTCCCATCCCTGGGGGCTGCGCCCCCAGACCCCCCTTACGGCCCTGAACGGGCCTTGTCCTCAAACGCCGGACGGGCTGAAAACCCAAGCGCCGGCCGGCACCATCCAGCCCGTTGGGGGTCCCCCCTCTGGGGGAGTTTGAGGACGAGCGCGTTCAGCGCGAACAGGGGTTCGGGGGCGGGGCCCTCGAGGATGGGCACGGGTAAGGGCGGCGAGGGCGAGACACAACAACGCCCGGCAGGCGGCGCACACATACGCGCACCGCCCACCGGGCACTCGCCCTCAACACACCTCAGGCACTACTGGATCCAGGCGTCCACCTTCGCCCGGTTGGCGTCGACCCACTTCTTCGCCGCCGCCTCCGGGGTCATCTTGTCCTCGGCGATGTACTTGGCCACGGTGTTCTGGTCCTCGTTCGTCCAGGTGAAGTTCTTGACCAGGTCATAGGCGGGACTGCCCGACTTGGCGAACTTGGCGCTGACGATCTTGTCGAGCTTGTACACGGGGTAGTCGCACGCGATCTTCTCCGCGTCCGCGTCACAACCCGCCGTGTACTCGGGCAGCTTGACCTTGACCAGGGGTATCTCGGCCATGAACCACTGGGGCTCGTAGAAGTAGCCGATCACCCATTCCTTGTTCTTCTCCGCCTTGCGGAAGGCCTGGATGAGCGCCGTCTCGCTGCCCGCGTACACCACCTTGAAGTCCAGCTTCAGGTTCTTCACCAGCGCCTCGTCGTTGGTGACGAACGACGGGTCACCGTCGAGGAGCTGACCCTTGCCGCCCGACTCGGAGGTCTTGAACTCCGCGGCGTACTTGTTGAGGCTGTTCCAGTCGGTGATGTCCGGGTGGGCCTTGGCGAGCCACGGCGGTACGTACCAGCCGATCAGACCTTCGTTGCCGGTCGCGCCGGCGTCGACGGCCGTCTTCTGGTCGGTGATGTACTTCTTCTTCAGGTCGTCGTGACCCCAGTTCTCGATGACGGCGTCGACCTCACCCGTCCCGAAGCCCTGCCAGGCGATCTCTTCCTTCAGGTCCTTCTTGGTGACCTTGCAGCCGAGGTCCTGCTCCGCGACGTACGCGACGACCGCCGCGTTCGCCTCGTAACCCACCCACGGGTTGACCGCGAGGTTGAAGGTGCCGCACTTCGCGGAGCCTCCGGTCCCGGAGGAGGTGTCGGAGCCCGCGGAGTCGTCGCCGACCTTCGCGCCGCCACAGGCGGTGAGAGCGAGAGCGAGAACGGCTGTGCCGGCCGCGCCGACTCTCCACTTTGTTGCTTGCCTTGCCATGGTGGTAGCTCCTTACGCGCTGGTACGCCGCGCCGCTGCCTGAGTGATCCGGTCGAACATGACTCCGAGAAGGACGATGGCCAGCCCCGCCGCCAGCCCCTTCCCGTACAGCTGCCCCTGCGAGAAGCCGGCCACGACGTCGTAGCCGAGGGCGCCCGCGCCTACCAGGCCGCCCACAACAACCATCGACAGCACGTAGATCAGACCCTGGTTGGTGGCGAGGGTCAGGGCTCCGCGTGCCATCGGCAGCTGGACCTTGGTGATGAGCTGCCAGGTGCTGCACCCGGCGGAGGTGGCCGCTTCCACGGTGGTCGCGGGCACGTTCCGTATCCCGTCCGCGATGATCTTCATGGCGACGGGCGCCGCGTAGACGATGGCCGCGACGATCGCCGTGAAGCGGGTCGCGCCGAACAGCGCGAGGAACGGTACGAGGTAGACGAACGGCGGCATGACCTGCGCCGCGTCGAGGGTGGGCCGGATCAGCCGGTCCGCGAGCGGGCTGCGCCCCATCCACACGCCGACGACGACGGCCAGCAGCATCGTCATGACCGTGGCGACCATCGTGGACGCCAGTGTCGTCATGCTGTCCGACCACAGACCGGTGGCGACCAGCAGGCCGACGCACACGGCCGTGGTGACCCCGGCCCGCCAGCCGCCGAGCACCGTGCCGATCCCGATCAGGACGGCGGCGACCAGCCACCAGGGCGAGTCGGTGAGCAGGGACTGGAACGGGTTGAGCAGACCGTTGGTGAGGGCGTCGCGGAAGGCGTTGGTGAGGCCCGACAGGTTGTCCTGCACCCAGGTGCTCGCACTGTCGGCGGCGCTCGCGACGGTGCTGCCGAGATCGCCCTCGCCGGGGAACTCCGCCGCCCATACGTAGGTGTGCGACATATAGACGAGCACCGCGGTGACCGCCGCTCCCGCGACCACCAGCTTCCGTCGCCAGGCGAGGAGTCTGCCGCCCGAGTTGCGAGCCGTCTCCGCGCGGACGCTCGCCGCGGTCGTGACCCGGTCCAGGACGATGGCCATGACGACGATGGCGAGGCCCGCGTTGAAGGCCGTACCCACGTCGAGCGACTGGAGGGCCTGGATGACGGTCTTGCCGAGGCCGGGCGCGTCGATCAGGGCGGCGATGGTCACCATGGCGAGGGCGGCCATGATCGTCTGGTTGACGCCCATCACCACGGTCCGTTTGGACATCGGCAGCAGGACCTTCAGCAGCGACTGCCATCGGGTCGCGCCCAGCGAGTCGGCCGCCTCGACGGTCGTCTCCGGTACGGAGCGGATGGCGTGCGCGGTGATGCGGATCGCCGGCGGGGCCGCGTAGATCACGGTGGCGATGGTGGCGGAGGCGCCGCCGATGAGGAAGAACAGGGTCAGCGGGGCGAGGTAGACGAAGGTGGGCATCGTCTGCATGAAGTCCAGGAAGGGCGTCATGATCTTGTTGACCCGGTCGGACAGCCCCGCCCACACGCCCAGCGGGATGCCGATCAGCAGCGCCACGAACACCGCGGAGAGCGTCAGCGCCAGGGTGTCCATGCTCTCCTGCCACAGACCCTGGAGCCCGAAGAAGGTGAAGCCGGCCACGGTCAGCAGGGCGACCCGCCAGTTGCCCACGGCCCAGGAGACGAACCCGGCGATGCCGACGACGCCGAGCCACCCGATCTGCGGCAGGGGGCGGGTGTCGGAGGGCTGCGAGATGAGCTGCTGGATGAAGGTCACCAGGTTGTCGATGACCAGACGTATCTCGTTGAAGAAGTAGAGGAACAGCGGGTTGGAGTTGCGGTTGGCGCCGATCGAGTCGTTGACGTCGTTCAGCCACCGGTGCAGATCGGTGAGGTCGGCCGCCGCGAGGGTCAGGGTGTGCGTTCCGCGCAGTACGGCGAACAGCACCAGCCAGACGGCCAGGATCGCGCCGATCACCATACGGCGGCTGACCCGGCGTACGGCCGCGAAAGGCGCGGCCTCGGGTACGGCGTCCTGTGGCCCGGGCGCCTCCGGTGTCGGAGGTTTCTCCATGGCGACGGTCATCGCGCGTCGCCTTCCGGTTGCCGCTTCTGCTCCTGCACCTGTACTCCGGCGATCACCGCGAGGATCTCCTCGTCGCCGACGATGCCGAGCAGCTTGCCGTTCTCGACGACCTTGACGGGCTTCTCGGCGGCGAGGACGACGCGGGTGGCCTCCCGTACGACGACGTCCGGGCCGAGCTCGGGGCCGTCGAGTTCGTCGCCGTCGACCGGCGGGCGCATGATCCACCGCAGGGTGAGGACGTCGGCACGCGACACGTCCTTCACGAACTCACGGACGTAGTCGTCGGCGGGCGCGCCCACCAGCTCGTCGCCCGTACCGCACTGGACCATCTTGCCGTCGCGCATGATGAGGATGCGGTCGCCCAGCTTGAGCGCCTCGGAGAGGTCGTGGGTGATGAACACCATCGTCTTGCCGACCTCGTGGTGCAGCCGGATGACCTCGTTCTGCATGTCACGCCGGATCAGCGGGTCGAGCGCGGAGAACGGCTCGTCGAAGAAGAGGACGTCCGGGTCCCCCGCCAACGCCCTTGCCAGGCCCACGCGTTGCTGCATACCGCCGGAGAGCTGATCCGGGTAGGAGTTCTCGTACCCGGAGAGCCCGACGAGCTCGACGACCTCCAGCGCCCGCTTGATGCGCTCGGTCCGGCTCATGCCACGTATCTCGAGCCCGAACCCGACGTTGTCGACGACCCGCCGGTGGGGCAGCAGCCCGAAGTGCTGGAAGACCATGGAGAACTTCTGGCGGCGCAGCTCGCGCAGGCGTTTCTCGTCCGCTTCGCGGATGTCCTCGCCCTCGAAGACGATCTGGCCGGCGGTGGGTTCGATCAGCCGCGTAAGACATCGGACCAACGTGGACTTGCCGGAGCCGGACAGCCCCATGACCACGAAGACCTCACCCGGCGACACGTCGAAGTGCACATCGCGTACGGCGGCGGTGCATCCCGTACGGTCCATGAGTTCTCGCCGGGTGAGCCCGCGCAGCTCCTCCGAGTCCGGCACCTGGTCGGCCTTCGGCCCGAACACCTTCCACAGTCCGCGCACGGAGATGACCGGCGTGGCGTCCGAGTCCTGGGACGTGCCGCGCCGCTGCGGCACCTCGGTCTGTACTGGGGTCACGATCGACCTCTTTTCGGCGTTCAGCCGCGAAACCAGTGCTGCGGCCGGGGTTGGATGTTCTGCCAGATGTGCTTGGGCTCTCGGTACTCGTCCAGGCCGCTCGGTCCCAGCTCACGGCCCACGCCCGAGTGTCCGAAGCCACCCCATTCCGCCTGCGGCACATAGGGGTGGTAGTCGTTGATCCACACGGTGCCGTGGCGCAGCCGCCGGGCGACCCGCTGGGCCCTGCCCGCGTCCTGCGTCCACACAGCTCCCGCGAGGCCGTACTCGGTGTCGTTGGCGATGCGTACGGCGTCGTCCTCGTCCCCGTCGCGGAAGCGCTCCACGGTGAGAACGGGCCCGAAGGACTCCTCGTGCACGACCCGCATGTCCTGCGTGCACTCGTCGAGCACGGTGGGCGGGTAGTAGTGGCCGTCGGCGAGGGCGGGGTCGTCGGGCCGCTCACCGCCGCACCGCAGCACGGCGCCCTCGGCGAGTCCGGCCGCGACGTACGCCTCGACCTTCTCCCGGTGCCCGGCGGAGATCAGCGCGCCGGTCTCGGCCTCGGGGTCGAAGGGCCCGCCGAGCCGGATCTGCGCCGCGCGCCGCACGACCTCGTCCACGAACCGGTCGTGGAGGGAATCCTCGACGATGAGCCGCGCCCCGGCGGAACAGACCTGCCCGGAGTGCAGAAAGACGGCCGTGAGGGCGAAATCCACGGCCGCCTCGAAGTCGGCGTCGGCGAACACGACGTTGGGGTTCTTGCCGCCGAGTTCCAGCGCCACCTTCTTCACCCCGGCGGCAGCGGTGGCCATGATCCGTTTACCGGTCTCCAGCCCCCCGGTGAAGGAGACCATGTCGACGTCCGGGTGCTCGGAGAGCGGCGCCCCCACCTCGGGCCCGGCCCCGAGGACGAGGTTGGCCGCGCCGGCCGGCAGCCCGGCCTCCGCGAGCGCCCGCATCAGCAGGATCGAGGTGGAGGGGGTGAGCTCACTGGGCTTGAGGACCATCGTGTTGCCCGCGAGAAGGGCCGGAGCGACCTTCCAACTGGCTTGCAGGAGGGGGTAGTTCCAAGGGGTGATCAGCCCACAGACACCCACGGGCTCATAGACGACACGACTGACGGCGTCGTCCCGGCCGGTGTCGATGACCCGCCCGGCATCCGTTCCCCCGATCCCGCCGTAGTGGCGAAAACAGGAGACGACGTCGGCGATGTCGTACTCGCTCTCCACCAGCCGCTTGCCGGTGTCCAGCGACTCGGCGCGGGCGAACTCCTTGCCGTCCCGCTCGATGATGTCGGCGGCACGCAGCAGCAGCTGACCGCGCTCCCGCTCGGGGGTACGCGGCCAGGGTCCCGTGTCGAAGGCACGGCGGGCGGCGGCGATCGCGGCCTCGGTGTCGGGGCGCGTCCCTTCCGAGACGGTGGCGGTGAGGCTGCCGTCAGCGGGACATCGGATTTCGCGGTGACCGCCGGCCACCGGTTCCCGCCATTCCCCGTCCACATACAGATCTGCCACGCGCCGCGCCTTTCAAAGGGCCTTCCAAAGGAAATTCGTTGCGCATCGTGCATCCAATTGCTTGTGGTGGAACACCATGGCGAATGTGCGGACATACGTCAAGTAGTTGGCGGATGACGATTTCGACATGCGCGCGGTGTCCGTACGGTTGCCCGCGCGGTTGCCCGTGCGGGTATGCGCGCAGTTGCCCTGCCGCCCTTGACCACAGCGGGCGCCGAGCCGACCATGTTGCGTATCGCTCACCTTGTTGTGCATTACGCACCGACGGAGGTCGCACATGTCCCCTCGACCGCAGCCTGGCCGCGAGTACGTCCTCACCCTCTCGTGCCCCGACAGCTCGGGCCTGGTCCACGCCGTGAGCGGCTTTCTCGTCAGGAACTCGGGAAACATCCTGGAGAGCCAGCAGTTCGATGACCGGCTCCAGGGCCGTTTCTTCATGAGGGTCCACTTCGATGTTTCCGATCCGACCGTGGACCTGAAAAACCTGCGTTACCGATTCGGTCCCGTCGCGGAGGCCTACGGCATCTCCTGGACCCTGCGGGACGCGTCGACCCCGACCCGGACACTCCTCATGGTGTCGAGGTTCGGCCACTGCCTGAACGACCTCCTCTTCCGCTGCCGCACCGGCGCCCTCAACATCGAGATCCCCGCGATCGTCTCCAACCACCGCGACTTCGAGAGCCTGGCGGAGAGCTACGGCATCCCCTTCCACCACGTCCCGGTGACCAGGGACACCAAGCCGGAGGCGGAGGCGCGGCTACTGGAGCTGGTGCGGGATCTGGACGTCGACCTGGTGGTGCTGGCCCGCTACATGCAGGTTCTGTCGGACGACCTGTGCAAGCAGCTGGAGGGCCGCGCGATCAACATCCACCACTCCTTCCTCCCCAGCTTCAAGGGCGCGCGCCCGTACGAGCAGGCCTACGACCGCGGCGTGAAGCTCGTCGGGGCGACGGCGCACTATGTGACGCCGGAGCTGGACGAGGGGCAGATCATCGAACAGGACGTGGTGAGGGTGGACCACTCCCTGGACCCCGGGGAACTGGTCACGGTCGGCCGGGACGTGGAGGCACAGGTGCTGGCACACGCGGTGAAGTGGCACAGCGAGAGCAGGGTGATGGTGTACGGGAACCGTACGGTGGTGTTCCGCTGAGGGGTGCGCTGCTGCGCGTGAGGGGTGCGTCTCCACGTGCGGGGTGCGCGTCCGTATACAGCGCCGGACACCTCACGCGCAGTCCGCCCACCTCATGCTCGTAAGCGAAGCGTCCGCAGGGAGGTCGCCGGCGACGGGCCGACGACCCCTCACTCCCTGCGATGTACGTCTACTTGCTTGCGGCGAAGCGCATCAGGGCGAGTTGGTCGCCCTGCTTGATGTTCCCCGTCGTATTGATCACCTCCAGCTTCCAGGCGGCGCCGGACCGCACGGCCTTGGCGACGGCGCAGCCGTTGTCCGTGGTGAGCATGCTGGGCCAGATGTCGGCGACCTGCTGGGTGCTGCCGCCACTCGCGTCGTACACCTTGAAACTGATGTTGCGCGCCTTCTGGAAGGAACTGCCCTTCTTGTAGGCGGCGGCGATGAACACGATCGAGGTGATGTGGGGCGGGATCTTCGCGAACTCGACCGTGACGGTCTCGTCGTCGCCGTCCCCGTGCCCCGTCTGGTTGTCCCCGCTGTGGAGCAGGGAGCCGTTGCCGATGGGGTCGAGCGAGTCGAGACCCGCCAGGCGTACCGGGTCGCCGTCGTGCAGGGCGATGGCGATCAGGTCGAGGTCGGTGCCGGTCTTGCGGCGGAGTTTGCCCATCACTCCGCCGCTCGCGCCGGAGGTGGGGTCCCAGGAGGCCCCGATGGACAGATGGGTCACCCCGTCCAGGTCCGCCGGGCCGTCTTCCTTCGTGAGCGTAATCATGGGTCCATACTGCCTGGGCTTTCACCGAGGTCCCAGAACGGGCCCCATGATGACCAGAGACTCCTTGGCCACGGTTCACCATCAGGGCTGAGTCGGGTCCGCCGGGACCGCGTGGAGGAGTTGGCACCCCTGAGGCGACCCTCAGCCGCCCAGCCGGTCCAGCACAGCCCGCCGCCACCGCTCCGTCTCCGCCACCTGGTTGAACCCCCGGGCGCCGCGAACCGCAGGAACCACGACGCGTGCTTCGTCAGGAAGCGCGTCGACTCGCCCACCCCGATCTTCGTGGCCGTGGACAGCAGTTCGCCCGCTGCACGGGCCCCGCGACGCCCACGTACCCGGGCAGGGCGACTTCCCGGCCCCGACAACCGACCCACTCCCCCAGCACACGGGCGTCGAAGCACAGGTTGCTCACGATGTACGTCGCGTGCTCGCGCTTGTCCCACATGGCCTGGATGGTGACGTCGTCATGGACGAGCGGATGGCTCTCGGGGTAGCCGGTGACGCCGACCTGCGCGAACGGGCTGCCCAGCGCACCCAGCCTGCGCAGCACCGGCAGGGCACCCTCGTAGGCCCCGGCGGGCGGATCCACGTCGCCCGCCGGCACGAAGACATCGCCCGTTCCCGTCTCACGCAACCGGTCGACGACGTCTTCCTCGCACCTCTCGACGCCGGCCCGCACCCCCAGCCCGTCCGGCGATTGAGGACGAGGCCCGTTCAGGGCCGTAGCGGGGGGCTGGGGGCGGCAGCCCCCAGGGTCGCCCACTGAACGGGCCTCGGCGCCTCAGGCCTCGCTCAGACCTCCCCGGCGCCGTGGCGGTAATACGCCGCCTCGGAAGCCGGCAGCGGCTGCTTACCGAGGATCAGATCAGCCGCCTTCTCGGCGATCATCATCACCGGCGCGTAGATGTTCCCGTTGGTGACGTACGGCATCACCGACGCGTCCACGACCCGCAGCCCCTCCACCCCGTGCACCCGCAGACTCTCCGGGTCGACGACAGCCATCTCGTCGGTCGAGGGACCCATCTTGCAGGTGCAGGACGGATGCAGAGCCGTCTCGCCCTCCTTCGCGACCCAGTCGAGAATCTCCTCGTCGGTCTCCACCTTCGCCCCCGGCGAGACCTCCCCGTCGTTGTACGGGGCCATGGCCGGCTGGTTGAGCAGCTTCCGCGCCACCCGGATCGCCTCGACCCACTCCCGCCGGTCCTGCTCGGTGGAGAGGTAGTTGAAGCGCAGCGCCGGGTGTTCGTGCGGGTCCTTGCTCTTGATCTTCACGGAGCCGATGGCGTCGGAGTACATGGGGCCCACGTGCACTTGGTAGCCATGGCCGCCGGCCGGCGAGGAGCCGTCGTAGCGGACCGCGATGGGCAGGAAGTGGAACATCAGGTTGGGGTAGGCGACGTCCTCGTTGCTGCGGGCGAAGCCCCCCGCCTCGAAGTGGTTCGTGGACGCCGGTCCCTTGCGGAACAGCCACTGGAGCCCGATGAAGGGGGCCCGCCACTTCGCCAAGTACGGCTGCATGGACACCGGCTGCTTACAGGCGTACTGGATGTACACCTCCAGGTGGTCCTGCATGTTCTCGCCGACACCGGGGAGATCGTGGACCACGTCGACGCCCAGCGCCCGCAGTTCCTTCGCGTTGCCGACCCCCGACAGCTGGAGCAGCTGCGGGGAGTTGATCGCGCCGCCGCAGAGGATGACCTCCTTGGCGCGGACCCGCTGGACCGGCCCCCGTCCGCGCCGGTACTCGACACCGACGGCCCGCTTGCCCTCGAAGAGCACGCGGGTGACGAGAGCACGCGTCTTCACCGTCAGGTTGGGCCGCGTCCGGACCGGCTTGAGATACGCCTTCGAGGCCGAGAGCCGACGGCCCCGGTGAACGTTCCGGTCGAACTTCGCGAACCCCTCCTGCCGGTAGCCGTTGACGTCGTCCGTGGCCGGGTACCCCGCTTGCTCGGTGGCCTTGAGGAAGGCGCCGAAGAGCGGGTTGGTGGCCGGGCCGCGTTCGAGGACGAGGGGGCCGTCATGGCCGCGGAACTCGTCGTCCGGGTCGGCGGCGAGACAGTTCTCCATCCGCCGGAAGTACGGCAGACAGTGCGCGTAGTCCCACTTGTCCATGCCGGGATCGGCAGCCCAGCGCTCGTAGTCCATGGGGTTGCCGCGCTGGAAGATCATGCCGTTGATGCTGCTGGAGCCGCCGAGCACCTTGCCGCGCGCGTGGTAGACGCGTCGGCCTCCCATGTGGGGTTCGGGCTCGGACTCGTACTTCCAGTCGTAGAAGCGGCTGCCGATCGGGTAGGTCAGCGCCGCGGGCATCTGGATGAAGACGTCCCACGGGTAGTCGGACCGGCCGGCCTCCAGGACCAGCACCTTGTTCGCCGGGTCCGCGGAGAGCCTGTTCGCCAGTGCACTGCCGGCCGATCCGCCGCCGACGATGACGAAGTCGTATTGCAGGGGAGCCATGATCTCTCGTCTCGCTCGCGCCGTAGATACGCGAGGCATGCTAATCCAGTAGCGTCATACGCACCAGGTTGCGGGAAGCGCAACATGCGCGCTCTTGGTTTCCGTGCTGTTACTTGCAGGTGCGTTGTTTACTGCGCGTATAGTTTCGCTGTGAGCAACCACAGCACAGACACCGAAACGTCCAGTTCCCAGGCCGGCGGAGTGCAGTCGGTAGACCGTGCGATCAGCGTTCTGGAGATTCTGGCCCAGCGCGGTGAGGCGGGCGTCAGCGAGGTGGCGGCCGAGATCGATGTTCACAAATCCACGGCGTTCCGGCTGCTCGGCGCGCTGGAGGCACGTGGTCTGGTGGAGCAGGCGGGTGAACGCGGCAAGTACCGCCTCGGCTTCGGCATCGTGCGGCTGGCCGGTGCGGTCACGGGAAGCATCGACATCACCCAGCAGGGCCGCCCGGTCTGCGAACAACTCGCCGAGGAGATCGGCGAGACCGTCAACATCGCGGTGATGCAGGAGCACTACGCCGTCAACCTGTACGAGGTGCGCGGCCCCGGCGCCGTCAGCGCGTACAACTGGGTCGGCCAACTGACCCCGCTGCACGCCACCTCCAGCGGCAAGATCCTGCTGGCCCACATGCCCGCGAAGGAGCGCGCCGCACTGCTCCTCGGCGCCGGCCTGAAGAAGGTCACCCCGCACACCATCACCACGAAGGCGAAGCTGGAGAAGAACCTCGCGGAGGCGCGGGAACGGGGGTACGCCTGGACCCAGGAGGAGCTGGAGATAGGCCTGCACGCCATGGCCGCCCCGATCCGCGACCGGCACGGAGAGGTTGTCGCGGCGCTGAGCGCCTCCGGCCCTTCGTACCGGTTCACCGAGGAGCGTCTGCACGAGCTCGCCCCGGTGCTGCTGAAGGGGGCGGAGGAGATCAGTCACCGGATGGGGTACTTGGGCTAGTTCTTTGACCGCGGGCCGGTGGGGGCTTGTCGCGCAGTTCCCCGCGCCCCTGGAGGGCGCTACCGCGCCCCCAGGCGCTCGTTCACCCAGTCGTGGAACGCGCCAATGTGGTGCTCGCTCGGCACCAGCACGCCCCCCTTGGCGTACAACCGCGAACTCATCCCGGGCTGGGTGCGCTCGCAGGCCTCGAAGTCCTGGCGGTTGACGCGGTCGAAGAGCTCCACGGACCGGCTGACGTCCTTGCCGCTCTCGACGACGTGCGGGAGATACAGCCAGTCGCACTCGACGATCGTGCGGTCGGCGGCCACCGGGTACATCCGGTGGAAGATCACATGGTCGGGTACGAGGTTGATGAACACCTGCGGCCTGACGGTGATCGCGTAGTAGCGGCGGTCCTGGTCCTCTGCGACGCCCGGGATGCGGTCCAGCCCCTCGGAGCCGTCAATCGTGAACCCCTGGACCTCCCCGCCGAACTCGGCGCCGTGGCCGACGTAGTACTGCGCGGCGTAGCCGTCGGCGAACTCGGGGAGCACCTCGGTGAGTTCGGGGTGGATCGTGGCGCAGTGGTAGCACTCCATGAAGTTCTCGATGATGAGCTTCCAGTTGGCCTTCACGTCGTAGACGATCCGCTTGCCGACCGAGAGGTTGTCGATGTCGTAATGCTCGATCGACTCGACGTCGCCGAGCCGGCCGACGATCTCACCGATGACGTCCTCCTCGAAGGAGGGCGGGTTCTCCGCCAGGCAGACCCAGACATAGCCGAGCCATTCCCGGACGGCCACATTCACCAGGCCGTACTCGGTACGGCCGACGTCGGGCATCTTGGTGAGGTTGGGCGCCGCGACGAGCTTGCCGTCCAGGCCGTACGTCCAGGCGTGGTACGGGCACTGGAAGGCCCGCTTGACCTCACCGCTCTCCTCCGTACACAGTTTCGCGCCCCGGTGCCGGCACACGTTGAAGTACGCGCGGATCGAGTTGTCCCGCGCCCGCGTCACGAGGATGCTCTCGCGCCCCACGTCGACGGTCCGGAAGGCACCGGGTTTCGCCAGCTCGGACGCGCGCGCGACACAGAACCACATGGTCTCGAATATGCGCTCCTGCTCCTGGGCGAATATCCCCGCGTCCGTGTAGGAGGAGCCGGGCAGGGTGGCGATCAGACTGTCGGGCAGGCTGCTCGAGGTCACGGTGCACTCCTCGGAGAGACGTCGTGGTGGTGGTCAGGATCGGTCAACGAGATATCGCGAAGCGCCCTAGCGGGCAGCTGGCCAAGCGGATCGCCCTCTAGCGTGTAGGGCCCCGCAGGGGCCCACCCGCTAGGGGCGCGGGGAACTGCGCGACAAGCCCCCACCGGCCCGCAGGCGAATCACCGCAAACCCGGCAGAGCCAACTGCTTACGCCAGCGGACGAACAGCCGAGGCTGATTCATCCCCAGCACAGCAACCGCCTCCCCGGCCCGCCGATAAACAGCCAGCACATTCCGGTCACCGACAGCACCCGCCTCGACCGTCACACTGTCCGCGCCGCCCGCGTACCCGGCGAACTGGATCTTCACCCCGTACTGGTCGGACCAGAAATAAGGCGGCCGGGGCCCCCCGGACTCCACCCCACCCCCCGCCAACAGCGCAGCCACCGCGGCAGCGGGACGCTCCACCGCCCCCGTCCAGTGCTCGACCCGGCGATGGGCACCCACCCGGGGGTCGTACCAGTTGGCGCAGTCGCCGACCGCGACCACCCCGGCGACGCTGGTGCGCCCGTCGGAGCCGCACTTGACGCCGTTCTCGAGGGCGACGCCGGACCCTCCCAGCCACTCGACGCAGGGCCGCGCACCCACTCCGACGACGACGATGTCGGCGGGAACACTGCGCCCGTCCTCAAGCAGAACGGCCTCGACCGTGCGCTCCCCGCCGAGCCCCTTCACCCCCACCCCGCACAACAGCCGTACGCCGTGGTCCGCGTGGAGACCGGAGACGACGGCGCCCATGGTCTCGCCCAGCGGTCCGGCGAGCGGTGTCGGGGCGGCCTCGATCACCGTCACGTCCAGACCGAGGGCGTACGCGGTGGAGGCGACCTCGGCGCCGACGAACCCGCCGCCGATCACCACCAGCCGTCCGCCGCGGGCCAGTTCGTCGCGCAGGGCGCGGGCGTCGTCCAGGGTGCGCAGGGTGTGCACGCCGGCCAGGCCGTCGGCACCCGGCAGGGTGCGCGCGACGGCGCCGGTCGCGATGACGACGCCGTCGGCGCGGACCTTCCGGCCGCCGGCGAGGCGGACGGTCCGGTCCGTGCCGTCCGTACGGTCGAGGCCGATCGCGCGGGCGCCGAGCAGCCACTCCGCGCCCAGGTCCTCGCCGTCGGTCTCCAGCCCGAGGTCCGCCTCGCCGAGGGTGCCGGCGAGGAACTCCTTGGACAACGGCGGCCTGTCGTACGGGCGGTGGGCCTCGTCCCCGATGAGGACCAGCCGCCCGTCGTAGCCCTGTGTGCGCAGGGAACGAGCCGCCGACAGGCCGGCCAGCGAGGCTCCCACCACCGCCACCGTCCTCACGCGGGACCCCCGGCGAGCCGGGACGCGATGCAGGGCGGCAGGTTGGGGGCGTCGGTGGACACCCTGACGTAGATCATGCCGTCCTCGACGACGACCTCGTGCGTCCGCACCGGGAGCTTGGCCGGCGGGGAGTCGACGGCACCTGTCCGCAGGTCGAACTTCGAGGCGTGCAGCGGACATTCCACCTCGCAGCCCTCCAGCCAGCCGTCGGCGAGCGAGGCATCCTGGTGGGTGCAGGTGTCGTCGATGGCGAAGACCTCGCCGTCGTCGGTGTGGAACACCGAGACGGGCGGGTCGATGTCGAGCCGGTAGGCCTCACCTCGCGGGAGATCCGCGAGACGGCACGCGGGAATCATCATGACACCTCGGTGCGTATAGCGAAACGGATTGCGGTAAGCGCAACGCCAGTTTGAGGGCGCCCCAGAACCCTTGTCAAGAAGTCCAGGGAGCGGGATAAGCCATTGCCACGAGTTGCACCATGAACAACCCGACGCACATTGCACAACAGCGAACGAAGCGAGCCCGATGCCGGAATGAGCGCGTTCGAACAGCTCAAGCAGGCATCGGGCGGTAATGACCCCACTCCGTGGGGCGCGTGGGGCGCAAGGATCGCCGGCCGGTCAGAAACCGCGGTCGATCCACTCCTGGAGGTTCGGGGCCTCGGCGGCGACGGTGGTCGTGTCCCCGTGGCCGGTGTGCACGACGGTGGCGCCCGGCAGATGCAGCAGCCGGTTGCGGATCGAGCCGACGATGGTGGGGAAGTCGCTGTACGACCGTCCCGTCGCCCCCGGCCCGCCCGCGAAGAGCGTGTCACCGCTGAACAGCGCCTTCAGGCCCGGTGCGTACAGGCAGACCGCGCCGGGGGCGTGACCCGGGGTGTGCAGCACGGTCAGCCCGACACCGGCCACCGTGAGGACCTGCCCATGGGCCAGTTCGCCGTCGGGCGCCCGCTCGGGATGGGTCTGCTTCCACAGCGGCAGATCGTCGGGGTGAAGCAGGATCGGGGCACCCGTCCGCGCCGCGAGTTCGGGCGCGGCGTCGATGTGGTCGTTGTGGGCGTGGGTGCACACGATGGCCCGAAGGCTGCGCCCGCCGAGGGCTTCGACGATCGCCCCGGCGTCGTGCGCCGCGTCGACGACGATGGCCTCCTGGCCGTCGCCGACGATCCACACGTTGTTGTCGACGTCCCAGGTGCCACCGTCGAGCGAGAAGGTGCCCGAGGTGACCAGACGTTCGATACGGGCGCCGGTCATCACAGCACCACCACCGAGCGAAGTACGTCGCCGCCGTGCATCCGCTCGAACGCCTTCTCCACGTCGTCGAGCGCGATGGTCTCGGTCACGAAGGCGTCCAGGGGGAGGCGCCCCTGGAGGTGGAGGTCGATGAGCATGGGGAAGTCGCGGGAGGGCAGGCAGTCCCCGTACCAGGACGACTTCAGTGAGCCGCCGCGCCCGAAGACGTCGATCAGCGGAAGCTCCAGCTTCATGTCGGGAGTCGGCACCCCGACGAGAACCACCGTCCCGGCCAGGTCCCGGGCGTAGAAGGCCTGCTTGTACGTCTCCGGACGGCCGACCGCCTCGATGACCACGTCGGCACCGTGGCCGCCGGTCAGCTCACGGATCGCCTCGACCGGATCGGTCTCCTTCGAGTTGACCGTGTGCGTGGCGCCCATCGTGCGGGCGGTGGCCAGTTTCCGGTCGTCGATGTCAACCGCGATGATCTTCGCGGCGCCCGCCAGGTTCGCCCCGACGACGGCCGCGTCCCCGACACCGCCGCAGCCGATGACGGCGACGGTGTCACCGCGCCCCACGTTCCCGGTGTTGATGGCGGCGCCGATACCGGCCATGACCCCGCACCCCAGAAGGCCCGCGACCGCCGCGGAGGCAGACGGGTCGACCTTGGTGCACTGCCCCGCCGCCACCAGCGTCTTCTCGGCGAAGGCACCGATACCGAGAGCCGGGGACAGCTCGGTGCCGTCGAGCAGGGTCATCTTCTGCTTGGCGTTGTGCGTGTTGAAGCAGTACCAGGGCCGCCCCCGCAGACAGGCCCGGCAGTTCCCGCACACGGCACGCCAGTTGAGGATCACGAAGTCACCGGGCGCCACGTCCGTGACCCCCTCCCCCACCGACTCCACGACGCCCGCCGCCTCATGGCCCAGCAGGAAGGGGAAGTCGTCGTTGATCCCGCCCTCGCGGTAGTGCAGGTCGGTGTGGCAGACCCCGCAGGCCTGGATCTGCACCAGCGCCTCCCCCGGACCGGGGTCCGGCACGAGGATCGTTTCCAGACTGACGGGGGCGCCTTCCCCCTTCGCGACGACAGCACGGACCTGATGAGTCATGACCGCTCCTCGGCTGATACGAAACCTGGATGTTGCTCATTACGGCACACATCTCATGTGTCGCAACACAGCATCGTGGAGCACCGAGCGGCGGTCAAGAATCTGGAGGGTCCTCAGACGTTCCTCCGGTACTGACCGCCGATCTCGAAGAACGCCTCGGTAACCTGGCGCAGCGTGCACACCCGGGCGGCGGCCATCAGGGCCTCGAAGGCGTTGTCGCCGCCCACGGCCGCGTCCTTCAGCCGGGCGAGCGCCTGCGCGGCCTCCGAACCGTGCGCGTTCTGGAAGTCGCGGACGCGCGTGAGCTGGGATTCCTTCTCCGTCTCCGTGGCACGGGCGAGCTCGACCTCCTGGGGCGCCCCCTCGCCGCCGGGCCGGCGGAAGGTGTTGACGCCGATGATCGGCAGCGTGCCGTCGTGCTTGCGCTGCTCGTACAGCATCGACTCGTCCTGGATGCGCCCGCGCTGGTAGCCGGTCTCCATCGCGCCGAGCACACCGCCGCGCTCGTTGATCCGGTCGAACTCGGCGAGCACGGCCTCCTCGACGAGGTCGGTGAGGCGGTCGATGATGAACGACCCCTGGAGCGGGTTCTCGTTCATGGCGAGCCCCCACTCCCGATTGATGATCAGCTGGATCGCCAGCGCCCGCCGCACCGACTCCTCGGACGGGGTGGTGACGGCCTCGTCGTAGGCGTTGGTGTGGAGCGAGTTCGCGTTGTCGTAGATGGCGATCAGGCCCTGCAGCGTGGTGCGGATGTCGTTGAAGTCCATCTCCTGGGCGTGCAGGGAGCGCCCGGACGTCTGGACGTGGTACTTCAGCTTCTGGCTGCGCTCGTTGGCCCCGTACCGCTCCCTCATGGCGACGGCCCAGATCCGCCGCGCCACCCGGCCCAGCACGGAGTACTCCGGGTCCATGCCGTTGGAGAAGAAGAAGGACAGATTGGGCGCGAAGTCGTCGATGCGCATCCCGCGCGCGAGATAGGCCTCGACGTACGTGAACCCGTTGGCGAGAGTGAAGGCGAGCTGGCTGATCGGGTTCGCCCCCGCCTCGGCGATGTGGTAGCCGGAGATGGACACGGAGTAGAAGTTGCGGACCTTCTGCTCGATGAACCACTCCTGGATGTCCGCCATCATCCGCAGCGAGAACTCGGTGGAGAACAGGCAGGTGTTCTGCCCCTGGTCCTCCTTGAGGATGTCGGCCTGCACGGTGCCCCGCACGTTCGCGAGCGCGTACGCCCGCAGCTGGGCGGCTTCTTCGACCGACGGATCGCGCCCCTCCACTCCCCGGAACTTCTCGATCTGCTGGTCGATGACGGTGTTGAGGAAGAAGGCGAGCACGGTCGGCGCCGGGCCGTTGATCGTCATCGACACCGAGGTCGTGGGCGCGACGAGGTCGAAGCCGTCGTACAGCGCCTTCATGTCGTCCAGGGTGGCCACCGAGACCCCCGAGGTGCCGACCTTGCCGTAGATGTCGGGGCGCTCGTCGGGGTCACGGCCGTAGAGGGTGACGGAGTCGAAGGCCGTGGACAGCCGGGTGGCCGGCTGGCCCTCGGACAGCAGCTTGAACCGGCGGTTCGTACGGAACGGGTCGCCCTCTCCGGCGAACATCCGCGCCGGGTCCTCGCCGTCGCGCTTGAAGGGGAACACCCCGGCGGTGAACGGGAAGAGGCCGGGCAGGTTCTCCCGGCGCCAGAACCGCACCAGCTCCCCGTGGTCGGTGAAGGCGGGCAGCGCGACCCGGGGGATCTTGTTACCGGAGAGGGACTCGCGGTTCAGCGGCGTACGGATCTCCCGGTCCCGTACCTTCACGACCTGCTCGTCTCCGGAGTACGACGCCACTACCGCGGGCCAGTTCCGGATCTGCTCCCCGATGTCGTGCGGGAGTCGCCGGTGGGCGTCCGCCAGCAGCGCCCGGACGCTCCCGGCGTCGGCCCCGGCCTCGACCAGCTCACCCTCGACGACGTCCAGCCGCTGCACCCGCCGGGCCGCCTCGGAGAGCGACTCGGTCTCCGCGTGATACGCCCGGACCGCCTCCGTGATCTCGGCGAGATAGCGCACCCGCTCCGCGGGCACCACCCGCCGGATGCCGGAGGAGTGCCGCACGCCGGCCGGCGCCAACGTGCCCTCGGACAGCGGCAGCCCCTTCTCGGCCAGACCGGTCGTGAGGTGCTGGTAGAGGGCGGTGACCCCGTCGTCGTTGAACGTGGCCGCCGAGGTCCCGAACACCGGCATGTCCTCGGGCCGCATGCCGAACGCCTCGCGGTTGCGCACGAGCTGCCGGCCCACGTCACGCATCGCGTCCTTGGCGCCGCGCCGCTCGAACTTGTTGATCGCCACGACGTCGGCGAAGTCGAGCATGTCGATCTTCTCCAGCTGCGAGGCGGCGCCGAACTCCGGCGTCATCACGTACATCGACGTGTCGACGAACGGCACGATCGCCGCGTCGCCCTGCCCGATCCCCGGCGTCTCCACGATCACCAGGTCGAACCCGGCGGCCTTGACCACGTCGATCACGTCGGACAGATGCTCGGGCAGCTCATGACTCCCTCGGGTGGCCAGGCTACGGAAGAAGACCCGGCTGCCGTCCAGGGAGTTCATCCGGATCCGGTCGCCGAGCAGCGCCCCACCGCCCCGACGCCGGGTCGGGTCGACGGCGATCACCGCGATCCGCAGCTTGTCCTGCTGGTCGACCCGGAACCGGCGTACCAGCTCATCCGTCAGCGACGACTTCCCGGAGCCGCCGGTCCCGGTGATCCCGAGGACGGGCGTGACCCGCGCAGCGGCAGCAGCGCGCACCTGCTCCAACAGCTCCGGGGGCAGCTTGCCCAGCTCCGCGCCGGTGATGGCACGGGCGATGGCGAACCGGTCACCGGTCAGAACGGCGGCGGCGTCGACGGCCTTGCTGTCCCACAGGTCGAAGTCGCAGTCCCGGATCACCGAGTTGACCATGCCGGCGAGGCCCATCCGCTGACCGTCCTCGGGCGAGAAGATGGTCACGCCGCTGCGGCGCAGCCGGGCGATCTCCTCGGGCACGATGACGCCGCCGCCACCCCCCACCACCTGAATATGCTCGGCCCCCTGCCCGCGCAGCGACTCCACCAGGTACTCGAAGTACTCCACATGCCCGCCCTGGTAGGACGACACGGCCACCCCGTGCGCATCCTCCTCCAGCGCCGCGTCCACCACCTCGCGCACCGACCGGTTGTGCCCGAGGTGAACCACCTCGGCTCCCTGCGACTGGAAGATCCGCCGCATGATGTTGATCGACGCGTCATGCCCGTCGAACAGCGCCGAGGCGGTGACCAGCCGGACGGGGTGCACGGGGCGGTGGAGATCGTTCACGGTCATGGGGGCCTTCCCATTTACTTGGACGTCCTAGCAAACAGGATACTAGGACGTCCAAGTAAATACCTCCCCAGCCCAGGCCCGACATTTCCACCCCGCCCGCCCGACATCCGAGAACAAGGCCCGTTCAGCACCACCCTCCCGCCCACCCACCCGCCCCCGCCACTTCTGCAGCCCAGGCGGCACCTCTCGAGCGCGGGCGGCACCTCTCAAGCACCGGCCGGCATCTCCAGCCCGTCCGGCGTTTGAGGACAAGACCCCGTTCAGCACCACCCTCCCGCCGCTTCTGCAGCCGAGACCCAGACATCCCAGCCCGTCCGGCGCTTGAGGACAAGGCCCGTTCAGGGCCGTAAGGGGGGTCTGGGGGTGCAGCCCCCAGGGATGGGAACGGGTAGGGGCGGCGGGGGCGAAAAACCCCTACGATGTGCCGCACGCCATTATGCAACTAGTTGCACAACCCTTCCGGCGTCCTCTACAAATACAAAAACGCCCCACCCCCTCCCGGAGGCCCCCATGAGCCGCTACCCCCACCTGCTCAGCCCGCTGGACCTGGGCTTCACCACCCTCCCCAACCGCGTACTCATGGGCTCCATGCACGTAGGCCTGGAAGAAGCCGACCGCGGCTTCGAACGCATGGCGGAGTTCTACGCAACCCGCGCCCGAGGCGGCGTAGGCCTCATCGTCACCGGCGGCATCGCCCCCAACGACGCCGGCCGCCCCTACGAGGGCGGCGCCAAACTCACCACCGACGCGGAGGCCGACCAGCACACGGAGATCACCGCCGCCGTGCACCGCGAGGGCGGCAAGATCGCGCTCCAGATCCTGCACTTCGGCCGCTACGCCTACCACCAGGACCTGGTCGCCCCCAGCCCCCTCCAGGCCCCGATCAGCCCCTTCCCCCCACACGAACTCACCGACGCCGAGGTCGAGCAGACCATCGAGGACTACACCCGCACCGCCCTCCTCGCCCGCCGGGCCGGCTACGACGGCGTCGAGATCATGGGCTCCGAGGGCTACCTGATCAACGAGTTCATCGCCGCCCGGACCAACCACCGCACCGACCGCTGGGGCGGCTCGTACGAGAACCGCACACGCTTCCCGCTCGACATCGTCCGCCGGGTACGCGAAGCCGTCGGCGAGGACTTCATCCTCATCTACCGCCTGTCGATGCTGGACCTCGTCCCCGGCGGCTCCACCCTCGACGAGGTGGTCGAACTCGCCCGGGCCGTCGAGGCGGCCGGCGCGACCATCATCAACACCGGCATCGGCTGGCACGAGGCCCGTATCCCCACCATCGCCACCTCGGTGCCACGCGGCGCGTACACCTGGGTGACGAAGAAGCTCATGGGCGAGGTCGGCATCCCCCTCGTGACCACCAACCGCATCAACACCCCAGAAGTCGCCGAGCAGTTGCTCGCCGACGGGTGCGCGGACATGGTGTCGATGGCCCGCCCGATGCTCGCCGACCCCGACTTCGTCAACAAGGCCGCAGCCGGCACCCCCGAAGCGATCAACACCTGCATCGGCTGCAACCAGGCCTGCCTGGACCACACCTTCAGCGGCCAGATCACCTCCTGCCTGGTCAACCCGCGCGCCTGCCACGAGACGGAACTGATCCTCTCGCCCACCCGGTTGCGCAAACGCGTCGCGGTCGTCGGCGCGGGTCCGGCGGGCCTCGCCTGCGCGGTGAGCGCCGCCGAACGCGGCCACCACGTCACCCTCTTCGACGCCTCCCCCGAGATCGGCGGCCAGCTGAACGTCGCCCGCAAGGTCCCCGGCAAGCAGGAGTTCGACGAGACCCTGCGCTACTTCCGCCACCAGCTCGACGCCCACGAGGTGGACGTACGCCTCAACACCCCTGTGACCGCAGCGGCATTGACCACGTACGACGAGATCGTCATAGCCACCGGCGTCACCCCCCGCACCCCCGACATCCCCGGCGTCGACCACCCGAGCGTCGTCGGCTACCTCGACGTTTTGCGCGACAACGTGCCCGTCGGCGACCGCGTCGCGATCCTCGGTGCGGGCGGCATCGGCTTCGACGTCGCCGAGTACCTCACCGACAGCGGCGACAAGACGAGCGAGGACCCGGCGGCGTACTTCCGCGCCTGGGGCGTCGACATGGACCACCGCACCCCGGGAGGACTGGCCGCACCCGAACGCCCCGCTCCTCCCCGCAGCGTCCACCTGCTCCAGCGCAAGGCGACCAAGGTCGGCGCCGGACTCGGCAAGACCACCGGCTGGATCCACCGCGCCGAGCTCAAGCACCGGGGCGTCACCATGACCCCGGGCGTCCAGTACGACCGCATCGACGACGCCGGCCTGCACATCACCGTCGACGGCACCAGCACCGTCCTGCCGGTCGACACCGTCGTCCTGTGCACCGGCCAGGACCCGCGCCGCGACCTGTACGACGAGCTGCTCGCCGCCGGCCGCGGCGTCCACCTGATCGGCGGCGCCGACCTGGCCGCCGAACTGGACGCCAAACGCGCCATCAAGCAGGGCACCGAGCTGGCGGCGGCGCTCTGACCGTCGTAGGAGGATCTCCAGGATCGAATCCCTAGGATTGAACGCATGTCACTCCCGCACGCGATTCTCACCGCCCTGCTCGAAAGGCCGTCCTCGGGGCTGGAGTTGACCCGCAGGTTCGACAGGTCGATCGGTTACTTCTGGTCGGCCACCCATCAGCAGATCTATCGCGAGCTGGGAAAACTGGAGGCCGAGGGACACATCCGCGCCCTCGCGAGCACCCAACCGACCCGCGGGCAGAAGAAGAGTTACGAGGTCCTGCCCGCGGGCCGCGCCGAACTGGCCCGCTGGACCGCCACCTCCCAGGAGCCCAAGCCCCACCGCGACACCATGCTGCTGCGTCTGCGCGCCTCGGCGGTCGTCGGCACCGAGGGCATCGAGGCCGACCTGCGCCGCCATCTCGCCCTGCACCAGCGGCAGTTGACGGAATATCAGGAGATCGAGCAGCGGGACTTCCCACCCGGCACGGACAGTCCCCAGGACCGGCTCCAGCATCTGGTCCTGCGCGCCGGCATCGACCTGGAGACCTTCTGGACCCAGTGGCTCACCCACGCACTGGCGGAGTTCGCAGAGCTGCCCGGCAACACCCCGTAACGCCCAGGCCGCCCCTCGGCCGAACCCTCAAGCCCCCCGAGCCGTCCTGTGACGCGCGTCACGTAAGGAAGTTGTGAGGTTTAGAACAACCCTTTGTGCTCGTTCCTGGTCATGTCTGCGAACACATCGACCACTCCTGCCTCTGAGGTTTGCATGAAGCTTCGTCGTTCGCTGGCCCTCGCTGCCGCGACAGCCGCCATCGCCCCGGCCGTCCTGCTCGCGGCTCCGGCCGCGTACGCCACGGACGGCAGCCCGTCGCCGACGGTCAGTGAGTCGACCCCGGCCGAGGAGGAGTCCACGCCCCCGGCGGACGACACCACGCCGACGGCCCCCGAGTCGACCCCGGCCGAGAGCGAGTCCCCGCCGGCCGAGGAGGAGCCCAGCCCGTCCGCCTCCGACTCCACGTCGCCGAGCGCCTCGGTCAGCGCCTCGCCCAGCGCCTCCGCCTCCGTGTCGGCCTCGCCCTCCGCCTCCGCGTCGACGACGTCCTCGCCGGGTCCCGTGGAGTGCGCGGAAGGCGAGGAGGGCGAGGACATCGGGTTCGACGACGAACTGCACACCGGCCTGTCCGGCCTGCCCTCGAAGATCGTCGCGGGCAGCGGCTTCCACGGCTTCAAGCTCGACGTCGAGAACACCGGCAGCCACAGCTACCAGCGCGTCGACCTCGGCGTCTTCGCCGGCCAGATCGACGAGGAGGACTTCTTCCTCGACACCAGCTACCTCACCCTCCAGTTCAAGGACCCGTCCACGGGCAACTGGACCGACATCTCCCTCGACGGGGAGGACGAGGGCGCCGGCTACCTCGGCTACACCGACATCAAGGCCAAGGAGTCCTTCTCCGTCGACCTGCGCCTGTCCGTGGACAAGAAGGCCCCGGCCGGTCTCGGCTTCGCCATCAGCATCGGCATGTACGCCGACGACGAGGGCAACTGCGTCTACTCCGGCGGCGAGTACTACGAGTTCGACATCCTCGCCGCCGGATCCGAGCCCGGCGATGTGGACGACTCCAAGCCGCAGGGCGGCAGCGACCCCCTGCCGGCCAAGCCGGCCGGCGACACGCAGATCGACCCGCAGGGCAGCCTCGCCAGCACCGGCGCCGGCTCCATGCTGCCGGCCTTCGCCCTCGCGGGCGGCGCCGCGGTCGCCGTCGGCGCCGGCGCGGTCTTCCTGGTCCGCCGCCGCAACGCCGGTGGCGCCGGTACGGCCGCCTGACCGTCGTCCCCACCCGAAGGGGCCGCACCTGCCATCAGCAGGTGCGGCCCCTTCGCCGTGGTCCTCGACTCAACCGGCGTAAATGGGTGGGCAGTCGGTCCTCAGATCCGGAAGACATCGAGGAAGGAACTCCAGAACCCCTTCTTCCGCTGCTCCTGCCGGGCCGCCGGGGCCTCCGCCGGCTGCGGGGCGGGCCGGTGGGCCGGCTCGGTCGCCGCGGGCATCGGGGCCTGGTTCCTCATCGCCGCCGCCATCCGGGTGGCCGGCGTCGGGCTGAACCGCACCGGGAGCGCGGACAGCGCGCGGTGGAAGGGGCCGGGGCGCCACATCAGGCTGTCCTGCGGGACCGCGAGGGTCAGGTCGGGCAGCGCGTTGAGGATCTTCTCGATCGCCGTCAGCGCGATGACCAGGGCCGGGTCCTTCGCCGGGCAGGCGTGCGGACCCGCGCCGAAGGCCAGATGAGCACCCTTGCTGGCCATCTGGCGGGCCTCGTTGAGGGCCGGGTCGCTGTTGGCGGCGGCGAAACTGATGACGACCGGGGTGTTCGCGTCGACCGGTACACCGCCGAGGTCGACGTCCTGCATCGGGTAGTGCGTGGCGTAGTTGGCGATGGGCGGGTTGTTCCACAGCACGTGGTCGATGGCTTCCTCGACCAGCATGCCGCTGCCACGCTCCGACGAGGTGTCGGACAGCAGCAGGAGCAGGGAGCTGGCGATGAGGTTGCGCTGCGGTTCGAGGCCCGCGCCCATCAGCACGATCAACTGGTCCCGGAGTTCCTCGTCGTTGAGGCCCGCGGGGTGCTGGATGAGCCACGAGGTCACGTCGTCGCCGGGCTCGCGGCGCTTGAGCGTGATCAGCTCCTGGAGGCAGGTGGCGACCTGCTCCATGCCCTTGAGCGCGTCGTCCTGGCCGTCGAACATGGCGGACATGCCGGTGGTGAGGCGGTCACCGATGTCGGCCGGGCAGCCGAACATCTTGTTGAACAGCAGGAGCGGGATCAGCCGGGCGTAGTCGTTGAGGAGGTCGGCGCGGCCCCGCTCGCTGAACTGGTCGATCAGGTAGTCGGCGATGGGCTCGACGTCCCGCCGGATACGGCTGATGTTCAGCTTGGCGAGACTCTCGGTGACGGCCTTGCGCAGCCGCAGGTGCACCGCACCGTCGGTGAACAGGACGTTGGGCCGGTACGCCATCATCGGCAGGACGGGGCTGTCGAGGGAGATACGGCCCTCGTTGAGCGCTGCCCAGCGGCGCGAGTCACGGGCGAACAGGGTGGTGTTCTGCAGCACCCTGAGGGCCATCTCGTGCTGGACGACGAGCGTGGCGTCCACGCCCGGCGCGAGCTCGACGGGGGCCGCCGGACCGTGGGTGCGCAACTGGTCGTAGATGCGGTGCGGTTCGGCGGCGAAGTCGGCGCCGTGCATGGGGCATCTGGCGGGAGCGCTCGGCGTGGCACCCGCGTGCTGTATGTCCATGGAGGTTCCTTTGGGTTCCCCTCGCCTCGCGGCGGGGGACGGGGGTGAGGAAAAACCTTGTGCGCGGCCCATGCCCGGACCCCCTGTCCGGGCCCCTTGTGCGGGGAGGGGCCGGACGAGGGAGGGACCGGGCTCAGGCCGCGCGGGTGAGCAGGTGCTGGACGAGGGCGATCAGTGCCCCCGCGGACGACTTCGGGTCCCTGGCGTCGCAGTAGACGACCGGGGTGTCGGGCAGCAGGTCGAGGGCCTCGCGGATCTCGTCCTCGTCGAACTCGCCGCCCTCGGCGTCGAAGGTGTTGACGGCGATGGCGTACTCCAGGCCGTACTTCTCGACCAGGTCGATCACCGGAAACGTTTCGACCAGCCGGGACGGGTCGACCAGGAGCAGGGCTCCGAGCGCGCCGCGGGCCATGTCCTCCCACAGCTGCATGAAGCGCTGCTGACCGGGCGTACCGAACAGGTACAGCACCAGTTCCTCGCTCAGCGTGAGCCGGCCGAAGTCCAGCGCGACCGTGGTCGTCACCTTGTCCGGCGCACCCTTCAGATCGTCCACGTGAGCGGACGCCTGGGTCATCTTCTCCTCGGTGCGCAGCGGGGCGATCTCCGACAGCGAACCGATGTACGTGGTCTTGCCCACGGCGAAGTGCCCTACGACAAGGATCTTCGCGGTGGTGGTCACCGCGTCTGAGACGTAGATCGTCTCAGCCGTAGAGGGATTCGAGTCCATGCAGCACCTTTTCGATGATTCCTCTGTCGACGGACTGGGCGCGTGGGGGCGCGGCACGGCGCAGGAGATGACCCTGTTCGAATAAATCGGTCAGCAGGAGCCGGGCGACGCCCACCGGGAGCGTCAGGTGCGCGGCGACCTCCGCGACGGAGAGGTAACCGCCGCCGCACAGCTCCCAGATGGCCCGTACCTCGGGGCTGGCGCCGAGCGGCACGTCCCGGTCCGGAGCCAGGGTGACCAGGGTGTGCAGGGACAGGTCGTCAGCGGTCGGCAGGCTGCGGCCGCCCGTGATGACGTACGAGCGGACGAAGTCGCTGGTGACCGTGACCGGAGCTTCCTCGCCGTGCGCGTTCATGCGTCCGCACCGGCGTTCTGACGCGGCGGGGTGGTCATCGCCTTCCCGAGCGCCCCCACCTGCTGCTGCATCCGGAACGACATGGCCTCCATGTCGACGTCCAGGGCGGCCGACACGGCGAGATAGGCACCGCTGCCGGCGGCTATCAGGAAGATCCAGCCGCCGTCGTACTCGATCAGCGTCTGCTTCCACAGGCCGAGCCCGAAGCCGACGAAGGGGGCGACGGCCCGGCTGAGGGACTGCATCGAACTCATCGCGGCGGCGTTGGTCTCCGCCGCGTCGCGTTCGATGTCACTGGACCGTTCGAGCAGCAGGCCGTCGGCCGAGACGAGGATCGCGTGACGGGCACCGCGCACCTGCAGCACATCGTTCAGCACCCACGACAGATCGGGATTCACTGGTCCTGTGGTCCTTCCAAAGTGGTCGTATCCCGCCCGAGCAGCGTTCCGCGCTGGAACGCACCGATACGTGAGGCCGTCACCTCGTTGTTGTGCTCCGGCTGGGCCGGCTCCGGCGGCGGTGGCACCACGGCGACCGGGCTGCCGCGCCGCCGCCGCTTGGGCAGGCCGCCCGCCGTCGTCCCGATCGGACGCGGCGGTCCGCCGGGGGTGGCCACCGGGGTGAGCCGCTGCGGGGCGACGGGAGGAGTCTCGGCCGCCTGGGGCTCGGGCTTGGCAGCCCCGCCCTCCGGCTCGGGAACGTCCGTCGTCAACAGGTTCTCTGGCAAGAGAATCACCGCCCGTACGCCGCCGTAGGGGGACACCGAATCGACAGAGACCTTGAAGCCGTACCGGGTGGCGAGCATCCCGGACACGGCGAAGCCGAACTTCGGCGGGTCGCCGAGGCTCGTGATGTCGACCGGTGCCTGCGGGGAGAGCAGGACGGTGGCCCGCGCCTTCTCCTCCGTGTTCATACCGAGGCCGGCGTCGTCGACGATCAGGCAGACACCGGTGGGTACGGCCTGGATGTTGATGTCGACGCGGGTGCCGGGCGCGCTGTAGTTGGTGGCGTTGGCCAGCAGCTCGGCGAGGACGACCGCGATGGGCTCGACGGCCCGGCTGGCCACCGAGACGTTCACCTGGGTGTTGATGGTGACGCGGTCGAAGTGCTTGATGCGGCCCTGGGCACTGCGGGCCACGTCGTACACGGAGGCGGTTCGCTCGCGGCGGCCGAGCCAGCCGCCGCACAGCACGGCGATGCCCTGAGCACGGCGGCCGAACTGGCTGTTGGTGTGGTCGATCATCATCAGGTCGCTGAGGACCTGTTCGTCGTCGCCGTACCGGCGCTGCGACTTCTCGATGATGAGCTGCTGTTCGTCGGCGAGAACCTGGAGCGTCCGCATCGCGGACTTCAGGACCGCCTTGGTGTCCTCCTCCGCGTCCTTGCGCACCGCCGCCAGGTCGTTGGCGTGCTGTGCGTTCAGCTGGGTGTATTCCGCATAGAGCCGGTCACGCTCGTTCTGTGCGGCTTCACGGGCACTCTGCAGGTCGTTGCTCTTCCTGCGGAGCGCCATATTGGTTCTCCGGGCTCGCATCACTGCGGCGACCGCAGCGACCAAGACCACGAACAAGATCCACAGTATTGGATCCTGGATCAATGACGTCATGAGACTCTCTTCAAGTCGCCTTGCGACAGGAGCAGTTGCAGTCCGCTGGGTCCTGGCCTGGAACTCCGGGCCTCGCCCGCTGGCGAACCTTACCGGCGGTTACCGGCGAACCAACTCAGCCACTCCTTCGCGATGGGGCCCTTAGAGACTGTCCCCCGTGCGCGTGGCGCGCCTCAGCCTACTGAAAGTGGGATGATCTTATCAGTCAAGGGAGCGTCAAAAAGGTTCCGCTTACGCTCACTTGGAGACCTTCACACAGGATTCGCGAACTGGTCCACGACAGTTATGGACCCGATACCGTTCCCGTCCGGACACACAAAGGCCCGCCCCCCTTGTCCTGCGGAGAGCGGGCCTGCTGACGGTCACTCAGGCGGCTTCGGCGCCCGCCTCGCACCACACCCGCAGCCGCTCGTCGACGAGCCGCTCCGGATAGTCCACCCCGGTCTCGAAGGGCTCCTCGGCAACCCGCCGGAGCTCGGTCACCTCATGACTGCGGTGGGCGGGCAGCCGCGCGAGACGACCGTCCTCCCCTACGAAGGTCCGCAACACGTTCTCGGTCTGCTGCCGCTCGTTCTGGCCGGCCTGGTCGGATGCCATGCCTGAGGTTAACCCGTGCGCTTCGAAAAGGGTGACGACCGTCTGGACGCCGTTACCAGGAGTGAGCGGGCGCGTTGTAGGGGGAGTGCGGGCGCGAGTCGTGTGCCCGCACTCATCGAACCAAAGGAGAACGTGATGTCTCGCATCGCGAAGGTAGCCGTCGCCGCTCTCGGCACCGGTGCCGTGGTGCTCGGCGGTGCCGGTATGGCCACGGCCGACGCGGGTGCCAACGCCGAGGCCGTCGGCTCGCCCGGCGTCCTGTCCGGCAACGTCCTGCAGGTCCCGGTCCACGTGCCGGTCAACGTGTGCGGGAACACGATCAGCGTGATCGGCCTGCTGAACCCGGCCTTCGGCAACACCTGCGTCAACGTGAGCGACGACGACCACAAGGGCAACCCCGGCCCCGGCGGCTACGGCAGCTGACGTCGTACGCAACCGAAAGAGCCCCGACGGTCCCACCGTCGGGGCTCTTTCGCGCCCGTACCTCGTTACGCGTACCGGTAGATCTGGCTGTGGTCCTCCAACTGGTCCGGCGTCACGTCCCACGGCGGCAGCGTCTCGTGCCGGGCCACGACCCGGTCGCGCTGCGCGTCGCCGAACTCCGGCGGCTCGGCGGGCAGATAGCGCGTGGCGCCCGCTCCGTGCCGCCGCTGCCAGCGCGACCAGCACAGGTCGACGAAGGCGTGGTGCAGCCAGAAGACGGGATCGTTGACGGAGGCGCCCCCGACCATGTGCCCGCCGACCCAGCGGTGGACGCGGTTGTGATTGCGCCAGGAACGGACGCCCCGCCCGCTCCCCCACCCTTCGAGCTTGTTGCGGAACCCCTTCGCGGACGTCGAGTTCCAGGGCGACACGTCGTAGACGGGATCGTCGAGCGCCCAGTCGAGGTCCTGCCGGGTCGGCAGGGCGAGCGGCTCGCGGGCGCGGCCGAGGTCCCGGGTGAGGAAGTCGCCGTCGGTGACGCTCTCCCGGATCGTCCAGTCACCGTGCCCACGGGCGAACGGCCCGGTCATGACCCGCTGGTCGGAGCGCCGCCCCGTACCACCGAGCAGATCCTCGCTCCAGGGCGCCGCGGTCGCCGTACGGTCCCGGGTCCAGTCCCAGTACGGCACCGTCACCGACGCGTCGACACGTTGCAGCGCCGCCTCCAGGTCCAGCAGGAAGTGCCGGTGCCAGGGCAGGAAGGACGGCGCCATGTGGGCCGTACGCAGCCCGTCCTCGCCGTCGGAGACGTAGTACTCGATGTGGGTGCGCACGAATTCGTCGTACTCGCCCCGCCGTTTGAGTTCGAGCAGCGCCCCGACGAACCGCCGCCGCTCGCCCCGCGTCAGCGTGCTGACGTCCTTACGCGTGTACGCCACGACCGCCCCCTCCCCCGCCGGCGACCGTCAACCGCCGCCCGGGCCCCAGCTCGTCGACAGCCGCACGGGCCGCCTCCAGGGGTGTGGGATACGAGCGGTAGTGGTCGACCATGCTCAGATACGTCCCGTCCGCGCGCCGCATCAGGTGCAGCGGCCGGCCGTCCACGGTGACGTGCCACCGCCCGTCGCCGGGGGCGCGCAGGACGTGGGCCAGGTGGTCGCGGTGGTCCGCGCCGGCGCCGGTTTTCGTACCGCGCAGCCGACGGCCCCGGTATGTCTCGTCGAAGGACGACACCTCGTCGCCCGCCTCCCGCCGGGGCCACACGGCGGCGACGACCGGCACCACGGCCAGGGCGAGGGCCGACGCGCACAGGGCGCGCAGCGCGTCCCGCCGCGTTCCGGTACGGGCACGGGGACCCGGGGGGCCCTGCGGCACTCTGCTGACGAACAACGCTGTCTCCCTGTCACATGGTTCGGTTCGTTCGGTAGCGGCGACCGCCCGGTGACCGGGCCGGGTGCGCAACCCCGGGCCCAGAGGGTCCAGTTCTCAGGGTTTCGCCCCAACGCCCCTTACAGGGAGCCGAGTCCGAGGGCCGCCGTCGGAGCGGTCTGCAGCAGCGGGGTCAGCACGGCGGCCTCGGGCTCCTTGAGCGTCGGCAGGCCGAACACCTCGGGGTTCGGCGCGCTCAGCGGGGTGTCCACGGACAGGCCGGGGGTCAGGGTCCGCAGGTCGGCCGCGGGGACGCTGAGACCGGCCTCGTCGAAGCCCTTCCCGATCACCTGCGGCAGCGGCGTCTCGGCGGACAGCCCGGGCAGCGCGGCACCGAACGGCACCTGCGGCAAAACGGACGCGGGGATCAGCCGGCCCTCGACGTACCGCGGCCCGTCGGGCACACCCGGCGTGGCCAGCGGCAGCTCGCCACCGACCTTGGGCAGCTGGACGTTGAGGGACTTCTCGACACCGTCCAGCGGTACGGGGACGGGGACCGTGTCCGCCGCGACAGCGGGGGCCGCGGCGCCCATCGCCGCCGCCACGCCGGTGAGGACAGCGGCGGCAAGGGTTCGAGTGGTCGACTTCATGGCAGGTGCGGTCCTTTACGGGAATCGGGGTGTAGTCCTTACCGCGTAACGATCCTGGGATGCGCATCAGCTCAAGATTCCCCCGAGTGGGGCAATAGTCGGCCGATCAGTCCGGTCGGACGGATCGGCCGAGCGCTGTCCGGGCCGGTCTGCCGGCGGCCCTCAGCCGCGCAGTTTGCGGGCCGGGAGGATGACGTGGGCCGCGGCGGTCAGGGTCTCCTCGGCGCCCGCGAAGGCGGCCAGCGTCTCCGGCTCGACGACCTTGCCGGGCTGGGCCTCGGGCCAGGCGCGGGTGGTGAACACGAGGTAGGCGAAGCCTCGTTCGGCGACCGCGGTGAGCCACTCCGGGGGCGGGGTGCACTGGGCGTTGAGCTGCGGCATGTTGACGACGGCCGAACCGGACTCGACGAGCAGGGTCACCGGCAGGCTCGGCCGGGTGGAACCGTCGACGATGTCGCCGCCGACCGGCAGACCGGTGTTGGCCAGGAGCTGCTCGACGGCGACGGCCGAGGCCTCCGGGCCGCCCTCACCGTCCCCGAGGGAGTAGGCGAGGAGGTAGGGCATGTGGCCGTCGGGGGCGTCACCGCTCCACGCCATGACGACGAGCGTGCCCAGGTCGGCGATGCGGAAAGGGCGCGTTTCGCTTGAGGTTGAGGTCACCGCGGAACCTTATCGGCGCGTATTGGTGCGCCCGGCCGCGTTCTCACTCGACCGGGGGATTTCTCGCCGGGTCTCCACACGAAAGAGGGACGGTACTCGAACAGCACGAAGGACCGATTCCGCGCGACGGAACCGGTCCTTTCGATTTCCCGCTCAGCCCTGGAGGGGGAGGCCGCCGAGCAGCCCGCCGTTCGAGTTGAGGGCGGTCGTCGCGCCCTTCACCGTGCTGAGCGCCGACTCCTTGTTCTCGGTGTCGAGCGCGTTCGACTGCTGCTGGAGCGGCTGCAGCTGCTGTACGTCGAGGGGGCCCTTGGTGAGCGTGTTCACAGCGCCGTTGAGGCTGGTGGGCGTGAGGTCGGCGGTGTCGTAGGCGAACGCGGGCGCGGCGGCTCCGGCGATGACCAGGGACCCGGCAACAACAGCGGCAGCCTTCAGGGACTTCATCGTGTTCCTTTCTTCGGCAACTCATGTCACCAGAGAGAATTCTGTCGCCGTGCCTAACGAGCCCCCGTCGCGGCGGAAACCCCGTACGCAGAAAATTTCTGCGGCCTGCAGCCATCAGGAATGCAGGATGCAGGATGCGGAATGCGTTCAACGGATTGACGCACAAGCGCAATTGGCGCACGGGCAGAAGAACAGCCGTTGTGCCGACCGGTGAGGGTCGGCACAACGGCTGGGGTGGCGACTGCTTCGCCTCAGTACCGCCCCGGCTTCAGCGGACCGGCAGCGGCGGTACGGGCACCGGCAGCGGCGGCACCTCCACCGGCAGCTTCGGCAGCGCCGGCAGACCGGCCAGGTCCGGCGCCGGCAGCCCGCCGCCGAGCAGCGTGGCGGCGAGGAGACCGACGAGGCTGGTCACCACACCGGTGACGGCCGGCACCACCTGGGCGACATCGCCGGAGGTGACGGCCTTGAGCAGCGTGTCGACCGCCTTCTGGAGCGCGACGAGCGCGTCGGCCTTGATGTCGAACGGACCCTTGACCGCCTTGGCATCCGCGGCGCCCTCGGCGTTCTTGAGCGCCGGGGTGGTCGGCACGGCGGGCGTCTCAGGGAGGGCCGGGGTGGTCGGCACGGCGGGCGTCTCAGGGAGGGCCGGGGTGGTCGGCACGGCGGGCGTCTCAGGGAGGGCCGGGGTCGCCGGGGCCTCCGGGGTCGTCGGCAGGGCCACCGGCGGTACCGCCGGTGCCGCGGGTGCCGCCGCCGAGGCCGCCGCGATGGCCTCCTTCACGGCGTCACCCAGCTTCGTCGCCTCGTCCAGCGGAAGCTGGCCGTTGTCCGCCTTGAGCGTGGCGGTCAGCAGATCGGTGACGGGTTTGAGCACGCCACCCACGTCGCCCAGTGACTTGACCTGCGCCAGGAGCGCGTCGGCGTTGGGCACGGGCGCCTGGGAAACCGCGTGGCCGCGCTCGCGGGCCGCGTCGCCGTCGGCCGCCAGGGCGACCGGTGCGCCTATTCCGAGCAGGAGGGTGGCGCAGAGTGCGGTGGACGCGATACGCCGTGCGGGCAGAGCACGCATGGAAGTTCCTTTCGGTGGTGCGGTGATGCATCGGGTGATGTGCCCACCGTCGAATCCACCGTTGCCATCTGCAACCGGTCGCGCGCACAAAGTGACGAACCGTCGGCTCGGTCCCGTGCGTCGTGCCTGGTGAGGCCCCATGTCAAGGTCTCCCCTGCGAGTTGGCCGCCCCTCCCCCCATTCGGGGCAACACCGCAAACGCGAACCGGCCGCCCTCCCTGGAAAGGAGGACGGCCGGCAGAAGGGTCCGCGCCGACTACGTCAGTCGTTGACGCAGGTGTTGCCGAACGCCGGGTTCAGCAGACCGATGACGTTGATGGTGTTGCCGCAGACGTTGACCGGGATGTGGACCGGAACCTGCAGGACGTTGCCCGACAGGACGCCCGGGGAGTGGGCAGCGACGCCGTGCGCGTCGCTGTCGGCGGCGGCGACACCGGCGGTACCCGCCACAGCGGCGACGGCAACGGTGGAAAGGGCAAGGCCCTTCGCGATACGCGACATGGAGAAGTGCTCCTTGGAAGTTGTTCACAAACATCCGGGCGGGGATGCCCGGTGCTGTGTCAACGCGTGGCGCGCGCCCAGGTTGTGCCGCCAATGGGGTGATCTCTCGGATCACCCTGCTTGACGGTTCCGACACAGTTGCCATGTTTCACCAATAAATACGCATAGCGGCTAGAGTGACGCACCGTCCCACAGTCACCCCAAAACCACCCAAAACCCCCTCCCCGCGCCCGTTCACAGCCCCTGCGACGCCTCCCGATCCCTTCGGATTACCGGATCGCCACCGGAATCCGTCGCGTGAAACAGACCGGGAGCGCACGCGGCACATAAGTGATGTGCAGATTTTCCGTCCGTCCGCTGGTCGATTTTTCTGTCTGTCCGTCGGTCCACGACCTTTTCCCCGAAAGGGCAACGCCGGTCATGCGCATTTCTCCGGGCCTTCTGCTGCGCCGTGCGATGGTGGGCGTCTTTGCCCTCGCCGCGATCTGGACTCCGGGAGGTACGGCGACGGCCGCGCCACCCGCCGACGAGGAGGCGGAGCGCCTCGCGTTCGCCCAGCGGTACCGGGCGCTCCAGCACGGCGGGATCGTCCGCGCGGCCAACACGTCCATCAGCTGCCGCGCCACCCTCGGCACCTGCCCCGGCGTCCGCAACGGCGAGACCCCGGCGGTCAACGGTGACCTCGACATGTTCTACGTCGATGTCGACACCGATCCGAACACGTACAACTCCAGCCGTGCCGAGGTCCGGGTGCCCGAGGGCGGCCGGGTCTCGTACGCGCGGCTGTACTGGGGCGGCAACCTCAAGGTGGGTGAGCAGAAGCCGCCGAAGGACAACGGGCGGGTGCTGGTCGCCGAGCCCGGCGGCGAGTACAAGGAGCTGCTCGCGGACTCGGTCGTCGGGCACCGGGTGGCGGGCGGCGCCGACGCCTTCCAGGCCTCCGCCGACGTCACGAACATGGTCCGGGAGAGCGGTTCGGGGCTGTACACGGTCGCGCAGGTGAACGTGGCGATGGGCAGATCGGCGACCGGAGCGTGGGGCGGCTGGACGCTGGTCGTGGCGTACGAGAACGCGGCGGAGCCGCTGCGGCACCTCGCCGTGTGGGACGGGTTCGACGCGTTGGGGGCGCGCGAGGGTGACGGTCCGTTGGTCCGGTTGGGCGAACTGGCGTTCCCGGCGGGCGCGAACGGGCGCGCGGGTCTGGTCGCCTACAACGGGGACCGCGGGAGCACCGGCGACTCCCTGACGGTGTCCGCCGCGGGGCGCACAACCGCGCTCGGGGACGCGGCGAACCCCACTGACGACGTGCTGAACTCCACGATCGGCGGCGCCGTCTCGGAGCGCGTTCCGGCGTACTCGAACACCCTCGGCTACGACTCCGACGTGTTCGAACTGGGTACGGCGCTGCGGCGCGGCGGTGACCAGCTGGCCTTCCGGCTCGTTTCCCAGCGGGACGCGGCGTGGGCCGGCGCACTTTTCGTCGCCGTCGACGCCCGGCAGTAGGCCGAGGCGCGTCCAACGCCGCCACCCGTGAGCGAGGAAACCGCGCATGCAACTGTCAGCACCCGACCCCCGGCCACGGGTCCTGCACGTCACCCAGCCGGTGGACGGCGGGGCCGCCCGGGTCGTGACGGACCTGGCTCGGGCCCAGCTCGCCGCCGGTCTCCATGTCACGGTCGCCTGCCCGGACGGCGGCGGCCTCGCCCCGCAGCTCCGGGCGCTCGGCGCCGACGTACACCCCTGGCACGCGACGCGTGCGCCGGGGCCCTCGCTCCTCGGGGAGGTGCGGCGGCTCGGGCGAGTGGTCGAAGCGGTGCGGCCGGACGTCGTGCACGCGCACAGCGCCAAGGCCGGGCTCGCCGCCCGGCTGGCGGTACGGGGGCGGGTGGCGACGGTGTTCCAGCCGCACGCCTGGTCGTTCGAGGCGGTCGGCGGATCCACGGCGGCACTGGCTCTCAAGTGGGAGCAGTGGGGAGCGCGTTGGGCCTCCCGGGTGGTGTGCGTCAGCGAGGCCGAGCGGACGACGGGCGAAGATGCCGGGATCGCCGGGCAGTGGCGGGTCATCCCGAACGGGATCGACACCGAGCGCTTCCACCCGGCTGCCGTGCACCCCGTACGGGCCGGGATTCCGCTGCTCGCGGACGTCGATCCGGCCGCTCCGCTGGTCGTGTGCGTGGGACGGCTGTGCCGGCAGAAGGGCCAGGACGTGCTGCTCCGGGCCTGGGACACGGTCGTGGAACGGGTGCCGGGGGCGCGGCTCGTGCTCGTCGGGGACGGGCCGGACGCCGAGCGGCTGCGGGCGCTCGCCCCTGACTCCGTGCTGTTCGCGGGGGCCGTCGCCGATGCCGTCCCCTGGTACCGGGCCGCCGATCTGGCCGTCCTGCCGTCACGGTGGGAGGGCATGGCGCTGGCGCCGCTGGAGGCGATGGCCTGCGGGCGGCCGGTGGTCGTCACCGATGTGGACGGTGGACGCGAGAGTCTGCCGGCCGCTCTCGTACCGCGCTGCCTGGTGCCGGCCGAGGACCCCGCCGCGCTGGCCCGGACCGTCACCGAACTGCTTCTCGACCCGCCGCTGCGCGAGTCGCTGGGTCGGTTGGGGCGCCGGCACGTCCTGTCCGCGCACGACGTGCGGCACACCGCCGAGGCCGTCGCGGGCGTGTACCGCGAGCTGATCACCGCGTACGCCGTGCGGCCCGTACGCGCCGAGTACAGGGAGTCCATCCACTCGTGACTGCGGAAAGTACCGTCCCCTCCCCCGGCGGTGGGCCGCGGGAGCACAGATTCTCGAAAGCGTCGGCCGTCTCGGTGTTCCCGCCCAGAGGGGCGGCCGACGGCTTCAGATTCCCGGCCGGCCGGCGCCCCGCGCTCCGGCCGGCCTCCCCGCTGCCGCTGCTCGCCGTCGACTGCGCGGCCGCTCTCCTCGGCGCCCTGGCGCTGACCGAGCCACAGCGCCATCCCTTCCTCGTGGGCGCGCTGCTGCTCGGCGTGGTCGTGCTGAACGCGCGGGCCTCGCTCTACCTGCCCGAGTCGATGCCCGCGTTCCTCGACGAACTGCCCGCCGTCTGCGGCCGGATCGCGATGGGCTGGCTGGCGCTCGCGGCCGTGGTCGGGACGTACGCGCCCGCCGACGCGCTGGCCGTACGGACCCTCGTCCTGGGCTGCGCGGCGCAGACGGCGACGAGTGCCGCCGGGCGGGCGACCGTGCACTGGTGGCGGCGGCGGGCGCTGCTGCGCCGCCCGCACACGGCCCTCGTCATCGGCCCGGCCGGTACCGCCCGGCACGTGGCCGCCGCGTTCCTGCGCCACCCGGCCTGCGGGGTACGGCCGGTGGGGCTGGTCACCGACCACCCGGACGGCGGGGCGGGCCTGCCCGTGCTGACCACCGGCGAGGAGGTCCAGCGGGCGCTGATCCAGAACGGTGTGCGGGCCGTGCTCGCCGTCCATCCCTCCGTACGGGCCGAACAGGGGCCGCTGCTGCGGGCGTTGGCGGAGTCGGGCTGCACGGTGTGGGAGATCGACGCCGAGTCGCCCTCGTACGAGAACGCCGAGCGGCTCGCCGGGTTCTCCTGCCGACGGCTCGCGATGGCGCCGGACCGGCCGGGCAGCATCGGCAAGCGGCTGCTCGATGTGCTGGTCTCCGGGGGTCTGCTGCTGCTGATCTCGCCGGTGCTGCTGCTGTGCGCGGTGGTGCTGCGGCTGACCGGTGGGCGGGGTGTGGTCTTCAAGCAGGAGCGCATCGGCAAGGACGGGCGGCCCTTCACCCTCCTCAAGTTCCGCACCCACCGTCCGGTCGACGAGATGGAGTCGGCGACCCGCTGGAGCGTCGCCGACGAAGGGCGGATGAACTGGTTCTGCCGCTTCCTGCGCCGTACCTCGATGGACGAGCTCCTCCAGCTGTGGAACGTCTTCTGGGGCGATATGAGCCTGGTCGGGCCGAGGCCCGAACGCCCGTACTTCGTCGCCAAGTTCAGCCAGACCTACCCCGGCTACGCGGCCCGCCACCGGATGCAGACCGGCATCACCGGGCTCGCCCAGATCCACGGTCTGCGCGGCGACACCTCGATCGAGGACCGCTGCCGGTTCGACAACGCCTACATCGACAACTGGTCGCTGTGGCAGGACATCTGCATCCTGCTGCGCACCGCCGCCGCGCTCGTCCGGCCGACAGGAAGTTGAGCGCACGTGAGCAGCCACACCCCCACACTGGCGATGCCACGCCGAGTGCCTTTCCCGTACGTCGCCTCCTTCGCTCCGCTCCTGCCGGTCGTCCTGGTGATCGCCCTGCTGGGGCTGCCGGCCACGCAGGGCACCGACGGCGGGGCCACCCCGGCCGACGCCGTCTCCGGGCTCATGGTCGTGTACTGCTCGATCCGGCTCGTACGGGATCGGCGGCGCCCCCTGTCGCGCACAGCCGCCGTGGTGCTCGGGCTGCCCGTGGTGGGGCTCGCGGTCGCGGCTGTCGGGGCGTCCTCGCCGGCGGCGGGGATCGGGGGCCTGGGGCGCTACCTCCAGATCTTCGTGCTCGTCCCGGCGTCGGTGCTGCTGCTGGTCCGCGACCGGCGTGACTTCCGGGTGCTCGTCTGGTCGTTCGTCGGGCTCGCCCTGTGGCAGGGGGCGGTCGGGGTGCACCAGTACGCGACCGGGACCGGCGCCTCCTACCAGGGCGAGGAGATCCGGGCCGTGGGCACCTTCGGGCCCGCCGATGTGATGGGCATGGCGACCGTCGTGTCGTTCGGGCTGATGTGCTCGGTGGGGCTGGCCCTGGGGTCAACTGCCCCTTGGCAGCGGGCCGTTGCCATCGCCTGCTCCCTGGTGCTGCTGGCCCCGCTCGCGCTGTCCTTCAGCCGGGGCGCCTGGATCGCCACGGCGGCGGCCTGCGCGATCCAGCTGGCGCTGGCCGGGATGCGGCGCGCGCTGAAGGTGGGCGCGGTGGTGGCCGCCTCGGCCGTGATCCTGGTCGGCGGGTTCGGCATCGGTACGGCGATGTTGCAGGAGCGGATCAGCAGCATCACCCAAGTCGCCGACGCCCCCGACCAGTCGGTCACCGACCGGTACACGATGTGGGCGGCGGCGACCGACATGTGGCGCGAACAGCCGCTCACCGGCGTCGGGTTGAAGGGTTTCCCCGAACACCGCGACGGACACGCCTCGTTGGCCCTGTCCTCGGGCAGTGACACGGAGGGCGCGGGCGCCGCGTACCGCAAACAGCCGCTGCTGTCCCCGCACAACATGTATCTGCTGGTGCTGAGCGAGCAGGGGCTGATCGGTCTCCTCGCCCTCGCCGGCAGCTGGCTGGCGCTGCTGGTGTGCGGCCTGCGGGGCCTGGTGCGGGCGAGGCGGTCGCAGTCCGGCGCCGGTCTCGACTGCGCCCTCGCCGCCTGCGGGCTGCTGATCTGGCAGCTGATCGACTTCCTGTACGCCGACATCGGCGGGCCCGCGACCGTGCTGACGGCCGTCGCCTTCGGGCTCGTCGCCTGGTGGGCCCTCGCCGGCGGCGACGAAGCGCCGAAGGCCTCGGCGCGATGAAGGTGGAGCCCGCCAGGGCCGAGGGAGACGCCAAGGTGACGCTGCCCCCCGCACGCGCCGCTTCGCCGGTCGAGTCGACCGGCGGGGGAGACCGGAAGGCCGACGCGGACAGCCGGTACAGCCGAGGCAGCGGCGACGACAGCCCCGCCGAACTCGCCCCCGTTTCACGGAAGTTCCTTGCCCAGGCCACCCTCATCACCGCTGTCCTCTCGGTCGCGGGCGCGCTGCTCGGGCTGGTCCGGGACCAGTCGCTGGCCCGGCTGTTCGGAGCCGGCAGTGACACGGACGCCTTCCTGGTCGCGTGGACCGTGCCGGAGTTCGCGGCGACGCTGCTCATCGAGGACGGGCTGGCCTTCGTCCTGATCCCGGCGTTCAGCATGGCGCTGGCCCAGCGGGCACGCGGCGCCTCGGGCGATCCGGTGCGGGCGCTGGTCGCCACGACGCTGCCCCGGCTCGCGCTGGCGTTCACGGCGGCCGGCGCGCTGCTGATCGCCACCGCGCCCTACCTGGTCGAGGCGCTGGCCCCCGGCCTGCCCGACCCGTCGCTCGCCGTGGACTGCACCCGCCTCACCGCCACCTGCGTCCTCACCTTCGGGCTCGCCGGGTACTGCAGCGCGGCCCTGCGCGCGCACCGGCGATTCCTGGCGCCGGCGGCGATCTACGTGGCCTACAACGTCGGCATCATCACGTCGATGTTCGTGCTGGGCGGGCGCTGGGGGGTGCGCTCGGCGGCGGTCGGGGTGGCGGTGGGCGGCGCCCTGATGGTCGTGACCCAACTGCCCTCAGTTCTACGGCAGTTGCGGCGGCGCCGGTCGGCCGTACCGGAGGAGATCGTGGTCGACGAGGCGTCGTCGGGGGCGCCGATGGCGTTCGCGCTCGTCGCGCCCGTGCTGCTCTTCGCGCTGACCCGGCAGTCCCAGGTGCTCATCGAGCGGTTCCTCGCCTCCACGCTCCCCGCCGGGGCCATCTCGCACCTGAACTACGCGCAGAAGGTCGCGCAGATCCCGATGACGCTGTCGCTGATGCTGTGCACGGTCACCTTCCCGGTGGTCGCGCAGGCCATCGCGGAGGGCGACACCGAGCGGGCCCGCGACCGGGTGGAGCGGGATCTCGCACTGGCTGCCTGGGTGGTGCTGCTGGGCGGGGCGGCGGTGGTCGCCAGTGCACCGCAGATCATCGAACTCCTCTTCCAGCAGGGCGCGTTCACCGCCCGGGACACCGACGCGACGGCCACCGTGATGCGCGTGTACGCGGTCGGGCTGCTCGGTCACACGCTGGTCGGCGCGCTCGTCCGCTCGTACTTCTCCTCGAACCGGCCCACCTGGTACCCGCTGGCCGCGATGGCCGTGGGCATCGTCGCGACCTCCTGGATCGGCGCGTGGGCGGTCGGTCCGTGGGGGGTGCGCGGGATCGCCGCCGCCAACGCGGCCGGGATCACGGTGTCGGCCGCCCTGCTGCTGTACGGCATGGGGCCGCGCAGTGTGCCGATCCGGACCCGGCGGGTGGTGGCCGAGCTGAGCAAGCCGGTGCGCGCGGCGGTGTGCGCGGCGGCTGCGGGGGCGTTCGTGACCAGCCGGATCGACGGGCCGTTGGCGGGGCTCGCCGCCGGTACCGCGGTCGTGACCGTCGTCTTCTTCCTGCTCGGCCGGCTCATGGGGGCCCAGGCCGTGCAGAGCTTCGTACTCGCACTCCGTTCCGTACGTTCCATGACCCGAAGGCTTCCGCATGCCCGCAAGCGCACCCGTCCCCGCCGTCCCCGCCACCGCCGCGTCCGCTGACCGAACCCGAAGAGGCGCCCGCCCGGGGCCCGTTCCCTGGGTGGCGATGTACCACTCCGTGGGCGACTGCTCGGACGACCCGTACCGCATCACGGTCACGCCCGAACGCCTCGACGCCCAACTGCGGTGGCTGCACCGCCGGGGCCTGCGGGGTGTGGGCGTGGCCGAGCTGCTCGCCGCCCGTTCCCGGGGCGAGGGGAAGGGGCTCGTCGGGCTGACCTTCGACGACGGGTACGCCGACTTCCTCACCAACGCCCTTCCGGTACTTGAGCGTTGGGAGTGCGGAGCGACCCTCTTCGTGCTGCCGGGACGGCTCGGCGGCGAGAACGCCTGGGATCCGCTGGGCCCGCGCAAACCGCTGCTCACGGCGGACGGCATCCGTGCCGCCGCCAAGGCCGGAGTCGAGATCGGGTCGCACGGGCTGACGCACGTCGACCTGACGAAGGCCGACGACGAGCTGCTGCACGCCGAGGTCGCCGAAAGCAGAGCGGCACTCTCGGAGTTGAGCGGCGCTCCGGTCGACGGGTTCTGCTACCCGTACGGAACCGTCGACCAACGAGCCGCGGACGCCGTGAAGGCGGCCGGTTACGGATACGGCTGCGCCATCGACCCGGGACAGCTCAACGGAGTGCACGCCCTCCCCCGCGTCCACATCGGCGAGAACGACACCGCCGCACGCCTGCATCTCAAGTACCGGCTGCACCGGCTGCGGCGCCGACCGGTCGAGGGGGTGTGACGGCGGTGAAGGCCCTGCACATCATCACCGGGCTCGGGGTCGGCGGCGCGGAGCAGCAACTCCGGCTGCTGCTGCGGCACTTGCCGGTCGATTGCGATGTCGTGACGCTCACCAACCCGGGCTCGGTCGCCGACGGTCTGATCGCCGACGGCGTCCGGGTCGTCCACCTCGGCATGGCCGGCAACCGGGACCTGGCCGCCCTCCCCCGGCTGGTGAACGTGATCCGCTCCGGCGGCTACGACCTCGTGCACACCCACCTCTACCGGGCCTGCGTGTACGGCAGGATCGCCGCCCGGCTCGCGGGCGTACGGGCGGTCGTCGCCACCGAACACTCCCTCGGGGACTCGCAGATGGAGGGGCGGCGGCTGACCGCCGGGGTCCGCGCCCTCTACCTCACCGGCGAACGGCTCGGCCGCGCCACCGTCGCGGTGTCGCCCACGGTCGCCGAGCGCCTGCGCCGCTGGGGCGTGCCCGCGTCCCGCATCGCGGTCGTCCCCAACGGCATCGACCTGGCCCGCTTCCGCTTCGACCCGGTCGCCCGGCACCGCACGCGCCAGAGCCTCGGGCTGCCCGAGGGGGCGTACGTCGTCGGCGCCGTCGGACGGCTCACGCCGGGCAAGCGCTTCGGCGACCTCATCGACGCCCTGACCCAACTCCCCGAGGACTACTGGCTGTTGCTGGTCGGCGGCGGCCCGGAGGAGCAGGTCCTGCGGCGCACCGCGCGGGACGCCGGGGTGGCCGACCGGGTGCTGTTCACCGGCGAACGCCCGTATCTGCCGGACGGCACCCCCGGCCCCGACCTGCCCTCCCTCACCTCCGCGATGGACCTGCTCGCCTCCCCGTGCCCCGAGGAGGCCTTCGGCCTCGCGGTCGTGGAGGCACTCGCCGCCGGGCTGCCCGTCCGGTACGTCTCCTGCCCGGCGGTCGAGGACCTGCCCCCGGAGGCCGCCGAGGGCGCCCGGCGTGTACCCGGGGGCGCCGACTCCTTCGCGCGCGCCCTCGCCGAGGCCCGCGCGCAGGGCCCATGGGACCGCACGCCTCCCGCCGCGGCCCACCACTACGACATCACCCGTAGCGCCGCCCAGCTCATGGACGTGTACGCGGCCACCATCACCCCCTCCATGACCCCGTCCCCCTCACCCCAGGGAGCCCCTTCCTCATGACCGAGAACCCCAGCAGAACCCACCACCCCGCGAAACGCACCCGCGCTTTGCCCTCCTGGTTCGTGCTCGTGGCCGGCACCGTGCTCGGCGGCCTCCTCGGCGGCGCGTACGGCACCGTCAAGCCGCCCACCTACACGGCCACGAGCTACGTCGTCGCCGTACCGACCGAGAAGTCCGACCCGGCGTCCGCGCTCGGCTTCGCGCAGGCGTACGGGCGGGTCGCCACGCAGCTCGCGGTGCTCGCAGACGCCCAGGCGTCGGCCGGCGTACCGGTGTCGACGCTGCGGAAGAGCGTGCAGGCGGAGACCTCGCCCGACGCGCCCATGGTCGCCGTGTCCGCCACCTCCCCGCGCCGCGACCGCGCCGCCGCCATGGCCAACGCCGTGGCGCGCTCCCTCACCCTGCACGCCAACGGCACCAAGAACTCCACCCACGTGGAGTTGCTCGAGTTCTCGCGCGCGGTCAAACCGGCCGCGCCGTCGTCGGCCTCGCGCAAGGTGACCGGTCTGGTCGGCGCGAGCGCGGGCGGGCTGCTCGGCGGACTGGGCCTCCTCGTACGGCCCCGGCGCCGCACGGAGGAGCCCGCACCCACGGCCTCCGTGCCGGGCCCGGCCGTCGCCGCCGACGCACACGGACAGCTGTGACGGTCACGACCACGGGCGCGGCCCTGCGCACCGAAGTCGTCAGCGACGAAGTCGGCTTCGCCGAACTCGCCCCGGCCTGGGGCCGGTTGTACCGGCGGTGCAACGCGGCGACCCCGTTCCAGAGCCACGCCTGGCTGCACTCGTGGTGGCTGTCGTACGGCGTCCCGGGCCGCCTGCGGATCGTCGTGGTCCGCGATCCGGAGGGCGAACTCCTCGCCGCCGCCCCGCTGATGCGCGTACACCTCCCGCTGCCCGCCCTCGTGCCTCTCGGCGGCGCGATTTCCGACTACAGCGACGTGCTCCTCGACGACGACACGGCCGACGAGGCCGCCACCGCCCTCGCCGAGGGCCTGTCGGACGCGGCCCGCACCGCGCTCATCGACTTCCGCGAGGTCCGTCCGGGCGGCGCGGCGGAACGCGTGTACGAGCGGTGGCTCGGCCCCCGCCGCCAGGTCAGGGACTCCCTGTGTCTGGAACTCCCCGCGGTCTCCATGGACGGCCTGGTCTCCCGCCTCCCCTCCGGGAAGGCACAGCGGGTCCGCGCCAAGCTGCGCAAGCTGACCGCCCTCGGCGTCGAGCGCCGCGTCGTCCGCCCCGACGAGGTCGACACGGCCCTGGCCCGCCTGCTCGAGCTGCACCAACTCCAGTGGCAGGGCCGCAAGGTGACGTCGGAACACCTCCAGCCCCGGTTCCGCGAGCACCTCGCCCGGTCCGTCGGCCCGATGGTGCGCTCCGGCGACGCCGTGGTCACCGAGTTCCGCCTCGACGACAGCGTGGTCGCCGTCGATCTGACGCTGCTGTCGGGACGCCTCGCGGGCGGCTATCTGTACGGCGCCCACCCGGGCCTGCGGAAGCGGAAGGCGGACGTCGCCGTGATGCTGCTGGACGCCTGCGCCCAGCACACGGGGGCGGGCGGGCACGGCACGTTGAGTCTGCTGCGCGGTGACGAGCCGTACAAGCACCACTGGCGCCCCGAACCGGTCGTCAACCAGCGCCTGTTGCTGGCCCGGCGGCGGACGGCACCGCTGCTGTCGGCGGTCCTGTGCGATGTCGCTGCCCGCAGCCGGGGCAAGGAACTCCTGCGCCGGCTCCGGGAACGCGACGGAGGCGGAAACAGCGGCGGAAACGGAAACGGTGGCGGCGGATCGTGAACGACCCGCCGCCACCGGGCGGTCACCGGTTGCGCGACCACCAGTCGAAGCGCAGACACAGCTTCCCGCCGATCCAGTACTCCACCCAGTCGCCCAGTTCCACCGGCGAACAGCTGGGCGGCGGCAGCGGCACGGGCGGCGTGACCGGGACCGTGGGCTTCGGCGGCTCGGGCGTCGGGACCGGCGTCGGGACCGGCGTCGGCACGGTCGGCACCGTGTCCTTACGGCCCATCAGCACCTGGCGGTACACCTCGGACGCCTGCGGATTGCTGCCGCACTGCCACACGCCGTGCGGGCAGTAGTCGGTCAGCGTGTTGTACAGCGGCTTGTGCTCGTCCATCCACGCGAGCATGCGCCGCATGTACTCCGGGTTGTCACCGTTACGGAAGAGCCCCCATTCCGGATAGGAAATGGGCTTTCCGTGCGCCTTGGCGAAGTCGACGTGCGCCTGGAGTCCGTAGGGCTCTGTCACCTGTTCGTCGAATGACAGCCCCCGGGGCTGGTCGTAGGAGTCCATTCCGATGATGTCGACCGTGTCGTCCCCCGGATAACACTGCGTCCAGGGAATGGCGTCCTTGCCCCGGGTCGGATTGAAATCGAACCGGAATTTCTGGCCCGGCACCGCACGCATGGTGGTGACGATCCTGTTCCAGTACTTCTTCCAGGCCTCCGGGTCCGGCCCGCAGCGATGGGTGTAGGTAATGCCGTTCATTTCCCAGCCGAGCACGATGACCGTGTCCGGGATCTTCAGATCGACCAGCCGCTGGGCCAGGGCCCGGAAGTGGTGATCGTAGAGACCCGCCGCGCCCAGCCGCAGCAGCCCCCGGACCTCGCGGTCGGAGACCCCCTCCTCGTTGCGCTCCTGCATGGGCACGTTGAGGACGAACAGCCGGTCCTCCTCGGCCCGCCGCCAGTCCGCCCACACGTCGAGGAACCCGGGCAGTCCCTCGATGTTGCTCCACCGGTCACCCGGCAGGTAGGTGTGCCCGACGGTCAGATCGGCATCGCCCAGCCAGCGGCTGAGGGCGGCGATCCTGGCCGTACCCCGGCTGCCGTCGTAGTCGACGTACGCACCGAAGGCCGGGAGGCGGGGTGCCGCCGGCGGCTCGGGGGGCTCGATCCTGGGCGGCTCGGGTGCCACCGGGGGCTCGGGCGCCACGGGCGCGACCGGTGCCACCGTCGAGGTGGGCGGCGACACCGTGGTCGGTACGGGAACGGGAGGATCGGCCACCCCCGCGCCCACGGCGTGTCCCGGCCCCGTCGCCAGGACGGCCGACGCGGCCACCGTCGCCGCGATGAACGCCAGCCGACCGGTGCGGGCCCGTCGCTTGTGTGGGGCCATGCCTGCTCCTTCCTCCACTCTCGTACTCCCTGCTTTCTCGCTGTCTCGGTTCCGCACTGCCAGGCCAGTTCTCGTTCTGCCTTTTCACCTACTGACACTCAGTCATATGAGTATGAATGCCGCCACCGCGCTTAGGACTTTCGAGTGTTCCGCTCGCCCGCACGAGTGAACCGACCCGAGGGAAACCCGAAAACACATGTCCGTATCGCTGCTCGACACCCGCGTCCCCGCCGTCCTCGTACGGATCGACCGGAATCCCTTCCACCACGGAACGCTGGGCGCCGTACGCTCGCTCGGCCGCGCGGGCGTCGACGTGCACCTGGTCGCCGATGTCGGCGGAAGTCCCGTACGCAGATCCCGTTTCGTACGACAACTGCATCCGCCGCCGCCACCCGGCGCGGCCCCCGCCGACATCGCCCGCGTCCTGCTGCGGGTGGCCGCCCGGGTCGCGCGGCCCGCCGTACTGATCCCGCTCGACGACGCGAGCGCCGTCGCGGTGAGCCGGGCCCGGGTCGAGCTGGCGCCCGCCTTTCTCCTGCCGCAGCAACCCGGCGCACTGGCCGCACAGGTGGCCGACAAGGCCGAACTGGCCGCCGTCTGCGCGGCCTTGGACCTGCCGCACCCACTGACGCTGATCCCGGACAGCGCGGCCGAGGCCGCCGCCGCGGCCTGGCGGCTCGGCCTGCCGGCGGTGGCGAAGTGGAGCCGCCCCTGGCTGCTCCCGGCGGCCGGCGACCTGCGCAGCACGGTCGTGATCCGCTCCGCCCGGCAGGCACGGGAGCTGTATCTGCGGACGGCGGAGGCGGGCAGCCGGCTGCTGCTCCAGGCGTTCCTGCCCCCGGGACCCGACCTCGACTGGTTCTGCCACGGGTACGCCGACCGCACCGGCACCGTGCGCGGCGGCGGCCCCGGCCGCAAACTCCACGCCTGGCCGCGCGGCGCCGGCCTGACCTCGGTGGGCCGCTGGACGCCGAACGCGCCGGTGCGGGCGCTCACCGAACGCCTCGTCGGCGAACTGGGCTACCGGGGCATCTTCGACCTCGACTTCCGCCGCTGCCCCACCACCGGCGCCTACCACCTGCTCGACTTCAACCCGCGCCCCGGCGCCCAGTTCCGGCTGTTCACCGACACGGCCGGACTGGACGTCGTACGCGCCCAGCACCTCGACCTGACGCACCGTCCCATGCCGCAGGGGGCGCCCCGGCCCGGGCGGGCGTTCGTGGTCGAGAACTACGCGCCGCTCAGCGCGCTGCGCCCGGCGCCGGCCGGCCGCGAACTGGCCTGGCACGCCCCGGACGACCTCGGCCCCGGCTGGGCGATGTGGGCCCTGTGGGCCCGGCACGCGGCCCGCCGGCTGCCGGCCCGGCTGCGACGGCTGGGCGAGAGACCCGAGCGGGACGACACGCGCACCCGCGTGGTCCGCCAGTCGGCGAACACCGCACCGCCCCTGACCGACAGTTCCCTGACCGACGACGAGAAAGCGACCAGTCACTGATGTACGACCTGCTGGTGGTGGGCGCGGGCCCCTACGGCCTGTCCATCGCCTCCCACGCCGCGGGCGCCGGACTCCGCCTGCGCGTCCTGGGCCGCCCCATGGCCTCCTGGCGCGACCACATGCCCCGGGGCATGTACCTCAAGTCGGAGCCGTGGGCGTCGAACCTGTCCGACCCCGACGGCCGCTGGCGCCTGGACGCGTACTGCGCCGGGCAGGGCGTCGAGGCTCGGCACGGGGAGCCGATCCCGTTGGAGATGTTCGCCGCGTACGGCCAGTGGTTCGCCCGCAACGCGGTACCCGAGGTCGACGAGCGGACGGTGACCCGGGTGACACCCGTGCCCGGCGGCTTCGAGGCGCTGACGGAGGACGGCGAGACGGTCCGCGCCCGGACCGTCGCCCTGGCGGTCGGTGTGCTGCCCTTCGTGGAGATCCCGGCTCCCCTGCGCGGCCTCGGCCCGGACCTGGTGTCCCACAGCAGCCACCACGGCGACCTCGACCGCTTCCGCGACCGGGACGTCACGGTGATCGGCGGCGGCCAGGCAGCCCTGGAAACGGCGGCCCTGCTCGCCGAACAGGGCACCCGGGTAAGGGTGTTGGCCCGCGCGGAGCACGTGAACTGGAACGACGTACCGCCCCCGTGGCAGCGCCCCTGGTGGCGTTCGGCCCGCGCCCCGCACAGCGGCCTGGGCTGCGGCTGGCGCAACTGGTTCTACGCCGAACGCCCCGGTCTCTTCCACCACCTCCCGGACCCGACCCGCGCCCGCATCGCCGCGACGGCCCTGGGCCCGGCGGGCGCCTGGTGGGTACGCGACCGCGTGGAACCGGCGGTGGAGATGCTCCTCGGCCAGGAGGTCGCGGAGGCAAGGGAGTTGAGGGGAAGCTCGGGTGGCGGCGTACGCCTGGACACGGTCACCCGGTCCGGCGAGCGGCACTCCCTGGAGACCGAACACGTCATCGCGGCCACGGGGTTCAGGGCGACCTGCGACCGACTGGCCCTGCTGGACGCCCAACTCGCCGCCGGCCTCCTCGCGTTGGACGACGGCTCGCCGGCGGTCGGACGGCACTTCGAGTCCTCGCACCCCGGCCTGTTCCTGGCGGGCCTGGTGACAGCCTCCGGCTTCGGCCCGGCGATGCGCTTCGTCCACGGCGCGACCTTCACGGCCCAGACCCTCGTACGAGGGGTACGACGCCGGCTGCGGGCGGGGGCCCGGGACGCCGACGGGACGGTACCGGGGCCGGTGCGGCGCGCGAGCGCGGTGGAGGCGGCACGGCGTTAGGCACCGGGCGCGCAGCACCCCGCGCCCCTGAGGGGGGGCGCGGGGCTGCACTCGACTTCGCGAGGTCCGCTCAGAGCGCGGGCGGCACCCGGTGCGTCACCCGTGCGTCACTGATGGTCGCCGGATCGGCCCCGGCGGTACAGGACAACTCCACCGGCGATCAGCACGGCGCTGACAGCCCCGGCCGCAAACAGTTCCTCCCGGCTACCGGTCTCCGGCAGGGTGGGCGGCTTCGTCGGCGGGACGGTGGGCGGCGCGGTCGGCGACCCGGTGGGGGGCCCCGTGGGGGGCTTCGTCGGCGGAGTCGTGGGGGGCGTGCTCGGCGGGCCCGTGGGGGGCTTCGTCGGAGGCGTGGTGGGCGGCTTTGTCGGAGGCGTCGGGGGCTTCGTCGGAGGCGTGGTGGGCGGCTTCGTCGGCGGAGTCGTAGGGGGCTTGGTCGGCGGGCCCGTGGGAGGCGTCGTGGGTGGCGTGGTTGGGGGGCTCGTGGGCGGCTTCGTCGGAGGCGTCGTAGGGGGCTTGGTCGGCGGGCCCGTGGGCGGCTTCGTCGGCGGAGTCGTCGGGGGCGTGGTCGGAGGGCCCGTGGGCGGCTTCGTCGGCGGAGTCGTCGGGGGCGTGGTCGGGGGGCCCGTGGGCGGCTTCGTCGGAGGCGTCGTCGGGGGCTTCGTTGGAGGAGTCGTCGGAGGCGTGGTGGGCGGCTTCGTGGGTGGGGTGTCGCCGTAGCCGCCGGGTGTGTCCGACCCGCCGTTGCCGTGGCCCTCCTCGTTGCCGTTGCCCTCCTCGTGGCCGTGGCCCTCCTCGTGGCCGTGGCCCTCGCCATGGCCGTTGCCGTTGCCGTTGCCGTTGCCGTAACCCGGGTCGTCGTGCGGAGCGCCAGGCGCTCCGTGCGAACCCGAGCCGTTGGCACAGGAGTTGCCGCAGGTGTCCGCCTGGACGTGCGCCGGCGCATTCGCCGTGCTGCCCGACACGGCGACGGGTGAGCCCTTGGGGGTCCCGCTCGCGTCGGCGAGGGCTGTCACGCCGTACAGGGACAAGATGCTCGTCGCGGCGGCCGCCACGACCATCCCCCTGCTCAGAGTCGATCGCATTCTGATTATCTTTCTGGTGGGAGAGGTGAGAAAAAGCCGGCCTTGGCACCGAATGGCTCTCCAAGACCGGCCCAGACACCGCCGAACGGCAGGTGCGACGACGTCAGTCGTTGATGCAGGTGTTGCCGACCGCCGGGTTCAGCAGCGCGATGATGTTGATCGAGTTACCGCACACGTTGATCGGAATGTGGATGGGAACCTGGACGACGTTGCCGGAGAGCACACCCGGGGAGTGGGCGGCGACGCCCTCCGCCTCGGCGTCCGCGAACGCCGGGGAGGCCATTCCGAGCGCCATGATCACGCCGGCGATGACAGCAACGCTCTTCTTCATGAAGTTTCCCTTCTCTGCGGTCATGCCCCTATGTCGGCCGAAGACCGAGCGAGCACACATGGACGGCTCGCACCATGACCGGCAGTTGTAAAACGAGAGATAGACAGCCGAAGAAACTACGGAACGTACTCCCACTGGTAATTCACTCGAACGCCCTGAAGCAGGGGGAAACACACATCACACGAATGAAGGAAAGAACTCGGGGGACAAAAAACTCGGGCAGCCCCCGCACATGGTGCGAGGGCTGCCCGAGCTGCATCTACGGGCTACCGGACGACTGTTGACGACTAGTCAGCCGGCGGCGACAGGTCAGCTGTTGCCGAGGCCGTTGCCGGACAGGACCGGAATGTCGCTGAGGATGTGCGACAGGGGCTCGTCGCCCTTGGCCTGCGTCGAGTTCTCGGCGCACTGCTGGTTCTGCGGAGCAGACAGGATCGGGATGTCCTGGACGGCGATCGGCACCCCGCCGAGGACGGAGCCCACGTTGCCCTTGACGGGCAGACCGACACAGAGCTTGTTCAATGTGCCCTGCGCGAGGCTCATCTGGGGGCTCATGTCGCCCTTGGTCATGGAGTTGCCGAACTTCGAGACCGCGCCGTTCCCGCTGACGGACGTGGTGCCGCCGTCGTCCGCTGTGGCAAGCGCCTGAGGGGCGGTCGCCGCCGAGATTCCGACGACAGATGCGGCTACCGCCGCCGCGGCCATTGCCTTCTTCAGCATTTCGCTTTCCTTTCCTGGCAGAGACACAACTGTTCCTGCTCTCTCATCAACCGGGTGCGCGGGGATTGGTTTCGCTGCTTCACCCGGTTGGCCCGTTCCTCACCCGGAAATTCGTGGAACGCCCGGCATGCACAACCCTCAGAAACGCTCCCCGATGTGGGCCATCGGAGTGAACCGCAGCAACTATGCGCCCCGGAGACAGTTGACCAGGGCGGCTCCGGTGGACGGGGTTTCTTCCGAAGGGACTAGCAAGTGATCAAGAAGGTTATGGCTGCCGCCGCAGTCGCCGCTTCCGTCATCGGTGCCTCCGCCGCGGTCGCTCCGCAGGCAATGGCGATCGCCAACGACGGTGGCACGACCTCCACCAGCGGCAACGGCGCCATCCAGAAGTACGGCAACTCGGCCACGTACGGCAACATGAGCCCGCAGATGGCGCTCATCCAGGGGTCGCTGAACAAGCCGTGCATCGGCCTCCCGGCGAAGCTCAACCTCGGTTCCGCCGCCGGCGTGGTGCCGATCGCCGTCCAGGACATCCCGATCCTGTCGGCTCCCCAGAACCAGCAGTGTGTCGAGAACTCGACGCAGGCCAAGGGTGACGAGCCGCTGTCGCACATCCTCAGCGACATCCCGGTCCTGTCCGGCAACGGCGTCGGCAACAACTGACCGGCACCACCAGTTCCACCGGCGACAACTGAGCCGGGCGTACGTCCGGGCTCTCTTCGAGCCTTCACCAGCGGGCCGTCGGATTACCGGCGGCCCGCTGGCCTACGTTGCGCCAGGTGACAACGAGGCACTTTTCGCCCCGGTTATCCCGTTCTTGCCCGGCTGTGTGGCGTCGCGCTGGTGTGCGCCGCGACCGCGATCGGCTGTGGCACCTCCCAGGAGCGGCCGCTGAGACCCGCGGGCGGCGCCGGTCCCCGCCAAGAGCGCCGACATGCTGCTGCTGGGCACGGACGGCCGCAGCACCATCACCGAGAAGGAACGGCGCAAGTTCCACGCGGGCGGTGTGCCCTGCAACTGCGCGGGCGTGATGATGCTCATCCACATGTCCGCCGCGCGTGACCGCGTCAGCGTGATCGGCCTGCCGCGCGACTCCTTCGTCACGATTCCGGCGTACAGACCCAAACCCTCCGCGAAGCAGCGCTCCGCGCATCCCGCGAAGCTCAATACCGCGTACGCGGAGGGCGGGGCCCCGCTCGTCGAACGTACGGTGGAGGCGGCGACCTGGGTGAGCGTCGAGCACTATCTGCAGCTCGGCTTCCGGCGGTTCATCGACGCCGTCGACCAGGTCGGTGGCGTCGAGGTGTGCACGAACCGGCGGCTCAAGGGCGGGCAGTCCTTGCAGTACGTCCGCTCGCGGAAGGTCGACCTGAGCGCCGACCTGGGGCTGATCCAGCGGCAGCAGCGGTCCCTGGTCGCGGCACTGGAGCAGCTGACCGCCCGGAAGGTGCTCACCGACCCGGTCGCCATGGCGTGGGTGGCCCGGACGCTGCTCGGTCCGGCCAAGGTCCAGCAGGGGTTCGGGAAGGACGGGACGAAGGCGCTGGTCGCCCTCGCCTCGGCGCTGAGCAAGGTGCCGGCCGCCCGGACGGAGTTCGCCACCGTGCCGATCGCCGGGTTCAACCCGCCGAAGGCGGGCATCGGTTCGACTCTGCGCTGGGACGCCGCGAAAGCGAAGGCCATGTTCGCCAAGGTGCGCGAGGACCGGCCACTGATCCCGGCCGGTTCGGACCCCAAGCCCAGCGATCCACCGCGGTTCGGGAAGGACGTACCGGTACGGGGCAGCAGGCTGGCGTGCCCCTGAGCGGGTGGTCGGCGAGGGCGAGCAGTCCCCTGCCCATGAAGGGCTGCTCGCACACCTCAATCGCTGGGCCAAACGGGGCAATCACCGCAACCCCGGCCGGGGTCGGCGCGTTGACGATCACGCAGCTCCTCACCGGAGTCCGCATTTCGAAGGGAACGAATATGAAGAAGCTGTGGGCTTCCGCGGCCATCGCCGCCTCCGTCGCCGGTATCTCGGCGACGGCAGCACCCCAGGCCCTGGCGATCGCCAACGATGGTGGCACCACCTCCATCAGCGGCAACGGCGCCGAGCAGGAGTTCGGCAACTCGGCCACGTTCGGTGACATGAGCCCGCAGCTCTCCCTGGTCCAGGGTTCGCTGAACAAGCCGTGCATCGGCCTCCCGGCCAAGCTCAACGTCGGTTCCCTCGCCGGCGTGGCGGCGATCGCCGTCCAGGACATCCCGATCCTGTCGGCCCCGCAGAACCAGCAGTGTGTCGAGAACTCGACGCAGGCCAAGGGTGACGAGCCCCTGTCGCACATCCTCAGCGACATCCCCGTGCTGTCCGGCAACGGCGCCCACAACAACTGAGCCTCCCCGCTCGGTCGCGGCGGCGGGTCACCGGTTCTCCGGTGACCCGCCGTTCGGCGTTTCCGGCGGACGAGGTGCCGCACGGTACGCAGGGGAGGCACCCGGCGGACCCGGCCCCGCACGGCGTGGGTACGTTTCAGCACGGCGCGGGGCGACGGTCCGGCGCCGGCTCGACCTCCCCCCACCGAAAGGAATCCCGTGCGGTCCGTTCTTCTCGCCGTGTGCACGTCGGCCCTCGTGGCCGTCTCCGGCGCGGTGCCCGCCGTCGCTCAGACCTCGACTCCGGCCTCGACTCCGGTACGGGCAGCTGCTGTTGCTTCCACCGGATCCTTTTCCCTCACCCCGCTGACCGACCTGTTCGCCGAGCGACTGCTGGTCGCCGACAAGGTCGCCGCCGCCAAGTACGGCACCGACAAGCCGATCGACGATCCGGTGCGCGAGCAGCAGATCCTGGCCGACGTCTCCGCGCGGGCCGTCGGGCTCGGCCTCGACCCGGAGGCGGTGGCCGCGGTGTTCCGGGACCAGATCGAGGCGAACAAGGTGGTCCAGCGTGGGCTGTACGCCCGCTGGGACGCGCATCCCGAGCTGCGGCCGACCGAGCGGCCTGACCTGGTCAAGGAGGTCCGGCCGATTCTGGATCGGATCACTACCGAGTTGCTGGACGCGTTGAAAGCGACGGAAGGGGTGAGGAAGGGGTACGGGTACAGGTGCGAGTTGTTGTTGGGTGCTGCTGCGGGGCGCTCCGCGTATGAGTACCGGTTGGATTACTTGCATCTGACGGGGCTTGGGCGAGCTGTGCCGTCGGTCTGCGGTTAGCGTGCCTTGGGATGTTTGTCGGCCGCAGGCCTGTGGGGGCTTGTCGCGCAGTTCCCCGCGCCCCTGAGGGGCGCTCATCTCAGTCCTCGTAGCGGTCGGCCTGTTCTATCGCCTCGGCCAGTTGGCGTACCGCCTTGTCCTCTGTGGTGTCCGCCAAGTCGTCGGCCCTGTCGGCCAGTTCGTTGAGGGAAGGGGCGCCGGGCAGGGTGGTCCAGCGGTCGTCGCTCTTGCGCAGGGCGTCGGCGAAGTAGGCGGCCACCGCGGTGACCTGGAGGCGGGACGGGGCGTCCCAGAGCGCTTCGTCCACCGCCTTGGACTCCAACTGGCCGGATTCCTCGTGGGGTTCGCGGGTTTCGGGGTCGAGCCAGCGGACCGTCGCCGTGGCGAGGTGGCCCGAGGTGCCCTGCTTGGCGCGGACGGCGTAGAGGGCGGTGACCGTGTGGCCGGGGCCCACCTCTCCCCCGTCCACACGGTCGTCGCGGAAGTCGTCGTCGGCGACCTCGCGGTTTTCGTAGCCGATCAGGCGGAACTCGGCGACGGTCTCCGGGTCGAAGGCGACCTGCGCCTTGGCGTCGCGGGCCGTGAGGTCGATGTTGCGCGGGAGCTCCTCGCAGAAGACCTTGCGGGCGTCGGTCTCGTTCGAGACGTAGGTGGTGTGGCCGTCGCCCTTGTCGGCGAGGCCTTCCATCAGGGCGTCGCCGTAGTCGCTGCCGACGCCGACCCCGAAGAGGGTGATGCCGTGTTCGCGGCGGGCGTCGGAGATGCGGTCGAGGATCGAGTCTGCGTCGGTGTCGCCGGTGTTGGCGAGCGCGTCCGAGACCAGGACGACCCGGTTCGTGGCGCCCTCACGCAGACCTTCGACGGCGGTGGCGTAGCCAGTGCGGACGCCTGCGCCGAGGTTGGTCGACTCGGTCGGTTCCAGGTCGTCGATCGCCTCGTGGACGCGGTCGCGGTGGTCGTCGAGGCGGGTCATCGGCAGCACGGTCTCGGCCTCGTCGCTGAAGGTGACGATCGCGACCGAGTCGTCGTCGCGCAGACGGTCCGTCATCACGCCGAGGGAGTCCTTGGCGAGGTCGAGGCGGCCGGGCTCGGCCATGGAACCGGAGATGTCGATGACGAACGTGAGGGCGGCCGGCGGGCGTTCGCCCTCCCGCTCGGCGGTGCGGGTGGCGAGGCCCACGCGGACCAGGGACCAGTCCTCGCGGTCGGTGCGGGCGCCGTCGACGGTGACCGAGAAGCCGTTGCCGTCGGGGCGTTCGTAGTCCTGGCGGAAGCTGTTGACGAACTCCTCCGGCCGGACCGTCGAGGGGTCGGGGCGGTGGCCGTCGGCGAGGGTGCGGCGCGCGTAGCCGTAGGAGGCGGTGTCGACGTCGAGGGCGAAGGTGGAGAGGTAGTCGGGGGCCGGGGCGAAGTCCCCTTCCGTGTCCCGCTGTTCGCCCTCCCTTTCGCCCTCGCCCTGTTCGCCGCTCCCGCCGCTCCGGTCCGGTGCGGGCAGGTAGCCCGAGGTGCCGCCGGAGTTCTGCTTGCCGCTGCCGCTGTCGTCGCTGCTGCTTCCGTTCACTCCGCTGCACCCGGTGACCAGCAGGCCGCCCGCGGCCGTCAGCGCGATCAGCGTGCCCCGCAGCTTCCGTATTCTGTTCCGCTCCATCTGCCGTGCCCCCTCCGTCCGTTGACGTCGGCCGACGTCAACCTCTGTGACTGTGACGGCGGAGGGGGCGGGAATGTGCGGTACGGGGTGTTGCGGATGGATCTCGAAGTGGCCACGGCAGGCGGCCTCCGAGACCGGTAGGTGATCCTCCGGTGACCTAGGAGACGATGTCCTTGCGGGCGAAACCCCGGAAGGCCAGGGCGAACAGCACCAGGGCGTACGTTACGGAAACCGCCGTCCCCTGGATCATGCCGCCCCACTCCGGGCGGGGCTGGATGGCGTCGGCCCAGGCGAACTGCCAGTGCGCGGGCAGGAAGTCGCGCCAGCCTCCGAGGGCCGTCACGGCGTCCAGGACGTTGCCGACGATGGTCAGGCCGACAGCGCCGCCGACCGCGCCCAGGGGGGCGTCCGTCTTCGTCGACAGCCAGAACGCCAGCCCGGCGGTGACCAGTTGGGACACGAAGAGGTATCCCACGACCACCACCAGACGCTGGGCCGCCGTGCCCGCGGACAGCGAACCGCCGGTGGGGATCTCCAGGGGGCCCCAGCCATAGGCCGCCGTGCCGACGGCGATGGCCACTACCGGCAGCAGCACCATCGCGGCCAGGCTCATGCCGAGGGCGACGGCGAGCTTGGACCACAGGAGGCGGGCGCGCGGCACCGGGGCGGCCAGCAGATAGCGCAGGGAGGACCAGCTGGCCTCCGAGGCGACCGTGTCCCCGCAGAACAGGGCGACGGGGATGACGAGCAGGAAGCCCGCGGAGACGAAGAGGTTGACGGCGACGAAGTTGGCGCCGGACGCGGTGGCCGTGTCCATCAGGGTGACCTGGCCGTTGCGCCCGTCGGGCTCGCCGCCGATCGCGAACGCGGCGACGAGGATGAACGGCAGCGCGGCGAGGATGCCGCCCATGACGAGCGTACGGCGGCGCTTGAGCTGGCGGACCAGCTCGACGCGCAGGGGCAGTGTCCGCCGGGCGCGGTACCCGTCGGCGGTCTCCGCCCGCTCCACGAGCGTGCTCATGCGGAACCTCCGATCAGGGTGAGGAAGGCGTCTTCGAGGCGTCGGTGGGGGCCCACCGACTCCACGGGCACTTCGAGGCGGACGAGTTCGACGACGAGGCGCTGGGCGCTGCCGTCGTCGGGGGCGAGCCGGACCAGGAGGCCGTCGTCGGTGCGTACCGCGGTGACGATGCCCGGGAGGGCGGCCACCTTCTCGACGATCGGCTCCTCCACGGGGGTGGTGGTGCCGACGAGCAGGGTGTCGCCGGAGCCGATGATCTCGCTGACCGGGCCCGCCTGGACCAGCTTGCCGCGGTCCATGACGACGAGGTGCGTGCAGGTCTGCTCGACCTCCGCCAGCAGGTGGCTGGAGACGATCACCGTGCGGCCGGCCTCCGCGTACCGGATCAGCACCTCGCGCATCTCGCGGATCTGGGGCGGGTCGAGGCCGTTGGTCGGTTCGTCGAGGATGAGGAGGTCGGGCAGGCCGAGCATGGCCTGGGCGATGGCCAGGCGCTGGCGCATGCCCTGGGAGTACGTGCGGACCGCGCGCGCGAGTGCGTCGCCGAGGCCCGCGATCTCCAGGGCCTCGTCCATGTGCGCGTCCTCGGCCGGGCGGCCTGTCGCCTGCCAGTACAGCTCCAGGTTCTCGCGGCCGGAGAGGTGCGGGAGGAAGCCGGCGCCCTCGACGAAGGCGCCGACGCGGGAGAGCACGGGGGCTCCGGGGCGGATGGCGTGCCCGAAGACACGGATCTCGCCGTCGTCCGGCTTGATGAGGCCCATCAGCATGCGCAGGGTCGTCGTCTTGCCGGCGCCGTTGGGGCCCAGGAGTCCGAGGACCTGGCCCTTCTCGACGCGGAACGACAGGTCCCGTACGGCGTACCGGTCCGAGGACTTGGCGTACCGCTTGCTCAAGTCGGTGATCTGGAGCGGGACTTCGGCCAGTTCGGGGTCCGGGGCGGAGGGTGCCGCCGTACGCCGGCGGCCGGACAGGAGCAGGGCCAGGGCGAGCCCGGCGCCCGCGAGGGGCAGCCACCACACCCAGGCGGGCAGCCCGGCCGAGGCCGTGGTGACGCCGGGGGCGGTGGGGATCTCCAGGTCGCCCTTCAGGGAGACGGTGTACGAGGCCGGGGCGACCGGTGACGCGTAGCCGAGATCCGTGGAGGCGAGGACCAGGCGCAGGCGGTGGCCCTGTTCGACCTCGTGGTCGATCGCCGGGAGGGTAATCGTGACGTCCTTGCCCTCCTTGGCGCCCTCGACCCTGATCGGGGTGACGAGCTGGGCGGGCAGGACCTGCTGGCCGCCGTTCGCCGAGACGTCGTACACCTTGGCGAAGAGGACCGCGTCCTCGCTGGTCGACTTGATGTGGACGGTCGCCGTGGGGGAACCGGTGATCCGTACGTCGTCGACGACCGGCGCCGAGTCGAAGCGCGCGTTCTGGCCCGGGAAGTCGATCGAGAGGCCGACGCCGAGTGAGGAGAGCTGGGACAGGCCGCCCGCCGCGCCGAGGCCGGGCAGGGAGGACACGGCGGGCGGGTTGGCGCCGGCCGGGTTGTCGAACGTCTGCTCGCTGCCGGTCAGGGTGACCGCGCGCTGCCCGCTCTCGAGCCCCGGGTAGGTGTCCGAGGTGGCGCCGCGGAGGGTTGCCGCGCCGTCCGTCGAGTCGATGCCGCCGGTGCGGGTGACGCGGAAGGCGGGGCCGGTGTCGGTGCCCTTGTCGTTCTTCAGGTAGCGGTCGAACCAGGAGGTGACCCGGGACTGGACACGGCTCGTCTCCAGGTCGCCGCCGTCATGGCCGCCGGAGATCCAGTCGACGTCCACGGGGGCGCCGTTGGCGCGGATCGCCTTTGCGGCGGCGTCGGCCTGGCCTAGCGGGAAGAGGGAGTCGGTCTGGCCCTGGATCAGCAGGGTGGGCACCTTGATGCGGTTGCCGACGGCTGACGGCGACCGGTCGGCGAGGAGGGTGGTGGCCTCGGCGTCCGGCTTGCCGGCCTCGGCGACCCTGTCGTACATCTCACACAGCGTGGCCTCGAACTGGTCGCAGCCGCCGCCGGTGTTGATGAAGATGCCGGCCCACTGCTTCTTGAAGACGCCGTTCGGGAAGAGGGCGTCCGCGAGGTTCCAGTAGGTGATCGCGGGCGCGATGGCGTCGACCCGGTCGTCGTATCCGGCGGCGAGGAGCGAGATCGCGCCGCCGTAGGACCCGCCGGCCATGCCCACGCGCGGGTCGCCGCTCTTGTCGAGCTGGACCTCGGGGCGCTTGGCCAGCCAGTCGATCAGCTTGGAGACGTCGGCGACCTCGGCCTTCGGGTCGTTCAGCCCGATCTTCCCGGTCGATCTGCCGAACCCGCGTGCTGACCAGGTCAGCACCGCGTATCCGTCGCGGGCGAGGTCCTGGGCCTGGTCCCGCAGGTCGTCCTTGCTGCCGCCGAATCCGTGCGCGAGGAGAACGGCGGGACGGCGGTCGGAGTCCGGCCCCGAGGTGAAGTACGAGGTGTCGAGGTGCACCCCGCCGCCCATGTCCATGATGCGGTCGGCGCGGTGCACCGCGGGCGTGTCGTCCGAGGCGACGGCCGTCCACGTACCGGCACCGGCGAGTACGACGGCGGCGGCCACGGCGGCGACGAGCCGCCGTGGCCGCCGGGGCCGCGCCCCTCGCAGTCCGGGCATTCGAAGATCCATGCGTCAACGGTACGTGTCCGCACTGACATCCGAGGCCATCACCGGTCGGAACCTCCCACCATCCTGCGGGCGTACGGCACGGGACCGGCGTACACCAGCCGTGGTACGAACGGGCCCTTGGAGATGCGGGCTGGGGAGATGCGCCGCGCCGTGACGGTCGTCGAGGTGGCCACCGCCGAGCACCTGTTCGGGTGAGGACTTCGAGGCGCGTGTAGTTCGTTGACCGCGGGCCCGTGGGGGCTGGTCGCGCCCCGCGGCGGAGCCGCAGATCGATACAGCCCCGCGCCCCTGAAGGGCGCGATTCCGCGCCGCCTTCCCCAAGGCCCCCGGCAGCTGGGCCGCGTAACGCCGGTGCCCGCCCCCAGTAAGGAGGCGGGCACCGGCGTACAACAGGAACTCGCTCAGTGGTTGCGCGGGAAGCCCAGGTCCACGGCTGAGGGGCCGTCCGCCGGGTCGGGCCAGCGGGTGGTGACGACCTTGCCTCGGGTGTAGAAGTGGGTGCCGTCGTTGCCGTAGATGTGGTGGTCCCCGAAGAGGGAGTCCTTCCAGCCGCCGAAGGAGTGGTAGCCCACCGGGACCGGGATCGGGACGTTGACGCCGACCATGCCGGCCTCGATCTCCATCTGGAAGCGGCGGGCGGCGCCACCGTCCCGGGTGAAGATCGCGGTGCCGTTGCCGAAGGGGGAGCTGTTGATCAGCGCCACGCCCTCGTCGTACGTGTCGACGCGCAGCACGCACAGCACCGGGCCGAAGATCTCGTCCGTGTAGGCCTTCGCCGAGGTCGGGACCTTGTCGAGGAGCGAGATGCCGATCCAGTGGCCGTCCTCGAAGCCCTCGACCGTGTAGCCGCTGCCGTCGAGGACGACTTCCGCGCCCTCGGCCGCCGCACCCGTGACGTACGAGGCCACCTTGTCGCGGTGGACCGCGGTGATCAGCGGGCCCATCTCGGAGGTGGGGTCGTTGCCGGGGCCGATCTTGATCTTCTCGGCGCGCTCGCGGATCTTCTCGACCAGCTCGTCGCCGATCGCGCCCACCGCGACGACCGCGGAGATCGCCATGCAGCGCTCGCCCGCCGAGCCGTAGGCGGCGGAGACAGCGGCGTCGGCCGCCGAGTCCAGGTCCGCGTCCGGGAGGACCAGCATGTGGTTCTTGGCGCCGCCCAGGGCCTGGACACGCTTGCCGTTCGCCGAGGCCGTGGTGTGGATGTAGCGGGCGATCGGGGTCGAGCCGACGAACGAGATCGCCTTGACGTCCGGGTGCTCCAGGAGACGGTCGACCGCCACCTTGTCGCCGTTGACGACGTTGAAGACGCCGTCGGGCAGGCCCGCCTCGGACAGCAGTTCGGCGAGCTTGAGCGCGGTCGACGGGTCCTTCTCGGACGGCTTCAGCACGAACGTGTTGCCGCACGCGATGGCCAGCGGGAACATCCACATCGGCACCATGGCCGGGAAGTTGAACGGCGTGATGCCGGCGACGACACCCAGCGGCTGGCGGATGGACGAGACGTCGACACGGCTCGCCACCTCCGTCGACAGCTCGCCCTTCAGCTGCACGGTGATACCGCACGCGAGTTCGACGATCTCCAGGCCGCGGGCCACTTCGCCCAGCGCGTCGCTGTGCACCTTGCCGTGCTCGGCAGTGATCAGCTCGGCGATCGCGTCACGGTTCGCGTCCAGCAGCGCGCGGAACTTGAAGAGGATGGTGCTGCGCTTGGCCAGGGACGACTTGCCCCAGGTCGCGTACGCGTCCTTGGCCGCCGCTACCGCCGCGTCGACCTCGTCGACGGTGGCGAAAGCGACGTTCGTGGTGACCGCGCCGGTCGCGGGGTCGGTGACCGGCCCGTACGTGCCCGACGCGCCTTCGACGGTCTTGCCGCCGATCCAGTGGTTGACGATCTTCGTCATGCCCAGGTTCTCCTTCACAGATGGCGGCGTCGGGTAGAGACGTGCCGTTCGTACAGCTCACGTGCCTTGACCGCTGACGGGCGGGTCGCGGTCTCGGCCACAGGGACATCCCACCAGGCCTGCGCCGGAGGCGCGCCCGACACTGTGTCTGCCGTTTGGGTCTCGACGTAGACACAAGTGGGAGAGTCGGCGGTACGGGCCTCGGCGAGCGCCGCCCGCAGCTCCCGTACCGTCTTCGCGCGCAGGACGCGCATGCCAAGGCTGGCCACATTGGCGGCCAGGTCCACGGGCAGCGGGGCGCCCGTGTAGGTTCCGTCGTCCGCCTGGTAGCGGTAGGCGGTGCCGAAGCGCTCGCCGCCCACCGACTCCGACAGACCGCCGATGGACGCGTAGCCGTGGTTCTGGATCAGGAGGATCTTGATGGCGATCCCCTCCTGCACGGCCGTCACGATCTCCGTCGGCATCATCAGATACGTGCCGTCGCCCACCAGCGCCCAGACGGGACGCTCGGGCGCCGCCAGCTTCACACCGATCGCGGCCGGGATCTCGTACCCCATGCACGAGTAGCCGTATTCGAGGTGGTACTGGTCCCGCGACCGCGCGCGCCACAGTTTGTGCAGGTCACCGGGGAGCGAGCCGGCCGCGTTGATGATCACGTCCGACTCGTCGGCGATCTCGTCCAGCGCGCCCAGGACCTGGGGCTGCGTGGGGCGTACGTCCGGCTCGTCGGCCTCGTAGGCCGCGTCGACGCGCTGTTCCCAGCGTTCCTTGTCCTCGGTGTACTCGCCGACGTACGCGTCCGTGACCCGGTGGTCGTGCATCTGGAGCGCCTCGGTCAGCTGCTGCAAGCCGCTGCGGGCGTCCGCGATCAGCGGGGTGGCGGACAGCTTGTGGCCGTCGTACGGGGCGATGTTGAGGTTCAGGAAGCGGACGTCCGGCGACTCGAACAGGGTGTGGGAGGCCGTGGTGAAGTCCGTGTAGCGGGTGCCGATGCCTATCACCAGGTCGGCTGTGCGGGCGAGTTCGTCCGCCGTCGCCGTGCCGGTGTGGCCGATACCGCCTACGTCCTGGGGGTGGTCGTGGCGCAGGGAGCCCTTGCCTGCCTGGGTGGAGGCGACCGGGATGCGGGTCGACGAAGCGAACTCCGCCAGCGTCTCTTCGGCTCGGCTGTGGTGGACTCCGCCGCCTGCCACGATCAGGGGGCGGCGGGCGGTACGGATCGCCTGTACCGCCTCCGTCAGCTCGTCGGGGTCGGCGGCCGGGCGGCGTACGTGCCACACGCGGTCGGCGAAGAACTCGTCCGGCCAGTCGTACGCCTCGGCCTGAACGTCCTGCGGGAGAGCGAGAGTTACGGCGCCCGTCTCAACAGGGTCCGTCAGTACGCGCATTGCCTGCAGCGCGGCCGGGATCAGTGCCTCGGGGCGCGTGACGCGGTCGAAGTACCTCGACACGGGGCGCAGGCAGTCGTTGACCGACACATCGCCGGCGTACGGGACTTCGAGCTGCTGGAGGACCGGGTCCGCCGTGCGGGTCGCGAAGGTGTCGCCGGGGAGGAGCAGGACCGGGAGGTGGTTGATCGTGGCGAGCGCGGCGCCGGTGACGAGGTTGGTCGCGCCGGGGCCGATCGAGGTCGTCACGGCGTGCGTGGAGAGGCGGTTGGACTGGCGGGCGTAGCCAACTGCCGCGTGCACCATGGACTGTTCGTTGCGGCCCTGGTGGAACGGCATCTCGTCGCCGTACTCGATGAGCGCCTGGCCGAGGCCGGCGACGTTCCCGTGGCCGAAGATGCCCCAGGTCGACTCGATCAACCGGCGGCGGACGCCGTCCCGTTCGGTGTACTGGGCGGCCAGGAAGCGTACGAGCGCCTGCGCGACCGTGAGCCTCGTCATTGAGGTCTGCGGGGTCATCGGTATCCCCCTGTGCTTTCTACGTGGGCCGGGTGGAAGCAGATCCGCCACTCCCGCGTCTCACCCGGCCCCGCCATGACGTTGAGGTAGTACATGTCGTGGCCGGGCTGGGCGATGGAAGGGCCGTGCCATCCGTCGGGTACGAGGACGGCGTCGCCGGAGCGGACCTCCGCGAGGACGTCGGATCCGCCCTCACGGGAAGGGGATACGCGCTGATAGCCGAAACCGTTCGGGCCGTCGATCTCGAAGTAGTAGATCTCCTCCAACTCCGCTTCCACGCCCGGCCGGTGCTCGTCATGCTTGTGCGGCGGGTACGAGGACCAGTTGCCGCCGGGCGTGATGACCTCGACGGCGATCAGCTTGTCGCAGTCGAAGGCGTCGGCGGAGGCGAAGTTGCGGACGTGGCGGGTGCGGTTGCCGGTGCCGCGTTCTTCGAGGGGGACCTCCGGCGCGGGGCCGTAGCGAGCGGGGAGTTGTCGCCCACACTTCGCTCCTGCCAGGGCGAAGCGGCCTCCCGCGCCGGAGGCGATCTGTGCCTGGGTGTCCCGGGGTACGTATGCGAAGTCGGTGACCGACGCGAACACGCTTTCCCTGCCCAGGAGTTGGAACTCGTCGTGCGTGGTGCCGTCCTCTACTCGCACCGTACAACCGCCGTTGAGCGGCAGGACGATCCACTCGCTGTCACCGGAGGTGAACGTGTGGGTGCCGCCGGGGGCCAACTCGACGACACGCAGGCTGCTGTGGGTCCAGCCGGCCCGCTTCGGGTCGATGTCGACGGCGTACTGCCCGTTCGCGGAGGTGCCGCTTTCGACGTACAGCTCGGTCATCGCGCGCCTCACAGCAGTCCGACGGCGGTGTCCACGGCGGCGGCCACATCACCGTCCGCCGGGTACAGCAGCGAACGGCCGACCACCAGGCCCTGGACGGTGGGGAGTTGCAGCGCACCGCGCCACTTCTCGTACGCGCCCTCCTGGTCGTCGCCGACCTCGCCGCCGAGCAGCACGGCCGGCAGGGTCGAGGTCTGCATGACCTCCGCCATGTCGTCCGGGTTCTCGGTGACGGGAACCTTCAGCCACGTGTACGCCGAACTGCCGCCCAGGCCCGAAGCGATGGCGATGGACTTGGTGACGGCCTCGGCGGAGAGGTCGTTGCGGACCTTGCCGTCGGGGCCGCGCCGGCTGATGAACGGCTCGACGAAGAGGGGGAGTTGCCGCTCCGCCATCGCGTCGATCGCGTGGGCGGTGGACTCCAGGGTGGCGAGGGAGCCCGGGTCCTCGTAGTCGATGCGCACCAGCAGTTTGCCCGCGTCGAAGCCGAGGCGTGCCATGTCCTCGGGGCGGTGGCCGGTGAAGCGGTCGTCGAGCTCGAAGGACGCGCCCGAGAGACCGCCACGGTTCATCGACCCCATGACGACCTTGCCGTCCAGGGCGCCGAGCAGGAGCAGGTCGTCCAGGATGTCGGCGGTCGCGAGGACACCGTCGACACCGGGACGGGAGAGCGCCAGGCACAGGCGTTCGAGCAGGTCGGCGCGGTTCGCCATCGCCAGCTTGCGGTTACCGACGCCGAGGGCGCCACGGGCCGGGTGGTCGGCGGCGACGATCATCAGCCGGCCGGAGTCCCCGAGGAGGGGCCGCCGGGTCCGGCGCGCCGCGGCTTCCGCGATCGCCTCGGGGTGCCGGGCGCGGGTGGCGGCGAGGGCGGAGATGTCTACGGGGCTGACTGGGTTGGCCGGGCTGCCTGCCGAGCCACTTGCTGGCTCGGCCACTCGGCCTGCCAGCGGCCGACCCACTGGGCCACTCGCCGACTCGGCCACGCGGCCGGTCAGTGGCTCAGCCACCGAACCACCCGCCGGCTCAGCCACTCGGCCACCCACTGGCTCAGCCACTCCGCCAGTCACTGGCTCAGCCACTCGACCGGTCAGTGGCTGAGCCACCGGGCCACTCGCTGACTCATCCACTCGACCACTTGCCGGCTCAGCCACCTGGCCACTCGCTGGCTCAGCCACTCGACCACCTACAGGCCCAGCCACCGAACCACTCCCGTCCCGCGTCTGCGCTGCTCCGGCGCTCACAGCACCGCTCCTGCCGCGAGTGCCGCCTCGACCTCGGTCGGGGTGGGCATCGCGGACGAGCACTCAAGGCGGGAGGCGACGATCGCGCCGGCCGCGTTGGCGTACCGCATGATGCGTTCCAGGTCCCAGCCTTCGAGGAGGCCGTGGCAGAGGGAGCCGCCGAAAGCGTCACCCGCGCCGAGGCCGTTGAGGACGGTCACCGGGAGCGGGGGCACCTCGGCCGTCTCGCCCTTGCTGTTGACCGCGAGGACGCCCTTGGGGCCCTGCTTGACGACCGCCAGTTCGACGCCGGCGTCGAGGAGAGCGCGGGCGGCGGCGTGCGGCTCGCGTACGCCGGTGGCCACCTCCACCTCGTCCAGGTTGCCGACGGCGACGGTGGTGTGGCGGAGGGCCTCGACGTAGAAGGGGCGGGCTTCCGCCGGGTCCTTCCAGAACATGGGGCGCCAGTCGAGGTCGAAGACCGTCGTACCGGACTTGGCGCGGTGGGTGAGGGCGGCCAGGGTCGCCGTGCGGCTAGGCTCCTCGCTCAGGCCGGTGCCCGTCACCCAGAAGATGTTCGCCGCGCGGACCTCGTCCAGGTCCAGCTCGTGGGCATCGATCTCAAGATCCGGCGCCTTGGGCTGCCGGTAGAAGTACAGCGGGAAGTCGTCCGGCGGGAAGACCTCGCAGAACGTGACCGGGGTCGCCAGTCCGGGCACGGACGTGACCCAGCGGTCGTCCACGCCGAAGTCGCGCAGGGCCTCGTGCAGGTAGCGTCCGAAGGCGTCGTCCCCGGTCCGCGTGATCACCGCGGTGCTCCGCCCCAGGCGGGACGCGGCGACCGCGACGTTCGTCGCCGACCCGCCGAGGAACTTCCCGAAGGTCGTCACCTGGGCGAGCGGCACACCCGTCTGGAGTGGATACAGGTCCACTCCGATCCGCCCCATGGTGATCACGTCGTACGCCATCGGTTTCCCTTCGTGTCGGCTCAGCACACAGATCTAGCCCGGTTCCCGGAGCCCTGTCAATACTTTGTCCGGACATTCGGACCAGACCTTGACACGCGTCCCGGGATCAGCTGAAGCTGACGCCCATGACTACGTTGTCGCCACAGTCCCCTTCCTCCCCGTCGGGTGCCCCGCTGTCGCGCATCCGGATCGGCTCGGCGCCCGATTCCTGGGGCGTGTGGTTCCCCGATGATCCCCAGCAGGTCCCCTGGCAGCGCTTCCTCGACGAGGTGGCGCAGTCCGGGTACGAGTGGATCGAGCTGGGCCCGTACGGGTACCTGCCCTCCGACCCGGCCGTCCTCGCCGACGAGACCGCCAGGCGCGGCCTGAAGGTGTCCGCCGGCACGGTGTTCACGGGCCTGCACCACGGCCCCGACGTCTGGGAGAAGACCTGGGCGCACGTCTCGGACATCGCCGCCCTCACCCAGGCCATGGGCGCGTCCCACCTGGTGGTCATCCCGTCCTTCTGGCGGGACGACAAGACCGGTGAGGTGCTGGAGCCGGACACGCTGACGCCCGAGCAGTGGGGCCATCTCACCTCGCAGACGGAGCGTCTCGGCCACGAGGTGCGGGAGCGGTACGGCCTCGACATCGTCGTCCACCCGCACGCCGACACGCACATCGACAGCGAGGAGAACGTCACCCGTTTCCTCGACGGCACCGACTCCTCGCTCGTCTCGCTGTGCCTGGACACGGGCCACTACGCCTACTGCGGCGGCGACAGCGTCAAGCTGATCGAGACCTACGGCGAGCGGATCGGCTACCTGCACCTCAAGCAGGTCGACCCGGAGATCCTCGCGGACGTACGGGCGAACGAGGTCCCGTTCGGCCCGGCGGTCGCCCGCGGTGTCATGTGCGAACCCCCGTCCGGTGTACCCGAGTTGGGCCCGGTCCTGGCCGCCGCGCAGAAGCTGGACGTGGACCTGTTCGCGATCGTCGAGCAGGACATGTACCCGTGCGAGCCGGACAAGCCGCTGCCGATCGCCCAGCGGACGCGCGCGTTCCTGAGGTCCTGCGGCGCCTGACCGGCCGACCGGACCGTTCCCTTCCCATATCGACGTACGCCCTGCAGGTCAATGCGCCGCTCCGGCCTGCGGGCGTACGCCTTTGCGTCACTTGTGCCACAAACACCCCCCTTCTGTCACACATGTCGCACGTACGCGGGTTCTGCGTCACGTGCTGCCAACAGGCACTGACCTACAGTCACCGCGCGTCGTTCAGCGGGCACAGGCTTTGTGATCGCCAGCGCAAGCGTCCGGCTCCCCCGACGGCCGACCCTGGCCGACCCCGTGACGTGCGCGCAGGGAGGTGCAACCGATGACCGATCGACGGCTCTGGTCGTACAAAGACATCGCCGCACACATCCGTGTCCAGCCGGACACCGTGCGCTCGTACCGCAAACACGGTCTGCTGCCCCCGCCCGACCATGTGGAGGGCGGAAAACCCTACTGGTACGCGGACACCGTCCGGGCCTGGGTCGCGGCCCGGCCCGGCAACCGCGGCCGAAGATCCGACTGATCCGACTGATCCGCCGGACCCGTTCCACGCTCCATCTCCATCTCGGCCTCTGTCGCCATCTCCATCTCCATCTGTTCCTGCCCCTCTCCTCCCGAGAGGGGCACGCCTCTTTATTGGCTTGCCCGTACGCCGGGCCGCTGCCGAGGATCCGGGCATGGACTTCTCCGTCAAACCCGTGCTCACCGGTGACAAGACCGTGCTGCGGCCGTTCACCGAGGCCGATGCCGAGGTGATCGCCGAGATCGTCGAGGACCCCGAGGTCATCCGCTTCACCTTCGAGCCGGGCACCGTGATCACCCTGGACCGCCTGCGTTCCTGGTACGGCTCACGGTCCGCCCAGACCGACCGCCTCGACCTCGCCGTGACCGACCGTGCCACCGGCGAACTCGTGGGCGAGGTCGTGCTGTACGAGTGGGATCCGGTCGGCCGGAGTTGCACGTTCCGCACGTTGCTGGGCCCGAGGGGCCGTGGACGCGGCCTCGGTACCGAGGCGACGCGACTCATCGTGGCGTACGGCTTCGAGCAACTCGGCCTGCACCGCATCGAGTTGGAGGCCTACGCCCACAACCGGCGGGCCCTGCGCGTGTACGAGAAGGTGGGCTTCGTGGTGGAAGGCGTGCGGCGGGAGGTTCAGCTGCGGGAGGGCGAGTGGGCCGACGCGGTGCTGATGGCGATCCTCGACCACGAGTGGGCGGGCCGGGTCAGCGCCACGGTTCGACAACCGTCACCCCCGCCCCCGGTGCCGTGCCCATCGCCGCCAGCGCGGCCGGGGACTCGGTCAGCGGGATGGTGGACGTGACCAGGAGGTCCGGCCGCAGTACGCCGGCCCGTACCAGCTCCAGCATCGGCGGGTAGGTGTGGGCGGCCATGCCGTGGCTGCCCAGGAGTTGGAGTTCGAGGGCGACAACGCGGGCCATCGGGACGGGTGTTGTGCCGGTGTCCGACGGGAGCAGGCCGACCTGGACATGACGGCCGCGGCGCCGCAGGCCGTTCACGGAGGCCGCGCAGGTGACCGGTGAGCCGAGCGCGTCCAGCGACAACTGGGATCCGCCGCCCGTCAGTTCACGTACGGCGGCTGCCGTGTCGTCGGTCGTGGCGGCGTTCACGCACTCCGCCGCGCCGAACTTCCGCGCCAGTTCCAGGGCCCCCGGTGACACGTCGACCGCGACGACCCGTGCTCCCGAGGCCGCCGCGATCATCACGGCGGACAGGCCGACCCCGCCGCACCCGTGCACGGCGACCCACTCCCCCGCCGCCACCCGCCCCTGCTGGACCACCGCCCGGTACGCCGTCGCGAACCGGCAGCCCAGCGAGGCCGCCGTGCCGAAGGACATCCCCTCCGGTACGGCGACGAGGTTCACATCGGCGTGGTCCAGCGCCACGAACTCGGCGAACGAACCCCAGTGCGTGAACCCCGGCTGGGTCTGCCGCTCGCACACCTGCTGGTCACCGGCCGCGCAGGACGCGCAGCTCCCGCAGGCGCACACGAAGGGCACGGTGACCCGGTCGCCGGACCGCCAGCCGGTCACTCCGGCGCCGACCGCCTCGACGACACCGGCGAGTTCATGGCCGGGCACGTGCGGCAGCGCGATGTCGGGGTCGTGGCCCATCCAGCCGTGCCAGTCGCTCCGGCACAGCCCGGTGGCCTCGACGCGCACCACGACCCCGTGCGGCGCGGGCGCCGGGTCCGGCACCTCCCGTACGTCGGCCGGTTCCCCGTACCGCTCGAACACCACCGCGCGCATACGCTCTCGCCCTCACCCTCGTCCTCGTGCTCGTCCGTGCCGGAGAGCCAGGGCTCCGAGCTTCGTGGATCACGCGGCGGAACACCAACCGCGTGCCCGCCCGGCTCGCCCGGTCACCTCGGCGGGCGGTGGAACGGCCCGCCGGTGGGCGGGCCTTCGCGTCCGATGCTGTCCGATGTGAACCCGACTCCGTCCGCCATGTACGAATCCGGTGGCAACCGGGCATCACCGTGCTGTAGTAAGGATGGCGCTGCCCAGGACCCCGGTGGTGTCGCCCACCCGACCGGCAGGTGCCTGGGCGGGAGTTCGCAGGATGTTGCTGGGGGTCCACCATGAGCACCGACGAGTCCGCCTTCGTCATGCGGGAACACGTCACCGGGAAGGGCGCGAGCACGACCGTCGTCATCGAACTGAGCGGGGAGATCGACATCCACGCGTCGCTCGCACTGGCGCCGCGGACGGATCAGCTCATCGCCGGGTATCCGCCCGAAGTGGTGGTCGACCTGCGCCAGGTCACCTTCCTGGACGGCGGCGGCCTCCGGCTCCTGGACCGCGTCCAGGAGCGTGCCGTCGCCCGCGGCGGAAGGCTGCGGGTCGTACGCGGCACGGCAAGGGTGATGCGGGTCTTCCGGCTGGCGTGCGCGGAGCGGGACTTCGTCTTCCTCGACCCCGACGACCTGCCCGTGGATTCCGGCCAGGACGGCGGACGGTCGCCCCGCGCCATGGGCGTGACCTGACGGACCCGCACCGCCGCACCACCACCGCGTGGCCGCTCCCCGCCGCCCAGGCCGACCCGGCGTCACCCGGCGTAAGAGGACCGCGGCCCTCTCGCGCCGGAGTGCGCCTCCTGTCCGCGGACCGGTCGGCGACCCTGTCCTGTACGCGACCGGGTGCGCGGCGAACCATGGGCACCGTCGGCGCGGGATGGTCCGATGCCCCATGGCTGGTCAGAAGGTCCTCGCCCGCCGCGCCCACCGGGGGGAGGCACCGTCAGCGGCAGCCGGCCGGGGTGCTCGCCGCGGCGGCGGGGCGCCCGGCCGCGTGTTCCGGTGCCGGGGTCCGGGCACGCGGGTCGGTGCCGGGGCGGGGCCGCGTGTTTCGGTGCCGGCGCCCTGGACGGCGACTGGACCCCTCGGCAGTCCTGGCCACCGTCCACTGACCGGGTTGGATTAGTACCCCCTAGGGGTATACCCTGAGCGTCCTGAGGCGTCCCAAGGGACACGTACGCCCCGACTACCCCCGATGAGGAGAACTACATGGCCGCGCAGACCCACACCCCCGGTTCCGTCACCACCGTCTACAAGGTGAGCGGAATGAGCTGCGGGCACTGCGAGGGCTCGGTCTCCGGTGAGATCTCCGAGCTCGCGGGTGTCACCTCGGTACAGGCCGTCGCCTCCACCGGCGAGGTCACCGTCGTGTCAGAGGCCCCGCTCGACGAGGCCGCGGTCGGCGCCGCGGTGGACGAGGCGGGCTTCGAGCTCGTCGGCCGGATCTGACCCCGGATACGCCGGGACCATGACCAGCACCAGCACAGAGACGCCGACCGCCGCACCCCATGAGGTCGAGCTGACCATCGGCGGGATGACCTGCGCCTCCTGCGCGGCCCGCGTCGAGAAGAAGCTCAACCGTATGGACGGCGTCCTCGCCACGGTCAACTACGCGACGGAGAAGGCGAAGATCTCGTACCCCGACGGGGTCGGGGTCGACGACCTGATCGCCACTGTCGTGAAGACGGGGTACACGGCCGAGGAGCCGCCCCCGCCGGTCGCGGTCGAGGAAGGCCCGGCCGACCAGGAGGCGGACCCCGAACTGGCCGGTCTGCGGCAGCGGTTCACCGTCTCCGCGCTCCTCGCCGTGCCCGTCGTGCTGATGTCCATGGTCCCGGCGCTCCAGTTCGACAACTGGCGATGGCTCGCCCTGACCCTCACCTCGCCGGTCGTCGTCTGGGGCGGACTGCCCTTCCACCGGGCCGCGTTCACCAACGCCCGGCACGGCGCGGCCACCATGGACACCCTGGTCTCGGTCGGCACGCTCGCCGCGTACGGCTGGTCCCTGTGGGCGCTGTTCTGGGGTGACGCGGGCAGACCCGTGATGCCGGGGATGGAGGGCATGGCCGGGATGGACGGGATGGGGGTGCGGGAGAGCTTCTCGTTCACCGCCTCCCGCACCGGTGGCACCTCGGAGATCTATCTCGAAGTCGCCGCCGGGGTCGTCGCGTTCATCCTCCTCGGCCGCTATCTGGAGGCCCGCGCCAAGCGGCGCTCGGGCGCGGCTCTGCGGGCGCTCATGCAACTGGGCGCGAAAGACGTCTCGGTGCTGCGCGGCGGGCGTGAAGTGCGCGTCCCGGTGGGCGAGTTGGCGATCCACGACCGGTTCGTCGTGCGGCCCGGCGAGAAGATCGCCACCGACGGCACGGTCGTCGAGGGGATCTCGGCGGTCGACGCGTCGATGCTGACCGGCGAGTCCGTACCGGTCGACGTGGGCCCCGGGGACGCCGTCACGGGCGCGACCGTGAACGCCGGGGGCCGGCTGGTCGTCGAGGCCGGCCGGGTCGGCGCGGACACCCAGCTCGCGCGGATGGCCCGGCTGGTGGAGGACGCGCAGAACGGCAAGGCCGAGGTGCAGCGGCTCGCCGACCGGATCTCCGGGATCTTCGTCCCGGCGGTGCTGCTGATCGCGGTCGCCACGTTCGGGGCCTGGCTCGGCGTCACGGGCGACACGGTCGCCGCCTTCACCGCCGCCGTCGCCGTGCTGATCATCGCCTGCCCCTGCGCGCTGGGCCTCGCCACCCCGACCGCGCTGATGGTCGGCACCGGGCGCGGGGCGCAGCTCGGCATCCTGATCAAGGGCCCCGAGGTCCTGGAGTCCACCCGCCGCGTCGACACGATCGTCCTGGACAAGACGGGCACGGTGACGACGGGCCGGATGACTCTCCAGGAGGTGTACGTCGCCGAGGGCGCCGACGAGAAGCAGGTGCTGCGGCTCGCGGGTGCCCTCGAACACGCCTCCGAGCATCCGGTCGCGCGGGCGATCGCCGCCGGCGCGGAGGAGCGGGTGGGCGCGCTGCCGGCGGCTGAGGAGTTCGAGAACGTCCCGGGGCGGGGCGTACGCGGGCGGGTGGAGGGCCACGAGGTGGCCGTCGGGCGGCTCGTGGAGGGGCTGTCGGCGCCGCTCCCGCAGGAGTTGACCCACGCGAAGGCGGAGGCCGAGAGCGGCGGACGTACGGCCGTGGTGGTGGCCTGGGACGGGGTGGCACGCGGTGTCCTCACCGTCGCCGACGCGGTCAAGGAGACCAGCGCCGAGGCCGTGCGCGAGCTGCGCGCCCTGGGACTCACACCGGTGCTGCTGACCGGGGACAACCGGACGGTGGCCCAGGCGGTGGCGGACGCGGTCGGGATCGACCAGGTGATCGCCGAGGTGCTGCCCGAGGAGAAGGTCGACGCCGTACGACGGCTGCAGGGCGAGGGGCGGACCGTCGCGATGGTCGGCGACGGGGTCAACGACGCGGCGGCGCTGGCCACCGCCGATCTCGGCCTGGCGATGGGTACGGGCACGGACGCGGCGATCGAGGCGAGCGATCTGACGCTGGTGCGCGGGGACCTGCGGGTGGCCGCCGACGCCATCCGGCTGTCCCGGAAGACCCTCGCGACCATCAAGGGCAACCTGGTGTGGGCCTTCGGCTACAACGTGGCCGCGCTGCCGCTGGCCGCCGCGGGCCTGCTGAATCCGATGATCGCGGGAGCGGCGATGGCCTTCTCCTCGGTGTTCGTGGTGACGAACAGCCTCCGACTGCGTACGTTCCGCTGAAATCGGCCGGGATCGGCCATGATCCGCCCGAAGTTACCCGGAGTACGCACAAGTCGGGTAAGGGTCCCTCTGGAGTCCAACGCGAGCCTCACATAAGCTCTTCACAAGGCTCGCGCATCTTCCTTACGCTTGGGCCTCGATCGGCGCATTCAGGCTCTTGCGCACCTAACGGACATATGCAAGAGACGCAGATCACAGTGCTGTGAACGTAACCATCGAAGGGGTTCGAAGGTCTAAGTTGGCGATGTCAGACAGCGTCTTGGGGGGCGTTGAATGACGTCTGAGGGTGTCTTGGGGGACGCTCTCGGAGATGCGTTGCCGGGACTCGTACACCGGGAAGCTTGAGCGGCCCACCCCAGCGTGCGCGTCCCGGCAGATCGCACACAGCAGGAGTACGGCGAGTTTTGCTCGTTATGCTCAACAGCCGCCGTCTTGGCGGTACGCACAACAACGGCGGCCTCGGCAGCCTGCACACCAGTGATAGCGAATTCAGGCGCTGTCCTCTCGAACGCCCGGCCGGATCCCGTGGGGGGAATCCGCACCGGGACATGGGAAGGCGCCCTGTACGCCGGCCCGTGGGGGGACCGTCGGCAGGGCGCCTTCCGCTTTCACCGAACAGGGTCCACGACGTCAGGTGCGGTTCGCCTCGCGCCACGAAGAGGCGCGGGGCTGTATCCAAAACCGCGGGCCCGCCGTGTGGGCGCGACCCACCACGACAGACCCGCAGCTTCAGTACCGCATTTCCCGCGGAGCGCTCAGCGCTGCTCGACGGGGACGAAGTCACGCTCGACGACGCCCGTGTAGATCTGGCGCGGGCGGCCGATGCGGGATCCGGGCTCCTTGATCATCTCGTGCCACTGGGCGATCCAGCCCGGGAGACGGCCGAGGGCGAACAGGACCGTGAACATCTCGGTCGGGAAGCCCATCGCGCGGTAGATGAGGCCCGTGTAGAAGTCGACGTTCGGGTAGAGGTTGCGCGAGACGAAGTAGTCGTCGGAGAGCGCGTGCTCCTCCAGCTTGAGCGCGATGTCCAGCAGCTCGTCGGACTTGCCGAGGGCCGAGAGGACGTCGTGCGCGGCAGCCTTGATGATCTTCGCGCGCGGGTCGAAGGACTTGTACACCCGGTGGCCGAAGCCCATCAGGCGGACGCCGTCCTCCTTGTTCTTCACCTTGCGGATGAAGGAGTCGACGTCGCCGCCGTTCGCCTTGATGCCCTCCAGCATCTCCAGCACGGACTGGTTGGCGCCGCCGTGCAGCGGGCCCCAGAGCGCGGAGATGCCGGCCGAGATCGACGCGAACATGTTGGCCTGCGAGGAACCGACGAGACGGACCGTCGACGTCGAACAGTTCTGCTCGTGGTCGGCGTGCAGGATCAGCAGCTTGTCGAGGGCGGAGACGACGACCGGGTCGAGGTCGTACTCCTGCGCCGGCACCGAGAACGTCATGCGGAGGAAGTTCTCGACGTAACCGAGGTCGTTGCGCGGGTAGACGAACGGGTGACCGATCGACTTCTTGTACGCGTACGCCGCGATCGTGGGGAGCTTGGCGAGCAGCCGGATCGTCGAGAGGTTGCGCTGCTTCTCGTCGAACGGGTTGTGGCTGTCCTGGTAGAAGGTCGACAGTGCCGAGACGACCGACGACAGCATCGCCATCGGGTGCGCGTCGCGCGGGAAGCCGCGGTAGAAGTTCTTGACGTCCTCGTGCAGCAGGGTGTGCTGCGTGATCTCGTTCTTGAACACGGAGAGCTCGTCCACGGTCGGAAGCTCGCCGTTGATCAGCAGGAACGCCACCTCAAGGAAGGTGGAGCGCTCGGCCAGCTGCTCGATCGGGTAGCCGCGGTACCGGAGGATCCCCTGCTCACCGTCGAGATAGGTGACCGCGGATTTATAGGCGGCCGTGTTGCCGTAGCCGCTGTCCAGCGTCACCAGACCGGTCTGAGCGCGGAGCTTCCCGATGTCGAAGCCCTTGTCGCCGACGGTGCTGTCGATCACCGGGTAGGTGTACTCGCCGTCGCCGAACCGCAGTACTACAGCATTGTTGGTGTGCTCGCTCACGTCATCCCTCACCGACGTTGTGCCTCTTCTTCGAGGTGCCCTGACTGTCTCTACCATCCCCCATTTGGCGCAGGAGAGTGCACTCGGGGTCGGCCGTTGGGCCTATTGGCGGCACTGAGTGCCGCCAACCTCATCATCCTGCCCCTCTTCGCCCTGGTTCCGGAAGTGCTGTGTGACCTTTGTGACTCATTTGATCGATCATTTTTCGCGATCGCTAGGACCGCAGCCGGAAGTCCAGTGCCGTACAACGCCGTCCGGCCGACACCGTGCGCACCGCCTGGCCGATCGCCTTGCGTGAACCGACCAGCACGACCAGCTTCTTCGCCCGGGTGACCGCCGTATAGAGCAGGTTGCGCTGGAGCATCATCCACGCGCCCGTGGTGACCGGGATGACCACCGCCGGGTACTCGCTGCCCTGGGAGCGGTGGATCGTCACGGCGTAGGCGTGGGCGAGTTCGTCCAGCTCGTCGAAGTCGTACGGCACTTCCTCGTCCTCGTCCGTCAGTACGGTCAGGCGCTGTTCCACCTCGTCGAGCGAGGTGACGACGCCGACCGTGCCGTTGAAGACGCCGTTCTCGCCCTTGTCGTAGTTGTTGCGGATCTGCGTGACCTTGTCGCCGATGCGGAAGACCCGGCCGCCGAACCGCTTCTCGGGGAGGTCGGGGCGGCCCGGGGTGATCGCCTGCTGGAGCAGGCCGTTGAGGTTGCCGGCGCCGGCCGGGCCCCGGTGCATCGGTGCGAGGACCTGCACGTCCCGCCGGGGATCGAGGCCGAACTTGGCCGGAATTCGGCGTGCAGCCACATCGACAGTGAGCCGGCCGGCCTCCTCCGTGTCGTCCTCGACGAAGAGGAAGAAGTCCTTCATGCCGTCGGTGAGCGGATGCTGCCCGGAGTTGATCCGGTGCGCGTTCGTCACCACACCCGACTGCTGGGCCTGGCGGAAGACCTTGGTGAGGCGGACCGCCGGGACCGGGCTGCCGTCGGCCAGCAGGTCGCGCAGCACCTCGCCCGCGCCGACGCTGGGGAGTTGGTCCACGTCTCCGACGAACAACAGGTGCGCTCCCGGCGGTACGGCCTTCACCAGCTTGTTGGCGAGGAGCAGGTCCAGCATCGAGGCCTCGTCCACGACCACCAGGTCGGCGTCGAGCGGGCGGTCCTTGTCGTAGGCCGCGTCGCCGCCGGGCTTCAGTTCGAGGAGGCGATGGACTGTGGAGGCCTCGGCGCCGGTGAGTTCGGCGAGGCGTTTGGCGGCGCGGCCGGTCGGGGCGGCGAGGACGACCTTGGCCTTCTTGGCGCGCGCCAGCTCCACGATCGAGCGGACCGTGAAGGACTTGCCGCAGCCGGGTCCGCCGGTGAGGACGGCGACCTTCTCGGTGAGCGCGAGGCGGACGGCCGCCTCCTGTTCGGGGGCGAGATCGGCCCCCGTACGCCCCTTGAGCCATGCCTGTGCCTTGTCCCAGGCCACGTCACGAAAGACGGGCATCCGGTCCTGGCCGGTGCGCAGGAGGCGCAACAGCTGGGCGGAGAGGGAGAGTTCGGCGCGGTGGAAGGGGACGAGGTAGACGGCGGTCACGGGTTCCGAGTCGCCGTCGGGGCCGGGGACCTTCTCCCGTACGACACCGGGGTCCTCGCCCTCCTCGGGAGGGGCCGCGAGTTCGGCGAGGCACTCGATGACGAGGCCCGTGTCGACCTGGAGGAGTTTCACCGCGTCCGCGATCAACCGCTCCTCGGGGAGGTAGCAGTTGCCCTGGTCGGTGGCCTGCGAAAGGGCGTACTGGAGGCCTGCTTTGACGCGCTCGGGGCTGTCGTGCGGGATGCCGACGGACTGGGCGATCTTGTCGGCGGTGAGGAAGCCGATGCCCCAGACGTCGGACGCGAGGCGGTAGGGCTCGTTCTTGACGACGGAGATCGAGGCGTCGCCGTACTTCTTGTAGATGCGCACGGCGATGGACGTGGAGACCTCGACGGTCTGGAGGAAGAGCATGACCTCCTTGATCGCCTTCTGCTCCTCCCAGGCGTCGGCGATCTTCCTGGTGCGCTTGGGGCCGAGGCCCGGCACCTCGATGAGCCGCTTGGGCTCCTCCTCGATGATCCGCAGGGTGTCCAGGCCGAAGTGCTGGGTGATCCGGTCGGCGAAAACCGGGCCGATGCCCTTGACGAGGCCCGAGCCGAGATAGCGGCGGATGCCCTGGATGGTGGCGGGCAGGACAGTCGTGTAGTTCTCGACGGTGAACTGCTTGCCGTACTGCTGGTGGGAGCCCCAACGGCCCTCCATGCGCAGGGACTCGCCGGCCTGGGCGCCGAGCAGCGCGCCCACGACGGTGAGGAGGTCACCGGCGCCGCGACCGGTGTCGACCCGGGCGACCGTGTACCCGTTCTCCTCGTTGGCGTAGGTGATCCGCTCCAGGACGCCTTCGAGGACGGCCAGGTGCCGTTCCCCGCTCCCCGCCTGTTTCGGACCGCCCGCCTGATTCGACATGATCCGACGCTACCGCCCGGCACTGACAGGCCGTCCCGGGCGGGCCTTCCATCACGATCCGGTCTCGGGATGCGGTCCAGGGGTTGATTAACTCCGTTGTAATCGATTCCAATCCTCCGTACATGTCGATGTAATCGATTCCACGAGGAGGTGGGGCGATGGCGAGCATCAAGGACGTCGCCGCCGAGGCGGGCGTGTCCGTCGCCACGGTGTCGCGGGTCCTGAACGACCATCCGTCGGTCAGCGAGGACGCACGCACGCGCGTGCTGACCGCCGTCGCGGCGCTGGGCTACCGCCCGAACGCCGTCGCCCGCTCCCTGCGCACCGACCAGACCCGCACCCTCGGCCTGGTCATCAGCGACGTCATGAACCCCTACTTCACGACCCTGGCCCGCTCGGTCGAGGAGGAGGCCCGCGCCCTCGGCTACAGCGTGATCATCGGCAACGCCGACGAACGCCCCGAGCTCCAGGACCACCACGTACGGACCTTGCTGGACCGCCGTATCGACGGCCTCCTCGTCTCCCCCACCGACGGCGCCTCCCCGCTGATGATGGACACCGTGCGCGGGGGCACCCCGATGGTCTTCGTGGACCGCTGGATCCCGGGCCTGGACGTGCCGGTCGTACGGGCGGACGGGCGCCCCGCGATCCGGGATCTCGTCGCCCACCTGCACGGGCTCGGCCACCGGCGGCTCGCGATCATCGCGGGCCCGGCGGCCACCACCACGGGCAGCGAGCGCGTCGAGGCCTTCAGGGAGGCCCTGGCCGAGTACGGGCTCCCGCTCCCCGACGCCTACATAGGGCAGGGCGACTTCCAGGCCGAGAGCGGGCGCCGCGCGACGGACGCCTTCCTCGACCTGGCCGAGCCCCCCGAGGTCGTCTTCGCGACCGACAACCTGATGGCACTGGGCGCGCTGGACGCCGTACGCGCGCGTGGGATGCGGATTCCGCAGGACATCGCGCTCGCGGCCTTCGACGACATCCCGTGGTTCGTGCACACCGATCCGCCGGTCACGGCCATCGCGCAGCCGACCGGTGAGCTGGGGCGGGCCGCCGTCCGGGCGCTGGTCGACCTGATCGAGGGGCGGCCTCCGCAGTCGGTGACGCTGCCCGCGCGGCTCGTCGTACGGCGGTCCTGCGGTGAGAACCCCGACGGAGCATCCGCCAGGGCCCTCTCCGAGAACTCCACGAACAGGAGCCAGTCTTGAACCCTCCCCCGGCTCAAGCAGGGGGATTCCTGGCTCAGGTTGCCCCGCTGCTCAGCGAACAGCCAGGTCTTACCCCATCAACACCAGCCGGGTTGGAACCAGCCCGGGATCTTGAATCAAGATCAAGGAGACAGCACGTGCTTGGTTCTCGCTACGCGCCGCCTACAGCTTGCCTTTCCCGATCTGCAGGCCGGGGCGTCTTTGGAGGTTCCCGGTGAGCGGCCCGGACGAGTTGCTGCGCATCGAAGGCATACGGAAGTCCTTCCCCGGTGTGGTCGCGCTCGACAGCGTCGACTTCGACCTGCGCCGGGGCGAGGTGCACGTACTGCTCGGTGAGAACGGCGCGGGCAAGAGCACCCTCATCAAGATGCTCTCCGGCGCCTACCGCCCCGATGCCGGCCGGATCCTCGTCGACGGCGAGGAGACCCGGATCCACGGGGCGCAGGATTCCGAGCGCCTCGGGATCGCCACCATCTACCAGGAGTTCAACCTCGTACCCGATCTGACGGTCGCCGAGAACATCTTCCTGGGGCGCCAGCCGCGCCGCTACGGGATGATCGACCGGAAGCGGATGGAGGCCGAGGCCGCCGTACTCCTGGAGCGCGTGGGCGTGAACGTGTCTCCGCGCGCGCGGGTGCGTGAACTCGGTATCGCGCGCCTCCAGATGGTCGAGATCGCGAAGGCGCTGAGCCTGAACGCGCGCGTCCTGATCATGGACGAGCCGACGGCCGTCCTCACCTCCGAGGAGGTCGAGAAGCTGTTCGTGATCGTGCGGCAGCTGCGCGAGGACGGCGTCGGGATCGTCTTCATCACCCATCACCTGGAGGAGATCGCCGCCCTGGGAGACCGGGTGACGGTGATCCGCGACGGCAGGAGCGTCGGGCAGGTGCCCGCCGACACGCCCGAGGACGAGCTCGTACGGCTCATGGTCGGGCGGTCGATCGAACAGCAGTACCCGCGTGAGCGTGCCGATGCCGGGGCTGCCCTGCTGAAGGTCGAGGGGCTCACCCGGGGCGGTGTCTTCCACGACATCGGCTTCGAGGTGCGGGCCGGTGAGGTCGTCGGGATCGCGGGGCTGGTGGGCGCCGGGCGTACGGAGGTCGTGCGCGCGGTGTTCGGCGCCGATCCGTACGACAAGGGGTCCGTGTCCGTCGCGGGCACTGTGGTGCGCGGGAACGATGTCGGTGCCGCCATGGCCGCCGGGATCGGACTCGTGCCCGAGGACCGCAAGGGGCAGGGGCTGGTGCTCGACGCCTCCGTCGAGGAGAACCTCGGCCTGGTCACCCTGCGGGCCGCGACCAGGGGCGGGCTGGTCGACCTCAAGGGGCAGCGGGCCGCCGCCGCGAAGGTCGCCGAGCAGCTGGGCGTACGGATGGCGGGCCTCGGTCAGCATGTGCGCACGCTCTCCGGTGGCAACCAGCAGAAGGTCGTCATCGGCAAGTGGCTGCTCGCGAACACCAAGGTGCTGATTCTCGACGAGCCGACGCGCGGTATCGACGTCGGCGCCAAGGTCGAGATCTACCAGCTGATCAACGAGCTGACGGCCGCCGGTGCCGCCGTACTGATGATCTCCAGCGATCTGCCCGAGGTGCTCGGTATGAGCGACCGGGTGCTGGTGATGGCGCAGGGCCGGATCGCCGGTGAGCTCACGGCCGCCGAGGCCACCCAGGACTCCGTGATGGCACTCGCCGTCAGCACGAACACCTCTGCTGGAACCACTGGAACTACCGGAACTACTGCTGTGGAGGGCTCTCGTGGCCACTGACACGCTCAAGAGAACTACGGGCGCGAGTGGCGCCACGAGCGGCCTGCGCCGCGTGCTGCTCGACAACGGCGCGCTGACCGCGCTCATCGTCCTCGTCATCGCCATGTCGGCGCTGTCCGGCGACTTCCTGACGACGGACAACCTGCTCAACGTGGGCGTCCAGGCGGCCGTGACCGCCGTTCTCGCCTTCGGCGTCACCTTCGTGATCGTCTCGGCGGGCATCGACCTGTCGGTCGGTTCCGTCGCCGCCCTGTCGGCCACCGTCCTTGCCTGGGCGGCGACTTCGGAGGGCGTACCGGTCCCGATAGCGGTCGTCCTGGCTGTCCTCACCGGCATCGCGTGCGGCCTGGTCAACGGCTTCCTGATCTCGTACGGCAAACTGCCGCCGTTCATCGCGACGCTCGCCATGCTGTCGGTGGGGCGCGGGCTGTCGCTGGTGATCTCGCAGGGTTCGCCGATCGCGTTCCCCGACTCGGTCTCGCACCTCGGTGACACGCTGGGCGGCTGGCTGCCGGTACCCGTGCTGGTGATGGTGGCGATGGGCCTCATCACGGCGTTCATTCTCGGGCGTACGTATCTGGGTCGCTCCATGTACGCGATCGGCGGCAACGAGGAGGCGGCCCGGCTGTCCGGGCTGCGGGTGAAGAAGCAGAAGCTGGCGATCTACGCGCTGTCGGGGCTGTTCGCGGCGGCGGCGGGCATCGTGCTCGCGTCGCGGCTGTCCTCCGCGCAGCCGCAGGCCGCGCAGGGGTACGAGCTGGATGCCATCGCGGCAGTGGTCATCGGTGGGGCTTCGCTGGCGGGTGGTACCGGCAAGGCGTCCGGGACGCTGATCGGTGCGCTGATCCTGGCGGTGCTGCGGAACGGCCTCAACCTCCTTTCTGTGTCCGCCTTCTGGCAGCAGGTCGTCATCGGTGTCGTGATCGCGCTGGCGGTGCTGCTCGACACGGTCAGGAGGAAGAGCGGGGCGACGGTGGCTCCGGCCGGGGCGTCCGGTGGTGGCGGCGACCGGCGCAAGCAGGCGTTGACGTACGTACTCGCCGCTGTCGTCGCGACGGCGATCGTGGGCGCCACGTCCCTGCTGCACAGCGGTTCGTCGTCCGCGTCGGCCCAGAAGGTGGGCCTGTCGCTGTCGACGCTGAACAACCCCTTCTTCGTGCAGATCCGGGCCGGTGCCCAGGCCGAGGCCAAGAAGCTCGGCGTGGACCTGACCGTCACGGACGCCCAGAACGACGCCTCCCAGCAGGCCAACCAGCTGGAGAACTTCACCAGTTCGGGCCTCGGGGCGATCATCGTCAACCCGGTGGACTCGGACGCGACGGGCCCGGCGGCGCGGTCGGTCAACAAGTCCGGGATCCCGCTCATCGCGGTCGACCGGTCGGTCAACAACGCGGACACCGCCGCGCTCGTCGCCTCCGACAACACGGCCGGCGGTGTGCTGGCGGCGAAGGCGCTCGCCGAGAAGCTGGGCGGCAACGGCACGATCGTCGTCCTCCAGGGCCAGGCGGGCACCTCCGCCAGCCGGGAGCGCGGCGCCGGATTCGCCGAGGGTCTGAAGGCCTACCCGGGCATCAAAGTCGTCGCCAAGCAGCCCGCCGACTGGGACCGCACCAAGGGCCTCGACGTCATGACCAACCTCCTCCAGGCCAACCCCGACATCACCGGTGTCTTCGCCGAGAACGACGAGATGGCACTCGGCGCGATCAAGGCACTGGGCTCCAAGGCCGGCACGTCGGTCCAGGTGATCGGCTTCGACGGCACGCCCGACGGACTGAAGGCGGTCGCGGACGGTTCGCTGTTCGCGTCGGTCGCCCAGCAGCCCAAGGAACTCGGGAAGATCGCGGTGCAGAACGCGCTGCGGGCCGCCGAGGACAAGGACGTCGAGAAGACGGTGATGGTGCCGGTGAAGGTGGTCACGAAGGAGAACGTGGCGGAGTTCGGCGGCTGAGTTCGGCGGCTGAGCAAGCTGACAGCAGGGAGAGCTGGAAGGGCCGGGCGCCTCTTGTCGAGGCTGCCCGGCCTGCCCCGCCGCCGGACCGGCAGACCGAGCAACTTGTCCGACTGACCGACTGACGGTCGGCCTACCGGTACAACTGACATGTATGGGGAGACTGTTCATGTACGACTACGACCTGCTGGTCGTGGGATCGGCCAACGCCGACCTGGTGATCGGGGTCGAGCGGCGGCCCGCAGCCGGAGAGACGGTGCTCGGTTCCGACCTGGCCGTCCACCCGGGCGGCAAGGGCGCCAACCAGGCTGTCGCCGCCGCCCGGTTGGGAGCCCGTACGGCGCTGCTCGCGCGGGTCGGCAACGACGGCCACGGACGCCTGCTGCTCGACTCGATCCGGGAGGCCGGCGTCGACACGGTGGGCGTCCTGGTCGGCGGGGCGCCGACAGGGGTCGCGCTGATCACGGTGGACCCGTCGGGCGACAACAGCATCGTGGTGTCGCCGGGGGCGAACGGACGGCTGGTGCCCGAGGACATCCGGGCCGCCGGGAGCCTGTTCCAGGCGGCGCGGGTGGTGTCGGCGCAGTTGGAGATTCCGCTGGAGTCGGTCGTGGAGGTCGTACGGAACCTGGCTCCCGAGGGCCGCTTCGTACTGAACCCGTCCCCGCCCCGGCCGCTGCCCCGCGAAGTCCTGGCGGCCTGCGACCCGTTGATCGTGAACGAGCACGAGGCACGGGTGATCGCCGGTGCGGACGCCGAGTTGGGCGACTCGCCGGAGGACTGGGCGAAGGCGCTGCTCGCGCTCGGGCCGCGCTCGGTCGTCATCACGCTGGGCGCACAGGGCGCGCTGGTCGCCGTACGGGCCGGGGAGCGGGTGCGGGTGCCGTCGGTGCCGGTGGAGGCCGTCGACACGACGGGGGCGGGCGACGCGTTCACCGCCGCGCTGGCGTGGCGGCTGGGCACGGGCGAGTCGTTGGCCCAGGCGGCGGCGTACGCGGCCCGGGTGGGCGCGGTCGCGGTGACGCGGGCGGGCGCTCAGGAGTCCTTCCCCACGGCGGCGGAGGTCGAGTCTCTGTGAAGCGGGGCGGAATCCTGAACCGTCATCTCGCGGGCGCGCTGGCCGAGTTGGGCCACGGGGACGGGGTGCTGGTGTGCGACGCCGGTATGCCGATCCCGGCCGGGCCGCGCGTCGTGGACCTGGCGTTCAGGGCCGGGGTGCCGTCCTTCGCGGAGGTGCTCGACGGGTTGCTGACGGAGCTGGTGGTGGAGGGGGCCACAGCGGCGACGGAGGTACGGGGGGCGAATCCGGGGGCTGCGGAGCTGCTGGAGGGGCATTTCCCGGACGCCGACCTGACGCTCGTCCCGCACGAGCGGCTCAAGGAGCTGTCGGCAGGGGCGCGGCTGGTCGTACGGACGGGGGAGGCGCGGCCGTACGCGAATGTGCTGCTGCGGTGCGGGGTCTTTTTCTGAGTCGAGTTCCGAGTCGAGGCGTGTGTGAGGCGCTTCAGCGGGCCGCTCGGGTGAATGTCACATGCGTGACCCCGGTGGGCGAGGACGTGGCCTCGACCTCGTAGTCCTTCTCGATGTCCTCCAGGCCGTCCCAGAGGCGTACGCCCCGGCCCAACAGCACCGGGACCACCACGACGTGCAGGTGGTCGATGAGTCCGGCGGCGAGGAAGTCGCGGACGACGGTGGGGCCGCCGCCGATGCGTACGTCCTGGTCGTCCGCGGCCTTGCGGGCCGTTTCGAGCGCCTCGGCGGGCGACGTGTCGAGGAAGTGGAAGGTCGTGCCGCCCTCCATCTCGATCGGCGGACGCGGGTGGTGGGTGAGGACGAACGTCGGTGTGTGGAAGGGCGGGTTGGGCCCCCACCACCCCTTCCACTCCGGGTCCTCGTGCCAGCCGGGCGGGCCGAACTTCCCGGCGCCCATGATCTCGGCGCCGACCCCGGGTGCGAACTGCTGTGCGAAGGCGTCGTCGATGCCGCCGGTCCCGCCCGGCCGGCCGGTCATCTCGTGCCAGAACCGGGTAGTGAACATCCACTGGTGCAGCCGCTCGCCGGCGTGGCCGAATGGCGCGTCACGGGTCAGCCCCTCGCCGGTGCCGAAGCCGTCGAGCGAGATCGTGAAGTTGTGGACGCGGGCGAGTGACATGGGTGACGCCTCCTTTGTCTCCGCCCCTCCAGTCTCCCCGGACCGCCGGGCCGTGCGCCACCGGAACGGGATACGAGGTAGGCCGGGAACAGCTTCGAGGGGGCCCGGTCCGTCGACCCGGCCCCCTCGGCTTCCCCTCCATATCAGAACCCCCGCGATCCCCCCAGATCCCCCTCCAGAAGCCCTGACGCCTAGTACGACCGGCGAGGTGGGGGGAGGGTTGTACAGGGGGCCAAGATTTTTTCGGCGGCTCCGCGACTCGCGGCTACAACGCCTCGTCGTCGTCCGGCGCCGAGGCGCTAGGCATGAGCCTCGCTCCCCTGCTCTCCGCGACTCGCTTCACGTCCCGCAGAGCCTCGGTGAGCCGGTTGGCGAGGTAGCGCAGCTCGCCGCCGGTGGCGTTCTGCTCCGCGAGGAGTTCGGTGGCGTGGCCCAACAGGTCGCCCGCCATGCCGAGTTGGACGCTCTCGATCTGATCGGCGAGGCGTGAGACGTATCCGCTGCCGTCGCCCACGACGTAGCAGGGGTTGCCTGCCGTGCCGGTCCAGGGCAACAGGCGCCCCGCCAAGGAGTCGTACGGTCGCGCATCGCTCATGCGCTCGCCTCGTGCGCAAGCAGGTAGGGGCGGACGAGTGGACTGTCCTCGCCTCTCAGCGGGCGCTCGCCCGTACGGTGGGTGGTCGGGCCGCCGACGTAGTCGCACGAGTACGGATAGGCGTACGGGCACCGGCGCCGCTTCCCTCCGGCGGGGAGAAGGAGACTCAGGAACGGCTCCAGGAGCCGGGCGATCAGGTTGATCACGTTGGCCTGCTTTCTACTCTGCCGCTCACCTGCGACGACTGCGTTCTGTGGCGATCTCCTCACACAGTGGGGTCAGTGGTGGCTACGCTTCCAGTACCTGAGGGTTGACATCGGGTACGTCAGGAAAGGGAGTTGGCCGCATGGACGAAAACCTCAAGCCTCGTACGCCGCGTGAGAAGTACGGAGAGGAACTGAGGTTGCGGCGCACCGCGGCCTCACTCACGCAGGAGGCACTGGGCGACCAGGTCGTGTGCTCGCCCACACTGATCAGCCACTACGAGGCGGGCCGACGGCTCCCGAAGCCGGATGACGCGCGGCGGATCGACAGGGCGCTGGGAACGGACGGGTTCTTCGCGCGGTGGCTTGAGGATCTGGACAGTAAGTACGACGACTGTTTCGCTGTGGCCGCCGAGTTGGAGCGACAAGCCACGCTGATCCAGCAGTTCGCGCTCACGTTGGTTCCCGGAATGCTCCAGACCCCTGCCTACGCGCGGGCAGTATTCAGCGCGTACCGGCCCAACTACACGCGCGAGGAACTTGACAGGGAAGTCGTCATCCGAACAGAGCGTGCCCGGATTCTGGACGGCCCGTCGAATCCTGTCGTCTGGACGCTCCTCGACGAGACGGTCCTGCGACGCCGGGTCGGCGGCTACCAGGCCATGGCCGAGCAGCTGCACAAGATCGCAGACCTGGCTGAGTCCGGACGGCTGCGCCTGCACGTGTTGCCGCACAGCGTCGGCGCTCATCCACTCCAGCAAAGTCTGCTCACACTCATGAGCTTCGAGGACTCCGCCCCGGTGGCCTACGCCGAAGGCTTCCTCACAGGAAACTTGATGGACGATCCGGCATTGGTGACCGCCAGCCAGACGGCCTACGCTCTTGCGCTGAGCGACGCATTGTCGCAGCAAGAGTCACTGGCCCTCGTCAGGGCGGCAGCGGAGGAACACGCACATGGTCAGCAGTGAGCACACCGTCCTCGACTCGTCCGCCCTCACCGGATGGTTCAAGTCCAGCTACAGCGGCGGCAACCAGGGCGAATGCCTCGAAGTCGCCCGTGGCCACGCCGGTGTACCCGTCCGTGACAGCAAGACCGTCGCCGGTCCTGCCTTGGTGTTCTCGGTGGGTGGCTGGACAGCGTTCGTCGGTTCGGTCAAGGACGGTGGCATCGCCGTCTGAGGTCGGTAACTGATCCCTCATGCTGCCTGCCAAACGGCGAGAGCAGTGGGGAGGTCGACTCCCCGGGTTCTTCCTTGGCTGCGGGTTCCGCGCTTTGCGTGGTGCGTCCGCCCTTCGTACCGCATCCCTTGCTGTTGTCGGGCTGCCGCTACCGCGTTACACCCACGCTCCGGTCCAGAAAGTCGATCACAGCCCTGGCCAGCGCCACGCGATGGTCGGACAGAGAGTGATCTGTCATGAAGACCCGATGTTCGAGACGGGGAACCGGGTACGTCCGGTACGCGGTGACCACGGGTTCATGGTGGATCTGGACCGGGGTCACGTCATCCCGACCTGTACCAACCAGAAGTACTGGCCGATCCGCGAGTCGCGGGGCCAGTCGCGCAAGGCTCCATTCGCTTCCCGCGCTCTCAATCTCCAACACCAGTGCCTCCCCGCTCGTGCCCTGCAGCGGAAGCAACTCACCTTCAAACGCCGTCACGAACGCGGCCCGGACTACGGGGTCCGTCCGGCATCTGGCCCCGACCGCACCGAGGTCGAAGCCCGCGACAGAGGCCACGGCGCACACCTGCGAATCCACGGCGGCGGTCATCAATGCTGCGAAGCCCCCCAGGCTGTGACCTACAACGGCGATCTTCTCCGGGTCCAGCCGATGCTCGGTCACGCTGCCCGCCACCGGCGGCGACCACCTGCCCGTCGCCGCCGGCATCACGCTCGGCTCCTGATCGCGCGTCAGCCGTTCCGCTGCTTCCACTCGGCCTGCGCGGTGTTGAGCTGGTCGGCGAGGTCGTCCAGGAAGTTCTTCGCGCTGGTCTTTCCGAGCATGACCTTCTGGAAGGCGGGTTCGTTGTCGGCCTTGGAGATCGTGTTCCAGTCCGGCAGGTAGTACGGCAGTTGAACAATCGTGGTGGTGGGAGAGTTGAGCGCCTCGGCGGCCAGGCGTGTCGGCTCGGACTTCTCGATCCAGGCGTCCTTGGCCGCCGCGTTGTTGGCCGGGATCAGGCCCGCGGACTCGTTGAACTTGGAGTTCGCCTTGTGGGAGGAGGCGTACTCGATGAACTTCCAGGCGGCCTTCTTCTTGGTGCTGGTCTTGAAGATCGACAGTCCGTCGATCGGGTTGGACACCTGGACGCGCTTGCCGTCCGCGGCCTTCGGGTTCGGAAGGCCGCGGAACTTTCCGGTGCCGAGGGCCTTCACATGGTCCTGGTAGGAGCCCAGGTTGTGGCTGAGCATGCCGATCTGGCCGCTGTCCCACTGGGCGACCATCTGCGTGAAGTTGTTGTTGACGTCGGCAGCCGGCGTCACCTTCTTGTAGAGGGCCGTGTACTTCTCGAGAGCAGCGACGTTCCTCGGATCGTTGACCGTGGTCTTCGTCTCGTCGGCGTTCCAGAAGGACTCGATGCCGCTCTGCCCGTACATCGCGTCCAGGGCCGGGGCGATGGACCCCACGCCGCCGCGAATGGTGTAGCCGAACCGGTTCTTGTCCTTGGACGTGAGGCGGTCCGCCGCCTCGTAGAACTTGTTCCAGGTGGTCGGCGCGTCCAGGCCGGCGGCCTTGAAGAGGTCGGTGCGGTAGTACATGACACCGTTGTTCGCGGACGTCGGGACCATTAACAGCTGAGAGGTGCCGCCCGCCGAGGCCGTCGACTTGAGCATGCTCTCGCTGAGCCCGCCCTCCAGCGGGCTCTCGGCCAGCCGGTCCTGCAGCGGCTCCAGGACGTCCTGCGCGGCGATCCCGGCGAGCATGGCGGCGCCCACGCAGCCGACGTCCGGCAGGCCGCCGGCCTGGATGGCGGTGTCGTACTTCGACTGGGCGTTCTCGGCGGGAACGCCGACGTACTGGACCTTGATGTCGGGGTACTCGTTCTCGAAGTCCCTGATGATCTCCAGCCAGATGTCGCGGCGGACGGCCGTGTTGTTGTCCCAGAAGGTGATCGTCCCCTTGCCGCCGCCCTCCCCACCCGCGATGCCGGAGCCGTTGTCACCGCACGCGGTGGCGGTGAGACCGAGGAGGGCGGTCAGGATGATGGCTGTCGGGGCGGATCGGCGGGTGCCCTTGCGGGTGCGGGAACGCATGATGGGTCCTCTTTTCCTCTGAACAGCCCCTGCCCAGGGCAGATGTCCGTCGCATACGGCATACCGCGTCTCATATATGACATATGAAACGTGGCGAGTTGAAGCTAAAAGCAGATAGGCGATTCGTCAACGCGTCTGACAAAACCCGTGAGTTCGACTTGGACCTGTGGGGCAGAAAATGGCCATGGATCTGTGAGGGAGGGGATGCGGCATATCGGCGAAGCCACCCCCAACTGGCGCGGCACCTGACCCGGGACCAAACACGCCGAAAGCCCGCTGGCGGATCGAGCCCCCTGCTGGACGCGGCGGACGGCCGGCTCGCGCAGGGCGCCGACACGCGGGCGCTGCTCGGGGTGCTCTGCGAGGTGGTGCTGGTGGTGGCGGTGGCCGGTACCGGGGCGGCGCTGTTCCCCGTCCTGCGGCGCCACGGCGAGGGGCTCGCGCTCGGGTACGCCTTCGGGCGGCTGCTGGAGGCGGCCGTCATCGCCCTCGGGATCGTCGCCGTCCTGGCGCTCGTCACCCTGCGGCGGGACGCGGGGGCGGCGGCCGGCGCCGACGTCGCGCTGGCGGCCGTGCACGACTGGACGTTCCTGCTCGGGCCCAACATCACCCTCGGCCTGAACACCGTCCTGCTTGTCACCTGGCGTACCGCGCAGGGCTCGTGCCGCGCTTCATCGCCGTACTCGGGCTGGTCGGCGGGCCGCTGATCTGCGCCTCGGCCGTCGCCGTGATGTTCGGGGCCTACGCGCAGCTCTCCGTGGCGGGGTCGGCCGCCGCGCTCCCGGTGTTCGCCTGGGAGCTGGGGCTGGCCGGGTGGCTGATCGCCAGGGGGTTCGGGCCCGGCTCAGGCGCCGCGTCCCGGGCAGCTGGAGAAGTGACTGATCCGGCAGGTGTCCGTCGGTGAGGCCGACCCGAGCTTGACGGCGGAGCCGTCCGGGGCGACGCGCCGGCGCTGCCCGACCGGGACCGTGTGGGTGTGGCGGCGGCGTTGCGGAGCTTCATCGATCCTACAGGCGGGCAGGAACCGTACGGTTCTCCGGCCACGGTCCTCGATCCGATATTTCCGCGAGGGACGCTCCACCCCCGGGCCGTAAGACAGGTGAGAATGTCTCACTCCGGGTGTACGGGGGCTTTTGTGGATGCCAGGAATCTCTTCGACACCAGAACCACGTCTCGGCTTCTCCGACTTGAGTGGTCGGTCGCCCTTGGTGTCTCCGTCGCCGCCGCTCTGGCGCATCTTTCCGAGATCCGCTGGTGGCTTTTCGTCTCACTGTTCCTCGTCATCGATCTCATCGGGTACATACCGGGCGCCATCGCCTATCGGCGAAGTCCTGGCGGGCGCATCGGGCGCGGTTATTACGTCGCCTACAACCTGATGCACTCGCTGGTCACTTGGGCTGTATTCGCGGGAGTGTGGAGTTGGCTGGTCGGTGCGGAATGGGCGTTGCTCGCGCTGCCGATTCATCTCATGGGCGACCGGGCCGTCTTCGGGAACACCCTGAAACCCTTCGGTGTGTCCTTCGAACCGTCCACCCACCCGGACTTCGACACATTCCAGCAGACATTCCGGCAGACATCTCAGCGGGCTTACGACGAGAAGGAGCGCGATGCCGTCCGCGTTTGATCTGGTGTCGGCCCACGCCGACAATCCCAGTGCTTTTCTCGCCCTCAACAGCGGGAACGAGTTCTTCCTCGACGAGCGGCACGACGGCGTCTGTGCCTTTCGTCCGGCGGGGCGTCATCTCCTCCAGCTCGGCGGCCCCTTTGCCGCCCCCGACGACCGGGCCGGGCTGCTGGACGCCTTCCTCGACCGGGCCGCGGCCTGGCGACGGCGCGTCATCGCCGTACAACTCCAGGCGGAAGACGCCCTGTTGTACTCGTCGCGCGGGTTCACCGTGAATCAGATGGGGGCCTCGTACGCCGTCGATCTGGCGCGGTTCACGCTGCGCGGGTCGCCGTTCGTTCGGCTGCGGAACAAGATCTCGCGGGCCCGGCGTGCGGGGGTGGAGGTGAGCGAGGCCGCCCCCTCAGCCGCTTCGGACGAGCTCGACCTCCTCGACCGTGAATGGCTGCGCGGGAAAGGCAAGCACACCAAAGAGCTTCGGTTTCTCGTCGGGGAGCGCGGCGGGCCCGAGCAGAAGCATCAGCGGGTCTTCACCGGTACCGTCGACGGGCGCATCGTGGGATACATCAGCTACTCCCCCGCCTTCGGCAGCCGTCCGGGCTGGCTGCACGATCTCAGCCGGCGCCGCGCCGACGCCCCGCCCGGGACCATGGAACTCCTCAACTCGACCGCGATCGAGCGGATGACCGGAGAGGGGAGTGAGTGGCTGCACTTCGGATTCACTCCCTTCGTCGGGCTCGATCCGGAACGTGAAGTGCCGGGTGGCAGTGGAATGGTGGCGCGTGTCGTGCGTTTTCTCGGCGAGCACGGGGAGCGGGTTTATCCCGCCGCCGCCCAGCTCGAATACAAGGAGAAATGGGCGCCTCATGTCGTGCTGCCCGAGTACATCGCCTTTCAGGGTGGGGTACGGCCCGGCGCGTTGTGGCGGCTCGGGCGGGCGACCAACGCTCTCTGAATCGCCCCATCACACCATTGCCCCGTTGCCCCATCACCTCCTTACGGAATGGAGTACACCGCGTATGCGTGAGGTAATCGTCCAGGTGGTCGTCGAGGAGCGTACGGCCCGTCAGGCGTACGAGCTGATCTGCGACTTCAGCCGTTATCCCGAGCTGACCGACAAGGTGAACGAGGTCGTCGTGCATCTGCCGGAGGGCGACGGGTCGATCCGGTCGGACTGGACTGTCGTCTTCCGTAACGGGCTGATGCGGTGGAGCGAACGCGACCGGTTCGTCCCGGAGACGCTGACCGTCGAGTTCGAGCAGATCAAGGGCGACTTCGAGGTCTTCCACGGCTCCTGGGTGTGCGAGGAGCGGGAGGAGGACGGCACGGCCGCCACGGTGGTCACCTTCCGGTCCGTGTTCGACCTCGGTATCCCGTCCCTGGCGGAGATCCTCGATCCGGTCGCCGAGAGCACGCTGCGGGACAACATCCTGCGCATCCTCGAAGGGCTCATGGGCAGCGTGACTCCCATGGCCCCCATGGACCTCACCGCCTCCCGGCATGGCTGACCCGGTGTCGTCCCTGGCAACGCGACCGGGTGTCGCCCAATGTCTCGACCTGTACGCCAAGTTGGCGTCCGGAGTGTGTGTCGTGACCACCCGGGGTGCCGACGGCCGGCCGGTCTGCGCGACCGTCTCCTCGGCGGCGGCCGTCTCCGCCTCCCCGCCCCTGATGTCGCTCTGTCTGGCCAACGGTTCCCGTACCCTCGCCGCGCTCCGCCACCGCGGCTCCTTCGCCCTCCACGTCCTCGACGAACGGCACCGCCCCTGGGCCGAGCGCTGCGCCGACCCCCTCGCCACCGCCGCCGACCGCTTCGGCGAGGAGCACGCTGACAACACCGAGTACGTCCACGGCGTCCCCGTCCGCACCGACGCCCTCGCCTGGTCCGTCTGCGCGGTGACGGACATACGGCCCTACGGCGACCACCACCTCGTCGTCGGCGAGGTGCTCGCCGCCCACACCGGCACCGGCCATCCGCTGCTCTGGTACGACCGCGGTTTCCATGGGCAGGGGGGCGAGGCGTTCCATGGGTGAGCGGCAGTCGCACGACGCCCCCTTGGACGTACCCGTCACGGTGGCTCCGCCCTGGCGTGGCGGGCGCCCCGAGGATCATCAACTCCCTTCTCTACGGGGCCTGGTGAGCGCCGATTTCACCGTCGTCGGCGCCGGTCTGGCCGGCCTCTCCACCGCCTACCACCTGCTGCGGTACGCACCCGGAGCCGATGTCGCCGTCGTCGACGCGGGCCATCCCGCCGCCGGCGCCAGCGGCCACGGCACCGGACTCCTCGGCCCCCGGGCCGGTCCGCCCGTCGACCGCGCGATCCGCCGCCACGGCCCGGACACGGCCCGTCGTATGCACCGGGCCAGTGAGGACGCGGTGGCCGGCGCCCTGGAACTGTGCCGCACCCTGGACGTGCCCGTACGCACCGGCGAGCAGCTGGTCGTCGCCCGCTCACCGCAGGGACTCGCCCGGCTGTCGGGACAGGCGGCGGCCTACCGCGCCCTCGGCCTGGACGTACCGCCGTTGTCGGCGGCCGCGGTGCGCGAGCGGATCGACGTGCCCTGCCAGGCCGGGCTGCTCCACCGGCAGGCGGCCACTCTGGACCCCGCCCTGCTCACCGCCGCCCTCGCCCGTGCCTGCGTGGCCGGCGGGGCGCGACTGTACGGGCGGTCCCCTGTCGTCGGTTGGCACGCCACCGGCACCGGCGGCGCCCGGCTGCTCTTCCCGCGCGGTGAACTCCGTACCGGCGCCGGGGTGTTCGCCGTCAACGGCGGGGCCGGGGCACTCGGTCTCCCGGTGGGCACGGTGGCCCCGCTGGAGGTGCACGCCATCGCCACCGAGCCGCTGAAACCGGCGGTGCGCGAGGCGCTCGGGGAGGCGTCGGGGGCCGCGCTGATCGACGCGGCGCGGCTGGCCCCGTACTTCCGGCTGACACCGGACGGGCGTCTGGTGCTGGGCGGCGGGCGGGCCTCGCTGCCGGATCCGGGGGATGAGACGGGCGGGGCGAGGGCTCGGCGGGACGAGGAGAGGCGCCGGGCGACCTGGGGGTGGCTGGCGGAGCGGATGCGGGGCCTGCACCCGCTCCTCGCCGACGCCACCGTCACCCATCACTGGACCGGCCGTATCGGCGTCACCCTCGACGACCTGCCCGTCGTGGGGCCGCTCTCCGGGGCCCCGGGGATGTGGTTCATCGGCGGCTGCTGCGGTCACGGGCTGGCCCTGTCCGTCGCCCACGGGGCGTATGTGGCACGGCAGTTGGCCGGAGACGGGCCGGAGGGGCGCGAGGGGAACGGGGAGCTGCCCTGGCACCGTTCCACCGGGCCCCGGATGCCGCTCGGCGGACCGGGGCGGTGGCTCCTGCGCGGCTATCTGGACCGGCTGGACCGCGGGGTGCGGCGTGGGCACTGACACTGGCGTCCGAGTCGCCACCCGAATCGGCCCAAATCCGCGCGAGGGACGCCTGAGCGGGAGATCGTAAAACCTGGTGGAGACCGAGGAAAAGAGGGGGGAAGCCCATGCCCGGCACGCAGAACACCGGCAGGCAGAGCACCGGCACGCAGAGCGCTGACATGAAGAGGACCGGCACGAGGGCCAGAGGTCCCTACCAGCTGCTGCAGGAGAACTTCCGGCGTCCGGTGGGTGCACCGGGGGCCCTGGTCGGGCATCTGATGACCGTGCAGCATCGAGGGCTCACCCAGTGGTCGGCGGAGCATCTGGACGTCCGCCGTACCCATCGTGTGCTCGACCTCGGCTGCGGGAGTGGGATGGCCGTGGAACTGCTCGCCCGGCGGGCCGAGTTGGGCTTCGTCGCGGGGCTCGACCACTCGGCCACCATGGTCCGCCAGGCCGTGCGGCGCAACGCCGCCGCCATCGGTGCGGGGCGGGTGGCGATCCGGCACGGGGACGTCGGTCAACTGCCGTACGAGGACGGTGTGTTCGACCGGGTCAGTGCGATCGAGACGTTCTACTTCTGGCCGGATCCGCTGCGCGGGCTCGCCGAGGCGTACCGGGTGCTCAAGCCCGGCGGCCGGCTGGCCGTCACCCTGGAGATGAGCCGGGAGGCGGCGGCCGTACCGACGCTCACCCAGCGGTTCTTCGGGCGGCGTTTCACCGAGCGGTCCGAGCGGGACGGGCTGCGCATCCTGTCGGGTGCCGACCTCGCGGAGATGCTCGACGTCGCCGGTTTCAAGGACACCCGTTTCGTCGCCGAGCCCCGCCGCTCCCTGGGCTGGGTCTGCGCCCTCGGCAGCAAATGAGCAGCCGAACGAACAGCCGGATGAGCGATCGGGCGAGCGATCGGGCCGCCACCGCTCCCGAGGTGCGCGGGCTGCCGGTGCTCGGCAGTGTGCCGGCCTTCCGGCGGGACATCCTCGCCGCGATGCGCGACGGCTGGCACGAGGGCGGCGACCTCGTGCGCTACCGGCTCGGCCCGGTCTCCGTACACGGTGTGTCCAGCCCGGAGCTGGCCGGGGAGGTGCTGACCGACAGTGCCGCCTACGGCAAGCTCGGCCCCGACAACCCGCTGCGCCTGGTGCTCGGCGAGGGCCTGCTGACCGGCGACGACCACGAGAGCTGGCTGACCAACCGGCGCATGATGCAGCCGATCTACAGCAAACAGGCGCTCACCTCGATGTTCCGCACGATGTCCGGCTCGGTCGAGGACCAGCTGACCCACCTGGCGGCCACCTACCGCACCGGTGACGCCGTCGACCTGCACACCGAGCTGATGCGGGTGACGCTCGACATCGTCAGCCGGTGCATGTTCAGCACCGACATCACCGAGGGGCTGGGCGAGCTCGGCCCGGACGCGGTGGAGGTGGCGATCAACTTCGCGTTCGACCGCCTCCAGAACCCCTTCAGCCCGCCCACGCACTGGCCGACCCCGCGCAATCGGCGCTTCCGTGAGGTCATGGACGGCATCGACGACCTGATCTGCCGGATCATCCGCGAACGCCGGGCCGAGAACGCGGACGCGCCAAACACCCGGCGCGGTGATCTGCTGGACATGCTGCTCGACGCCCGGGACGAGGACACCGGCAAGGGCATGGACGACCGCCAGCTGCGCGACGAGGTGATCACCACGTTCGCCGCCGGTCACGAGACGACGGCGGTCACCCTCAGCTGGACCTTCTACCTCCTCTCCCGGCACCGTGACGTCCTGGCGGCCGTGCAGCGCGAGGTGGACGGTGCCTTGGGCGGACGCCTGCCCACCGTCGAGGACCTGCGCGCCATGCCGTACACGCTCCAGGTCTTCGAGGAGTCGCTGCGGCTGTATCCGTCGGCGCCGATCGTGCCCCGACTGGCCCTGAAGGACGTCGAGTTGGGCGGCCACCGGGTGCCGGCGGGCTCACGCGTCCTGGTCAACCTGCACAACATCCACCGTCATCCGGCCCACTGGACGGACCCCGAGCGCTTCGACCCGGACCGCTTCCGCGCAGGGAAAGGCAGGGCGCCGGGGAAGCGGCACCGGTTCGCCTATCTGCCCTTCGGCGCGGGGCCGCACCTCTGCATCGGCAAGCACTTCGCGCTCATGGAGGCCCATCTCCTGCTCGCCGCGCTGCTGCAGCGCTACGAGTTCCGGCACGTCCCGTCCCACCGGGTCGTCGACCACGCGACGATCACCCTGCGCCCCCGCTACGGCATGGTGATGACCCTGCACGACCGCCGCCCACAACAACGTCAACAACGTATGGGGAGCCTCTGATGGTGACGCGCCGGGACGATCCGCACACCGACCCGCACACCCTGCCGCTCAACACGGTCCAGTACGACCCGGCCCGGCCGCAGGGCCACTACGAGAGCTTCTATCAGCGCGGAAACCACCCCACGGAGCCGCGCGCCTTCTGGATCCGGTACACCGTCTTCAGCCCGGCCGGGATGCCGGAGGCGGCCATCGGCGAGCTGTGGGCGGTGTACTTCGACGGGGTGACGGGCCGGCACACGGTCGCCAAGGAGGAGTACCCGATCGCGGAGTGCGACTTCCGGCGCGGGGCGTTCGGCGCGCGCGTCGGGGACCGGGTCCTGGAACCGGGCCGCCTCAAGGGCGAGGCGACGGGCCCGAGCGGCAGCATCGCCTGGAACCTGACGTACGAGGGTGACGAGCCGCCGTTGTTCCTGCTGCCGCCGAAGATGTACGCCGGTGGCTTCCCCAAGGCCAAGAGCCTGGTCGGGATGCCGCTCGCGCGCTTCGACGGTTCCCTCACCGTCGACGGGGAGACGGTCGAGGTGGATGGCTGGACCGGCAGCCAGAATCACAACTGGGGGAGCCAGCACACCGATTACTACGCCTTCGGCCAGGTCGCCGGGTTCGACGACGCCCCGGACAGCTTCCTGGAGATCGTCACCGCCCGCGCGAAGATCGGCCCGGTACGGACCCCGATGGCGACCTTCCTCGTCCTGCGCCACGACGACCGCGAGTACCAACTGGTGTCCATGCGGCGGGCGTTGACCGCGAAGGCCCAATTCGGCTACTTCCACTGGGACTTCAGCACGGGGGACGACGCGGTCACGGTCAGCGGGCGGTTCCTGGCGGCCCGGGAACAGTTCGTCGGGCTCAACTACTACAACCCGCCCGGCGGCATCAAGCACTGCCTCAACACCAAGATCACCGGTTGTGAGCTGGAGGTGCGCAACAAGGTCACCGGCAAGGTCGACCGGCTGCGCACCGAGCACCGCGCCCTGATGGAGATCCTCACCGACGACCGTTCCCACGGCATCGAGATCCGCGCGTGAGGACACCCCCGTGTCCCCTCACGCGCGGCTCTCGCGACCGCGGACCCGCGACCGTTACGCCGCGTGCTCCACGAACCGCGCCGCGGTCTCCGCGAGCACCTCGCGCCCGTCCCGGGCCCACAGGCCGTCGTTGAACAGCTCGACCTCGATGGGACCGGTGTAACCGGCGGCCTCGACGTACGCCTTCCACTCCCGCATGTCGATCGAACCGTCACCGATCTGACCGCGGCCGTTGAGGACACCCTCCGGCAACGGAGTGGTCCAGTCGGCGAGTTGGAAGGTGTGGATACGGCCACCGGCGCCGGCGCGGGCGATCTGCGCGGGCGCGTTGTCGTCCCACCAGATGTGGTACGTGTCCACCGCGACGCCGACCTGGTGGGCGGGGAAGCGCTCCGCCAGGTCGAGGGCCTGGGTGAGCGTGGAGACCACACAGCGGTCGGACGCGTACATGGGGTGCAGGGGCTCGATCGCCAGGCGCACACCGTGCGACTCGGCATACGGGCCCAGCTCGGTGAGCGCGTCGGCGATGCGCTCCCGGGCGCCGCGCAGGTCCTTCGAGCCGGCCGGCAGCCCGCCCGACACCAGGACGAGGGTGTCCGTGCCGAGGGTCGCCGCCTCGTCGATCGCCCGGCGGTTGTCGGCCAGGGCCTCCGCACGCTCGGCAGGGTCGATCGCCGTGAAGAAGCCGCCCCGGCAGAGGGTGGTGACGGCGAGGCCCGCGTCGCGGAGCAGCTTCGCCGTCGCCTCGACGCCGTACTCCTGGACCGGTGCCCGCCACAGGCCCACGCCTGGGACGCCCAACTCCAGGCAGGCGTCGGCCAGTTCGGGCAGTGACAGTTGCTTCACCGTCATCTGGTTGATGCTGAAGCGCGAGAGATCCGCGGTGGCGTTCACTGGGCCACTCCGTACAGGGACAGCAGGTTCTTCATCCGCTCCTCCGCGAGCTTCGGGTCCGGGAACAGGCCCAGGCCGTCGGCGAGTTGGTAGGCGCGCGCGAAGTGCGGGAGGGAGCGGGCCGACTGCAGTCCGCCGACCATGGTGAAGTGCGACTGGTGGCCGGCCAGCCACGCCAGGAACACCACGCCCGTCTTGTAGAAGCGGGTGGGCGTCTGGAAGAGATGGCGGGACAACTCGACTGTGGGGTCGAGGAGTTCACGGAAGCCGGCCGTGTTCCCGGTGTCGAGGACGCGGACCGCTTCCGACGCCAGCGGGCCCAGCGGGTCGAAGATCCCGAGGAGGGCGTGACTGAAGCCCTGCTCGTCGCCCGCGATCAGCTCCGGGTAGTTGAAGTCGTCGCCCGTGTAGCAGCGCACGCCCTGCGGGAGGCGGCGCCGGATGTCGATCTCGCGCTGGGCGTCGAGGAGGGACACCTTGATGCCGTCGACCTTGTCGGGGTGCGCGGCGATGACGTCGAGGAAGGTCTCGGTCGCCACGTCGAGGTCGCTCGACCCCCAGTAGCCCTCCAGCGCCGGGTCGAACATCGGGCCCAGCCAGTGCAGGACCACCGGTTCGGCGGACTGGCGCAGCAGATGGCCGTAGAGGTCGAGGTAGTCCTCGGGGCCCTTCGCCGCGGCGGCCAGGGCCCTGGACGCCATCAGGATCGTGCGGGCGCCCGACTCCTCGACGAGGGCCAGCTGCTCCTCGTACGCCTTGCGGATGTCTGCCAAGGAGGCGCCGGGGGCGGTGAGTTGGTCGGTGCCGACACCGCAGGCGATGAGCCCGCCCACCGACTTGGCCTCGGCGGCCGAGCGACGGATCAGTTCCGCCGCGCCCGCCCAGTCCAGGCCCATGCCGCGCTGGGCGGTGTCCATGGCCTCCGCGACACCGAGGCCGTGGGACCAGAGGTGGCGGCGGAAGGCGAGGGTCGCGTCCCAGTCGACGGCGGCCGGGGAGTCCGGGGACACGTCCGCGTACGGGTCGGCGACGACGTGGGCCGCCGAGTAGACCGTACGGGAGGTGAAGGGGGTACCGGGGGTGAGGGCGAGGGGGGTGGCGCGGGGCTCGTACGCCCGCAACACCCCCGTAGCGTCGGGGAGTTGGATGGTCACAGCGAGATCTCCGGTACGTCGAGACGGACGCCCTCCGCCGAGGACTTCAGGCCCAGTTCGGCGAGCTGGACGCCGCGGGCGCCGGCCAGCAGGTCCCACTGGTAGGGCGCGTCGGCGTAGACGTGCTTCAGGAACAGCTCCCACTGGGCCTTGAAGCCGTTGTCGAACTCGGTGTTGTCCGGGATCTCCTGCCACTGGTCGCGGAAGGAGTAGGTCGCCGGGATGTCCGGGTTCCAGACCGGCTTCGGGGTCGAACTGCGGTGCTGGACGCGACAGTTGCGAAGGCCCGCGACCGCCGAGCCCTCCGTGCCGTCGACCTGGAACTCGACGAGTTCGTCGCGGTTGACCCGTACCGTCCAGGACGAGTTGAACTGGGCGATCGCGCCGCCCTCCAGCTCGAAGATGCCGTAGGCGGCGTCGTCGGCCGTGGCGTCGTAGGGCTTGCCGTTCTCGTCCCAGCGCTGCGGGATGTGGGTGGCGGTGAGGGCCTGGACGGTCTTCACGCGGCCGAACAGCTCGTGGAGCACGTACTCCCAGTGCGGGAACATGTCGACAACGATGCCACCGCCGTCCTCGGCGCGGTAGTTCCAGCTCGGACGCTGGGCGGCCTGCCAGTCGCCCTCGAAGACCCAGTAGCCGAACTCGCCCCGGATGGAGAGGATCCGGCCGAAGAAGCCGCCGTCGATGAGGCGCTTGAGCTTCAGCAGGCCCGGGAGAAACAGCTTGTCCTGGACGACGCCGTGGCGGACACCGGCCGCGTTCGCGAGGCGGGCGAGTTCGAGGGCACCTTCGAGGCTCGTGGAGGTGGGCTTCTCCGTGTAGATGTGCTTGCCCGCCGCGATCGCCTTCCGGATCGACTCCTCGCGGGCGGAGGTGACCTGGGCGTCGAAGTAGATGTCGACGGTCGGGTCGGCGAGGACCTCGTCGACGTCCGTGGAGACGTTCTGCGGGTCCAGGCCGTGCTGTTCGGCGAGCGCCTTCAGGGCGTGCTCGCGGCGGCCGACGAGGATCGGTTCGGGCCACAGCACGGTGCCGTCGCCGAGGTCGAGACCGCCCTGTTCGCGCAGCGCGAGGATCGAGCGGACCAGGTGCTGGCGATAGCCCATGCGCCCGGTCACGCCGTTCATGGCGATACGCACCGTCTTGCGTGTCACGTCATTCCCTTCGTAGGTGCCACAGGGGCGAGGTACGCGGTGTACGCGCCGCGTACGCCCCACTGGAGAGCAGCCCCTGGCAGCCCTACTGGCAAGCGATGCAGCAAGCGCTTTCTATCTAGGGAGAAGCTAGCCTCTGTGCAGCGGTCTGGACAAGAGCACAGAGACGCCGAATTGTTCGAGGGGGCGAACAGAAAGGGGTCGAAGAGCAGTCGCGGGTCGGTCGAAGGTCATAGGGTCTGCATCGGCATGGACGTGAAGCGCAAAATACGACAACTTACAGCAACGCGATGAACAACAAAACGCGTGACCGGAGGACGACTACATGACGGTGACCCTGGCGGACGTGGCGGCCCGCGCGCAGGTCTCGCCCGCGACGGTGTCGCGCGTACTGAACGGGAACTATCCCGTGGCCGCAACCACCCGTGAGCGGGTGCTGCGGGCTGTGGACGATCTGGACTACGTGCTCAACGGGCCCGCGAGCGCACTCGCCGCGGCCACGTCCGACCTGGTCGGGATTCTGGTCAACGACATCGCCGACCCCTTCTTCGGGATCATGGCGAGCGCGATCCAGTCGGAGGTCTCGGGCCCGGGCGGGCGCGCGGGCGGGGAACGGCTGGCGGTGGTGTGCAACACCGGCGGCTCTCCGGAGCGCGAGCTGACGTATCTCACGCTGCTGCAGCGGCAGCGCGCGGCGGCGGTCGTACTGACCGGCGGCGCGGTGGAGAACCCGCCGCACCTCGCGGCCGTCTCGGCAAAGCTGCGGCGGCTGGCGGACGCGGGGACGAGGGTGGTGCTGTGCGGCCGCCCGCCGGCGCCGGACACGTCGGCGATCGCACTGACGTTCGACAACCGGGGTGGCGGGCAAGAGCTGACCGAGCACCTGATCGGACTGGGGCACCGGCGGCTGGGATACATCGCGGGGCCGGAGGAGCGGACGACCACGCGCCACCGGCTGGAGGGGCATCGGGCGGCGCTGGAGGTGCACGGGATCGAGGAGGATCCGCGGTGGACCGTGTACGGGCGCTACGACCGGCGGTCGGGGTACGAGGCCACGCTGGAGCTGCTCCGCCGGGACCCGTCCCTGACGGCTGTCGTCGCCGCGAACGACTCCGTCGCGATCGGCGCGTGCGCGGCGCTGCGGGAGTCGGGGCGGCGGATCCCGGACGACGTGTCCGTCGCCGGGTTCGACGATCTGCCGTTCAGTGTGGACGCGGTGCCTTCGCTGACGACGGTGCGGCTGCCGTTGTCGGAGGCGGGGGCCCGGGCGGGGCGGATCGCCATGCGGCGCGAGGAGCCGCCGCCCGGGGGGATCGCGACGGTTCGGGGGGAGCTGATGGTCCGGGGGTCTTCGGGGGTGCCTCGGAATCAAGCCCTGTGACCGACAAGAGGGTCACAGGCGGTGGTGGAGAACTCAGCGGGTTTACGCGATGAAGGGTCCGGCCCCGACGGCGGGGAAGTGCCGTCGGGGCCGGACCCTTTCTGCGCCCGTTCCTGCGCCCGTTCCTGAGTCCGTCAGCCGGCGGCCCATACGTCGAAGGGGATGCCGGCGGCGGGGCCGTTCTTGGCCGCGTTGAGCTCGTTGTTGTAGCGGCCGTCCTTCAGCGGGAAGTTGGCGGAGCCCCAGGTGGCGTTCTGCATCTTGCTCTGGAGGTTCACGCCGTTGTGGCCGGCCGGGAACCTGGTCCAGGTGACCAGGGGCGGGAAGTCCCAGCCGCCGTCGCCCCAGGCCTCCGCGACCTCGTCCCAGCCGGCGAAGCGGAAGGAGTGGGTCCCCACGTCCACCACATTGCCCTCCTTGTGGTAGACGACCTTGAGACGGACCCCGTCCCTCGGGACATCGCTCCAGTTCTTGGTCGTGTAGTCGCCGTGGGCGGAGACGGACGCGTACGAGGGCGTGCTCGCGCCCTGCCGGATCCAGATCACGGCGGCTTCCCAGTCGTGGCGGTGCGACGTGTTGGTGCATCCAGCGCAGGACATGTCCTTCTCGAAGTACTGGGTGTAGACGATCCCGCACCAGCCGTTGTTGCACTTGGCCCGCGAGTAGGTGTTGGCCCTGCCCAGGTGGTTGTCGCGGCACTGGCCGGTGATGGCTCCGCTGTCGTCGAGGCCGCCGTTGAGGTTGCCCCACTGGTCGATGGCGGCGACCGGGAGACAGCTGTCCGTGTCGTAGTCGAAGACCGGCTGGAACTGCTTCTGGAACGTGGTGGTGCTCTCGGGCAGGGGAGTCAACACGCCGGCGTGCGCACTGCCGGTCAGGCCGACGGTCAACGCGACGGCGCTGGCCACGACGAGCGCGGCACGCCCGAGGCGGCCGAGGCGGGACGTCCTGCTCTTCTTCGGTGCTTGAGGCACGGGGGTTCACTCCACTTGCTCTGCGCGGGGACGCCGGTGATCCGGCTTGGCGGGACAGAGACTGACAAGCGGAGAGTTGATCGGCACCTGCTTTCACCAGGGCAATCAAAAAAGATGCCACCGGTTCCGGGTTGTTCGGCGGCGCGTACCGCCGCTGCCATCAGCACCACACTTCGTGTGCACAGGGTTTCGGTTGGTGACAGGGGTACGTATGTTGATGTCTCCTGACCCCGCCCTATTCGGCGTGTCGAGAAATGAGCAGGCCTGTGGGGCGTCCGGAAAGACCCGTCGACCCGGCGGCGGGACCCGTTCAGCAACTCGCCCACCGGTTACGGGAGTTGCGCGGGGCCGCAGGCAGCCCCTCGTACCGGGCCATGGCCGGGGAAGCGGGATTCTCGGCTACGACCCTGTCCCAGGCGGCGGCCGGGGAGCGGCTGCCCTCGCTGGCGGTCGTCCTGGGATATGTGAGGGCGTGCGGCGGGGACCCCGGCCAGTGGGAGCTGGACTGGAAGGAGGCCGAGACGGCGGCCGCGGCGGTTCCCGTGAACGACGAGAAGGACGTGCCGGCGCCGTACCGGGGCCTCGCCCGCTTCGAACCGGACGACCACGAGCTGTTCTTCGGCCGCGACCGGCTGGTGGCGGAGCTGTACGAGCTGATGACCACCCACCGCTTCGCCGCCGTGTTCGGAGCCTCCGGCAGCGGCAAGTCCTCGCTGCTGCGCGCCGGAGTCGTCCCCCGGATGCGCGCGAGCATCGCGCTTCGGGAGGACGCGGCGGTACTGCGGGTGTTCACGCCGGGCGCCCGACCGGCCGAGACGTACGGACAGTTGCTGACCCCGGCGGCGGACGAGCCGGAGAGCTGGGTGGCGGTCGACCAGTTCGAGGAGGTCTTCACCCTCTGCCGCGACGAGGCGGAACGGGCCCGCTTCATCGATCTGCTGCTCAGCGCCAGGGAACCCGGCTCCCGGCTGCGCGTGCTCATCGCCGTACGCGCCGACTTCTACTCCCGCTGCGGCGACCACGCGGAACTGGCGAACGCGCTGAGCCGCGCCGGGCTGCTGGTCGGCCCGATGAACGCCGACGAACTGCGTGAGGCGGTGGTGCGGCCCGCGCAGGCGGTCGGTCTCCAGGTGGAACGGTCCCTGGCCGCGACGGTCGTCGAGGAGGTCCAGGGCCGGCCCGGCGCACTGCCCATGCTCTCGCACGCGCTGTTGGAGACCTGGCGGCGGCGCAAGGGCCGCATGCTGACAACAGCCGCGTACGAGGCGGCCGGCGGACTGGTCGGCGCGATCGCGGCGAGCGCCGAGGAGACGTACGGGCGACTGTCCGCGTCACAGGCCAGCGCCGCCCGGCAGTTGCTGCTGCGGCTGGTCGAGCCGGGCCGGGGCACCGTCGACACCGGGCGCCCCCTGACCCGGGCCGAACTCCTGGAGTGGTCCCACCCCGATGTGCCCGCGGTGGTGGAACAGCTTGCCGGCGCCCGGCTCCTGACCGTCGACGAGGAGGGCGTACGCCTGGCCCACGAGGCACTGATCAGCTGCTGGCCCCGGCTGCACCGCTGGGTCGAGCACGACCGCGAACGGCTGCGCCACCACCGTCAGCTCACCGAGGCCGCCGACGCCTGGCTGGAACACGACCGCGACCCCGGCACCCTCTACCGGGGCACCCGGCTGGCCCGCGCAGAGGAGGTCTTCCCCGGCCACCGCCGCGACCTCGCGCTCACGGAGGCCGAACGGGACTTCCTCGCCGCCGCGTTCGACGCCCGCGAGGCGGAGCGCCGGGCCGCCGCCCGCTCCACCCGCCGGTCCCGGACGCTGGTCGGCGCGCTCTCGGCGGTCCTCGCGGTGGCGTTGGTCGCGGGCCTCTCCGCCTGGCGGCAGCACGACGACAACCAGCGACAGCGCACGGAGAACATCGCCCGCCGCATCGCCGCGGTGGCCGACGGTCTGCGCACCACCGACCCCCGGGCGGCCCTGCTGCTCGGCGTCGCCTCCTGGCGCATCGCCCCGCTGCCCGAGACCCGCCGGGCGTTCCTCGGTTCCCTCACCCAGCCCGAGCTGGACTCCTTCAGCGACCCCGCGTCCGGCTTCCACTCAGAGCGCTTCCTCGCCGACTCCGGCCGCACCCTGCTCAGCGTCGACGACCGCACCTGGCAGACCTGGAACCTGGCCACGCGCCGCAGCACCGGCTCCGGCCGCCTCCCCGAGGGCGAGGTCCTCGCGTCCGGCCCGGACGCCCGCATCCTTGCGATCGCGGACACCGACGGCCGTGTACGTCTGTGGGACACCCGGGCTGCCCGCTGGACCGGCGGCGAGCAACTGCCGCCCGGCCACCACGCGTTCGCCTTCGGCGCCGGCGGCCGCGGCTATGTCGTGGCCGGCCCCGACGTCGGCTCCGGACCCGTCCGCGTACGGCTACGGTCCGTGGTGGGCGGCGAGGTGTTGTTCGAGACGCGGGAGGCCGGTCCGGCGAACGTGGTGCCGAGCGCCGACGACCGGCTGGTGGCCGTGTGCCCCACCGGGAAGGCCCCACAGGTCAGGGAGATCGCCACCGGTCGGGTGCTGCCGGGCTCGTGGGAGCGGGCCCAGGGCGTCTGCGGTGCCGGCTCCGCGCTGGTGTTCGGCGCCGGAGCCCGGTTCGCCGCCGTCTCCGAGGACGGCGTCCAGGTGTGGGACATCGACTCCGGACGCCCGGTCGCCGAGATCGGCGATCCCCGTGTGCGGTACGCGTCCTTCAGCCGGGACGGCAGGTTCCTGGCAACCGCCGGTGCCGCCGACGAGATCCGGGTGTGGCGGCTGTCGGACCCCGCCGCGCCCGCCCTGCGCCACCCCCTGAACAACCAGCAGCTCCACGGCGGCCTCGCCTGGGACCCCGGCTCGCCCGTTCTGCGCTACCTGGAAGGCAGTACGGTCCACACCCTCGACCTGACGACGACCGTCACCCCCGCCTGGCGCGACCGGCCCAAGAGCGTCCTGCTCAGCCCGGACGGCCGGGTGTTCGCGACCGCCGAACGATCCGGTGCCGGCCACCGCTTCGAGCTGCGCGACATCGAGGACGGCCACCTCGTCCGCACCCTGCCGCCCCCGCCCCCACTCAGGTCCCGCTCCCGCGTCGCAGAGCCGGTCGACCCCGGTGACACCGTCCCGGTGATGGCGTTCAGCCCCGACGGCGGCAGGTTCGTCTACGGCGTCTCCGCGCCGGGCCTGTCGGCCGCTCCCCAGCGGTTCACCGTCTGGGACCTGCCCCACGACCGCGAACAGACCGCGCTGGACCTGGCGACGACCGAGTCCGGCACGGAGGTGACCACCCTCGCCCTCACCCCCGACGGCCGCACCCTCTTCACCGGCCGCACCTCAGCCACCGGCGAACTGAGCAGCGAACACTGGGATGTGGCGGCCCGCCGCCGGACGAGCGTCGTCACCGGGCCCGGCCTGGCGGGCACCCGTCTGTACCTCGCCCCGGACGCCGAACTGATCGTCGGCGACAACCGCGTCGTCCGCCGGAGTACCCATCGGAGTGCCGCGCTGGACCTCGTCCAGGGCGACCACATCAGCGCGCTGGCGTTCAGCCCCGACGGAAGCCGCGTGGCGGCGGGCGACCTCACGGGCCGAGTCGCCCTGTGGGACGGCGACCTGCGCCGCCGGGTCGGCATCCTGCGCAACGTCTTCCCGGCCCCGCTCGGCGACACCCCCGAGGCAGTGGGCGCCCTCGCCCTCAGCCCCGACGGCACCACCCTCGCCGTCGGCGGCGACGCCGGCACGATCCAGCTCTGGGACACCACCACCCAACAGCCCCTCGGCGACCCGCTCCCCTCCCCCGGCGAGCCCGTCGCCTCCCTCGCCTTCAGCCCCGACAGCGCCACCCTCTACGCCGGCGGCGGCCACGTCCCCCTCCACCGCCACACCGTCGACCCGGCCCGCGCCATCGCCCGCGTCTGCGCCCGCGCCGGGAACAAGGATCTGACGAGGAGCGAGTGGGCCACGTACGTACCGGACGCGCCGTACAGAAGGGTGTGCGTCTGAGGGACAGGGCATCGATTACCTCACCGTCGGACACGCGAAAATCTATGTCGGCCGGAGTAGACATCGAGTGGTGGCGCGGTTATGGTTTCTCTCGTAGCCCAGAGAGACCGAAGGGCCCGGCAGACACGAACTGGCGGGCAGCAGGCAGTAGTACACGTAGGTGCAGTTCGCAGGGCGGTTCGGTGGTGGAGTTTCGAAGCCAGGGTGGTTGCAGGACGGCGACGGGGCTGGCGACCGGACCGGGTGGCCCGCAGTGATCAGGGGCCGCCGTGAGTGGTACCGCAGTTGATCACTTGAGGGAAGAACGGAGGAACGCGCGCCATCAGGATCGCCCGGGGTGGAAGTCCAAGCCCGGGTGCCGCAGGACATCGATAGTGAGGTGGTCTTCGGTCAAGCAGTCTCGATCCCCGCACACCCACCGGCATCTCGGTCGGGTCGGCGGACACAGAAGGCCCGCTCAGTCTCGGGGCCGGCAGATGGTGTAGTAGTTCCTTCGGGGCCCTGGTGCCGTACGGCGCCAGGGCCCCTCGACGCGTTCCGCAGAAGAGAGCAGAACAGAGAGGTGCAGATGACAGCAGACGACTCGTACGGCCGTCTCGACGACGACGACTACCCCGCCTACACGATGGGCCGGGCCGCCGCGATGCTCGGCACCACCCAGGGCTTCCTCCGCGCCATCGGGGAAGCGCGTCTCATCACCCCGCTTCGATCCGAGGGCGGTCACCGCCGCTACTCCCGCTACCAGCTGCGCGTCGCCGCCCGTGCCCGGGAACTCGTCGACCAGGGGACGCCCATCGAGGCCGCCTGTCGCATCATCATTCTCGAGGACCAGTTGGAGGAAGCGCAGCGCCTCAACGCCGAGTACCGCCGCGCCGCCGACTCGGCGAAATCACCGCCGTCGGCCTGAGGTGTGCGCGCCCGCCGGGCACCGGCGGGTACCGCGCACACCTCCCGGCGTGTGGTCCATGGTCTTTTTCTCTGGTGACAGGGTGTGCGGACGTGTAGCGTCTGGGTCAGCTGTCGTGGTTCGGAATTCCCTAGCCCACGTTTTTGGCGTGGGCGTTTTGCTGTGCTGTGCCGCAGGGACCAGGGCGATCACCTCCGTTTTCCGCACCGTGCGGGAGGCGTTCATCGACTTGGAAGGCATGAGACATGGCTACAGGAACTGTGAAGTGGTTCAACGCGGAGAAGGGCTTCGGCTTCATTGCCCAGGACGGCGGCGGCCCGGACGTCTTCGCCCACTACTCGGCGATCAACTCCTCGGGCTTCCGTGAGCTCCAGGAGGGCCAGGCCGTGACGTTCGACGTCACCCAGGGCCAGAAGGGCCCCCAGGCGGAGAACATCAGCCCGGCGTGACCTTCCCCACCTGAGCCCGTGAAGAAAACCGCGGGCGGCGGTGGGATCTGTGACGCACCTGGTCGGGGGCGCGCGGGGCCCGCCCCCCCGCCCCCCCCCCCGCGGGGGCCGGGGGGGGGGGGAACAGGCTCCCCGCCCTCGGGGGTCCCGGCGGGGCCGTGTCTTTGTCCGCGCGGGGTGGGGTTTCCGCGCGGC
>NZ_JBIRRV010000001.1:1432262-1437221 GCF_044333925.1 Streptomyces sp. NPDC020898
CCCGGTCACACAACCCCCGCCGGGCCCCCCCCCCCCCCCCCCCGCCGGCGCCCCGCCGGGGGGGGGGGGGGGGGGCCGCGGCGGGCGGGGGGGGGGGCGCGGCCCCCCCCCCCCCCCCGGCCCCGACCTGCGTCAGGACCGGAGTGGGCGGTAACCGGCTCCCCGAACTCTGCGCTCCCGGCGGGCCAGTATCTATGACCGCGAGGTGAGGGTTTACCGCGCGGCGCGGAGAGAGTTTTACCCCTATGAATAGGGCGGAGTTATTCACGCCTCGGCAGGTGGAGGCGGCATGCTACTGTCGATCTCAGTTGCAGTCGTGGTTCCCAATACTTCAAGCGTCCTCAGTCGGCCCCCGGGTCGCATGAGAACGCTTTTTATACCGGGTCGTTTTCCGGGCGGGGCATCATCGCGGCGACACGGCGTCCGTGCAGTGCGGACGCCGCTGTACTGCCCCAAAGGAGAATTGACATGGCATCTGGCACCGTGAAGTGGTTCAACGCGGCCAAGGGTTTCGGCTTCATCGAGCAGGACGGTGGCGGCGCTGACGTGTTCGCCCACTTCTCGAACATCGCCGCCCAGGGCTTCCGCGAGCTGACCGAAGGTCAGAAGGTCACCTTCGACATCGCGCAGGGCCAGAAGGGCCCGACCGCCGAGAACATCGTTCTCGCCTGACGCTGACGCGCATTGTGCAGCTGGGGCCCGCATCCCTCGGGGTGCGGGCCCCAGCTGCACCTGTTTCTCGCAGTGGTTTTACCCCGCTATTCGCTTCACCTCCTTTCAGCGCCTGTACCGACACGGTTTCCCTGTGGGTCAGGTTCGCTTTCGAATTCCATTCGGCCGTTCTTGTGATTACCCGCGCTGCTCTTCCGCTGCGGGAATTCCTTGATACGCGCCGTATCAAGGAAGGTTCTGAATGAACCCCACACGTACGAACGGCCGCTCCTCCCGCTCCCGCCGCACCGGCGGGGGCGCCGCTTTCGGCTCCACCGCCGGTTCGGGCCGGGGCAGCCGCTCCGGTTCGTCCGTCCCGAGCCGTTCCGGAAGCGCCGGCCGCTCGGGCGGCCAGGGTCGCTCCGGCGGTCCGAGCCGCCGCCCCGCCGCGCTGCAGGGGGAGTTCGCCCTGCCGAAGACGATCACTCCGGCGCTGCCCGCCGTCGAGGCGTTCGCGGACCTCGACATGCCCAGCCCGCTCCTGGCCGCCCTCACCACGCAGGGCGTGTCCGTGCCGTTCCCGATCCAGGGCGCGACGCTGCCGAACTCCCTGGCCGGCCGTGACGTCCTGGGCCGCGGCCGGACCGGCTCCGGCAAGACGCTGGCCTTCGGTCTCGCCCTGCTGGCCCGGACCGCCGGACAGCGCGCCGAGCCCCGTCAGCCGCTGGCCCTGGTCCTGGTCCCCACCCGGGAACTCGCCCAGCAGGTCACCGATGCCCTCACCCCGTACGCCCGCGCCGTGAAGCTGCGCCTTGCCACCGTCGTCGGCGGGATGTCGCTCGGCAGGCAGGCGAGTGCGCTGCGTGGTGGCGCCGAAGTCGTCGTGGCCACCCCCGGGCGTCTCAAGGACCTCATCGACCGCGGCGACTGCCGGCTGAACCAGGTCGGGATCACCGTCCTCGACGAGGCCGACCAGATGGCCGACATGGGCTTCATGCCGCAGGTCACCGCGCTGCTGGACCAGGTACGCCCCGAGGGCCAGCGCATGCTGTTCTCCGCGACCCTGGACCGCAACGTCGACCGGCTGGTCCGCAGCTACCTCACCGACCCCGTCGTCCACTCGGTGGACCCCTCCCAGGGCGCCGTCACCACGATGGAGCACCACGTCCTGCACGTGCAGGGCGCGGACAAGCACCGGACGACGACGGAGATCGCGGCACGCGACGGCCGGGTGATCATGTTCCTGGACACCAAGCACGCCGTGGACCGCCTCACCCAGGACCTCCTCAACAGCGGAGTACGCGCCGCCGCCCTGCACGGCGGGAAGTCGCAGCCGCAGCGCACCCGCACCCTGGCCCAGTTCAAGACCGGGCACGTCAGCGTCCTCGTCGCCACGAACGTCGCGGCCCGCGGCATCCACGTCGACAACCTCGACCTCGTCGTCAACGTGGACCCGCCGACCGACCACAAGGACTACCTGCACCGCGGCGGCCGTACCGCCCGCGCCGGCGAGTCCGGCAGCGTCGTCACCCTGGTGACCCCCAACCAGCGCCGTGAGATGACCCGCCTCATGGCCGCCGCCGGCATCGTCCCGCAGACCACCCAGGTCCACTCCGGCGAGGAAGCCCTCACCCGGATCACCGGTGCCCAGGCCCCCTCCGGCGTCCCCGTCACCATCACCGCGCCGGCGGCCGAGAAGCGCAAGCGCGGCCCGGTCTCCCGCGGTCGGCGCAGCCCCGCTTCGGCCGCCCGCCGTGGGCGCACGCGCCAGAACGCCTTCGACACGACCGCCTGAGCACCACCCACATGATCAGGAAGCCGGTCCATCCCCTGCGGGACGTTCTCGGCGACCGGGTTCTCGCCCTGGCCGGCTGAACCGCCTCACCGCGGCGGAACCCTTCCCTACTTTCTCCCTGTGAGGCATTCATGCGCTGTGTCATCGCCAGGTTCCCGTTCGACCTCACCAAGATCGGCGTCCTGGAAACCATGAAGGGCGTCAAGCCCGAGGAGGTCACCGGCGAGTCGGTGATCATCGGCCGCCGCACCTACCCGGTCAAGCAGGTCGGCCAGGTCGTCACCCGCCAGGACCGCCGCGACTTCAGCGCCGGCGAAGTGACCCGGGCCATGTCCCAGCTCGGCTTCACCTGCCGCGGCCTTCCCCAGGCCGCCGCGCCCGCCCCGGTCGTCGACCCGGTGCGGGAGGCCTCCGCGATGCTCGGGGTGCCCGCGTCCGTCTGACCGACGGGAAGAACAACGAGGAGGGTCCGACCGGCTTGTGCCGGTCGGACCCTCGTCGCGTAGCGGGCTGTCGTCCACCGGGCCTTGAGGAACGCACCGCCACGGGCCTACTCTCGGATCAGCGAACCTCTGACTGAGTCAACTGTCCGTCGCCAGCCGTCCGTCCCGTCGCGAGGTGGCCCATGACCGTCCAGGACATCCGCTCGTTCAACCGCTTCTATACGAACGTCATCGGCGCGCTCGACTACAGCAGCCGCCTGTACGCCCCCTACACCCTCACCGAGGCCCGCGTCCTCTACGAACTCGCGCACTCCACCCGTACCGACGCCGCCGATCTGCGTGCCCAACTCACCCTGGACGCGGGCTACTTGAGCCGCATTCTCAACAAGTTCGAGCAGGACGGGCTGATCGAGCGGGCGCCCTCCGACCGGGATCCCCGGCGGCGGCGGGTCACGCTCACCGCGCGCGGGCGGGAGGCCGCCAACCTGTTGAACGAGCGCGCGACGGAGGCCATCGGCTCGCTGCTCGCCACCGTGCCGGCCGCCGACCGGCCCCGGCTCACGGAGGCGCTCCACACGGTCCGCTCGCTACTCTCCGACGGCCGGCCGCCACGCCGTGAGGACGTCGTGCTGCGCGAGCCCGGCCCCGGCGACCTCGGCTGGATCGTGCAGCGCAACGCGGCCCTGTACGCGGCCGAGTACGGCTTCAACACCGACTACGAGGGGCTCGTCGCCCGGATCGTCGCCGACTTCGCCGAGGACCACGATCCGCATCTGGAGCGGGTGTGGATCGCCGAGCTGGACGGGCGGCCCGTGGGGGGTGTGATGTGCGTACGGGACGACGCGCCGGGGACGGCCAGGCTGCGGCTGCTGCTCGTCGAGCCGGACGCGCGCGGGCTCGGCATCGGTGACCGGCTCGTCGCGGCCGTCATCGGCTTCGCGCGTGAGGTCGGCTACCGGGACGTCGTCCTGTGGACCAACGACATCCTGGCCGCCGCCCGCCGCGTCTACCAGCGCCACGGCTTCGTGCTCGCCGCCGAGAAGCCGCACCGCTCCTTCGGGAAGGATCTGACCGGCCAGGACTGGCGGCTGGATCTGCACGCGACGACGGAGCGCTGGAGTGACGGGTAGGGTCCGTGACATGAAGCTGGCGTTCTCCACCCTCGGCGTTCCCGGTCTCCCCCTCCCCGACGTCCTGCGTCTGGCGGCCACGCACGGCTATCACGGCGTAGAGCTGCGCACGCACCCCGAAGAGCCCGTCCACCTGGGCCTCGGCCCGGCCGAACGGGCCGATGTGGCCGCCGAGTTCAAGGCGGCGGGCATCGAGATCCTCGGCCTCGCCGGATATGCGCGCGTCGCGGCCCCCGGCGACGACGAACCCGTCATCGACGAACTCCGCGCACTCCTCGACCTGGCCCGCGACCTCGGTGCCCCGTTCATCCGTGTTTTCCCGGGGGGAGGACTCCCCGGCGGCGCCGCCGACCAGTCCCCCGAACAGGCCGACGCGACGGCGGCCCGCAGGCTCGGCACGGCCGCCGAGTACGCGGCCGACGTCGGCGTACGCATCCTGCTGGAAACCCACGACTCGCATCGCACGGGCGCCGCCGCGATCCGCGTCCTGGGCCCGGTCGGGCACCGTCAGGTGGGCTCCCTGTGGGATGTCATGCACACCTGGCTCGGCGGCGAGCAGCCGTCGGAGAGCTACGCGGCCCTCTCCCCGTATCTCGGATACGTCCAGGTCAAGGACATCGCCTCGGCCGACGACACCACCCCGCTGCCGCTGGGCGCCGGCGTTCTACCGCTCGCCGAGTGCGTCGAGGTCCTCTCCCGGCACGGCTGGGACGGCTGGCTGTGCTGGGAGTACGAGAAGCGGTGGTACGAGGGGGCTGCGCCGCTGGAGGGGTTGCTGGCCGCTGGTCGCGAGCACCTCGCGCGGCTGCTCAACGAATCGGCCTGAGCCGGCTGGTCCGGTTCGGGTTCGGGTTCGGGTTCGGGTTCGGGTTCGGGTTCGGGTTCGGGTTCGGGTTCGGGTTCGGGTTCGGGTTCGGGTTCGGGTTCGGGTTCGGGTTCG
>NZ_JBIRRV010000001.1:1437320-1527756 GCF_044333925.1 Streptomyces sp. NPDC020898
GGGCGGGATTTTCTCGCCCCCGCCGCCCCTACCCGTCCCATCCCGTTTCTGGGGGCGCAGCGCAGCCCCCAGACCCCCTTTCGCGCCGAAAGCGCTCGTCCTCAAACTCCCCCAGAGGGGGGACCCCCAGACGGGCTGAAGTGTGCCCCGAACGCCTCGTGGAACCCGGGGAACGTCTTCCGTACGCACCCCGGGTCGTCGAAGGTGATCCCGGGCGTGCGCAGGCCCGCCACCGCGAAGGACATGACGATGCGGTGGTCGCCGTACGACTTGATGTCCGTGCCCTGCGGAAGATCCGTACCGGGGTGGATCTCGATCCAGTCGGGCCCCGTCTCCACCCGGACCCCCAGCCGCCGGAGGTTCTCCGCGCAGGCCTCCAGGCGGTCGCACTCCTTCACGCGCGTGTTGGCCACGTCCTCGATGCGCACGGGGCCTGAGGCGAAGGGGGCGAGCGCCGCCAGGGTCGGCATGGTGTCGGAGATGTCCCGCATGTTGACCGTCAGGCCGCGCAGTTCGCCGGTGCCCGTGACGGTGGTGCGGTCGGCGGCGGTTTCCACCCGCGCGCCCATCCGGCGCAGTACGTCGACGAAGCCCAGGTCGCCCTGGAGGGCGCCGGTGCCGAGGCCGGGGACCGTCACCTCGCCGCCGGTGAGGGCCGCCGCCGCGAAGAAGTAGCTGGCGGTGGACGCGTCGGGCTCGACGGCGTAGGTGGTGGCCCGGTAGCCGCCGGGCGGGACGGTGAATACGTTGCTCTCGGTGCCCTCCTTGCGTACCTCCACGCCGAACGCCCGCATCATCGCGAGGGTGATCTCCACGTAGGGGGCCGAGACGAGGTCCGTGACGTGGATGCGCAGGCCCTTGCGGGTCAGGGGGCCGAGGAGGAGCAGTGCGGTGAGGTACTGGGAGGACTGGCCGGCGTCGAGGGTGACGTCCCCGCCCTCCACCCCGGCCGCCGCGATGGTCAGCGGGTGGTGTCCCTCCGCCTCCTCGTGCCGCAGGTCCACGCCCAGGTCGCGCAGGGCGCGGGTGAGGGGGGCCAGCGGGCGGCGGCGCATCTGGGGGGAGGCGTCGAAGCGGTAGGTGCCGTGGCCGGCGGCGGCGAGGGTCGGCAGGAAACGGGCGGTCGTGGCGCCGTCACGGCAGTAGACGTCGGCCTCCGTGGCCGCGGGGCCCTGCGGGCGGCCGTCGATCTGCCAGGCGCCGGGCGTCCGTCCGACCCGGTAGCCGAGGCCGACCAGACCCTCGGCGAAGCCCTCGGTGTCGTCCGAGCGCAGGGGGCGTACGAGGGTGGTGACCCCGTCGGCCGCTGCGGCGAGGAAGAGGGCGCGCGCGGTGATGGACTTGGAACCGGGAATCTCTACGACGGCCATGTCCCCATGCTGGCCCCGCCGCCGCCTCACGCGCCGGAACGTCCGCGAAATGGACCGTGAACGGTGGGTGCCACGGGGCTCCCGCGCCGCCCTGCGCGCCGGTGCGCGGGAGCGCCCCGTCCTCCCCGTCACCGGGGAACGTGCCGTGTCACGAGAACAGCAGACGCCAGGTCAGTGGGCCCGGGTAGCCGTCCGCGTCGCCGCGGAGTTCCTTGCGGGACTTCTGGAAGTCGCGGACGTTGAGCCGGTCGGCCTCGCCCCAGGTGCGGCTCGGGCCCACCCGGTAGTGGTCGCCGAAGCCGCGCTTCACCAACTGCTTGCCGAGCTGGAGGACATGGGCGTTGGCGGCGACGCCGTCCCGGAAGTACTTGCGGCCCGGATACGCGGGCACCCTCGGCTTGGGCGTGGTCGGCTTGGGCGCGGTCTGCGGCGGGGTGTCGTCGCCGTCGTCGACGTCCAGCTCGGCCTTGGCGTACTTCATGAGCGTGGAGAAGTCGATCGCGCCCGGGTCGCCGTGGTCGTTCTCCGGTACGTGCATGTGCCCGCAGACGCCCTTGAACGCCTTCCACTCGGCGAAGGACATGCGCTGGTCGCCGCCGTCGGCGTACGAGGTCGGGTAGGCCGGCCATGCCTTCGGGCCGGCCAGTGCGACGCCGTGCTCCTCGTGCATCCAGGCCAGGAACCGCGCGACCGACCTGAGCGCCCAGTCGGGGGCGTCAGGCCAGTAGATGTGCGCCTGGCCCGCCGCCGTCCACTTCTTGTGCGTCTTGGGGTCGCAGGTGCCGACCAGTTCCACCTGGGTGACGTTGAGCGTGTTCGTCTCGACGCCGCCCCTCTTGTTGGCGAGGGCCCGGGACGAGGTCTCTATGTCGAAGTGCTGGTACCACTTCAGCTTCTTGGCACCGAGGTCCGGCACCGCCGTCAGGTTCGGCGCCATGGAGCCGCCGCTGTACGTGGGCAGGCTGCGCCCCTCGGTGGTGTGCAGGACAACGACGTTGACCTGCATCGGGTCGCCCGGGTAGTCGTCCTGGTACCAGTTCGCCCGGCTGGCGCCCGGGTATCGCTGGGGTCCTGTCTTCGTGGCCATCCCGCTGTCTCCCTCTCCTGTTTCCCGGCTTCCCCTCGGTACGCGGGGAATTGCTGAGATCATCGCCCAACAGGCTCTGGGTTGAGGGTGGTTGACGGGAATTCCCCGCGTGTCGTGCGGTGTCGGTGCGGATGCCGGTCCCTGCCTCTCCGGGCCTCTCCGACCGACGCCTCATCGCCCCCAGCACCCCACCTCGTACCAACTTCCTGAAATCAGCCAAAACCTGGGAACCCACCCCCAGCCATCCCCGTCCAACGGACACGACTGCCGGATGAGTCTCCGTGGTGCGGTGTCGGCTTCGCTGCTGGCTGCGATCGCTGACCAACCCTCTCCAGCCGCCTGCGGCCGGCAGCGTGCCGTCACCGGCGCGCCCCCCTCCGATGCGCCGGTGACGGCCCCTCTTTCCGGGTCCTTCCCGGGTCCTTCCCGGGTCCTTCCCGGGTCTCTTCTGGGGGCAATCGGCCATCGCGCGTTACTGTGCGCACTCTTGACTGGAAGAAACTTCCCGGTTATTCGTGACTTCTCGGAAGTTTCCTTCATCAGGAAGGAGCGCCTCGTGCGCGACTCCGGCACCACCAGACGTACTCTTCTCGCCGCGACCGCCGGCACCGGTGCCGCGCTCGCCCTCGGGGGCGAAGCGCATCCGTACGACAGTGACGCGCGGCTCCGCAGGATCGTCTCCCGTATGTCCTTGGAGGAGAAGGTCGGGCAGCTGTTCGTCATGCGCGTGTACGGGCACTCCGCCACCGCACCCGACCAGGCCGACATCGACGCCAACCTCAAGGAGATCGGCGTCCGGACGGCGGCCGAGCTGGTCGCCAAGTACCGGGTCGGCGGGATCATCTACTTCTCCTGGGCGCACAACACCCGCGACCCGCATCAGATCGCCGATCTCAGCAACGGGATCCAGCAGGCCTCCCTCGCCCTGCCCCGTGGGCTGCCCGTGCTCATCTCCACCGACCAGGAGCACGGCATCGTCGCCCGCGTCGGCAGGCCCGCCACCCTCCTCCCCGGCGCCATGGCCCTCGGCGCGGGCGGCTCACGCACCGACGCGCTCACGGCCGGCCGGATCGGCGGCGCCGAGCTGCACGCCCTGGGCATCCGGCAGGACTACGCGCCCGTCGCCGACGTGAACGTGAACCCCGCCAATCCGGTGATCGGCGTACGGTCGTTCGGGGCCGATCCGGACGCCGTGGCGGGGATGGTCGCCGCGCAGGTCACGGGGTACCAGCGGGCCTCCGTCGCCGCCACCGCCAAGCACTTCCCGGGACACGGGGACACCGCCGTCGACAGCCACTACGGCTTCCCCGTCATCGAGCACACCCGCGAGCAGTGGAACACCATCGACGCGCCGCCGTTCCGCGCCGCGATCCGCGCCGGCATCGACTCGATCATGACCGCGCACATCATGGTCCCGGCCCTCGACGGCTCCGGCGACCCCGCCACCCTCTCCCACCCGATCCTCACCGGCATCCTGCGCGAGGAACTCGGCTACGACGGGGTCGTGGTCACCGACTCGCTGGGCATGCAGGGCGTACGGGAGAAGTACGGCGACGACCGCGTCCCGGTGCTCGCGCTGAAGGCCGGGGTCGACCAGCTCCTCAACCCGCCGTCGATCGACGTCGCCTGGAACGCCGTACTCGGCGCTGTGCGGCAGGGGGAGTTGACCGAGGCACGGCTCGACGCGTCGCTGCTGCGCGTCCTGCGGCTCAAGCACCGGCTCGGGCTGCTCGACCGCCCGTATGTCACCCACTCCGGCGTCGACCGGGCCGTCGGTGTCCGGGGCCATCTCCTGGCCGCCGACCGGATCGCCGAGCGGACCACCACCCTCCTCGTCAACGAGCGGAAGCTGCTGCCCCTTTCCCGGGTGACGCACAAGAGGGTGCTCGTCGTCGGGGCCGACCCGGCCTCGCCGTCCGGTACGACCGGGCCGCCGACCACCGTGCTGGCGGACACCCTCGCCCAACTGGGCTTCACCACCACCGTCCTGTCGACCGGCACGGCCCCCTCCGCCGCCGTCATCACCCAGGCCGTCGCCGCCGCCGGGGCGGTGGACGCGGTGGTCGTCGGGACGTACAACGTCAGCGGCGGGAGCAGTCAGCGGACTCTGGTCGCCCAACTCCTCGCTACCGGGCGGCCCGTGGTCTGCGTCGCCGTCCGCAACCCCTACGACGTGGCCCAACTGCCGGACGTACAGGCCTACTTGGCCTCCTACTCCTGGACCGACGTCGAACTCCGGGCAGCCGCACGGGTGATCGCGGGACGGGTCCGGCCGCGCGGGAAGCTGCCCGTGCCGGTGCTGCGCGCGGACGATCCGAAGGTGGTGCTCTACCCGATCGGTCACGGTCTGTCGTATTAGGTGCAGAGGGCAGGGAGGCGTACGCGTCGTACGTCACACACCTGGCGCACCACCCCCAATAGGCGCAAATCCACTCGATATCCGGCGTGGCCCGGGCGCCGCGGGTCACGCTGGGCGGGGGTAATCGGGGGGATGCGATGCGTAAGAGGCGTTCGGTGGGGGCGGTGTGCGTGCGGGTGTTCGTGTGCGCGCTGCTGATGGTGTTCACGGTGCTGACGGGGGCCGGGTGCCAGTTGTCGTCGGAGGGCTCGGCGGACGACGCGTCGGGCGGAGCCTCCGGGGCCGCCGACGGCACCTCGGTCGACCAGCGGCCCGCGCCGCCCCGGCCCACGGGTTACGGCACCGTCTTTCTGTCCATCGACGAGTGCAGCTCCTTCGGCACGACCAGTTTCACCGAGGTGCCCTGTACCAGCGAGCGGGCGGCGGCCCGGGTCGTGGCCCGGTTCGACGGCAAGGTGACCGACGGTCCGCCATGTCCGGCGACCACCGACTTCGTGCTGCACATCAGCGAACAGCGCCCTGCCGCCGACGAGGACGGCGACGGAGCCGTCCCGCAGGGCTACTCCTGTATGCGCAATCTCCAGGCCCCGCATCCCGGCGACCCGGGCGGCGGCGGAGGCCCACGCACGATTGTCGGCGACTGCGTGTACAGCACCGGGCGGGGTGAGGTGCGCGAGACGGCGTGCGACGGGAAGGGCGAGAAGAAACCGCAGTACAAGGTGACGGAGGCGGTCACCAAACGCGTCAACTGCCCGCCCTCCACCGCCCTTTACGTCGAGCTGGGCGGGGAACGGCCGGTGGGGTGTGCGAAGGGAATTTCTTTTCGGAAGCGGTTTCGGTAAGCGTTTTCGGCAGACGGTTTCGGTAGACAGTCGGAATGATCCATTCCGAATCGACCGGCAAAGTAACAAGTAGACCAGTTCGTACAAACAACTGTTGAGATCATTTCTTGAATCGGTAGGCTCCCCTGGTCCGCCATCACCCACCCGGCCGGGGACCTCTGTGGCACTGCACGCACGAACGGCACAACAACAGAAGGCTCCGAAGCGCCAGTTGTCGCTGCGGACGATCCTGCTCGTCCTGGCCCTGGTGCCCTGTCTCGTGCTGGTGGCCCTGGGAGCGATGAACTCGGGCCAGCTCTACGGCGACTGGCGGACCGTCCATGACCGCAACGAGCAGGGGAAACGGTTCGGCACCCCGCTCGTCACCGTCTTCTTCAACCTCCAGGCAGAGCGGCGGCTGACCGCGGCGGCGCTCGCGGACCCCAAGGCCGACCGGTCCGAACTGACGCGTCAGCGCGGGCTCACCGACAAGGCTGTGCAGGGCCTCGACGCGCTCGCCGGTTCCACGCCGGCCGCTCTCGACGACGCCTTCCAGCAACTCGCCCAGGGTCTGGGCGAGTTGCCCGACCAGCGAACCGCCGTGGACCGGCAGACTGCCGGCCAGCAGCAGACGTTCGACGCCTACACCGACGTCATCGCCGCCGACATGGCGCTGTTCGAGGACTTCAGCAACGTCGGCTTCGGCGACACGACCGTCCTCGCCCGGCCGGCGCTCGACGCGCAGTGGGGCCTGGAGATGCTCTCGCGCGAGGACGCGATCATCGCCGCGGGAGTGGCGAGCGGCCGTCTCTCCGCCGGGCAGCGCTTCCAGCTCGCCGAGGTGATCGGCAGTCAGGAACACATCTACGACGACAAGGTCGTCCCGCAGCTGCCCGAAGCGCGGGCCAAGGCCTACCAGGCAGTGCTGTCCGGCGCCGACTGGAAGCGGAAGACGGCGGTCGAGCAGGACCTCCTGAACACCGAGAACGCCGACGACAGCGGCCGGACCGCTGTCTCCGCCGCGTCCGGCAAGGAGTGGCGGCAGAGCCTCGACGGTATGACGCCCCAGCTGATGCAGGCCAGCAACGCCTACTCCGACGACCTGGTCAGCTCCACCGAGGACCAGCTCGGCGGGCTGATGACCGACATGATGGTCAACAGTGCCGTGAGCCTGGCGGCCGTGCTGCTGATGCTGGTGATCTCGCTGCGCCTCACCGGAATCCTGCGCCGCCGGATCTTCGCCCTGCGCGGCGAGGCCCTCGAACTCCAGGAGCGGCTGCCCGACATGGTCGAGCGGCTGCGCCGGGGCGAGAAGGTCGACACCGACGCGGAACTGCCCGAGATCCTCCACGGCGACGACGAACTCGGCCAGCTGGGCCAGGCCCTCAACCAGGCCCGCGCCTCGTCCCTGGAGACCGCGGTGCGGGAGGTCGAGCTGTACCGCGGCTTCGAGCGGCTGCTGCAACGCATCGCCCGGCGCACCCAGTTGCTGATCGGCATGCAGCTGAAACGTCTCGGCGAGATGCAGCGGCGGCACGAGGACCCCGAGGTCCTGGAGGGGCTCTTCGACCTGGACCACCTGGCGGCCCGGCTGCGCCGCTACGAGGAGAACCTGGTCATCCTCGGCAGCGGAACGCCGCAGCGGCGCTGGCGCAGGCCGGTGCTCCTGGTGGACATCCTGCGCTCCGCCCAGGGCGAGGTGCAGGACTACCGGCGCATCCGGATCGACACGGACGGCGAGACGTGGCTGTCCGAGCGCGCGGTCGGACCCATGGTCCATCTCCTGGCGGAGCTGATGGAGAACGCGGTGTCCTTCTCCCGGCCGCCGACCCCGGTCGAGGTGACGGCCTCCCAGGTGGGGCGCGGGGTCGCGGTCGAGATCGAGGACCGCGGCATGGGCATGGACCCCGAGCAGTACGCCGAGGCCAACGAACTGATGGCCAACCCGCCCCGCATGGACGTCATGTCCCGCGCCGACGACGCCCGTCTCGGCCTGTACGTCGTGGCCCGCCTCGCCGCCAACCTGGGCCTCCAGGTCGAGCTGCGAGCCTCGTCGTTCGGGGGCACGCGGGTCGTTGTGCTGATACCTGGGGAGCTGATCTCCGGGGGGCAGACGGGGCCGAGTGGATTGGTCGCGGGGCAGGAGGGCGAGGGGCGGTCGGGGTCGGGGCAGCCGGTCGCGGGGCAGCAGGTACCGGGGCGGTCGGCCACGGGGCAGTCGATCGACGGGCACCAGGTACCAGGTCGGTCGGCCACGGGGCAGTCGATCGACGGGCACCAGGTACCAGGTCGGTCGGCCACGGGCCACCAGACCCCGGGGCGGTTGGCCTCGGAGCAGCAGCTCCAGGGGCAGTCGGTCGACGGGCAGCAGCCCCCCGGGCAGTCGATCGACGGGCAGCAGAACCAGCAGCGGTTGGCCCCGGGGCCGCAGATCCCGGGCCAGCCGGTCGACGGGCAACAGAACCCGGGGCGGTTGGCCCCGGGGCCGCAGATCCCGGGCCAGCCGGTCGACGGGCAGCACCACCCGGGGCGGTTGGCCCCGGGGCCGCAGACCTCGGGGCAGTCGGTCCCGGGCCCACAGACCCCCGGAGGGACCGTGCCGCTTCCGGTGCGTTCGCGTCCTTCGGGTGGGGCTCCGGATCGGCTCGCGATCCGGGGCGGGACCGGCCAGGCCGGGGTGGTGGACGACCGCGTCCGTCCCGGGTCGCCCCCGTTGCGGGCCGGTGGTGAGCCGGAGGGGTATGCGCGGCCGCTTGTCGGGCCCTGGGTCGTGCCGTCGGCTCGGCCGAAGGGGCCGTCGGCACACGCCGAGCCGCAGGTCCCCGTGTCGAGTCCGGAGCCGTTGCCCCGGCGGGTCCGGCAGGCGAGTCTCGCCAGCGAGCTCCGGGAGCCTCCCCCCTCGTATGCCTCCGGGGAGGCCCCGCGCACCGGGCCCGGCGCCGCACAGCCGTTGCCACGGCGGAAAGGTGCCCGTTCCGGTGCCACCGTCGGGGCCTTCCAGCGTCAGTCCAAGGCCGCCCGGCTCAGGCCCGACGCCGGCCATCAACCCGACCACCAGCCCACCCACCCCTCACCGGGCCCCGACCGGGCCCGGAAGGAAGACGGACGATGACTCTGCGAACCACTGCCACCAACTCCGACCTCGACTGGCTGCTCGACCGTCTGGTCGACCAGGTGCCGGGCACCCGGAACGCCATCGTGCTGTCCGACGACGGGCTGGTGGTGAGCCAGTCCAGCAGCATCGCCCGGGTCGACGCGGAGCGTCTGGCGGCCATCGCCACCGGCCAGCAGAGCCTGGCGCGCGGCGTCGGCGAGGTCTTCGGCGGCGGGGCGGTCCACCAGGTCATCATCGAGCTCGACGAGATCTGGCTGTTCGTCAGCTCGGCCGGCCGGGGCACCCATCTGGCGGTCGTCGCCGACCAGGAGGTCGACGCCGAGATCATGGCCGTGGCGATGGACACCCTCGTACAGCAGGTCGGGCAGCGGCTGGGTACCGAGGCGCGGGTCCAGCACCTGGAGGGCGGGGGGCGTGAGTGAGCCATTGGGCGGACGCGTCGCCGGACGACGATGACGCGGAGGAGAGCTTCGTCAGGCCGTACACGATCACCCATGGGCGTACGGCCTCGGTGCGTGACGATCTCACCCTCATCACCGTGATCGCCACCGTCGTGCCCGACGGACGGCCGGGCGACCGGGGACTTCAGCCCGAGCACCGGCAGATCCTCCAGCAGTGCCGTACACCGGTGGCCCTCGCCGAGGTCGCCGCCGGTCTGAACCTGCCCGTGGCGGTGACGAAGATCCTCGTCGACGACCTCATCACGCTGGAAAGGGTGACGGCCCGGCCGCCGCTCGCGGTCGCGGTGGGCCAGGAACCCGACATGACTCTTCTTCAGGCGGTGAAGGATGCCCTACTCAGACTCTGACGACCCGGCCGGGACACCCGCCGCGCCCGCCGCGGTGAAAATACTCATCGCGGGCGGCTTCGGCGTGGGCAAGACCACGATGGTCGCGGCCGTGAGCGAGATCCCGCCCCTGCACACCGAGGAGCAACTCACCGTCGAGGGCCTCGGCGTGGACGACGTCGACGGGGTGGAGCGGAAGACCACCACGACCGTGGCTCTGGACTTCGGCCGGATCACGGTGAGCACCCAGCTCGTCCTGTACCTGTTCGGGACGCCCGGCCAGGAACGCTTCTGGTTCATGTGGAACGACCTGGTGCACGGGGCGCTCGGCGCGGTCGTCCTCGCGGACACCCGGCGGCTGGAGAGCAGTTTCGCGTCGATCGACTTCTTCGAGAGCCGTGGCGTCCCGTTCGTGGTCGGCGTCAACTGCTTCCACGGGCTCCGGGACCGCACGGTGGACGAGGTACGGGACGCGCTCGACCTCGATCCGGACGTACCGGTCGTCATGGGCGACCTCCGGGAGCGGTCGGCGAGCCGGGACGTACTGCTGGCCCTGGTCAACCGGCTGATGGCCGGACGGACGGCGGCAACGACCCGCGGCTGACACCGACGGCGCGGTCCGGTGACGTCTGACGTCTGCCACCGGACCGCGCCGCGGTCAACTACCCATACTTCCTGCGGTCGTTACGGCCGCAGCGTCGGCTCCCGCTCGATGTTCCGCTTGTCGAGCTTCGCGTCGTACGTCGCCAGCGGCTTCGCCGCCGACGGGTTCTCCTGGACCGTGGCGCTGGCGACGCCGGCCCAGTCGAGGATGCGGGCCGTGGCGAGCGCCTTCTGCTCGGGGACGAGCCCCGCGACGTTGGCGCCGTGGTTCAGGCCGGGTGCGGTGAAGACGTACGAGTCCTTCGCGCCCTTTCCGAGGCGGAACGGCTCGGCGCCCCACGGGTCGTTCTGCCCGTACACGAACAGCATCTGGTTCGCGCGGTGCTTGACCCAGGTGTCGACGTCACGCATCGCCCCCGGCTGGAACCTCATCGGGATGTCCCGGGGGACGAAGTGCCGCGGCGGCAGGTAGCCGTAGCGGACGTACTGCTTCTCGATGTGCGGGAAGACGATGGTGGGCGCGCCGAGTTGGGTGCCCGCCTGGTAGAAGTACGGCGTGTACGGCTCCAGGCCCTGGTCGGTGTAGAAGGAGAACCCGGCGATCGTGTCGATCGAGGTCCAGATGTCGTCGTCGGTCGCGTTCTTCGCGTCCGCCGGGATGGACTCGCAGTCGGCGAGCAAGCTGTACTGCCAGAAGCCCCAGACGTAGTCGAGCACGGTGGCCTCGTACGCCTTGTCCAGGCTCCCGATGGTGTCGAAGGTGAAGCCCTCGGCGGCGGCGTACTCCGCGTACCGCTTCTCCAGCGGCTCCCGGCGGACAAGTGCCTCGCGCTGTACGGCGTTCAGCCGGTCGCGGCACTCCTTGGTACCGACGGTGGCGAAGAACCGGTCGTACGCCGAGTCCTCCTTGTTCACCACGTCGTTGGGGGCGACGTACGCGACGACGCCGTCCATGTCGCGCGGGTAGAAGCGCTCGTAGTACGTGGCGGTCATGCCGCCCTTCGAACCGCCGGTCGAGAGCCACTTCTTGGCGTAGATCGGCTTGAGCGCCCGGAACACGCGGTGCTGGTCGCTGGCCGCCTGCCAGATGTCCAGCTTGGACCAGTCGGCCGGCTCGGGCCGGGACGGGGTGAAGAAGCGGTACTCCAGGGAGACCTGGTTGCCGTCGACGATCCGGGTCGGCTCGCTGCGACCGGGGTTCGTGCTGACGAAGTACCCGCTGGTGAAGAAGACCGTCGGGCGCGACACGTCCTTGTGCAGGACGGTGATGCGCTGCTGGAACGTGCCCTTGGACGGGCGCCGGTGGTCGATCGGCTGGGTGTAGTCGAGGACGAAGTACCGGTAGCCGGTGTACGGCTTCTCCTGGATCAGGCTCATGCCCGGGATCGCGAGGAGCTGGTCCTTGATGTCCGAACTGACAGAACTGGTGGTACTGGTGGTGCTCTTGGTGCCGGATATGGCTTCCGGCTGAGCGGCGGTCGCCGCACCCGCCGTACCGACCGTGCCTATGAGCACGGTGAGCGCGAGCAGCCATCTGAGCGCCTTGCGCATGCACCCTCCCCTATGAAACATCTGTGCGCCGGAAGCTATCGGAGCAACTGCCCGACGCACCAGGGGAGATAGGGAAAACCCTCTGCGAAGATCCGGTCGGTAGGGTCTCCGGCAGTCAAACGGTCCCCAAACGGTCCCGGGAACAGATCAGCAGCGAGCTCGGCTCAGCAGAGGATCCATCCCGAGCTCACCCGGCCCCGGCCCACCGACCCCTCGACCCACACGCAGCGCCGTCCCGCGTGCACGGTCCTGGGGCCCGTCTGCTTTCGGTACTCGCCGGCCTCGCCGTTGGGGCGCCCGCCGCGGGCGCGGATGCTGACCGACATCTTCTGCGGTGCGCCCGGCTGCTTGGCGACGGTGATCGCGCACACATAGCGGCCCCGCTTGTAGACGTGCACCGCACCGGTGGAGAAGGACACGACCCGCGCCTTGTGCCCCGCCGAGCACGGAGAGGCCGCCTCGACCCCGCCCGGACTCGCGAGGACGAGCGCACCGGACGCGCTCAGCACAGCCAGCGCGAGCGCGGCCCGCCGCCGTATCGCACCCCTGGCCATCGTCGCCCCTCCCTGCGCCCCTGTCCGTACTGATGTACGGACGCCGGAGAGGTGTCGAACGGTTGCGCCGGTCCCGTCAGCGGGACGAGGTGACCGGCTCCTCCGGCTCCGGCGCGCCCACGAAGGTCCGCCACAGCTCGGCGTACCGCCCGTCCAGGGCCAGCAGTTCCTCGTGGGTGCCGTCCTCGGCGACGCGCCCGTGGTCCATGAGCACCACCCGGTCGGCGCGGGCAGCCGTGGTGAGCCGGTGGGCGACGACCAGCGTCGTACGGCGGCCCGCGATGCGGTCTGTCGCCAGGTTGACCTGGGCCTCGGTGGCCAGGTCCAGTGCCGCCGTCGCCTCGTCGAGGAGCAGGATGTCCGGGTCGACCAGCTCGGCGCGGGCCAGCGCGATCAGCTGGCGTTGCCCGGCGGAGAGGTTGCGTCCGCGCTCGGCGACCTCGTGGAGGTAGCCGCCCTCCAGCGTGGCGATCATGTCGTGCGCCCCGACCGCCCGAGCCGCCGCCTCCACCTGGGCGTCGGTCGCGTCCGGCCGCCCGTACGCGATGGCGTCCCGCACGGTCCCCTGGAACAGGTACGCCTCCTGCGGCACGACCCCGAGGCGATGGCGGTACGAGGTGATGTCGAGGGCGCGCAGATCGGTGCCGTCGACGGTGACCCGCCCGCCGGTCGGGTCGTAGAAGCGGGCGACCAGCTTCACGAGCGTCGACTTGCCGGCGCCGGTCTCGCCGACGAAGGCGACGGTCTGCCCGGCCGGAATCGTCAACTGGACGCCGGTCAGGGCCTCTTCGTCATCCCCATAGGCGAAGTCCACGCCCTCGAAGGCGATGTCACCGCGCAGGGACAGCACGTCCAGCGGCTCCTCGGCGGCCTCGGTCGAGGTCCGCTCCTGGAGGAGTTCCTGGATCCGGCCCAGCGAGACCGTCGCCTGCTGGTACCCGTCGAAGACCTGCGAGAGCTGCTGCACGGGCGCGAAGAACAGGTCGATGTAGAGGAGGTAGGCGACCAGCGCACCGGTCGTCAGCGTCCCGTTGTCGATCCGCCCCGCCCCCACGATCAGGACCGCGGCGGCGGCGACCGAGGCCAGCAGCTGCACGAACGGGAAGTACACGGAGATCAGCCACTGCCCCCGCACGCGTGCCTGGCGGTAGCTGTCGCTGCCCTCCGCGAACCGCTCGGTGCCCGTCCGCTCGCCCCGGAAGGCCTGCACGATCCGCAGCCCGGACACCGACTCCTGGAGGTCGGCGTTGACCGCGGACACACGCTCACGGGCGAGTTCGTACGCCTTCACACTCGCCCGGCGGAAGTAGAACGTCCCGACGACCAGCACCGGGATGGTGACGAACACGACGAGCGCGAGCTCTACGTCGATCACGACGAGGGCGACCATGATGCCGAAGAAGGTGACGACGGCGACGAACGCGGTGACCAGTCCGGTCTGCAGGAACGTGGAGAGGGCGTCGACGTCGGTCGTCATCCTCGTCATGATCCGCCCGGTCAACTCCCGTTCGTAGTAGTCGAGTCCGAGGCGCTGCAACTGGGCGAAGATCTTCAACCGGAGTGCGTAGAGCACGCGTTCGCCGGTCCGGCCGGTCATCCGCATCTCGCCGATCTGTGTCGCCCACTGGACGACGACGGACACCAGGGCGAGCGCGGAGGCCGCCCACACGGCACCCAGGGCGAGTTGGGAGACACCCGAGTCGATGCCGTGCCGGATCAGGATCGGCAGGAGCAGCCCCATCCCGGCGTCCACGGCGACGAGCCCGAGGCTCACCAGCAGCGGCTTCCCGAAGCCGCGCAGCAGCCGCTTCAGCCCGTACGACTCCTCGGGCGTGACGGCACGCGCCTCGTCGATGGCCGGGGTGTCGGCGGCCGGGGGCAACGCCTCGACCTGGGCGAGGAGTTCGGGCGTGGCGGGCATCCCGGCGAACGCGGTGTCCTTGGGTTCGCGGTCGCCGTTCCACAGCCTGGGGGTGACCCCGCGTTCGGCGTCGAACTCGGCGTCCAGTTCGTCCCGTACGGAGGTGTCCTCGGGCGGGGCGGAGGGCAGGACGCGGCCGGGCGAGACCCCGCCCAGCTCGTCGGGGTCGGTCAGCAGCCGCCGGTACAGGGCGGAACGGGCCTGGAGTTCGTCGTGGGTGCCGAGGTCGGCGAGGCGGCCGTCGTCGAGGACGGCGATGCGGTCGGCGAGGCCGAGGGTGGAGCGGCGGTGGGCGATGAGGAGGGTGGTGCGGCCCTCCATGACGTGCTTGAGCGCCTCGTGGATCTCGTGCTCGACGCGTGCGTCCACGGCGGAGGTGGCGTCGTCGAGGACGAGGAGCCGGGGGTCGGTCAGGATGGCCCGCGCGAGGGCGACGCGCTGGCGCTGGCCGCCGGAGAGGGTGAGGCCGTGCTCGCCGACCTTGGTGTCGTAGCCGTGGGGCAGCTCGGCGATGAAACGGTCCGCCTGGGCGGCGCGCGCGGCGGTGAGGATCTGTTCCTCGGTGGCGTCCGGACGGCCGTACGCGATGTTGTTGCGGACGGTGTCGGAGAAGAGGAACGAGTCCTCGGGGACGAGGCCTATCGCGGCCCGGAGCGAGTCGAGGGTCAGCTCGCGGACGTCGTGCCCGCCGATGAGGACCGCGCCGCGTGTCACGTCGTAGAAGCGCGGGAGGAGGAGGGACACGGTCGACTTGCCGGAGCCTGACGACCCGACGACGGCGAGGGTCTCGCCGGGCCGGATCTCGAAGGTGAGCCCGTCGAGGACGGGGCGTTCGGGGTCGTACCCGAACGACACGTCGTCGAACTCGACGGTGGCCGGGGCGTCGGCGGGCAGGTCCTTGTGCCCGTCGGACATGGACGGGCGGGTGTCGATGAGCTCAAGGACACGTTCGGTACCGGCCCGCGCCTGCTGCCCGACGGTCAGCACCATGGCGAGCATGCGCACCGGTCCGACGAGCTGGGCGAGATAGGTGGAGAAGGCGACGAACGTACCGAGCGTGATGTTCCCGCCCACGGCCAGCCAGCCGCCCACGGCGAGCATGGCGACCTGCCCGAGCACCGGCACGGCCTGGAGCGCGGGGGTGTAGACGGAGTTGAACCGGATGGTCCGCAGCCGCCCCGCGAAGAGCCGCCGCCCGACCTCCCGGAGCTTCCCGGTCTCCTGGTCCTCCTGCCCGAACCCCTTCACGACGCGTACGCCGGTCACGGCGCCGTCCACGACACCGGCGACGGCGGCGGCCTGGGCCTGCGCGTACCAGGTGGCCGGGTGGAGCTTCGTACGGCTGCGCTTGGCGATGATCCAGAGGGCGGGGGCGACGGCGAGGGCGACCAGGGTCAGCGGGATCGACAGCCAGGCCATGATCGCGAGGGAGATCAGGAAGAGCAGCACGTTCCCGAGGGTCATCGGGAGCATGTAGAAGAGGCTCTGGATCAGCTGGAGGTCGCTGGTGGCCCGGCCGACGATCTGCCCGGTCGACAGCTCGTCCTGGCGGCGCCCGTCGAGGCGGGTGATCGTCTCGAACATCTCCGTCCGCAGGTCGTGCTGGACGTCGAGGGCGAGCCGGCCTCCGTAGTAGCGGCGGATGTAGGTGAAGACGTAGACGAAGACGGCGGAGACGACGAGCGCGCCCGCCCAGGGGGCCATGGAGCGGCTCTTGTCGCCGATCACGTCGTCGATGATCACCTTGGTGATCAGCGGGACCAGCGCCATGAGGGCCATGCCGCCGAGGGACGCGCCGAGCGACAGCACGACGTCCTTCGGATACCGCCAGGCGTATCCGACCAGCCGCCGGGCCCAGCCCTGCTCGAGTACCGGCTCCGGTTCCTGTTCCGGCGCCTGTCCCGGCTTCCGCCCCCGTTGCTCTGCCACTCCGGCGCCTTTCGTAGATCCGCACTCCGCCGGTAAGCACCAACACGGACAGAAGCGGATTTCATCCCTCCGCAACACTGCGGAAGGGGCGGCGGGGCCGCAGCCCGCCTCCGGGGGCGGCGCGCTCACGTCCAGCGGTCGGCGAAGGCCACGGTGGTGAAGTTCAGCTCAGCCCCTCCCCCAAACCCCGGCTATGCCGTCCGTACCCGCAGGAAGTAGAAGCGGGTCGTCTGTACGGCGTTCTGGTTGTCGTCGCTGACCAGGAGGACGCGCAGGGCCCCGTGGGCGTGGCCGGTGATCACCATCCCCTCGATGTTGTCGAGGAGGGGGTTGGGCTGGGGCTGCTTGGCGGTCGCGCCGAGGGTCGGGCAGGCGGCGATGTCGGCGAGGAGGGTCTTGCGGACCAGTCGTACGCCGTCGCCCTGGCCGGTGAGGTTCTCGACGCCGCTCGTGTCCGTGGCGTGGCGCGGGTCGGCGAGGTAGAGGCGGACGGTGTTGCCGACGCCGGCGGTGAAGCCGCGTTCCAGGACGAGGAGACGGCCGTCCGGGGTCGCGGCGACCTCCGGGACGCCCAGGCCGGTGTCGGTGCGGTAGGCGTACTGGGCGCCGAGTGCGAACCGCTTCCCGTGTCGCTCCCAGGTCTGGAAACGGACGGTGCCCGTGCTGTCCCCGGCTATCGCGTACTCCATGGCGGCGAGGAGCGTACGGCCCCCGGGGAGCAGGGTCAGCCCCTCGAAGGTCTGGTTGGCGGTGGCACGGCCGGCCGGGGTCACCTTGAGCGCGTCCGGCACCGGGAGGCGGTCGAGGATGCGGCCGTCGCGGGAGTAGCGGCGTACGGAGGGTTCCGTCTCGGAGGAGACGAGCCGGGTGCCGTCCCGGTCGACGACCAGCCCCTCGGAGTCGAGCGCGGCGCCGGTCTCGTCGGCGAGGGGGACGACGCTCGTCGGGCTCAGCGTTCTCCGGTCGAGGGTGAAGAGGGACGAGCGGTCGGAGAGGGCGGCGAGGTCGCCGTTCCGGTCGACGGCGAGCGCGGAGAGGTTGCCGACGAAGGTGCCGTCGTACGTCGTCTTGTCGAGGGCGTCGGAGAAACGGTCGATGGAGACGGCGGGCGAACAGGCGTTGCCGGTAAGGGGGTTGGCGTTTGCCGGTCCGGCGGCGGTGAGGCAGGTGGCTGCCGCCAGACCGGCGGTGACGGTGGTGAGGACGGTTCGCAGAGGTCGCAGGTGTCGTCGCAGGCGCATGGCCGTCACCGTAGGACGGGTCGGTGACGGCCGGGAGGCGCGGGGGTGAAGTCGGCCTGCGATCAGCTCGCGGCGAGATCCCGGTGGACGACCTTGGCGATGCCCTCGATGGTCGCGATGCCGTAGTTCATGGTGCTGTTGCCGTGCGTGAGCACCGTGATCATGTAGTCGTGGCCGCCGCCCTTGAACGAGCCGACGCTGTGCACCCGCCAGCCGTGCGTGGCGCGTGACAGCCAGCCGTTCTTGACGTGCACGGAGACACCCGCGGGCACGCCCTTCGGCGTACCCCAGCGCTGGGACGCGACGACCTGGCTCATCAACTTCAGTATGTACGCACGGGAGTTGTCGGTGAGGACCGCGTTGGTGATGGTGGTGAGCGCGAGGAGCTTCTGCTCGTCGCGGGCGGTGATCTGGGTCAGCCCCCAATAGCCGTTCGCGCCGGGCTTGGTCTGCGTCATGGTGGCGGCGGTGAGGAAGCCCTTGATCTTCGTCAGCCCCAACTGCCTCCACAGGGTCGTGGTGGCGGCGTTGTCCGACTTGGTGATCATGGCCGTGGCGAGGCTCTTCTCGGTGGCGGTCAGAGCGCGGCCGTGCTTCTGGGCGTCCCAGAGGAGGGTCGCCAGGACGGTCACCTTGACGACGCTGGCGGAGTCGTAGGCGGTCTGCGCCCGGTACACACACGTCGTCTTGGTGGCGCGGTCGAATACGCCGACACTGATGGAGCCCCGTCGCCCGGCGAGCGCGGTGGTGATGTCCCGCTTCAGCTTGGTGGCGAGGGCGGGCTTGGCGGACGTACAACTGACCGCCGCGACGGCCGCGTTGGCGGGTGTGGCGGTGGCCAGGAGCGACAGCGCGGTGGCGGCACAGAGGGCGGCGCCGCCGAGTACACGCATACGCGCGGATCTGGCTATGTGGTGAGTCATGGAGTTTCCCCATCCCCGTGAAAGACGTCAGCGGCCCCTGGCACGCTGGTCTTCTTTGACTCACATGCACGTACGAATGGTTGTACGCGTGCTCGATTTCCTTTGGGTAACGCATGCACCGCGCGTAACGCACTGTTGCCCTGATTCACAGCTGGCCCCCAGCCACGCCACAGCGCGCACCCACCCCCCGTTCCGAGGATTCGACGGTGACATCTGCCACCGATCCCACCCCCCACGCCCCGGAGAGCCCCGTCGCCGCCGATGCGGCGGCCCCCGAGGCTCCACCGGCCCCCACCACCACCGGCACCCCCGAGAAGGCGCCGCGCTGGTCGTTGCCCGCGCTGCTCGCGATCATGCTGCTGGCCGGGGTCCTGTACTCCTGGAACCTCTCTTCCTCCGGCCTCAACAGCTTCTACAGCGCGGCCGTGCTGAGCGGCACGCAGAGCTGGAAGGCGTGGTTCTTCGGCTCGCTCGACGCGGGGAACTTCCTCACCGTCGACAAGCCGCCCTTCGTCCTCATGGTCATGGGCCTGTCCTGCCGCGTGTTCGGCTACGGCACCTGGCAGATGATGGCGCCGCTGATCGCGTCCGCGCTCGGCACCATCTGGATCCTGCACTCGTCCGTGAAGCGGGTGTTCGGGCACGCGGCGGCCACCGTGGCCGCACTCGTCCTCGCGCTCACCCCGATCACCGTGGCCATCAACCGCGACAACAACCCCGACACGCTGCTGGTCTTCCTGATGGTGGCCGGTGCGGCCCTCGCCCTGCGCGCCACCCGCGACGGCAGGCTGCTGCCGCTGCTCGGCTCGGCGGTGTGCTTCGGACTCGCCTTCAACACGAAGATGCTCCAGGGCTACATCGCCCTGCCCGCCGTCTTCGCGGTCTACCTGTACGCGGCCAACCTGGGCCTCGTGAAGCGGATCGTGAACCTGCTCCTGGCGGGCGTCGCGCTCGCGGTCGCCAGCTTCTGGTGGGCGACGGCGGTCTCCCTGGTCCCGGCCGACGAACGCCCGTACATCGGCGGCTCGACGGACGGCAGCGCCTGGAACCTGATCATGGGCTACAACGGCCTCGGCCGCGTCTTCGGCGGCGAGGGCAACGGCGGGGGCGGCGGTGGCGGAGGCGGCGGCTTCTCCGGGACCGCGGGCATCGGCCGGATGTTCAACGAAATCCTCGGCGGCCAGATCTCCTGGCTGATCCCCTTCGCGAGCATCGCGTTCGTAGGCGGCCTGGTGCTGATCGGCCGGGCCCCGCGTACGGACACGACCCGCGCCGCGCTGCTCATGTGGGGCGGCTGGACGCTGCTCCACTACCTCACCTTCGCCATGGCCGAGGGCACGATGCACCCGTACTACACGACCGCCCTCGCGCCCGGCATCGCGGCGCTGTGCGGTGGCGGCGGAGTGCTGCTGCTGCGCGCGTTCCGCACCGACAGGCGGTGGGTGTGGGTGCTTCCGCTGGCCCTGGGCATCACCGGCATCTGGTCGATCGTGCTCCTTCGGCGGACCACTGACTGGAACGGCTGGCTGTGGCCGACGATCGCCGTGGTGATGGCGCTGGCGATCACGGGTCTGCTGGTCTTCCGCAGCGGACGGCGGGTACAGCTGCTGGCGGCTTCCGTGGTGGCGGCGATCGTCGCGGCGGTGGCCGGCCCGGCCGCGTACTCCTTCGCGGAGACCTCCGCGACGGCCGGCGGCATGGGCGGCACGAACCCGACGGCCGGCCCCTCGACGGGCAGCGGCATGGGCGGACCCGGTGGCGGCGGGGGTGGCGGTGGCCGTACGGGTGGCGGTTTCCCCGGCGGCGGCCAGGCCCAGCAGCAGGGCGGCGGGCAGGGTGCTCAGCAGGGCGGTCAGATGGGTACGCCGCCCAGTGGCGCCATGCCCAGCGGGGCACCCGGCGGCGGTCAGCAGGCTGGCGGTACGGGTACGCCCCCGAGCGGCACGAACGGCACCGGCGGTGAGACCGGCGAGGCCGGCGCTCAGCAGCAGGGCGGGCAGCCCGGCGGCATGGGCAGCGGCGGTGGAGGTACGGGCGGCGGGGGCGGTATGGGCGGCGGCGCCGACAGCGAGCTGATCACGTACCTGAAGAAGCACCAGGACGGCGCCAAGTGGCTGCTGGCGGTGTCCAATTCGCAGGGTGCGGCGCAGCTGATCGTGAGCAGCGGTGAGCCGGTGATCTCCATGTGGGGCTGGACCGGCACCGACAAGGCGATGACCCTGGCCAAGCTCAAGGAGCTGGTGAAGAAGGGCGAGTTGCACTACGTCCAGCTCGGCGGCGGCATGGGTGGCAGGGGCGGTACCGACGGCGCCGACCTCAGCTCGGAGGTGACGGCCTGGGTGCAGGAGCACGGTACGGCGGTGAAGGAGAGCGAGTACAGCGGCAGCGGCTCGTCGGAGTCCTCCAACCCGACGTCCTCGACGCCATCGTCGACCTCGTCGGCCTCATCCACCTCGTCGATCTACCGTCTGGACACGTCGGACGTCAGCTGAGACGAACCGACGGACCTCACCGAGCAGCGGCCCTTGACCCGGACATCCGGTCAGGGGCCGCTCCCTTTTCCAGATCAACACATCTTCCAGAGCACCCCATGGCCTCCCCTTGGCTCTACGCGCGTCAAATCACGCCGAAATCAGCCGAGTTGCCGGTTTAAGTCATCCAACGGACACGTGCAGTTCATTGCCTGAAACGCATGTCCATGTCACGCTCCCGATTGTCCCGCCCAATCGACACGCGTAGAACGGACACCCCCGATGCCCGCGACGCAGATACGCACCCGCCGTTGGAAGGCCGTGGCGCTGGCCACGTCGACCGTCCTGGCAGCCCTCGCCATCCCCACGATGACCGCGACCCCGGCCGGCGCCACGACGACCGCGTACGACGCCACGTACTACAAGAACGCGATCGGCAAGACCGGCACGAGCCTCAAGTCCTCACTGCACACGATCATCAGCAGCCAGACGAAGATCTCGTACTCCGCGGTCTGGGAAGCCCTCAAGGTCACCGACCAGGACCCGAACAACAGCAACAACGTGATCCTGCTCTACAGCGGTGCCTCGCGCAGCAAGACCCTCAACGGCGGCGACGTCGGCGACTGGAACCGCGAGCACACCTGGGCCAAGTCCCACGGCGACTTCGGCGAGGCGATCGGCCCCGGCACGGACCTGCACCACCTGCGTCCCTGCGACGTCGTGATCAACAGCACCCGGGGCAACCTGGACTTCGACAACGGCGGCAGCACCGTCACCAACGGCGGCGGCAGCACCTACGACTCCAACTCCTTCGCGCCGCGCGCCGCGGACCGGGGCGACGTGGCCCGCATGATCCTCTACATGACCGTGCGCTACGAGGGCGACGACGGCTGGGCCAACCTGGAGCCCAACGAGCTGGTGGGCAACGGCAGCAACCCGTACATGGGCAAGCTCTCCGTTCTCAAGGCGTGGAACGAGGCGGACCCGCCCAGCGCCTTCGAGGAGAAGCGCAACCAGGCGATCTACGACACCTACCAGAAGAACCGCAACCCGTTCATCGACCACCCGGAGTGGGTCGAGGCGATCTGGTAGCCGATCCGGCAACGGACACACCGCCTGATCCTGAACGCCCCGTGACCCACGGGGCGTTCAGTGCGTCCGCTGCTGGAACTAGGTCTTTGGTGCCGGTCCACCCGGGCCCGAGGTCCGATCCCCTACGCTCCGGCAGCAGTTAGCGTCCCACCATGCGATTAGGACTACTTGGCACCGGCAACGTCGCCCGAGCACTGGCCCACGGCTGGAGCGCCGCAGGGCACGACGTGCTCCTCGGTTCACGTCAGCCCAAGGAACGGACGGACCTCGGTCTCCCCGTGGGGAGCCTCGACGAGGCAGCCGCCCACGCGGAGGTGCTCGTCAACGCCACCCCGGGGACTGTCTCCGTGGAACTACTGCACTCCATCGGGGCTCCGGCGCTGGCCGGCACCCTGCTGATCGATGTCGGGGTCGGCCTCTCCGACGACTTCACCGAGCTCTCGCATCCCAACAGCAGCCTGGGTGAACAGATCCAGGAAGCCTTCCCCCTGACCCCCGTCGTCAAGACGCTGTGCACCATGGACTCCACCGCGATGACCGCCCCGGACGCCCTGGACGGCCCGAGCACCGTCTTCCTCTCCGGCAACGACACCGAAGCCAAACGGACCACCGGCCGACTGCTCACCGACCTCGGCTGGCCCGCTTCGTCCCAGCTGGACATCGGCGGCATCACCACCGCACGCGGCCAGGAGCACTTCGCCCTGCTTTTCATGGGCATCGCGGGCGGTCTGGGTTCCCACACGTTCAACATCAAGGTGGTCGCCCGCCCCGCTGCCTAGCAGGGCATCCACCGACGGGGCTTCTCGGTGCGCACCCGGGGGCTCCGGTCCTGTCACCAGTGTGACGGCCACGGCGGCAGCAGTGCCGGCTCCTGCCGGGGCCGGCATGCCCGCAGAGCGCCCGTTGCCATCCACGCTATCGAGGACCCCCCGGGAAGAGGAGGTCCCGCCAGAAGGGGACCGTCGCTCTCGGGTCCCAGCTCTCGTCGACGTCACCGCGTGCCTCGTCGAACTCCTGGTGCATGTAGTCGACCAGGTCCACGCCGTAGTAGATGACGTCGGTCTGCCACATCGAGAGCACCGGATGCCCGGAGTTTCCCCGCCCGGCGGGAAGGTAGCGGTGGGCGTACACCGGTACGAGCACCGGCACATCCGCAAGGTGGAGCCGTGCGGTAGCCAGGGCGACCGCGTCATCGGCCGGCCGCTCACCCCAGGCCTGGTACCAGAACCTGTTGTGCTCGACGCTCACGAGGACTCCCTCCACCGGCCAGTTGAGCCGCTCGCGCAGCTGGACCGGATCCTCGCTGCGCCACTCGGGCCAAGGCCTGGACCAGGTCTGCCCCTCCTCGGGCGGAACATTGACAGGAAGGCCGGCTGCCAGGAACGCCCGGTGATCGTCCGCGAACTCGAAGCCGTACTCGCGCTCGATGTGTGCGAACTCGGCGTCCGTCAGTCCCGGCTCGAACTCGTACAGACCTGTCTGCGCCAGACGACGTGCGGCATCCGCACCCAGGCGCGTTCCCTCTTCACTGATCACCGGCGCACGCTACGCCAAGTCGGCTGCGGCGGCACCTGAGTTAGCGGCGAGCGCCGTCTCGCAATTACGGTGTTCGAGTGACTGTTGTTGAGGCTGTGGCACGTGTACGAGTCAGCAGTGGGCGTGCTGTTGAGAAGTTGGTATGCCATCCGCGGCTTCCCCTGGTTGCCGGCTTGGACTCGGAACGTCCGGCGGTCCACCTCTGGAGCTCCGAGGCGGGGCAGCTGCACGAACTGGGTTCTGTGGGCGCCGAGTCGGAGATCTACGGCGATGCTTTCGGATGGGACCGGATGGAGCGGACGCCCTCTGTGACCTGGCATCCGGACCGGCCGCTGCTCGTGGTGGCCGGCGAGGGCGGAGTGATGCAGTGGACTCCTGCCGGGTCGTGCGAACTGGAAGGTCCCCCTCCCACTGCTTCCTACCTGAACGTGGCATTCAGTCCGGACGGTCAGTCCTTGTGGGCATCGCCGTCGTCAGGCGGCGGAGAAAACGCGTGGGAAAGCTCTGACGTCGTCGACCTCGCCTCAGGAACCGTCAGTAGCGGCCCCGGCTGGGACACCGGAATCGCTGAGCATCCCGGTGGCGGGTTGGTGGCCACCCTCGCCAGCAACCAGGGCGCGACGATCGGGCTCTTCGCGCGGGTCGACCACGAGAACGCGGCTACCTCGATGCGACTGCTTCGCCGGGCACTGATCCTGGATGCCGACGGCTACCAGACGCCGGTCTTCAGCGCGGACGGACGCCACCTTGCGATCCGAGGCAACGCGTACGAGAACTCACTGGAGGTATTCGAGTTCCCTTCGCTCCACCGAGTTCTGGCGACGACTCTCGGCGAACCCAACCCGGGCTACCCGAGCTCGCAGGAGTGGAGTGACCAAATGCGCGCCTGGTCGCGACACAACATCGCGTTCGGAGCCCAACCCAACGTTCTCTGGGTCGGAACTCCCACCGGGACACTCATCGAAGTCGCCCTCGAACCGCAGCACGCGGTCGAACACGACGTACTGACCGGCTCCCCGGTGTCCGGGCTTGCCGCCACGGCAACAGGCCAGCTCGTCATCGCCGGCGGCGACGGAGATCTTGTGCTCCTGTCCGTACACGCTGGTTCCGCACAGACCCACGACACGGAGGGCGACACGTCGAGGGCCGCGGTCACAGCGTTCCTGGACGCCACCTCCGAAGTTCCTGACGACGGCGACGACCTGGAGACACACCTCGTCGTAACCGACGGAGCCCGCACCTGGGAGTCAGACGATCTGGCAACGGTGACCACCGCAGCGGCAACGGATCCGACCTGGCTACGACTTCAAGCGGCCATCAACAACATGCAGGAGCAAGGCGAATGAGCACTCGAAGCGAATAGCCACCGGCTTCCTCAGCCTCACCATGAGAAGCGATCGGGGCGGCAACCTGACAGAGCCGACTCAACGGTTCCGTCGACCAACTCCCGCGCGACCAGGCGGCCCACGGCCGCGGCGAGCGTGACCGCCGAGTGCATCACTGCCAAGTAGAGGCCGGGGACCTCGGCGACCGGGCCGACGATCGGCTCACCGTCGGCCGGCATCGGACGCACTCCGAGTCGGGTGCTGAGCAGCTCTACGCTCCCGGCGCCATGGAAGGTGGACCGGACGGCGGCAAGGGTCCTTTCGGGCGAGTCCGCGGCAGCGATCAGCCGGTCCGGGGCGACCTGCCGAAGATCGAAGTCCTCGGTGTTGACCACGGTGCGGACCAGACCGGCCGGGGCGCTGAGCCCGAACAGCGGCGACGGCGACGGTTCGACCGGGACGCGCACGCCGAGCGATGCGCCCAGCGCGGCCGTGGCAACTCCGGCCGCCAGCACCACCGTCGCACCGGAGAGGGGGCCTGCTGTCGTCTCAACCCCGGCAATCCGGCCCGCTGCATCCCGGCGGACCGCGGTAACCGGCGTGTCCAGATGTACCCGGGCTCCATGGGCACGAGCGCCCGCGACCAACCGCTGGGTCACGCCCACCGAGTCAACGGCGCCGTCCCCCGGCGCCCAGACAGCCCACTCCGGAGGTTGCCGAAGGTTGGGTTCGAGCGTCGCCACGGTGGCCGCGTCCACGATCGTCTGCCCGGGCCCGGCATCCGGCGCACTGTCCTGCCTGTTCCAGCTCAACGAGCCGGACCAGGTCACCGGGAGTCCGGGCAACTCGGCCCCGAGTCGGTGGTACTCCGCCGTCGCGGTGGCCCGCAGCCCGGCGGCCGGAATTTTGAGCACGCCGGACGATCCGATCCAGGCGAACGAGTCCGCCGTCACACCGGCGCCTGGCCGCCCGGCGTCGACCAACGTCACGTCGGCGCCCGCCCGAGCGGCGTGATAGGCCACCGATGCGCCGACAATGCCGACGCCGACGACGACCAAGTCCCTGTTCACTGATGGGCTCAACACGTCCACGACCTCAGCGCCCGCCCGCGCGGCCTGGTGGGCCGACGCCCGCTGATCGAAGGCTGCCCGTAGACGAGTTCAGACGCAGGACAGCCAGTCACACACGTGCTGCAGACGTGCCAGAACCCCGTTCTCATCTACGCAGCCACCAGTCGGTATCGGTAGACGGAGACGTGCGAACGCGACTCGGCAGTGAACTCGGCGCCGGCCCAGTCCGCATGCCTGGTCTCCAGCTCGAATCCGGCCAGTTGCGCCATGAGGTCGAGTTCGGCCGGCCAGATGTAGCGGTGCGGGCCGCGGGACAGCTGAGCCTGCTTGGTGTCGTCGAAGCGGAAGTGGTGCGATACGACGTGCTGGGTCAGAACGTCGTAGGTGTCCAGACCGATGTAACCGGGCTCAGAGCCCCAGACGACCGCTGTCTGCCCCGGTGGAAGCTTGCGCAGCTCGGGCACCCAGAGTTCGATGACGAACCGGCCGCCGGGTGTGAGGTGGCGGGCGGCGTTGCGGAAGCACTCGACCTGCTCAGCCTGGGTGAGGAGGTTGGAAATGGTGTTGTAGACGAGGTAGACCAGCGTGTACTTCCCGGGTGCCACGGAGGTCGCCATGTCACCGATGACCACGGGAATCGTCGCTTCGTCTGCCTTGGTGCGCAGTTGATCGACCATCGGCCGCGACAACTCGATGCCGGTGACCGGTACTCCTCGCTCAGCCAGCGGAACAGCCACCCGGCCGGTGCCGACAGCGAACTCGAGCGCTGCTCCGTCGCCTGCGAGCTCGGCGAGGCGATCCACGGTCGGCCCCAGGATCTCGGGCGCGAACATGCCCGTCCCGGGCGTGTCATAGTGCTGGGCGGCATCGACGTCCCAGAGAAATTCCTGCTGCATACCGCCAGCCTTCGCCGTCGGCCCGAGCGATGTCCAGTGGTTATCGGCCCCTACCAAGCAGCCGCCTTGATCACGTCCACGGCGATGTCCTCGACCGACCGGCCGTCGGTCGGGATACGGACGGTGCCCGCCGGAGCCTTCTCGTCCAGTTCCCGTGCGTTCCGCAGGCTACGCTCGATGTGGGCGGTGAGCTGCGAGCCGATTTCGCGTTGGGCGAGGCGTTCCCGCACGGTCGTCTCCCCTGCCGTGAGCAGGACGCACCTGGCTCGGACCTCGCCGCCGCCCATGGCCCGGTTGATCATCGGCGCTTCCAGGATGCTCACCGTGTTCGAGTAGACGAGGCGACGCTGGCCCAGAGCGGCGTAGTTCGACCAGACTGCCGCGGTGTTCCGTTCGGTGATGGCTGCGCGGTGAGGGTCGTCCTGTGGGGCTGGGTGGATCTGGTCCATGTAGTCGCCCTCGATCAGACAGTGCGCCGTTCCCCTCCCCTGCAATGCCGCAGATACCTCCCACGCGACGGTCGTCTTGCCGACGCCCGCCCCACCACCGATGAGCAACAGTTCGTAAGCAGTCATGGCTGGGCAGCCTGGCAGAGTCCGGACTGTCACGTCGACCGGAAATACCCAGGGCCAGAATTCGGGCTTCGTGAGAGGCGCCGGGAAAAATGACCGGCGCGGGCTGGTCACGCGTGCTCTCGTAAGGGGAACGAGACGTTCTCGAACCGAGGGGGCAGATTGCCGGACCACGGATGTGTCTTCTGCGCGATCGCGCGAGGTCAGGCAGAGGCCAGCATCGTCTTCGAGGACGAATGTGTCCTCGCGTTCATGGACCTCCAACCCGTGACCCCGGGGCACCTGCTCGTCATCCCGAAGGCACATGCCGAGGGGCTGGAAGATTTGCGGGAGGACATCGGCGTGCGGGTCTGGACGGTGGCGCACCGCCTCGGACGCGCGCTGCGGATGTCGGGCCTGCGGTGCGAGGGGGTCAATCTCTTCCTGGCCGACGGCGAGGCTGCCTTCCAGGAGGTCTTTCACGTCCACCTGCATGTCTTCCCCCGCTTCGAAGGGGATCCGTTCCGCATCGAGGCGGACTGGCGGGTGCGCGAACGTCATCTGCTGGACGAGACGGCAGCGGCGGTCCGCAGCGGAATCACCGCCCTGGAGGCGGCGAGTGGAGTCGGGCCGCCGGGCGTCTTGGAGCAGCCGTAACGCGCCTCTCGCACAACCACCACCATCCGCCGAAGACGGGAAGACCCACGATGAAGCACGATCCCGAAAACGGCCTCACAGCGGCGGGCCCGGGCATGCCCGAGGCCACAGGCAGCCGGAGGATGGCCTGGGCGGCGATGCCACGCGAGGTGACCGCAGGGATCGAGCGGTTGCTCGGCAGCCCGGTGACTGAGGCGATCAGCCAACCGGGCGGGTTTTCCGGGGGCTTGGCCGCACGAGTGCGTTTGGCGAGCGGCAGAGGTGTGTTCATCAAGGCGACGAGCGCGCTGAGGGCGCCGGCGGTGGCGGACTTCCATCGCCGAGAGATCGCGGTGTCCGAGCGGCTTCCCCGAGAGGTACCGGCACCACGTTTGCTCGATGCGTACGACGACGGCACCTGGGTGGTGCTTGCCTTCGAGGAGATCCGGGGACGTCTGCCTGCTCAGCCGTGGCTGCGGGAGGAACTCGACAGAGTGCTCGCGACAGTCACCGCAATGGCGGAGTTCCTGACACCGTCCCCCGTGGACGCGGCGATCTTGGGCAAGCCGCGCCTTGGAGGATGGCTGGCGATGGCGGGCGATGCCGTAGTCAGAAACAAGGTGGACGAACTCTCGCCGTGGGCGGCCCGCCACTTCGACGAACTCGCGACCTTGGAGGAGAGCGCTTCGCTGGATGGCGCCACTCTCCTGCATGGAGACCTGTACCCGTTCAACATCATGCTGACCGCGGACCGCGTCTTCATCGTCGACTGGCCGCATGCCTGGATCGGTCCCCGTCACTGTGACGCGGTCACGTTGATGTCGAGTGCTTCCCTCAGCGGCGTGGATCCGCAGGCGATCGCCGAGAACCACCCGCTGACCCGCGGTCTCGACCCCACCCAGGTCAACGAAGTGCTGGCGCTGCACGCCGGATTCCTCCTCCGAGCCGCCGCCATGGCCGGGCCGGCCGCCGATCCCCACCTGGTGACCATGATGGCCAGGTTGGGGCTCGCTTCACTGCGCTGGCTACGACAGCGACGACGGCTGTGAAGTGGCTGGTTCCGGGCTGCCGACAGGCAAGGTTGCGCGACAAGAAACGGGTTGCGGTTGAAGGTCGTGACGCGGATGCTTCCGCCATGCAGATGCACGCCAACCAGCTGACGGTGTCGCCTGAGACGGTGCGCACGTTGGTCGATCAGCAGTTTCCCCAGTGGCGGAGCCTGCCCGTCAGGAGTATCGCTGCGCAGGGGACGGTCAACGCCCTCTTCCGCATCGGCGATCGCCTCGCGGCTCGATTCCCTCTTGAGTCCGCAGACGTCGAGCCGACGCGGCGCTGGCTGGAGTCCGAAGCGGAAGCGGCCCGAGAGCTGGCAGGTCGCACGCGTTTCCCCACGCCCGAGCCGGTCGCGCTCGGTGAACCCGGGGCAGGCTACCCACTTCCGTGGTCGGTGCAGACGTGGCTGCCCGGGGTCGTGGCCGACGATGAGGACCCCGGCAAATCGGTGGCGTTTGCCCACGACTTGGCCGATCTCATCGGCGACCTCCGCGCGATCGACACGCGTGGCCGCACGTTCGCCGGCACAGGTCGAGGAGGCGACCTGCAATCCCATGACGCGTGGATGGAGACCTGTTTCAGACACAGTGAGCAACTCCTGGATGTCCCTCGGCTTCGCCGTATCTGGGCAACTTTGCGCGATCTGCCGCGAGGTGCGGCCGAGGACGTCATGGCCCATTGCGATCTGATTCCTGGCAACGTGCTCGTGTCCACCGGCCGTCTTGGGGGGATTCTCGACGTTGGCGGCTTCGGGCCGGCTGACCCTTCTCTGGATCTCGTGAGCGCGTGGCATTTACTCGAGGCCGGGCCGCGGCAGGTGCTCCGCGATCACCTGGGCAGCGACGACCTTGAATGGGAGCGAGGCAAGGCGTGGGCTTTCGTTCAAGCGATGGGGTTGGTCTGGTACTACGTCGAAAGCAACCCGGTCATGAGCCGGACGGGCCACCGATCCTTGGAACGCATCCTGGCGGACAGTTCGCTTCGATCACCGACGTGACGACGATGCGCCGACGATGAGATGGATGTTGGTCAGGCAGCGGCCTCCATCACGGCCGGGGCGATCGGTGCCCGTGCTGATCGTCGTGTCGAGCTGCTTCTTCGCCCAGTCGACGAGTGTGTCCGCGTAGGCAGAGTCTGCCCGGACGATGTCGATGGGATTTTCCGAGCTGTCACGCGTCGAGCCAACGCTCCGCGAGCTCGAGAGTCCTTCGGCGTACGCGGGCGATCCCCAGGGCACTGTTGAACGCGGCGAAGGACGGCCACAGCAACAGGAAGATCGCGAGTTCCTCTGCCAGCAATGCGCGCTGCAGCGTGCGGCGCTCACACGGCCGGCTGTCCAGGTACGCGTCGATCAACAGCTGCGGCACCGTCGTGCCGACAGGCGTGGAGCGGACGCTGAGGAAGGCCAGATCGGAGGCGGGGCGGCCGATGCCGGCCGCCTGCCAGTCGCAGAAGACCACTGTGCCGGCGGAGTGCACGAGGTTGTCCGTGTGGCAGTCGCCGTGGATGAAGACCGGCGGCAGAGCGTCGATCTGGTCCCCCAGCTCGCCGCGGCGACCCAGGAGTTCGGGGATTCGCGGGAGCGTGGGAGCCCAGAAGGCATGGATCTGCTCCATGTCCGGATCGGCGAGAGCCTCGCGCAGCGCATCGGGTCGGCTCCAGTTCACCCCCGTGGGCAACGGCATGCTGTGCAGGCCGGCCAGTTCCCGGCCCAAGTCCGCCCCATCCGTGCCGTCCACGCGCCGGGCTCCTGAGCCTCGCCGGCCGCCTCAAGCAGCACAGCCACGCCGTCCTCGGTGTCCAGGTGGCCGAAGAGCCTTGGCGTACGTACCGGCGCGAGTGGCGCGAGGTCCTGATAGAAGCGCAGCTCTCGCAGAGCGGCCGCGATCGCCTCCGAGCCCAGCATGGCAGGAGTGACCTTGAGGTACGCGCCTTGGCCGTCGACCGTGCGCACGGCATGAATTCCGGCACCGGACCGGGACTCGGGTGGTCGGCACGCCGCACGCCCGCGTCGTACCGCGCCCGCTCACCGCACCGGAGGTGGCCACTACGCTCGCCGAGGTCGACACCGGGATCCTCGCCGCGCTCGTGGACGGCCCCGCCCCGACCGAGGACGACCTGCGGGCCGCGCTCGCCGCGCACACCGCCGACGGCTCCATGTATCCGCTGTTCTTCGGCTGCGCGCTGGACGGCCAGGGCATCGCCGAACTCGTCGAGGGCATCGTCCGATTCGTGCCGGCGCCCACGCCCGAGCGGCGCGGCGCGGCGCCACGCAGGTTCCCCGGGGCACCGTGTTCGCCGTACGGCCCGGCCCAGGCAGCGAACGGAGGGCCTATGTCCGGTTGTACGAGGGCGAGATGACGCACCGTCAGCGACTGACGTTCCGGCGGCGCGAGGCCGACGGACGCACGATCGAGGTGCCGGGGCGGGCACTGGAACTCACCGTGGTCGGAAGGCCCGGTGCGGTATCCCTCACCGCGGGGAACATCGCCGAGCTGCGCGGTGTCCCCGGCATCCGCGTCGGCGACCGGCTCGGGGAGGTCACCGAAAGGGCGCCTCAGTTCACCGCGCCGACCCTGGAGACCCTGGTGCGGGCACGGCACCCCGCGAAGGCGGCGCCCCTGCGGTCGGCGCTGCTCTCCCTGGCCGACCAGGACCCGCTGCTGCACGCCCGGCCAGCGGGCTCCGGCGCCACCGCGCTGCTCCTGTACGGCGAGGTGCAGAAGGAGGTCATCGCGGCGACGCTCGCCGAGGACTTCGGTATCGAGGCGGACTTCGAGCCGAGCCGTGTGCGGTTCCTGGAGCGTCCGGCGGGCACCGGAGAGGCGTACGCGGAGATGCCATGGCTCGACCAGACGCACCACATGGCCACGATCGGCCTGCGCGTCGAGCCGGGCGCCCGCGGTTCAGGCACAGTCTTCGCGTACGAGACCGAACTCGGCGCCCTGCCCCGCGCCTTCCACCAGGCCATCGAAGACACGGTCCACGCGACGCTGCGCTCCGGCCCGCACGGCTGGGCGGTGACCGACTGCCGGGCCACGCTCGTCCGGTCCGGCTTCTCCTCGCAGCACAGCACGGCGGCCGACTTCCGCGCGCTCACCCCGTACGTCCTGCTTCTGGCCCTGGAAAGGGCGGGCACGCGGGTGTACGAGCCGTACCACGCCTTCGAGGTCGAACTCCCCCTGGACGCGCTCGCGCCGGTGACGGCCCGGCTCGCCGCGTACGGAACGGAGTTCGGGGAGACGACGGGCGCCCGTACTGCGTGGCTGGTCACCGGCGAACTCCCGGCGCGCCACGTGCGGGACATGGAGCTGTGCCTGCCGGGGCTGACGCGCGGCGAGGGCGTGTGGTGGTCACGGCCGTCGGGGGACCGGCCGCTGCAGGTGGAGCGTTACTGACTTCAGCTCGTCAGTAAGTGTCAAATCCTGTGGACCTGATGCGACGATCGGATGGTTGAGGCATCGTCGCGTTCGGCGAGGACGCTGCCACGGTGCGGCGCCCGCCGATCAGCGTCAGTCGGCGCGGACCGCAGGCAGTTCCTTGTAGTAGTGAACGAGTGGCAGCGCCGTGAATCCGGCCTTCTCGTAGGTGCGCGGGCCGCGGCATGGCCGGGATCGCCTCCCGTACCGAGGTGGGCGAGGTGGATGCCGGCGGCGCTGATGCGGTCCAGCGCAAAGGCGAGCAGTGCGCTGCCGACACCCCTGCACTGCTGGTCCGGATCGACGGCGATCATGTCGATCTCGGCGCTGCGCGGATCGTCGTGGAAGGCCACCGCGACGAATCCGACGGGCTGGGTGCCGATCTCGGCAACCCAGACCTTGATGCCCTCATCCCGGCACACATCCTCAACCGCACGGGTCTGGCCGCGGCCCAGTCCGGATAGACGATCCGGTTGAGCCGGGGGCCGAGCACGCGGCTCATCGACTCAAAAACCGGCTGCCATGCCCTGAGCAAGGGGGCCACGACAGCGACGATGTCGTCAGCCTGCTGCGGACGAACGGCGCGAGGGATCCATCAAAGCCAGGGCGGAATGACTGCTGGTCGACCATGTCTTGTCTCCATACCGATCACGGCGGACACCACCGGGCGCGAAGCGGCGGGTGGTGGGCTGACACGGTGACGCGGCGGATGAGGTGCCCGCTACGCCAGACGTGGCGGGTACGGCCGGCAGGGGAGCAGCACAGCGCAGAGTTCATGGTCATGTGGGGAGGCTGAGGTTGATCGCACACAGAGGGCCGTTGCCCCGTTCGAAGATGAGCGAGCCTCCCCGGGCTGTCCAGCCAACAAAACTCCTCGCCCGCAGGTCAAATTACAAGCTCAGAGGGCCTACTCAACCCCGGCAAGAAACGAACGCCAGGCCACGGCCCCGACAGCGACGACAGGGCCAGGCTGGTCCTTCGAGTCTCGGACGTCGATACCGGCCGTCCGGCGACGGACTTCTATGCATTCGCCGTTCTGGCCGCTGTAGCTGCTCTTGAACCAAGTGGTCCGCTGCGACGACATCTGCTGCTCTTCCTTATGAGTCGGTCAGCCCCTCGGCGATCCCCATGATCCGGGACTCGGATTCCATCGCACTGAGGGCTGCGGCACGGAGGTGGTCGAAGGCGCCGCCCAGCCGAGCCGTGTCCTCCCGGGTCTCCAGGTACGCGTGACTCGCGAAGTTCTCCAGAAGGACCACTTCCAGCCCCGCCGGGGGAGGAAAGCTGTAGATCAGGAAGGGATATGGCCCACCCTGGCAGGCTCCTGCCGTGAAGGGTAGTACCTGCAAAGTCACGTTTGGAAGCTGGGCCAACTCGACCAGGTGCAGCAGCTGTTCCCTCAGAATGCCGGGCCCTCCGACCTGTTGGCGCAGAGCGGCCTCACCGAGAATCATCCACACCTTGAGGGGATTTGGATCCGTCCGCGTCAGCGCCTTCTGCCGTTCCATGCGCACGCGCACCTTCGTCTTCTGCGCGTCGTCCAACGGCCCCGGAATGCCTCCCTGGATGACAGCCGTCGCGTACGCCTCGGTCTGGAACAGCCCGGGCACGATGCCGGGCTGGAAGCCGCGACACTCGGACACCTCGTCCTCCAGGCCGATCAAGTCCAGGAACTCCTGCGGGAGTTGGTCTTCAAGGACTCTCCACCACCGCTGACGGCGGCTCTCCCGCGCCAATGCCAGCCAGCCGTCCCGTTCCGCCGGGTCCTTCACCCCGTAGAGATCAAGCAGCACCTTGAGATCGAGCTGTCGGATTCCACTGCGCCCCGACTCGATGCGGCTCACCTTGGCCGCGTGGCAACTGAGCTGTTCAGCCGCGTCCTCCAGCAGCAGCCCACACTCCTCGCGCAGACGCCGGAGATTGGACCCGAGCACCCTCTTACGCACAGTCGGCCTGTATTCCCCAGCAGCCACATCGCCCCCAGTCGGTGCACCTCTCCGTGCCCATCAGAGTACCCAGCGCCACGGGCGCAGCAATCGAACTTAGTCGTTTCACTTGCAAGTCGCTCGACGAACAATCACGATTACCCTCAGCGATGCGGCGCGCACTCAGTGCACTTGCTGACAAGGAAGGGACCCTCATGCCCGAACCCACCCCCAACCCCCCTGCCACCGAAGCCACCTGGCAGCTCCCCCACACCCCGCGCAGCGCCCCGCACGCCCGCGAACTGCTCCGCACCCAGCTCGCCGACTGGAAGATCGACGGCGAAGTGACCGAAACGGCCGAGCTGTTGCTGTCGGAGTTGTTCACCAACTCCCTCCGGCACGCCTCCACTCCGCCCGGCCGGGAGATCGGTCTCCGGCTCGCCACGTACGACGGACGCCTGCGCATGGAGGTCGCCGACGCGAACAACTGCCGGCCCACGCCCCGCCAGACCAGCCCCGGGGACGAGGGAGGCCGCGGCCTCACCCTCGTACAGGCCCTCGCGGAACGCTGGGGCTGCTGCCCCCGCCGGCACGGCATCGGGAAGGCGACGTGGGTGGAACTGGCGCTGCCATGATGAGCGCCGCCCGCACGACGGTACTGAGCGAAGGTCCTGTGCCATCGAACAACGTAGGGAACCTTGAGTGCGCCGGTCAGAGACCCGGCGGGCCCACCGCTGATCGCCGCTTCGCACGAAGGCGCGCGGACTGGGCGCCTACGTCATTGTTACGGTCGCCGGATGGAGAGCTGGGACGAGGGCGGCGTACGCGCTCGGATACGGGAGTTGGCAGCACAGGACCCGGAGCGGTCGCGCTTCGGGGCGGCTACGCACCGGTACGAGCTGGAGCCGGCGCTGCCGGAGGCCGAGATCAGGGCGTTCGAGGAAGCCCATGACATCGATCTGCCGGCGGAGTACCGGTCCTTCGTCGCACAGGTGGGCGACGGACCCGCCGGTCCCGGCCACTGGCTGATGCCCTTGACCGCCCGACACCCGGAGATCGGCGAAGAGTGGGCCGTGGACGACGAGTGGGAAGAAGACCGGCTGCCGGGCCGACTCACCGAGCCGTTTCCCCTCACCGAACCCCTGCCCGGCCGCATCGGCCCATCGGCCTGTGAGCTGACCCGAGGCACGCTCATGCTGGCAGAAGAGGGCTGCGGCATCTACGTCAGGCTGATCCTGAACGGCCTCCGAAAAGGCGAGGTCTGGGAGATCGACCCGAACTGGGGCGGCTTCGTCCCGGTGAGGCCCGGTTTTGGTACCTGGTACACCGAGTGGCTACAGCGCCTCTGAATACCCCGCACGTCGTCCGGACCGACCCGCCGACCCGGATGAAGGGGCGATCCGGTGTGGCACTTCCACGCGATCGCCTCGATCACCTGGCGGTGATGACGCCCTCACCCGCCCTGCTGCGGGACCCTGTCCGGAAGCACTGGCTCGATACGCGCCCACTGGGCATCACTCAGCGGCACGCCAGAACAACGATCGGATGCTCTGAGAGAAGGGGCGTAGCCGACTCCGGCTTCGGAGGTGCGGCGGCGGCACGGGCTCAAGGGTCCGTACCGCCGCCTCGTCCCGCCCCTTCCCCGCACTTCCGTGCAGCCGCACCAGCGCACCCCGCCGACAGCAACCTTCCTGCGGTCAATCGGGAACCTCAGGACGCCCGACGGCGTTCATGTCACTGACGGCCGGACGAGCGGAGCCGTCGGCTCGCAGTGTCAACTGCTGATTCCGTACGACGACTTGGCCGGGGGGCAAGAGGCGTGCAGCACCACCGCGCACACCCCACGCGCCCGGCCGCCGTCGTGCTCTCCGCGCTGCTCGCCGTCCTGACCTTCCTCCTGCCGGTGTCGGCCAAGTCGGCGCCGGCGTCCCGCCCGTCGTCGACGGGCACGGCCGCGACGGCGACCGCGCAGGCGTCCGCGACCACCGACGCGCAGCGACCCGTCACCGTGGCGCACCCCGTGCTCGGCCGCGCCGACGCCGTGCCGTACCCGTTCCACGGCTTCCTGGGCCCTGGCGCCGGGGACGCAGCTCCGCACCGCGCTGTCGGCGGCCCCGCCGTGGCCGTGGCGGCCGCGGCCGCAGGGGCGAGCCGGGGCGCCCACGCGTATCGCCCGCGCGGCCCGCCGTCCCGATGGAGCACCGAAGTCCGTATCGACGCCTGACCGTTCGCCTCCGCGCCCGGCGCAGACGTCGACTCCGTCTGCCTGCCCATCGTGGAGAACTCATGTCTCGCGCGCCCATGTGGCGGGCGATCGTCGCCCTAGGTGTGATCGCCGCCTCGCTCTTCTTCGCTCTCACCCAGTCCGCCCGCCTCGGCCTCGACCTGCGCGGCGGCACCCAGATCGTCCTGGAGACCAAGGATTCACCCCTCGTCAAGGCCGATGCCGAATCGACCCAGCGGGCCCTGGAGGTGCTCCGCCAGCGGGTCGACGCGCTCGGCGTGTCCGAGCCGAGCCTGTACCGGTCCGGACAGCAGCGGATCTTCGTCGAGCTGCCCGGCCTGCAGGACCCGCGCGAGGCCGCCGAAGTCATCGGCCGCACCGCGCAGTTGACCGTCCACCCGGTGCAGGGCGCGACGGACAAGCAGGACGAAAACAAGGGGAAGGCGGCCAAGGACGGCTCGCGCACCCTGGCCGACCCCGACCAGAAGGGGGCGTTTCTCAAGCTAGGGCCCACCGCTCTCACCGGCGAGGGCGTCAAGGACGCCGAGGCGGTGCTCGACCAGCAGGCGATGTCGGGTTGGATGGTCAACCTCACCTTCCGCGAGCAGGCAGGCAAGGACTGGGCACGGGTCACCGGGGCGGCGGCCTGTGCCCCGCAGGGCGCCCCCGAGCGGCGCGTCGCCATCGTCCTGGACGGCAAGGTCCTCTCGGCACCCGGCGTCAACGCGGATGTGGCGTGCAAGGTCGGCATCTCCGGCGGCTCCACGCAGATCACCGGCGGCTTCGGCCGGGAAGAGGCCCGCGATCTGGCCGCGCTCGTCAAGGGCGGTGCGCTGCCGGTGCCCGTGGAGGTCGTGGAGCAGCGCACCGTCGGCCCCACGCTCGGTGCCGACGCCATCGCCGCCAGCGCCCAGGCGGCGATCATCGGGCTCGCCCTGACGGGGCTGTTCATCATCGTCGTCTACCGGCTGCTCGGTGCCCTGGCCATCATCGCGCTCGCGCTGTACGGGCTGATCTCCTACGCCGCACTGGTCGCCCTGGGCGCGACCCTGACACTGCCCGGACTCGCCGGTTTCGTCCTGGCGATCGGCATGGCGGTGGACGCGAACGTGCTGGTCTTCGAGCGTGCCCGCGAGGAGTATCTGGGAGCCCGCGCCCTGAAGTCGGCCTCGGCGCACCTGGACAAGCCGCTGAGCATCGGCTTCAGCAAGGCATGGAGCGCGGTCGTCGACTCGAATGTGACCACGCTGCTCGCGGCCGGGCTGCTCTTCTTCTTCGCCAGCGGCCCCGTCAAGGGGTTCGGCGTCACGCTCTCCATCGGTGTCCTCGTCTCGATGATCTCGGCCCTGGTGATCACCCGGGTCCTCGCCGACTTCGCGATCCGGCGCCGCTACGTGCGGGGTCGGCCCGGCCTGACCGGGATCACCTCCACCGGCCGGGTGCGTGCCTGGCTCGCGCACCGCAAACCCCGCCTGGTGCACCACCGGCGCCGCTGGCTCGGCGTCAGCGCGCTGCTGATCGTGGTTGCCGTCGCCGGAATCGGCCTGCGCGGCCTGGCCTTTGGGGTGGAGTTCACCGGCGGGCGCCTGGTGGAATACAGCACCAGCAGGCCAGTGGACGTGGACACAGCGCGTACGGCGGTCACGGACGCCGGGTTCCCGCGCGCGGTGGTGCAGGAGTCGGGGGACGGGGACATCTCCGTACGCACCGGTGAGCTGAGCAACGACCAGCAGCACACGATCAGAACGGCGCTGGCGAAGGAGGGCGGCGAGGTCACCGTCGAGCGGGACGAGCTGATCGGCCCGAGCCTCGGCGACGAACTGCGCCGGCACGCGCTCATCGCGCTCGGCATCGCCGTCGCGGCCCAGCTGATCTACCTCAGCGTGCGGTTCCGGTGGACGTTCGCCGCCGCGGCGGTGTCGGCCATGGTGCACGACGTGCTGCTCGTGGTGGGCCTGTTCGCCTGGCTCGGCAAGCCCGTCGACAGCGTCTTCCTGGCGGCCCTGCTCACGGTCATCGGGTACTCCGTCAACGACACCGTCGTCGTCTTCGACCGGGTGCGCGAGGCACGCCGACGCGATCCGGCGGCGGACCTGGAAACCACCGCGAACAAGGCCGTCATCCAGACGCTGCCACGCACGGTGAACACCGGTATGGGCGCGCTGTTCATCCTGGCAGCCCTGGCCGTGCTCGGCGGTGACTCGCTCGCGGACTTCTCCGTGGCGCTGATCGCCGGTGTGGTGATCGGTATGGCGTCGACGGTGTTCACTGCCGTGCCGATCGCCGTGCAGCTCGAGGGAAGCCGCCCGGCGCCGCCGGTGCGCCCCAAGCGCAGCGAGAACAGTGGGGCGCGCAGTCCGCTGGAGCGACGCGGGCGGGCGCGGGATTCAGGCGCTGTGGTGTGAGGGCGCGCGGAGGCTCGCGCAGAAGACACGGATGACCGCAGGGAAGAAGCGCGCATCCGGAGGGGCGGCCACGGCGGCAGCAGCTCCGGATGTGAGGTCACCCACGTAGCGGGCTCGACCTGCCGTACTTCGGACTGCGTGTGTCCCATCAAGGCGACCGGGTTCAGCGGCAGAGCTCCATCATGGTGTCGTCGAAGTCGGGGAACTCTCGCGTGGCCTGGTCAATCACGACAGCTGCTGCCGCGCGATGGAGTGGAGCGAACTGTTCCGCGATGGCAGCCAGTTCGCGGTTGGAGTGGGGGACCCAGTCGGGCTCGGGCTCGTGTGAGCTGGCCGCTTCCCATGGGCCGAAGCCGTCGGCCAGCAACCACAGGAAAGAGCCCAGGTTGCGGGCGACGACGCCTGTCTCTCCTTCGGAGCCGAGGAAGACGACAGGCTGCTCGGCCAGTGCTCGACCCGGGCGGATCAACCAGAATGCGGCGGATCCGCCGGTGCCATCTTGGCCGAACACGCGGAAGGCATCGCCGTTCAGCTCGCCGTTGCCGGTCCACGCCCGGAACCAGTCGGTTGTCTCATCGGCCGTCAGGAAAGCCTCGTAGGGCTCGAAGTCGACGCCGTCCTCGCCGATGCAGTCGAGCCGGACCGCCATGGCAGCGGCAAATGGGGCAGGGAACTGGCGGTCCTCGGTCGGTGTCACACGAACAGATTAGCGACGTGATCTACCGCAACACCAAGCTGACCCGCAGGGCCACGAACCGTGCGTACACGCGCTTCAAGCCGCTGCGGTCAATGCTCCGGCGGGAGCCTTCCCGCCACTGCACGGCCGCGCGGCTTGCTCGCCGGACGCGGTGACCAGCCTCTCCGCCCACACGCCCTTATCCGGAGCGAGAACGGCACCCGCTGGGACAGTCGTCCCCGCAAAACCGCAGTCCGACCCAACCCGACGAACCTGTGCAATCACAGCACTAGCGAGGACGCCGAACGACTGCCTCAGACCTCTCGACCCAGTCGAGGTACCAGTCCGCAAATGCGACCTCCCCAAGGGGACGGAATCCTCCGTCCCCCGGACGGTCGTCCAGCCACACCCGACCCTTCTGCGAGCCGGACACGACGAGCCAATGGCAACAACCGCAACCCTCGTGACTGAGACACACGGCACCGGAAGAGAACCAGTCGAACAGCTTCTCGTCCTGTTCCAACCAGGCGCGATATGCCTCGCGGAACGCAGCTTCGTCCTCGAAATGGGACTCCACCGGCTCCTTGCTCTCGTGCTCGGCCTGAACGCGCACGCTTTCCTCCCCGCCTGGAAAGGCAAAGCGCAATCGCTCGTGGACCGTGTCCCCGCCCACATCGCTCCACAGCCACCCGGCACCACTGCGGCTCAGGACCGTGAGCCCATACCCCGGTCCAGCACCACCGGCACCGACTTCGAGGAGGAAGGTCCGATAGTCCACGGGGAGCGAGACACCCCACTGAGCCTCCGCCTCGGCGACCTCCGACTCCGACAGTGGATCAGCAAGCCAGAAGTGATGCCCCACTCCGCCGTACCGGTCCCACGCTCCGAAGACTTGATTCGCCTTGTCAGCGTGAGCCAGAGCCTCCACCCGCTCACGGACACCGCTCCAGTTCATCGCCCCCATGAACCGAAGCGTAGGCGAGAGGATCTACTCCAGAACAGGCGCACGGCCAAGGTGCAACGGCGAACAGCGGTGGTCGGGGCCGGATCGCGGCGGACGATCGCCCCATGCGCAGGGTCGGGTGGGCGACATTGGGTCAAGGGGCACGCGGGCCTGCGGTCGGCATGGTCACGACGCTGCCAGGCTTCGCGGTGTTACCAGGCCGGCCGCGGATCTCGGCGGTCACTCGGGGTCTGCTCAGGCAGGTCAGAGTGCCGGTCCGTCCGGAGCAGGTAGCCCGGGTCCGGCGGAAACTCGTCGGTGGGCGGGGCCGGTTGATGGAATCGCTCCGTGCGCGGGAGAGGTACTTCTACCAGCCTGCCGTCATGGATCATCCAGAGGCCGAAGCATTCGTCGTCCTGGTCGTGGATCAAGACCTGCACGCTTTCCGGGTAGGGCCACGGCAGGGACTCCAGGTGCCGTAGCAGTCCAGACCGCGGCCTCATCCGCTCGAACTCTGTGGCCCAACCAGCTCCGAAGGAACGGCCCCATTGGCTCTCTATCGGAACAAATCGGCCGCGCCAGGTACGGGTCTCGTCATCCTTGGTGAGTGGTTCCATCACGTCATGTGCGTCCAAGGCCAAAACGATGACCTCCGCGAATGTACTCATGCCGGAGTATCGCCACGGGCCTTGCCACCGCTGCAACCGGTTTAGAAGGTCAGGTCGGGACGACGAGCACGGCAAGCTGGGACGACAGACAGTCATGTCCCGCCGAGGACACCTCGTCGCAACCGACGGAGCCCGCACCTGGGAATCAGACGATCTGGCAACGGTGACCACCGTGGCGGCAACGGATCCGACCTGGCTACGACTTCAAGCGGCCATCAACAACATGCGGGGGGAGCAAGGCAAATGAGCACTCGAAGCGAATAGCCACCGGCAGGCTTCTCCGCCGAGCGGCAGGCTCGCGCTTCCATCAGGCCTGCAAGCCGCCGTAGGAGGCCTGCTCAACCCCGGCAAGAAACGAACGCCATGCCACGGCCCCGACAGCGACGACAGGGCCAGGCTGGTCCTTCGAGTCTCGGACGTCGATACCGGCCGTCCGGCGACGGACTTCTATGCATTCGCCGTTCTGGCCGCTGTAGCTGCTCTTGAACCAAGTGGTCCGCTGCGACGACATGTGCTGCTCTTCCTTGCGAGTCGGTCAGCCCTCGGCGATCCCCATGATCGGGGACTCGGATTCCATCTCCTTGACGCCCACTTCCACGAGAGAGGCCCGCGGATGGACGCCAACCCGAGCAGGATCCAAAGGGTTTGAGCATTGCTCATCTCCGCGCTCGGCCGCGAAAAGCAACATCGCCAAGATCCCGTCAATAGCCGTTCAGGCCTCGAAACCGTACTCCAGCACATACGCGGAGGAGTCCAGCACCATGTCGTTCACTTCGACGGCCACGCCCTCGGCATCGAACGCAGTCCGGGCGACAAGCACGACGGGCACGCCAGACGGCAACGCCAGTCGCCCAGCCTCGTCCCCGCTCGGCATACGGGAGCGGATCTCCTCACGGAAGCGGACCGGCTTACGGCCCAGCTCTTCAAGCCGCGCATAGATACCGCCAGGGCCCGTGTCCGCCTGCGTAATCGGCGTACCGGAGACCATGTCGGCCGCCAGATACGACGTAGCGAGGAGTACAGGTTTGCCGTCGAGGGTGTAGCGGCGCCGCCGCACACAAACCCGGACCCCTTCCTCCAGGTCCAGGACTCCGGCGATCACAACCGGAGCGTCCTCCTCGCTCACCTCGACCGAGTCGACGACGAGGTCGCGGCCTGCCGCGTCGGCCGCCCAGATAGACCGGCCTTCGCCCCACTGCGAGTGGGCAACCCGCTGGATACCCATGCGCCGAATGGGCTTGAAGTCCCGGACGAACACCCCGGCGCCCTTGCGCGCTTCGACGATGCCTTCCGCCTGCAGAACACCGAGCGCCTGCCGGGCCGTCATACGTGCCACACCGTGCGCGTCCATGAGGTCGTTCTCGCCGGGGAGCCGCTCACCCGGGCCGTACTCACCGGATTCGATGGCCGCCCGCAGCTCCTCGGCAATGCGCTGGTACTTGGGCTGACGCCCCGCGCCCCGGCCGCTCATCAACGTCTCCCTCCGATCATCTCTAGACATCCTAGGCACCGCTCACTGCACCCTCACCTCCAGTCAGCTATCACCTCCGAGCAATTTCGCTCACATCTCTAGAGATGTATTGCGAAAGTCCGATCCCGACGCTTCACTGGGGTACATCTCTAGAGATGTAAGAGATCAGCTCGTTCCGCGCCGGGGAGGTCTTCATATGTCAGCCGACATCGCATCACAGCAACCCGCACCCGCACCCGCACCCGCACCCGCACCCGCAAGCCCGGGCATGTCCGAGGTCTACTGGCAGTTACCCCACACCCCACGAAGCGCCCCCCACGCCCGCGAACTGCTCCGCACCCAACTCACCGACTGGAAGGTCGACGGCGAAGTGGCCGAAACGGCCGAGCTGTTGCTGTCGGAGTTGTTCACCAACTCCCTCCGGCACGCCTCCACCCCTCCCGGCCGGGAGATCGGTCTCCGGCTCGCCACGTACGACGGACGCCTGCGCATGGAGGTCGCCGACGCGAACAACTGCCGGCCCACGCCCCGCCAGACCAGCCCCGAGGACGAGGGAGGCCGCGGCCTCACCCTCGTACAGGCCCTCGCGGAACGCTGGGGCTGCTGCCCCCGCCGGCACGGCATCGGGAAGGCGACGTGGGTCGAACTGGCGCTGCCACGATCAGTGCAACGCCGGGTCGCACTGCCGGAGCCGCCACTCACCACACCGAACGGCGTTCATGAGCAGAATTCCGTGGCCGCCGCCGTCACAGTCACCGTCACGTTCACCGGCGACCGGGCCGAAGTGCTGCGCACGCTGGCTCGCTTGGAAGGACGTACCCCTGAGAAAGTGGCGCTGGACCGCATCGCACGCGCCGTCTCGTTCGCTGACCTGGTGCCCTGACGAGTAGTCGCCTCTCCTCACCACCGGCCAACACAAGAGTCACGCTGGGTCGAGAGAGACCTGTCGCCGGGAAAGGGTCAACCTGCGCCGATCCCGGTCGAGCTCGGTGACAACCACCGTGACCGCGTCGCCCACCCGGACGACGTCCTCCGGAGCTGTCACTGGTGTCCACGCAAGTTCACGAAGATGGACCAGCCCCTCGATCCCCTCGGCGACCTGTACAAAGGCTCCGAACGGAACCAGCTTCGTGACCTGCCCATCCAGGACCCGGCCCACCGTGATGTCGTCGGCGAAGGTCTGAAAAGGGTCCGGCTGCATCGCCCGCAAGGACAGCCTGGCCTCTCCGTTCCAGGTGTCGAACTGGAGGAACTCGCACGCGACGCGCTGCCCGACCTCGATGACGTCCGACGCCGACTCGAAGCGCCGCCAGGACAGTTCGGGGAACGTGATGAACCCGACGCCGGGGAAGACCGGGTGGCCCGGGCCGTCGTCCAACGCGACGAACACTCCGAACCGTTCGATCGACGCGACCGTGCCGGTAAGGATCTCGCCGCAATGAAGTGAGCTGAGAAACGCCCACAGTTCCGGGTTCTCCGCGGCGGCCATGGACAGCCCGACCCGGCCCTCATCCAGATCCACGGCGACCACCTCGGCGGTGATCCGCTCACCCACTTTCACCGCCGCGGCCGGATGTTGGCGCCAGGACAGCTCCAACGGTCCGACCACACCCAACGGACGCGCGGGGAAACCGTCCAGGGTGACAGCCACCCCGTGGGACCGCGTGATCTCGGTCGCGGTCCCGGTGCAGAGGTCGCCGACGCGGATCGTTTCCAGGAACTCCCGGCAGGCCTGGTCGTCCGACACTCCACCCATGCCGCCAGCCTTTCACGAGGTACCGCACACAGGCCCGCAGGTACGGTCCGCCTCTCAACTCCCGTGCGTCGCCGCGAACATCCGCAGCACCGCCGGAAGCACCACCACCGAAGGCCCCGGCTCCCCCAACGCCTTCGCGAGATCCGTCTCCAGCGTCTCGGGTGTCGTCCGTACCGCCGGCACGCCGAACGACTGGGCCAGCGCTACGTAATCCGGCCGCGCCAACTCCGTTCCCGTCGCCTCCCCGAACGCGTCCGTCATGTACTCGCGCAGAATGCCGTAACCCCCGTCATCCACGATCAGCCAGGTGACGTTCAGGTCGTACTGCCGAGCCGTCGCCAACTCCGCGATCCCGTACAACGCACCCCCGTCGCCCGAGACCGCGAGTACCGGGTACGACGGGTCGGCCACGGCCGCTCCCAGGGCCGCCGGGAAGGCGTAGCCGAGGCCGCCCGCGCCCTGGGCCGAGTGCATGGTGTTCGTGCCGCGCGGGTCGAAGGCCGACCAGGCCCAGTAGGACAGGATCGTCATGTCCCAGAAGGAGGGGGCGCGGGACGGGAGGGCCGCTCGGATCGACGCCAACAAGCCCTGTTCCAGGGTGAGTTGCTGGGCGTCGAGGCGCTCACGCACCCGGTCCAGCACCCCCCGTACCCGCTCCCCCGCCGTCTCGTCCTCCCGTGCCGCCGCCGGCACCGTGGGCAACGTCTCCAGCAGTGCCTGCAGAGCGAGGCGTGCGTCCGAGTGGATGCCCAGGGCCGGGTGGTTGGACTCCAGCTTGCCCAGGTCCGCCTCGACCTGGATGACCCGACCGCGCGGCTTGAACGTGTGGTAGTTGGAGGAGAGTTCACCCAGACCCGAGCCGACCACCAACAGCACGTCCGCGTCCTCCAGGAAGTCGGTCATGTGCCGGTCCTCCAGCCAGGACTGGAGCGAGAGGGGGTGCGTCCACGGGAACGCGCCCTTTCCCCCGTACGTCGTCACCACCGGCGCCTGGAGGCGCTCCGCCAGTGCCCTCAGCTTGCCCGACGCGTCCGCGCGTACGACTCCGCCGCCCGCGATGATCGCCGGGCGCTCGGCGTTCGACAGCAAGTGGGCTGCCAGCGCAGTCAGTTCGGGGCGCGGGGGGAGTTCCTCGGGGAAGGCGTCGCCGCCCGTCACCACCGGGATCGGGGTTTCCGCCAGCAGTACGTCCTGAGGGATCTCCACCCACACCGGGCCGTGCGGGGCCGTGAGCGCCGACTTCCAGGCGTCGGCGATCGCGGACGGGATCTGGGACTGCGTACGAACCGTGTGAACCGACTTCACCACACCCCTGAACGAGGCCTGCTGGTCCGGGAGTTCGTGCAGGTAGCCGTGTCTGCCGCCGCCCAGCCCAGCGGTTGGGATCTGGCTGCTGATCGCCAGGACAGGGGCCGAAGCCGACGCCGCCTCCTGGAGCGCCGCCAGTGATGTCAGCGCGCCCGGGCCCGTCGACAGGAGGAGCGGTGCCGCCTCGCCCGTGATCCTGCCGTACGCGTCCGCCGCGAACCCCGCGTTGTTCTCCATCCGCAGGCCGATGTACCGCAGGTCCGAGCGGCGCAGCGCGTCGAACAGGCCCAGGGCGTGCTGGCCGGGGAGGCCGAAGACCGTCGTCGTGCCGAGGCCGGCCAGCGTCTCCACGACCAGGTCTCCGCCGTTGCGGCCGGGGGGCGGGTTGAGCGCGGCCTCCGTCTGGGCGGGGGTCGGCTTCAGTACCAGGTCGTGGTCGTGGGTCATTGTTCTCGGGCCTGTGCATTCTGTTGGGCGATCTGGCGGGACATGATCGTCGTCAGTTCGTACGCCGTGTGCGACGCCGCGACCGACGTGATCTCGGCGTGATCGTACGCGGGCGCCACTTCCACGACGTCCGCCGAGACCAGGTTGCAGGACGCCAGGCCCCGCAGGATCTCCAGCAGCTCCCTCGACGTCATGCCGCCCGCCTCCGGCGTGCCCGTGCCGGGTGCGAACGCCGGGTCGAGGCAGTCGATGTCGATGGAGATGTAGAGCGGGCGGTCGCCGATTCGGTCGCGGAGCTGGTCTGCGACCTCGTCGACCCCCCGCCGCATCACATCCGCCGACGTCACGATGCCGAAGCCCATCTTCGCGTCGTCGTCCAGATCCTGCTTGCCGTACAGCGGGCCGCGCGTGCCGACGTGCGAGAGCGCGGAGGTGTCGAGGATGCCCTCCTCCACCGCCCGCCGGAAGGGCGTCCCGTGCGTGTACTCGGCGCCGAAGTAGGTGTCCCAGGTGTCGAGGTGTGCGTCGAAGTGGAGCAGCGCCACCGGGCCGTGCTTCTTCGCCACCGAGCGCAGGAGCGGCAGCGCGATCGTGTGGTCGCCGCCCAGCGTCATCAGGCGCGCGCCCGTCCCCAGCAGCTCGTCGGCCGCCGCCTCCACCGTCTCCACGGCCTCGTTGATGTTGAACGGGTTGACGGCGATGTCGCCGCCGTCCGCCACCTGCGCCAGTGCGAAGGGGGACGCGTCCTGCGCCGGGTTGTACGGGCGCAGCAGCCGGGACGCCTCGCGGATCGCGTTGCCGCCGAAGCGGGCGCCCGGACGGTACGAGACACCCGAGTCGAACGGCACCCCGATCACGGCGACATCGGCACGTCCGCCGACCTCGTCGAGGCGCGGCAGCCGCGCGAAGGTCGCGGGACCGGCGAATCGCGGGACGCGGGACGAGTCGACGGGGCCGCGGGGCGTCTCGCGCATCTCGGGCGTCTCGTGGCTGCTGGTCATACCGTCTGCCTTCTTCCTGCGCCTCGGGGCCGTTCGGGTACGAGTTCGATGGTGTGGCCGGCGAGCCGCTCGCGCCAGAGTAGGTGGCCGGGACAGACCCAGGAAGTGTACGTTTCATCCACTCCTGGCACCTCGTACGGATGGAACATCCACCATGTCGCCCGTGGCCCCCGTGTCCTCCACCGTGCCGGACCTGTCCGCGCCCTCCGTGCCGCCCACTCCCCCGGTGCAGCTCTCCGCCCTTCTCTCCCGCGAGGACCTGGCCCTGCGCCAGATCGCAGGCCCGGTCTCCCCCGACCCGGTGATCCACTGGGCGCATGTGTCGGAGATGGCGGACCCGTATCCGTATCTGCTGGGCGGTGAGCTGCTGCTGACGGCCGGGGTGCACATCCCGGAGGCGGCGGAGGCGGCGGGCTCGGGGACGTATTTCGACGCGTACGTGGCCCGGATCGTCGCGGCGGGCGGCGCGGCGCTCGGGTTCGGGGTGGCGCCGGTGCACGACAGGGTGCCGCGTGCGCTGGTCGCGGCCTGCGACGCGTACGGGCTGCCGCTCCTCGAGGTGCCGCCGGCGACGACCTTCTCGGGGGTGGCCCGCGCGGTCTGGCAGCTCATGGCGCAGGCCCGGCTGGCCGAGCTCCGCCGGGTGACGGAGGCCCAGCAGAGCCTGGCCGCCGCCGCGTCCGGCCCGGATCCGATCCCCGCCGTCCTGCGCCGGCTGGCCCAGCGGGTGGGCGGCCGGGCGGTGCTGTACGGGCCGGACGGGACGGAGATCGCGGCGGCGGGGCGGGAGGCGGGCACAGTTCGCGCGCTGGCCGACCTCGCCGACGTGGTTCGGCCCGCCCACGCCCCCGCCTCCGCCACCGACACCACCGGCGACACCCACCTCGCCGCCTACGCCCTCGGCACCGGGCTGGGCTTCGCGCTCGCCGTCGCCGTACCCGAACACCCGCCCGAGCGCACGCCCGGGGACCACACGATCGCCTCCGTGGCCGCCGTACTCCTCGCCCTCCTCACCGGCGAACACCACAGCGGTACGGGCGCCGCCCGCTCGTCGGCCCTCGTACGGCTGCTGCTGGGGGCGGCACCGGAGGCGGTCGCACCGCTGCTGGGCGGGGGCGAGCGGTGGGCGGTCGTCCACGCTCGGCCCGAGGCGCCCGGCGGGGCGGCGCCCGATGCGGTGACGGCCTCGGCGCTCGGTACGGCGTTCGGTTCGCCGCTGGTCGACGTCGACGGGGACGTCGTACGGGTCCTGCTGCCCGCCGACCGTGAACCCGCCCCGCAAGCCGGCTGGACGTGCGGGGTGAGCGCCCCGGCCGGTCCGCGCGACTGGCCGGCCGCCGACCTCCAGGCCGCCCGCGCCCTGGCCCGAGCGCGGGCCACCCGTACGCGGCTCGTCCGGCACGGCGAGCGCCCCGCGCTCTCGGACCTCGTCCCCGAGGCGGACGCGGCGGCCTACGCCCGTACGCTCCTCGCGCCGATCGCCGCGGCCCCGGCGCTGGTCGAGACGTTGCGCACCTGGCTCTCCCTGCACGGGAGTTGGGACCGTACGGCGGTCGCGCTGGCCGTGCACCGCAACACCGTGCGGCAACGGATCGCGCGCTGCACGGCCCTGCTCGGCACGGACCTCGACGATCCGGACGTCCGGATGGAGCTGTGGTTCGCGCTGAAGTAGCACTGGGGTATTACTCGGGACGTAGCACCGAGGTGCTACTGCTGCGGCAACAGCCTTGTGTGCTCAGGTCGCGTGACCTGCGTCCCAGCGGTCGGGACGTCGGGCCCCTCGCAGTGTCGTCTGCCTCACAATGGGAGGCATGCCGATACCCGGGATTCCCAGCCGCGCCGAGCTTGTCGATCACCTTGTGAGAACCCGCATCGCGGGTGATGTCGCCACGCCCCGCGAGAACAACCTCTCCCACTACCGCAAGCTGGCGAACGGCGAACGGCACTACTGGCTCGGGCTGGAGCTGGGCGACCGCTGGACCGACGAGCAGGACGTGCTCGCGGTGATGGCCGAGCGGGTCGGCGTGAACGACGATGCCGAACACCGGTACGGCCAGGACACCATCGACCCCGAGCTGACGGTCGCCGCGCTGGAGCGGCTGGCGGCCCGGCTGCGCAAGGCGGCCGACGGTCAGCAGCGCGTGCTGTTCGCCACCGGTCACCCGGGCGGCCTGCTCGACGTGCACCGCGCGACGGCCGACGCGCTGCGGGGCGCCGGCTGCGAGATCGTCGTCATTCCGGACGGTCTGACGACGGAGGAGGGGTACGTCTTCCAGTTCGCGGACGTGGCGGTGCTGGAGCACGGCGCCACGCTGTGGCACACCCACTCCGGTGAGCCGATGCGCGCGATCCTGACGGGACTTGAGCGGGCGGGCCGGCCGCTGCCCGACCTCGTCGTCGCCGACCACGGCTGGGCCGGGTACGCCGCCCAGCACGGCGTGGACTCCGTCGGATACGCCGACTGCAACGACCCGGCGCTCTTCCTGGCCGAGTCGGAAGGCACCCTCCAGGTGGCGGTACCGCTCGACGACCATGTGACGAGCCCGCGCTTCTACGACCCGCTGACGGCGTTCCTCCTCAACGAGGCCGGGCTGCTCGACGACAGCGAGTAGGACGCGCCGGCTGGTCAGGGGTCGGGAGGCAGAGGGCCAGGGGGCAGGGGGTGCGGGGGATCAGGGGGTGCGGGGGACCCGGATCACGCCCTCCTGGATGACCGTGATGGCCAGCTGTCCGTCCTGCGTGTAGATACGGCCCTGGCCGAGGCCCCGGCCGCCGGACGCGGACGGTGACTCCTGGTCGTACAGCAGCCATTCGTCGGCGCGGAACGGGCGGTGGAACCACATCGCGTGGTCCAGGGAGGCGCCCACCACGTCGTTGACCGCCCAGCCGCCCCGTCCGTGCGCGAGCAGGATGGAGTCGAGCAGCGTGTAGTCGGAGACGTACGTGGCGAGGCAGACGTGGAGCAGGGGTTCGTCGACGGCGCCGCCGAGCTTGCCGTTCGTACGGAACCAGACCTGGGAGCGCGGTTCGCGGGGCTCGCCGAACCTGCCGTAGGGCGGGTCGTCGACGTAGCGGATGTCGACCGCTTCGCGGGACTCCAGGAACCTCTCGACGATCGCCGGGTCCAGATGGTCGTACCCCGCGAACTGCTCCTCCGCCGTGGGGAGGGTCGCCGGGTCGGGGGCGGCCGGCATCGGGGCCTGGTGGTCGAGGCCTTCCTCGTGCTGCTGGAAGGACGCGGAGAGATGGAAGATCGGCTTGCCGTGCTGGACGGCGACGACCCGGCGGGTGGTGAAGGAGCGGCCGTCGCGGATGCGGTCCACGGTGTAGATGATCGGCACACCGGGGTCGCCGGTGCGCAGGAAGTACGAGTGGAGCGAGTGGGCGGGACGGTCCGGGGGGACCGTACGCCCGGCGGCGACGAGTGCCTGGGCCGCCACCTGCCCGCCGAAGACGCGCGGGACGATGGCGGGCCGGGACCGGCCGCGGAAGATGTTCTCCTCGATCTGCTCGAGGTCGAGCAGATCGAGGAGATCCTGAAGTGCCTGACTCATGCAGTCATTTCTACCGGTCAGTAATTTCCGGAGCCTTACAGGCCCATGTCCTTGGCGATGATCGACTTCATGATCTCGCTGGTGCCGCCGTAGATACGGTTGACGCGGTTGTCCGCGTACAGGCGGGCGATCGGGTACTCGTTCATGAAGCCGTAGCCACCGTGCAGTTGGAGGCAGCGGTCGATGACGCGGTGCGCGACCTCGGTGCAGAACAGCTTGGCGGAGGCGGCCTCGGCGGGGGTCAGCTCACCGGCGTCCAGGGCCTCCGTGGCGCGGTCGGCGACGGCCTCGGCGGCGTCCACCTCGGCCTTGCAGGCGGCCAGCTCGAACTTGGTGTTCTGGAAGGCGGCGACCGGCTGGCCGAAGACGACGCGGTCCTGGACGTACTGCTGGGCGAACCGGACGGCGGCCTTGGCCTGGGCGTAGGCACCGTAGGCGATGCCCCAGCGCTCGGAGGCGAGGTTGTGGCCGAGGTAGGAGAAGCCCTTGTTCTCCTCGCCGAGGAGGTCCTCGACGGGCACCTTGACGTCGACGAACGCCAGCTCGGCGGTGTCGGAGGTCTTCAGGCCGAGCTTGTCCAGCTTGCGGCCGACCGAGTAGCCCTCGGCCTTGGTGTCCACGACGAAGAGGGAGATGCCGTGGCGGCGGTCCTCGGCGCTGGGCGCGTCGGTACGGGCGCAGACGATCATGCGGTCGGCGTGGACGCCACCGGTGATGAAGGTCTTGGAGCCGTTGAGGACGTAGTGCGTGCCGTCCTCGGAGAGCTTGGCGGTGGTCTTCATGCCCGCGAGGTCGGAGCCGGTGCCCGGCTCGGTCATCGCGATCGCCCACATCTCCTCGCCGGAGACGAACTTCGGCAGGAACTTCTTCTTCTGCTCGTCGTTGGCGAGCATCTTTATGTACGGCAGGCCCAGCAGCACGTGTACGCCGGAGCCGCCGAAGGAGACACCCGCGCGCGCGGTCTCCTCGTACAGGATGGCCTCGAACTTGTACGACTCGATGCCGGCGCCGCCGTACTCCTCGTCGACGCGGATGCCGAAGACGCCCAGCTCGGCGAGCTTGTAGTAGAAGTCGCGCGGCGCCTGGCCGGCGGCGAACCACTCGTCGTAGACGGGCACGACCTCGGCCTCGATGAAGGCGCGAATGGTCTCCCGGAACGCCTCGTGATCCTCGTTGAACACCGTACGGCGCACTACCGCCACCTCCACCGGATACTTGTCTAAGCGCTTGCTCAGAACTACGTTACCGGTCAGTCACGAGGACCGCCAGAGTAATCCTCCCGAGACCCTCGTCACTCCCCCGCCGCAGCGAGCGCCCCTCTGGCCATGCGGTGCAGGAGTGCGGCCGTGACACCCCGGCCGGGCAGCGCACCGGGGCGCCCCAGGTGCGGGGTCGAGTTCAGCAGACCGAAGACCGAGTGCACCGAAGAACGAGCGGTCGGCTCGGTGAGTTCCGGATACACCTCACACACCACCTCGACCCACAGTTCGACGTACTGCCGCTGGAGCTGGCGCACCAGCTTGCGGTCACTGTCCCGCAGGCGGTCCAGTTCGCGGTCATGGAGGGTGATCAGGGGGCGGTCGTCGAGGGCGAAGTCGATGTGGCCCTCGATGAGGGAGTCGAGCAGTTCTTCGGGGCCCTCCCTGACCTCCGCGAGGCGTCGCTTCGCGCCCGTCAGGAGCTGGCCGCTGATCCCCACCAGCAGCTCGGCGAGCATCGCGTCCTTGCCCGGGAAGTGGCGGTAGAGGCCGGGCCCGCTGATGCCCACCGCGGCCCCTATCTCGTCCACACCCACGCCATGGAAACCGCGCTCGGCGAAGAGCCTGGCGGCCTCCTTGAGGATCTGCTCGCGGCGGGTGGGGGCGTCGGTTCTCGTGGCCATGCAAATGATTCTAGACATGGACGTTAGCGGTCGTTAACCTGGAGGAACACGTTAACGCTCATTAACCAGCCGACCGCTGGTCGGCCACTGAGTGACTACTGGGCGACCACTGGGTGAGGGGACCGCAGGATGCAGGAGGCACCGGAGCTCCACAGCGCGGCGGACCCCGCGTCGGAGGCCTGGCGGGCCAACGAGGCGGCGCATCGCGCGCTGGCCGAGGAGCTGCAGGGCAAGCTGGCCGCGGCCCGGCTCGGGGGCGGCGAGAAGGCCCGGGCCCGGCACACCGCGCGCGGGAAGCTGCTTCCCCGGGACCGGGTCGACCGACTCCTCGACCCGGGCTCGCCGTTCCTCGAACTCGCTCCCCTCGCCGCCGACGGGATGTACGAGGGGCAGGCACCGGCCGCCGGCGTCATCGCCGGGATCGGGCGGGTCAGCGGGCGCGAGTGCGTGATCGTCGCCAATGACGCCACCGTCAAGGGCGGCACGTACTACCCGATGACCGTCAAGAAGCATCTGCGCGCACAGGAGATCGCCCTCGACAACCGGCTTCCGTGCATCTACCTCGTGGACTCCGGGGGCGCCTTCCTGCCCATGCAGGACGAGGTCTTCCCCGACCGTGACCACTTCGGGCGGATCTTCTTCAACCAGGCCCGGATGTCCGGCGCCGGCATTCCGCAGATCGCCGCCGTGCTCGGATCGTGCACCGCGGGGGGCGCCTACGTCCCCGCGATGAGCGACGAAGCCGTCATCGTCCGCAACCAGGGGACCATCTTCCTGGGCGGGCCCCCGCTCGTGAAGGCCGCCACCGGTGAGGTCGTCACCGCCGAGGAGCTGGGCGGAGGGGATGTCCACGCGCGCGTGTCGGGCGTCACCGACCACCTCGCCGAGGACGACGCGCACGCCCTGCGCATCGTCCGGAACATCGCCGCCACCCTCCCCGCGCGCGGGGCGCTGCCGTGGAGCGTCCAGCCCTCCGTCGAACCCAAGGTCGACACCCACGGGCTCTACGGCGCCGTCCCCATCGACTCCCGCACGCCCTACGACGTACGGGAGATCATCGCGCGCGTGGTCGACGGTTCCCGTTTCTCGGAGTTCAAGGCCGAGTTCGGGCAGACCCTCGTCACCGGTTTCGCGCACATCCACGGGCACCCGGTCGGCATCGTCGGCAACAACGGCATCCTGTTCTCCGAATCCGCCCAGAAGGGCGCCCACTTCATCGAACTCTGCGACCAGCGCGGCATCCCGCTCCTCTTCCTCCAGAACATCTCCGGATTCATGGTCGGCCGGGACTACGAGGCGGGCGGCATCGCCAAGCACGGCGCCAAGATGGTGACGGCAGTCGCCTGCACGCGCGTGCCCAAGCTGACCGTCGTCGTCGGCGGGTCGTACGGCGCGGGGAACTACTCGATGTGCGGCCGGGCGTATTCGCCGCGCTTCCTGTGGATGTGGCCCGGCGCCAAGATCTCGGTCATGGGCGGCGAGCAGGCCGCGTCCGTCCTCGCGACCGTCAAGCGGGACCAGTTGGAGGGACGGGGCGAGTCCTGGCCGACGGAGGAGGAAGAAGCCTTCAAGGGCCCGATCCGCGCGCAGTACCAGCATCAGGGCAACGCCTACTACGCGACGGCCCGGCTCTGGGACGACGGTGTCATCGACCCCCTCGAAACCCGCCAGGTACTGGGGCTCGCACTCACCGCCTGCGCCAACGCGCCACTGGGCGACCCCCAGTTCGGCGTCTTCCGGATGTGAGGGGAACGTCCATGTTCGACACGGTACTTGTGGCCAACCGGGGCGAGATCGCCGTACGCGTCATCCGTACGCTGCGCTCCCTCGGTGTGCGCTCGGTGGCCGTCCACTCCGACGCCGACGCGGACGCCCGGCACGTCCGGGAGGCCGACACGGCGGTACGGATCGGACCGGCGGCAGCGGCGGAGAGCTATCTGTCCGTCTCCCGCATCCTCGAAGCCGCCGCCCGCACCGGAGCGCAGGCGGTGCACCCCGGATACGGCTTCCTCGCCGAGAACGCCTCCTTCGCGCGCGCGTGCGCCGAGGCGGGGGTGGCGTTCATCGGCCCCCCGGCAGACGCGATCGCCCTGATGGGCGACAAGATCCGCGCCAAGGAGACGGTCCGGGCGGCCGGGGTCCCGGTGGTCCCCGGGTCGAGCGGCAGCGGGCTCACGGACGCCGAACTGGCCGACGCGGCACGGGAGATCGGCATGCCGGTGCTGCTCAAGCCGAGCGCGGGCGGCGGCGGCAAGGGCATGCGGCTGGTGCGGGACCCCGGGGAGCTGGCGGACGAGATCTCCGCCGCGCGGCGCGAGGCCCGCGCCTCCTTCGGTGACGACACGCTCCTCGTCGAGCGGTGGGTCGAGCGGCCCCGGCACATCGAGATCCAGGTCCTGGCCGACGCCCACGGGAACGTGGTGCACCTGGGCGAGCGCGAGTGTTCGCTCCAGCGGCGCCACCAGAAACTCATCGAGGAGGCGCCCAGTGTGCTCCTCGACGAGCGGACCCGGTCCGCGATGGGCGAGGCGGCGGTCCAGGCGGCGCGCTCGTGCGGGTACGAGGGCGCGGGCACGGTCGAGTTCATCGTCCCGGGCGGCGACCCCTCCTCGTACTACTTCATGGAGATGAACACCCGCCTCCAGGTCGAGCACCCCGTGACGGAGCTGGTCACCGGCCTCGACCTGGTGGAGTGGCAGCTGCGGGTGGCCGCCGGTGAGCCCCTGTCCTTCGGACAGGAGGACGTGCGGCTGACCGGGCACGCCGTGGAGGCGCGGATCTGCGCGGAGACGGTGTCCGTGCGGGCGGGTGCGCGCGGGTTCCTGCCGTCCGGCGGCACGGTGCTCGCGCTGCGCGAACCCTCCGGTGACGGCGTGCGCACCGACTCGGGGCTGAGCGAGGGCACGGAGGTCGGTTCGCTGTACGACCCGATGCTGTCCAAGGTGATCGCGTACGGCCCCGACCGCGCGACGGCGCTCAGAAAACTCCGGGCGGCCCTCGCGGAGACGGTCACCCTGGGCGTGCCGACGAACGCCGGTTTCCTGCGCCGCCTCCTCGCCCATCCGGCGGTCGTGGCGGGCGAGTTGGACACGGGCCTGGTCGAGCGCGAGGTCGACTCCCTCGTACCGGACGGGGTGCCCGAGGAGGTGTACGAGGCGGCTGCGGCCGTACGGATGGAGGCGCTGCGGCCGAAGGCGGGCGGCGGCGACGGCTGGACGGACCCCTTCTCCGTGCCCAGCGGTTGGCGGCTGGGGGGCACGCCGAAGCCGCCGGCCTTCTGGCTGCGGGTGCAGGACCCCGTGGAGTACGCCCCCCAGGGCACCCACACGGTCGGCGACACCCATGTGTCGGTGGTCCTGGACGGCGTCCGCCACACCTTCCACCACGCCGGCGACTGGCTGGGCCGCGACGGCGACGCCTGGCACGTGCGCGACCACGACCCGGTGGCCGCCTCCCTGACCGGCTCGGCACACTCCGGCGCCGACTCGCTGACCGCCCCGATGCCCGGGACCGTCACCGTCGTGAAGGTGGCCGTGGGCGACGAAGTGGCCGCCGGTCAGAGCCTGTTGGTGGTCGAGGCGATGAAGATGGAGCACGTCATCTCCGCCCCGCACGCGGGCACGGTCGCCGAGCTGGACGTCGCGCCGGGCACCACGGTCGCCATGGACCAGGTACTCGCCGTGATCACCCCCGCAGAGTCCTCGGCACCCGCACAGTCCTCGGCAGAGGAGGAGAAATGACGCTCCCCATGGTCGTACCGGCCCCGGATCTGCCCGCGCGGGTCAGGATCCACGAGGTCGGCGCGCGGGACGGTCTGCAGAACGAGAAGTCGATCGTGCCGACGGAGGTGAAGGCGGAGTTCGTCCGCCGGCTGGCCGACGCGGGCCTGACGACGATCGAGGCGACCAGCTTCGTACACCCGAAGTGGGTGCCCCAACTGGCGGACGCGGAGGCCCTGTTCCCGCAGGTCAGCGATCTCCCCGTACGCCTGCCGGTGCTCGTTCCCAACGAACGCGGCCTGGACCGGGCCCTGGCGCTGGGCGCACGGCAGGTCGCCGTCTTCGCCAGCGCGACCGAGTCCTTCGCGAAGGCCAACCTGAACCGGACGGTCGACGAGGCCCTGGCGATGTTCGAGCCGGTCGTCGCACGGGCGAAGGCGGCGGACGCGGAGGTGCGCGGCTACCTCTCCATGTGCTTCGGCGACCCGTGGGAGGGCCCGGTCCCGGTCGCCCAGGTCGTACGGGTGTGCAGGGCGCTGCTGGACATGGGCTGCGACGAACTGAGCCTGGGCGACACGATCGGCGTCGCCACCCCGGGCCATGTACGCACCCTGCTGGCCGAGTTGAACAAGGCAGCCGTGCCGACGTCAGCCCTCGCCGTGCACTTCCACGACACCTACGGCCAGGCGCTGGCCAACACGTACGCGGCGCTGGAGCACGGCGTCACGACGGTCGACGCCTCCGCGGGCGGCCTCGGCGGCTGCCCGTTCGCCAAGTCCGCGACCGGAAACCTGGCCACCGAGGACCTGGTCTGGATGCTCCAGGGCCTCGGCATCGAGACCGGAGTCGACCTCGGCAGCCTCGTCGCCACGAGCACGTGGATGGCCGACCGACTGGGCCGACCGAGCCCGTCCCGCACCGTACGCGCCCTGTCCCACAAGGACTCACAGGATTCCCAGGAGCAGTGAAGGACCATGGACCACAAGCTCTCCCCCGAACTCGAAGAACTCCGCCGTACGGTCGAGGCGTTCGCGCACGACGTCGTCGCCCCGAAGATCGGCGATTTCTACGAGCGGCACGAGTTCCCGTACGAGATCGTCCGTGAGATGGGCAGGATGGGCCTGTTCGGGCTGCCGTTCCCGGAGGAGTACGGCGGGATGGGCGGCGACTATCTGGCGCTGGGCATCGCGCTGGAGGAACTGGCGCGGGTGGACTCGTCGGTGGCGATCACGCTGGAGGCGGGTGTCTCGCTGGGCGCGATGCCCCTCTACCTGTTCGGCACGGAGGACCAGAAGCGGGAGTGGCTTCCGCGTCTGTGCGCCGGCGAGATCCTGGGCGCGTTCGGGCTGACGGAACCGGACGGCGGCTCGGACGCGGGCGCGACGCGTACGACGGCCCGGCTGGACGAGTCGACCGGCGAGTGGGTGATCAACGGCACGAAGTGCTTCATCACCAACTCGGGCACGGACATCACCGGGTTGGTGACGGTGACGGCGGTGACGGGCCGCAAGGCCGACGGCAGGCCGCTCATCTCCGCGATCATCGTCCCCTCCGGAACCCCGGGCTTCACGGTCGCGGCGCCCTACTCGAAGGTCGGCTGGAACGCGTCGGACACACGGGAGCTGTCCTTCTCCGACGTGCGCGTCCCGGCGGCGAACCTGGTGGGCGAGGCGGGCCGGGGGTACGCGCAGTTCCTCCGCATCCTCGACGAGGGACGCGTCGCGATCGCGGCGCTGGCGACGGGCTTGGCGCAGGGGTGCGTGGACGAGTCGGTGAAGTACGCGAAGGAACGGCACGCGTTCGGGCGCCCGATCGGCGCGAACCAGGCCATCCAGTTCAAGATCGCCGACATGGAGATGAAAGCCCACACCTCCCGCCTGGCCTGGCGCGACGCGGCGTCCCGCCTGGTGACGGGCGAGCCCTTCAAGAAGGAGGCGGCCCTGGCGAAGCTGTACTCCTCCACGATCGCGGTGGACAACGCGCGGGACGCCACCCAGATCCACGGGGGCTACGGCTTCATGAACGAGTACCCGGTGGCCCGGATGTGGCGCGACTCGAAGATCCTGGAGATCGGGGAGGGCACGAGCGAGGTGCAACGGATGCTGATCGCACGGGAGTTGGGGCTGGTGGGCTGAGGGGCGACGGAGGGGCGGCGGCAGACCTCACCGGCGATCAGACCGGGTCCTCGTCAGCCTGCGAAGGCAGCACATGCGGACGCAGGACCATGAGGGAGTCCTCCAAGGTCGCCACCATGGCAAAGGGGAACCGGTCGACCTCAAGACAGAGCGCGACGTCGTCAGGATGGACTCCTTGGCGCACCCCCTGCGCCAGTTCGGCGGCGGCGCGTGACCCGGCAGCGCGGCGGACGAACTCGGCGGCATCCGTCCCAGCTTCTGCTCCAACCGCCGTGGCCCTCCGCGCGATGTACTGAGCACACGCCAGGTCTTCGTCGGCCTGCCCGTCCTCGCCGGTGACCACGAACGTGACGCTGTCACTCCCGCGTGTCCGCAGGACCCGAGCCGTCGCCTCCGCGACCACGAATCCGGCGCACAGCACCAGCGACGCCTCCTTGACCGCGAGGGCGCCGACCGTCCCCGCGGTGGTCTTCTGCACAACGGTCCGTCCGCCGAGGTCGACAGACCTCAGCAGGCCGGGCGAGTTGACCAGGTCGAACCCGGGCGCGGGCGGACCGTCCTTGAGCGCCGTCCAATCCGGGTGGCGGGCCTTGAGCGCCAGGGCTTCGTCCAGCGACTCAGCCAGGACGATCTTTTCCGCCCCCCGGGCAAAGGCCCAGGCAGCCACGGTGTAAGCACGCATGACGTCGACCACGACCGCCACGGACGGGACTTCGGCCAGCTCGGCGATACCAAGAAAACGGGTGTCCATACCGATCATGATCGCGCATACTGCGACACCTCCGGCTGCCTGCGTCGCGAAAGGCTTCCGGCGGTCGGCAACTCCCAGTCCGCCGTCAATGGGGTCCCGCCGGTAGGCGGCAACGCCTCCTGGCCCGCCGCACAGCCCCGCCCGCTCTCAGTTGCGCAGCCCCGCCCGGTCTCAGGGGAGAAGAGAGACGGAACGCATCTGGCTGCCGCTCGCGCTGCGGCTGCTCCCGGCGTGAGCATTCCTCACCCACTCCCGGCATCGCGCCTGGCTCGCGGCCCAGGCGACCCTGGCCCTGCTGCTCAACCATCTGCTGCTGACCGGCTGGCGAATTGCGACATATTCCATTGGCAACGCCATGGGGCAAAATCACTCGTGCGGCTGAAGGCGTCCCGCATCACCAACAAGAACGCACCCACCCAACTACGTTCCGTCGCATGGTCAGCTCAGCGCATGAGGCGATGCACCAGATCTTCCGGGAGGACCCCGGGCTGTTCGCCCGAGTCCTCCCGAAGGCCGGCATCACCTTCCCCGAACCCACGGCCACCCGACTCGTGGACACCGATCTCACCGAGATCAAGCCCTTGGTCCGCCGCGTGGACACCCTGCTGGAGGTCGAGGTCGATACGGCCGACGGCGGAGGCTATCTGCTCCTCGTGGAGTCCCAGGGCGCACCGGACCCGGACAAGTTCAGCAGCTGGACCTACTACTTGGCACACGCCTACGCCAAGCACAGGCTGCCCCCGGTCCTACTGGTGGTGTGCCAGGACAAGGACACCGCCTCCTGGGCCGCGAACCCGATCCGCATCGGTCTGCCGGTCCACACCACCATGATGGTCTTCCCGATGGTCCTGGGCCCCGACAACGTTCCCGCGATCCTCGACCCGGACGAGGCGGCGGAGGATCTCCCTCTGGCCGTGTTCTCCGCACTCGCCCACGCGAAGGACCCGGCACTCCCTGCGATACTGGACGCACTGGCGACGGCGGTGGACATCGTCGGCGACGATGTCGCGGTGGACTGGGCGGAATTCACTGAAGTCGGCCTGGACAACACCCAGGCCCGCGCACACTGGAGGAAACTGATGGCCATGCGTACCAGTCGCTTCCCCGGCAGCGGCACCATCATCGAGGAAACCCTCATCAAGGGCCAGACGGAGGGCCGCGCTGAGGGCCGCGCCGAGGACATCCTCCGCATCCTCGACGTCCGCGGCATCGACGTCCCCGAAGCCGCCCGCGAACGCATCGCCAACTGCACCGACCTGGACACCCTCGGCACCTGGTTCGACCGGGCCATCACAGCCTCCGACGCGCAGGAACTGTTCCGGGAGGCATAACCCCAGAGCCTCGCCGCCAAGGGCCGCACCGCCGGAGTTCGCCGGTAGTGCGGCCCCGTTCTGTTACGAGTAGCCGATTCCACCCTGCTGCCCCAGGGGTTGGCTCAGATGCGGTGCACAGTGTGCAGGGTGCCGGCATACGTCCCCGTCCCGTCCAACAACGAGGCGCCCCCGAGATCCCCCATCGTGGGCCCGTTGACGGTCTTGCGGCTGGAGAGGAACCTGCGCTTGCCGGCCGCGTCGACACCCAGGTAGATGCCGACGTGGTCGACGGTGGCCGTCGGGTTGTCGTCACCCGAGTCGGCGTTGAAGAGGACCAGGTCACCGGGCTGGAGCAGGGTCGCGGCGGGCGGGTTGGTGCCGTCGGTGCGGTCGATGCGTACGCCAGGGGTGTGGTCGGCCATGTGCCGGGACTTGCGCGGAATACGGAGCCCGGTGGTGTCCTCACCTGCGGCCATCGGAACGCCCAGGTGGTAGCCGTACACCATGCGCGTGTACCCGGAGCAGTCCAGATTGCCGACCTGCCTGCTGGACGGCCCGGTGTGGACGCCGTCGTCGAAGGTCCAGCCGACGTTCATGTACTCGTGGAAGTCGGCGCCCTCGTAGCGGTAACCCTGGGGATCCGGATACCCGTATCCGGCCTCACCCAGCACCTGCCTGCCCTGCGCCGGCCCCGCCCCGGCCGTCACCGCGGGCGCGCCGCCGAGGAACATGGCGGCGTGGGCGAGCGCGTCGGGAGCCGTGGACCCGGCCCACCCGCGTATGACGGTCTCCATCCCCTCGGTCCACGTTCCGTCGAAGGGCTGGGGCAGCACCCGTACCCAGTCGCCGTGCGTGACACTCGGTGGGGCGTCCCAGTTGGCGGCGTCCACCTGGAAACGGCTGACGGCGAGGGTGACCGGCAGGTTGGTGCACCCGGTACCGGCCAGCGCGCGCAGCCCGACCCGCCCCTTGCCGAAGGTGGAGTCGCTGATCTCGACGGCCCACGCGGACGGCTCCGCCGACGCCGAGGCCCACGCCTTGGCCTGGATGACCGCCCTCTCCCGCCGCACCCGGATCGTCCACTGGGTACCTGCGCCCACCCCCGTGGCGAGGGTCACCGGCGACGCCAACTGACTGACGGTGTCGGCGACTTCCTTCTCGACGCGCAGCTGGACGGCGCCCGTGGTGAGGAAGGACAGCCGGGCCCGGTAGTTGTTGTGCGTGTCCTGGTATCCGAAGGACAGCGCGTACGAACACGCCTCCCCCGTGGGCACCTTGTCGAAGGAGGCCACGGAGCGCACATCGGCATCGGTGATCTCGTCGTCCCGCAGACTGGCGTGCCGACTGGCGTTGACCGTGGTCAGGGCGATCCTCCCGGCCCCCGGCACCACCGAGTAGTCGGCGTCGGGGCCCCCGAGCGTCGACCAGCTCCCGCCCCCGGGCGAGGTGCCCCAGTACGCGCGGTCCGCCGCCGGCAGCGTCTGATCCGGCAGGGTGCGCTGGAAGTCGTCCACGAAAAGCCGCTTGTTCTCGGCGAACGTCCGCTGCGGTCCCGGCAGTACGACGGTCCGCGCACCGTGGGTCAGCAGCGCGACCCGCTTGCCGTCGGAGGTGACCTCGGTGCGGGGCGGGGTTCCTGGGAGCACGGTGGCGGTGAGGGGGGTGCTGAGGGTGAGCGTGGCGAAGTAGGAGGCATTCAGCGGGGGCAGGGTCACAGAGGAACGGGCGCCTGTGGCAAGGCCGTTCGGGGTGGCGAGGGGCTGTACGGCCACGGCTGGATCGGCGGCGCGCGCGGGGGTGACGGCCAGGGTGGTGAGGGGGACGGTGGCGGCGGAGGCTGCGATGGCGGCCAGGAGGTGGCGCCGTGAGGTGGTGGTGGGCATGGGGCGCATGATCTCGTAGGGGAGCCGGGCCGGGGAGTTGATTTTCACCAACTCACAACCCCCTTGCCTGGGGACGGCGATGACGACGGGCAGGGCCACGGTCTTCGCGTCGTAGCCGATGGTGCCGTTGGTGTGGATGGCGGCCCGTGCCGAAAGAAAAGGACCCCCGTGAGCCCCTTTCCCCACATCCCGCCCCCGTTTCCGCGCTCACGCCCCCGCAGCAGCCTGCCCCGAAGCCGGCCGGATCTTCCGCAGCGCGAGTCCCATGAACGCCGCGTTGGCCAGAGCAGCCGCCGCGATGCCCACGAGGTAGAGGGCCATGAACGCCCCGTCGCCCGTGCCGTTCAGCGTGCCCTCGGGCAGAAGGGTGTACAGCAGGCTCATCGGGACCGTCAGCACCCACGGCACGACGCCCGCCATGGAGGCGTCGGCGTGGGAGACGAAGAGGGTGTCGACGACGAAGTAGACCGACGCGGCGGCGACCACGGCCAGGTAGACGCGGGAGAGCCAGTTGTCCGTGGCCAGGGTGAGCAGGTTGCGGCTGCGGCGGTTGATGCTCATGGCGTACTCCGGTGAGTGAGTTCCGTAGGGGCAACTCCTGTTGCCGTGCCTTTACGATGCCGCCAGCGCCACTCCCTTGGCATGAGTACACCTACTCATCCGTAACTGAGCTGTACCCGTGCCGAGTTGACCAGCAGAGGTACCGGGAAGATCGCCTCCATGTTTTAGTGACCCTCGTTGTCAATCTTGAGGGGGATACACACCATGGAGACCAACGAAAGCAGCGCGGCGAACAGCAACATGCCCCGCACCCGAAGACTGTTCCTCGGCGGAGCCGCGGCCGGCGTGACGGCCACCGCCCTCTCCGCCACCACGGGAATCGGGGCGGCGCCAGCGAGCGCCGCCGAGGGGGACGCGCCCGAGGTCAACGGCCTCGGGTGGCACGACGTACGCGGTTACGGCGCCGCCGGTGACGGCACCACCGACGACACCCTCGCCATCCAGGCGGCCCTGGACGCCTGCGAGCCCGGCAACACCGTGTACCTGCCGGCGGGTCAGTACCGTACGAGCGCGCCGGTGAAGATACCGCCGTACGTCACACTCCAGGGCACCCATGGTGGCGGCGAGAACGAATGGGGCGCCGTCGACCCCGGGTTCGGTCTGAAGCCGTTGCCGACCTTCGACGGGGATGCCGTCGTCCTCGTGCTCGACAAGCTGACCGGCGGCTACGCCACCAAGTCGGTGGAGGTACGGATCCTCCAACTGACCATCGACGGCAGCGCGTTGCCCGCGGGCGGCGCCGAAGTCGACGGTATCCGTGCCGTCGGACAGGTCCAGCACCTCCAACTGCGGGACGTGCAGGTGCGGAAGGTCACCGGGCACGGCATCAACACCACGTACTCGGCCGAGCCCAACGGGCCGCAGGCGCCGTTCTGTCTGCACTTCGACCGGGTCTCCGTCCTCTGGCCGGGGACCTACGGCATCGCCCTCAACAACTGCACGGACTCGGTCATCCACGATGTGTACGTACTCGGCGGCAACGGCGCCGGCTGGTGGATCGCCGGGACCGGGAACTCGACGTTCACGAGTTGCCGGGCCGAGTGGTCGGCCAAGGAGGGCTTCATCCTGCGGACTTGGCAGGGGATCATCCAGTTCAGCGGCTGCTCCACCGACCGCAACGGCTACGACGGCATCAACGTGGAGAACACCGACGGCAAGGGCATCCTCCAGCTCAGCGGCTGCCGGCTCACCCGCGACGGCCGCAACGGCGGTACGGGCGGGGGCGGTTACGCGGGACTGAAGGTGCGGAACACCAAGGCCAAGGTTCTCGCCGACGGCCTGATCGTCACCGCCGGGAACGACGACGACGGTTCCCAGGGGGCCTCCCCGGCCCGCGGGGTGTCCGCCGGCACCTCGGCCTGCACGGTGGTCACTTCGGGCTTCCTCGACGGCGTGGAGATCGACTGGCACGACAACGGCGGCAACACGGTCTTCCAGAAGGGGGCCACTGTCGTCCTGTCGTAGCCGTGATCAACCGTGGCTGGCTGTGGCTGGAAACCGCCGCAGCACAACCGCCCGGCACATCCCCCGCAAGGTTCGACCCCACCCGGGTCGGGCCTTGCGGCCGTTCGGCGGCCGACCACCGGGCCATCGAGGGCACCTTCACATGCGGGACACAGGTAACACCCCTGTGCCTGAATAGTCTCCCGGATAGGCAACACGCCTTCGATCCACAGGCCGCACACAGAAACAGGCGCGCGTCACTCAGGGCATCCCACTCCCTGGAAACGCCCCCTGGACATCAGCTGAGGTTAGGCTAACCTACCTTTCGAATTGTCCGACGGGCCGAACCGCCCTGTTCGAAAGCAGCCCTCTCATGTCCAACGCCCGTGCCACCCACCTCTCCCGCCGCGGCATCCTCGCCGCAGGCGGCGCCCTCGGCCTCGGGGCCGTCCTCGCCGCCTGTGGGGACGACGACGCGAAAAGCGGTGGCACGGACGCGGACGCGTCGAAGTCCGCCGCGACCCCCGCCGGCCCCTGGACCTTCAAGGACGACCGCGGCACAACCGTCAAGGCCGACAAGGTGCCCTCCAGCATCGTCGCCTTCACCGGTGTCGCCGCCGCGCTCTACGACTACGGCATCGAGGTCAAGGGCGTCTTCGGCCCGACCACGACCAAAGACGGCAAGGCCGACGTCCAGGCCGGCGACATGGACGTCACCAAGGTGACCGTCCTGGGCAACGAGTGGGGCCAGTTCAACATCGAGAAGTACGCGGCCCTGGCCCCGGACCTCCTCGTCACCACGATGTTCGACAGCGCCGGCACCCTCTGGTACGTCCCGGAGGAGTCCAAGGAGAAGATCCTCGGCGTCGGCGCCCCGACCGTCGGTATCTCCGTGTTCGACATCCAGCTGGACCAGCCGCTGGCCCGCATGCTGGAGCTGGCCAAGACCCTCGGCGCCGACACCGCCTCCGCCAAGATCACCGCCGCGAAGAAGGCCTTCGAGGACGCCGCCGCCCGCCTGCGCGCGGCCACCAAGGCCAAGCCGGACATCAAGGTGCTGGTCGGTTCCGCGAGCCAGGACATCTTCTACGTCTCCGGCTCCAACCTCTCCGTCGACCTGGAGTACTTCAAGGCCCTCGGCGTGAACTTCGTCGAGCCCTCCGCCGACGTCCTGAAGGCGAGCGGCGGCTGGTACGAGAACCTGAGCTGGGAGAACGTCGACAAGTACAAGGCCGACGTCATCATCATGGACAACCGCACGTCGGCGATCCAGCCCGCGGACATCACCGAGGCGACCTGGAAGCAGTTGCCCGCGGTGAAGGCGGGGCAGGTGATCGCGCGTAATCCCGAGCCGATCCTGTCCTACGACAAGTGCACGCCGCTTCTCACCGGCCTCGCGGAGGCGATCGAGAACGCGAAGAAGGTCAGTTAGGAGCTAGGCACTCCGCCGGAAGTGGGGAACTGCGGGCCCGTTGTGGCTGATCGCGCAGTTCCCCGCGCCCCTTTGGGGGCGCGTTATCGCGTCCCCTGACATCACATCAGGAGTCCGAATGACTACCGCCGTTGCCGTCCCCTTCCGGTTTTTCGCTCTCCACGTCGTTCGCACCGCGCCGCTCGGCCCATCCCTCGTGCGCGTCACCTTCGGTGGGGACGATCTGGCCGCCTTCGTCTCCGACGGGTGCGACCAGAGCCTCTCCCTCTTTCTCCCCCACCCGGGGCAGGACGCCCCCGCCGTGCCCATCGAGCTGGGCGACGGATGGTGGCAGGGGTGGCGTGAACTCCCGGACGACGTACGGGCGGTGATGCGCTCGTACACGCTTCGCGCGCTGCGCCGGGACGACCGGGGCCGTACGACGGAGATCGACATCGACTTCGTCCTGCACGGCGTCGAACCGGGCGCCGCCGCCCCCGCCGGTCCGGCCTCGCTCTGGGCCTCCCGGGCCGGCGCCGGTGACCGCGTCCTTCTCCTCGGACCGGCGATCGCCGACAACCGCGCGATTCGCTTCCGCCCGCCGGCCGGCACCGATCTCGTCGTCATCTGGGCCGACGAGACCGCCGTACCGGCCGCCTCCGCGATCCTCGAATCACTGCCCGCCGGCACCCGGGCCCAGGTCTGGCTGGAGGCCGGGCACGCCGGTGACATCCAGGATCTCGTGACCGCCGCCGACGCCGAGATCACCTGGCTCGTGCGCGGCGAGGGCACCGGCCCCACCGCCCTGGAGGAGATCCGGGCCGCCCAACTCCCGCCCGCGGAGCGGCCGTACGCCTGGATCGCGGGTGAGTCGTCCGCCGTGAAGGAGTTGCGCCGGCATCTCGTGGGCGAGCGCGGAATCGACCGTCGGGCCGTCACCTTCGTCGGCTACTGGCGGCGCGGACTCAGCGAGGAGCAGTTGCGCGAGCAGCCGGAATGATCCCGCGAAGGCGCAGATCACAGCCGTGACCGACGGGACAGGAGTTCACACAGAAACTTAGGTTAGGCTAACCTAAGTTCGAACGTTCGACCTGTCGAACTCGCATGCCCCCTCTCTGTCCCCCCGGAGGCTCCCCCTATGCGCTCGCACCTGCTCAATGACACGACCGCGGAGCGGTACCGCCGCTCCGTGACCGAAGGAGTCGAGCGGGTGGCGGCAAAACTCGCCACCACGGACCGTCCGTTCACCGGCGTCACGGCCGACGCCCTCGCCCCCCACATCGACCGGATCGACCTGGACCAGCCCCTCCTCGACGAGGCCGCCGCCCTGGACGAGCTCGAAGAGGTCTACCTGCGCGACGCCGTGTACTTCCACCACCCGCGCTACCTCGCCCACCTCAACTGCCCGGTCGTCATACCGGCGGTGCTCGGAGAGGCGATACTCTCCGCCGTCAACTCCTCCCTCGACACCTGGGACCAGTCGGCCGGCGGCACCCTCATCGAGCGCAAACTGATCGACTGGACCAACGAGCGCATCGGCCTCGGTCCCGCCGCCGACGGCATCTTCACCAGCGGCGGCAGCCAGTCCAACCTCCAGGCGCTGCTGCTGGCCCGCGAGGAGGCGAAGCCGGGGCGGGACGGGTGGCAGTACCCCGAATCCCTCGCCAAACTGCGTGTCTTCGCCTCCGACGTCAGCCACTTCAGCGTGAAGAAGTCCGCGAAACTGCTCGGTCTGAGCCCCGACTCGGTCGTGTCGATCCCCGTCGACCACGACAAGCGAATGCAGACCGTCGCCCTCGCCCACGAGCTGGAGAAGTGCCGGCGCGACGGGTTCGTGCCCATGGCCGTCGTCGCCACCGCCGGCACCACCGACTTCGGTTCGATCGACCCGTTGCCGGAGATCGCCGAACTCTGCTCCCAGTACGGGACATGGATGCACGTCGACGCCGCCTACGGCTGCGGACTGCTCGCCTCGGTCAGGCGCCGTGACCTCCTCACCGGCATCGAGCGCGCCGACTCGGTCACCGTTGACTACCACAAGTCCTTCTTCCAGCCGGTGAGTTCGAGCGCCGTCCTGGTCCGCGACGCGGCCACGCTCCGCCACGCCACCTACCACGCGGAGTACCTCAACCCGCGCCGCATGGTGCAGGAGCGCATCCCCAACCAGGTCGACAAGTCCCTCCAGACGACCCGCCGCTTCGACGCCCTCAAGCTGTGGATGACCCTGCGGGTGATGGGCGCCGACGGTATCGGCGAACTCTTCGACGAGGTCTGCGACCTGGCCCAGGAGGGCTGGGAGCTGCTCGCCGCCGACCCGCGCTACGACGTCGTCGTCGAGCCCTCCCTCTCCACCCTCGTCTTCCGTTACATCCCGGCCGCCGTCACCGACCCCTCGGAGATCGACCGCGCCAACCTGTACGCCCGCAAGGCCCTGTTCGCCTCCGGTGCCGCCGTGGTCGCGGGGACGAAGGTCGGCGCGCGCCACTACCTCAAGTTCACCCTGCTCAACCCCGAGACCACGACGGACGACATCGCCGCCGTACTGGACCTGATCGCCGGCCATGCCGAGCAGTACCTGGGAGATTCCGTTGACCGCGTCGCTTCCGTCGCCTCCGTCGCGTCCTGAAGCCGCAGCCATGAACAGGACCGAAGCAGTGCACAAGACCTACGACTTCATCGGGATCGGTCTCGGCCCCTTCAACCTCGGCCTCGCCTGCCTCACCGAGCCGATCGACGAACTCGACGGCCTCTTCCTGGAGTCGAAGCCCGACTTCGCGTGGCACTCGGGGATGTTCCTCGACGGCGCCCACCTCCAGACCCCGTTCATGTCGGACCTCGTCACCCTCGCAGACCCGACCTCCCCGTACTCCTTCCTCAACTACCTGAAGGAATCGGGCCGTCTCTACTCGTTCTACATCCGCGAGAACTTCTACCCCCTGCGCGTCGAGTACGACGACTACTGCCGCTGGGCCGCCAACAGGCTGACCAGCGTGCGCTTCGACACGACAGTCCAGGAAGTGACGTACGAGGATGACGTGTACGTCGTCCGCACGGTCGCCGGTGACGTCCACCGGGCGCGCAAGCTCGTGCTCGGCACCGGCACTCCCCCGTACGTCCCGGACGCGTGTGCGGACCTGGACGGCGACCTCATCCACAACTCCCAATACATGCAGCACAAGCGGGAGTTGCAGGCCAAGGAGTCGATCACGCTCGTCGGCAGTGGTCAGTCCGCCGCCGAGATCTACTACGACCTCCTCAGCGAGATCGACGTCCACGGCTACCGGCTCAACTGGGTGACGCGGTCCCCCCGCTTCTTCCCGCTCGAATACACCAAGCTGACCCTGGAGATGACCTCCCCGGAGTACATCGACTACTTCCGCGCGCTGCCCGAGCGGACCCGCTACCGCCTCACGCAGGAGCAGAAGGGCCTGTTCAAGGGCATCGACGGCGAGCTCATCAACGAGATCTTCGACCTGCTCTACCGGAAGAACCTCGGCGGGCCCGTCCCCACCCGTCTGCTCACCAACTCCGCGCTGAACTCGGTGAGTTACGAGACCGGGAGCGGAAACGAGAACGGGACGTACACGCTCGGCCTGCGCCAGGAGGAGCAGGAGAAGGACTACACGCTGGACACCCAGGGTCTGATCCTCGCCACCGGCTACAAGTACGCCGAGCCGGAGTTCCTCAAGCCCGTGCGCGACCGGCTGCGTTACGACTCCCAGGGCAACTTCGACATCGCCCGCAACTACGCGATCGACACCACCGGACGCGGCGTCTTCCTCCAGAACGCCGGCGTCCACACCCACTCGATCACGTCGCCCGACCTGGGCATGGGCGCGTACCGCAACAGTTTCATCATCGGCGAGCTGCTCGGCAGCGAGTACTACCCGGTCGAAAAGGCCATCGCCTTCCAGGAGTTCGCCGTATGAGCACCTCAACCGGCACATCAACTGCCCTCGGTGGCTTCACCGTTCGCGCGCTCGACCCGCTCCAGGACGCCGAGCTTCTGCACACCTGGGTCACGCATCCCAAGGCGGCCTACTGGATGATGCAGGACGCCAGACCGGAAGACGTCGAGCGCGCCTACATGGAGGTCGCCGCCGACGAGCACCACCACGCGCTCCTCGGTCTCCACGACGGCGTACCCGCCTTCCTGATGGAGCAGTACGACCCCGCACACCGCGAACTGGTCGGCCTGTACGACCCCGAGCCCGGCGACGTCGGCATGCACTTCCTGGTGCCGTCGACCGACACGCCCGTGCCCGGGTTCACCAGAGCCGTCATCACGGCCGTGATGGCCCACCTCTTCGAGGACCCGCGCACCGCCCGCGTCGTCGTCGAGCCGGACGTCCGCAACAAGGCCGTGCACGCCCTGAACGAAGCCGTCGGGTTCGTGCCCGAGCGCGCGATACAGAAGCCGGAGAAAAAGGCGTTGCTGAGTTTCTGCACCCGCGAGCAGTTCGAGAAGGCGGTGTCCGTATGAGCCTCGCCGACGCCACGGCCCATCTCTCCCCCGAGCGCTGGGAGCAGGCCAACCGTGTCCTCATCCGCAAGGCCCTCGCCGAGTTCGCGCACGAGCGGCTCATCGCCCCGGAGGCGACGGAGGACGGCGACCAGTACGTCGTCCGCAGCGACGACGGCCTGACCCGCTACCGCTTCACCGCCGCCCGGCACGCCCTCGACCACTGGCAGGTCGACGCCGACTCCATCACCCGGCACCGTGACGGGGCCGAACTCCCGCTCTCCGCCCTCGACTTCTTCATCGAGTCGAAGAAAACACTCGGCCTGAGCGACGAGGTCATCCCCGTCTACCTGGAGGAGATCTCCTCCACTCTCTCCGGCACCTGCTACAAGCTCACCAAGCCTCAGGTCCCGGTCGCCGAGCTGACGAAAAGCGGCTTCCAGGCGATCGAGACCGGGATGACCGAGGGCCACCCCTGCTTCGTCGCCAACAACGGGCGGCTCGGCTTCGGCGTGCACGAGTACCTCTCCTACGCGCCCGAGACCGCGAACCCGGTCCGCCTGGTGTGGCTGGCCGCCCACCGCTCGCGCGCCGCGTTCACCGCGGGCGTCGGCATCGAGTACGAGGCCTTCCTGCGCGAGGAGTTGGGCCAGGAGACGGTCGTCCGCTTCCGTACGAAGCTCAGCGACCAGGGCCTGGACCCCGCCCAGTACCTCTTCATCCCGGTGCACCCCTGGCAGTGGTGGAACAAGCTCAGCGTCACCTTCGCCGCCGAGGTCGCCCAGAAGAACCTGGTCTGCCTGGGCGAGGGCGACGACGAGTACCTCGCCCAGCAGTCCATCCGGACCTTCTTCAACCGGTCCAACCCTGAGAAGCACTACGTCAAAACGGCTCTCTCGGTCCTCAACATGGGCTTCATGCGCGGGCTTTCAGCCGCGTACATGGAGGCGACCCCGGCCATCAACGACTGGCTCGCCCAACTCATCGACAACGACCCGGTGTTGAAGTCGACGGGCCTGTCGATCATCCGCGAGCGCGCGGCCGTCGGCTACCGCCACCTGGAGTACGAGGCCGCCACCGACCGCTACTCCCCGTACCGCAAAATGCTGGCGGCGCTCTGGCGCGAGAGCCCCGTGTCGTCCCTGGGCGACGGCGAAGCGCTGGCCACCATGGCCTCGCTCGTCCACGTCGACCACGAGGGCCGGTCCTTCGCCGCGGCGCTCATCGAGCAGTCGGGTCTGCCGCCGAAGGAGTGGCTGCGCGGCTACCTCCGCGCCTACTTCACCCCACTCCTGCACAGCTTCTACGCCTACGACCTGGTCTACATGCCGCACGGCGAGAACGTGATCCTCGTCCTCAAGGACGGCACGGTCCAGCGCGCGATCTACAAGGACATCGCCGAGGAGATCGCCGTCATGGACCCGGACGCGGTACTCCCGCCGACGGTCGAGCGACTGCGCGTGGAGGTACCGGAGGAGAAGAAGCTCCTGTCCATCTTCACGGACGTCTTCGACTGCTTCTTCCGCTTCCTCGCCGCGAACCTCGCCTCCGAGGGCGTCCTGGAGGAGGACGACTTCTGGCGTACGGTCGCCGACACCGTCCGCGACTACCAGGAGTCCGCCCCCGAACTCGCCGACAAGTTCCGGCAGTACGACATGTTCGCGCCCGAGTTCTCCCTGTCCTGCCTCAACCGCCTCCAACTGCGCAACAACCAGCAGATGGTGGACCTCGCCGACCCGGCCGGCGCCCTCCAACTCGTCGGCAACCTCAAAAACCCCATCGCGGGCCGGTAACACCCCTCCCCCATACCGGCGGGCACCTCGGAGTACGGTCCCCCGAGGTGCCCGCCCTCATTCGCGCCCCAAAGGGGCGCGGGGAACTGCGCGACCAGCCCCCACCGGGCCCGCGGCCAACGAACCGCCTATCCCGCGGAGTGCCTAACGTGCAGGCCAAGGCACGTGAGGCGCCCGGAAGTACCCGATCCCCAACGCCTCCCACCGCTCAGCCTGCGCAGCCAACCGCACCCGGTAGTCCTCCCAGTCGTGCGTCGAGGCCGACGACCAGCCCAGCTCCGCCACCCCCGGCAGCCTCGGGAACGCCATGTACTCGATGTCGGCCGAGGTCACGATCGTCTCGCTCCACAGCGGCGCCTCGACCCCCCGGATCGCCGAACTCGGCGCCCCCGGCAGATAGGTGCCCGGGTCCCAGTCGTACGACCGCCGTACGTCGACGTATCCCGCCCAGTCGAGCCCGAGCGGGGTGTCCCTGTCGTACTTCATGTCGAGGTACACCCGGTCGGCGGGCGACAGCACCACCCCCGTACCGCCCCGGGCGGCAGCGGCGACCCGTTCCTTCTCCTCCGCACCGGTACTGTCCAGCCCCCAGTACTGCGCGACCGCGCCCTTCGCCGGCGTGGCCGCGGTCAGCTGATGCCAACCGACCACCGTCTTCCCGTACTTGGCGACCACCGGCTGGACCCGGTCCATGAACGCGACGTACTCCTCATGGCTGGTGGAGTGCGCCTCGTCGCCGCCGATGTGGAGATACCTGCCCGGGGTGATCGCGGCGAGCTCCCGGATCACGTCGTCGACGAAGTCGTACGTGAGGTCCTTCGGCACGCACAGCGAGCTGAAGCCGACGTCCGTGCCCGTGTACAGCGGGGGTGCCACGCCGTCGCAGTTCAGGTCGGCGTAGGAGGCGAGGGCCGCGTTGGTGTGGCCCGGCATGTCGATCTCGGGGACGATCTCGACGTACCGGGAGGCCGCGTACCGCACGATCTCCCGGTAGTCGGCCTTGGTGTAGAAGCCGCCGGTCCCGCCGCCGACCTGGGTCGAGCCGCCGTACGTGGCGAGGCGGGGCCAGGAGTCGATGGCGATGCGCCAGCCCTGGTCGTCGCTGAGGTGGAGGTGCAGCTTGTTGAGCTTGTACAGCGCCAACTGGTCGACGTACCGCTTCACTTGACCGACGGTGAAGAAGTGTCGGGAGACGTCCAGCATCGCGCCGCGCCAGCCGTAGCGCGGGCTGTCCTCGATCCTGCCGCCCGCGACCAGCCAGGGGCCGGGCTGTACGGAGTCCATCTCCACCGCCGGTGGGAGGAGTTGGCGCAGGGTCTGGACGCCGTGGAAGAGACCGGCGGGCCCGGAGGCCGTGATGGTGACGCCGCTGCTGCCGCCGGTCAGCCGGTAACCCTCCGCGCCCAACCCCTTGGCGCCCAGACGGAGTTGAAGTCCGCCGTCACCCCGCGTGGTGACCGGGAGCCGGTAGCCGGTGGAGGGCCGCAGGATGTCCGCGAGGTACTCGCCGGCCTCTCGGGCCCCGCGCGAGCCGTCGACCCGGATGCGGGTGGAGTCGGTGATGCGGTAGGGGGAGCCGCCCGGTTGGACCGAGGCGGGGGCCGGGACGACCCGGCTCATGGGGGTCGCGGTCCCGGCGGGTGCCGCGCCGGTGAGGGAGATACCTGCTGCGGCCACGAGCAGCAGCGTACTGAGAAGGCGGGGCGTTCTGTGGTTGCGGTGTCTCACATGCGCTCCCTTCGGATTGGTAGAGACCACCCTCCCGTATCGCCGGTGGAACAATCACTGTCATGGCGGAAATCATCCAGAAGGACGGAACGTGGGTCTTCGACGGCGACGCCCTCCGGCTGACTCCCGGACGCGACAAGAACGTCAGCCTGCTCCGCAAGGCCCTGGGCGAACTCGCCGTCCCCCTCCACGCGTTGGCCGGTGTCTCCTTCGAGCAGGGCAGAAAGTCGGGGCGCCTCAGGCTCCGGCTGCGGGACGGCGCCGACCCGCTGCTCCAGGCGACCGGTGGCAAGCTGGCGGAGCCCAACGACCCGTATCAGCTGAACGTCGAGTCCGACCGGTACGGCGTCGCCGAGTACTTCGTGGACGAGGTCCGCAACGGGCTGCTGCTGGACGAGGTGCCGTCCGGCGCCGTGGACCGTTATCTGCTGGCCGGCCCCGCCGTACCGCTGTCCGTGTCGGCCGGGGACGGCACCGCGACCTTCGACGGTGAGCACATCCGGCTGGAGTGGAACTGGAAGACGGAGGACGCGAAGGCCGCCGCCGGGCCCCGTTCCCTGGCCGTCGCCGACATCGCGGCCGTGGAGTGGCATCCGGCGGTGGGCCTGGAGAACGGCTACCTGCGCTTCAGCGTGCGGCACGCGCCCACCAAGGCCCCGCCGAAGTACGACCCCAACTCCGTCGAGCTGTGGGGATTCAAGAAGGACCCGCTGATGGCGTTGGTCGCGGCGGCCGTCCAGGCCCGCCTGCCGCATCCGACGGCGCCCATGACGGACGTACCGCCGCAGCGGCAGCAGGAGATCGCGGCCCCCGTGCAGGACAGCGTGCCCGTCGAACACGACCACGACGCCCAGCTTCGCCGCCTGCGCGAACTGGGTGAGCTGCACCAGACGGGCGTCCTCACGGACGACGAGTTCGCACTCGCCAAACAGGCGGTCCTCAAGCGCATGTAGGAACACGCGCCGGAGAACCGCCTGTTGGTGTCGCTCGTACGCCCTGCCTTCGGGGCATACGCGCACGCTCAGCGTACGCGGCGCGCGACCGTGAAGCGGTCGACCTCCTCGCCGGTCTCCGCGATGCCCCGCACCGTCAGCGTGGCGAGGCGGCCCCGCGACGCGGGGGTGACGTCGACGCGGAGGAAGGAGTAGTCGAGGTAGCGCACGCGCGACCAGGTGACCGTCTCGTCGACCTTGCCGTCCTTGGTGTTGATGAAGGAGGCCACGGAGTCGACCTCGTTCTCGTGGCCCTCGTAGGAGAGCGGGGCGGTGAACGCGTACAGGCTGCGGCCGGCCGCGCCCGCCGTCACGTACACGACGCCCTCGGTCTCCGGGTACGAAGTGCCGCCGATCGGGAGCTTCTTGGTGACGGCGCCGCCCTTGATGACATCCGTGCGCTCGTACTGGTGGTTGTGGCCGTTGATGACCAGGTCGACCGTGTACTTCTCGAACAACGGCACCCACTCCTGGCGCACGCCCCCCTCCGAGGCGTGCGCGGTGGAGGTGCAGTAGGCGCAGTGGTGGAAGAAGACGACGACGAAGTCGATGTCGTGTGCGGCGCGGTACTTCTTGAGCTGCGCCTCCAGCCACGTGGTCTGCGTGCCGCCGGAGATCCCCAGGTTGGCCGGGATCTCGAAGGAGATGTCGTTGGCGTCGAGCGAGATGACCGCCGTGTTGCCGTAGACGAAGGAGTACACGCCCGGAAGGTTCTTCTTGTCCGGGCCGTTGTCGGGGAGGTTCCAGCGGGCGTCCTCGCCGCCGTAGCCGTTGGGCGAGTACCAGGCCTCCATGTCGTGGTTGCCGTAAGCCGGCATCCACGGGACGGACTTGGCGACGGACTCGGTCTGCGCGAGGAACTGGTCCCACACGCGGGAGTCGAAGCCCGTGTCGGAGGCCTTGCCCTGGCCGGCCGGGTCGCCGTACGCGATGTCACCGGCGTGCAGATGGAAGGCCGGGTTCTGGCCGAGGAGCAGGCTGTTGTTGGCGAGCGCGTGGTAGCTGACGCCCTCGTCGCCGAAGGCCGTGAAGGTGAACGGCTTCTTGTGGTCGGGGGCGGTGGTGAAGGTGCCGAGCGTGCCCAGCAGATGCGCCTCGGCCGGGTCGAAGCCGGCGTGGCCGACGCCGTAGTAGTACGTCCTGCCGGGGCGCAGATGGGTCAGCTCGGCGTGCAGGTAGTACTGGGTGTGGTCGCCGCTGGCACCGACCCCGGCCGGGGTGTAGAGGGTGCGGACCTCGGCCTCGATCTTGCGGGAGAGGTCCCAGGGGTGGGCGCCGACCCGGATGAACGGCTTCTTCACCGCGACCGGGACCTGCCAGGAGACGGTGATCTCCGTGCGCGGGTCGTTGCCCCAGGCGAGGTGCCGCCCGAAGGGCGCGACGAGCGCGCCGTCGACCTTCTCGGCGGTGACCGCCGTCCGGGTGGGTACGGCGGCCTGGGCGACGGCGCCCGGGACGAACGCACCGCCCGCGACGGCACCAAGGGTGACGGCGCCGCTTCTGATCATCGTGCGCCGCGAGAACGTGGCGCGAAGGTACTCGTGCTGCTCGGCCATGCTCATGCGCCCGGCGAGCTGCTCGGGTACGCCCATGCGAGGAGTGTCCATGGCTGAAAAAGGTGCTCTGGGCAGCCATCGGTACGCAGGACACAGGGTGAACAGGCCCCGAACAGGGTCCCATAAGTGTTTCAACAGCCCGTTGCCCGAAATCGGGCAGGATTCTTGCGATTGCCAGCGCTTTACCTCAGGATCGTCGGGTGCACGACGACCTTGTTGATCACCTGACGCGATCCACGCCCCTGTCGCGGGGCGAGGCTCTGCGGGTGGTTCAGGACGTTCTCGCCTACTTCGACGAGACAATCGAGGATTATGTCCGTCGCCGCCACCGTGAACTCCAGGGCCAGGGCCTGGTGAACGCGACGATCTTCGAACGGATCGAGGCGGACCTGAAATACCGCGCGGTCGCACCACCGGAGCTCACCCTCCGCCAACTGCGCCGCATCGTCTACGGCTAGGGACCAGGTACTCATACATGTGCGGAATTGTCGGATACATCGGCAGGCGTGACGTCGCGCCGCTGCTCCTCGAAGGCCTCCAGCGCCTGGAGTACCGCGGCTACGACTCGGCGGGCATCGTCGTGACCTCGCCGAAGGCGGCGGGCCTGAAGATGGTCAAGGCCAAGGGCCGCGTCCGGGACCTGGAGGCCAAGGTCCCCAAGCGCTTCGCCGGCACCACCGGCATCGCCCACACCCGCTGGGCCACCCACGGCGCGCCCTCCGACCACAACGCGCACCCGCACATGTCGGCCGACAACAAGGTGGCCGTCGTCCACAACGGCATCATCGACAACGCCTCCGAGCTGCGGAAGAAGCTCGAAGCGGACGGCGTCGAGTTCCTCTCCGAGACCGACACCGAGGTCCTCACCCACCTCATCGCCCGCTCCCAGGCGGAGACCCTGGAAGAGAAGGTCCGCCAGACGCTGCGCCTGATCGAGGGCACATACGGCATCGCGGTCATGCACGCCGACTTCCCCGACCGGATCGTGGCCGCCCGCAACGGCTCCCCGGTCGTCCTGGGCATCGGCGAGAAAGAGATGTTCGTCGCCTCGGACATCGCCGCGCTGGTCACCCACACGCGGCAGATAGTGACACTGGACGACGGCGAGATGGCCACCCTCAAGGCCGACGACTTCCGCACGTACACGACGGAGGGCACGCGTACGACGGCGGAGCCCACCACGGTCGAGTGGGAAGCGGCGTCCTACGACATGGGCGGCCACGACACGTACATGCACAAGGAGATCCACGAGCAGCCCGACGCCGTCGACCGCGTCCTGCGCGGCCGGATCGACGACCGCTTCTCCACGGTCCACCTCGGCGGCCTCAACCTGGACGCCCGCGAGGCGCGTGCCGTGCGCCGCGTGAAGATCCTCGGCTGCGGCACCTCGTACCACGCGGGCATGATCGGCGCCCAGATGATCGAGGAGCTGGCCCGCATCCCCGCCGACGCCGAGCCCGCCTCCGAGTTCCGCTACCGCAACGCGGTCGTCGACCCCGACACCCTGTACGTCGCCGTCTCCCAGTCCGGCGAGACGTACGACGTGCTGGCCGCCGTACAGGAGCTGAAGCGCAAGGGCGCGCGGGTCCTGGGCATCGTCAACGTGGTCGGTTCCGCGATCGCCCGCGAGGCGGACGGCGGCATGTACGTGCACGCGGGCCCCGAGGTCTGCGTCGTCTCGACGAAGTGCTTCACGAACACGACGGTCGCCTTCGCGTTGCTCGCCCTGCACCTGGGCCGCACCCGCGACCTGTCGGTCCGCGACGGCAAGCGGATCATCGAGGGCCTGCGCAAGCTGCCCGCGCAGATCTCCGAGATCCTGGAGCAGGAGGAGGAGATCAAGAAGCTGGCCGAGGGGTACGCCGAGGCCCGCTCGATGCTCTTCATCGGCCGCGTCCGGGGCTACCCGGTGGCCCGCGAGGCCTCCCTGAAGCTCAAGGAGGTCTCGTACATCCACGCCGAGGCGTACCCCGCCTCGGAGTTGAAGCACGGCCCGCTCGCACTCATCGAGCCCGCCCTCCCCACGGTCGCGATCGTCCCCAACGACGACCTCCTGGAGAAGAACCGCGCCGCCCTGGAGGAGATCAAGGCCCGCAGCGGCCGCATCCTCGCGGTGGCCCACCAGAACCAGGAGAAGGCCGACGAGACAATCATCGTCCCGAAGAACGAGGACGAGTTGGACCCCATCCTGATGGGCATCCCCCTCCAACTCCTCGCCTACCACACGGCCTTGGCCCTCGGCCGAGACATCGACAAGCCGAGGAACCTGGCCAAGTCGGTCACGGTGGAGTAACGCCTTTTGTGCGGGGTCGGCTGCCGCCCCCGTGAACGTGAACGATCCCTGTGCGTGCCACCAGCGCACAGGGATCGTTCCTTCGAGCCGGGGCCGCCCATTTCCCCGACCGCTTCAGCATTCGGAGGGGTCACCCCTCTCAAGTCCGCGACTTCGCTTGAGCAGGGCTCCCATCTTTGGCCCGCGGTTGCCTCAACCGGTAGCCGTCACACCGTTCCTGTGGACTGAGCCCCGCTCAGCCGCACGTCCCGAACGGTCTTGGACGCACTGGTCCCCGGCGTACTCGACCCCGGGGCAGCGACACGCATCCTGTGCGTGGTCCGGGCCCGGGAGGCCAGTTCCCTGCACGACCTGGCCAATTGGGTACGGCCAGAGGCGACGGGGAGGCCCTGAACCATCAACTCCGGTAGAGCAGGGGCCCCGCACGCTGGCACCGTACTCGGCGTCCCAGATCGCACGATCACGCTAACCCGGACGACCGAGGCCACCGCAAGCCTAGAAGCCGACCATCACACGATCGAGCTAAACCGTCCTGATGCGCGCCGCTCGGCAAACAGTTGCCCTTGCCGTCGCGCCGTCGACCACCCGGAATACCCGAGGCCGAAGGCCAACAGGGTGAGTCCGAGCGCGAGATGGCCAAGGATCGTGGTGGTGCTTCCCGTTCCCGCGGAGACGTCATTGTCCACAGCGGGCTCCCTTCGTGCATGTACCTGTACCACTTGTGCAGTGACCGGTATATGCCCTTCACAAGCGCACAAACACATCTACGCACGAGTAGCTTCGCGCAGCGCAAAAAGGCTCTTCACAAGGGAGTTGACCGTTCCCGCCGCCCATCTCACCTGGGAGAAGGAGGAGTTACGGAATGACGACGACCGGGCGCTGAGCCCGCTTCGCGAGCCGCCCGGCCACCGAGCCGAAGATGCGCCCGACGATGCCGTGCGTCGATCCGACGACGATGGCGTCGGCCTCGTACTCCCGCCCCACCTCTTCGAGTTCGTGGCAGATGTCGCCGCCACGCTCGACAAGGATCCAGGGCACCTCGGCCAGATAGTCCGCGCAGGCGAGTTCGAGCCCGAGGACCTCGGTCCGGTGGTCCGGCACGTCGACGAAGACGGGTGGTTCACAGCCGGCCCACACCGTGGTGGGCAGCCGGTTGGCGACGTGCACGATGATCAGGCCCGAACCGGAGCGGTGGGCCATGCCGATGGAATACGCGAGGGCGCGCTCACTCGACGTCGAGCCGTCGAAACCGACGACGACACCGTGCTTGAACGCGGGGTCGCAGGACTGACGTGATTCTTCCGCCGCCAAGGGCTCGGCCGCCGTGGGTTCGGCGACGCGGCGCTTGCGGTCCGCGGGATCCAGGAATTCGTGACCGGCCATGGGATTCTCGGCGTTTTGATCCTCGTGATGGGACAACGTGACGGCACAGACGGGACAACAGTGTGCGGCGGAGCTGTGTCCGGGAATCATCTTCCCAACCCCATACCCCCAAGGGTACGGCGGCACGCCTCCTCAGCCCACATCCCGTACATGCTCCGGACGGGTTCCAGGGAGCATGCACGAGGGGGCGCCCGTAACGCAATGGTTGCTGTCACGTACAGGCTGTTTCCACAGGGTTCGCCTACATCTCGCCCATGCCGATCACGCGCACGCACATGTTCCGGACACCGTGGCCAGTGACCGACTGCTCGAACAGACGTTGAACCCCGTGACCCACCGCCACAGGGAGCAGCCATGACCTCACCGACCCAGGACTCCGCGAGCGATCTCGTCCGCTGGGCGGCCTTCAGCTGCGTTCTGGTCCCCGTGGTGCTCGTCCTCTACGGCACCTCGCTGGCCGGTGCGGCCGGTACGGCACTTGGGCTGGCGGCCGTGACAGGGGTGTGCCGGGTGCTGCTGCGGCAGTCCGAGCGGGGTGCGGCGCGACTGCCGGCCGAGGAGAGCGCCCCAGCGCGGGGGCGGCACGGCAGGGCCCCTGCGGGGACCCACCGGAGCGGCCGGCACTCCGGCGGAACTACACCGGTCGACTGACCTGTTTTCGCGCACGCGGACGACGCTTTTCAGCCAACTTCCGGCTACCGTACGCCCCTTGGCCGAACAACCCCCAAACCCCTGTTCCACCTGCACTGAAAGGGTCCAGACGGGTCCGCGCACCCTACGCGGATTGGCCACTGCGACGAGGCGCACTTCCCTGCACGCCCCACGAGTGCAACGCTTCGTGATCGAATGCTTTACGCCAAGTTGCCAAGTCGACAATCTGCCGAGTACCGAACTGGTCACCTCGGCATCATGGGACACAGTAGATTCGATCTTGACTGTCTACGGCGGGGGACTCGTGCAGGACCGAGGGGAAACGTGCAGGAGCGACACAACCGAGGAGCCGCGACCACCGAGGGGGGCTTAGCAGTATGAGCCACGACTCCACTGCCGCGCCGGAAGCCGCGGCCCGGAAACTTTCCGGGCGACGCCGCAAGGAGATCGTCGCGGTGCTGCTGTTCAGCGGCGGCCCCATCTTCGAGAGTTCTATACCACTTTCGGTGTTCGGGATCGACCGCCAGGACGCCGGAGTGCCGCGCTACCGACTGCTGGTGTGCGCGGGTGAAGAGGGCCCACTGCGGACCACAGGCGGGCTGGAACTCACCGCGCCGAACGGCCTGGAAGCGATCGCGCGAGCAGGCACGGTCGTCGTGCCGGCCTGGCGTTCGATCACCGCGCCGCCACCGGAGGAGGCGCTCGACGCACTGCGCCGGGCACACGAAGAGGGCGCACGGATCGTAGGTCTGTGCACAGGCGCGTTCGTCCTCGCGGCGGCGGGCCTGCTGGACGGCCGTCCGGCGACAACACACTGGATGTACGCACCGACGCTGGCGAAGCGCTATCCGTCGGTCCACGTCGACCCACGCGAACTCTTCGTGGACGACGGCGACGTACTGACGTCCGCGGGCACGGCGGCGGGCATCGACCTGTGCCTGCACATCGTGCGAACGGACCACGGCAACGAGGCGGCCGGTGCGCTGGCCCGCCGACTGGTGGTCCCGCCGCGCCGATCGGGCGGCCAGGAGCGCTATCTCGACCGGTCACTGCCGGAGGAGATCGGCGCCGACCCGCTCGCCGAGGTCGTCGCCTGGGCGCTGGAGCACCTCCACGAACAGTTCGACGTGGAGACACTGGCGGCACGCGCGTACATGAGCCGTCGTACGTTCGACCGCCGCTTCCGCTCTCTCACGGGCAGCGCCCCGTTGCAGTGGCTGATCACGCAACGCGTTCTCCAGGCCCAGCGTCTCCTGGAGACGTCGGACTACTCGGTGGACGAGGTCGCGGGTCGCTGCGGCTTCCGTTCCCCGGTGGCCCTGCGCGGTCACTTCCGCCGCCAGCTGGGCTCGTCCCCGGCCGCGTACCGCGCGGCGTACCGGGCACGCAGACCACAGAGCGAACGCTCACCGGAACCGGACGGTCCGATGAGCGGGTCGCAGGGCGGCCACGGAGGCATGGGTACGCCGACCACGGCCGGCCAGGGACACGGGCACGGCCCGAGCCACAGCCAGGGCGGACACGACCGTGCGCACCCGGAGAGCCCGGTCCCGATGCAGGCCCGCCGTACGGCGGCGGCGGCGAGCGCTGTCGGCTCGTCGGCGTCCATGTCGACGGACCACAGCCGGGACGCGTACGCCGGAAGCCGCGCGAGCCTCCCGGGCCAGCGAAGCGGAACGTAAAGCTGCGCAGGCTGGACGGGCTGGGGGTACGTTCCCCAGCCCGTCCGGCGTTTGCGTGGCGAGCAGAGCACGCGCGCTTCTCAGCGCCGGTCGGCACCATCCAGCCCGTCCGGCGATTGAGGACAAGGCCGTCCAGGCCGGAGCGGGGGCCCGGGGGCGGCAGCCCCCGGCGAGGCCCGCACCAGCGCCGGGTGCCGAACCCCCCGCACAAACCACACCGCACCGCCGGTTCGCCCCGCGCCACCTCCCCGTAAGGTGAGACGCATGAACGATCGCATGGTGTGGATCGACTGCGAGATGACCGGTCTCTCGTTGTCCGACGACGCGCTCATCGAGGTGGCCGCACTGGTCACCGACTCCGAGCTGAACGTACTCGGCGAGGGAGTGGACATCGTCATCCGTCCGCCCTCCTCGGCGCTGGAGACGATGCCGGAGGTGGTGCGGCAGATGCACACCGCGTCCGGCCTGCTCGACGAGCTGGCCGGCGGCACGACGCTGGCAGAGGCCGAGGAGCGGGTCCTGGCGTATGTGCGGGAGCACGTCAAGGAACCGGGCAAGGCCCCGCTGTGCGGCAACACCGTCGGCACGGACCGCGGCTTCCTGCTCCGTGACATGGGATCCCTGGAGAAGTACCTCCACTACCGGATCGTGGACGTCAGTTCGGTGAAGGAGCTGGCCCGGCGCTGGTATCCGAGGGCGTACTTCAACAGCCCGCCCAAGAACGGCAACCACCGCGCCCTCGCCGACATCCGCGAGTCGATCGCCGAGCTGCGCTACTACCGCGAGGCGATCTTCGTCCCGCAGCCGGGCCCCGACTCGGAGAGGGCCCGCACGATCGCGGCGAAGCACGTCCTGCCCGCGGCCCAGTAGGGCGGCAGGGCGGTACGGCCACCCCCGAGGAAAGCCGGGCGCGAGCACCCCTTCGGACCCTGTACACTTTTTCTCGGCCGGTCAGGAAGCCTCCACGGAAATCCTCAGCCGGTCATGGTGGGTGTAGCTCAGCTGGTAGAGCACCTGGTTGTGGTCCAGGATGCCGCGGGTTCAAGTCCCGTCACTCACCCTGAACGATCAAGGGCTGACCCGTGAAAACGGGTCAGCCCTTAGTCGTGTCCCGGCACTTGCGAACATCATGGGAACACCGCCCCCCGGGAGTTCCAGGGGGCCAGGGACCCGGTGCGACTCGGTGCGCCCCTCAGGACGACGTACGGGCCATCAGTTCCGTAGGCAGTACCACCCGGCGTCGCTCCAGCACCCGGGATGCCGTGGGGCGGCGGTCGGCCACCTCCTCGAGCAGGAGGTCGATCATCGCTCGACCCATCTCCACTATCGGCTGGCGGACGCTGGTCAGGGGCGGGTCCATGTGGCGGGCTATGGCCGAGTCGTCGTAGCCGACCAGGGCCACGTCGTCGGGTATGCGGCGGCCCTGTTCGCGCAGGACCTGGCGGGCTCCCGCCGCTGTGACGTCCGAGCCGGCGAAGACCGCGTCCAGGTCGGGGCGGCGGGACAGGAGGCGGGTCATGGCACGCCGGCCGCCCTCCTCGGTGAAGTCGCCCGGTTCGATCAATGCCTCGTCCACCTCGTGGCCCGCCGCCTCCAGGGCTTCGCGGTAGCCGTCGACGCGGCGCTGGGCGCCGTACACGTCCAGGCGGCCCGTGATGTGGGCTATCTTGCGGCGACCCCGGGCGAGAAGATGTTCGGCGGCTTGCCGGCCGCCTCCGTAGTTGTCCGAGTCCACCGAGGTGAGCGTTTCCGCCGCGGACCTCGGGCCGCTGATCACGGCCGGGATCTCCAGCTGCTCCAGCAGGTCGGGCAGCGGGTCGTCCGCGTGGGTCGAGACCAGCAGGACGCCGTCGACCCGGTGGGCGGCCAGGTACTGGGCGAGGCGCTGGCGTTCCCTGTCGCTGCCCGCGAAGATCAGCAGGAGCTGCATCTCCGTGTCCGAGATCGCCGCGCCGACACCGCTCAGCATGTCCGAGAAGTACGGTTCCGCGAAGAACCGGGTCTCCGGCTCGGGGACGACCAGCGCGATCGCGTCCGTGCGGTTCGCCGCGAGGGCGCGGGCCGCCGTGTTCGGAACGTAACCGAGTTCCGCTACCGCCGTCTCGACCGCCGCGCGGGTCGCGTCGCTGACCCGCGGGGAGCCGTTGATCACCCGGGAGACCGTGCCGCGGCCCACTCCGGCGCGCGCGGCGACCTCTTCCAAGGTCGGCCGGCCACCGCTGCGGCCCCGCGCTCCGTGGCTTGCCATATGGCTCCGCCCTTCCGCTGTCATCGCCCTGGCCTGGAATCTAACAGTCCTGCCCGGGGGCGCCGACCGCTCGCCCTCGCCCTCCGGGGGCCGGTTTCTCCGGCCTTCCGCTTCCGCCCGGAACAGCTCACCGCCAGTCACTTGCCGGTCACCGGGGCAGCCGCTCCCGTGCCGCGGACTGGCCGATCTCCATCGGTCCGCGTCGGGTTCGTACCGGCCCGCCGAGTTAGCTAACAGGCAGATAACTGAACGCGCTCCTCCCGTCATCGCCCTTGACACCCCCGCCCGGACCGACGAACCTTCAACACATCACCGATGGGAGCGCTCCCACGGTACCTGACACATACACATCCCGCACGTTCCCCGCCCGAGCCGCAGCGCTGAATCAAGACGAACTAACGGGCCCAACAATGCAGTTGGCCGGGGGGTCGGCACGTCAGGGCAACAGGAGGACGCAATGCGAGCACGTACCCGAACCGCCCGCCAGGCGGTGGTCCTCGCGGCCGTAGCGTCGCTGGGCACCGGGCTGTTGGCCGGCTGTGCCGACGACGGCGGCGGCAGCGACGGCGGCAGCAGTTCGGCGCCCGGCGGTGGCGACGGCAACAGGACCACCATCACCATGGGTCTCTTCGGCACGATGGGCTTCAAAGAGGCCGGTCTCTACACCGAGTACGAGAAGCTGAACCCGAAGATCAAGATCGCCGAGAACGTCATCGAGCGGAACGAGAACTACTACCCGCCGCTCCTCAACCACCTCGCCACCAACAGCGGCCTGCAGGACGTACAGGCCGTCGAAGTGGCCAATATCGCCGAGATCGTGGACACCCAGGCTCCCAAGCTGATGGACCTGTCCAAGGTGGAGGGCGTCCAGGCGAGCACCTGGCTGGACTGGAAGTGGCAGCAGGCCACCACCAAGGACGGCCAGACGGTCGGGCTCGGCACCGACGTCGGCCCGATGGCCATCTGCTACCGGAAGGACCTGTTCCAGGCGGCCGGTCTGCCCACCGACCGCGAAGAAGTGGGCAAGCTGTGGGCGGGCAGTTGGGAGAAGTTCGTCGAAGTCGGCCAGGACTACAAGGCGAAGGCCCCGGCGGGCACCACCTTCATGGACTCGCCCGGCGGTCTGCTCAACGCCATCCTCGGCAGTGAGAGCGAGAAGTTCTACGACTCCGCCGGCGAGGTCGTCTACAAGACGAACCCCGCCATCAAGGCCGGCTTCGACCTGACCGCCAAGGCCGCCGAGGACGGACTGGTCGGCGCGCAGACGCAGTTCCAGCCCGCCTGGGACACGACGATCGCCAACAGCAAGTTCGCCGCGATCTCCTGCCCGCCGTGGATGCTCGGCACCATCAAGGGCAAGTCGAAGCCGGACTCCGCGGGCAAGTGGGACGTCGCCGTGCCGCCCAAGGCCGGCAACTGGGGCGGCACCTTCCTCACCGTGCCCAAGTCGGGCAAGAACGCGGAGGAGGCGGCGAAGCTCGTCAAGTGGCTGACCGCCCCCGAGCAGCAGGCGAAGCTCTTCAGCGTGCAGGGCAACTTCCCGAGCACGCCGGGCGCCTACACCCTGCCCGAAGTCACCGGTGCGAAGAACGAGATGACGGGTGACGCGCCGATCGGCACGATCTTCGGCGAGGCCGCCAAGGCGATTCCGGTCCAGATCATCGGCCCGAAGGACCAGATCATCATGCAGGGTCTGAGTGACAACGGCGTGATCCTGGTGACCAAGGGCAAGTCGGCCAAGGAAGCCTGGGACACGGCCACGAAGACCATCGACAACAACCTGGAGAAGTGACCGGTATGTCCGCCCGGCACGACATCGCCGCGCCCCCCGCCAAGGAGGGGGGCGCGGCCCCGGCCCGTCCGCCCGCCACCGAGGTTCCCGAGGTGGACAAGCGCCGCCGGGACCGGCTCTCGCGCCGTTGGCAGCGGGACCTGCGCTGGAGTCCGTACGCGTTCGTCTCGCCGTTCTTCCTGCTCTTCCTCGCCTTCGGGCTCTTCCCGCTGATCTACACGGGCTGGGCCTCGCTGCACTCGGTGGAGCTGACGGCGCCCAACGACATGGAATGGGTGGGGCTGCGCAACTACACCCGCCTCTTCGACGACGAGTTCTTCTGGAACGCGGCGCAGAACACCCTGACCATCGGCATCATCTCGACGGTTCCTCAGTTGCTGATGGCGATGGGCCTGGCCCACATCCTCAACTACAAGCTGCGCGCCTCGACCTTCTACCGGGTCGCGATGCTCGCGCCGTACGCGACGTCGATCGCCGCCGCCTCCCTCGTCTTCGTGCTGCTCTTCGGCCGCGACTACGGGATGATCAACTGGGTGCTGAACGCCGTCGGCATCGACAACATCGACTGGCAGAACGACAAGTGGCCCTCCCAGTTCGCCGTGTCGACGATCGTCATATGGCGCTGGACCGGCTACAACACCCTGATCTACCTGGCCGCGATGCAGGCCATCCCGCAGGACCTGTACGAGTCCGCGGCCCTCGACGGCGCCTCGCGCTGGCGGCAGTTCATCCATGTGACGCTGCCCTCGCTGCGCCCGACGATCCTGTTCACCGTGGTCGTCTCGACCATCGGAGCGACCCAACTCTTCGGTGAGCCGCTGCTGTTCGACCCGAACAAGGGGGCGTCCGGCGGCCCCGAGCACGAGTTCCAGACGCTCGGGCTGTATCTGTACGAACAGGGCTGGGTCAACCTGCACCTGGGCCGGGCCTCTGCCATCGCCTGGACGATGTTCCTGATCCTCATCGTGATCGGAGTCATCAACTACGTCATCTCGCGCCGGCTGCGCGCCAGTAGTTAAGGAGAACCGGCCGTGACGACGACACTGACGAAGCCGCCCGCCCCGGACGAGACGTCCGCCAGGCAGCGGCGCACCAAGGCCAAGCGCGCCGGCGGGCACATGCACGCCGGACCGATCGCGTACATCATCCTCGCCCTGTTCACCATCGGCTCGCTGTTCCCGCTGGTGTGGACGGCGATCGCCGCCTCGCGCGACAACAACCGGCTCGCGCAGACCCCGCCGCCGTTCTGGTTCGGCGGGGGCCTGTTCGACAAGCTCGAACTCGCCTGGGAAAACGCCAACATGGGCGAGGCGATGATCAACACCACGCTGGTGGCCGGAACTTCGGCGATCACCATCGTGGTCATGTCCACCGTCGCCGGGTTCGCCTTCGCCAAGCTGCGCTTCCGAGGGCGGGGCGCGCTGCTGCTGATCGTGATCGGCACCATGATGGTGCCGCCACAGCTCATGATCATCCCGCTCTACATGGTGGTCGCCGAGCTCGGCTGGACCGACCAGCTCCAGGCCGTCATCCTGCCGTCGCTGGTGAACGCCTTCGGGGTGTTCTTCATGCGGCAGTACCTGGTCCAGGCGCTGCCGGACGAGATCATCGAGGCGGCCCGGGTGGACGGCGCGAGCAGCTGGCGCGTGGTCTGGCACGTGGTGTTCCCGGCGGCCCGGCCGGCGATGGCCGTCCTGGGCATGCTGATGTTCGTCCAGACGTGGAACGACTTCCTGTGGCCGTTCCTGGTGCTGACCCAGACCGGCAGCCCGACCGTGCAGGTCGCGGTGGCGGGCCTGGGCCGCGGGTTCACCCCCGACCAGTCCCTGATCATGGCGGGTGCGCTGCTCGGCACGCTTCCGCTGCTGATCGTCTTCGCGATCTTCGGCAAGCAGATCGTGGGCGGGATCATGCAGGGCGCCGTCAAGGGCTGACCCGCACATCGACCTTCGTACGGGAACTTCTGAAGGACTTCGTACGGGAACCTCTGGGGGCCGGGTCACCGCCGCCTCGGCCCCCTCGCACTCTCCCCCCACTTCCCACTCCTCCTACCCGTCGGTCTCCACGACCTCCTATGGGAGCGCTTCCATGCCTGAACCCGTTACCCCGGTGACCTTTCCTCCCGCCTTCCTCTGGGGCGCAGCGACCTCCGCGTACCAGATCGAGGGGGCGGTGCGGGAGGACGGCCGCACCCCCTCGATCTGGGACACGTTCAGTCATACGCCGGGCAAGACGGCCGGCGGCGAGCACGGTGACATCGCTGTCGACCACTACCACCGCTACCGCGACGACGTGGCGATGATGGCCGACCTGGGCCTGACCGCGTACCGCTTCTCCGTCTCCTGGTCGCGCGTCCAGCCGACCGGACGTGGTCCCGCGGTCCAGCGCGGCCTGGACTTCTACCGGCGCCTCGTCGACGAGTTGCTCGAGCACGACATCAAGCCGGCGGTCACCCTCTACCACTGGGACCTCCCCCAGGAGCTGGAGGACGCGGGCGGCTGGCCGGAGCGCGAGACCGCGCTGCGCTTCGCCGAGTACGCCCAGATCATGGGGGAGGCGCTGGGCGACCGCGTCGAGCAGTGGATCACGCTCAACGAGCCCTGGTGCAGCGCGTTCCTGGGCTACGGCTCGGGTGTGCACGCCCCCGGCCGCACGGACCCGCTGGCCTCCCTCCGGGCGGCCCATCACCTCAACCTGGCGCACGGGCTGGGTGCTTCGGCGCTGCGCGCGGCGATGCCCGCCCGCAACACGGTCGCGGTGAGCCTCAACTCGTCGGTGGTCAGGCCGCTTTCGCAGGACCCGGCCGACCTGGCGGCGGTCCAGAAGATCGACGACCTGGCCAACGGCGTCTTCCACGGCCCGATGCTGCACGGCGCCTACCCGGAGACGCTGTTCGCCGCCACCTCGTCGATCACGGACTGGTCGTATGTCCTGGACGGCGACCTCGCGCTGATCAACCAGCCGTTGGACGCGCTGGGCCTCAACTACTACACGCCGGCGCTGGTTTCGGCGGCCGAGGAGAAGCCGGCCGGCCCGCGCGCCGACGGTCACGGGGCGAGCGACTTCTCGCCGTGGCCGGGGGCGGACGAGGTCCTCTTCCACCAGTCACCGGGTGAGCGCACCGAGATGGGCTGGTCGATCGACCCGACGGGCCTGCACGACCTGATCATGCGGTACACGAAGGAGGCGCCGGGCCTGCCGATCTACATCACCGAGAACGGCGCCGCCTACGACGACAAGCCCGACCCCGACGGCCGCGTCCACGACCCCGAGCGGATCGCCTACCTCCACGGCCACCTGCGCGCGGTGCGCCGCGCGATCGCCGAGGGCGCGGACGTCCGCGGCTACTACCTGTGGTCCCTGATGGACAACTTCGAGTGGGCCTACGGCTACGGCAAGCGCTTCGGCGCGGTGTACGTCGACTACTCGACCCTCGCCCGTACGCCGAAGTCGAGCGCCCTCTGGTACGGCCGCGCGGCCCGCAGCGGCACGCTGCCGCCGGTGAACGTCGAGTAAGGAGCCGCCGGGGGCGGTGAGCGGGGGGCCTGACGGGGGACGGCGCGCGGCACCTGAGGGGGGTGCCGCGCCCCGGCACGTCCCGGAGACGGTCGCCGCGGTCAGCAGAACACCGACGGAGGTGGCGCCGGGGAAGCGACCGCCGCCGAGTCCATGACCGGCACGGCCCCGGCCGCCAGAGGCGGTGAACGGGGGGCTTGACGGGGGACGGCGCGCGGCACCTGAGGGGGGTGCCGCGCCCCGGCACGTCCCGGGGACGGTCGCCGCGGTCAGCGGAACACCGACGGGGGTGGCGCCGGGGAAGCGACCGCCGCCGAGTCCATGACCGGCACGGCCCCGGCCGCCAGAGGCGGTGAACGGGGGGCTTGACGGGGACGGGGCGCGACACCTGAGGGGGGTGCCGCGCCCCGGCACGTCCCGGAGACGGTCGCCACGGTCAGCAGAACACCGACGGGGGCGGCGCCGGGGAAGCGACCGCCGCCGAGTCCATGACCGGCACGGCCCCGGCCGCCAGAGGCGGTGAACGGGGGGCTTGACGGGGACGGGGCGCGACA
>NZ_JBIRRV010000001.1:1527852-1728131 GCF_044333925.1 Streptomyces sp. NPDC020898
GACACCTGAGGGGGGTGCCGCGCCCCGGCTCGTCCCGGAGACGGTCGCCGCGGTCAGCGGAACACCGACGGGGGCGGCGCCGGGGAAGCGACCGCCGCGGTGTCCGTGACCGGTACGGCTCCGCCGGTGAAGTCGGTGAGGGCGCGGCCGTGTTCGAGGCGGGCGGGGTGCGGGTCGGAGGCGGTGCGGCGGGTCAGTTCGGCGATGGGCAGCGGGTGCGCGGAGCCGACGAGCACCGCGTTGCCGAACCGTTTCCCCCGCAGCACGGTCGGGTCGGCGATCAGCGCGAGCTCCGGGAAGACGGCCCCCGCGGTGGCGATCTGGCCGCGCAGATGGGCCAGCGGCGGCCCGTCGGCGAGGTTGGCGGCGTAACAGCCGGCGTCGTTCACGACCCTGCGTACGTCCGTCAGGAACTCGACCGACGTCAGATGGGCCGGGGTGCGCGCCCCGCTGAACACGTCCGCGATGACGAGGTCGGCCCAGCCGTCGGGGATCTTGGCGAGCCCTTCGCGGGCGTCGGTGGAGCGCACCCGGATCCGGGCGTGGGGATCCAACGGCAGTTCACGGCGGACCAGTTGGACGAGGGCCGCGTCCCGTTCGACGGCCTGCTGGGTGGACCGGGGACGGGTCGCGGCGACATACCGGGCGAGGGTGAGGGCGCCACCGCCGAGGTGCACGACCTGCACGGGTTTGCCGGGCGGGGCGACGAGGTCGATCACATGACCGAGGCGGCGCTGGTACTCGAAGGAGAGGTACGCGGGGTCGTCGAGGTCGACGTGCGACTGCGGGGCGCCGTCGATGAGCAGCGTCCAGGCACGCGCCCGGTCCCGGTCGGGGATCAGCTCGGCGAGCCCGCCGTCGACCGTCTCGACGACGGACTCGGCGGCCGGCTGTCCGCGCCGCGCGCTTCTGGACTTTCCCATTCCCCCATTATCGGGGTCGCCGGGTCAGCGGCGGTTGTCGGCGGCCTCGATGAGCCGGGCCGCCTCGCCGAGGGCCGCGCGGAGCACCGCCGGGTCGGTGGCCAGGTCCGCGTCGCCGGGCGGGAGCAGCCAGTCTGAGCCCTCGACAGGGGGCGCGGGGTCGGGGACCGCCAGGCTCAGACCGCGGCCGTTGGTCTCCGTACAGGTGCTGCCGGGGACGTCCCAGGCGGCGGCGGTGCCGGGCGGGACCAGGAAACCGAGGGTGTCGCAGCCGTCGTCGTGCAGTACGGGGCCGACCCCGTCGCCGGCGCCCCGGCGCAGGATGTCGACCGCCTCCAGCCCCTGCCGCGCCGGGACCGTCACCAGGTCACAGCCCGGCGGCGCGGATGATGCGATCGATGCGGATGATGTACGCGTTCTGAACGGCGTACAAGGATCGGTGCTCTGACTGATCTCCATCCCGGCCTCCACCACGGAACCCCTCCTAGCACGAGTGGGTCGGGAGTTCGGGCGGCTCCCGGTCCATCAGGTTCAACGCGGCAGAACGTCAACGGCTACGGCACATGTCCGCCGCAAAGGATGGCAGTTCATGGCAGATCGTGGATGAGATATCCGGTTTGTAGCCAAACCCCGTGTGGCGGGTCGTGCACAGCGGGTACGTTCTTGCCCGCCGGATAACAGGACGTCACACGGAAAACTGTTCCAACTCGCCTGGAATCCGGCACGGTTCGACGGTTCGCAGAGAGGGCCCGGCCATGACGTCGTCAACGGTGACCTCGTCGCAGTCCCCCCGGCCGCCACGGCCGAATCTCGCCTTCCGGCAGTTGCGCGGTCAGCGCTCTCCGGGCGAGTTCGCCGCGGCGGTACGGCGGTCCGCCCGCGAGATCGGGGAGCGGGTCAGCTGTGACGCGCGTTACGTCGGTCGGGTCGAAGCGGGTGAGATCCGCTGCCCCAACTACGCGTACGAGCGGGTGTTCCTGCACATGTTCCCCGGCCGGACCCTGGCCGACCTGGGGTTCGCGCCCCGCTCGTCGGTCCGCGGGCGTGGGGCGCGTGAAACGGGGGACACGCCCCCTGTCGCGCACCCCGCACTCCCGGCGCCCGGCACCACTGAGACGCCGGGGGCGTACGAACCGTATGACACACCGGACACGCAGGACCCGTACGAAACGCACGACAACTACGAGGAGAGCGACGTGCTGCGTCGCGCATTTATGAGGGGCGGGGCCACCGTGGCGGCCGTCTCCCTGGGCCCTCTGGGGCTCACGTACGAGGCTTCGGCCGCGGACCGTTCCGTACGCCGCGTCGGAGCCGGTGAGGCGGGCGCCCTGGAAGAGGCCGTGCGCCGCATCAGACTGCTCGACGACCGGCACGGCGCCGACGGTCTCTACCGGCGGGCGGCGGCTCCACTGCGCGCCGCCTACGAACTGCTCGACGCGGGCGCGGTACGGCAGACCACCGCCGACCGGCTGCACGCGGGCGCCGGTGAACTCGCCATCTCCGTGGGCTGGCTGGCACACGACTCGGGCCGCTTCGACGACGCGCGTTCGCACTACGCGGAGGCGCTGGCCACGGCCCGGGTGTCCGGGGACGCGGCCCTGGAGGCGCATGCCTTCTGCAACACCGCGTTCCTCGCGCGCGACGCGGGGCGTCCGCGGGAGGCGGTCAGAGCGGCCCAGGCCGCGCAGCGGGTGGCCCGGCCCCTGGGCTCGCCCCGCCTGATGTCGCTGCTCGCGCTGCGCGAGGCGGGCGGCTGGGCGGGGCTCGCCGACCGCGCGGGCTGCGAACAGGCGCTGGCGCGGGCCCAGTCGTTGTACGAACGCGGCCGTTCGGAGGCCGACCCGGAGTGGATGAGCTTCTACGGAGAGGCCGAGCTGGAGGGATTGGAGGCGCAGTGCTGGTCGACGCTGGGCGACTGGCCCCGCGCGGCCCGGCACGCCCGCCGCGCGGCCCACCTCCAGAACCCGCACTTCACCCGGAACATCGCCCTCTACACCGCCGAGCTCACCGACGACCTGGCCCGTGGCGGCCACCCGGACGAGGCGGCGGCGGCGGGGATGCGTGTCCTGGATCTGCTGGACGAGGTCCAGTCGTCGCGTATCCAGACGATGCTGGCGGCTACGGCGAGGGTGCTGTTGCCTCACCGGCGGGCCAGCGGGGTGTCGGCGTTCCTTGAGAGGCACGCGAGTGTGCCGCGCACGGCTTAGTTAGTTACCGGGGGCGGTACTCGTCCGGCTGCGGGCCAGTGAGGGCTGGTCGCGCAGTTCCCCGCGCCCCTAAAGGGGCGCTCCAGCTCGCGCCGCTGCGGGCATGCGTGCCGCTAGGGGCGGCTCCCGTCCCACCGAGAGCGGCACCCCGTAAGCGCCGGGCTGCGCGACCCACCCGCGGTCAGCACCGGCCGGTTGCGATCTGCTACCCGGCCAGGTGCCCCAAGTCGTTCCAGCTCTCGATCGCTGGGGCGCCGTAGGCCCAGCCCAGGATCGACAGGGATGTCGGGTTCAGTCTGATCCGGGCGGCGAAGTCGAGGGGGAGGCCCAGCCAGCGGGCTCCGATCGAGCGGAGCATGTGGCCGTGGGCGAAGACCAGGACGTCGCGTTCCGCGGACCGTGCCCAGGCGACAACCTCGTCCGCGCGCGCGGTCACCTCCGCCAGGCTCTCGCCGTCGGGCACCCCGTCGCGCCAGATGAGCCAGCCGGGCCGGACGGCCTGGATCTGGGCCGGTGTCATGCCCTCGTACGCGCCGTAGTCCCACTCCATGAGCGTGTCCCACGCCGTCGCGCGCTCACCGAAGCCGGCGATCTCGCATGTCTCACGCGCGCGTGCCAGGGGACTCGTGCGCACCTCGACTCCGGGGAGCCCGTCGAAGGGGGCCCGGTGCAGCCGTTCGCCGAGCAGTTTGGCGCCGCGTCGTCCCTCCTCAAGGAGGGGGACGTCGGTCCTGCCGGTGTGCTTGCCGGACAGCGACCACTCCGTCTGTCCGTGCCGGGCCAGCAGGATGCGCGGTGCCATGAGAAACCCTTCCGGGAGGGAGACGGGAACGAGACGAATCAAGGAAAGAGGCGAACGAAAGGGGGCAACAGGGCGAAGCAGGGAAACCGAATGGGGGAAAAGCAAGGCGGAACCCCTACATCATCGCGCACTCTGTGCAGGGGCAACCGAGGGGTCGATCTTTGCGTCCTGTGGGACAGGGGCGCCGCGTGGGGCGTTCGTGTACAACCGTAAAATCGGACGAACCGCAGGCCACCGAGGACCGGAGGCGCAGCTCGACGGGGACAGAGACTGGGAGAGACGATCGGATGCCGCGGACCGACACAGCAGGGACCGAGACGGCCGCGCCCACCCGCCTTCGCTGGTGGACCGAGCTGCCGCTGATCCTGCTGGTCTACGCGTGCTATTCGGCCGGACGCCTGCTGGTGCGGGGCAACGAGTCGGCCGCCGTCGACCACGGCCTGGCGATCCTCAGGTTCGAGAAGTCCCTGTGGCTGAACGCCGAGCACCCGCTCAACCGCCTGTTCACCCGCGAGCCATGGATCGGCATACCGGCCGACTTCTGGTACGCGTCACTGCACTACCTCGTCACGCCCGCCGTCCTGATCTGGCTCTTCCGCTCCCGTGCCGTCCGCTACCGGGCGGCCCGCACCTGGCTGATGACCTCGACCTTCATCGGCCTCGTCGGCTTCACCCTGCTGCCCACCTGCCCGCCCCGCCTGCTCGACCCCAGCAACGGCTTCGTGGACACGATGGCCCACTACAGCGCGTACGGCTGGTGGGGCGGCCAGGCCAGCGCCCCGCGCGGGCTGGGCGGCATGACGAACCAGTACGCGGCGATGCCCAGCCTGCACGTGGGCTGGGCACTGTGGTGCGGAGTGATGCTGTGGCGCTACGGCGGTACGCGCACCACCAAGGTCCTGGGCGTCGCGTACCCGCTGATCACCACGATCGTGGTGATGGGCACCGCCAACCACTACTTCCTCGACGCGGTCGCGGGCGCCGCCGTGATGGGCGTCGGGCTGCTCCTGGCGCCGCTCGTCATGCGGAACGCGGACCGGGCGAAGGTGTGGATCTCGGCCCGGGTCGCGCCCGTCGCAACGCGCTCTCGCGGCGCACAGGCCCCAATTGTCAGTGGTGGATGCCAGACTGCCCCGCGTGAGCGAATTCCAAGGCAGCGCGAGTCCGTCTACGGACCAGGGGCCGAGCCGGGTGCCGCTTCCGCGGACGCGGGGGACGGCGCTGCGGCAGCGGCTCGCTGAGCTGCGCGGCCCCTCCGTGGCGCCGAAGGCGCTGGACGCGCGTGCCCTCGCGGCCCTCGCCGCCAACCCCGGGTGCGAGCGGCGCGCGATCCTGGACGGCGCGGGGGTGAACAAGGCGACCCTGGCGAGCGCGCTGGGCTCACCGTCCGCCTTCGGGCAGTCCCAGTTCGCCCTGGCGCGCGGCAACACCTTCGAAGCCCGGGTCAAGGCCGACGGCGGCGCCGAACTGCTCCGGCTGGTGCACGAGAAACTGGACCCGGGTGCCGCGGCACCGACGGAGGCCGAGGTCCCCGACCTCACGGCGACCGGCCCCGAGGGCCGCACCGCGCGGACGGCGCTGGCCCTGCGCGACGCCACCACCGGCAGCGGTGCGTGGACTCTCCTCGACCACCCCATGCTCGCCCTCGACGTGGCCGGCTCGCCCGCCTTCCTGGAACCGGACGCGGTGGTCGTCCACCCGGACGGCAGCTGGACGGTCGTCGAGATCAAGTCCTTCCCGATGCTGGACGGCTCGGCGGACCCGGCGAAGGTGGGCGCCGCCGCTCGCCAGGCCGCGGTGTACGTCCTGGCGCTGGAGGAGGTGGCCGCCCGGCTCACCCCGGCGCCGACAGTGCGCCACCGCGTGCTGCTGGTCTGCCCGAAGGACTTCTCCAACCTTCCGGCCGCGTCCGCGGTCGACGTCCGCAAGCAGCGCGCGGTGACCCGCCGCCAGCTGACCCGGCTGACCCGCATCGAGGACATCGCCGACACCCTCCCCGAGGGCACGTGCTTCTCCCCGGACCTCCCCCTCGCCGAACTGACCACCGCGGTCGAGTCGGTCCCCGCGGAGTACGCACCGGAGTGCCTGTCCGCGTGCGAGCTCGCCTTCCACTGCCGCGACCGCTCCCGCGCGCAGGGCGCGGTGACGTCCCTGGGCCGTTCGGTACGGGCCGAACTGGGCGCCCTGACCACGGTCGACGCCGTCCTGGCGGCAGCCCACGGCCGGTCCGGCGACCCCGAGGACCCGACGGTGGCCGCCCTGCGGAGAGCGGCGGCCCTGCGCGCGGAGGCCCTGAACACCCCGAGCGTGCCCCTGCCGTCTCCGGAGGGAGCCGTATGTCGCTGATCGCCACGCTCGCCCGCCTCGAAGCCGTCAGCACCGGCCGCGCCCAGCCCGCCGCCACCGTCCGCCACCGCCACCTGTCCGAGCGCCCACTGGTCCTCGTACCGCTCACCACCGCCGGTGAGGCCGGCGCCCCGCTCGGGGCGCTCGTGGGCGACGACCGGGACGCGCCGCGCCTGCTCGTCGTGGAGCAGCCGCGCGACCGTGACCTCAGGTTCGCGTTCCTCGCCGAACTGGCGGACGTGGTCCTGCCGTTCATCGACTCCTACGCCGACACCGTGGAGACCGCCGAGCGCAACGAGACCGACCCGGAGACCGGCAAGCGCGTCAAGGTCGAGGTCGAACTGTGCGCGGACGCACCCCAGTTGATCGTCCCGAGCCGCGCCGGCATCGACTTCGTACGGCTGCTGGGGCGCTCGATGCGCTTTCGGCGTACGGCGGAACAGGACCCGGAGACGCCGTATCCCGCGCCGCCGAGGGTGCCGTTGCTCGGCCGCTGGTTCACTCACTACGGGGAGCGGGCCCGGGTCCCCGGCTCCGCCCTCCTCCTCGCGACGACGGACGTGCTGTCCCGGCACTGGGCCACCGGCCAGTCCACCCTGGAGGACCAGCACCTGGGTGCGCTGCTCGCCTGGATCGACCCCCCGGACGGCGAGTCGGGCGCCGAGGCCGCGCTGCGGGCCGAGTTGACGCGGGACGCGAAGGGGCAGCTGCTGTGGCCGCCGGCCGGTCCGGCGACCGACCCCGCGTTCGACAACAAGCTGCTGGCTCCCGCGATCGAGCGCTACCACCGCGCGCGGACGGCACACGCCACCGCCGAGGACGGCCTGGTGGCGGACGACCGGCTCGGTGAACTCACCGCCGCTGAGCGGGAGTTGCACGCCCTCGTCGAGAGCCGCACGCGGCCCACCTGGGACGCGGTGTGGCGCGGCCTCGACCTGCTGCGGGCCCTGCCCGAGGGCACCCACGCGGCCGACCGGTGGACGCGCGACCGCTGGTCGTTCACCGGCCACCGCGACCGGGTCACCGCGGGCGAGCCCCCGCAGCCGCGCCGCGACGACGCGGTGACGGCGGCGAACAAACTCGCCACGCGCGAGCGCGAACAGGCCCGCCTGGAGGCCCAGGAGGCCCTGGACGACCCGCTGGTGATGGCCGGGCGGCGGCTGGCCGGCGAGGCGTTCGCGGGCGAGGTCACGGACGTCGTCATGACGTACAGCGAGAGCAAGCGCCCGAGTCCCCGCCCCCTGGTCACCGTACGCACGGACGACCGCCCGCAGCTCGGGGAGCGGACGAAGGTCTACCGCTCGCTGGGCGGCAAGCCGCAGGCGGCGGAGTTCGTGCGCCACGAGGAGAACGACGGGGACGCCGGAGACGAGGGTGCCGCGCTGATCGTCCTGAGGGTGGTCGACAAGATGGGCCGCGGCAAGGAACCCGAGGCGGGATCGGTGCCCGAGAAGGGGGACCTGGTCTGCTTCACGCTGTTCGAGCACGAGCAACGGGGCGGCGCCAAGCTCCCCGACCCGGAGCAGACCCCATGGACCCACGGCGGCCCCCCGGGCGAGGAAGCGGCGACCACGGCTCCGGAGCCCGACCCGGTGACCTCGGAGGACGTGCTGTGACCGCCCGCACGCGGAGGGGCACTTGCGCCCCCGGCACCCTCCACATCCGCCCCGGCGCCCGGACGACCACCCGCGCGCGGAGAAGGGCCTCCATCCCCGGCGCCCACGCCCCGCGTCTCCCCCGCCACCGCCGCACCGCCACCGAGGAAGGCCCCCTGTGACCGCCCGCACCCCGCAGCCCGCGTTCGACCCCGGGGCCGCGGCCGGCCGGGCCACCGACGCGATCCTCCGCGACACGCTGCACGGCATGCACCGCGGAGTCGTCGTCGACTCGCCGCCCGGGGCCGGGAAGTCCACGCTCGTCGTCCGGGCGGCGCTCGAACTGGCCGAGGCCGGGCGCCCGTTGATGGTCATCGCCCAGACCAACGCCCAGGTCGACGACCTCGTCGTGCGCCTCGCCGAGAAGAACCCCGAGCTGCCGGTGGGCCGCCTGCACAGCAGTGACGCCGACCCGTACGACAAGGCGCTGGACGACCTGCCGAACGTACGGAAGTCCGCGAAGGCGGCCGAGCTCACGGGCCTGGACGTGGTCATCTCGACGGCCGCCAAGTGGGCCCACGTCAAGGTCGACGAGCCGTGGCGGCACGCGATCGTCGACGAGGCGTACCAGATGCGCTCAGACGCGCTGCTCGCCGTCGCAGGCCTGTTCGAGCGGGCGCTGTTCGTGGGCGACCCGGGCCAGTTGGACCCCTTCGCGATCGTCGGCGCGGAACAGTGGGCGGGCCTGTCGTACGACCCGTCGGCTTCCGCCGTCACCACCCTCCTGGCCCACAACCCCGAGCTGCCCCAGCACCGCCTGCCGGTGTCCTGGCGGCTCCCGGCCTCCGCCGCGCCGCTCGTCTCGGCCGCGTTCTACCCGTACACCCCGTTCCGCAGCGGCACCGGTCACGGCGACCGGCGGCTCGCCTTCGCGGTCCCGTCGGACGGTTCGGGCCCGGACCGGGTGCTCGACGAGGCCGCCGAGTCCGGCTGGGGCCTGCTGGAACTCCCCGCCCGGCACACCCCTCGTACGGACCCCGAGGCGGTACGCGCGGTGGCGACCGTCGTACGCCGCATGCTGGACCGGGGCGGCGCGGCCACCTCGGAGCGCGGACCCGAGCCGACGCCCCTGACCGCCGACCGGATCGCCGTCGGCACCGCACACCGGGACCAGGCGGCGGCGGTCCGGGCGGCGCTCGCCGAACTGGGGGTAGCGGACGTCACCGTCGACACGGCGAACCGCCTCCAGGGCCGAGAGTTCGACGTGACAGTGGTCCTGCACCCCCTCTCCGGCCGCCCCGACGCCACCGCCTTCCACCTGGAGACGGGCCGCCTCTGCGTCCTCACCTCCCGCCACCGGCACGCCTGCGTGGTCGTGTGCCGGGCGGGCGTGACGGAACTCCTGGACGACCATCCGTCGACGGAGCCGGTACAGCTGGGAGTGACGGTGAAGTTCCCGGACGGCTGGGAGGCCAACCACGCGGTGCTGTCGCAGCTCGCGGAGCACCGGATCGCCTGGCGGCCGTGACCCGAACTCCGGCGACCGGCCGGCAGACGCCACCCACCGCACGGCCCGCCCCCGGACGGCGTCCGGCATGCCGCCGGAGGCGGCCGATGAACACAGCCCGGACGGCTGGGAGGCCAACCACGCGGTGCTGTCGCAACTCGCGGAGCACCGGACCGCCTGGCGGCCGTGACCCGAACTCCGGCGACCGGCCGGCAGACGCCACCCACCGCACGGCCCGCCCCCGGACGGAGTCCGGCACGCCGCCGGAGGCGGCCGATGAATACAGCCCGGACGGCTGGGAGGCCAACCACGCGGTGCTGTCGCAACTCGCGGAGCACCGGATCGCCTGGCGGCCGTAGCGGCAGCTCAGGTGGCGTGTGCGGTGGGCCCTGGGCCCACTTGCGCGGGCACGAGACAATGGACGGTGGCCCGGCTGAACGGCGGGGCCGATCGACCGTGTGCCGTCCGTGCCGTTGGGCATGAAGGGTACGTACAGAACGGTGCGGAACCGTACGAGGAGGAGAAGACATGGCGGAGCCCACGCCGCGTCGCAACGAACCGCGGCTACGCCCCGCGCCCTTGCTCTTCGAGCCCACGCAGGTGGCCGACGACCCCGAACACTTCTTCGACCTGGAGTCGATCGACGACCCCCGCGCGCTGCTGACCCGCGCCACGGAGCTGACGCACGCGTTCCGCGCCGCGACCGACCGCGCGGTCGAGTTCCAGGCGATGGCGGCGGCCCAGCTCGCCGACCCGCGCCGCTTCGACCGGCTGACCACGGCCGACATCGCGGAGCGCGCCGAGTGGACCGAGGACTACGCGAAGAAGATGGTCGAGTTCGGGCGCGAGCTGCTGCGCGGCGGCGGGGAGAACTCCAGCGGCGGCAGTGGCGGCCACGGTCCCGGTCACGGCCACGTCGACCCGGTCTGATCCGTCCCTGCGGTGCCGTGCTGCGCCGAGCCCGTCGTGAAAGTCCGGGCGGCATATTCAAGGGGGCAAGGTACTCCACCTCGCCCCCTCCCGTCCCGGTTTCTGGCAACCCTCGGGGATCGCCCGCTCACTGCCGGTAGATATACATGCCATGAGCAGCGAAAACTCGGACATCTCGGGAGTCACCTCGGAGGGAGCCGCCTGGCTCACCTCCGCAGGAACGTATCCGCGCAGCACGCTGTCACTCTGGGAGGAACGGCCCACCGCCCCGCTCGTCCTGCCCTGCGGAACCACGTTCGACATCGTCAACGCGCCCGCGGTCTTCGGCCGCAGGATGCTCGACCGCCTCTGGGACGGCGGGCCCGGCTCGGGCCCCGTGGCGGCCTACCGAGGCCGGATCCTCCTGTTCGCGGCGCCGGGCACGGCCCAGCGACTGCCGTCGCTCTTGAGGTGGGAGGAGTGGGGAACGGCCGGCGAGGGCGGCGTGGACGGCGGGAGCAGCAGGGGGCGCTGCCATGCGATGCCGCCGCTCCTGTGCCACGGCCGCGGCGACGCGGTGACGGTTCCCGCACTGGTGAACGACGACAGGGAACAGTCCGAGTCACCGCGCTCCGAATCGCGCTGGATCGTCGCCCCCGACACCTCCCATCCCTGGCTTCCGGGCCCGGAAATCCTGCTCTGGGCGGCCGTACGGGCGGCCCGCGCCGCGGCCTCCAGTGGCGTGCGGATATCGATTTTTCCTCCCGTCGATCAGGATGCTAAGGTCTACGACGTCAGCAGGCGCCGCTAGCTCAGTTGGTTAGAGCAGCTGACTCTTAATCAGCGGGTCCGGGGTTCGAGTCCCTGGCGGCGCACGTTGTAGTCGATTGGCGAGGCTGTTCACCAACAGCCTCGCCAACGTCGTTTCCGCCCCCTTTTCCCCCGCTCAGCCGACCGCCGTGATCTGCACCGTCCACGCCCCCGAAGGCGTACGGCTCTGCACCTCGACCCGGACGTTGTCGCCGGGCACCGTGAAGCTCTCGCCGAGGGCGACGGGCGCGTCCGCGAGGGGCGGGTAGACCGAGTCCTCCCAGCAGGCCTCGGTCCGCGGATGGGCGTCGACCACCTCGACCGGGCCACCGCCGGACTCGGACCCGCTGCGCACCCGGTAGACGAGCACCCCCTGTGTACAGGTCGCGCTGTCGTTGCCGGCCGCCCCCCGCACCTCGAAGGCGAGCGCCCGGTCGACCCCGGTCCGCACCACGGCCAGCTTCACCCCGCCCCCCTGCCCGAAGGCCGGCGCCCCCATCCCCGTACCCCCACTTGCATCCGCATCCGCATCCGCGTGTGCATATGTATAGGTATGCGCCTGTGCCGCCCCCAACGTCTCCAGGGTCAGCCGCGTCGAGCCTCCTCCGCGTACGCACACCACTTGGCGCGGTTCCAGCCACCCGAGTTTCCACTTGTGCCAGGCGAACAGGTCCGGCGCCAGTCCGAACTGGCTGCCCATCAGGTCCCAGTCGCCGACGTACGTGTCCCAGTCGCCCTTTCCGTCCACGGGCCGGTGGTAGAGGTCGGGCAGGTCGAAGACGTGGCCCGTCTCGTGGGCGAGGACGAGCCGGTCCGGCGGGTGCTTCTCGAAGACGGTGACGACCCGGCGGATGTCCGTGCCGTCGGCTCGCAGCGGAACGTCCAGGTTGACGACCTTCGTCGCGTCGGAGTCGACGCCGGGCGCGTCCGGGTCGGCCACGAAGTAGACGATGTCGTAGCGCGAGAAGTCGACTTGACGGTCGGCGGCGGCGAGCGCGTCGCGCAGATAGGCGGCGCGGTGGGCGGCGCTCCAGTCCCGCTGTATGGCGTACGCGGTGGACGGCCGCGGCATCCGCAGCCACTGCCGGAGCGGGTGCGGGCGCAGCGTGAACTTGCCGTACGAGGCACGCGTGAAGAAGTCGCTGGTCGCGGGGAAGTGGTCGGCGGCCAGTTCGGCGGGGGTGGTTCGCGGGGGCGCGTCCGGGAAAGAGAGGAACACCATCACGGCGTCGAGGGCGCGGGCCGGGCGCGGATAGGCGGCGTTCCAGGTGTCGAGGCCCTCCGAGTGGTGGGCGTCGGTGCGTTGGAGGGCGCAGGGCTGTGCCGAGAAGGGTTCGGCGACCGAGGGGTCCGCGATGAGGGAGGTGGCGGCAAGGGCGGTCATGGTGGTGAGTACGGCGGCCGTGCTGCGCCACCGGGGGTGCGCGCCGTCGCGCGCAAGCTCCTTGAGCCCTGTCAGGGCGTCACGGGTGAGCCCCTTGAGGGGGAGCTGACGCAGCACGCAGACCTCCGGACGCGGTTCGGGGACACCGCAACCCAGCCTGTGTGATCTTGTGCTTATATGCCCTGTTTGTCTGCACCAGAAGGGTGATCAGGTCAGTGGCCAAGCAGACGAAGGCTCACCCTTCGTGGAGCGACACCCCGAATCACTCACGGAACGTCACAACCGATCGAGGGCGAAGGAACCCGTCCAGGCGCGGGCAGAAACGATCTGTCAGAACCGCCGGTCGTTCATGGACACTGGACAGTGGCTGGAAGGGCTTGGGGCCAGCCTCTATGATCGGCACACTTTCCTGGCACTTCCCTGACACTTTCCTGCACGGACAAGGCGAGGGCGGCGGTTCGCCGCCCGGTCGGCCGCCCGACGGGATCCACATGAAGACCGAGTGCACTGCGGGAGCGAGCGGTGAGCGGAACGTCCGAAGGGCCGGCGCCCGCGGCAGATCTCGTCCGGCCGGCTGTCACAGAGAGTAATTCCGACGCGTCTTCTGTGTCGGTTTCGTCACCTACGTCACTTACGTCGCCTACACCGACCAGCTCTTCTCATACGGCTTCTCGTGCGGTTTCTCGTACGGGTTCTCGTACGTCTCCTTGTACGTCGTCCCACCTCGATCCCACTCCCCCTCCCCCGGCGCTGCTGCGGGCCGCGTTCGCGGCGGCGCCGCTCGCGATGGCCGTGGTGGACCGCGAGGGCCTGGTCGTGGGAGCGAACGAGTCGCTGGGCACGCTGCTGGGCATCGGCCCGGACGCGCTGGCCGGGCGGGTGGCCGCCGATCTGGTGGACCTCCCGTCCGACACCCGTGCGTGGCACGCGTACCGCGAGGTCCTGCGCGGCCGGCAGGCACGGCTGCGCTGCACCCGCCGTCTCAAACACCCCGACGGGCACTCCCTGTGGGCCCAGATCACGATCACGCCGCTGCCCCCGGACGCGTCGGAGGGGTACGGGAGCCACGGTGTCCTGATGTCCGTGGCCGACATCAGCGCGCGCCGTGAACTCCAGGCGCGGCTGCGGCACTTGCAGATGCACGATCCGGTGACCCGGCTGCCCAACCGCGCGCTGTTCTTCGAGCGGTTGGCGGCGGCGCTGGAGGCGGACTCGTACGAGCAGAGCGGGACGGGCCGGATCGGCCTGTGCTACCTGGACCTCGACGGATTCAAGGCCATCAACGACACGCTGGGCCACCGCGTCGGCGACCGGCTGCTCGCCGCCGTGGCCGAGCGCCTGACGCGATGCGCCGAGGAAGCGGGCCTGGCCCGGGGCAATCCGGGCGCCGTCGCGCCGCTGGTGGCGAGGCTGGGCGGCGACGAGTTCGCGCTGCTGGTCGAGGACTCGACGGGCACCGACCAGCTGGCTGACCTGGCCGAGTCGGCGCTGAAGGCCCTTCAGCTCCCCTTCGACCTCGGCGGCCAGCGGATGTCCGTCTCCGCCTCCATCGGCGTCGTGGAACGGCATGCGGCAGGCACGACGCCCACCGGTCTGATGCAGGCCGCCGACACGACGCTGTACTGGGCGAAGGCCGACGGCAAGTCCCGCTGGACGCTCTTCGACCCCGAGCGCAACGCCCACCGTATGACCCGCCAGGCACTGTCCTCCTCCCTCCGGCCGGCCATCGACCGGGGCGAATTCGTCCTGGACTACCAGCCGTTGGTGGGTATGGCGGACGGCCGGGTGCACGGTGTCGAGGCGCTGGTCCGCTGGCATCACCCCCAGTTCGGCACGCTGACGCCGAACCGGTTCATCGGGCTGGCCGAGGAGGACGGCTCGATCGTGCAGCTGGGGCGCTGGGTGCTGGCCACGGCCTGCCGCCAGGCTCGCCGCTGGCAGCTCGAACGCCCGGACAAGCCGCCGATCTTCGTGAGCGTGAACGTGGCTGTGCGTCAGGTCTGGGACTCGGATCTGGTCGCGGACGTGGCGGAGATCCTCGCGGAGACCGGTCTGCCGGCACATCTGCTGCAACTGGAGCTGACGGAGTCCGCCGTCATGGGCTCCGCCGGCCGGCCTCTCCAGGCGCTCCAGGCACTCAGTGACATGGGCGTGGGTATCGCGATCGACGACTTCGGCACGGGGTACTCGAACCTCGCCTACCTCAGCCGGCTCCCGGTGTCAGTACTGAAACTGGACGGATCCTTCGTCCGGGGGTTCCAGTACGAGGGTGAGGGCGTCGCGCCCAATCCGGCCGACGAGATCGTGGTGGAGGCGATGATCCAGCTCGCGCACCGGCTGGGGCTCACGGTCACTGCGGAGTGCGTGGAGACGGCGGCGCAGGCCGCGCGTCTGCGCCGTATCGGGTGCGACACGGGGCAGGGGTGGCTCTATTCGCGGCCTGTGCCGGCGGATCGGATCTCCGTGCTGATGGGGGGAAGTGCTTGTCGGCAGGGGTGAGTTGGCGGTCGGTTCGTCCCTGCCGACTTGCCCCTGCCGACTCGTCCCTGCCCGCTCGTGCCCGCTCGCTCCGTCGACTTCAGGTGGTGGGCAGGCCGTAGGCGTCCGCGATCAGTTCGTACGAGCGTAGGCGCAGGGCGCCGCGGTGGGCGTGGGAGGTGAGCATCAACTCGTCGGCTCCCGTGCGCTTTTGGAGGTCGTCGAGGCCGGTGCGGACCTCGTCCGCCGTGCCGTGGACGATGTTCGTCATCCACGAACTGACGAACTCCCGTTCCATCGGGCTGAATTCGTACGCCTCCGCCTCCTCCGGGGTCGGGAACAGGCCGGGGCGGCCGGAGCGCAGGCGGGCCATGCTGAGGCCCATCGCGAGGACCTGGCGGCGGGCCTCGTTCTCGTCGTCGGTGGCGAGGGCGGACACGCCGATGAGGGCGTAGGGGGCGTCCAGAACGGCGGAGGGCTGGAAGGACTCCCGGTAGAGGTCGAGGGCCGGGACGGTGTTCTGCGCGGAGAAGTGGTGCGCGAAGGCGAAGGGCAGGCCCAGGACACCGGCCAGGCGGGCACTGAAGCCGGAGGAGCCGAGCAGCCAGACGGGCGGGCGGTGGGTGGACTGGACTCCGCCCGGGGACGTCGACTGGATCGGGCCGGGGATGGCGTGGATGCGGTGGTACGGGTGGCCGGGCGGGAAGTCGTCGTCCAGGAAGCGGGTGAGCTCCGCGAGTTGCTGGGGGAAGTCGTCGGCGCCTTCGTTGAGACGTTCCGTGCGGCGGAGGGCCGCTGCGGTGGCGCCGTCCGTGCCGGGGGCGCGGCCGAGGCCCAGGTCGATGCGGTTCGGTGCCATGGCTTCGAGAGTGCCGAACTGTTCCGCGATGACCAGGGGGGCGTGGTTGGGGAGCATGACTCCGCCGGAGCCCAGGCGGATGCGGTGGGTGTGGGCGGCGAGGTGGGCGAGGATCACGGCGGGTGAGGAGGAGGCTACGCCGGGCATGGAGTGGTGTTCGGCGACCCAGTAGCGGTGGAAGCCGCGGGATTCTGTGAGGCGGGAGAGGGCGACGCTGGTCTGGAGGGCGTCGGTGGCGGTGTGGCCGGAGCCGACGGTGACCAGGTCCAGGACGGAGAGGGGGACGGGGGCGGTGCCCTGTGTTGTGCCTCGGATCTCGTCTGCCGTCACGTCTGCCGTCGCATCTGCGGTCACGGTGGGTGCCTCCTGTTTGGTGCCGTGCGCTGGTCTCTGGGCGGTAACAGGAGGGGGGCTCCGTTTATTCCCGTGGGTGTTTCTCGCCCCCGCCGCCCCTACCCGTCCCATCCCTGGGGCTGCCGCCCCAGACCCCGCTGTCGGCCCTGAACGGGCCTTGTCCTCAAACGCCGGACGGGCTGGAGAGACGGCCGGTGCTTGAGAGGTACCGGTCGCGCTCAAGAGGTACCGCCTGGGCTGCAGGAGCGGCGGGGGCGGGTGGGTGGGCAGGTAGGTGGCGCTGGACGGGCCTTGTCCTCAAACGCCGGACGGGCTGGGGGTGCCGGGCCGTGCTCGAGAGGCGCCGGCCGCGTTCGAGAGGTACCGCCTGGGCTGGAGGAGCGGTGGGGTGGGTGGGTGGGTAGGTAGGAAGCTGGGGCTGGACGGGCCTTCAGGCCTGTACCAGGGGTTCCCTGGTGAACAGGGTGCCCAGGGACGGGGCGTTTACCTTGCGGGTTGTCAGCCTCAGGGCTTCCCAGACGGTTACCTGGTTGGCTGTGAGGACCGGTTTGGTCAGGCGTTTTTCCAGGGAGGCGATGTGGGACGCCGTGTGCAGTGCGGTGTCCGGGAGGAGGAGGGCGTCCGCGTCCGGGGTGTCGCTCTCCTGGGCCAGGGTGAGCAGCTCCGGCTCGCCCCACTCCCCCACCTCCGCCGCCGTGACGATTCCGGCGCCGTGGAACGACACCACCTCCACGCCGGCCGCCGTCAGGAACTCCGCGAACAGTTCCGCCACGTCCGCCGGGTACGTCGCCCCGATCGCCACCTTCCGTAGCTCCAGCTCCCGCACCGCGTGCACGAAGGCGAACGACGTCGACGACGCCGGCATGCCCGCGGCCCGGGCGAGGGCGCGTACCTGGTCATGGGCGCCCTCCCAGCCGTACACGAAACTGCCGCTGGTGCACGCCCACACGACCGCCTCCGCGCCGGTCAGCCGCAGCTCCTCCACGCCCGCCGCGAGGCGGTCCGCCGAGCCCATCTTCAGGAGGGCGTCCACGCGGTGCGCGTCCTCGCCGATGTCCGTGTGGACCACGTCCAGCCGGATGTCGCTGCCCAGAAGGTGCTCGATGCGCTGATAGTCGTCCTCGGCGGAGTGGCCCGGGTAGAGGAATCCGAGTGCCGTCATGTCCAACCTTCCCGCTCTTGTTCCCGTTCCTGCCGGTCGTCGTTCGGCAGGTTCTGGGGCCAGGCGCGTGCCGACTCGTCCAGCAGCGCCTGGTACGGCCCCACCGCTCGGGTACCCAGTCGACGCAGCGCTGCCCACATCGTGACCTGGTTGGCCGAGATCACCGGGATGCGCAGTTCCGCCTCCAGTTGCGCGATGACGTCGTACGTCGGGAGGTTCGTGCAGCTGATGAACAGCGCGTCCGTCCGGCCATGCCCGTCTCCTACAGCCTGCCTCGCCATGTCCGCGACCGCACGGTACGGGACCTTCCAGATGTGCCGGGTCAGGCCCATGAACGCGCATCCGGTGACCGTGACGCCCGCCTCGGCCACGTACTCCTCCAGTGCCCGCGTCACCGACACCGTGTAGGGCGTGACGAGGGCGACCCTGCGTACGGACAGTTCCGTCAGGGCCTCCAGGAGGGCCCCCGAGGTCGTCACGGACGCGACCTCGCCCGCCCGTGTCATCGCCTCGCACATCGCCCGCTCACCGGCGACGCCGCCGACGAAACTGCCGGAGGTGCAGGCGTAGGCGACGATCTCGGGGGCGATCACGTTGAGGGTGCGTACCGCGTCGCCGAGGGTCTCGTGTTCGCTGACCAGCCGGGCCAGGTCGAGGCTGACCTCCACGGGGACGTACGGGGTGCGGGTGAGGTGGAGGGACACCTCGTCCGGGACCCAGCGCCACAGCTCGCGGTCCAGCGCGAAGTCGAAGGGGGCGACCACACCGACACCGCGCTGGGGGCGCGGTCCACCGAGAAAAGAGACGTCCATGGCAGGCACCGGCCTCACAGTGAGGAACGAGAGGGCAACGGACCGTACGCACGTCCGTGTTGACGAAGGTAGATTCGGGTGCGAGCGTGGTCAATCCGTGCATGTCAGACGCCCGGCCGCCCAGCCGCCCCCGACCGGAAACGGCTCCCGATGCCCGAGCCCACCGCCCTTCTCGTCCTCGACGCCGACCCGCCGCCCCGCCTCGGCCGGCTCACCGGGCGGGCCAAGATCTTGCACGCCGACGCCTCGACCCTCGCCCGCCAACTCCCGTACGCCGATGTCCTGCTCGTCTGGGACTTCACCTCGCCCGCCGTGCGCGACGCCTGGCCGGGGGCGGGGGCGCGGCCTCGGTGGGTGCATACCGCGAGTGCGGGGGTGGATCATCTGATGTGTGCCGAACTCGCCGCGTCCGACACCGTGGTGACGAACGCGCGCGGCATCTTCGACCAGCCGATCGCCGAGTACGTCGGCGCCCTGGTCCTCGCCATGGCCAAGGATCTGCCGAGGACGCTGGATCTCCAGCGGCGGCGCGAATGGCGGCACCGGGAGTCGCAGCGGGTCGCCGGGACGAAAGCCTGTGTCGTCGGGTCCGGGCCCATCGGGCGGGCGATCGCCCGGTATCTGAAGGCACTTGGGGTGACCCCGGCGGTCGTCGGGCGTGTCCCGCGTTCCGGTGTCCACGGGCCCGACGACCTCGACCGGCTGATGGCGCGCGCCGACTGGGTGATCGCCGCCGCTCCCCTCACCGCCGACACGCACCACATGTTCGACACCCGCCGCTTCGGCGTCATGCAGCCCTCGGCGCGATTCATCAATGTCGGCCGGGGACAGCTCGTCGACGAACCCGCACTCGCCGAGGCGCTGTCGAAGCGGTGGATCGCGGGCGCCGCACTGGACGTGTTCGAGCACGAACCCCTCACTCCCGACAGCCCGTTGTGGGAGGCGCCCGGACTGATCGTCTCCCCACACATGAGCGGCGACACGGTGGGCTGGCGCGATGAACTCGGCGTGCAGTTCATCGAGTTGTACGAGCGGTGGGAAGCAGGGATGGCCCTGACCAACGTGGTCGACAAGCAACGCGGGTACGTTCCCGGGCACTGAGGAAGACTTAGCGACCGGAGAGGACCATGTCCGAACTCACCGAGCTGACCTCACTCACCGCGATCCAACTCCTCGACGGCTACCGCAAGGGCGAGTTCAGCCCCGTCGAAGCGACCCGCGCGGCGCTCGAACGGGCTGAACAACTCCAGCCCGTCGTCAACGCGTTCGTACGGATCGACGCCGACAGCGCGCTGGCCCGGGCCGAGGAGTCCGCCGAGCGGTGGCGGCGCGGTGAGCCCGCCGGGCTCGTGGACGGCGTACCCACGACCGTGAAGGACATCATCCTGTTGCGCGGAGCGCCCACCCTCCGGGGCTCCAAGGTCAGCAGGAGCGACGGGAGTTGGCGGGAGGACGCGCCCTCCACCGCCCGTCTGCGCGAGCACGGTGCCGTCTTCCTGGGCAAGACGACCACGCCCGAGTACGGCTGGAAGGGCGTCACCGATTCGCCGCTGTCCGGCGTGACCCGCAATCCGCACGACACCACGCGCACCGCCGGCGGCTCAAGTGGCGGAAGTGCGGCCGCCGTTGCGCTGGGCGCCGGGCCGCTGTCCCTCGGTACGGACGGCGGGGGCAGTGTCCGTATCCCGGCGGCGTTCTGCGGGATCTTCGCGCTGAAGCCGACGTACGGCCGTGTTCCCCTCTACCCGGCCAGCGCGTTCGGGACGCTCGCGCACGTCGGGCCGATGACCCGGACCGTGGCGGACGCGGCGCTGCTGATGGATGTGATCAGCGGGCCCGATGTTCGTGACTGGTCGGCGCTCGGGCCGCCGGTCTCCGGTTCGTTTTCGGGCTCCCTGTCCGGCGGGGTGCGGGGGCTGCGGGTGGCCTACTCGCCCTCCCTCGGCGGTCAGGTCGCCGTGCGTCCGGCGGTCGCGGCGGCGGTCCGGCGGGCGGTGGAGCGGCTCGCGGAACTCGGCGCGTACGTCACCGAGGCCGACCCCGACTTCACCGACCCGGTGGACGCCTTCCACACCCTGTGGTTCAGCGGGGCGGCCCGGGTCACCCAGCGACTCGGGGCGGAGCAGGTCGAGTTGCTCGATCCCGGGCTGCGGGAGATCCGTGCGCTGGGGGGCCGTATCAGCGCGCTCGACTATCTGGCGGCGGTCGACGTCCGGATGGAACTCGGGCGGCGGATGGGGCTGTTCCACGAGTCGTACGACGTGCTGGTCACCCCCACGATGCCGATCACCGCATTTGAAGCGGGAGTTGAGGTGCCCGTCGGCTCGGGGCTGCGGCGCTGGACGGGGTGGACGCCGTTCACGTACCCGTTCAACATGACGCAGCAGCCCGCCGCGACGGTCCCCGTGGGGGTCGACGGCGACGGGCTGCCCGTGGGACTCCAGATCGTGGCCGCACGCCACCACGACGACCTCGTGCTGCGTACGGCGCACGCGCTGGAGGAGGCGCTCAGGCCCGGCGGAAGCTGAGCGTCTCTCCCGCCGCGCCGGACCGCCACAGGTCGTTGCAGGCCTCCGCCATCTCCGGCAGGCCCTCGACCACCTCGCCCCACACCGTGCCCGGCACCCAGCCCACATCGCCGTTCAGCAGCAGGTTGTTGCGCTCGTAGAAGAGGGCCAGGTCCACCAGGGTCGTTCCGGGCCGGACCTCGCGGTCGTAGCCGTACGCCTTCGTTCCCAGTTCCGCGCCGGCGAATGCGAAATAGCAGAGATCTCCGGGGATCGGGGTGACGGTCGGATTCTCCAGGGGCGGCTCCGATTCCCCTTCCGTGAACGGCGGGAAGAGGGCGTAGATCTCGTTGCGCGCGTACTTGGCGTGGTAGACGTCGCCGGACAGCGGCAGGGCGTTCCAGACGGTCTCGCAGGTGAGGGGGGCACGGTCGGTCAGGAGTTTCGCCGTGCAGTGGATTCCCCGGGTGACCAGTGACACTTGGATGTATCGATCGTCAGCCATGCATTCCATGGTGCATAAGTCGCGCGCTCTCGGGTAGCCGCGCCGCCATGGTTCCATCACACGCACCACCACACATAGGACGCCGCTCGCTGCTCGCGGGGGTAGCGGCGCTCGGCACCCTGGGTACGGTCGGATCGTTCGGCACCCTCGGGTGCAGTCGTGTGTCCGCCGCGTCCGGCGTCGAAGGCGGTGACCTCCTCGACCGGCTCCGGGCGCAGGGCGTCGTACGGCTCGGTATCGCCGGGGAGATTCCCTTCGGATACATCGACAGGGACGGTGAACTGACCGGTGAGGCGCCGGAGCTGGGGAGGGCCATCTTCAAGCGGCTGGGCGTCGATCGCGTCCAGCCCGTGCCCACCGAGTTCGGGTCGCTCATACCCGGCCTGAATTCCCAGCAGTTCGATGTCGTGGCCGCCGGGATGTATGTCAATCCGGAACGCTGCGAACAGGTGATCTTCGCCGACCCCGACTACCAGATGCTCGATTCTTTCATCGTCCGCAAAGGAAATCCCAAGGATCTTCACAATTACCGGGATGTCGTCGAGAAGAAGGCCAGGTTCGCCACCGGGACCGGATATGCCGAGATCCAGTACGCCGTCGAGGCGGGGTACAAGGAGAGCGAGATTCTCATCGTGCCCGACCAGGTCGCCGGGCTGAACGCCGTCGAGGCCGGCCGTGTCGACGTCTTCGCCGGTACGGCGCTCACCACCCGCGCGGTGGTGAAGAAATCGCGGACGACGGAGGCGACCAAGGCCTTCGCCCCGCTCGTCGACGGCAAGCCGCATGTCGACGGGGGCGCCTTCGCGTTCCGGCCGACCGAGACCCGGCTGCGGGACGCCTTCAACGCCGAACTGCGGAAGCTGAAGGAGAGCGGGGAACTGTTCCGCATCCTCAGGCCGTTCGGCTTCACCCGGGCCGAGATGACCGACATGACCGCGAAGGAGCTGTGCGGCCCATGACTCCGGGACTCTGGGAACTTGTCATCAGCGGAGTCTGGGTCACCATCCAACTCCTTGTGTTCAGCGCGTTGTTGGGCTGCCTCGTCGCCTTCGTCGTCGGGATCGCGCGCACGCACCGACTGCGGTCGGTGCGCTTCCTCGCCGGCCTCTACACCGAGGTGTTCCGCGGGACCTCCGCGCTCGTGATGATCTTCTGGGTGTACTTCGTACTGCCGCCCGCCTTCGGCTGGCAGCTCGTGCCGATGTGGGCGGGCACGCTGGCCCTCGGGCTGACCTATGGCGCGTACGGCACGGAGATCGTGCGCGGGGCGCTGAACGCCGTCGACCCGGCGCAGCGGGAGGGCGGGATCGCGCTGAGCTTCACCTCCTGGCAGCGGATGCGGCTGATCCTGCTGCCGCAGGCGGTGCCGGAGATGATCCCGTCCTTCTGCAACCTGCTGATCGAGCTGCTCAAGGGCACCGCGCTGGTGTCGGTGATGGGCATGGGTGACCTGGCCTTCAGCGGCAACCTGGTGCGGCTCGCGCTGCAGGAGAGCGTGGAGATCTACACGTACATCCTGCTGATCTACTTCGTGATCGCCTTCACGCTCACCCGGCTGATGCGCGGCCTGGAGAAACGACTGAAGGCCGGGCTCGGGCAGGCGCCGAAGAGCTCCGAGGTGAAGCGGGCGCAGACCGCGGGTGTCGGAGGTCGAGTCGTATGAAGTGGGACTGGAACGCCGTCAGCGACTTCATGCCGTACTTCTGGGACGGGCTGAAGGTCACCCTCCAGGTGCTGCTCCTCGGGTCGCTGATCTCGTTCGCGCTGGGGCTGGTGTGGGCGCTGCTGATGCGGACGCCGTCGCGCTGGGTGCGCTGGCCGGTCGGGGTGGTCACCGAGTTCGTGCGGGACACCCCGCTGCTGGTGCAGTTGTTCTTCCTGTTCTACGTGCTGCCGGAGTGGGGGCTGACCTTCTCCGCGCTGACGACCGGTGTCGTCGCGATCGGGCTGCACTACTCGACGTACACGATGCAGGTCTACCGCGCCGGTATCGAGGCGGTGCCCGTCGGCCAGTGGGAGGCGGCGACCGCGCTGAACCTGCCCCTGCGCCGGACCTGGACCGCGGTGATCCTGCCGCAGGCGATCCGCCGGGTGGTCCCGGCCCTCGGCAACTACGTGATCGCGATGCTCAAGGACACCCCGATCCTGATGGTGATCACCGTGCTGGAGATGCTGGGCAGGGCACGGCTCTTCTCCCAGGAGCACTTCCAGTTCACCGAGCCCATCACCGTGATCGGCGTGGCCTTCATCCTCATCTCCTATCCCGCCTCCCTGCTGATCCGAGCCCTGGAGCGACGCCTTGTCCGTTGACACGCACAAGAACCCCGATGACATCCGCACGAGCTCCGAGCTGATCCGGTTGGAGCGGGTCACGAAGCGGTTCGGCGAGAACACGGTGCTCGACAAGCTCGACTTCTCCGTCGCCTCCGGCAAGCACGTCACCCTGATCGGGCCGTCCGGGTCGGGCAAGACCACGATCCTGCGGATGCTGATGACCCTGATCAAGCCGGACGAGGGCACGATCACCGTCGACGGGGAGCAGTTGTTCCCGGCGCCCGAGAAGCAGATCCGCGAGGTGCGGAAGAAGATCGGGATGGTGTTCCAGCAGTTCAACCTGTTCCCCAACATGAGCGTGCTGCGCAACCTCACCGAGGCGCCCGTCACCGTGCTCGGCCTGTCCAAGGACGAGGCGGAGGCGCGCGCCCGCGAGTTGCTCGACCTGGTGGGCCTCGCCGACAAGCACGACGCCCGCCCGACCCAGCTGTCCGGCGGCCAGCAGCAGCGGGTGGCGATCGCACGGGCGCTGGCCATGCGCCCGCAGGTGCTGCTGCTCGACGAGGTGACCTCGGCACTCGACCCCGAGCTGGTCGCGGGCGTCCTCGACGTGCTGCGGGACATCGCCCGCACCACCGACATCACGATGCTGTGCGTGACCCACGAGATGGGTTTCGCCCGGGACATCTCCGACCAAGTGCTGATGTTCGATTCCGGCCACGTGATCGAGTCCGGTCCGCCGGAGAAGATCTTCAGCGATCCGGAGCAGGACAGAACGCGCGAATTCCTCAGCGCGGTGCTCTGACGACGCCCTGACCGCGCCACAGCGGCATTCTTCATGCCGTTGGCATATGCCAGCTGACCACTCCCCTGCTGAGAGGCCGGAACCCGCGCGACAATCTCGCCAACGACCCCTCCACGTACGCCCCTTGGCGGCTATCGTGGAGGGGATTGGCTGTCCGGATTACGGCCCAGTAGCAAGCCAGGGGGAACACCGTGGCGCTCAAGCACGAGCCGACCGCGCCGTACCACTCGGCCCAGGACGCTCTGCGCATCCTGGAAACAGTGGCACAGCACTCCGCCGGCGTCACCGACGCCGAGATCGCCCACCAGACCGGCCTCGCCACGGACCGGCTGACCACCGTCCTGCGCATGCTGCGTCGCGAGGGATACGTCGAACAGGCCGCCGACGGTTCGTACGTCACCGGCACCGCCCTCAACCGCCTCGGCGCCACGCACGGCCACGACGACGCCCTGCGCGCCCAGCTCCAGCACACCCTCGACCAGCTGCGCGACTCCGTGGGCGCGGCCATCTACATGAGCCGCTACGTCGACGGCGAGATCCATGTCACCCAGTGCGCGGACAGCGCGGCGACGCCCGCCGTCAACGAGTGGGTCGACTTCCGCTCGGCCGCGCACGCCAGCGCGATCGGCAAGAGCCTGCTGGGCCAGCTCGACCACAACAGCCGACGCGACCATCTCTCCCGCCACAAACTGGCCCGCCTCACCTCGCGCACGATCACCAACGAGCGGCTCCTGCTCTCCCACCTGGAGACCCAGCCGGCCACGGTGCCGGTCCTGGACCTCCAGGAGTACGCGGTCGGCACGGTCTGCGCGGCGGTCCCGATCACGGCCGGCTCCACGGTCGGCTGCCTCGCCCTCTCCCTCCCGCTCCGCCACGCCCACCGCCTCCGCCAGGCGGCCGACCGACTCAACCGGGGCGCGGCGCCGGTGCTCCTGTCGCTGGCCATCTAGCCACGATGACGCCTCTGCCACCTGGTCCGGAGCACCCTCCCGGACCAGGTAGTATTTTTCTTGTCGCCAGCCGCGAGAGCGGTCGGCGAGAGTCATGCGCCGCTAGCTCAGTTGGTTAGAGCAGCTGACTCTTAATCAGCGGGTCCGGGGTTCGAGTCCCTGGCGGCGCACGATGACGAGGGCGATTGTGTTCGCAGAAAGCGCGAACACAATCGCCCTCGTCTGTTTTGCGCGGCTCCGCCGCGCGTTGTGGGGGCTCCGCCACCCACACCCCCTTGGCTCCAGCGGGCCCTCGTTCGCCCCGCGCCCTATCTGCTCAGCAGCTCCTCGCGCCCCCGCTCCCGGTAGCGCGCCACCAGGCCCGCCACGTCGTCGCCGGTCAGCCTGCGGTACGTCGGTTCGCCCGGCGGGCGCCACCACACCGGGTCCGGGCAGCGGAAGCCCTCGCGCCTGAGCCCGGCCCGGTGGATCTTGTTGGTCACGGTGACCGGCATCCGCGACACGACCCGTACGAACCGGGGCGCCATCTTCGTCCCCAGGTCGGGCTGCGCGGCCAGGAAACCGTCGAAGGCGGCGGGGTCGAAGGTGCCGGCCAGCGTCACCATCACCTGGTCGCCGGCCACCGGGTCCGGCACCGCGTACACGGCGACGGCCACCGCGCCCTCGTACCGGGCGATGATGTTCTCGATCGTCGCGGCGGCCAGGTTCTCGCTGTCGACGCGCAGCCGGTCGTCGGCGCGGCCCGCGAAGTAGAGGAAGCCGTCCGCGTCCCGGTAGAAGAGGTCGCCCGTCCAGTACCAGCCGTCCCGACGGCGGGCCGCCTCGGCCTCCGGGTTGCGCCAGTAGCCCTCGAAGGGGTTGGGGCCCCGGTTCACCAACTCCCCTATCGCCGCCGACCCGTTGAGCAGCCGGCCGGCCGGGTCGAAGGCGGCCGCCGGGCATTCCGCCCGTGTCGCCGGGTCGACCACCGCGAGGTCGTCGCCCGGTGCCGCACGCCCCACGGCGCCGGCCGGGGTCCCGGGCGTCCACCGCACCGCGGCCCCGCCCTCCGAGGACCCGTACCCCTCCACCAGCCGTACCCCGAACCGCCGCTCGAAGGCCGCCGCGTCCACCGCCCCCGCCTCCGTGCCGAAGCCCAGCCGCAGCGGGTTGTCGCGGTCGTCGGGCCGGGCGGGCGTCGCCAGCAGGTACTGGACGGCCCGGCCCACGTACGTGAAGTAGGTCGCCCGGTACCGGCGTACGTCTGTCAGGAAGCCGGAGGCCGAGAAGCGGCGGCGCAGCGCGACCCCGGCGCCCGCCGCCAGGGCCGGGGCCCAGTCCGCGATGACCGCGTTGCCGTGGAACATCGGCATGCAGACGTAGTGCACGTCGTCCGGGCCCACCCCGAAGCCGGTCGCCAGGGCGCTTCCGGCGGCGGCCAGCCTGCCCTGCGTGCAGATCGCCGCCTTGGGCGCGCCGGTCGAGCCCGAGGTGAAGTAGAGGAGGAGGCGGTCGGCGGGGGTGGCGCGGGAGGGGTCCGGTACGGCGTCGGCGTAAGGGGCCAGGAGGTCCTCGTACTTCTCCGTGTCGGTCAACAGCAGGCGTACGCCGGGGAGTTCGAGGTCGGCGAGGAGAGGGAGGTGGGTGCGTGCCGTGATCAGGAGCGGGCACTCGGTGTGCAGGATGTCGCGGGCCAGTTCGGGGCCCCGGCGGGTCGGGTTGATGCCTGCGACGGCGGCACCGGCGAGGGCCGCCGCGCTCAACCAGAGTGGATATTCAGGGGTGTTGTCGAGCAGGACGCCCACGTGCGGTTCGGCGTCCGGTGGCAGCAGGTCCGTCAGCAGCGCGGCCCTGGCCGCCGCGCCCGCGGCCACCTGATGATGGGTCAGCGTGCGGTCCTCGCACCACAGCCCCGGCCGGTGGTCGCCCCACCGCGCCGCCACGAGTTCCGCGACCGTCTGTTCCTTCCTCGACTCCATGGCCGGGCACGGTAGTTGACGTACCGTCAGATGTGGAGGGTCACGGCATCTCCGCGAACTGGTCGGCCGGGAACGTCTCCCCCGTCTGCTCGTCGACCACATACCCGTCGTTGTCCGTACCGAAGAAGACGTCGCCGAACGGCTCGAAGACCTGGCTGTACGTCACCATGAAGCCGACGCAGAACACGACGATCACGCCGAGGAACCCGAGGACGCCGGCCAGGGCCAGCCCGTGCCGGACCGGGCTCGGGCGGTGGGCCGTGGCGTTGACCTGCTCGCCCTCGCTGTAGAAGACGGTGACGTAGTCGCCCTCGATGACCGTGCCCGGGCCGTGCGGCTCGTCGAAGCGGACGGTGCGGCCGTCGCGGGCGACGAACTCGTAGACGTGGTGCAGCGTCGTGTGCACGGAGGTGTCGCCGGAGCCGCCGCTCGTGGTCGTGTACGTGCGAAGGCAGCGGGCCTCGGCGGTCAGGCCGCTGTTCCAGGCGCGGCGCATCCGCAGCACCCGGCGGATCACGAACGTCGCCATCAGGACGGCGATCGCGATGATGAACGTCGGCCCCCCGTAGAACATGAAGTCCATGGCCGTACCCCCGATTCTCAGTACTGCTCCCCGTACGCCTCACCTGGTCATGTGGGCGTACGGGGAACGTACCCGTGGGGGGTCGCGGATTTACTCAAGGAATGCTCAGAACGTGACGTCCGAGCAGGCGTAGAACGCGTTGGCCGTGTCGGCGACCGTCCACACCGCGACGATCACATGCCGGCCGCTGAGCCCGGACGGCACTGTGCCCGCGTGCGAGAGCGTGGACGGTGGGCGCTGGCCGTTGTAGGGGACCGTGAGGAACGGGGTGAGGTTGAGGTCCGAACGGGCGAGGGCGTGGTTCTGGTTCCAGCCCGCCTTCGTGACGTAGTACCGGAAGTCGGTCGTGGCGTGCATGGCGGTGAACTGCCAGCGGAACGTGTAGCTCTGGCCGCCCGTCACCCTGGTCGTCGGCCAGGCGCCGCCGGACGGGGTCCTCGGCTGGTTGAGCGCGCCGAAGTTGGCGTGGTTCGCCGAGCAGATCTGACCGTCGGCCGGTCCGGAGCCGGGGAAACCCTTGGGGCCCTCGACGCTCTGCGGCTCCCACTGGATGTCACCGCAGCCCGTCACGGTGGCGTTCTGACAGAGCTTCTGCCTGCTGACGGGGAGGTCGGTGTAGCCGTGGCCGGTGGCGCCCCCGGTGGTGAGGACGAGGGCGCCGGTGGTGGCCAGACCCACCATTGATGCGTACAACTTGGTCTTTTCGCGCATGCTGCCGCTCCTGCTGAACGTGGGGGAGGTTCAAGTGAGCCGTGCAGGTCTAGACCAAGTCCCAGATTATTACCGCCCCTTAGGCATGTCCAGACCAATCACGCCCCCGGCTCGCTCCGCCCCGCACAGAAGGCCACCGTCAGGTCCTTCACCAGCACCTTGCGTTCGTAGTCGTCCAGTTCGACCAGGCCGCGCATGGTCAGCCGGGTCACCGTGTCCTCCACCGAGTCGACGACCGAGGTGAGCGCGGCGGCCCGGTGCTGGGCGTCCAGGGAGGCGATGCGGCGGCGGTGCATCGCGGCGGCGACCTCGGGGGCGTACTCGACCCGGACCGGCAGCACCGAGAACACCTCCAGGCCGACCGGCGCCGTGTCCGCCGCGACCGCCCGGGTCAGCGCCTCCCCGGCCTCCTCCATCGCCCGCCGCCCCGCACCCGGCATCTCCACCGGCACCCGGACGAGCGCCGCCTCGACGCACTCGCGCAGGTACGTCTCGTGGTCCTCGACACCGAGCGTGGCCCGCGCGGTGTCCCGCACCCGCCACACCACGAGGACGACGACCCGCAACGCGACCCCGTTCGCGTCGGCCGCCGGCATCGGCTCGCCGCGCCAGTGCCGCAGCCGTACGTCGACCCGGCTGCGCAGGAGCAAGGGGTTGACCCACAGGAGGCCGGTGCGCCGGACCGTTCCCCGGTAGCGGCCGAACAGGCCGAGCACCCAGGCCCGCCCGGTCCGCCCGCGCGCCAGCCCGCCGAAGCCGAACAGCCCGAGGGCGCCCGCCCCCGCGTACGCGGCCCACTGGGCCGGACCGGGGCCGGCGCCCGCGTACGACACCGGCAGCCGCAGCGCCTCCACCGCGAGCGGCGGCAGCACGCCGGCCCACCAGGAGGTGAGCACGCCCCCGGCCACCCCGGTGGCACCGGCGAGCACGCCCACCGACCCGGGCAGCACCCGCGCCGGGCGCTCCACGAGGTCGGGGTCGACCGTCGGAACGGCCGGGCGCGGCTTGGCCGGTGCGGGCCTGCGGACCCGCGGCTGTTCGCCGGTGCCCTGTCGGCGGCCCACGATCGCGGGCCTCAGCGGCACCGACACGGGGTCGGGTTCGTCGCGGAACAACAGGTGGACGGGGATCTCGGTGGTCGCCTCGTTCTGGATGAGGCGAGCGGGCCGAGGGCCGTTGTCCGGGGGGCCCTCGGGTTCCGGTGTCTGTTCGGTCGTCGTACTCATATGTGCCTCCAGCCTCCGCGCCAGATGCGTTCTCGCGTGCGTTCGTGAGTGCGTTTGTGCGTTGCTGCGTCACAACGGTGGTTACCGGCCAACCGGCATGTGCCACACGGATACCGACAGGTGCCGGGCGGGCCTTACGAGGCGAAGAGCCGGCGCCAGGTCTCCGGGCCCGGATAGCCGTCCGCCGCGCCGCCCCGCCAGCCCTGGGCGCGCTGGAAGGCCTGCACCGCCCGCCGGTCCGCCTCGGCCCAGCGCGGTCCCGGCTTGGTCGTGTAGTACCGGCCGAACCCCTTCTTCACCAGCTGGTTTCCGAGCTGGGTGACGTACGGGCTGCTGGCGCCCGGCCGGAACAGGCCCCGCCCGGGAAACGCGGGAACGGCCGTCCCGGCGGCGGGTGGACCGGCCGCGCCGGGCGTGGAGGGGCTGGTGCCGGGGGTGGTGCCAGGAGTCCCTCCCGTCGTTCCGTCCGTCGTCCCTCCCGTCGTTCCGCCCGGCTTCTCGCCGATGTCCTTGCCCGTTCCGCTCACCAGCAGTGCCCAGGTGCGCGGCCCCGGCAGGCCGTCCGCCGCCCTGCCCGTCCAGCCCTGGGCCTGCTGGAACGCGCGGGTCGCCCGCCGGTCCGCGTCCGACCAGCGCGGGCCGGGGCCCGAGGTGTAGAAGCGCCCGGCGCCGCGCTCCACGAGCATCCGGCCGAGCCGCGTGACGTGCTTGTTGCCGGCCCCGGGACCGAAGTACCGCGCGCCCGGGAACCGGTTCGCCGGATCCGCGGAGGCACCGGGCGCCGCGCCCGCCGTACCGCCGCCCTCGTCGCTCCCCGGGTTCGAGGTCGGGTCCGGGATGCCGCCCGTGTTCGCGGCGAGGCCCTTGTAGCGGTAGGCCTGATAGCGGTCCGAGTGGCTCCAGTAGGCGTACGGAGTGGCCTGCCGGCGGGCGTGCGGGCGGGTCTCCTCGTAGGCGATGTAATAGGTGTGCGTGTAGTCCGTCCAGCCGCCGAAAATGACGACGTGCGAGCCCTTCTCCGGGTCCGACGGATTGTGGAACAGAAGAATGTCGCCGGGTTGCAGATCCTCCCGGGGAATCCGCACGCCGTACTTGTCGAGGCTGCCCGTCCATTCGTTCCCGGCGAGGTTCCAGGCCATGGAGACGAAGCCCGAGCAGTCCTGCCGGTATCCGTCTCCCCAGTAGCCGCTCATGCTGTACGGCACCCGCGCCGCGACCCACAGCTTGGCCCGGTTGATGATCTCCGACCGGGTGGTCGCCCGCAGCTTGTCCGACGCCGGTTTCCCGCTCGGGCCGTGCAGCGGGGCCTTGCCGCCCTGCGGGGTATCGGGCTCGTCACCTGCGGGTACGCCCGGACGGTGAGGGGCGTGCGGGGCCGCCGCGGCCGGCAGGACGTGCCCGGCGCCGAGGACGGTGGAGGCCGCGGCGGCGACGACGAGGGTCCGCCTGACCGCCGTACGGGCGGATTCCGAACCCCTTGCCGACACCGGTCCGGAATACGGCCCGACCCGCCGCCAGTGAACGCATCCAGGGCATTCGCAGTCGCTCGCGGGATCGAATTCCTCGAATACCGGAGTCGCCATACGATTCCCCTCACACTCCAGGCGATGACTTGCGCGCTTCTGCACGCTCGCAGTTTCTCAACTGTCACCCGCTGTCGCATGTTGACGGTCCGAATGATGTACGGCCCGGCGCGGGGCCGCGGCTGTCCGGACCACTCACCGGTGTCGGGTAGAGTTGTCGGCGTCACCGCGCGCCGCTAGCTCAGTTGGTTAGAGCAGCTGACTCTTAATCAGCGGGTCCGGGGTTCGAGTCCCTGGCGGCGCACAGACAGACGACAGGCCCTCCGCTCACGCGGGGGGCCTGTTCACGTATGGGAGACCTGTTCCCGCTATGGCCGGATACGACCCCGTAAGCCGCGAAGGACCGGGCAGGGTACCGTCCGGGGATTCCGTGGGGATTTCCTACGGGTCGAGTGAACGGTCAGGGGCCGAGGGGGGCATACGAAAACACTCCGGCACCATCCGTACACAAACGGTCTCACCTGTAACAATCGGACTCATCAGCCGTCACAATGAGCGCGTATGACCGGTAAACACCGCGTTTCGCATCTTGCGATCATGCTGAACGGCGTAGAACCCTGGGCTTCAAGATGCTGCGGATGCGCGGCAGTTGGGGGCGGATCGGTTGCTCTGACACGGGGATGGGGCCCCGTTCGTGAACAGATGCCGAGGGGGGCATCATGCAACCGGAAGGGCACTGTTCCATGTCTATAGAGTGTGGTGGATGTGGTGACAGTGGCCCATTACTGATGCGTTTGTGAAGGCCGAGGGGGGCCCGGGCAAACGTGAGGAACCGACAAACACGCGGGGACCTGCGTGTGGGGGGTATGACTCATGACGTCGACGCCGACGGGCGCCCGGCATAACTTCGACCCGTCACAGACGACCCAGCTCAGGGTGCCGTCACACCGGACCGGTGGATTCCGCCGCATCAAGAAGACCTTGCCGAAGTACGACTACGAGCACTACAGCCGGCTGGCCGGACCCCTCACACAGCCCGACCCGAACAAGCCGTACACGGTCAAGTACCGATCGCTCCTCTCGCAGGAGCCGCACCGTCTGCGCGCCGCACTGATGCTGGGCGCCGCACCGCTGCTCTCCGTCTTCCTGCTCGTCTGGCTGCTCCAGCCCGCGCACTGGACGGAACGCGACTATCCCGCCTACGACTTCCTGCCGGCGCTCGACATCGTGATGCTCGTCTCGATCGGCTTGATCGAGCTTTTCCGCTGCCTGAACGTCCTGTCGAACGCGCACGCCACCCTGGTCGCCCGCGACCCGATCCCGGTGGTTCCCGAGACCGGCACGAGAGTGGCGTTCCTCACGTCCTTCGTGCCCGGCAAGGAACCACTGGAGATGGTGACCAAGACACTCGAAGCCGCGGTGCGGATCCGGCACCGCGGCCTCATGCATGTCTGGCTCCTGGACGAGGGCGACGACGCCGACGTGAAGGCGGTCTGCGAGCGCCTCGGAGTGCACCACTTCTCCCGCAAGGGCATCGCGAAGTGGAACATGCCCAAGGGCCCGCACCGCGCCAAGACCAAGCACGGCAACTACAACGCCTGGCTCGACGCGCACGGCGACAACTACGACTACTTCGCCTCCGTCGACACCGACCACATCCCGCTGCCCAACTACCTGGAGCGGATGCTCGGCTTCTTCCGCGACCCGAACGTGGGCTTCGTCATCGGCCCGCAGGTGTACGGGAACTACGACAACTTCGTCACCAAGGCCGCCGAGTCCCAGCAGTTCCTCTTCCACGCGCTGATCCAGCGGGCCGGCAACGCCTACGGCTCCCCGATGTTCGTGGGGACCAGCAACGCCGTACGCATCTCGGCGCTGAAGCAGATCGGCGGGCTGTACGACTCGATCACCGAGGACATGGCGACGGGCTTCGAGATCCACCGCCACAAGAACCCGCTGACGGGGAAGAAGTGGCGCTCGGTCTACACCCCGGACGTGCTCGCGGTCGGTGAGGGCCCCAGCGCCTGGACGGACTTCTTCACCCAGCAGATGCGCTGGTCGCGGGGGACGTACGAGACGATCCTCAAGCAGTACTGGAAGGGCTTCTACTCGCTGCCGCCGAGCAAGCTCTTCAACTACACGATGATGATCATCTTCTACCCGATGTCCGCCCTCAACTGGATCCTGGCGGCGCTGAGCTGTGCGCTGTTCCTGGGCCTGGGCGCCTCCGGTGTGAACATCGACCCGACCGTCTGGCTGATGCTCTACGGCAACGCCTCGGCGCTGCAGATCGGCCTGTACATCTGGAACCGCCGGCACAACGTCTCGCCCCACGAGCCGGAGGGTTCGGGCGGGGTGGCCGGCATGGTGATGTCCGCGCTGTCGGCGCCGCTCTACGCGAAGGCGCTGATCGACTCCGCGCTGCGGCGCAAGAGCAAGTTCGTGGTCACGCCCAAGGGCGACTCGGCGAGCCCGGACCGCTGGTTCGGGACCTTCCGGTACCACTGGTACTTCATCCTGATCTTCGGCGGCTCGATCGCGGCCGGTTTCGTCTTCGGGCACGTGCACCCCGCGATGGTCATCTGGGCGACGTTCGCCACGACGATCACCGCGACGCCGATCTTCGTCTGGCGGCACATGCTGCGCCAGGAGAAGAAGAAGCTCGCCGCCCGCCCGCCCGCCGAACCGCAGGACACCGCGCCCGTGCCGCAGCCGACGATTCCGGCCCAGCACGCGCCGAACGCCGCGCACGCCCCACACGCCCCTCATTCCCCTCACGCGCCGCAACACAAGCCCCAGTGGGCCGCGTCGGGCGGGAGCGGCGGGGGCAGCGTAGGGAGCGGGAGCAACGCAGGTAGCGGGGGCAACGACCAGACCATGCAGATTGCCCTTGGTGGACTTGGGGGACGTAAGGAATGAAAGACCGTGCAGGCCGCCGCCGCGCCCGTCGACTCGCGATAGGCACGGCGGTGGTCCTCGCGTTGGCGGGGATGAACGGGCCGTGGGTGTACCGCTTCAGTACCGAGAAGTACCACGACTACAAGATCAACAGACCGGAGTACAAGGCGGAGAACGGCAAGTGGGAGGTGGTGGAGTTCCCGAAGGAGTACCGGCTGAACACCATCCACGCGGCCCTGCTGCACACCGGCAAGGTCCTGCTCGTCGCGGGCTCCGGCAACAACGCGGACAACTTCGACGCGAAGAAGTTCGACACCCGGATCTGGGACCCGGTCAAGGGCACGATCAAGGACATCCCGACCCCGGCCGACCTGTTCTGCACCGGGCACACCCAGCTCTCCAACGGCAACCTGCTGATCGCGGGCGGTACGAAGCGGTACGAGAAGCTGAAGGGTGACGTCACCAAGGCCGGCGGCCTGATGATCGTCCACAACGAGAACCCGGACAAGCCGATCACCTTGCCGGCGGGCACCAAGTTCACCGGCAAGGAGAACGGCAAGACGTTCGTGTCGAAGGACCCGGTCGTCGTGGAGCGCGCCGAGAAGGTCTTCGACAAGGCGACGGGCAAGTTCCTGCGCAACGACCCGGGGATCGGCCGTATCTACGTCGAGGCGCAGAAGAAGGGCGCCAAGTACGAGACCGGTACGCAGGACAACTACCGCGTACAGGGTCTGTCCGGCGCCGACGCCCGCAACACGTACGGCATCGCCCAGAAGATCGCCCTGGACAAGAAGGACTTCCAGGGCATCCGGGACGCCTACGAGTTCGACCCGCTCGCCGAGAAGTACATCAAGGTCGACCCGATGAACGAGGCCCGCTGGTACCCGACGCTCACCACCATGTCGGACGGCAAGGTCCTCAGCCTCTCCGGCCTGGACGAGATCGGCCAGCTGGTGCCGGGCAAGAACGAGGTGTACGACCCGAAGACCAAGAAGTGGACGTACACGCCGAAGCAGCGCCAGTTCCCGACGTACCCGGCGATCTCGCTGATGCAGACCGGCGAGATGTTCTACTCGGGCGCGAACGCGGGCTACGGCCCCGACAACATCGGCCGTGACCCGGGTGTCTGGGACGTGGAGACCAACAGGTTCACCAAGCTCCAGGGCCTGAGCGACCCCAAGCTGCTGGAGACCGCCGGTACGGTCCTGCTGCCGCCGGCGCAGGACGAGAAGTACATGGTGATCGGCGGGGGCGGAGTCGGCGAGTCGAAGCTCTCCAGCAAGAAGACCCGCGTGATCGACCTCCTGAAGGACGGCGCGAAGTTCACGGACGGCCCGGAGCTGGAGAAGGGCACGCGCTACCCGCAGTACTCGATCCTGCCCGACGACACGGTCATGATCTCGGGCGGCTCGGAGGACTACCGGGGCCGTGGCGACTCCAACATCCTCCAGGCCCATATGTACGACGCGAAGACCGGCAAGATGAACCGGGTCGCCGACCCGCTGGTGGGCCGGAACTACCACTCGGGCTCGATCCTGCTGCCCGACGGCCGCGTCATGTTCTTCGGCTCGGACTCCCTGTACGAGGACAAGGCCAACACCAAGCCGGGCAAGTTCGAACAGCGCATCGAGATCTACACGCCGCCGTACCTGTACGGCGACGCGCAGCCCTCGCTGTCGGGGGGCCCTCAGACGATCGCCCGTGGCGCGTCAGGCACCTTCAAGTCCCAGCACACGTCCACGATCAAGTCGGCCCGTCTGATCCGCCCGAGCGCCTCGACCCACGTCACGGACGTCGACCAGCGCTCCATCGCCCTGGACCTGAAGAAGACCAAGGACAGCATCACGGTGACGGTCCCGAAGAACCGGAACCTGGTCGGGTCGGGCTGGTACATGCTCTTCGTGACGGACGACCAGGGCACACCGAGCAAGGCCCAGTGGGTCAAGGTGCCCTGATCTTCCGGGAGTTGTACGAAAGCGACTGGTACGAAACCGACGGCGCCCCTCCGAACGAGGGGCGCCGTCGCGCATGTGCGGGAGCCCACAGGACGCAATGTTTGGCACTTTCTTGACGATGGTCACGGAAGAGCCTAAGTTCGCGAGCATGACAACCAGCACCCGCCCCCGCCGCCACGCCCGTACCCGCATCGCCCGTCGCACCGCCGGTACGACGGTCCTCCTGCTCGCCGTCGGCGCGCTGCCCGTCTGGAGCGCACAGGCCACCGACACCACGAGCCACGTCGAGGGCCAACTCCCGTCGGGCGCGGCGTACATGATGGACGTGCCCACGGCGTGGAACGGCACCGTGCTGCTCTTCAGCCATGGTTACAACGCCGGCCCGGCCAACCCCGCCCAGAACGGCCCGGACGCCGCCACGAAGGCCCTCCTGATCGAACAGGGCTACGCCCTCATCGGCTCCTCGTACGCCACCACGGGCTGGGCGGTGACGGACGCCGTCCCCGATCAGATCGCCACGCTCTCCGCCTTCACCGACCGCTTCGGCGCGGCCACTCGCACCATCGCCTGGGGCAGGTCGTACGGCGGACTCGTCACCACCGCCATCGCCGAGCGCCACCCGGACCGGATCGACGGCTCCGTGGCCCTGTGCGGCCTCGTCCAGGGCGGTGTCGCCAACTGGAACAACACCCTCGACCCGGTCTTCGCCCTCAAGACGCTGCTCGCGCCCGACTCCGACATCCCCCTGACCGGACTGGCCGACCAGGCGGCCGCCACCGGCGCGGCGGACGCCTTGGTGGCCGAGGTGGACTCGGCGCAGTCGACGGCCGCCGGGCGGGCCCGGATCGCCCTGGCCGCAGCCGTGCACAACATCCCGGTCTGGAACCAGCCGGCGCAGACCCGGCCCGCCGCGACCGACTGGGACGCGCAGCAGGCCAACCAGTACGAGGCCGTCAAGGGCCTGCTGAGGATCGCCGCCTTCAACCGGCGCCAGGAGGCCGAGGTCCGGGCGGGCGGCAACATGTCCTGGAACACCGGGGTCGACTACGCGAAGCTGCTCGGCCGGTCCTCCGTCCGCAAGGAGGTCACCGAGCTGTACAAGAAGGCCGGCCTCTCCCTGCGTACCGACCTCGCCACGCTGAACCGCGCGCCGCGCATCAGCGCCGACCCGGACGCCGTCGAGTGGATGAGCAGCACCAGTTCCTTCACCGGCGAGCTGACCAAACCGCAGTTCTCCGTCCACACCACCGGTGACGCCCTCATCCCCGCCCAGGCCCAGAGCGCCCTGCAGCGGGCCGTCACCGCCGCCGGGTCGGCGTCCCTGCTGCGTCAGGCGTACACGGACAACGCCGGGCACTGCACCTTCAGCGCCGCCGAACAGCTCGCCGCCCTGAACACCCTGGAGGACCGCCTCACCACGGGCAAGTGGCACGGCATCGACGCCAAGTCTCTCAACGCCCGCGCCACGAAGGCCGATCCCACGAGTCCCACCCGCTACGTCACCTACCGCCCCACCTCGTACCTGCGGCCCTACGACCTTGCCCACCCCGCCGACGGCCAGTGAGACCGTACGGCCGCCCGCCGCCGCTCCGTCGGGCGGCCGTACGCTTACCACCGTGGAAAACGACGTCATCCTGGACACCTCGGACAGCCCGGACACCCCGGACGGTCCGCAGCCGCGCCCGCAGTCGCTCATGCTCGCCTTCTTCGGCAACCACGTGCTGGAGGAGGACGACGACCTGTGCGTCTACTCGGGCAGCATCATCGACGTCCTCGGCCGCGTCGGAGTCGGTGAGCACGCGGTGCGCTCCACCCTGACCCGCATGGTCAACCGGGGCCTGCTGCGGCGCCAGCGGGAGGGCCGCAGGATGTACTTCGGCCTGACCCCGCAGGCGACCGGTGTCCTGCACGACGGCCGCACCCGGATCTGGAAGCAGGGTGCCGTCAACGACGACTGGGACGGCGCCTGGACCCTGCTGGGCTTCTCCCTCCCCGACTCCTGGAAGCGTCAGCGCCACGACCTGCGCTCACGGCTCGCCTGGTCCGGATTCGGCGCGCTGTACAGCGGACTGTGGATCGCCCCCGGGAAGCGCGACATCGCCGGGATCGTCGCCGAACTCGGGGTCTCCGCCCACGTCAAGATCTTCCACGCCCAGGCGGACGAGACCACCGACATCGAGCTGATGATCCGCGACACCTGGGACCTGGAGAGCATCGCCGCCCGCTACGTCACCTTCGACAAGCGCTGGACCGCCCAGCTGGACGCCGGATCCGGGGACGACCCGATCGGCACCCGGCTCCGGCTGGTCAGCGAATGGCTCTGGACCATCCGCACGGACCCCCGACTCCCCGCCCGCCACCTGCCCCCCGACTGGCCGGCCCGCCCCGCCCAGGAAACCTTCCGCCGAGCCGCCGCCCAAACCGAGAGACCGGCCCACCTCCTGGCCCGCCAACTCCTGGACACGGCCCAGCTGCGGTAGGGCGCCCTCCAAAAGAAGGGCGCCGGTGCTGCTTTTAGGGGCGCGGGGAACTGCGCGACAAGCCACAACGCACCCGCAGCCGACAACGCACCACTCCCCCCACCCCCTTAGTCACTGGCTCGGGCCAACTTCAACGCATAGTCGGCCCACCACTGACCCGCCTTAGGCCCACCCTTGCACTCCCCGTCCGACTCCCCCGGCCGCTTGACCCACAGATACGCGTCAACAAGCGGATCAGCCGTCTTCACCGTCGGAGACTCCCCCAGCGCCCTCCCAGGAGGATTGCACCAGTTCTCGTCCGGCTTGCCCCCCGTATAGGGCCCGTTCCCATTGCGGGACGTGTCCACCACGAAGTGCTTCCCGCCCACCTTCGCCGACAACTCCTTGCCGTACCCGATGGAATCAGCCGTCGAGTAGAAGTTGGACACGTTGACGGAGAACCCGTCCGCCTTCTCGATCCCCGCCCACTTGAGCGGCTCGAAGATCTGGTCGGGCTGTCCCCATCCCGCGTTCCCCGCGTCCAGATACACCTTCGTGTTCGGCAGCGCCGCCAACGTGTCGATCGCGCCGCTCAGCAGGTCGTACCGCTCCTCGTGGAACTCGTCCTGGGTGCAGCCGTCCACGAGGTGGAGGATCGCGTCCGGTTCGAGGACCACCGTGGCCGCCCGGTCGCCGATGCCCTTGGCGACGCCCTCGATCCAGGCACGGTAGCTGTCGCCGTCGGCGGCGCCGCCGCTGGAGTACTGGCCGCAGTCACGGTGCGGGATGTTGTAGAGGACGAGGAGGGCGGAGCGGTCCGCCTTCTGCGCGGCCTCCGTGAAGCCGCGGGCCTCCGCCTCCGGGTTCTCCGGGCTGATCCACTCGCCGGTCGGCTGCTCGGCGATCTTCCGGATCTGCTCGGCGTCCGGGTCCTTGTCGGACTTGGCGTAGGTGGCGACCTGCGCCGCCGCGTTGCCGTCCGGGTTCACCCAGAACGGGTTGCTCCCCTTGGGCTGTTGAGTGATCAGGGCTTCCGATTCCTTCGCCGGCTCGTCGCCCTCCTCTTTGCCTGAGGACGAGGAACAGCCGGTGAGCAGCAGTGCCGCCCCCAGCGCCGCCGCGGACGACCTCCCCCAGGCCGTCCCCTTACTGCCGAACATCGAACTCCCCCTCGGGTGCACTGTCCTGGTCCCCCCTGGATGCAGTGGCGTAAGCCTCAATCCTGACATACGTGGCCGGGGGCAACGAGGGCGCCGGTGTCTTGTCGGCTACCTGTTACAGCCAGTTCGGTCGGGGCCCGCGTAGAACGATCAGACCTGAACACGAAGGTGCGGGCGGGGCGTTTGAGCAACTCGTAGAACTATCTACCACCTGCGCATATGACACAGCGCCACTGAACCGGGACTTGGCGTTAATCAACCTCTAGGCCTGAGGGCTCATACGTTCTACAGTCGTCCCTGACGGCCCCAGCCCCCGGCCAATAGTTGACCGTCCGTGACCACGGGCGGGCTTCAGACCTCCCGCGCCGGCGCCGGGTTACTCCCGCAACCCGTGCGCCCGCGGTCGAGGACCAGCCCGGTCGGCGGCTCTTGGGGGGAGCGGGTCGTCGACCGGGCCAGGTAGGAGTGCCGAAGGGTGGAGTCGGGCGCGGTACCGCGTCCTTGAAGGGGCGCGGGGAACTGCGCGACCAGCCACAGCGGGCCCGCAGTTCCTGCACCGCACAGCCGGCGGAGCGTTTACGTGCCCGTCAGGTACGCCGACACGATCACGTTCGCCGTATAGGTGCGCGTGGCCCTGTCGAACGTACCGCCGCAGGTGATGAGCCGGAGTTCCGCACGGCCCGACTGCCGTGTGCCGTACGCCTGTTGGGCGTCGAAGCGGTCGCGGGGCAGGACCTGGACGCCGTCGACGGTGAACTCGGCGACCTTGCCGTCGGCGCGGGTCACGCGGATCGTCGCGCCCGGCCGCAGGGTGCTGACCTTGTAGAAGACGGCGGGCCGGGTCTCGGTGTCGACGTGTCCGACCAGGAGGGCGGTGCCTGCGGCGCCGGGCCGGGTGCCGGGCGCATACCAGCCGACGACGCCCGCCTGGTCGTAAGGCGGCGGGTCGATCGCGCCGAGCCGGTCGAGGCCGCGGGCCACCACCGGGGCCTGCACGCCCAGTTCGGGGATGTCGACGCGCTGCGGCAGGGCACCGCTCAACGGGTCGTGCGCGGGCGGGAGTTCGGGGTCCGGGGGGCGGCCGACCGCAGCGATGTCGCCGGTGGTCGGCGCGGATATGCCGTGGCGTACGTCGGTCACCTCGCGGCCCCACAGCCACAGGCCGAGGAGCAGCAGCGCCCAGGCCACGCCCATCGTCAGGCGGCCGGTGCCGGAGGTCCGTTCGTGGTCGTCGGACATGGCCGCTCAGTCCGTCCCACGGCTCCGGCGGACACCGCGCACCACCACGGCGACCGCCGCCACACCCGCGAGGACCAGACCGATCACGGCGTGCCGGGTGCCGGGGCCGGTGTCCCGGGCCTCGGCGGCGAGCCGCTCGGCCCCGCCGCCACCGCCGGCGGGCACCGGGGCGACGGGCGAGGCGGCCGGCTCGGCGGGCTCGGCGGACGACTTCCCGGCGCCCTCTTCTTTCTTCTCTTCCGCCCTGGCCTCCACAACGGCGATCGTGCCCTTGACCTTGCCGTCCTGGCCGTCGCAGCCGACCGTGACGTCGTACGTGCCCGGGGTGAGCGAGGAGCGCACCCGGGACCCTCCGACGAGCGCCCCGTCCTGCCTCGCGAGCAGCACGTCGGCGACGAACGCCTCCGACTTCGCGGTACCGGTCTTCCCCTTGCAGCCGCGCACGACCAGCCGCAGGTCGCTGCCGGGCGCCGGGGACGACGGCGTCACCGTGACACCCCCGTCGGCGGCGAACGCCACAGGCGTGGGGGCGAGCCCTGGCACGAGTGTGGGGACGAGCGCGGCGGCGACCACGGCACCGGCACAGAAAGTGAGTCGCAGTGAACCCATCGTGAACCTCCAGATACCTGGAGACTCCTCCTCCGGGAGCCGGTCCGCATCTCCGGAGCGGGTCCGGCTGCTCCGTACGGGTTGCGAGGGGTTTGGAGGACCGTGCCCGACGCCCGCGCCCGACGCCCGCGCCCGCGCCGGCCGGCGCCGGCTCAGATGCGGTCGACGAGGTCCGCGATGGAGTCGACGATCTTGGACGGGCGGTACGGGAAGTTCTCGACCTGCTCGGGCGCGGTGAGGCCGGTGAGCACCAGGAAGGTCTGCATCCCGGCCTCGATGCCGGCCAGGACGTCGGTGTCCATGCGGTCGCCGATCATCGCGCTGGTCTCGGAGTGCGCGCCGATGGCGTTCAGCCCGGTCCGCATCATCAGCGGGTTCGGCTTGCCCGCGAAGTACGGCTTCCTGCCGGTCGCCTTCGTGATCAGCGCGGCCACGGCACCCGTCGCGGGCAGCGGGCCCTCGGCGGAGGGGCCGGTCTCGTCGGGGTTGGTGGCGATGAAACGGGCGCCACCCTCGATCAGGCGTACGGCCTTGGTCATGGCCTCGAAGGAATAGGTGCGCGTCTCGCCGAGGACCACGTAGTCGGGCTCGTGGTCGGTGAGGATGTACCCGATGTCGTGCAGGGCGGTGGTCAGGCCCGCCTCGCCGATGACGTACGCGGTGCCGCCCGGACGCTGGTCGTCCAGGAACTTGGCGGTGGCCAGCGCCGAGGTCCAGATGTTGTCGACGGGCACGTCCAGGCCCATGCGGCGCAGCCGGGCATGCAGGTCGCGCGGGGTGTAGATGGAGTTGTTGGTGAGCACCAGGAAGGGCTTGCCCGACTCGCGCAGCTTCTTGAGGAAGGCGTCGGCGCCGGGGATCGGCACACCCTCGTGGATGAGCACACCGTCCATGTCGGTGAGCCACGAGTCGATGGGCTTGCGGTCTGCCATGTCCGGTCTCCTGCTCCTGCACTGCATTGCGTTGTACTGCCGTACACGCGTACGAGATGCCGCGTCCGCCCAGCCTGTCACAGGCCGGATCTTGGGGGAATGGCCGGTTTACGTCCGCAGGGCGGCACCGAGGACGCGGAGGCCGCCGCCGGTCAGCAGCAGGGCGAGCGCGATGCCCGCGAGGAAGGTGGTGCGGCGGCGGCCCGTGCCGGCCAGCTCACCGGCGAACTCGTCGGCGGCGTACGGCAGCCCGTCCTGTACGCCGGTGGTGGGCTCGCCGGGGACGGCCTCCGCGGCCGGGTCGGCCGGGTCCGCCGGGTCCGCCGGTGCGACGACGCGGAAGCGGTAGTCGTCGGACTGGCCGACCCAGTCGCCGTCGTCGGCGTGCCGCTGGACGACGGCGGCGTTGGCGACAACGTCGTTCGCGACCGCGTCGGCGCCGATCGCGAGCCGCACCTTCACGGAGACGGTCCGACCGGGCCCGACGGTGAATCCGGCAAACCCGTCGCCGTCGAAGACACCGATGGTCTCGTCGGCGTCGGTGGCCTCGAACGTCACCGGGTAGGGGCGGGGGCGGCTCCCGTCGTAGAACTCCAGGCGCGGCTGGGCCGTCGTCAGGGCACGGCGCTCGTCGACGAGGACGAGGACGGGGTGGATGCCCGTGCAGGGGCGGGCGGTGGTGTTGGTGAGGTCGAGGCGCCAGGTGCGGTGCTCGCCGCCGGCTTCGTAGACGGCGGGGCCGCCGTGGATGCGAGTGGTGACGGGGAAGGTCCGGTCGCCGGGGGCCGCGGCGCAGGCGGGGGGCCGGACCTCGGCGTACGCCGGGACGGACAGGGCTCCGGGTACGGCGAGGAGGGCGATGGCCATCGCGGTGACGGTGGCGGTGGTGGAGGCGGTGACGCTCGCGCGGGTACACAGTCGCATGAACACATGACCATGCCGGGGTGGTGGGGGCGGCAGGCGGCACCGCTCCGGAGGGTGGGGGGCTACGCCCCGAACGGGCTCGCGAATGCGCCCGATCGGCGGAGGCGGCGTCGGAGGACACAGGAGGGGCGGGGGCGGTTCACGTTTCGTCGTCGATGTGGACGAGAAGGCCGTCGGTGAGATGCCAGCGGCGGAGGTGGGACGTCTGCTGCCAGGTCTCGGTGGCGGTGACGGCCTCGGTGATCCACTCGTGCAGCTGCGGAAGGGCGGTTGCCTTCAGCACGGCACGGGTGGCGGCGCGCTCGGCCGCGTCCACCGGGTGGACGTCTATGGACACGCCGACGCTGTCCGGGTGGGGGCCGCGGCCGTAGGTGCGGGACTCGAGTGCGAGCCAGCTGACCCCCAGGACGGCCGTCCCGCTGCCGGGCCCGGTGAGGAAGGTCAAAAACCTTATGTGGGCCGCGAGTTCACCGAGCGACTCGTTGATGTCGGTGGTGGTCAGCGGCCAGGCCCGGTGCCGGGGCAGTCTGCGTCGGCGTCGGTTGCGTGCGGTCATGGGCTGAAGGATGGCAGGGCAGGGCGGCCGGGCCCACGGAATTACCGCGTCCGGAGCGACCGCCCGACAGGCGCCCCGGTCGATGTCGGGCAGCCCTGGGCCAGGTGCGAAAGTGGAGGACATGACTGGTACGACTGGCACAACTGGCACTCCCCTCCGTGTGGGCCTCGTCGGCTACGGCCTCGCGGGCTCCGTCTTCCACGCCCCGCTGATCGCCGCCACCGAGGGCCTCGTCCTCGACACGGTCGTCACGGGGAACCCCGAGCGGCAGGCGCAGGCCCGCGCCGGGTTCCCGGACGTACGGATCGCCGCGACGCCCGACGAGCTGTTCGCCCGCGCCGACGAGCTGGACCTGGTCGTCATCGCGTCCCCGAACAAGACGCACGTCCCGCTCGCGACCGCCGCCCTCGAGGCCGGCCTCCCGGTCGTGGTCGACAAGCCGGTCGCGGGCACGGCGGCCGAGGCGCGTGAGCTGGCCGCCCTCGCGGACGAGCGGGAACTGCTCCTCTCCGTCTTCCAGAACCGCCGCTGGGACCACGACTTCCTCACGCTGCGCAAGCTGCTCGCGGAGGGCGCGCTGGGTGACGTGTGGCGGTTCGAGTCGCGGTTCGAGCGGTGGCGTCCGCAGACCAAGGGCGGCTGGCGCGAGTCCGGCGACCCGGCAGAGATCGGAGGACTGCTGTACGACCTCGGCAGTCACGTCGTCGACCAGGCACTCGTCCTCTTCGGCCCCGCCGCCTCCGTGTACGCCGAGACGGACACCCGCCGCGAGGGTGCCGAGGCCGACGACGACACGTTCATCGCGCTCACTCACACCAGCGGTGTCCGCACCCACCTCTACGTCTCCGCGACCACCGCTCAACTCGGGCCGCGCTTCCGGGTGCTGGGCTCGAAGGCGGGGTACGTGAAGTACGGCCTCGATCCGCAGGAGGCCGCCCTGAAGGAGGGCGGGCGACCGGGCGACGCCGGTTGGGGTCGGGAGCCCGAGAGCATGTGGGGGCACGTCGGATCCGGCGAGTCCCCGCTGACCGGCGGCGGCCGCCCGGAGCCGACGCTGCCGGGGGCGTACGAGGAGTACTACACGGCGATCGCCGTGGCCCTGCGCGACGGCGGCGCCAACCCGGTGACCGCCCTGGAGGCGGCAGCCGCGCTCGACGTACTGGAAGGCGCCCGGCGTTCCGCGAACGAGAAGGTGACGGTGAACCTGCGATGACCAGTCAGAAGCCCGGCCACAAGGCAACCGGCCAGCCCTCGCTCGGCCCGCGCATCGCGCCCGAGATCACCCCGAGCGTCGAGGAACTGGAGTCACAGGAACGGCACCTGGTGTTCCGCCAGTTCGGTCACGAGGACGCGTGGGCGCTGGGTTCGCTGCTGGTGGAGCTGGCGCGGGAACGGCAGGCGCCGGTCGCCGTCGACATCCACCGGGCGGGCCAGCAGCTCTTCCACGCCGCCCTGCCCGGCTCGACCCCCGACAACGACGCCTGGATCGACCGCAAACGCCGGGTGGTGGAGCGCTACGGCGCCTCCTCCTACCTGGTGGGCGCCCGGCTCCGCGCCAAGGGCACGACCTTCGAGGAGTCCTCACGCCTCGACCCCGACCAGTACGCGGCGCACGGCGGCTCGTTCCCGATCACGGTCGAGGGCGTGGGCGTGATCGGCTCGGTGACGGTGTCGGGGCTGCCCCAACTCCAGGACCACCGGATGGTGGTGGAGGCGCTGGAGATCTTCCTCAAGGCGTAGGAGAACGCAGGAGGATGTAGGGGACGTAGAGGGATCCGGGCCGCCGGGAATTATCCTGAGGGACCCTCCGGTTGGGACTGCCATGACATCTTCGGCACCCCTGACATCCCTGAAGGACACGCTCGGGCGGTACGGCGTCTGGAGTTTCGGGCTGCGTTCGGAGGACCCCGAGGGGCTCACCGAGCGCGCCGAGGCCGCCGCCGAACTGGAGGAACTGGGCTTCGGCGCCCTCTGGTTGGGCGGCAGCCCGGGCGTACGGCACGCCGTTCCGCTCGTCGAGGCGACCTCGCGGTTCGTCGTGGCGACCGGCATCCAGAGCATCTGGGAGGACGAGGCCACCGAAACGGCGTCCGCCTACGCGGAGTTGGAGGCGGCCCACCCCGGCCGCTTCCTCCTCGGCCTCGGGGTGAGCCACGCCGGCCAGGCGGAACGGTACCGTCGCCCGTACGCCTCGATGGTCGAGTACCTCGACGCCCTGGACGCGGCCGGACAGCCCGCCGAACGCCGGGTGCTGGCCGCGCTCGGCCCGAAGATGCTGGAGCTGTCGCGGGACCGCGCCGCCGGCTCGCACCCGTACCTCGTGACCCCCGAGCACACCGCGCAGGCGCGGGCGGCGCTGGGTGAATCCCCGTTGCTGGCACCGGAGTTGAAGGTCGTACTGGACACGGACCCGGACCGGGCCCGCGCGACCGCCCGTGGCACCCTCGCGATGTACCTGACCCTGCCGAACTACACCAACAACTTCCTGCGCATCGGCTTCACCGAGGACGACATCACGGACGGCGGCAGCGACCGGCTGGTCGACGCGGTGTTCGCATGGGGCGACGAGAACCGGATCCGCGAGCGGATCGACGCCTTCCACACCGCAGGCGCCGACCATGTCACCCTCCAGGTCGTCGAGGACCAGGCCAGGGGTGCCCTCCCCCGCGACGGCTGGCGCCGTCTGGCCGCTCTGCTGGAGCTGAAGCAGACGTGAAAGAGACGTAAGGGACTGGAGGGGATCTGCTCAGGCCCTGAAGCGGCGGCGTTTCCTCCGGATGTGTTCGGTCGTTGGTCTGCACGTGTCATCGGGCGGTACCCAGGAGCCCGGTGACACGCATGCGAACGGAGAATTCCCGTGCGACTGACCGATATCCACCGTTGCGAGATCCGGCCCGGACGGCTCGTGACCTGGACCCTGCATCCGACGACCGTCGAAAGCGTCGCCGACCTGCCGGAAGACACCCGCCCACCCGCGTACGTACAGGAGGCCCACGTCCGCACCGCGCGCACCGTGCGCGAGGACGGCCTGTTCGTGCCGACCTGGCTCGGCACGTCCTTCGACATCCCCGGGCGGGTCGATCTCGACGTCCTCCAGGAGGCGCTGCGGACCTGGACCCTGCGGCACGAGACCCTGCGCAGCGGTTTCCGCTGGGCGCCCGGCTCTCCCGGTTCTCCCTCTTCCCACGAGGAGCTGCGGCGCTTCACCCTCGCCCCCGACGCCGTCGTCCTGCACCGCGAGGACGTCGGTGTCTTCGCGGACGGGGAGGCGCTGCCGCGCTATCTGCAGGATCGGTTCGACATCGCGGCGGACGCGCTGAGCTGGCCGAACTTCATCTACAGCGCGGTCGTCAGGGACGACAGCACCAGCGTGTACATGGCGTTCGACCACACCAACGTCGACTCGTACTCGATCTTCCGCATCTCCCACGAGATCCACCAACTCTACACGGCCGGCCTCGACGGCAGGACGGTGGAGACGGCGCCGGTCGCCAGTTACGTCGACTTCTGCGCGAGCGAGCGTACGCACGCCGACGGGATCGACGAGACCCACTCGATCGTCGCCGACTGGCGGGAGTTCATCGCCCGGTGCGACGGCAAGCTGCCGAACTTCCCCGTCGACCTCGGCCTCGACCCCGAAGGGCCGCTGCCCACGCAGCAGTTGATGCAGGAGTGGCTCGTGGACGACGCGGACGCGGCGGCGTTCGAGGCGTACTGCCGTCCGTACGGCGGCAGCATGACCGGCATCCTCGCGGCCACCGCGCTCATCGTGCGCGAGATCGGCGGGCAGCAGGTGTACCGCACTGTCGTGCCGTTCCACACCCGGGCGCGGTCCGAGTGGTCGGACTCGGTGGGCTGGTACGTGGGCGGCGCGCCGCTCGAGATCCCGGTGGGCCAGGTGTCGGACTTCGACGGCGCGCTGAACCTGGTCCGCGGCGCGCTGCGGGCGAAACGGCCCCTGTCGAGGATGCCCATCGCCCGCGTACTGAAGCTCCTGGGCTCCGACTTCCGGCCCACCTCACCGGACCTCTACTCGATCGTCTCCTTCGTCGACGCGCGAAACGTCCCCGGCTCGGAACGATGGCAGGACCTGAAGGCGTACGGCCTGATCCGCGTCTCGTACGGCGACCAGGTCTGCGCCTGGGTCACCCGCCTCCACGAGGGCCTCCAGTTCGCAGCCCGCTACCCGGACACGGACGTGGCACAGAAGAACATGCGGTTGTATGTCAGCAGGCTGCGCGAACTCATCGTCTCGGTGGCAAGGGAGGGGCGGCAATCGACCGCCGGGTCTGTTGAAGCGCCGGTGCCCACCGCGCTCTGAAGGGGCGCGAAGCGCCTTCAGGGGCGCGGGGCTGTATCCGGTCTGCGGCTCCGCCGCGGGGCGCGACAAGCCCCCACCGGACCCGCAGCCAACAACCCCCGCACCCACCACTCACGCGCCCTTGAACTCCTGCCGCTGACGCCCGAGCCCATCAATCTCCAGCTCCACCACATCCCCGGCCCGAAGGAACGGCTTGGGCTCAGGCGCCCCCAGCGCAACGCCCGCCGGCGTACCCGTGTTGATCACATCACCCGGGTACAAGGTCATGAACTGGCTGACGTACCGCACGACTTCGGCGACCCCGAAGATCTGCTCGGCGGTCGTGCCGTCCTGCTTCGGCTCCCCGTTGACCCACAGCCGCAGCCCCAGACCCTGCGGGTCCGGCACCTCGTCCGCGGTCACGAGCCACGGGCCCAGGGGGTTGAACGTCTCGCAGTTCTTCCCCTTGTCCCACGTCCCGCCCCGCTCCAGCTGGAACTCGCGCTCGGACACGTCGTGCGAGACCGCGTACCCGGCCACATGCGCGAGCGCCTCCTCGTGCGAGCCCAGATAGCGGGCGGTACGTCCGATGACGACCGCCAGCTCGACCTCCCAGTCGGTCTTCACCGACGCGCGCGGCACGAGCACCGTGTCGTAGGGCCCGACGACCGTGTCCGCCGCCTTGAAGAAGATCACCGGCTCGGAGGGAGGCTCGGCGCCGGTCTCGCGGGCGTGGTCGTGGTAGTTGAGGCCGATGCACACGATCTTGCCGATGCGGGCCAGCGGCGGCCCGATCCGCAGCCCGGTCGCGTCCAGCGCGGGCAGCTCACCGGCGTCGGCGGCGGCCCGGATCCGGCCGAGCGCCGCGTCGTCGGCGAGCAGGGCGCCGTCGATGTCCGGGACGACCCCCGACAGGTCCCGGAGAATTCCCTCGGCGTCGAGCAGCGCGGGCCGCTCCGCCCCCGCCGTACCGACTCGCAGCAGCTTCATGTTGGCTCTCTCCCTAGGTCACCAGTCATCGGATGACTGGTCGATCCTCCGAGCTTGTCGCCCGGTCCGCAATACCCGGTTCACGTACTGGACTGCGCACCGGACTGCGCGGAGAGCTGCCACCGGTACAGCACCGCCCGCTCGACGGCGCTCCACGTCGTACTGGTGACCATGTAGAGCGCGGCGGCCAGCGGCATCACGGCCACGCTGAAGAGCGTGAAGAAGGACATGAACGGCATGAACTTGCCGACCGAGGCGAGCCCGGGCACCGGCTCACCACCGCCGGGGTTCACGGCCACCGGGTTGGCGGCCATCACCAGCTTCGTACGCCGGTAATTGAAGGTGGCGACAGCGGCGACCAGGACGAACAGTCCGAGGTAGACGACCCCCGCGGCCCCGATGATCCCGTCGCCACCCAGCGCGTCGGCCCACCGCTCGCCGAGCGGCGCGGCGAACAGCCGGTGGGTCAGCAGATCGTTGGCCCGACCGCCGATCTCCGCGTTGGAGAAGAGGTGGTAGAGCAGGAAGAACGCGGGCAGCTGGAACAGACTCGGGAAGCACCCCGACAGCGGCGAGACCTTCTCCTCCGCGTGCAGGGCCATGACGGCCTTCTGGAGCTTCTGGGGATCCTTGGCGTGCCGCTTCCGCAGCTCGGCGACCTTCGGCTGCAACGCGGCGCGCGCCCGCTGTCCGCGCGCCGCCGCCCGGGACAGGGGATGCACGAGGAGTCGTACGAACGCCGTGAACAGGATGATCGCGGCGGCAGCCGAGGAGGTGTGGAAGAGGGGCTGGAGCAGGTCGGCGAGATGCTCGACCAGACTGGCGAAAACGGACAGGAACGCGGACATGAGTGAGCCCTCCGAGGGTCTCGTCGTACCGGAGATTCCGTCGATTTCCGTGGATTTCCGTGCATGCGAGACACGGAATACGGGATACGGAATATGGAGATCGGTATGACGACCCGCGCGGGTCACTGTCACCGGTGGTGGTCGGTGGTGCTGTGCCCTACGCGGCGGCCGTCGGGAGGGCGGATCCCGGGGCGCGGGGGCGGGTGCGGCCACGGGCGTCGGGGTCGCGTTGTGGCAGGAAGGCGGTACGGCGGGCCCGGTCGCGGATGGCCGTACGAACCCGGGTGGGCGGCGCGACGGGCGCGCTGCGCGCGACGATGAGCGAGCAGGCGGCGAACGCGGACCCGGCCGCAGCGGTCGCCGCGAGGGCGACGGCGGCGGAGAGGCTGCCGGTGTCGAGCAGCACGACTTCGAGGAGCAGCAGGAACAGCGCGGCGGCGGCACGCGGATTCGCCCGGACCGGACTCCAGCTCCGGATCATGCCCCCACCCCCTCTCATGCCATCACCCTGCCGTTCGTTATACAGGATGCCTGGTTCTCGGCTCAGCGGGGCCGCATCGACGTGAGCTTGCCCCAGACGATCAGACGGTAACGGGACGTGTACTCCGGGGTACAGGTGGTGAGGGTCAGGTAGTAGCCGGGGGTGTCGTAGCCGTACGCCGGCCTGACCATGGAACGGGGTACGGCCCTGATCACGCCGTCGTCACGCGCCGAGGTTCGGGAAAGCGTGCGGTCGACGGTGAATGAGTACACCGTCGACCCGCATCTCGACCTGCGAGGTCGCCGTGTAACAGCCGGTTGATGTACCGGAAGGCTTCGCCCTGAATGTTGCGGTGGGCGAAGTTACCGGCGTGGCTCGGCTGTTGGGTGCCGGAATAGTGGCCGACGTACCGTTCCTCTGGTGACTGAGCAAGAGCGAGTCCGCTCAGCCGCGCGCCCCGAACGGTCTTGGGCGAACTGGTCCCCGGCGTACTCGACCCCGGGGCGGCGACACGGATCCTGTCCGTGGTCCGGGCCCGGGAGGCCAGTTCCCTGTACGACCTAGCCAGTTGGATACGGCCAGAGGCGACGAGGAAGCCCTGAACCATCACTCCGGTGGAGCAGGGGCCCCGCACACTGGCGCCGTACCCGGCATCCCAGATCGCACGATCACGTTAACCCGGACGGCCCAGGCCACCGCAAGCCCGGAAGCCGACATCACACGATCGAGTTAAGCCGCCCTCGTGCGCACTCCCCGGCATGCAGTGCCACCCCTAGCTCCCCGCAGGTCCACATCGCGCGCCGGCGGAGTGTGCGGTGTCGTACCACAGGAGCCCGAGCCCGCATGCGTACGCCTCCTTCGCGCTCATGGGGACGCCGGGCCGCACGATAGGCCAGACCTCGCCAAGTAACCAGGCTTGCCCCCTTTGTCCAATGGTTTTAGAAAGCGCTGTCATAACTCTCGACAACCCCACGCACCACACCTGATGCTTCCTTCTGGCATGAACGGAAGGTCATAATCCGGACGGAGAAGCCATGATCCGACGCAGATCCCTGCTGACCGCGGCAGGGGGCACCCTCCTGGGCAGCGCCCTGGCGACGGGCACCGCGCGGGCCGACGCGACCATCACGCTCAACCCCGGTACCAAGTACGGGACATGGGAAGGCTGGGGCACCTCGCTCGCCTGGTGGGCGAACGTGTTCGGCGCCCGGGACGACTTCGCGGACATCTTCTTCACCACCAAGTCGACTACCTACAACGGCACTTCACTGCCCGGTCTGGGTCTGAACATCGCCCGTTACAACCTCGGCGCGTGCAGCTCGAACTCGGTGGGCGGCCAGAGCATGGTGAAGTCGGCGAACATCCCGGCGTACAAGCAGATCGAGGGCTACTGGCAGGACTGGAACAACGAGAACCCCACGTCCTCGGCCTGGAAGTGGACGGCGGACGCGACGCAGCGCGCGGCGCTGACGAAGGCGGTCGCACGCGGCGCGACCACCGAGTTGTTCGCCAACTCGCCGATGTGGTGGATGTGTGCGAACCACAACCCGTCGGGCGCCTCGGGCGGCGGCAACAACCTCCAGACCTGGAACTACCGCCAGCACGCCTCGCACCTGGCCGCCGTGGCCCTGTACGCCAAGAACAACTGGGGCGTGAACTTCGCGACGGTGGACCCGTTCAACGAACCCGCGGCGAACTGGTGGACGGCCACGGGGACGCAGGAGGGCTGCCACATGGACGCGTCGGTCCAGGCCGCCGTACTCCCGTACATGCGAAGCGAGTTGGACGCCCGTGGCCTGACCGGGATCAGGATCGCGGCCTCGGACGAGACGAACATCGACACCGCCCGTACGACCTGGGCGGCCTTCGGATCGTCGACGAAGGCCCTGGTGAGCCAGGTGAACGTGCACGGCTACCAGGGTTCGGGGGGCCGCCGGGACCTCCTCTACACGGACGTGGTGACGACGTCCGGCAAGAAGCTGTGGAACTCGGAGACGGGTGACAGCGACGCGACCGGCCTGACCATGGCGTCGAACCTCTGCTACGACTTCCGCTGGCTGCACCCCACGGCCTGGGTCTACTGGCAGGTCATGGACCCGACGACGGGCTGGGCGATGATCGCCTACAACCCGAGCACGCTCCAGCCGACGACGGTCCAGACCAAGTACTACGTGATGGCGCAGTTCAGCCGCCACATCCGCCCCGGCATGACGATCCTCGACACGGGCGTCAGCTACGCGGCGGCGGCGTACGACGCGAGTGCGAAGCGCCTGGTGATCGTGGCGGTGAACACGAGCACAGCAGCCCAGACCCTCACCTTCAACCTCTCCAACTTCACGACGGTGACGGGCGGTTCGGGCGGCCTGGTCCCCCGCTGGAACACGGTGACGAGCGGCGGCGGTGACCTCTACCGGGCCCGTTCGGACACGTTCCTGAGCGGAAAGTCGGTGGCGGTGCCGTTCGCGGCGGGCGCGGTGCAGACGTTGCAGGTGGACGGGGTGACCATCTGAGGTGCCGGGGAGGGGAGGCACCGGACCGGATGCCTCCCCTCCTCGTCGAGCCCTGTCATGGATGCTCATGGATGCCACTCTTCTTTGTCGGTCGTCGGCAGTACGGTGATCCCATGCGCCCGGACACGCCTGCGGAAAACGTCGACCACCTCGCCGAAGCGGCTCGCCTGGAGCGGACCACCGGCCTCTACCCCGAGGACGCCGAACACCTGCTCCTGCAGGCCTCGGCGCACCTGGAACTGGCCGGCGACCGCCCCGCCGCGACCGCCCTGTACGACCGCCTGCTCCAATCCCCCGGCTCTCTGGAGAACCCCCACCTCATCCGGGCCCTCAAGGCATCGAACCTGTGGGAGTACGGCCACGAGGCGGAGGCCCGGGCGATCATCGACGGCGTCCGCGCCGAGGCCCCGCGCGACCCCGCCCCCTGGGTGATCGTCGCGGAGTCCCTGGAGTCCCACGACGAGCTGGAAGCGGCCCAGGAGACGTTCACCCAGGCGGCCCGCCTGCTGATCGCGAACGCCCAGGAACCCCCGTACTCCACCCACCCGTTGCTGTACGGCCGCCACCGCGTACGCCGGATGCTGGGTGTCGCCCACGACGAGTGGGACATGGTGGCGGACACGGTCCACTCGTCCCATTCATCCCCTTCGTCACCGGTCTCGCTGGACGAGCTCCACGACCCCAAGAGGGTCTGGTCCCTGGGCTCGGACAACCCGGCGGAGCTGGAGGCGGAGATCTCCCGTCTACGGGCGGAACTGGGCGCGTTCCGGGAGGCGCTGTCCCGCCCGTTCCCGGTGGCGGTCCTGCACTGGCCGGCGGGGGAACTGGCGGAGCTGGTGGGGGCGTATCCGGGCCTCGCGGACGAATACCCCTCGCACGAGGAGCACCTCGCGACGATAGAGGCGTCACTGCGGGAGCTCGCGGCCTCCGGCACGGCCAACCTGGGGATCGTCACGGGAACGGTGCCTTCCTACGAGGCCTTCGCGGCCTCCGAGGCAGCGTCTCCGGGGGACATCGACCTGCTGCCGCAGTACGCGACGACGCTGGCGGCCCGGGGGAAGGCTGTGGGGTGGCCTCCACAGCGGGGGGCGGTGTGCTGGTGCGGGTCGGGGGCCGCTTATGAGGGGTGCCACGGGCGGGTCGGGGTGTAGAGGGCTACAGGGCTACCAGGACGTAGCCCGAACACGGACAACCGTGGTTCCGCCCGGCAGGTGATGCGGCTGGAACCACGGTTGTCGATGTCGGGCAGGTGTCAGGTGCTGCGCTACGTGTCAGGTGTCAACGGCTCAGGTGTTACCCGGCGGTGTTGTAGCGCTCGATCATGTGGACGCGGGCGAAGGTCCAGTTGCCCGCTGCGGTTTCCCAGCTGCCGACGGGTGCGTTGAGCCTGCCGTTGCCCTGGGCGGTCCAGGTGAACATCTTCACCCGGCCGTCGCCGTAGCCGTACATCGCGCCGAAGTCGTCCTTGCCGTCGCCGTTGTAGTCGCCGGTGACGAACTCCAGGCTCGCACGCGTCATGTTGCCGGCCGGGGTGGTCCAGGCTTCGACGGGCCTGCCGAACCTGCCGTCGGCCGCGGCGGTGGCGACGAGGATGGCATCGTGGCCGTCGGCGTAGTCGTACCAGGCGGCCACATCGTCGCGGCCGTCGCCGTCGAAGTCGCCCGCGAACACCGACGTACGGTCCGCGGCGCCCCAGGTGTCGCTCTCCCAGGAGCCGATCGGGGCGTTGAAGCCGCCCTTGGCAGTGGCCTTGAACGTCCACAGCTTCGCGCGGGTCTCGCCGTACGTGTACCAGACGGCGAGGTCGTCGCGGCCGTCGCCGTTGAAGTCGCCCACCGTCGGCTTGCCGCTCGTCTGGGTCCAGTTCCCCGCGGGCGTCGTCCAGGACGCGACCGGGTTGTTGAAGCCACCGTTGGAGTTCGCCGTGAAAGTGAACAGAGAGTCGTGGCCGTCGGCGTAGTCGTACCAGACGGCGAGGTCGTCGCGGCCGTCGCCGTCGAAGTCACCGCTGTGGAGGTCCATGCGGGCGAAGGTCCAGCCGGACGCCACCGCCCAGGACGAGAACGGTGTCTGGAAGGTGCCGTCACCCTTGCCGAGCCAGGTGAACGTCTTCACCTGGCCGTCGGTGTAGCCGTAGACAGCGGCCAGGTCGGCGATGCCGTCGCCGTTGTAGTCGCCGGTGGTGCGCTTCATCTGACCCGCCGTCCAGTTGCCGGCCGGACTGGTCCAGGCGATGGAGGGGGCCTTCAGCCCGCCGGCAGGCTCGGCGAGGAAGGTGTGCACCGAGTCGTGGCCGTCGCCGTAGTCGTACCAGCTGGCCATGTCGCTGCGGCCGTCCCCGTTGTAGTCGTGGCGGAGGGCGCTGCCGCTGGCCCACTGGGACTCGCCCTGGGCGTTGTGGATGACGAAGTTGCCGCGGTCCTGGAGGACGGCCCGGCCGCCCGGGGCGGTGGTCCTGGACTCCCACAGCACGGTGGTGCCGTCGGCCGCGATCACGGCGAGGTTGCCGTTGTCGTCGAAGCGCGCGGTGGCACCCGCGTTGCCGACGGTGCCGGTGGACCACACGATCGGGCCCGCGTCGGAGCGGATGGCGAGGTTGCCGTCGGCCCCCATGGTGAGGCGGGCCGAGTTGGAGACGAGGCTGTCGCCGGGCAGCAGGACGGTGCCGGCGGTGATCCGGTTACCACTGACGGTGTTGTCGACGCGGGTGGCGACAGCGCCGGTGCGGGTCTCGTCGGAGCCGAAGCAACCGCCGCCCCAGGAACGGCTGTTGAGGGCGACCAGCTCCGGGGTGCCGTTGTTGTCGCGGACGACCGGGCCGCCCGCGTCGCCCTGGCAGATGGCGTCGGAAGCGGTCTTCGGCGTCAGGTTCAGGGTGGTGGTGTCGGAGGCGCTGACGGTGAAGCCACCGGTGTGGAGCTGGAGGGGCACCCAGTCGTCCTTGGTGCGGCCGAACCCGGCGGCGGTCAGGGTCTCACCGACGGCGGGGGGTGTGGTGGCGAACTTGACCGGGGTGATGCCGGTGGTGGGCGTGGCCAGCCGGCCCAGGACCAGGTCGCGGCCCTCGCGGGGCACCAGCTCGACGACCTCGCGGACCTGCCCGGCGGTGGTGGTCAGATCGTTTCTGCCGATGGTGGCGACGGTCTTCAGCGCGGGCTTGCCCGCCGGCACCGTTTCCGTGGCCGGGTCGGCGAAGCAACTGGCCGCGGTGGCGATCCAGCCCGGCGCCACCAGCACGCCGGAGCACCCGCGCCGGTCGTCTCCCAGGGTCAGCCGCGCGGTGAAGGAATAGGTGCCGGCGGAGGCCACGGGGCCGGCTAAGGCCTGCGCCGGGGCGGCGGCAAGTGTGCTCGCCGCGACGGCGGTGATGAGTGCGCCGCTCGTGAGAGCCACGCGTATACGTCTGTTGGGCACGTTGACGTTCCTCGTTCCTCGTTCTGTTCGTCAGGTTCTGCGGTGCGACCTGGGTGGTGGTGGGGGAACGGTCTGCCGGTCAGCCGGTGACGCGGAGTTCGAGGAGCACGGTGGGGGGCTCGTTGACGCCTTCTCCGACACCCTTGAAGTCGTTCTTGGGCACGTTGACGGTCTTGCTCACGCCCTCGGCGGTCAGTTCGGCGCGGACCGGGTGGGACTCGGTCTGGATCGCGAAGACATCGGCGAGTTCGAGGGTGAGGTAGCCGGTGGTGGAGGTGACCTTGAAGCAGAACTCGCCGGCGCCGACACGGGTGAGGACCTTGAGCTGGTCGGCGGCCTCGTCGCAGGCGGCGAGGGTGATACGGCCGTCGCCGCGCTTCAGGGTGATGCCCTGCTCGGCGAGGATCTTGTCGGCGCCCGGGTAGGCGAAGTCCTCGACGGCGTACGGCGGCACGTCGGCGGCCGCGTTCTCGGTGTCGGCGTCCGAGCCGGTGCCGGTATTGGCGACGGCGAACGCGGAGGCTCCGACGATCGCTGCCGCGGTCATTCCGGAAAGCAGCAATTTACGGGCGTGGTATCTCAACAGAGAGTTCCTTCCAGGAGGTGAACGGAACGAATCCGGAAGGGAAGATTCAACATATCGACCCCCACCGGATCTGCCGCCCCGTCGAAAATCGCGCACGTCAAGATAGCAAGCGTTCGTTGCAGGTGCACCGGTGTTCCGACGGATTTCCGCGTATGATCGCCGGGCCGAAATCCGTTATCTGGCAAGCCGGTTGGCGCCAGACCGAGAAATGGATACTGGTTACTTTGAGACAAAGATTAAGGGCCCGCGCTGATGCGGCCGGCCGACGAGGGCCCGCAAGCAGAATGAAGCGGTCGATACGGGCAATACAGGCAGTCTGCCTTGCTCTCCTGATATCGCTCCTAGCCGGAATCCTCGGCTCCGCACCGGCTGTTGCCCTCGAAGACCCGGTGAACAACGAGGATCTGAGCAACTCGCACATCCCGGCCACGGACCGGGGCAAGGTCCTGACGGCGTGGAAGGCCGGTGGCCCGGGCGTCAAGGCGGCCGCCGAGGCGGCCTTGTTGGGGACGGACGCGGACGTACGCGAGTTCCTCGACCGCGAGCAGGCGGTGGCCGAGCTCAGTGACGACCGAGTGGCCACGGTGCAGGTCTTCTCGGCCGGCGGCCGTGGCGTGCGCGAGGCCGCGCAGCAGGCCCTCGCCGGTACGCCGGCACAGCTCGACACGTTCCTGAAGACCGGCTGGCAGGCGCCGCTGGAGCAGGACCAGCGGGTCCGTGCCGCCCAGATCGTCAGCGCCGGCGGCCCCGAGGTGAAGGAGGTCGGCCGGGCGGCGCTGGACGGCACCGCCGACGACGTCCAGAACTTCATCGTCGACAGCCAGTACGCGGCCCGGGAGAACGACGAACGGGTCCAGGTTGTCCAGATCCTGACCTTGGGCGGCCCGGCGACCAAGGAGGCCGCCCAGGTCGCCCTCGACGGCACGCCCGAGGACGTGACGGAGTTCCTGGAGGTGGGCCAGCACATCGCGCGGGCCCGCGACCAGGAACACGCCACCATCGAGGAGCTCGTCGCCCTCGTGCAGGAGGCCGGTCGCCAGGCGCAGGTGGAGACCGAGGCCGCCAAGGAGGCGTCGGCCCGCGCGATCGCCGCGACCAAGCTCGCCAAGGAGGCCGCGCAGAAGGCGGCCGCCGAGACCGAGGCCGCCAAGGACGACGCGACCAGGGCGTCCAACGCCGCCGGACGCGCGGCCGACGCCGCCGAGGGTGCGGCCAAGGCCGCGCAGGAGGCGATCAGCGCGTCCCACGCCGCCAACACCTCGGCCCGGATCGCCGCGAACGCCGCCTCGCAGGCCGCGTCAGCAGCCGCGGGCGCCGCCCAGGCCGCGTCCCGCGCCCGCAGCGCGGCCGCCGACGCGGCGACCGACGCGAGCAAGGCCTCCGCGGCGCGCAAGGCCGCGGAGGGTGCGCGTGCCGCCGCCGCGGGCGCCAAGAAGGCGGCCCAGGCCGCCGATTTCGCCGGTGACGCGGCCGACGAGGCGGGCAAGGCCGCCCTGGCCGCCGCCGGCGCGGGCACCAACGCGGACCTGGCCGCGGCCGCCGCGCAGGAGGCCAGCGGTCACGCCAACGTGTCCAGCGCCCAGGCCGCGCGGGCCAGGGCAGCTGCCGCGGACGCCCGCAGGCACGCGGCCGAGGCCACGCGAGCCGCGAACAAGGCGGTGGCGCTGGCCGCCAGGGCCGCCAAGGCGGCGCGCGAGGCCCGCGACGCCGCCAACTCGGCCGCCGTGCACGCCGAGAACGCCGCTGCCGCCGCCGACGAGGCCGCCGAGCACGCCGGTGACGCGGCCAAGGCCGCGGCCGAGTCGACCAAGCACGCGGCGGCGGCCAAGACGGCGGCCGACACCGCGACCGCCGCGGTCGTCCAGGCCAGGACCACCTTCGACCTGGCCCGTGAGGTCGAGGCCGAGGAACTGGCCGACCGCAGGTACACCGAGATCGAGCAGGCCAAGGCCTACAAGATCGCGGACAGCGAGCGCGAGGCGCAGAAACAGAAGGACAGTGAGGCAGCCAAGGCCGCCGACGCGGAGGCAGTGCGTCTCGCGGCGGAGGTGACCCGCCCGGGCGCCGACCTCGCCGTCGCCGCCGTGCAGGCCCGCAAGGTCGCGCTGCACGTCGCGAAGAACCGCGGTCCCTGGAGCGTCACCACGGCCGAGGCCGCTCTCGCGGGCTCGGACGCGCTGGTCGTCGAGTACATCCGGGCCGGCTGGCAGGAGGCGGGCGAGCGGGACGAGTACGCCCGCGTCGTCAACCTGGCCTGGGAATCGGAGTACGCGGCCGTCCGTACGGCCGCGGAGTCCGCGCTCACCGGAAACACCGCGCAGATCAGCGCCTTCGTCACGACCGGGCAGCACAACGCGGCGAAGAACGACTACCGCGTCGAGACCACCCAGCTCATGGAGGGTGCCGGTTCCGCGGTGCAGAAGGCCGGCCAGGCGGCACTCACCTCCGGCTCGCCGGACCAGATGCGGGCGTTCATCCACTCCGGCTACTTCACGGCCCGTACGAGCGACGAGCGGGTCAGCGCCGTCCAGTTGAGGAGCACCGGCGGCCCCGAGCTCAAGGCGGCGGCCGACGTCGCCCTTGCCGGACCGCCTCAGGTGCTGCACCAGTTCATCGAGGTCGAGCGGTTCCGGGCCGTACGCAAGGACCGGCTCACCGCCACGCACGTCTCGCGGATCCTGGGCCTGGTCTCCGGAGCGGCGTCGATCGCCTCGAAGGCGCAGCAGGACGCCGCGCTGGCCGCCAAGGTGGCGGCCGAGGCCCGTAAGGCGGCGGCCGAGGCGGAGCAGTACCGCCAGCAGGCCGCGGCGTCCGCGACCCAGGCGGGCGAGTACGCCAAGCAGGCCGACGCCCACGCCGACGCCGCCGAGAAGTCCGCGGCCGAGGCGGCTGCCTCGGCCAGGTCGGCACGTGCCGCCGAGGCCAGCGCGCAGAGCGCCGCACAGGACGCCGACCTGTCGGCGTCCCGCGCGGAGTCCTCCGCCGCGCAGGCGCAGCGCTCGGCGAGCGATGCCTGGGCGGCGGCCGACGCCGCGTACGCCTCGTCCATCGCCGCCGGCAAGGACGCCGACGCCGCCAGCAAGGCCGCCGACGAGGCCGGGGACATCGCCTTCCGGAAGCTGCAGGAGGAGATCAGGCAGCACTTCGCGGACCTGGCCGCCCAGGCCGAGGAGCGGCGGCAGAATACGGAGGACGAGGAGCTCGAGGCGTACCTGAACCAGCTTGAGGAGATCGACTGGGGCAAGGTCCTCTCCGAGGGCGGCCACTTCAGCCTCGACATCCTCGGCCTGATCCCCGGCTTCGGCGAGGCCGCCGACGGCGCCAACTGCGCCTGGTACGCCGGCGAGGGTGAGTATGTCGACGCGGGTCTGTCCTGCGCCGGCATGGTGCCGTTCGCGGGCTGGGGCGCCGCGGGAATCAAGTTCGGCAAGTGGGGCGGCAAGGCGGACGGTTTCTTCAAGAAGCTGTTCGGCAAGAGCCCGGACTTCCCGGTGTGCGTCAGGAGCCTGACGCGGACAGCCCTGGCAGCGGATCCATTCCCCTGCCCGACCGGCTTCGCGAACTTCGGCAACGACGTACTCCAGTCACCGGCAGGCCTGGTCTACATGAGGAGGACCGACGCGGAGCACTACATCGAGCACGTCATGGCCCACACCAGGCCCAACCCCGGCAAGCCCCTGCACGGCGTCTTCAAGGTGAAGGACCAGGACGAGCTCCTGGCCATGATCGACGACGCCTGGGCAAGGGGCGGGACGCAGGTGCCCACGAACGGCAGCAACAGGGTCACCCGGGTCGACTACGACGAGGCAATCGGCGAGAACGGCGAGAAGTACCTGTGCATCGTCACCAGTCCGCCCAAGAAGGGGAGGCACAAGATCCGCACCGTGTTCCCGGCCTCCGATCCCAGCTGCCCGAGAAACCCCTGACCTGATGGATGAGGGTGGTGGGCCCGGGCTCCGGGTCCACCACCCTCCCCGTACGACAACCGACAAACGGATGGAAGGGCACGACATGCTCCCGCTGGACCGGATCCGGGCGCTCCTGCTGGAGCACGACGATCCCCGCCACCTCGAACGCCCCGCGGACTTCGACCTGGTGACCTCGCGGAACTGCTTCGCCGGGCTGGTGAGCTCCGTCAAGGAACGTTTCGGCCCGTCCTTCTCCAGCGGCCTGGGCCAGGACACCAGTTTCTACGGCGTCATCGACGTCCCGGCGGACACGACGGGCCTCGGCCGCCCCCTGTACATCATGATGAGCAACTTCGGCGACTATTTCGTCACCGCGCGGGTGGGAGCGGGTGAGGATGTCCCGGGCGGCGAGGAGGGCCTGCCCGAGGAGCTCGCGACGTGGTTCGACGGCGTCTGCACGGAACTGGGCTGCACCTTCGTACCCCCCGAGCTGCTCCGTGAGCCGTACGACGGGCCGACGCGCTTGGCGCCGGCGGAGGACGTGGAACTGGTGGCGGTGCTGGTGGCAGCGGGCGTGATGGACGAGGACGAGGAGGATGACGAGGAGCTGGGGAAGACGAACTGGTACGACCGGTACTTCGACTACATGTGAGACATCCGGGGCTCCGCCGGTTGTCCTGTCTCAGTGGAGATGGGCCGTGAGGTCGCTGACGCTCGCTCACTCCCTGGTGAAGGTGCCGAGGCCGTTCGCGTCGAGGTTCTCGACGCGGACCTTGTCGGCGCGTCCGCCGGACCCGACGCTGAAGGTCACGCCGGACAGCCCGACGGCGTTCTCGCCCGTGGTGCGGTAGCTGAAGGTGTCGCCGTTGTAGTGCCGCAGGGTGAACCGCTGCTTCTTCGGCCCCAGTTGCATGCTGAGGTCGTCGCCCTGGGCGCTCACGGTCATCGGGCCGTAGAAGTCGTTGGCGTAGGTTCCCGTGTAGGCGCCGTCCGCCCTGGCCGGTGCGGGCCGTGGCGGAGGCTTGGTGTAGTCGGTCTCGGAGCGGTCACCCGCCGCCGCCTGCTGGATGAGCGGGCCGATGAACGTCAGCCAGTCGACCGTGGGCCCGCCCGTCTGCGCGGTGTCGAGGAAGGTGGTGGCGATCGCCTCGGGTACGCCGATGGGCTCGCCGTTGGTGAGGACGACGATGCCGAGGTTCTCCGAGGGCAGCAGCGAGACATGGGTGGCCGCGCCCATCGCGAAGGCGCCGGAGTGGCCGAGCTTCAGCCTGCCCTGGTCGTCGTAACCGACGTTCCAGCCGAGCCCGTAGAACCCGGTCCTGCCGGCCGGCGCGTGCGGCGGCTCGGAGACGATGTGCGGCAGGTGGGTCTCGTCCAGCGCGTCGCCGTCGACGACCTGCCGCCCCTCGAACTTGCCGTTGCCGAGCTGCAGGCGCAGCCACTTCGCCATGTCCCGGACGGTGGAGCTGGCTCCGCCCGCCGGGCTCTGGGCGTCGGCGTCCCGTACGAACTCGGCCTGCCAGGTGCCGCCCTGCTTCACATGGGTGACGGCCTTGTTCTTGGCCTTCTCGTAGTCGGCGAAGGAGGAGCTGGTGGAGTCCATGCCCAGCGGCCGGTACAGCTTGTCCGCGGACAGCTTCTCCCAGCTGGTGCCCGCCGCCCGCGCGACGGCGGCCGCGGCTTCGGTCAGCCCGAAGTTGGTGTACGCGTAGCTGGCACGGAACGGCTCCAGCGGTTCGTACCGCAGACGTTCCAGGACGTACGAGCGGTCGTAGCCAAGGTCCTCCAGGAGGTCCCCGGAGTGGTCGGGCAGCCCGCTGCGGTGCGAGAACAGGTCGGCGAGCGTGACGTGGCGGGTGACCCAGGGGTCCTTGAGGGCGAAGCCGGGACTGTGCTCGACGACCGGGTCGTCCCAGCCGACGGTCTTCTCCCCCACGGCCGCGGCGACCACGGTCGACGCGACCGGCTTGGAGACCGAGGCGAGCTGGAAGACGGTGTCGGGTCCGACCCGGCCCTCCGCACCGGCCTTCCGCTCGCCGAAGCCCTTCAGATACAGCACCTTGTCGCCGTGGACCACGCCGACGGCGACCCCCGGCACACCGGTCCTGCGCATGGCGTCCCGTACGACTCCGTCGAGCTCGTCCACCGCCGCGTCGACCTTGGCCCGGGTGAGCCGCGGCGGCGGCTGGGCCGGCGGGACGGTGGGCAGCGGCGACGTCGCCCGGGCGGCCGCCCTCTGGACGGCGGCGGAGGTGTCGGTACCCGTGCAGCCGCCGCCGGCCAGGGCCGCGATCAGGCCCAGGGCCGCAGCGGAGCGCAGGCGCCGGGCGCGCGCATGGTCAAGGCGAGACATGTTTTCCAGTGAAGGCCCTCCCCCGACGCCTGTCGCATCGGCGAGCCATTCGGGCGAGCCATTCGGGGGGACCGCCGCCCTCGCGGCTCCGAACGAGTGGACCTCGATGGCTCACCCGACGGTCGGCTGCTCCGGCCGTACGGCATCCGAGATGGACTTGACTCCGCCGTGCACGGTGAGGCCGCCGTCCACGGGGATCTCCGCTCCGGTGATGAAGGAGGACGCGTCGGAGAGGAGGAACACGACGAGGGGCGCGATGTCGTCGACGGTGCCGCTCCGGCCGAGCGGCGTCTCACGGAACATCGCCTCCCGGAAGGCCGGGGTGGCGGCCGCGGTCATCTCGGTCTCGATGTAGCCGGGGTGCACGGTGTTGACGCGGATACCTCGCGGGCCCAACTCCGTTGCCGCGATCTTCGACACGCCTCGCAAGGCCCACTTACTGGCCGTGTACGCCACCGGGTAGTAGGCGGTGAGCGCCGCGGACGACCCGACGTTGACTATCGACGAGCCCGGCGGCATCAGGGGGGCGAGGTGCTGGATGCCGAGCAGCGGGCCGATGGTGTTCACCGACTGCACGTGCGCGAAGTCCTCGGGGCTCACCTCTCCCAGGCGGTCGCGCTGGATGACGCCGGCGTTGTTGACGAGGCCGTGGACTTGCCCGTACGTCTCGCGGAGTTCGGCGGCCAGGGCGGCCCAGTCGGCCTCGCTGGATACGTCCAGCTTTCGGCAGCCCGGGGTGCTCTCTCCGTTGCCCTCTCCGTTGGCCTCCGGGCGTACGTCGGTTGCGATCACCTGGGCTCCGGCGCGGGCGAGGGCATCGGCCTCGGCGGCGCCTTGGCCTCGGGCGGCGCCGGTTATTACGACGACTTTGCCGGCGAGGGGGTGGGGGTGCTGAGGGTCGTGGGGGGACTGGTCGCTTTGGGGGGTGCGCGTCATGGCGGACAAGGTAGCTGCCCGCGGTAAAAGGGAGACCACGGCTGTCGCCCCGATGAGTCTTGTCCCCTGACGGAGTCTGCCCTCAGACGGAAGCGATGGAAGCAGCCGTCCGCCCGAGGCTGATCTTGAGAGAGAGGGAGCCGGTCGTGCCTGTAGGGATTTTCGCGGGGATCGCAGTGAGCAACTACGAGAGCGCCTTGGGGTGGTACAAACAGCTCCTCGGTGCGGAACCGACCTTCTACCCCAACGACACCGAAGCAGTGTGGCAGTTGGCCGAGGACCGGTACGTGTACATCATCGAAAACGCTGACCGCGCCGGCGGCGCGGTCAGCATGATCTGGATGGACGATCCTGGTTCCGCGGTCGCGGGGATCGCCGAGCGAGGTCTGCGGCCGGTGGGTGTGGAGCAGCACGGGAACGTGTGCAAGTGGGTGTTCCACGACGCCGACGGCAACGAGACGGGGATTGGGGGCGAGGTCTCAGAGTCGACGTAGTCCTGGGTCATGTTCCGGGGCCGTTGCCGGGCCTCCCTTGCCGGGCCTCCGTTCCCGCACCCCTGCGGTCCAATTCCGGCCACAACTGCCCCACACCGCCCACCCGCGCTGGCAGAATGCTCGCGTGCCACATGCCATCCCGTCCTCCCCCGCCGTCTCGGCACGCATGAGCCGGCAAGTCAGCAAGGACACGGCCGCCGAACTGGCGGTCCGCCGCTTGCTGCACGCGGCCGGGCTGCGCTACCGCGTGGAGTATCCGGTGCCGGGCATGGCCCGACGCCGAATCGATGTGGCCTTCACGTCGGTCAAGGTGGCCGTTCTGATCGACGGGTGCTTCTGGCACGGGTGTCCGGAACATGCGACGCAGCCGAAGGCCAACGCTGAGTGGTGGCGCGAGAAACTGGACCGGAACATGGCCCGCGACCGGGAGACGACTGAACAGCTGGTCGCGGAAGGCTGGACAGTGTTGCGCTTCTGGGAGCACGAGGCTCCCGAGGAAGTGGCCGTACGGGTGGGGGCAGCCGTGGAACGGCGTCGGACAGAGCGAACCAGGGGGAGAAGAGATTGAGTGCGCTGACCTTTGTAGATGTGTGCTCCGGGGCGGGCGGGCTCGCCCTCGGGCTGGAGCAGGCAGGATTCGAGCCGCGGCTGCTGCTGGACGACGACGAGCTCGCAGTCACCACCCTGCGAACCAACCGGCCGCAGTGGAACGTGCTTCACACCGATCTGCTGGACTTCGACCCTGCCGAGCATCCCGTGAGCCACGACGTAGATCTCCTTTCGGCCGGCCTGCCAAGGGTGAAGTCGAATGCGACCGTCAGTCGCGCGGATTCACGTACGGAGGAGCGACTGTTGGAGGCCACGGTCTATCTCATCCATGCGATCAGGCCTCGGGCGGTACTCATCGAGAACGTTCCTGGGCTCGCTTCATCGGACGAGTATCAGCAGTTCCGTGATTTTGCCCGAGCCGAACTGGCCCACTTGGGCTACGAGTTCAGCTGGTTCGTCTTGAACGCCGCTGACTTCGGCGTACCGCAGAACCGTAAGCAGGGCGTCCTGGTAGCCGTCGAACGGCAGCAGGCCAAGGCACTCCAGCCGCCGGCACCGACCGTGCAGCAGCCGACGACGGTCGGTACTGCCTTGGGAACGTCCATGGCCTCACGCGGTTGGCAGGACGCCGCCCGTTGGGCCGCCCAAGCCGATCAACCGGCTCCGACGCTGGTCGGCGGCTCGAAGAATCGGGGCGGGGCTGACCTGGGGCCGACGGGAGCCAAGCAGAAATGGGCAACCATGGGCGTCAACGGCCACACCGTGGGTGACGAGATCCCCAACGCGGATTTCGTATGGAATCCCGAGCTTGGCAGGGACAACATGGTGAAGATCACGTCGGCGCAGGCGGCGCTACTGCAGGGTTTCCCCGAAACATGGGAGATCGCAGGGCTCAAAACTGCCAGGTACCGCCAGATCGGACACGCGACGCCACCGCCCGTCGGAAGGGCTCTGGGCCGGGCCATCGCCAAGGCCCTGAATGGGGATCCAGCAGCCTCCGCGGCCGGCTAGACTTCCGCCACATGACCAGCGCGGCACCACACCAGTCCATCCTCGACAATCCCTTTGTCCTGGATCTCTTCGCGGGACCCGGAGGGCTGGACGTCGCCGGACACGCGCTCGACATCCCGAGTCTCGGCATCGAGTGGGACAAGAGCGCCTGTCTGACGCGATACGCGGCCGGGCTGGACACCCTTCACGCCGATGTGAGCGCGGTGCGTAGAGATGCCTTCGAGTCACTGCCACCGGAGATCAACGTGCTGGCCGGCGGGCCTCCTTGCCAGACCTACTCGGTGGCTGGGCACGGCGCTGGGCGTAAGAACTTGAACAAGGTCAAGGAGTACATCGAGCGACTGACGGCGGGCGAATCCGACGAGTCGATCGACGAGGATCTGAAGACTCTCAGCGACCCGCGCACCGCGCTGGTCCTTGAGCCCCTCCGATACGCCATTCAGGCAACCAGGAGCCCAAACCGGGAGAAGCGCCCGTACGACGTCATCGTCCTGGAGCAGGTCCCCGCGGTCGAAGAGCTCTGGCTCCACTACGCCAAGGTGCTACAGGGGGCGGGCCTTCCGGACGGCACCAAGTACAAGGTCGTTGTCGGCCGCCTCGACACCGAGACCTATGGCGTGCCTCAGAAGCGCTCCCGCGCGGTATTGATCGCTCGTCGTGAAGGGCTCGCCGCGCCTTCGCTTCCCGTGCCGACCCACCGTTCCTACGAGGCGAAGGAATGGAACCGTAGGAGCGAGGACGAGCAGGCCTCAACAGGCCAAGCTCATCAGCCGACCCTCGACGAGGGCACGGCACCAGGAACCGAAGAACGCGGGGAAATCGATGACCAGGGCCTGCAACCCTGGAGGTCGATGGGTGACGTGCTCGCCGAACCTGTGGGTACACATCCGGGGCGCGCCACTCCTTTCCTGGTCCGCTCGAACTACGGCAGCTCCGGAATCCCAGGGAGGCGCGGGGTGCGGAGCGATCGACAGCCAGCGTTCACCGTCACCGGTCGCATCTCCCGCTTCGTGGTCTTCCAACACCTCGACGCGAACATCGTCTACGAGGGCGCGCGGTTCAGCATGAACGAGGCGGGGATGCTGCAGAGCTTCCCGCCGGACTATCCGTGGTCCGGTAAGGCACAGTCCCAGCAAGTGGGCAACGCCGTGCCGCCTCTGTTCGGGGCACGCCTGTTGACCGCCGCACTCGGGCTCCCCCAGCTGGATCCGAGTGCGTTGAGGGAGCCGTGGCAGCCGGCCACGGAGGAACAGCAGGCGAAGCTGCGAAGTCAAGGTTGTGGGGCCGCTGATGCCTGCACGGACACGTGCCCACGACCCGAGGACCAGGCACCGCCACCCTCCACCGAGCGCCCGCGCAAGAGCAACAAAAACAGCTCAGAGACATCAGAGTAGTCCGGGGAGCGCGTCCGCGAAGATCCTTCACGGACGCGCTCCCCGTCTGATCAATCTGTGTTCTTCCGTCCCCTGACCGGCGCGGTATCGAACATTTCCGCAAAGTACTCGGTGAGCGCGGCCACGGATTCCTCAGGAACCGGCTCCTCGTCGGGTCCCTCCGGGAGTTCGCGCCGACTCACCGGGGCCGCCGATGCCGCCTCCTCGATCCACCCGCGCAGACCGGCCGGGTTCCGAGGCACGTCGGGCGCGAGAACGTCGTAGACAAGGGTCGCGCCAGCAGCATTGATCGCAACGCTGAGACCGTCGATCTCTCGCCCGGTGGTGACCAATCCCCTCTTCAGCAGGCGGACCAAAGCCTGAGCGGTGGGGCGGTGGTCGATGAGTTCCTTCCTCAGAACGCTGTGGACAAGGTCCTGGTTTCCGCAGGCCGTCACAACCGGCTCGTAGTCCGCCCCGTTTCTGAACAGCTCAGCTGCCCACCACAGGCGCGAGAAACACTGCCGGTCCGCAGGACCCCGGAAGCGTTCCGCGGCGACGCGTCTTCCCGGCTTGCTCGCCGTCGGCTCCGAAAGGTGGCGCCAGACCACGTAATCGGGAGCCACTGCCAGAGCGATGTGGTTCCACAGACGCTTGTCCGCCGCTTCTCGCCGCGTCAGGCGCAGCGTGGCGTGGAGCCGCGGCGCGAGCCACGCGTCGGCTCGGGTCCGGTCTGCCCGGAACTCGAACATGGCGTCCTCCACCAGGCTCCGGATCGGCTCGACCGACCACCTGGCGTCGTCCTCGGGCAGTGAGTCGACCACCTTGGCGAGGTCTATGCCGCCATGCACATGTTCGCCCTTGAGAAGTTCCTCGGTGAGGAACGGGTCGACGGCCGAGGTGGCGAGCAGCGCCAGGCGCTCCGGCACGTGGTTCGGTGGGATCACGTCTCACTCTCTCGGTTCATCTGTTCCAGACTGCGAATGGCGTAGGCGAGCGCCTTGGTTGCGTCCGCACGGCGGACCGCCGCGTAGTGGACGCGGGTCTGGAGTTCCACCCAGCCCGAATCTCCGGTACGGCGGCGATGGACCTGTCGTAGGGCCTCCTCGACCTGTACGCCGGGAAGCACGTCCGGGAGCATCTCCCGCAACACCTCGCCCTGCCAGTCGGTCGGGAAGACCGGGCTGCCGCCGGGTCCCACCTCCAGATCACCGATCGCGCCGTGGAACACCGCGGTCCAGACGTCGGTGGCCATCTGGGCGACAAGGAGGTCACGCACCTTGCTGTCCACGCCGGAGCCGCTGCTGTCCAACAAACCGATGACCCCCTCGACATCCGTGTTCACGAACACGGTGGGGACTCTCGCCGTGGCGTCCACGACCCAGGGCACGTCCGCGTAGGCCTGCAGCCACGCCCGGGAACTCTTCTTGAACGAGGCTTTCTGGACGTCCAGTTGGAGCCCACGGACCGGCTCGTCGGAGACCGTGTCGACGATCCAGCTGCGATCGGTCTCCGCGATCGACCGTCCATGTATTCCGTCCACGGTCCCGACGGCGTAGACCGCGAGGGAGGCCCGACCCAGGTGATCGTCGCGGAGCACCTCCACGGAGCCCGACCAGTCATGGCCGTCCTCCGCGTCACGTGTGAGGTCCACAGAGGTGCGGACATTGGTCTCGCCGTCTGTCAGAACGGCGAGGACTCGCAGGTCGGACCAGGCCGCGTCCGGCGCGTTCGCCCCGGGCGGCAGCGTCGCCGAGAGGCCGATCGTGGCGCTCACCCAGTCGCTGCGACCCGCGATGCCGAGTGCGACCGCCTGCTGTTGGGTCGAGTACGCCGTGGTCTCCAGTTGGTCGCGCGTACCGTCCGAGAGTCTTAGGGAAACGGAGGTCGCTCTGAGAGTGACCGGCCGGTTGAGTCGTTTGTACGGGTAGATCTTCACGCGTCACTCCCCCTTGCCGGCGCGGAGTTCGAGCACGAGGCGGGTGAGCGTGGTCCTGACCGGGTGGCTCGTGACGTCGGTGGATCCTCGGAACTTCGCGCGACGGGTGCCGGGCGGGAATCGCAGGATCCCGTCCTCCACCTCGCAGCCCTCGACGGCCACCAGCTCCGCCCAGTCCAACTTCGGGCGGCCACCCGAGCGCACGTCGAGCTGGGCGATCGGCACCATCGGGACGATCTCGTCACCGCGCGGGATGCTCACCTCCCCGGTGATCCGCCACTCCCCGTCATCGCCGACCGTCGCGTCGAGCAGGTCCAGGACCGGAACCACCGGCCCGGAGGGCGCCTTGGCCTTGGGCCTCGTCTTCACGGTCAACGCCTTACGCAGAGCCTCACCGCCTTCACGGCTGCCGCGCTTCGGCCGCGCGACGAGTTCTCTCACGGCACTGTTGACCTCTGTGGTCAGCATGTTGATCCGCCGGTACGCGGAAGGCGACCACCGCAGGCTCAGCTCCTCGGTCTGCCCCCAGCGGTCGTGCTCGGGTGGTTCCGCCGCACGCAGGAATTCCTCGGCGTCCTTCGCGAAGGGGGCCGATTCGCCGGCGGCCTCGCCCACCAGGAGAACCGCCTGGAACGGATTCGTGCCGAGCGGCAGGTTCGGGACTCCGGCCGTCTTGACGGTCATGCGGTTGCCTCGTAGCGAATGCACCTGGTTCTTCGCTCCACCCTCACCTTCGGCGTCGGTGGTCAGGTCGGTGACCAACAGGACCGCTTGGTGTGTCCCGAGGGTCCCCCGGGCTCCTCCGGACAGCGGCAGCTTCAGCGGAACGCTTCGCGCCGCCACCTGGCCGGCCTCAAGAAGCCGATCCACGGTGGTGCCCTCGTAGTGCGCCCTCAGGGCACGGGTCCGGGCGGGCTGTTCGACGGACGGGTCGACCTGCTTCTCCGGTACAACCACTTTGCCGTTGCGAAGAGCTTGGACCGATACCTCCAGGAGGGGAAGCCTGGTACCCCCGCCGGTCATCGCGGCCCAGAAGTCACGCCCCAGTGCCTCGACCAGACGCTGGTGCATCCTGCTGATGTCGCGGGTGTCCTTGGTGCCCTCCTCGTCCAGGTTCTCGTCGTCGATGTCGGCCCTGCTCTCCTCCAGGCTGGCCACGTCGTGCGCTCCGACGATGAGGAAGGAGGTACCGGGTTCGTCGCTCTCCCGGGCGAGATGCAGACGCGCGACAGTCTCCTCGTCCGCCCACCAGGAACGGGCGACCCGCGCGCCGGGAGAGTCGGGATCGGGGCGCCCGAACCAGGCGGGGCCCGCGTACGGCTCGCCGTCGACCTCGCGCCAGGGCAGTTCGAGACGTCCGATGACCCGTCGCTCCGTACGCCCCTCGTGGGGCACGGACAGAGTGGAGTTGATGAGTACGAGCCCCAGGGCGCTCGTGGCCCACAGGGTCGCCTTGCCCAGGCCGTACGAACCGCCCGCGCCGTGACCCGACTTGAGGCTCTCCAGTTGCCGCCTCACCACCGCGGCGAACTTACCGTCCGCATAGTCGTCGCCGGTCAGCCCTGACGCGTTGTAGTCGTCGACCCGCAGCAGGACCAGGCGGCCCTTCTCGTACATGTCGCGCACTCCGGCGTCCACGACCCGGCCGACCTTCTGATTTCCCGCGCTCTCCGAGACGGCGGAGTAGTGGGGGAAGAGGTCGTTCCAGAGGATGGCCTCACGGAAGGCGTCGAGCGCTTCTCCGGTCAGCTCGTGCAGGGTGTAGCGGACCCTGACAGGTCGGCCGCTTTCGACGCGGCGTTCGTCGAGGCTGTTCTGGCAGGTCTCTCGGGCGAGCACCTGGACGTCGGCGTCGAACGCGAAGGCCGCGGCGTTGCCCAGGTCACGGCCCCCGTCGGGATAGCCGGGACGGTGGTACCAGGTGGTCGGCAGACCGGCCTGGGTATCAGTGGTGCGGGTGTGCACCGTGCCGACGTCCGTGCCGAGCGCCTTGGCGATCTCCGCCATGACGGTCGGACGGGGGGTCGACCTGCCGGTGATCCACGCGGAGATGGCGGCCCGCGTCAGCTTGAGCTCTTGGGCCAGTTCGGCCTGCGTCTTCCCCGCGAGCTTGAGTTGACGAGCCAACCAGGGCCCGAACTCCTCACCTGTGTCCAACGTGCCACCTGTTCTTCCCCTCGGAGTCGCGTGCGGCTCGCAGACGACTGACCAGGAGGCTAATTTGACGCGCTGGCCACTGTCAACCAACAGTTGATCGGGCTCGGGGTATCAGGATCACTTGGGTCGATGGGTTAGATTGCCCGACTTTGTGGGGCTTGCGAATAACCTCCCACGAGCCAGGGGGAGTTGGGTTGACCCCGTAATCGACATCCGATAATATTAGCGGTGGCGAGACTTTCGCCCTGCTCGTGAACTCGAACGCAAGTCGAGGAATCGGGCAGCCTGTCAGAATTGTGTCCAAAATCAGCATCGAGGGGCAAAGTCCGCAGATGCGGACCAAGCCCACACAAGCGTCTATTCGCCACAAATCTGACCACTAGTCAGGTGACCCTGGGCCCTGTAGGATCGTTTTAGCGAAACGTTTGTTCGAGATTTTTACGCCCACTTTTCCAACGAGGGGTCACTTATGCCTTTATGTACCCCTGGACACGAATGCGACAGGGGACCGATATGGACGATTACTACAGCTATGGCCTGGATTCTCACCGTGAACTGAGTACGCTCAGCCTGGACTATCTCAAGGGGCATATCAAGCCCAAGGAAGTGCTGGACCTGGTGAAGGGTCGCCCGTGCGGAGATGAATTCTTTGTCCTGCATCCCGAGTTGAAGGACTTTGCGGAACCGCCCGACGACGACACTTCTCCCTCAACCTGAGAACCCCACATCACTACTCCGTATGGGCCAGATACCTCATCGGAAGCAACTCCATAATACCCTCTTCACCAGCACAAACGTACCCAAGCACCGCTCGAACCTCTAGTGGGCCGGCTGTACGAAGTCGACAGCCGGCCCATCACGCACACCTTCGCCCGAATCCTTTAAACCCTAGGAGTGCAGGACCAATGTCGTCTTCGTTCTCTCCGGTAATTGAAACAGTCATTGAGCAATCTTCCCGTGTCCTTAAAACCTATGCCGTAGACCCCGGCCTCGTCGCCGAGCACGCCAATGGAGAGCGTCGCATCACCCAGGGCGGATACGGTGATCGCCAACTCTTCGAACTCGTCCAGAACGCGGCCGACGAAATCGCCGCCGAACCCGGCGGAAGGGTCCACGTCGTCCTCTCAGAAACCCATCTGTACTGCGCGAACGAGGGAAGTCCTGTCACTCCTGAGGGTGCGGAGACCATTCTTCGAATGAGTATGTCGAAAAAGCGTGGGGGGCAGATCGGAAGGTTCGGCGTGGGCGTGAAATCTGTCCTCGTGGTGACCGACGCGCCAGAATTCTTCAGCAGCACCGGAAGTTTCGGATTCGACCGCGCCTGGTCGTACGAGCAAATCAAGAACGTGCCCGGCGTGACCGCTCGATACGGTCCGGAATTCGACGCCCCCGTGCTGCGGATGGCCCGTCCTCTGGACGTGCAGGCCGAGCGCGCCGCCGACCCCGTCCTGCACGAGCTGCTGACCTGGGCAACCACTGTCGTACGCCTGCCCCTGCTGAAGAAGGCGGACCGCCGGCTCGGCCTGGACATGCACGGCGGGCGGGCCAAGGAGCACGGCGAGTCCCGCGACGAGTTCCCCGTGGGCTTCCAGCTCTTCTCACCGCACGTCGCGAAGGTCGTCCTCGAAGATCGTCGTCACCTCCCTCCGGCTCGCCGGATCCTGACCACGAGGCAGACCGGCGACCTGCACACCGTGACGGAGGAAAGGACCGGGAAGGCCAACACCATCCGCTGGCGGGTGTTCACCAGCACCCACACACCCGGTCCGGCGGCCCAGGCGGACGCGGGCGAACTCCACGACCGCCTCTCGCTCGACCTCTCCTGGGGTGTCCCCGCTCTGCGGAAGGACCCGGAGACCGGGCTGTACGTCAACTCGCAGATTCGTGGCCGTGGCAGGTTCTGGTCCTTTTTTCCGACCAAATACGAAATGTCGTTGAGCGGCATCCTCAACGGAGCGTGGAAGACCAACGAGGACCGGCAGAACCTGCTCGACTCCTCACCCTTCAACCAGGAGATGATCAAGGTGTCGGCGGCGTTGGTCGTCGACTCACTTCCCGCGCTTGCTCCCGCCGCGGACCCTGCCGCCTATCTCCCCCTGCTTCCCGGACGAGTCAAGGAGGCGATCAGCTGGGCGGACGAGTTCTTGACCCGGGAGATCTGGGCTCGCGCCGCGACTCGTCCGTCGCTGCCCGACCAGGACGGTGTGCTGCGCGCCCCTGCCGAACTGCGCGTCCACCCCCGGTTCGACAAGAAGGACCTGAAGAGGTTGGCCGGTTGGCTGCGGATGTGGCACGAGTGCCCCGGTCGCCCCTCGAACTGGCTGCACCCGAGCGTCGAAACCGACTCCCTGCGTTCCGGAAAGGTCGAGCACATCCTCGACGCTGCCAGGCACGAGCGAGCGGATGTTCGTGCATGGCTGGAAGCTTTGGTCGAGAGCGGCAGCGCCGAGGCCTCGGCCGTGGCGATCCGGATCCTCGCCAACATGATCGAGGTTGGTTCACCGTACGCGGAGGAGGCCCGCAGGGCGCACATCGTGCTCACCGAGGAACACGGGCTGGTTCCGCCGGTACGCGGTCAGGTGTTTCGCCGTGCGGAAGAAGGTGGGCTGCGCGAGTCCACGGTGTATGTGGTCGACGCACTCGCTCAGGACCCGTCGTTGGCCCATGCCCTCGACGTTCTCGGAATCCGCGAGGCCGACGTCGAAGGGCGCTTCGTCAGCGTCCTCGACCAGGGCTTCGACGGCTACGGGGAAGCTGAGTGGCAGCGATTCTGGGAGCTGTTCCGTCGGGCCGGAATCCGGCAGTTGGCGCTCAAGGTCCTGGAGCGGATCGCCACGCCCGGCTCGACGCTGCGCGTGCGGACCGCCGACGGAAGGTTCCGCCCAATGGAGAACTGCATGCTTCCGGGCACGGTGGTCGACGCGCGACGTGACCCGACCGTTGCCGTCGACATGGCGTTCCACTCCGACGATGTCTCCTTCTTCGCCCAGGTAGGACTGCGGGAACGGCCCACCTCGGGAGTACGGCCGACGGAGGACGAGGCCTGGTTCGAGGAGTACCGGGAAGCTGTCCACTCCGCCTACTTGCGCGGCCTGGACAGCCACGCGCCTCGCCCTTCGCTGAGCCGGATGAAGGTCGAGGGAGCCGCCATCGGGGGCCCGCTCCACCTGTTCCGCGCACTCTCCGACGAGTCCCGTGCCGCCTTCCTCAAAGCACTTCCCGACGATGCCGTGGTCGACAACTGGACGCGTCAGATCGGCGCGCAGAGCAGTACCCGACAGGCTGTGATCTCACCGATCCGCTGGATGTTGCGTAAGTACGGCACGGTCGCCACCTCTCAGGGAATCAAACCGCTGAAGGAAGCCGTCGGACCCCAGCTCGCTGCCTATCGCGACGTACTGCCGGTCGCCGACCTGTCGGCCGAGAAGGCCCGCAAGCTGCGGCTTCCGACCACGGTCGACGAAGTTCCCGCAGACCGCTGGGAGGCGCTCCTCGACGAGGTGTCCCGCAGCGAGGACGACTCCTTCGTCGGCGCGACCTACGTGATGCTGACCCGGTTCGGCGCGGACTTCCCCGAGGACTCCCTCACCCGCTGCCGGATCGGCGACACCTGGGGAACCCGTCCCGACGACGAGATCACGCTCGCCGTCGGGACCGCCGAGTATCGGGTGCTCCGCGCCGAGCAGCTCCCGGCGCTGCTCGTGTCGACCGTCGGGGACGCCGAGCTGATGGTCGAGAAGTGGGGCATGCTCCGCTTCGCAGACGTGATCAGCCGGGAGACCCGTGAGGTGGTCGAAGGCGATCCGATGCCGCTGGTGGAGCTGTATCCCGGCCTGCGCCGACACCTCAACAGCTCCAACCGGAACAGCCTGGTGCAGATGTGCACCGAGCTGGAGGAGGTCACCCGCACGCCCAGCGGCACACGGGCCTCTCAGCTTGACGCCGTCCGCCAGGACGGCACCGTCAAGGTTCGCGTGCCTCTCGATCCCGAACCGATGCTCCGTCTGATCGACCGCGAACTCGGGTTGGGTCTAGGCGCGTCCGGCTGCCGGGCCGTGCTCGAACACCAGGACCGGATGGCCCGGGACAGTGCGATGCAGGCGGCCCGGAAGGCCGTACGCGAGACGGAGGACGTGGTCACCAAGATCGAGCTGTTGGTCGGGGCGGAAGCGCTCCGGATCGGCCTCCCCGAAGGGTTGATGGAGGCAGAACTGCTGGCGGCCGACGACGTCCAGCCATCGGGGCGGCGGATCGCACAGATGGCTTTCAACGCCCATGGCGACGGTGTTCTCCATCAGCACGCTCGTGACATCCAGGCGCGATTCCCTGAGGCTCCGGTGTCCTACAGCGGGTCATCGTCAGCCGTCGCCTTCGTGTCGGACCTGAAACTCCCGGTGTCCTTCGCAGGCTCGCGGACCCCGACCCCGCCGCCGTTCGAGACCGTCGAGGGCCCTCGGGACTTCCCGAGCCTCCACGGATACCAGGAGGATCTGGTCCGCAACATCACCACGATGCTCGACCGCCTCGCTCCCCAGCGCGGCATGTTGTCGCTGCCGACCGGCGCGGGCAAGACCCGGGTCACCGCCGAAGCTGTGATCCGCTGGGTCAAGCGCGTCGGCGACCTGAACGGGCCGCTGCTGTGGATCGCGCAGACCGAGGAACTGTGCGAACAGGCCGTGCAGAGCTGGAAGTTCGTCTGGAGCAAGGTCGGTGCGGAGCGTCCACTGACCATCAGTCGGCTCTGGAGCGGCAACGAGGTCGGGAACGTCGTCGACCACCCCCACCTGGTGGTCGCCACCGACGCCAAGTTGGAGCGCTGCCTGGACACAGAGCAGTACGTGTGGCTGCGTCAGGCCGCGCTGGTGATCGTGGACGAGGCCCATACCGCCATCTCCAAGCGGTACACCGAGATCCTGAGCCGGTTGGGACTCACCCAGTACGAGACCGGTCGGCACCTGCTAGGTCTGACTGCCACGCCCTTCCGCAACACCAACGAGGAGGAGACCCGCCGTCTGGTGGGGCGCTTCGGGAACCGGCGGCTCGACGAGGGTGTCTTCCCGTCCGGTGATCCGTACCGGGATCTCCAGGAATGGGGGATGCTCGCGCAGGTGGAGCACCGCACCCTGGAAGGGGGGCGGATCGAACTGACCCGTGACGAGAAAGTTCAGGCCGAGCGGATGTCGATGCTTTCCCGTGCCGCCGAACAGCGGCTCGCCGACGACCACGCGCGCAGCAGGCGCATCGTCGACTCGGTGGCCGAGCTGCCCGACGACTGGCCGACGCTGCTCTTCGCCACCTCCGTCGACCATGCCAAATACCTGGCGGCCATGCTCAACGACCGGGGGATCCGGTCAGCCGCCGTGGACGCGACGACCAGCGCGCAGGACCGTCGTACGCGCATCGAGAAGTTCCGCGACGGACGTATCCGGGTGCTCACCAACTACGGCGTGCTCGCCCAGGGATTCGACGCTCCGGCCACCCGTGCCGTGGTCGTGGCACGGCCCGTCTACAGCACCAACGTCTACCAGCAGATGATCGGTCGTGGTCTGCGCGGTCCGCTCAACGGCGGCGAGCCCACCTGCCTGATCCTCAACGTCAGCGACAACATCGCGAACTTCGACACCCGACTCGCCTTCACCCAGTTCGAACATCTCTGGAGCAGAAAGTGACCGACGCCTACCTCGACAGCCCGCCGCTCACCGATGAGCAGCGGGCAGTGGTCGAGCAGCCCTGGGACGCGCGTGTCCTGGTCACCGCGGGCGCCGGGGCGGGAAAGACGCACACGTTGGTGCGCCGACTCGACGCCCTGATCGGTCACGACGACCCCGACGAGGCGCTGGAGGCCGCCGAGATCCTGGTACTCACCTTCTCCCGGGCCGCCGCCCGCGAGTTGCGCGAGCGCATCGCCCGGCATGGGGAGCGAGCCCACCGGGTGCGTGCCCAGACCTTCGACGCCTGGGCGTACGGGGTGCTCCTCCAGGCACACCCGGATGGCCAATGGGGTGCGGTCGGCTTCGACGAGCGGATCGACGCCGCGACCCGGGCGATCGAGGAGGGAGCACTGGAGGCCGGTGATGCCGTCCCGCCCGCTCATGTCGTGATCGACGAGGTACAGGATCTCGTAGGCGGGCGCCGAGAACTGGTGGAGACGCTGCTAGACCGGTACCAGGACAGTTGTGGCTTCACCGTCGTCGGCGACGCCGCCCAGTCCGTCTACGGGTTCCAGATCGAGGACTTGACCGAACGCGCCGACGAAGCCGGGCGGTTCTTCGACTGGCTGCGCTTCTCGTACCCCGACGACCTCGTGGAGCTGCACCTCACGCGGAACTTCCGGGCGGTCACCCCTGAGGCCCAGATCGCGTTGGCGCACGGCCCCCGGCTCCAGCAGGTCACCGACTCGGACGAGGCGGCGACTCGCTACGACGAACTACGCGAACTGCTCCTGGACCCGGCGAACAGCTTGGGTGACCTCACCGATCCATTCACTTTGGACGGGTTGCGGACCTTTCCCGACACCTGTGCGATCCTCGCCCGCGACAACCGGCAGGCCCTGGTGGTATCCGGCCTGCTTCACGAGCAGGGCGTCGAGCATCGGCTGCGGCGCCCTCTCGAAGAGCGGCCGGTGCCGTACTGGGTAGCCGAGCTGTTGCGCCGCACAGAGGCGACCGGCCTTACCGAGGACCGGTTCCGCTCGCTGCTGGCGGAGATCCCTCTGCCGTACGAACCGAACGTGACCGGCTTGTGGACCGTGCTGCGGCGTGCGGCGCGCACGGCCGGCCGCGGTGTGCTCGATCTGGAGCGGCTGCGTCGCTCGGTCGCCGACGGCAGGTTCCCAGACGAGGCCGCCGACCCGGAAACCGCACGCATCGTCGTCTCCACCGTGCACCGGGCCAAGGGCCTTGAGTTCGACCGGGTGATCGTTCTGACCCCACCGACTGTCGCCGAACTGCGCAACCAGTACAAGGACGAGTTGGACTTCCCTGCCGAGGCCCGAGCCTTGTACGTGGCGATGACTCGCGCCCGCGAGGACCTGTACCACGCGCAGTACCCCGAGTTGCCGATACTCAAGAGAGCGGGCGGCCGAAAGAACGGCCGCCGCTACGTCGGCGGATGGCGGTCGTACGACCGATACGGCGTCGTGGCCGAAGCGGGGGATATCTGCCGGGACAACCCGCCCGGCCACGAGACCGACGCCGTGGCGACCCAGGCGTACCTTTTGGCGCAGGTCGAACCCGGGCAGGACGTCGTGCTGCGCAAGCGCCACGATCTACCGATGGGTGAGCACCAGAGCCCGCCGTACGCTCTGGTGCACGAAGGCCGGGAGATCGGTGAGGCGTCGGAGCGGTTCCGGGAGGAGCTGTTCCAGGTGCAGAAAGTGAACAGGACGTGGGACCCCTGGTGGCCCGACGAGATCCACGGGACATGGGTCGACACCCTGGAGACGGTGACAGGCAGCGCCGCCGCCGGCGCCAACGCAGGGCTCGGAGACCGTGGGGTGTGGATCGCCCCCCGGATCACCGGCATCGGAAGGTATCGGCGGGCCGACAACGACGAGGAGCAGCGCGCATGACGCAGGTTGCAGGTCGGCACTCGGAGCACTATCGGGTCCGGGACGAGGAGCTGTTGGTAGGACTCCGCCGCGAGGTTCTCGGTCCCCCTCCAGGGGCCGCGCCGAAGGATCGGGACGAAGTCCTCACCCAGGACGCGCCGATCGACCGCTACCTGACCGGCGTCCTCTACCCCCGGGCGGCCAACCCGACCGCGGAGCAGCGGATCCGTGAGGACGATGCCGAGTACGAAGGCGTGGATGTCGCACCGCTGCGCGTGGGTGACACTGTCGAGGAGTCCGGTACCGCGCAGGAAGTCGGCGCTGCGGGCTCTCGCCGTCCCTCGTCGATGGGCCTCACCTTCGCGGTCGACCCGGCCATAAGCGACTCGATCGTGGTCTCGGCGCGTGCGGCCGTCTACGAGCCAACCGATCCGGAAGGCAAGCCGATCCCGGCCCGTCGTGCCGAGGCTCGCACCACCTCCGACCAGCGGGAGCGCTGGCGACGCAAGGAACTCGCGCTTCCGGACACCCGTGTCGACGTGACCACGCCCGCTCCCGACAAGCGGGTCGACCTCGGAGCGGGGGCCGCCCTGCGCGTCAACATTCGCCGCCCCCACCCGACCACCGGTACCGTCACGATCACGGTCACACTCGTCAACACCCACGAGGTCGGCGAGCGCGAACTCCAGGACGCTTTCTCTCTGTTCCAGTGCGGTCTCACCATCCGCGCGGTCGGCGGCTCCACCGCCTTCGTCGAGCGCGCCGCCCCTGCCTCCTCCCATGACCCAGAGGTCGCCACCAGTAGGCTGCTGCACCGCCACGCCCCGACCTTCGCCGTCGGCCACGGCTGCGCCGCCGAATGGAACTGGACTCCCCCGCCGGTCGGCATGACCGACACCGTACGGGCCGCGGTCGCCGAGGTGCGGAGCGAGTTCGTGCCTTCCGTGGAAGTACTGCTCACCGACTCCAATCCGGAGATCGACAGCCCGGCGCTGTCCATGCTGGGGCTGGCGGAGAAGTCCGATACCGGGGTCCTGGCTGCTCTGGAAGATCTCGTCACGGGCTACGAGCGCTGGATCGACCGCAAGGCGGCCGAGGCAGAAGCCTTGACGGGCGACACCCACGAGGAGCCCGCGCGGAACCAGGTGGAGGCCTGCCGCGAGGCGCTGGACCGGATTCGCGAGGGCATCGAGCTGCTACGCACGAAGCCCGACCTGATGAGGGCGTTTCGGCTCGCCAACCACGCCATGGCTGACCAGCGCGCCCGCAGTGCCTGGGTCAAGGGCGGACGCGTCGGCGTCCCCGACCCGGCCGCCGGCCGCTGGCGCCCCTTCCAGATCGCGTTCGTGCTCCTCTGCCTGGCCGGCATCGACGATCCCGACCACCGCGACCGGGAGATCTCCGATCTGCTGTGGTTCCCCACAGGTGGTGGCAAGACAGAGGCCTATCTCGGACTCATCGCCCTCACATCGTTCCTGCGTCGTATCCGCAAGGGTAGGGACGGCGGTGGAGTGACCGTCCTCATGCGCTACACGCTGCGGCTGCTCACTCTCCAACAGTTCGAGCGCGCGGCGATTCTGCTCTGCGCCATGGAGCACTTGCGGCGCCTCACACCCGAGTTGGGACATGAGGAGTTCTCCATCGGCATGTGGGTGGGGCGCTCGGCCACCCCCAACACACTGGCCGTAGCGAGCCAGAAGTTGGACGAGCTACGCAAGAGCCTCGACAAGCGCCTCGCCACCGAGAACCCCGTCCAGTTGCAGGCCTGTCCCTGGTGCGGAACCCGCCTAGACGCACGAGACTACGAAGCCGACGTCGATGCCCAGCGGATGCACGTCCGCTGTCCCAGCACGGACTGCGAGTTCGCGCACGGCCTGCCCGTCCACCTGATCGACGAGGCGGTGTACGACGCCCGGCCCACCCTGGTGATCGCCACCGTCGACAAGTTCGCGTCGATGCCGTGGCGTCCGGAGACCTCGGCGCTCTTCAACCGCGACGACCGGGAGGGCAACACTCCTCCCCCGGAACTGATCATTCAGGACGAACTCCACTTGATCTCAGGCCCGTTGGGCACCCTGACGGGCCTCTACGAGACCGCCGTGGACGCATTGGCTGGGCACCCCAAGGTGATCGCCTCCACAGCGACCATCCGTCGCGCCGCCGACCAGAGCCATCATCTCTTCGCACGCGGCGTTCGCCAGTTTCCGCCCGCAGGCCTGGACGCCCGCGACTCGTGGTTCGCCGTGGAAACCCCGCGCGAGGAGAAGGCGAGCCGACGCTACGTCGGCCTGTTGGCACCCGGCACCAGCCAGTCCACCCTGCTGATCCGCACATACGCCACCCTGCTGCACCGGGCCAAGCACGCGGAGACCACCGACGAGGTGCGCGACGCGTACTGGAGTCTCGTCGGCTACTTCAACAGCCTCCGGCTGCTCTCCGCGGCCGAACTCCAGGTCCACGACGACGTGGTGGCCTATCTGGAGCTGCTCGCCGAGCGCGAGGGGGTGACCGCCCGCTCGGTCGCCAACTACTCGGAGTTGACGAGTCGTGTCGACGCCAGCGAGATCCCTACCCGGCTCAAGGGCATCGAGAAGAGGCTCCCCGACGAGGACACGGTGGATGTCCTCCTGGCCACCAACATGATCGCGGTGGGGGTGGACGTGGACCGCCTCGGTCTCATGGCCGTGATGGGCCAGCCGCAGACGACCGCCGAGTACATCCAGGCGACGAGCCGTGTCGGCCGTGCGCACCCCGGCTTGGTCGCGGTGATGCTCAACTCGACCCGGTCTCGAGACCGCTCCCACTATGAGAGCTTCCAGCACTTCCACTCGGCCCTCTACCGTGAAGTCGAATCCACCTCCGTGACCCCGTTCTCCGCCCGGGCCCGTGAACGAGGTCTGCACGCGGTGATCGTCGCTCTCGCCCGCATCCTGATCCCGGCCGCCTACTCCAACAAGGGCGCCGACAAGGTCGACTCCTACGAGCACATTCTCCGGGGCCGTATCAAGTCCGTGCTCCTGGAGCGCGTCGAAGCAGTCACACCGGAGGAGTTCGACGCCGCGTCCCATGCCTTCGACGAGTTCGTCGAGTGGTGGTGCAAGGAGGCCAGTAACGACACCGGCCTGCTCTTCGCACCAGAACGGGGCAGTCGCGCCCCTTCACTCCTGAAGGCGTACGACGACCAGTCCGAGGACGCCGAGGCGTGGGCCACGCTGTGGAGCCTGCGCGACGTCGACGCCGAGTCCGCCCTGTTCATGGAGGGAACCCGATGACCCCGCCCCCCGCCCGTCGTCGCCGGACCGGCGCGAAGGGTTCCACGCCCGCTCACAACCTCCCGCGGCGCGGTACCGTCCGCCGCGCGCAGGCGATCACCACGTACGGCATCGGCTCCCTCATCGCCGTCGACCAAGAGTCCTTCGTCGTCTCCGGCCTGGACGAGGCAGAGCAGAGTTGGAGCGTCCACGAGTCCCCTCGGATCCACGAACGGCGCCTGGCCCGTCTGCTGGACGTCAACTACTTCCGGCTGCCGCCCGCGTCCGACGACAACAGCCGGGACGGCCTCAGGGTCCGACGTTTCCCCCTGATGCACTCCTGCCCCGAGTGCACCGAACTGCAGCGACACCGCGACTTCAACCCGCCGGCCGGTCGCAGCGTCTGCAGCACGTGCGAAGTCGATCTCGTCCCCTCCCGCTTCGTCATCGCCTGCGAGGCCGGGCACCTCGGCGAATTCCCGTACTGGCAGTGGGTGCACCGTTCTACCGACCGCGGTGCCTCTACGACCGGGCAATGCGGAGGGAAACTCAAACTGCGCACGTCCGGGCGTACGTCCTCGCTCCGTTCGATCCTCGTCTCCTGCACCTGTGGACAGGCTCCCGAAGTCTCGATGGAGGGCTCCTTCCGCAGGAACGCGCTCAAGGATCTGGGCCTGACGTGCCGCGGCCCCCGCCCGTGGCTCGGCACGTCCGTCCCCGCTCAGGAGTGCGGGCTCCCCGTGCGCACGCTCCAGCGCGGTTCTTCGGCGGTGTGGCAGCCGGTGCTGAAGTCGGCGCTCTCCATCCCGCCGTGGAGCGACGGCCGCGCGGATCCGCTCGCCGAACACTGGGACGCGCTTCGCAAGCGTGAGGACGACCGCAAACGCGTAGAGGACTATCTCGATGGCGCTTTCGCTGGGAGGTGTCCTGTTCCCCTTGACGAGGTGATGGCGCTGCTCGCTGCGGAGCGCGAGGAGGACCCCGACGGCGAAGGGGGTCCCACCTTCGACCACCGTTACCACGCCCTGCGCAACAAGGAGTACGAGCGTCTCCGCTCGGGCAACGACGAGAGCGAACACTCCCACAAGGAGCAGTTCGTCTGCGAGACCCCGTTGGGGGACCCGAGCGTCCTCGGTCCGCTCGGTGTCACTGGCCCGATGCTGGTCAAGAAGCTCCGCGAGGTACGCGCACTGAAAGCGTTCACCCGGCTTGCCGACCCCGATTCGACGACCGAGTCGAAAGAAATGCCGCTCTCCAACTCTCCTTTGCCCTGGCTTCCGGCCATGGAGGTACGCGGCGAAGGTGTCTTCCTCCGCTTGGACGAGGACTGCCTCGGTACCTGGGAGAAAGCCACGGCAGTGGCCGCCCGGATCGAGCGAATGCGCAGCGCTCACCAACGGGTGCTGGAACAGCGAGCCGGCGACCCGAACCGAGTCGTCCCCTCTCCGGCCACCCCTCGCATGGTGCTGCTGCACACCCTCGCCCACGTCCTCATCAACGAGTGGAGCCTGAACGCGGGCTACCCGGCCGCCTCCCTGCGCGAGCGTCTGTACGCCACCGACGACATGGCAGGGGTGCTCATCTACACCGCGACGAGCGACTCGGCGGGCAGCCTCGGCGGGCTCGTAGCCCAGGGTGAACCAGACCTCCTCGACCGGGCGATCCGTTCGGCCGTCCACCGCGCAGAGTGGTGCTCCTCAGACCCGCTCTGCGTCGAGTCCGAGGCGTCGGGCACCGGCGGTACCAACCTCGCGGCCTGTCACGCCTGCGTGATGCTCCCGGAGACGAGCTGCGAGCACAACAACATCCTGTTGGACCGCGCGTTGCTCGTCGGCACTCCTGAAGAGCCGCACGTGGGCTTCTTCGCGAACGTACTGGAGGAGTGATACCCGGCAGGCCGCGGGACGCCAGGACAGATCGGCGCCTTACACCACCCGTGTCTCAGCAGGTTCGGGGACTATATCGACAGCTGACAGCTTCGATGCCAGCCTCCGCGCTTCAGAGCTGAGGACAGCTTCTGTCCGGTGCAACGACGCCCTCACTCAGCTCACCACGCTCATAGCTGACTGGCTGTCAAAGCGCTGCTGAGCCCTGTCCAGGATCTCTTCCTCGTCGCAGCCGTGCGCCCGAAGCCAGTGAAGGAAGTCCGTGATTACATCGATCACCGCTGCCTCAGCCAAGGCCGTGCTCAGCCGACTCGGCTTGGAGTCGCCCGCCTGCTTCACCCCTGTGTAGAGACCCAACAGGGCTTCAGCCCGCGACACACCGGGTGCTGCGACATGGCCGTTTGGCGTGGCCAGGGCTGTGGCCAGCTCGCACCACGTCACCTTCTGGTCAGCCAGGAGTTGAACACCCCAGCGGTCAGCCATGGACGTGATCAGCTCCATGCCCCGCCCTGTTTCGGAGTTGGCGTCCTCGCTGAGGAGCGTGGGCAGAGCGCGGGTGTCGGGGTCATGGACCTCGATCCGAAGACGCGTGCCCTTCATCGAGACAGCAAGGGTGGTGGGCGTACCGGGACCAACATGGGTGATCACGTTGGAGACTAGCTCGCTGACGCAGAGTTGGGCCGCGTCGACGACCTCGTCCAGGCCCCAGAGCCCCAAGTGGACCCGTACTACCCGCCGTAGACCTGCCACTTCCTCGGGCTCCGCCAGAAAGTGAAGGTCCCACGGCTTTCGTGACATACACGCTTCCTGGATCACGAAGACCTCTCTCGTCGCATGCCGTCTCCCCCGACCCAGCTTGATCAGCGGAGCGCTACACGCACTCACAGTGAGTCGCGCCACTGGAAGGAAGGCCTGAGCGCATCCCTTCATGCAATGTGCACGGCGGGATTCCCACTTCCGAGTGATTGGCAGGCGGCCCTCTTGGCGCAAGACTGAACGCCCGCTATCCGAAAGAGGGTTGAAGTGGCCGGTTCACCGACGGCACGCCGTCGTCGTCTCTCGATCGAGCTGAAGAAGCTCCGCGAGAGGAGCGCGTTCACCTGCGCCCAGGTCGGCGAGGCGCTGGACTGGAGCGGCTCCAAGGTCAACCGGATGGAGACGGGCAGCGGCAGGGTCCAGCCGTCCGACATCGATGCCCTGTGCCGGTTCTACGGCACCAGCGACGAGCTGCGCGAATTCCTCAAGGCGCTGGCCCGACAGGCCAAGACGCGCGGTTGGTGGCAAGTGCACGGCGCCGGCGTCCCGGAGTGGTTCAACATCTACATCGGTCTGGAACAGGACGCCTCGACGCTCCGCCAGTACCAGTGCGAACTGCTGCCGGGCTTGATGCAGATCACTCCCTACACGGCCGAACTCCACAAGACCGGCGCACACATGTCCGCCGAGGACATCGATCGTGCGGTGCGTGTACGCATGGAGCGCCAAGCCATGCTGACGCAGCCCGGCGCCCCGGACGCGTGGTTCATCGTGAACGAGGGCGCTCTGCGCAATGTCATCGGCGATCGAGCGTTGATGCGCGAGCAGCTCGAACGCATCCTGGACGTCATGGAGTTGCCGAGCGTGACCTTGCAGGTGCTCGCCTTCGACTCAGGCACCTACCCTGTAACCGGCTCGTTCACGATGCTCGGCTTCCCTGATCAGGCGGACCCGGACATCGTGTACCGGGACGGCATCACCGATGCCGTCTACCTTGAGGGCGAGCATCATGTCCGTGAGTACACCCGGGCCTTCGACGGGCTCAGGGCTGCTGCCTTGAGCCCTCAACGTTCCGGTCAGCTGATCAAGTCCGTTCTGAAGGAATACGCAAGATGAGCATTGCGGGATCCGGGGTCGACGACCTCCCGACGTGGTTCACGTCGTCGTACAGCAACGGCGCGGGGGGCGAGTGCGTCGAGTGTGCACGCACTGGCGACGGCGCCCTTGTGCGCGACTCCAAGAGTGGCGGAGGGCCTGTGATCGCCGTTCGAAGTCAGGGCTGGGAGACCTTCGTACGCGCGCTGCTCCAAGGCAATTTGGCGAGCTGACCACGGAGGCTCGTACGTCAACGGCGCTGCGCAGCAACCACGCCCGCGTGATTCGTATGTCCCACACCGGAAGGCGGCCCGCTGTGCCCGCGCCAACCCTGCTCGCCGTCTTCGCCCACCCAGACGACGAGTCCCTGTCAGCAGGCGGCACCCTCGCCCGACACGCAACCTCCGGCGCCCGCACCGCAGTTGTCACGGCAACCTGGGCCCCAGACACCCAGCGCGCCAGCGAACTCACCGAAGCCCTCCGCATCCTCGGCGCCGGCGCGCCGCGGATGCTCGGCTACGCAGACGCCCGTGTGCCGCAATCGGCCCCGGGCAGGCGGCGGTTCCTCGACGCGCCCTTCGACGAAGCGGTAGGTCAACTGGTCGCACACATCCGGGAGTTGCGCCCGGAGATCGTGGTAACCCATGATGCGTACGGCGGGCTGACCGGCCACGAAGACCACGTCCACACGCACCGGGTGACCCTGCTCGCAACACAGGCGGCCGGGCTTGAACGGCTCTACCCGGACGCCGGTGAGCCCTGGCAGCCGAGCGCCCTGTACCTGGCCACGCACCCCCACTCGGCCATCCCGGTATGGGGAGGACACCTGGCCTCCATGGGCAAGACGATGCGCAGCGTCCCGGACAAGCTGGTCACCGCGACCGTCGATGTCAGCCCCTGGCTGGAACAGAAAGTCGCCGCCGTACTGGCCCACCACACCGAAGTGGAGCGGGGAGCCGCACCGGGGCTGATCGCCGGCCTGTCCGCCTCCGAACGGGAAGGGCTGCTCTCCACCGAGTGGTACATCCGCCACAACCTCGTCTCCACGGTGGCAGCGCAGACAGAGCTCATGGGCTGAGCGTGGCAGCCGACAGCACCGGGAAACGGACGACCAGCGCCGAGGACAGATGTGGGGTGCGTTCCAGGTATGAACTGGGCTCCGCGCTCACGCCCCGTGCTTGGACCACCAGTCGGTGAACGGCTCCGCGTGTGCGAGTGCCGTGTCGCGGTAACGGGTGAACTCGGCTGCTCTGCTGGGCGGTCGGACTTCCGAGCCCAGAAACTTTCCTCCGCCGCCGTAGCCCATATGACCAAACTTGATATGCTCTGATCAAAAAATAAGGGGGAGAATCATGCGCAAGATACTCAGCAGCACTGGTGTTGCAGCTGGAGCGGCAGCACTTCTCATGACTGCGACGGGAACCGCGACGGCTGCTCCGGTGAGCTGGAGCATGCCAGGCGGACAGGGCAGCACCTACGGCAGCGTCCAGTTCAACAACCGCTCTGTTGGCGTTACAGGCGAGGTCCAGTCGCATATCAGCGGCTGTATCCAGACCGTGTTCCAGACTTACCCGGGTGATGCCTTCGAGACGCGCACCACTTGTGACTACAGCACAAGAGGGTTCAACTTCACGATGAGCACGGATTTTCCAGGAGGGGCATCCTGGGTCCGGGTCACCCTCGTCCACATCAACCCCAACGAGACGGTCGAGTGGCTCGGGTCGAGGACAATGGACAGGCCCTGATCTCTCCGCGCCCTCCCGACCAGCGTTCTCCCCGCTCGGCTCTTCCGTTCAGAAGAGCCACACCCATCTCAGGATGCTCGGCCGCAAGCCGGACGTGCGATGCATCAGCGGGCTGCTCAGCAACCGCGCCGGTACACGTCTCCCACGTGAGTCCTCCGACCCGATGCCGAAGTCCGTGAAGACCGATGTCGTCAGGGCAGTGCACAACACGCGCCAGGCCGGGGCGCCCCGGATTCCGTCGATCCAGCGCCCCGACCTCAGGTCAGGCAGTGCTCCCACCGCAACAGAGGCTTCTCCCCGGTCCAAGCCGAGTGGCCTTCAGCGGTGACTTTCTCGCCGCCGATCCAGTAAGTGTGAGCGCGCTCGGTGATGTGGACCCGCACCGTGCTGATGTCGGGTCGGCCCGCGTCCTGCCAGTCCCTGAGCGCCTCCTCGATGTCGTCCCAGATCGCAACCGGACCTCCCTGTCGAACCGTCCACCCCGAGGCCTCCTCCGTGAACGCCGCGAAGGATTCCCGCTCGGGATCGAAGAGGTACAGCAGTTGAGCGCCACCACTGCTCGTGGCCCGGACGAACTGCGCTCCCGGCGCCGCGAGTTGGGCAAGAAAGGCCGGCATCCACTCGTCCAGCAGGCGCGGCGGAACCTTCGTAGGGCGTTCGGTGTCCGGGTATGCCGTACGGGCCGACAGGTCCCCCGCCAGCGGTGTGGTGGCCTGTGAGCGGGCCTGCATGAAGGATGAGCGGCCGATGATGCGTCCCGTCGCCGAGCCGTCCTCGTTCACGGTGACCTTGGCCAGGCCGGTGCCGTAGGGCCACGATCCGACCGTGGCGAGGATGATTCCGCCGGGCTTGGTCTGGCGGACCCAGGTGTAGGGGATGCGGCGTACGGCGCAGGTCGCGATGATCCGGTCGTACGGAGCACGGGCCGGGTGGCCGAGAAGGCCGTCGCCGGTCACCGTCCAGGTGGAGTAGCCGGCCTCTTCGAGGGCCGCGTCCGCGCGGGCGGCGACCTGCGGGTCGACCTCGACCGTGGTGACGTTGTCCTCGCCGAGGCGGTGGCACATCAGGGCAGTGGAGTAGCCGGTGCCGGTGCCGATTTCCAGGACCAGGTGGCCGTCGTGCACGTTCAGGTCCTCAAGCATGCCGACCACGGTCACGGGGGTGGTGGAGGAGGACGTGGGGACCCCGGTGACGGGCCCGGCTGCTTGGTCGGCGGTCAGGTGGCCGTCGAGTTGGGTGGCGAGCGACTGATCGTCGTAGGCGATCTCCAGCCACTCCTTCGGGTCCGCGCCGAGTGCGGTCACCGGGCGCCAGTGCCCGGCCTCGGACGGCAGGAACACCCCCGGGTTGAGGAACAGTTCACGTGGGACGGCTTCGACCGCGGCTCGCCATTCCGGGCTCTTGAGAGCCCCGGCCGTCTCCAGGCGATCGGCGAGCGTCCGTCGTTGCGGCGCGTTATGGGGCAAGGACATCGACGTCTCCTTGAACGAGCAGATCGGCGAACGCGGCTGCCATTTCCAGCCCTGTTCTCTCCTCCAGCCATCCCCACTGGCCGTTGGGGTTCAGCTCCAGCCAGTGGAGTTCGCCGGCGTGGTCGACGGCGAGATCGAAGGAGCCTGAGGCGAGTCCGAAGTGATCGAGGTAGGCGAACAGGCTTTTCTCCAGGCGGTCCGGCAGGTCCACCACGCTGTAGGTGAGCGCACTGTAGTCCCGGCGCCAGTCCAGGAGGTCGGAGTCGATCCGGACGGCGAACACGCGCCGTCCGACGATCAGCACCCGCAGGTCCGCTGTCTTGTCCACGCGTGCCTGGAACAGGTGCGGGGTGACTCTGAGGGTGTCGTCCAACTCGTCGGCCTGGACCGGCTCCGCCCATGAGGTGAGGCCGACGCTGTCTCGTTGGTACGGGGTCCATCGCAGCGTCTTGCAGATCACCTGGTGGTGGTCCCGGATGAAACGGCGCGCTTCGTCCGGGTCGTTCGTCACGAGTGTCGGCGGCACCGTGAGGCCCGTCCGGTGGGCGAGTGCGAGTTGCGCGGGTTTGTAGTCGGCGGCGGCGTTCCTGAGCGGGTGGTTGACCCACAGGCAGTTTCGTAAGGCGTAGAGGGTGCCGCCGAGTCCGTAGCGAACCTGGGCGGCTGCCCACCCCGCGTCGGCATCCGGAAGATGCCCGAACCCGGGCCAGACGGGCCGCCGCCAGTACACGGCTCGTACGCGCTCAAGGTCTGCGGTCCTCGACGAGGTGCGGAGTTGCCCGGTCATCGAGGTCGAGCCGACGCCGAACCGTGCCGAGATCGTCAGGTCCGTGCCGATGTCTGCCGCGTTGAAACGAACCACGGGCACACCCTGGCGGTTGAGGTGAGTGATCACCATGTCGGCGGTGACATCGGCCGCCTCGGTGACCACCAGTACGGGCTCTTCCTCTGCCATGGTCGTCAGTCCTGCTGACTGTCCTGGTCGTGGCCCTGGTCGGGCTGCGAGTCGAGGTTGGTGGCGGTGGACGTGGCCGTGGCGGAACTGGTGCCGTGCTTGCCCATCTCCACGACCTGTCCGAAGCAGTCGCGGAACACACCGGTCTGTGTGGTGGGATCGATGGTGACGGTGGTGAACGGCAGCTTCAACGTTGTCGGATACAGGGCCAAGCGGCCAACACCCCACGGGCGGGCAGGGCGGAGCTGATCGGCAGTGGGGTGGACGGTCATGGTTTCTCCTTCAGCCAGCCGCTCAGCAACAGCGTTGACCAGTAGTGACAGGTGGGTTGTGTCGCGCTCTGTCTCCGAGGCGAACCGGGGCGCGTACTCCGCCGGCCGTTCCCCGATCCACGCCGCTGTCTCCGTCGAGGCTCCCCGGACTGTCCGGAGTCACGCGAGACCCGCATCGTCATCACGGACCGGTCGGCGGAGAGCTCCGCGTCTGTTCGCTCGCTCATGACTCGTGCGCCTCTGTGTGATGGCGACGCAGCTTCACGTTCGTGTCGGATACGGCGCTGAAGTCGCCTCTGGATCGCGCGTTCCCGCGGGCCACCGTCAGCGACAGGTCGGAGCAGCCGGGCCTGGGTGACGGTTCGCGCGGCAGCTCGGAAAGCTGCCTCCCTGTCCTGGACTTGGCTTCAGGATCCGAAGTTCTCTCTTCGCTCTCCATTGCACCATCTTCGACGGGCTGAAGAAGCGTCTCTAGCCTGTTTCCTGTTCCCGCAAGAAGTCGTCACGGATACCGTCGACCAGACTCCGCATGTCATCACCGGACAGCGCCACCTGTACGAATCCGTCGAATTTTTCGACGTAGATTCCTACATCCTTGGGGTCCGTTACGACTACTTCAGCATGGACCGTTTCTATCGTGACCATGCTGTCGTCTCGGATGACGAACGCGTGATTCGCGATGTCGTGCTGCTGAATCCGTAGAGGGACCACGCGTATGTCCACATGAGGGAGCCGTGACATGGAAACGATGCGATCGAGTTGTGCGGCCATCATCTGGGGTGGGACGATTCGCCACCGCAGGACGGGTTCCGTGATGACGAACCGCAGCGACTTGGAGTTGTCGTAGAGGACCGCTTGACGTTCAAGCCTTCCGTTGATCGTCCGCGTGAGAGCGTCTTCGCTCAGGTCATGGCGACGGAGAACGGCCCGAATGTACTCCGGCGTCTGGAGCAGACCGGGTACCAGTGCCGGTTGGAACAACCTCAGCATCGCCATCTGAGCCTCAAGGGCCTTGGCCGCCTGCTGGCCTTTATGGACGCCGATCCGCTTCAGGAGGCGCCAGGCGGTTGCTTCCGTTGCTGACGCTCGCGCGGCCTCTGTGTACTCCGCTTTGACCTCGGCAGAGACACCGAGGGCGGTCAGGATGCGCTCAACGTCCGTCGCGCTGGCTGCGAGCCTTGCATTTTCGATCTTCGACAACTTGGACGGAGACATGAGGGCGCTGCGGGCCACTGCTTTGGCTTCCCTACCGGACGCCACTCGCAGGGCCCGCAGCGCGGATCCAAGCTGTGCTCTGTTCACGTCCCGTACTTGGCCCACCAATCCGTGAACGGCTCGGCGTGTGCGAGTGCCGTGTCACGGTGGCGGATGAACTCGGCTGTTCTTTCCGGCGACAGGACTTCCGAGCCCACGAACTTTCCGGCTCCGTCGTAGTTCATCAGAGCTACGGACTCGGAATCGAAGGACCAGAAGTCCGGCACGTTCTCTAGGGGGTTGGGCCTTTCGGTCGTGTCGAGGATGAAGAACTCCTCGCCCCCAGACATGTTCTTCTGGTATCCCCACCCGAGTTCGAACCTGAGGTAGTCCGTCAACGGGCGCGACAGAACGTGTACCCGATAGATCCGCTTCCCCTTTTCGGTGTGGGAGCGGAGTTCCTCGACCCAGCCCGCGTTGTAGTCGTCCGGCTGTGGCTCTCCGGCCAGGAACGCGTGATAGGCCTCCACGTTCCCGGACTTGCTGTAGTCGTCGAGGGTTTCCAGACGGAATGCCTCCCGGCCGAACGTGTCGAAGAGGTCCCCGAGAGTCCTAGATGAGGTTGTCACGGATGGCCTTCTGAATCAGTTCCACCGGGATCTCGACGAGGGTTTCGTGAGCGGGAATCTGAAGCCCGTGGTCGGTCGGCGTCTCTCCCTGCACCAACAGGGTGCCGCGATCCGTGGCGTAGATCGTCGGGCAGTCCTTGAGGTCGCACGTGCTGACCAGCTTGGTGACCTTCAACATCCGGGTTCCCCTCTGCATGCCGCTGCCGATTCTCCGCGTTGACTCGATGCTCCCGATGTCGAGGCACACGGGTCAAGCGATCACGCTTGACGGAACGGGAAACCGCGTAACCCGCCCTACGTCGGCGCCTGCGGCTCGGGTGCCTTCCACGACCGCCCCCTCTGCGGCCCCGGCCGCCGCCTCGAATCCCTCGTACCCAGGTCCGTACGCGCGTCCAGAGGTGCGAGCGGTCTCCCCGGGGATGGATCACTGGGTGTAGTGAAACCCCAACCCGGCTGCCGACACTCCGGTGTTCCGCACCCGGTGAGCGGACCTCGCAGCCCGCCTGCGCATCGTCCGGCCGCTCTGCCCCGACCACCGCACCGGCACCCATCCAAAGGCGGTCTCGGACCGGGCGGTGTGGTGGTGCACGCCCAGGGCCCCTGCGAACGAACCGGTGTGCTGACGGCCGCCCCGCGGATCCGTACGGGCTCAGGACATGCTGCCCCGGCACACCGTCCCCACGGCCGGGGTGCGGCCCGTGCGGAGGTATGTGTCGACCGCCTCCACGACGCAGCGGTTATGCGGGTATGTGCCGTGGCCCTCCTCCTCGGCCGTCAGGAGCACGCCGACACCGTCGCCCAGGGCGCGGGCCATGTGGCGGGCGCCGGGATATGGGGTAATCGGGTCGCCGGTGCCGCCGACCACCAGGACGGGGGCCGCGCCGTCGGCGTTCACCTGGGGCGTGGCGCGTTCGCCGTCGAACGGCCAGTCGTAACAGAGGTAGACGCCGGTGGACCGGGCCGCGCCGAAGACGGGTGAGGCGGCTTTGATGCGGGCCTCGTCCCTGTCGAGGCGTTCGAAGCCAGGGCGCAGGCTGGAGTCCGCGCAGGTGATCGCGACCAGGGCGACGTGGCTGTTGTCGCGCGGGGTCGGCGCGTGGTCGGCGGAGCCGAAGTCGTCCGCGCCCTTGCTCAGCGGACCGGCGTCGTTGTGGTCGATCAGCGCGGTGAGGGCCTTGGCGAGCGGCGACCAGCCGTCCGTGCCGAGGCGGAGATGGTCGCTGACGGCGTGCGCGAGGTCGTCGGCGTCGAGGTTCCTTCCGCCGCCGGCCGGGGCTGGCTTCTTCTCCAGGCGATCGGCCAGGCGCGCCATGCGTCGCGCGGTCTCCTCGGGCCCATCGCCGGTCGGGCAGCGGCGGATACGGGCCGCGCAGTGCGCAGCGAACCGGTCGAACGCCGCCTGGACCGCTTTGACCTGCGACACCCGCTTCTCGTTGAGGTCCTCGGTCGGATCGACGGGCGCTTCGAGGACGAGCCGTCCGACGTGCGACGGGTACAGGTGGGCGTAGACCGCGCCGAGCTCCGTTCCGTACGAGACGCCGAAGTAGTGCAGCCGCTCGTCTCCGAGGAGGTAGCGCATCAGATCGAGGTCGCGCGCGGTGTGCGAGGTGCCGATGTACGGGAGGAGCGCCCCGGAGTACTTGGCGCAGGCGTCGGTCCCGTAGTAGCCGGTGTCGTCCGCGGTCTCGCCGCAGCGCACGGGGATGGTCGCGCCAACGCCGCGCGGGTCGAAGGAGACCAGGTCGTAGCGGTCGAGGAGCGGCTTGTACTCGTTGAGGAATTCAGGCAATCCGCTCACGCCGGATACGCCGGGGCCGCCGAAGTTGAGGACGAGCGAGCCGATGCGCCGGGCGTTCGGGCCGGTGGCCTTACGGCGGATCAGGGCGACGTCGATCGTCCTGCCGTCTGGTTTCCGGTAGTCGAGGGGGGTCTTCATGGTGGCGCAGTCGTAGCCCGTGCGCGCGGTGGGTGGCGAGGTGCAGCGGGACCAGCGGAGGTGCTGGCCGGTGGTGAACGCGGTGGGCAGACCGGCGGGCGGGTTGCTCGCGGTGAACTCCGTACGCGGCTCCGCAGTCCGGCCGGGAGCGTCGCGCTGCAGCCAGGCGCCGACGGCCCCGGTCGCGGCGAGGACGACCCCGGCGATAATCAGCGCACCGGCCGAGAGGCCCGGTCTGCGGCTTCGTATCGGATGTGCGTCACTCATCGAAATCCCCGTGCTCCCGCCCCTGGACGCCCGTTCCCCCGCGCCCGCTTGCCCGTGTCCGTGATCGTCCGATCGTCGAATGAGTGCAGAGTACAAGCCGTCTCTGACAACAGCTCAGCTCCTGGCGTCGCGGATCCCCAACCCGGTGAACGTATGCGGTCACAGCACGAGGCCACCGCACCCCGGTTCCGGTCATCCGTCGGCCGGCAACCACACGCAGGAAGAGGGCCGTATCGCTCCTGGGAGCCGTACTCCTCCGGTGTGCGGCAAGGCCCTGGGGTTGCGGGTCGGGACCGTTGGAGGAAGCTGGAAGTACGGGGACGTACGTATGAGGAAGTGGGGGAAATTCCCGGAGGTCCCATATGACCACGCTGCGATTGGCCACGTTCAATGTGGAGAACCTCTTCGCGCGCTGGCGCTTCGAGAAAGACCTGAATCCCGCGGATGCCAATACGCGGGGCTGGATAGTCGATCAGACCAAATTCGTCGAACTGGGCCAGGACGACAAGGCCATCACCGGAGCCACGTTGCGCAAGATCGGCGCGGACGTACTCGCACTCCAGGAAGTGGAGAACGTCGATACGCTCAAGCGCTTCCGTGCCCGCTCGCTCGGCGGGCGCTCGAAGTATCCGTACGTCGCCGGGGTGGACGGAAACGACCCGCGGCTGATCGACGTAGCCGTACTCTCCAAGTTCCCGATCACCCACATTCGCTCTCACCAGCACCTCCTGGACCCTGCCAGCCCTACGGCGACGCTGTTCTCGCGGGACTGTCTCGAAGTCGACATAGAGGTCGGGGCGGGGGCTGCGAAGAAGACGGTGACGATCTACGTCAACCACTTCAAGTCGATGATGGGGGGCCGGAGTCAGACCCGCGCGAGGCGGGAACGGCAGACCGCAAAAGTTGTGGAGATCGTCACCGAGCGCTTCGGTTCCTCCCCGGGCGACCATCCGTTCGTGGTTCTGGGAGATCTCAACGACTACATGGAGACGAACGCGGACGGAAGCCCAGGCATAGGCGGTCTGGTCGACTGGGACCAGGTGGAGAACGTCGTGAACCGACTGCCCGCGGATGAGCGCTGGACCCACTTCTGGGCCAAGGAAAAGGAATACCGGCAGCTGGACTACCTGCTGCCGTCGGCCTCGCTCGCCGCCTCGACCGTCGCGGTCCCCGAGATCTTCCGCCAGGGACTGCCACTACGGGCGATCAAATACACGGGACCACGTCTCATAGGCGTGGGACCGGACAAGCCCAAGGCTTCCGACCACTGTCCGGTCATCTTCGAGCTCGAGATCCCGTGAGTGAGGTACCCCTTCAATCAGCGGCGCCGGAGATCGCCGAGGCATCGTCCCGACGCATCGCCGCCGCCTCCCGCCTCTCCGAACTCCACCGCCGCCACGCGAGCGCGAACCCCACCCCCGCCATCAGCGCCGGGACGGCCAACTCCGTTGCCAGGGACGCCAACCAGCCCGGGTTCATCTGGCGCGTCAGACCGCTGGTGTACTGGCAGGTCGCCTGCGGTGGGAGAAAGCTGTACTCCAGCGTCCTCGGCGGCTGGGTTCCCCAGTCCGCGCCCGCCGAGCAGGCCGACGACGGGCCCGCGAGCAGCTTCCAGCCGGCCAGCGCGTAGATCATCAGGAAGGCGGAGCCGGTCACGAAGAAGGCCGCCCCCGTGCGGCGCAGCTTCGCGGCCCTGGTCCTCGGTACGACCAGACCGCTGCCGAGCGGTGGCTCGAACCACTCCGCGATCAGGGCCGCGAACAGGCATACGACCAGGGCGATCATGCTGAGCCAGAGGAACGTACCGAGCACCCACCCGCCGCCGATGGAGGTGACGTCCCCGTTCTCGAACTCGCAGACGGTGGCCGGAGGAAAGGGCTGATCCCGTACGTTCCGCAGTTCGCCCGGCCCCGTCACCAGCCCGTGCATGCACTGCTCGTCGAATTCCGTCATGCCGAACGCGGCCAGCGCCGAGCCGACCATCACAGCACCGAAGGAGAGCCCGACCGTGGCCCACAGGCCTCCCGTCCGGTAGCCGCCGTACGTGCGCGTTTTTGACATTCGCGCACAGTAGCCGGGCTCGGGGTCGTCAGGGACCTCTCAGGAACGGCGGCCGGCGACAAGCCCAGCGCGCGCCGGACGCCGATGCCCGCGTGCCGCGGTCGGCCCCGGGCAAGGCGCGGTACGGGCCGCCGGTGCCAAGGGCCGACGCGAGGTGCGCTCCAGGCGCGTTGTGGGTTCCGATCCGGGAGTCGGCCCGCCGCGTGCCGGCGGAGGACTTCGGAATCGACGGAATCACCTCGGCATCGACGCGCCCGAGGGCCTGACGCTACCGAGGTGAGGGCGGCCGGGTCGTGGTGGCGGCCGCGCCCACGAGGGCCTCGACGCACTCCCGTTCGCCGTCGGCCGACGCGGGCCGGAAGCAGGCCCGGACCGTGCTGCCAGGGTGGGCCTCGGTCATCTCGGTGAAGACGTAGGTTTCCGTGTCGGCCCTGTCCTTGACGCGCGCCTCGTGGGTCGGGCCGCCCGCGGTGACCTCCAGCCGGTCGCCGATCCGGGTCGCCCAGGTCCGGGCCCAGCTGGCGCCGCACTTCTCGCTGTAGCGCAGCTCCACATGGGCGCCGGTGGCGGTGCGGTACTTGGTGAGGGAGTCGGGGCTGATGCCGCAGATCAGGCGCAGCGGGTCCCGGCCCTCGCAGGCGGTTCCGTGGCACTGGGGGGCGAGGGAGTACGGGACGGAGGCCGACAGCGGTTCGTCCTGCGGGGCCTCCCGGTCCGGCGGCAGGACGAGCACCAGTGCCACACCACCGACGATCACGGTGTACGCCGACGCCAGCACCACCATGAGTCTGCCCCTCCGGCCGCGCGGCCGCCCGGTTTCGGCGGGCCGGGGCGGCTCCTGCGGCTGCGGCCGCGGCTCGTCGGCGGCGGGGGCCGCGGGGGCGGGGACCGCCGCGCGTCCGCTCCAGTCCGACTCGGCGATCTCCCACAGGGCCAACAGCCGCCCGCCCGGCTCGTTCGCGAGCCGGCACAGGTCCTGTACGGCCTGACGAGGGGGCAGGGCCTTGCCGTTGAGGTAGCGCTCCCAGGAGGACTTGCTGTACGACGTGCGTTCCGACAGCGCCGCCAGGCTGAGACCCGTACGGGCCCGCAGCTCCCGCAGTGCGGCGGTCAACCGGGTGTGTTCCGCGGTCACTTCGGTGCCGCCTCCCGCAGGGCCTTCCAGGTGCCCAGGCCGATGACGCCGTCCACGACGAGCCCGTCCCGTGTCTGGAGGCCCTTGACCGCGAGCCGTGTCTTCGGGCCGAAGACGCCGTCGATCTCTCCCGCGGAGAAGCCTGCCCGGCCCAGCAGGCACTGCGCCTCGGCCACTTCCGGCCCGATGTGAGTGTTCGCCAGGATGGTGTTCGTGGTGCGGCTGAGGCCCGCGTACCAGCGGCCGTCACGCTGCTCCAGTCGGCAGGTGTAGATGACCGGCACCATGGACTCCGACACGACGGCCGGGGTCGCCGCGACCATATCGGCGCGGCCTTGCGCGAGTTGGGTGCGGGCGTCGGCGAGCCGCACCGCCAGCACGAGCGCCGCGGAGACGGACAGCACCAGGGCCACCGCTCCCACCGTGACCGCGGCGCGCAGGTAACGCCCGTACGGCTGCCGCTCCGTGGGAGCGTGGTGCGGCGTCACAGCGGTGACCTCCGGGTCGCTCTCCGGGTCCCTCACCGGGTCGCCCTCCGGGGCATCGGTGGTGACCACGCGTCCCTCCGCCCAGCGTTCGGCGGCGATCTCGTGCAGCACCAGCAGCCGGGTCGGATCGTCACCGCCGATGCGGGCCATCGCCTCGACGGCCTCCCGGGGCGGCAGTGACCTGCCGTTCAGATACCGCTGCCACGACCTCGCGCTGTACCCGGTCTTCGCGGCCAGTTGACGCGTGCTCAGTTCGCCGCGGTCCTTCAGCTTGCGCAACGGCACGATCAACTGGCGGACGTGTGGGTGCAGTTCAGCAGGCAGCTCTTTCCAACGCGACATGCTTCCCCCGGCTCCTGTCAGGGACCGCTGGTCCGGCCCCCGTATCCCCTTGTCCCGGTCTCATTCTGCATCAGCCGTCACGGAACTCACGGAGCGGCCACCACGCCCATACGGAATCCGCCGTCCCCGCTCGCGGTCGTCCCGCCACACCGACTATGCGGGCGACATCCCCGCAGGTCAGGGCATGGGACGCCTCGGGATGACGCCACTTCCGCCTCAACTGTGGCCGGCCGTCACGCCGAACCCGCAGTCTCGTTCCGGAGCCGGCCGGTGCGGTCGGTTCCGCTCATCGCACGTCAACGGAGGAGAACAGCATGCGAACTCTCACGAAGGCACTCGTCAGTGTCACCACCGCGGTCGGGATCGCCGCCGGCGGTCTGGCCACCGCGGGCACGGCCATGGCGGCTCCCGCGTCGGTCCAGCAGCAGGCGGTGACCGGTGAGGTCGGCGCGCTCGCGGTGAACAACCTGGGTCTGAGCCTGGCGCAGGCCAAGAACGTCCAGCGCTTCCTCGCGCTGCACTGGGACTACAACGACGAGATCGACGGGTACCTGGGCGAGAACAGCTGGAAGGCGTTCCAGCGACTCCTGACCAAGCACTGGGGCTACACGGACAAGATCGACGGCATCGTCGGCCCCAACACGATCAAGGCGCTGCAGCGCCTGCTGCGGGCCAACGGCGACTACAGCGGCGCGATCGACGGCCTCGCCGGCGACGGGACCAGGGCCGGATTCAAGCTGTGGGCCGACAGGCTCTGACGGACCAGCCGTCCCACGTATCCACCGCGGCCCGTCCTCTCCTTGCCGGAGAGGACGGGCCGCGCGGTTCTCTTCAGGCGCCTCAAGCCGCCGCTCTGGCGCCGGATGCCAGCAGTGCCATGCCCCGGTGCAGCCTGTGCGCCGTGACGTCGCACAGGAACAGGCGGTTGCTACGCCTCCGACGGCGTCCCGTCCGCCCCGATCCGGCGGTAGCCCAGGTACGGGACGAGAGCCTCGGGCAGCAGCACAGAACCGTCAGCCTGCTGGTGCTGTTCCAGTACGGCGGCCAGCGTGCGGCCGATGGGCAGGCCCGAGCCGTTGACCGTGGCGGCCGGGGTGGGCCTGCCGTTCTCGTCGCGGGTGCGGATGCCGGCGCGGCGGCCCTGGAAGGTGCCGAAGTCGGAGACGGAGGAGATCTCGCGGTAGGTGTTCTGGCTGGGCAGCCAGACCTCCAGGTCGTATGTGAGCTGCGCGGAGAAGCCGGTGTCGCCGGCGGCGAGTGTGACGACCCGGTAGGCCAGGTCCAGTTCCTTCAGGCAGGCCTCGACATGGCCGACCATGCTCTCCATCTCCGCCCGCGCCTGGTCCGCGGTCGTGATACGGACCAACTCCACCTTGGAGAACTGGTGCTGGCGGATCAGGCCGCGGGTGTCCCGTCCGTACGAACCGGCCTCCGAGCGGAAGCACGGGGTGTGCGCGGTCAGGGCGACGGGCAGTTCGGCGGGCGGGATGATCTCGTCGGCGTAGAGGTTGGTGAGCGGGACCTCGGCGGTCGGGATGAGGAACAGGTCGCGGTCCGTGACGCCCGTCTTGAACAGGTCTTCCTCGAACTTCGGCAGCTGGCCCGTGCCCGTCATCGTCTTGCGGGTGACCAGGAAGGGCACCGAGTGCTCGGTGTAGCCGTGGCGGCGGGTGTGCAGGTCGAGGAACAGGGTCGCCAGGGCGCGTTCCAGGGCCGCTCCGGCGCCGCGCAGGACGCTGAAGCGCGGGCCCGACAGTTTGGTGGCGCGGCCGAAGTCCAGGATGCCCATGCTCTCGCCGAGGTCCACATGGTCCTTGGGCTCGAAGGAGAACTCCGGCGGGTTGCCGACCCGGCGCTGCTCGACGGCGAACTCCTCCGAGTCGCCCTCGGGGGCGTCGTCCGACGGCAGGTTGGGGATGCCCAGGAGCAGCTCGGTCAGCTCCTCCTGGACCGTCTCCAGTTCGGCCTCGGTCTCGCGGATCTGGTCCTTGAGCGCCCGCGCGGTGTCCTTGAGCGTGGAGATGTCGCCGCCCGCCCTGGCCGTCCGCTGGACCTCCTGTGCCACGCGCTTGGCCTCGGAACGCAGCTCGTCGCCCGACTGGATGCTCTGGTTCCGACGGGACTGGAGGCTCTCCAGAGAGGAGAGGTCCAGGGTGTAGCCGCGGCGGGCAAGGCGACGTACGGCTTCGTCACCCAGGTCGATCAGAACGCGGGCATCATGCATGGGGGCTGTCTGCTCCTCGCGCGGAAGGGATAGTGCTCCGACGCTAGCAAGGTCGGGCATGCCCTCCGTACTCGATTTAGAGGTCGTTTTTTGGCGGTTCTCGGGTCGAGCTGTGCAGGCATACTGCTGTGGTGCTGTTGACGTGGATTGCTGAGGTGGCGGACGAGCCTCTGGTGATGGAGCCGGCTGACCGGCGGGTGGAGTGGGAGACCAACACCTGGTCGCTGGGTGCGGCTGACGAGGACAGGAATTCGTTGTCCGTCGCCGAGGTGGTGGCGGCCTTCGAGCGGACTGCTGCTGCCATCCGGGAACGCATTCACGATCTGCGCTTCTCCGGGGTGGCGACGTTCTATGTGTGGCACGACAAGCAGGCAGGACAGCTTCGGTGCTCGACCGGTTCTGTGCCCCCGCATGGTTTGCCGTTCAGCGGTACCTATGTGGCTTCCGACGACCTCGGTCCGGTCGTCGAGGGATTTCTGACCGACAGCGAGCCAGGCTTCATCACCTGGTCGGACCTGGACGACATGCAGAGCCTCTCAGAGAAGACCGAGACCGAGCCGGAGATCATGCCCTTCGGTGTCTGGGTCAGCAATGTCGGAGCTTCACGCTGACTGGTCCTGCCTGTCCGCACGGACGAGTCGGCGGTGGCAGATGAGGACTGCGGCTACGCCGGCGAAGGCGAGGAAGTGTTCTGCCTTGCGTTCGTAGTCGCGGTGGAGCCGACGGCAAGCCGGCGAGCCAGGACACGGTCCTCTCAACAACCCATCGGTGGCGACCGAGCCGCTGCGAGGACTCGATCCCTTTGCGGGCTATGCGGTGGCGGATGCCCCGCTTGCGGAGCCACCGGCCCAAGTCGTCATAGTCGTAGCCCTTGTCGGCGGCTGCGGCCGTTGCCCACGCGCTCACCGCACTGAGTTTTCCAATGCAGCCCGATGATCGGAAACCCACTGATAGGCCGTCTGAACTCGCGTCACCGCCCCGGTGTCACGAAGCCGGGCCATGGCGACGTCACCCGCATCGGCCTGGGTCTTGATGCCCCGCCAGCACCGGTCCTGCCACCACAAGATCGTGGACACGAGAGGTTGCCGGTCCAACAGTACGTAGCTGTCGACGATCAGCCTCATGCGCCGGGCTGTCTCCTCGACGTCGGTGACCGAAGGGCCCAGATCGAGGTACTGCCAGCAGACATGAGCGATGTCGTTGATCCGCGCGCCAGGCGCAGCAAGGTCCCAGTCGATGAATGCCGTTGGGCGAAGCTCGCCACTGGACAGGCGATAGATGGTGTTCTTGGGCGACAGGTCGTTGTGACACACGACCTCTTGGTCTGCGGCCAGCGTGGTGCCGGCCGTCAGGTCGTGGAACTGACGCACGAGCCGGGCGACCGTCACCAGACTTTCGTCCGATGACACAGCGGCAGGTTGTTGCGGCTCCCATGCCACATGGCCATCGAGGTAACTGAGGACCTCACGGCCCTCGTCGTCCACACCGAGAGACCGCGGAGCACCACTCCAGCCACTGGCTTCGAGCAACCTCAGCAGATCACCCACGAACTTCGTGCGGGCTGACGCCGGACGGCGCACCGTCTCCCCGACACGAACGACCGCATTGACAAAACCTCCAGGCAGAAACGACTCCGGCATCCGTCCACCCTGCCCGATCACTACCTCCAACGCTCAACAGCTTGTCCCGACGCTTGATCCGCCGCCGAGACAACTCCGCCAGAGGAGCTACTCCGCAGACAGCCGCCGACGACCAGCGTGAGCACCCCGGCCACAGCGGCAGTTGGGAGATCCCGTACTCGTAGGCCGCGGGCAGGACGGTGACGTCGGGGGACGGGCTCTCCGTAGGTGTCGGCCCGCTTGGCGCGCACTGGTCTTGGCATGTGCTGCGGCTCCGATCGCTGATGAGTGAGGGCGCGGTGGACGACGTAGCCGATCCGATGGAGGCTGCGCCGACGTTTCGGACCCGCCGTGACCAGCGGTTACCGGACAGCCCTTAGCACGGTCGGCAGTTGGTGCGTAGTGCGTAATCGAGACGGCCCCCGCAGGTGCCCGAGAGACCTCTCTGTCTCGGGGAAAGGACACTCAAAGCGTGCTCGCACCTCATGCTGCACGACCGCCTTGGGCAGAGGGTGGCCACGGGGGCTGTGCGACGGAAATCGAGCAGCGAGTCCGAGACCGTCCCGCATAAAGACGGCCAGCTTTACGCTCTCTGGCGATCGGACATTCCCCAGTTGGTGATGCCACAATCAGCGGTGTAGCAGACAGGGGGACGACACATGGCAACACCGCGTCCGGGAAGGCCCGCAATTCAGCGCCTGCAGTTGCGTACCGAGTTGCGAAGAGCCCGCAAGGAAGTCGGGCTCACGCAACGTCAGGTGGCCGAGACCATGGAGTGGTCACCGAGCAAGCTGTTGCGTATCGAAGCAGGCGAAGTAGGGATATCCGTCCATGATCTTCGCCCGCTGCTGAGCCTGTACCGGATCGGCGACGACGGGACCGTCGAGCGGCTGCTCGGCTTGGCGCGTGGCAGTCGGAAGATGCCGTTCACCGAGTACCGGGACATCTACGGACCGCAGTTCCTGAACTTCTTGGCCATGGAGTCGTCGGCCTTCGTGACGCGGGCGTTTCAGCCGCTCACCGTACCCGGCCTGCTGCAGACGGAAGAGTACGCCGCGGAGATGATCCGGGCGTACACCGCGGACAGGTTCTCCGCACCCCAGCTTCAGCGCATGATCGAAGGGCGCATGCTGCGCCAGGAAACGCTGGAGCGGGACGACGGCGAGACCTACTTCATCCTGGACGAGGCGGTACTTCGCCGGCAGGTCGGTGGGCCGAGGGTGATGCGCATGCAGCTGCGCCGGCTCGCGGAGCTGGCAGCGCACCCTCGCCGCCAGATCATGATCTTCCCGTTCGGCAGCGGCACTCCCGCGTCGCAAGGACCCTTCACCCTCTTCGAGTTCGAGGAGGGCATGCAGCCGTTCGTCTACCTGGAGAACCTGCGCGGTCCCGCCGACGTCAGTACGGCCACGGAGGACTTCGTCAAGCATCTGGAAGTGTTCTGGGAACTGGAGGAACGTTCCATCAAGGGCGACAGCGTGCCCCCGATTCTGCTTCAGATGGCCGAACACATCGAAACAGAACCGCACGACCTGGTTCTCCCTCGGCCCACGCCGCCGTCCCCGGACGTCTGACATCTCTGTCCCCCTCCTCACCCGAGGAACGACCCCACGCCGATCGGCTCCGCAGGGGATCCACGTGCAGGTGGGCGGGGGCACACGGCCCCGGCGCCCAGCAGCCAGGGGCGCATGGAAGCAGAAGGGGGCTCATCAGCCATCATGGCCGGACATGACTGTGGCTCCGCTTCAGCGAAGCCACAGCGGGGGCAGACCCGCTGCAACGGGATGCGCCCCCATGCTGATCGCCCGGGCCACCGGACACCAGCGTGTGTACCACGGTCGCGCATCCCCGGCGCGTTGGCAATCGTTGCTGGTGGGCAACGCCCCACAGGCCGACCGGCGAACCGTATGTACATGGTGTGCTCGGTCCGATCGAGGCGTAAACCATCATTCTGATAGGTAGCATCTCGCGAGATCGCTATCAGCAGCGCATCCGAATGCTTCAGGAATTCCTTCTCCGCCATGCCGGACTTCCCCGTTCCGCGCCGGTGGCAGCCACAGGCATATGAATGATCAAGCGAGGGTCAGGGAATTGGCCTTGCAGGCAGTTCACCGCCTGCAAGCGGTGCAACTGGTTCCATAAAGTCCCGGGCCATCTGGAGTACAGCCTTGTCCGACCACGAGTACCTTCCGGAGAATTCCTCAGAAGACACCCACCGCATATCCGACCTACCGCGCGCCCACATCATCGCTGCCGCCATTGTCGCAGTGGCATCGCTGACCGCGGCCGTCATCATCCTCGTCCTGGCACCTGTCGAGTCCGGCCCGGCAACGGCAGCAGCCGTCGCCACCGCGGGACTGGCCCTCGCCGGCCGGCTGGGGAGCCCATCCAACTGACTGCATCCGCAGCAGACACGGACGCTGCGGGAACCGGGTATAACCACCGGCGCCCGCAGCGACTTTGCGTTTCCCTCAACTGACAGCCGTGCCGCGCCCCTGCCCATCAGGTGCGGCCGACAGGAAGCGACTCCACGACCGGGCCGTGAAGGCCAGGCGCCCCCTGGACGTGTCCTTCGTGTCACGCACCCGAACAAAGCGATCGATATACACCTCTACACACTGATCGCCTTGCATGTCGCTGTAGGAGGACTTCCGCCACGACCCCGAGGGACCCATTCACGCGCCTAACTCTCACAGCCGCAACACCGCATCGTGCGCGACCACCCATGCACCAAAAAATCCCGAATTGTCTATTTCGGGTGGTTATGAGTCTACATGCTGCGAGACGGTGACTTTTCCACACAGAACAGCACCAGCGCACAGGCCGTAGTTTGGCAAACTGTACCGGCGGGCGTGGCCAAGCGGATGGAACGCCAGCAGGTCCTGTACGACGGCGAGCACCGCTACGACGTGATCCTCGGCGAACAGGCCCTGTACACGTACGTCGGCGGGCCCGAGGTGATACGCGAGCAACTGGAACGCCTGCTCAGCGAGATCGACCTCCTGTCCCTCACCCTCGGCATCCTCCCCGCCACCGCCGACGTCGACATGGTCCCCGCACACGGCTTCAACATGTACGACGACAGCCACGCCCACTACGAACTCGTCTCCACCGGCGTGGACATCTCCCACCCGGCCGAACTCGCCCTCCACAACAAGGCCTTCGGCCTCCTCAGCGACGCCACCTACTAGATCCTCCAGGGTTCCAGTCGCAGGCCCGGCCGGTCAGGCACGGCGAAAGCGCACGAGAGACACCGGACAGGGCAGGATGGGACAGGCGCCCACGAGCCCAGTCAGCTTCACAACTCCCCCGACCCCTGCGGCCCACCTCATGCCACGGCCGACCAGGACGATCACTGAGCCACCCGAAAGCGTAAGCGGGCTCAGTCTTCTGCGTCAGCGAACTTATCCGCGAGCTCGCGATGCCGGTCTGCGGCTTGCCTCGCCTGAACAGGGCTGACGGTCGATCCCGGCATGCTGCCCAAGCGCTCGACCCACTCCGCGAGGCGCAGGTGCTCGCGCCGGGCATGTTCCCGGCAAGCGAGGCACGTGACTTTGTCCGGGCGCGGCGAGGCCATCGCGTAAGGCACCCGCACTCCGCATCCGGTAGTGACGAGGCTCGGCAGGTCACCCACCAGACCGAACGTGGATGCCAGCACGTTACGGACGGCGGCATCGTCGTGGCCCACCTTCGACTCGACATGGATGTGCGGATCGCTCCCACCCACGCGTCCTCCTCGCCCCGCCTACCCAGCTGACCGAGTGCTACCGGCCAGCCGTCACTGCAGGATGAGCTAATTCCCCCGAGGCCGTCAGGTGCGTCGGACCTGCGTGCGCTCTACTCGTGCTTGGGTTCGGAGGCCTTCCCGCCTCGTCGCCGAGGAGAGTCCAAGAAGAGGCAGTGCGCGGGCGCCGCAGCCGCTGTGTCAGTTCCTCCCCCTACGGTTTTGCCCATGACTCCTGAGATGCGGGACCGGTTAAGTCCCTTCCGTGACAAGGCGGTTGCGCGGGGCATACCGGCCGACGACGTAGAGCGGTGGTTGGCCACCGCCCGCCCCTGCGCGACGCTGACGCGGGACGGGGAGGTGGACGGGGACGGGCCGGTCGTGGGCCGGTTCGGCGGTCCGCTGCTGCTTCCGGCGGATACGCCGGACCCCGCCCATCCCTTCGTCGCGTCCATCGACCTCGCGGCGCTGCCCGCCGACGCGACGGACCTGGGCCTGCCTCCCGACGGCCACCTGCTGCTGTTCGCCTTCCCCGAGACCGCCGACGATGCCGAGACGATGGGCAGTGTGGCGTACGTCCCCGTCGGTTCGGCCGTGGTGGAACGGGACAGGCACGCTTGGAACTCCTTCGACTTCGCGGATGAGGAGGCGATGTTCGAGGCGTTCCCGCAGGGTCCGTTGCGGGCGACGCCCCATGTGTCGCTGCCCTGCCACCATGCGGTCGAACTCCTCGGCGAGCCGTGGAGCGGGCCGCTTCCCGGGCACCCCCGCTCCGAGGAACTCGTCGCGGTCTGGGAGAGCATCCGTGGCGACATCGCTCCCGAGGGGCCGTTGCAGATCGGGGGGTACGCCGATGAGGAGGCCATCTGCACGGACCCGGTCGCCACTGCCGTGTCCAGGGCCGTGGAAGCGGCGGAAGCGGGCGGGTGGGACGGACCGGTTTCGGGTGACGTCTCGGACTGGGTGCTCCTGGCCGACTGGCAGGCCGGCATGGACGTACGAGGCTGGGAGAGCGCCACCGTCCACTGGGTGATCCAGCGCGAGGACCTGGCCGCGCGGCGCTTCGACCGCGCGTTCACCAGCGTCTTCTGGAACCCCTGACCTGTGCCTGACCTGACTGTGCCTGGGTGGTTCGCAACCAGTGGTCGAGAGCGGCGAAGTCCCCGTTCGTGAGGCCTTGTCGAGGATCGACGCAGTGCAGAAGGGCCTGGCCCGGGTGGTGTGCCTCCGTCCAGGTCCGGTCGGCGTCCGTGATCTCGTCGTCGACCCAGGCGAAGGGGCGTCCGGCTGCCCAGGCGAGGAGGTCACGGGTCTTCCAGTGGAGGCCGTCCTTCTCGTCTTCCTCGGGCCCCTCGGACGACTCGGGCCAGATCACCACGGGCAGCTCCGGCAGGCCGAGCCATGGCGCGATGCATTCGTTGGCGTCGGACATCCACGTGGTGGCCCACACCAACTCGCACGGCAGCGCCATCAGTCGGGGGCCGTGCGCTGGATCGATCCTGGTGATCAGGGGATTCGCAGCAGCAGCTCCGTGCACCTGGCGGTGGGGCCGGTAGGTCGGGTACCCGTTCGGAAGCTGTTGCTGCGTCGCCCCGAAGGGGATGAGTGGCCCATCGACGTCAAGGAAGAGAAGGGGCAGGGTCGAACCGATCACGGCTGCACGGTAGCCGGTGTTCGGGCTCGCGTGACAGCAGTCCGTGCGGGGTGCGCAGGCCGGCGCCGAGCACGCCCCCCGGACAGCTAAGCCCCAACTTAAGCATCTGGTCGCGCCGCCCCGGCCGACGACAGCATGAGGCCCGGAACGGTGGCCAGGAGGGGGACGGGGGACGGGGGACGGGGGACTCCGGTCGCCCCCCTGGATCAGTTGTCACCGGCATCTCCGTTCCCGTCTCCATCTCCACGAGCTCACCGGACAACAAGTTCCTGAACGTGCCCACTTGTTGCGCTCTCTCTTCTCCAACAGAAAGGGATGACATGTCCGTAGTGAAAAGGTTCGCGTCCGTCGCGGCGGCGGCCGTCACGCTTCTTGCCCTGGGAATGACCGGGCCGGCGTCCGCCGGAACCGCGCAGGCCGATGCGGCCTTCGGCGGGCAGGCCCGGGCCGCCGGGCTCAGTCAGGAGCAGGCTGACGCCCTTCAGGCCAAGGTGGAGGGCCTTCTCGCCCGCCAGGACGGGCGCCAGGTCTCCGCGAACGAGATCAGCCTGGGTGACGGCGCGACGCTGCTGGTCTCCGTCCCCGGCGAGAAGTACGCCCGTGACCTGACCAGCCCGGTCGGTACGCGCGCCGCGGCGGCGTGGGAGTGCAGCTACGAGTACTTCTGTATGTACCGAGGCCAGAACGGCACCGGCAACCGACTCGCCCTGTACAACTGCCAGAACTACGCCCTGAGCAACTGGGAGGGCCTCGGTTCCTGGTGGAACAACCAGACCCCCGGCACCCGGGCACAGTTCAAGAACCAAAGCGGCGGCGTCATCTTCACCACCCCCGGCGCATCCAGCTGGGACGGCAGCTACAACTGGACCCCCGTCTGGTACGTCAAGCCCTGCTAGGGGCTCCGCCGGAAGAGCGGTACTGAATCTGCGGGCCGGTGGGGATGGTCGCGCACCCGACTTCACCGGCCCAACGCGTCACAGCTCTCGCCCGGTCTCCGTCGGAGGCCGGGCGAATGCGGCAGCAGTGGCCGAATGCCCCCTTGCCCTCGCTGGTGGGGCTCGGTCAGTCTCGTGGGGCACCGCCCTCCACCCGATGACCGACCACCATCGGAGACCCCCCATGCTGCGGGTGCACTTCACTTCCGAGGACATCGCACGTGTCCGCGTCGCCGTCACTCCCGACCCCCTCTGGGAGATCACCAACAGCTTCCAGGCGCTGGCCGGCAAGGACGACCCCCTGGCCTTCGGCGACTGGCGGCGCCTGGTGCGGCCGCTGTTGGGACCGGCGGACAGGATGCTCGCCGCGCTCCTCCCGCCCCGTGGCTACACGCCGGACTTCCTCACGCCGGACCCGCCCGACGCACGCGACGCCCCCGACACCTCCGACCGCACTCCCGACCTGGAGCGCGCGGTCGACGCCGTACTCACCACCCCCAGGACCACCCTGCGCCGCGACCTCACACGCCTCGCCGCCTCCCCGTGCCGGCCCCGGCGGCCCCTGCCGGCCGGTGTCCGTGCCCTCGCCGAGGGCGAACCCGCGGCGCTGCGCCGGCTGGGCGCCGGCCTGCACACGTATCACCGGCGGGCGCTCGTGCCCTTCGCCACGCACATCCAGGCGCATCTGGACGCCGACCTGGCCACACGGGCCCGGGCCGCGCTGGAAGGCGGGACCGACGGGCTCCTGGCCAGCTTCCGGCCGGTGCTGCGCTGGGAGTCGCCCGTGCTGGAGGCCCCGTACCCGGTCGACCGTGAACTGCGGCTCGACGGACGGGGGTTGGTGCTCCAGCCGGGGTTCTTCTGCTCCCGAAGACCCGTCATGGTCGCCTCTCCCTCCCCCGAACGGACCCCGGTGCTCGTCTATCCGGTCCAGCACACCCCCGGCTGGGCGCGGGGGCGGAGCGCCACCGACCGGGGCACGGAACTGGGCGTGCTGCTCGGGCGTACCAGGGCCGCGATCCTGGCGGACGTCCTGACGGGCCGTACGACCGGAGAGCTCGCGCGGCGGAACGGTGTCTCCGGCGCCGCCGCGAGCCAGCACACCGCCGTCCTGCGCCGGGCCGGCCTGGTGCTGAGCGTGCGCCGCAGCAGGTACGTCCTGCACACCATCACCCCGGCGGGGGCCGCCCTTCTCGGCGGACGACCGTCGAGCCCGCCGAGCGTGCCATTCGACGCCGACGACCCCCGCTGCGAACTGCACAAGGTCCACGACCTCCACGACCTTTAAGTCACAGCTTCAACGTGTGGCGCGTGTACGGCGGCCGACTCCAGCCTGGGAGTACGGAACCGGGGTCGCGCGCGACGCGTGGGCCCCGTATGTCGCCATGCTCACAGGGGGTTTCACCACATGCGCTAGCGACGCGACCGACGCTCCGTCCTCGGCATCATCGGCACCCTTGCCTTCCTGCTGTCGGCCATGTTCGCCACCACCGCACCGGCGCAGGCCGCGTCGGCCGCCGAGCCTCCGACGGTCTGGCCGAAGCCCGACAGGATCGAGCACGTGGCGACGGCCGCCGCGATCACCTGCGCCAGCGGAAACCTGTGCGTCGCCACGTACGACGCCACGCGGGGCGACTACGTCGTCTACTACCTCTACTACTGCGCCACTTACGCGCTGACCGACTTCGTGGGCACGGGCTCCTACCGCAACTCCCAGGCCGGCGGCGCCACCGCGACCTTCTACGGCCAGAGCGGCAACGCCCTGACGTCGGTCGGGCCGGGCGGCAGCAGCAACTCGTACAACTGGTCTCCGGTCTGGTCGATCCGTAACTGCTGATCTGGACCCTGCGGCGGGACGTACAAGGGCACGTCAGGCAGGGTCGGGCACGTCACGGCTATGGTTCGGCCATGAAGGCAGCCGTGCACAACCGGTACGGACCGCCGGACGTCGTCCGGGTCACCGAGGTGGACCGGCCCTCCGTCGGGGACCGGGACGTTCTGGTGAGGGTGCACGCGACGACCGTCAACCGGACCGACTGCGCCTACCGGGCGGCCAGGCCCCTGTTCATGCGCCTGCTCACCGGACTCGCCCGGCCCCGGCGTACCGTGCTCGGCACCGAGTACGCCGGGATCGTGGAAGCCGTCGGCGGTATCGCCATCGCGTCCTTCTCGGTCGGCGACCGGGTGTTCGGGTACAACGAGGGCGCGTTCGGAGCCCATGCCGAGTACGTGTCCGTTCCGCACGACGGGCCCGTCGCGACCATGCCGGCCGGTGTGACCTTCGAGGAGGCCGCTCCCGGTACCGAGGGCGCGCACTACGCGCTGGCGTTCCTCACGAAGGCGGGCGTCGGGGCCGGGGACGACGTCCTCGTGTACGGGGCGACCGGCGGTATCGGCTCGGCGGCGGTGCAGTTGCTGAAACAGCGCGGCGCCACCGTGACCGCGGTGTGCGACACGGCGCACCTGGAGCTGGTGAAGGGGCTCGGTGCGGACCGGGTCGTCGACCGCACCGCCGAGGACTTCACCCGGGACGAGCAGCGCTACGACGCGGTGTTCGACGCCGTCGGCAAGAGCACGTTCGGGCGGTGCAGGCGGCTGTTGAAGCCGCGCGGGGTGTATCTGTCCTCGGAGTTGGGCCCCGGCGGGCAGAACATGCTCCTGCCGCTCGTCACGCCGCTGTTCCGGGGGCGGCGGGTGAGGTTCCCCTTTCCCACGCAGGACCAGGAGATGGTGCGGCACCTCCGGGAGCTGATGGCGGCCGGGGAGTTCAGGCCTGTCGTCGACCGGCGGTACCCGCTGGAGGAGATCGCCGACGCCTACCGGTACGTCGAGACCGGTCAGAAGGTCGGGAACGTGGTCGTCACCGTCGTACCGCCGGACTGAGCTCGACCGAGTACGGCAGAGCCCAGTCCGGCGTACCGGGTAGCGGTAGCCCCTGTCAGTCCGTGCCCGTCAGCCCGTGTGGACCTTCAGTGCCGTGCGGACCGCGGACTCGAGTGCGCCCTCGATCCAGGCGGGCTTGATGGAGGTGTGGCAGCCCGCGAAGTGCAGCGGCCCTTCGGAGGTGGGGACGTCGGGGAACAGTTCCGCGTGCTGGCCGGGGAAGAGGACGGACGCCTCGCCGTAGGCGTAGTGGTCGCGCATCCAGGACTGTGTCCGGCACTTGCCGGTGAAGAAGACCTCGCACCGGCGGCCGAAGACGGCCTGAAGTCCGGCCAGCGCGCGCAGATACCGCTCCTCGTCGGCGAACGCGTCCCACTTGAGGGCGTCGTCCGCCCAGCTGTAGGAGGCGAGCACGATGCCGCCGTCACTGCCCTCCATGGGCGTCGCGTGTTCGAAGTACATGAAGCGGTTGGCGTTGTCGCTCACCGAGCCGCCGCCACGGACATGGGCGGCCTCCGGTTCGCCACCGCTCATGGCGGGCCGGAAGACGGAGAAGCACTCCTTGAGTCCGTCGGGGATCGTCACCCCCAGCTTCTTCACCGACCCGTGCGCGCCGAGATGCCTGGCGTCCCTGACCTTGCCCGCCCTGTACTTGTCGTAGAGCTTGGGCTCGATGGAGTTCAGCGTCTCCCGCCACTGCTCCTCGGTGAACTCCCACCAGCGCTGCGAGAACTCCAGCAGCACCTTGGTCGCGGCGTCGTAGTGCAGCTCGGTGACGGCCCGGCGCTTGCCGTAGGAGAGCGGCGGGTCGAAGGCCACGTGGCGCAGTCCGGAGAAGGGGACGGTGATGATCGCCTCGTCGCCCTCGAAGACCTCGGTGGCGCCGCCCTTGCCGGTCTGGCTGTCCTCCGACACGGTGTGCACCCGCACCTTGCCGCCGTTGCCCCCGTGACCGCCCTCGCGTTCGATGCGTACGGCACGCCGGTCGAGCCTGACCTTTCCCTTCACGGGCGCGTACAGCGCGTCGGCGAGCAGCGCCGTGCCGCCCTTGATCTCCCAGAACTTGGTGCTCGGGGCGATCAGCACGCTGGACAGGAAGCTGTGCACGAAGGAGAGGTGCAGCCGTGAGGTCAGGTTCTGGATGGTGCCGACGAGGTCGGTGGTCCGGGTGTCGAGCTTGGCGACCTCGGTGAGATACCGGTACATCGACCAGTGGCCGTACTTCTGCAGGACCGTGATCCAGCCGTCGACGAGGGCGGTTCCCTCCTTGTCCTGGACCAGCCGGCGGGCGGGCGCGAGGGCCTCGGTGAGGATCGCGGCGGCGGTCTTCGTGCGGTTCGGTCCGGTGACGCCGAAGGAGTCGTTGATCTTCTCGGGGTGCTTCTCGTAGTCGGCGCGGCGCATGTGGATGCCGTTGACGTGGATCCAGGTGCGGTTGGCCTTCCGGTCGGGGTTCTCGACCTCCACGTCCACGAGGTAGAACTCCTGGCGCGGGATCTCGTACTTCTTGAGCAGCGCCATGAGGAGCGGGTGGCTGTCGGGCAGCCGCATGGCCCCGGCCTCGGCATACTGCTTGGGGTCGGCGAACGGCTGCTCCCCGTTCTCGTGACCGCCCTTGCGGAACGTCTTGATACGGCCGCCGACGCGGTTGCCGTTGGCCTCGATCACGACGACCTCGTGGCCCGCCCGGTTGAGCAGGTCGGCGGCGAGCAGACCGGCCGGTCCGGCGCCGATGACCAGCACGCGTTTCGTGGTCTTCGCCCGGCCGGTGGGCAGACCGTTCTCGATGGTTCTGAGGTAGCCGGGGACAAGGGAGTTGTCGTGCTCGTCGTAGACGGCGATGGCGCGGGCGACCGTCCGGTACGCCCCGTGGTCGATGCCGGGCGGCGAGGCCGAGGGTGCGAGGGCGGGGCTCAGCGCGGTCGCGGGTGCGGCGGAGGCGCCGGCGAGCCCGACGGCGAGCGCCGAGGCACCGGTCGCGGCGACCACGGCACGACGCGAGGGTGGTGGCACCTGGGGCGACGGTGGTGAGGACTGGGAGACAACGGGAGTGCTCGGGTTCTGTGTACTCATCACCTATAACTTTTGGTGCATGAGCCATACGCAGTAAGCGCATTCACCCGAAAGAGGACCCCAAACCACTCGAACCACTGAGCCGGTTCATGGCGTCGTACAAGCGTCCTGGCTGATCCAGATGCACGTCATGTCCCGCACCCGGAACAGTGACCGTCACGGTCTCCTTCCCCGGCCGGCGCCTCCTCATCTCCCCCGGCTCCTGCTCGGGCATCGTGCCCGTCCCGCCCCGCACCACCAGCGTCGGGCAGAGCACCCGGCTCCACTCGGCCCAGTAGTCGTGCGTGGCCAGTTCCTCGACCGCCGCGATCATCCTGTCCCGGTCCACACTCAGCGGAGTCGGGCAGCGGTCCAGCCAACTCCCGATGTCCGACGGCAGGTTGGGGCTCGGGCCCCCCGGGCCCGCCTCCACCAGCACCAGGGACCCCACCAGGTCCGGGTGCGCCGCCGCCGTCAGCAGTGCCGTCAGGCCGCCCAGGGACTGGCCCACCAACACGACCGGCGCCAGGGCCAGTTCACGGATCACGGTCACCGCGTCCCGTACGTTCGCCGCCCGACTCATGTCCCGCGGGCTGCGCGTGCTGCCTCCGTGACCCCGGGCGTCGTACGTGATCACGCGGTGCCCGTCCGACAGCAACAGGGCGCGCAGGTCGTCCCATTCGCCCTGGTGACCGGCCAGGCCGTGCAGAAGAAGGAGGGGCGGGCCTTCCCCAAATGTGGACGGGTTGTGAACCTCGTATGCCAAAGTTGTACCGTCAACCGTCCACAGAATGGGCATAGTCGATCAGAATAATCACCTGACGGGACTTGGCCTTGAATTTCCTCCTGGATCGCGGCCCCCTGCTTCGTGGGCTCGCGCTGTTCTCCTGCGGCCTCGCGCTCGCGCTGTACGGCTGGGGGCTGCTGCACCTCCTCGGCGCCGTACTGGACGCGGAGGACGGCGGTGCGAACTCGTCGCCGGTGCGGCCGTGCCTTACGGCACGGAGTGGGGTCGAGCCCGTCGACTACCGCGCCGACTACGTCCCATTGCGGTTCGTGTGCGAGACCAAGGACGGCGGGAGTTACGTCACCGACGACGTGCCGGGGTATGTCAATCCCGGCGCGTTCGGGTTCGTGCTGGCCGGGGCACTGCTCGCCGTCGGCGCCGGGTACGAGGCCGAGTTGCGCGCCCGCCGGGCCGCAGCCGCCCCGGTCGACGGGAAGCCCGGGCCCACGAGTTAGCCGGCCTCCCGCAAGGGCCCCTGGAACGCCCTCCGGTACGCGTACGGGCTTGTCCCGACCACCCGTTTGAAGCGGTCCCGGAACGCCGTCGGGGAGCCGAACCCCGTCTGGACGGCGATCCGTTCGACCGGATACGTCGTCGTCTCCAGCAGGTGCTGCGCCCGCCGCACCCGCGCCCGGTGCAGCCACTGCAACGGCGTCGTACCGGTCTGTTCGCGGAAACGGCGGTTCAGCGTACGGGTGCTCATGCCCGCCCGCGCCGCGATGTCCGCCAGTGTCAGGTCGCCGCTGTCCGCGTGCTCCTCCAGCCAGCGCAGCACCGGTTCCATCGTCGCGCCCGCCGGGGCCGGCGGCTGGGCCTGCACGATGAACTGGGCCTGGCCGCCCTCCCGTTCGAGGGGCATCACGCACATCCGGGCGGCCTGCGCGGCGACCGTCGAGCCGTGGTCGTTGCGGATCATGTGCAGGCACATGTCCATGGCCGCCGCCGCGCCCGCCGAGGTGAGGAACTGCCCGTTGTCGACGTAGAGGACGTTCGGGTCGACGGTCACCTTCGGATACATGTCCGCGAGATCCTGGGCGGCGATCCAGTGCGTGGTCGCGCGCAGCCCGTCCAGCAGGCCCGTCGCCGCGAAGAGGAACGCGCCGACGCAGACCGAGGCGATGCGCGTCCCGTTCGCCGCCGCCGCGCACAGCGCCTCCGCGACGCCCGGCGGCAACGGCACCGTCGGGTCGGCGGTGCCCGGCAGGACGATCGTGTCGGCGTCCGCGAGCGCGTCGAGCCCGTACGGCGCCCGCACGCTGAACGGCCCCGCGCTCACCTCGGTCCCCACGCCCACCGAGCAGACCCGGACGCGGTACGCCTCCCGCCCGTCCGGCAGCCGCGCCCAGCCGAAGGCGTCGATCGGCGCCGAGAGATCGAACGGGATGACGCCCTCAAGGGCCAGTACGGCCACGGTATGCATGACGAGAGCCTAGGCGTCCGAAGGAATCCGCTGGCGAGAATCCGTTGACCTGTGGCAGAACCGCCACTTCTGCGCGCCCCGCCCCCCGCCTAGCGTCACCCCGTGACCAAGTTTCTGCTCGCCCTCCATGTCCTCGTCGCGATCATCGCCATCGGCCCCGTCACCGTCGCGGCCAGCATGTTCCCGCCCAGCGCCCGCAAGGCACTCGCGGCGCCCGACGACCCCGGGGCGCTGGAGACCGTAGGGCTCCTGCACCGGATCTGCCGGGTGTACGCCGGGATCGGCATCGCCGTGCCCGTCTTCGGGATCGCCACGGCGACCAGCATGGGTGTGATGGGCGACGCCTGGCTGATCGTGTCCATGGCGCTGACCGTGGCGGCGGCGATCGTCCTGGTCGTACTGGTGCTGCCCCGCCAGGAAACGCTTCAGGAGACGATCCAGGAGTCGAGTCAGGTGTCGAGCCAGGTGTCGATCCCGGAGAAGGTCGTCGAAGGTGGCTCGGGCGACCGGGCGGCAACCGTCCAACTCGCCATGTTCACCGGCGTCTTCAACCTCCTGTGGGCCACCGTGACGGTCCTGATGATCGTCCGCCCGGGCTCCACCACCGGCGCCTAACGGGCCGACACCAGTCCCTCCGTCGACTCCTCCTCCACCCGGAACGAACGCCCCACCCCGGCCGCGACCAGCACCCCCGCCGCGATCACCAGCGTGAAGAAGGCCCACGTCAGAGGCCAGGCGCTGGCGAATCCGTCCGGCGGTCCCGGATGCGTGCGCAGGGAGACGTACATGAGCGCCGCGGGGGGCACCGCCACCAGCAGCAGCGGCCAGCCCCGGCCGTCCCGGTACCCGAAGTAGGCCGCCAGGAGCAGCAGTACGACCCCCAGGGCGACGACACCGGCGCCCGTCACCGGGGTCGTCTCGTCCGTCGACCCCGGGGTCTCGACCCGGTTGCGCAGATCCCAGGGGACACAGACGAGGTACGCGGCCCAGGCGACGGCCGCGCCGAGTGCGCGGGTCAGCCAGCGCTCGACCCAGGGACGTGTCCGCAGCGGCGTGAGCAGCTTCCCGGTGTTCCCAGTCATCTCGGTCATACGTACGAGGGTCACCTGTCCGCCGGCGGTCCGACAGAGTACGCGTACTCAGGTACCCGTACCTATGCGCCCAGCGCCCGCGACACCGTGTAGATCAGCAGCCCCACCAGCGAGCCGACCACCGTGCCGTTGATCCGGATGAACTGGAGGTCGCGGCCGATGTGCGCCTCGATCTTCCTCGTCGTGTGCTCGGCGTCCCAGCCCGCGACCGTGTCCGTGATCAGGGACGTGATCTCGTCCTGGTAGGTCGTCACGACGTACACCGCCGCACCCTCCAGCCACCCGTCCACCTTGTTCTGCAGCCTGTCGTCGACAGCCATCCGGGCCCCCAGCGACAGCAGCGACGCCCGCACCCGCAGCCGCAGTTCGCTGCGCTCGTCCTCGGCGGCGGAGACGATCATCGAGCGTACGGCCGTCCAGGCGGAGGCGATCAGGTCCTGGACCTCGCCGCGCCCCAGGACCTCACCCTTGAGGCGTTCCACGCGCGCCCGGGTGTCCGTGTCGGACTGGAGGTCGGAGGCGAAGTCCGTGAGGAAGCGGTCGAGCGCACCGCGCGCCGGGTGGGAGGGGGCGTCGCGCATCTCGGTGACGAAGCGCAGCAGCTCCTTGTAGACGCGCTCACCGACCCTCTTGTCGACGAACTTGGGCGTCCAGCCGGGCGCGCCGCCCTGCACGGCGCCCATGACCTCGTCCTCGTGCAGGACGAGCCAGTCGTGGGCGCGTACGCAGATCAGGTCGACGGCCCTCCGGTGGCCGCCGTCGGCGACGACCTTCTCCAGCATCTTGCCGATGCCGGGCGCGATCTCCTGGGCGTCGGCCCGCCGGGTGATGGCCTCGCCGACCACCGCCTGGACGTCGGAGTCGCGCAGCACGGTGAGCGCGCCGCGCAGGGCGGTCGCCAGTTCGGCGGTGACCCGGTCCGCGTGTTCCGGCTCGGCGAGCCACGCACCCAGCCGGCTGCCGATGCCCACCGCGCGCAGCCGCTGCCGTACGACATCCTGGGACAGGAAGTTCTCGCCGACGAACTCACCCAGGGAGACGCCCAGTTGGTCCTTCTTGGTGGGGATGATCGCGGTGTGCGGGATGGGCAGGCCGAGCGGGTGGCGGAAGAGGGCGGTGACCGCGAACCAGTCGGCCATCGCGCCCACCATGCCCGCCTCGGCCGCCGCGGCGACATAGCCCGCCCAGGCGCCGGCACCCTGCTCACCGGCCCACTTGGCGAGGACGTACACGACAGCGACGAAGAGGAGCAGCCCGACCGCGGTGAGCTTCATGCGGCGCACCCCGCGCATGCGTTCCTCGTCGGCGGCGCTGAAGGAGGTCATGGCACGGCCGGGGACCGCCCCCGCGGGCGCGGCACGGGACTGCCGCCCGCCGTCGCCGCCGGTACGGTCCTCTGATCCCGATTTCGTACGTTCCATGCGCTCCACCGTGCTCCACCCGTTCAGTGATCCCTCACACATTGTCCCTTCCTGACCGACTCCTGGAACGGAACAAGAGTTCCCCACGTATATCCGGAGGGGGTCGGCCCACAGGATTCAGCCGGTTCTCACAGGCCCATCCCGCATCATGAGCGCAGCCCACCGGAGCCCCCACGCTCCCCTCCGTACCTAGGAGTCGCACACCCCATGACCACGCGCCACGGTTATGGCCTGCTCGCCGCGATGGTCACGCTCGTCGTGACCGTGTCCGGCGGGATATACGTCGGAGCGAGCCCCGACGACGGCACCCCGCCCAACAAGGCCGTCACCCGCAGCAAACCCGGCCCGAACAACGCCATCAGCCCCGCCTCCACCGGCGCCTGGGTCGGCACCTGGTCCGCCTCCCCGGTCGACGGCGAACCCGGCACCGACGAGAAGGGCCTGGCCGGCCACTCCCTGCGCAACGTCCTGCACACCGCGGTCGGCGGTACGAGTGCCCGCGTCACCCTGTCCAACCTCTACGGCAAGAAGCCGCTGACCATCACGCACGCCTCGATCGCCGTCGCCGCCGCCGAGAACAGCGCCGCCGCCGACGCCGGCACCATGCGGCTGCTGACCTTCGGCGGCGGCCCCTCGGTGACCATTCCGGCCGGGCAGCAGATCGTCAGCGACGCCGTGCGCGTCGTCGTCCCGCGCGACAGCGACGTCCTGGTGACCACGTTCTCCGCGATCCCGTCCGGCCCGGTCACCTACCACCCGCGCGCCCGGCAGATGTCGTACGCCGCCCTGGGCGACCGCACCGAGGACCCCACCGCCACGGCCTACACCGAGCAGACCGAGGCCTGGCGGTACGTCACCGCCCTGGACGTCTTCAACCACAGCTCCGACGGCACGGTCGTCGTCTTCGGCGACTCGCTCACCGCCGGCAGCACGTCCAGCGTGGGCACCAACAGCCGCTGGCCCGACGTCCTCGCCGACCGGCTGCACGCGGCGGCCGCGTCCGGCGCGGACGTGCCCCGCTACGGCGTCGTCAACGAGGGCATAGGCGGCAACCGCGTCCTGCTGCCCGGCGGGGCCGGCGTGCCGGCGCCCAACGCCAGCGGACTGACACGGTTCGGCCGGGACGTCCTCGGCCGTCCGAACGTCAAGGTCGTCGTCATCGACCTGGGCGTCAACGACATCCTGCGCGCCTACAACCCCAAGAACCTGAAGGCGTCCTCGATCACCGCAGGGCTGCGTGAACTGGTGGCCGAGGCGCATGCGCGGGGCCTGAAGGTGGTGGGGGCGACGCTGATGCCGTTCGGGGGCTTCCACGGCTACTCGGCTGCGACGGAGTCTCTGCGGCAGGCGGTGAACGCCGAGATCCGGGCAGGGAAGGTGTACGACGCGTACACCGACTTCGACAAGGCGCTGCGGGATCCGGCCGATCCCTCGCGGTTCCGGGCGGACTACAACTCCGGGGACCACCTGCATCCCAGCGACAAGGGGTATGCGCGGATGGCGGAGGTGTTCGACCTGGCGGAGCTGAAGGGGGCTGCGCCGGCGGTGCTTTAGCGGGTGCAGGGTGCGGGTGCGGGGTGCGGGTGCGGGTGCGGGGTGCGTTTGCGGGTGCGGGGTGCGTTTGCGGGTGCGGGGTGCGTTTGCGGGTGCGGCCCGGTGGGGGCTTGTCGCGCAGTTCCCCGCGCCCCTAGGAGGGCGCTTCGCGCCCGTCCCACCCGCCCAGCTGCGGGCATGCGTGCCGCTAGGGGCGGCACCCGTCCCACCGAGAGCGGCACCCCGTATCAGCGCCGGGCTGCGCGACCCACCCCCAGCAGCAGCCCCGCGCTTCAGTCGTCCGAGCCGTGCAGTTCGTGTCGGGATTCGCGGCGGTGCAGTTTCTCCTGGCGCCGTTCCTCCTTCAGCCGCTCGCGCTCCGTTTTCGACAGTTTGCGGGTGACGCCGACGCCGCCCCAGAAGGCGAAGCCCTGGATGATGACGCGGGGGGCGCCCGGGTCGCCCAGGACGCCCTCCTGGCTGTGGTCGAAGCCGCCCATGATGCCGATGCCCCGTACGACGACCTCGACGCCGGGCGGCACGACCACGTTCATACCGCCCATGATCGCGACGCAGTTGACGACCACCTCACGGTCCGCGAAGTTCGCGTCACGCAGGTCGAGTTCACCGCCGCCCCAGAACGCGAACGAGTTGAACCGCCTCGGCATCGTCCAGTGCCCCCTGCGCTGGAACCCGCCCATGACGGCGACACCCCACCGCGAGGAACCCTCACCCCCGACGATCCGGTCCGGCCAACTCCCGCTCCCCACAGGCCGCTTGACCATGTCCACAGCGGGCGCGCTCACCCCGGCCCCGGGCAGATCACGGGTGATCGGCGTCAACTCACCGTACGTACGCGCCTGATACGTCGCATCCAGGCGCTCCTCGAACTCGGTCATGTCGAGCCGGCCCTCCGCGAGGGCGTCCCGCAGTACCTCGGCGACTCGTTCACGATCGGCGTCGGAAGCGCGCAGCTCCGGAAGGTCGTCCGTCATACAAGCAGCCTACGAGGTCCCCGCCCCCGGCACTACGCCAACGCGCGCACCCCCAGGCCCTACGACGCGGCCCTCTCCGCGTACATCTTGGCGATCACGGCCTCGATGTCCGGCTCCCGCACCGCCAGGTCCACCAGCGGATACTCCGCCGCGATCCGCGCGACCAGCGGAGCCGCCGACTCCGACGCCGGGAAGGCCAGCCACTGACGCGGGCCCTCCACCCGTACGACCCGTGCGGAGGGCACCTCGATCGGGGGCAGCTCGCGCTCCAGGTCGACGACGAGGGTCCGCTCGCTGTCGTTCACCTCGTGCAGGCCGGTCAACGGGCCGTCGTACATCATCCGGCCGTGGTCGATGACCATCACCCGTGAGCACAGCTGCTCGATGTCCTGGAGGTCGTGCGTGGTGAGCAGGACCGTCGTGCCACGCTCGGCGTTCAGGTCACGCAGAAACTCACGGACCCGGGCCTTCGAGATCACGTCCAGACCGATCGTCGGCTCGTCGAGATACAGCACCTCGGGATCGTGCAGCAGCGCCGCCGCGATGTCACCGCGCATCCGCTGACCGAGGGACAGTTGACGGACCGGCACGTCCAACAGGTCGCCCAGTTCGAGGAGTTCGACGCACCGGTCGAGGTTCTCCCGGTAACGGGCGTCAGGGATGCGGTACATGCGGTGCATCAGACGGTACGAGTCGATCAGCGGGAGGTCCCACCACAGCGTCGTACGCTGCCCGAACACCACCCCGATACGCCGCGCGAGACGGGTGCGCTCACGGGACGGATCGATACCGGCGACGCGCAGCCGGCCGCCACTGGGGGTGAGGATGCCCGTCAGCATCTTGATGGTCGTCGACTTCCCGGCGCCGTTGGGGCCGATGTAGCCGACCATCTCCCCACGCGCCACCCGGAACGAGATCGAGTCGACCGCCCGCACCTCCCGCCGCTCACTCCTCATGAACCCGGTCTTCTTGCGCACGTCGAAGACCTTCTCCACCCGGTCCAGCTCAATGAAGGACTCGTTGAGGGAACCGTCTGCCTGCTTCTCCACGCGCCCTAACTCCCCGTGCTCCGGTACGAACGAAGTCCCGCACGCCAGGCCAGCCCGGCGACCGCGCAGCAGCCCGCCGCCACCAGCGGCGGCAGGAACGCCACCCACTGAGGCAGGTCGAGCGGATAGGGGCGGCCCAGCACATACAGCGCGGGCAGCCAGTTGACGAAGGCCAGCGGGAAGACGAACGTCACCCCGCGCACCAGGTCCTGCGCGAAGAGGCCCGGCGGGTACTGCAACAGCGTGGCGCCGCCGTACGTGAACGCGCTCTGCACCTCGGAGGCGTCCCGCGCCACGAACTGGAAGGCCGCGCCCCCGACGAACACCGCGCAGAAGATCGCCCCACCGCTGATCACCGTCACCGGGATCAGCAGCACCTTGAGCGCCGTCCAGTGGACGTCGTCGAGGACGACGAGGGCGTAACCGAGCACCATCAGGCCCTGGGTGATCCGGCCGAGGCGGCGCAGCGCGAACCGGTCCGCGGAGACCTGCGCGAGCACCGGCGCCGGCCGCACGAGCAGCGTGTCCAGGGTGCCGTCGCGGATCCGGCGCCCCAGCCGGTCCATCGACCCGACGACGAGGTCGGCGATCCCGAACGCGGTCGACGACAGCCCGTACAGCAGCGCGATCTCGGGGAGCGAGTAGCCGCCGAGGCTGTCGACCTGGGAGAACATCAGCACGATCGTCAGGAAGTCGAGGCCGGTCGCCACGAAGTTCCCGAGGGTGGTCATCGCGAAGGAGGCCCGGTAGGCCATCGTGGACCGGATCCACATCGCGACGATCAGCCGATACGCTCGTACGCCGTCAAGCACCCGCCCGGTACGGCTGAGCGGCCCGTCGTCCCAGCCACCCCGGACACCGCCCTCGGCACCGGAGCCGACACCGTCACCGGTCTTCACCAGCCCGGCGACTCCCACGTCACCCACCCTGAACCACCACCCGCCGAGTAGCGACCACCTGCACCGCGCGCCCGGCCCCCAGCAGCGCCACCGCCCACCCGGCCTGGAAGGCATACGTACCCAACGGATCAGCCTCCCCCAGCAGAACGTCCGCCGGCGCCTGGATCAGCGCCGCCCACGGCAGAGCCCGTACGACCTCACCGAGCACCCCCGGGAAGACGTTCAGCGGCAGCACCATGCCCGAGCAGAAGACCCCCGCGAGCCACACCATCTGCATGATGCCCGCACCGTCGAGAAGCCAGAACGCGGCCATGGACGCCAGAAACCGGATCGAATAACTGACCACCATCCCCAGCACGACCGCGCCCAAAAACGCCAGCCAGGTCACCCCGGACGTCGGGAACGTCAGGTCGAACACCCACGCGCCGAACGCCACCGGAATCAGCCCCCGGCCCAGCAGATGGAACAGGGCCCGGCCCATGTCCTGGGCCAGCCACCACAGCTGGAGGTCCACCGGCCGGTACAGGTCGATCGCGATGTCCCCCGTACGGATACGCTCGATCAGCTCCTCCTCGAAGCCCGCGCCCATCACGCACATCGTCATCAGCAGCGCCTGGCCCAGCCACACGAAGGTGAGGGCCTGGGACTGGTCGTACCCGCCCAGGTGCGGTCTCTCGTCCCACAGAGCGATGTACGTGTAGGCCAGGATCACGCCGAAGACGGTGTTGGTGAACACCCCCGCCAGCGTGGCCACCCGATAAGTGGCATAGCGTCGGAAACCCCCCGCCGCGACGGCCGCGTACAACCGCGCAGTACCCACGGCACCAGCCCTCCCGAACCCGTCCGACCCTCTTCGGGCCGATTCGGACCTGATTCGGACCGAAGCGCAGGAGCCTAGTCCTCGCCGTTCCCCGCCCGCCACGCATTTTCGGGCAGGACGCGTGCCGGGGTCAGGGAACTGATAGCCGGGTGCGACAGTCTTCAACAGGGGGCGCAGAAAACGTTTGAAGTGGTGAAAGAGGTCGTACGGGAACGTACGACGCGAAACAGGAGTCCGTGCACGACATGAGCGACCAGCCAGAGCCGCAGCAGCCGACGCAGGGCTGGACACCGACAGACCCAGAAGGGGCGGGGGGCGAGCAGCCCGAGAACCCCGCGAACGCCGGGAAACCCAAGAAGCCCAAGCGGCCCAGACGCACCGGATGGCGTCGGCTGGTCCCGACCTGGCGGCTCGTGCTCAGCACGTTCGTGCTCGGGATCATGCTGGTCGTCGGCCTGTTCGCGCTCGGCTACTACATGGTGAACATCCCGGCGGCGAACGCCGCGGCCACCAAACAGAGCAACGTCTACCTCTACGCCGACGGCAGCCAGCTCGCCCGCGACGGCGAGGTCAACCGCGAGAACGTGACCCTGGCACAGATCTCCAAGGACGCCCAGCACGCCGTCCTCGCCGCCGAGGACCGCGACTTCTACACCGAGTCCGCCGTCGACCCCAAGGCGATGCTCCGCGCCGCCTGGAACACGGCGACCGGCAAGGGCAAGCAGTCCGGCTCGACGATCACCCAGCAGTACGTGAAGAACTACTACCTCGCGCAGGAACAGACCGTCACCCGAAAGATGAAGGAGTTCTTCATCGCCATCAAGCTCGACCAGGTGAAAACGAAGAACGAGATCCTGGAGGGCTACCTCAACACCAGCTACGCCGGCCGCAACTCGTACGGCCTCCAGGCCGCCGCCCAGGCCTACTACGGCGTCGACGCCGTCGACCTGACCGCCGGCCAGGGCGCCTACCTCGCCGCACTGCTGAACGCGCCCAGCGAGTACGACGTGATCGCCCACCCCGAGAACAGGCCGGCCGCACTCGCCCGCTGGGCCTACGTCCTCGACGGCATGGTCAAGAAGGGCTGGCTGACCCAGTCCGCGCGCGACGCCACCACCTTCCCCGAGCCCAAGCAGTCGATCGTCTCGACCGGCATGTCCGGCCAGCGCGGCTACCTGGTCAAGGCCGTCAACGACTACCTCTTCGACAACAAGATCCTCACCGAGGACGAACTCCAGGCCGGCGGCTACCGCATCACCACCACCCTGCAGAAGCCCAAGCAGGACGCCTTCGTGAAGGCCGTCAACGACCAGGTGATGAAGAAGCTCGACAAGAAGAACAACAAGGTCGACAACTACGTCCGCGCGGGCGGCGTCGCCATCGACCCGGCCTCCGGCAAGGTCCTCGCGATGTACGGCGGCATCGACTACACCAAGCAGTACGTCAACAACGCCACCCGCCGCGACTACCAGGACGGCTCCACCTTCAAGCCGTTCGTGTTCACCTCGGCCGTCCAGAACGGCTCGGTGACCCAGGACGGCCGGACGATCACCCCGAACACGTACTACGACGGCACCAACAAACGCCCCGTCCAGGGCTGGAACGGCGACGAGTACGCCCCCGAGAACGAGGACCAGGGCGAGTACGGCCAGGTCACGGTCCGTACGGCGACCGACAAGTCCGTGAACTCGGTGTACGCGCAGATGGCCGTCGACGTAGGCCCCGAGAAGGTCAAACAGACGGCGATCGACCTGGGCCTCCCCTCCGACACCCCCGACCTCAACCCGTACCCCTCCATCGCACTCGGCACGTCGACGGCCAGCGTCCTCGACATGGCGGAGGCGTACGCCACACTCGCGAACCACGGCAAGCACGGCACGTACACGATCGTCGAGAAGATCACGAAGGACGGCGAGGAGGGTGCGGTGACCCTCCCGAAGCAGAAAACCAAGCAGGTGGTGACACGGGAGGCCGCCGACACGACCACCGCGCTCCTCCAGAGCGTGGTCGAGAGCGGCACGGCGACAGCCGCCCAGGCGGCCGACCGCCCGGTGGCCGGCAAGACCGGCACGGCCGAGGAGGACACGGCGGCCTGGTTCGCCGGCTACACCCCCGACCTCGCGACGGTCGTCTCCGTGATGGGCCAGGACCCCGTCACCGGCAAGCACAAGTCGCTGTACGGCGCGATGGGCCTCGACCGCATCAACGGCGGCGGCGCCCCGGCCGAGATCTGGACCCAGTTCACCAAGGCGGCCCTGAAGGGCAAGGAGGCCAAGGAGTTCGACCTCCAGCTCCAGGAGGGCGCCGAAGAACAGCAGCTCCCGCCCGCCGACCAGCAGCCCGACCCCGGCACCGACGCCGGCCAGGACAACGGCGGCACCACGGACGGCGCCGACGGCGGCCAGGAAACCCCGGACGCGACGACCGGAACGCCTTCCGCCCCGACCGACGGCACGACCACGGACGGGACAACCGCCACCGGCGGCACCACAACGACCGGCGGAACGACGGACACCGGCGGGACCACCGACACCGGCGGCACAACGGACACGGGCGGCACGACGACGGACGGCGGTACGACGGACACCGGCGGGACCACGACCGACGGCGGGACCACGGACTCCGGCGGTACGACGGACACGGGCGGGACCACGGGGACACCCGGGTTCACGACCGGAGGGCTGACCACGTCGGGACGGGACTGACACCGACGCCGACGCCTACGGGAAAGGGGCTGGTGACGATGGTCACCAGCCCCTTTTAACACCTGTACCGCTCGTACCCCCGTTTTACCAGGTACTTCAGGTACTGATTCAGAGATACAGCCCGGTCGAGTCCTCGGACCCCTCGAACCGATCCGCCGCCACGGCGTGCAGATCACGCTCGCGCATGAGCACGTAGGCGACCCCGCGCACCTCGACCTCGGCGAGGTCCTCCGGGTCGTACAGAACACGGTCGCCGGGCCCCACCGTCCGTACGTTCTGCCCGACGGCGACGACCTCGGCCCAGGCCAGCCGGCGCCCCACGGCCGCGGTGGCGGGGATCAGGATGCCGCCGCCCGAACGCCGCTCGCCCTCGCCGGCGTCCTGCCGCACGAGCACACGGTCGTGCAGCATCCGGATGGGCAACTTGTCGTGATGGGTGCTCTGCTCGTTGCTTTTGGCGCTCACACTCCGAACCTACCTGCCTCTTCAGCCCTTGCGCCGCCGGGTGCCCAGAGCGAGCAGCCCCACGAGCCCCACGACAACAAGGGCGACGGGCACGATCCGCTCCAGCCGGGGCGCCCCGTCCTCCCGGACGAACTGCCCCCTGACGTCCCCGACAACGCGGTTGACGCCGACGTAGGCCCGCCCGAGGGTGTGGTCGATGTTCGAGACGACCTTGGCCTTGGCATCGCCGACGATCGTCTTCGGGTGCACCCGCACCCCGATCTCGTCGAGCGTCTCGGCCAGCGTCTCGCGACGACGCTTGATGTCCGCCTCGATCTGCGCCGGGGTTCTGCTGCTGTCCGAGGTGTCCGCCACCGTACGCCCTCCGAAGTCTGCCGATGCTGTGTTCCGGACAGTCTGTCAGCTCCACCCCGGACCGCCATGTCAGCACCCCCGGTTAGGCTCGGACCGGCACCTTTCAAGGACGCACGTGGACGTACATGGGCGCACGAGAACGTACGAGGAGACCAGACCGATGAGCGAGCGACTCCAGCCCGGTGACGTGGCCCCGGCCTTCACCCTGCCCGACGCCGACGGCAACGAGGTGTCGCTGGCCGACCACAAGGGCCGCAAGGTCATCGTCTACTTCTACCCGGCCGCCCTGACCCCCGGCTGCACCAAGCAGGCCTGCGACTTCACGGACAACCTCGACCTCCTGGCCGGCGCCGGCTACGACGTGATCGGCATCTCCCCCGACAAGCCGGAGAAGCTCGCCAAGTTCCGCGAGAAGGAGAACCTGAAGGTCACCCTGCTCGGCGACCAGGGCAAGACGGTCCTGGAGGCCTACGCCGCCTTCGGCGAAAAGATGAACTACGGCAAGACGTACCTCGGCGTCATCCGCTCCACGATCATCGTGGACGAGGAGGGCAAGGTCGAACGGGCCCTGTACAACGTCCGGGCGACCGGCCACGTAGCGAAGATCATCAAGGACCTGGGCGTCTGAGGCCCCGCTCCCCGCTCCCCGCTCCCCGCTCACGTTTCGACGGGCGGCCCGTACCGGTTTCACTCCGGCACGGGCCGCCTTTTGCATTTCGGGCGTGACTGTCCGATAAACGGTTCGTTACTCCGTACGAGGCCACGAACGGGTGGTCGGTTTCGGAGGGGAACGTGGCTGTTCGGTACACCCGCGAGTTATTGGAAGAGGCCGCTCACGGGACGGCGCACATCGATGACGCCGTCCGATGGTGCGGGGGCAACCCCACACCCGGCAGCAGGCGCTATCTGCGCCAGAAGATGGCGGAAGCAGCTATCGACATCTCGCATTTCGCGACGAACCAGATTCGACATACCGAAGAACGATTGCGCGCCGCCGTGGCGGTATCGACCAGCATCAAAGACGTCGTACGACACCTCGGGATCAACCAGGTCGGCGGAAACCAGACTCACATCAGCCGCCGTATCGCCACGCTCGGAATCGACACGAGCCACTTCGGACCGGCACGACAAAGGCGCCCCAAAGGTTCACTCGGGGGCACTCTCTGCCTCCGCTCCGCCAAGGACGGACGAGTGCCTGGCGACCGCCTGCGCCGCGCACTGCTCCAAGCCGGAGTCGAGGAGCGCTGCACGATGTGCGGCACCGGGCCGGAACGGAACGGTCGGCCGCTCCGCCTTGAGGTGGACCACATCAACGGTGACTGGTGGGACAACCGTCCGGAGAACCTCCAGTTGCTCTGCCCCAACTGCCACTCAGTAACGGACACTTACCGGGGGCGCAAGCGGAGGGCTCAGGGATGAGTACCACGAAGTACACGGTCGACCTGCTGGCCCGTACCGCAGTTGCTTCCACAAGCCTGACCGATCTGATGCGCAGACTGAACGCTCCGATGGGCAGCGGGCCACGCGGCTACCTGCTCAAGCGGCTTGAGCACTACGGGATCGACACCTCGCATTTCGTCGACGAGCCGATGCCCGAACGAGAGCGGCGAAGCTACTCGAAAGAGGTTCTGCAGGAGGCAGCGGCTCAGTCGTCCAGCATCCGAGAGATGCTGGAGTACATGGGCTTCGATCCGCGCGACAGCCCGTACAGTCACATTCGCAAGAAGCTCGACCAATTCGGGATCGACACCTCGCACTTCAACAGCGGGCGCAGATACGGTCCGGGAATCCTGCGGCACGACCAGCTCGCACCCGCTGTCGCTGCCTCTCGGAGCATCGCGGGTGTCCTGAAGCTGCTCGGTATCGTCGACAACGGGGCGGGACGCGCACGCGTCAAACGGAGCATGGAAGCTCACAACCTGTCGACCGGCCACTTCGTCGGCCAGGGTCACGGTCGCGGCGTTCCGAGCAAGAACCGCAAGTCCGCAGCCGAGATCCTGGTGCGGCTGGAGCCGGGCTGTTCCCGCGCCAAGACGGTGCACCTGAGACGAGCACTCGATGACCTGGGCGTCCCTCGCACCTGCGACACCTGCGGTGTTGGGGACGTCTGGCAGGGCAAACGACTCGTGCTGGAGATCGACCACATCAACGGAGACCGGCTGGACAACCGGCAGGAGAACCTGCGATACCTGTGCCCGTCCTGCCATAGTCAGACGAAGACCTTCGCGAATCGATCTCACCGTCTGCCCTCACCGCGACGCGCAGTAGAGTAGGTGGCGCTGCGGGCCCGTACCCCAGCTGGCTATGAGGGCGCCGGTTTAGGTCCGGTGTGTCGTGGGTTCGAGTCCCACCGGGCCCACAGGGAAAATCGGCCCCGCACCTTCGATTCGTAGGTGCGGGGCCTTTTCGTGAAGTCAGCCCAACAACTCCCGAACCACCGGCACCAACCCCCGGAACGCCTGCCCCCGGTGGCTGATCCCGTTCTTCTCCGCAGCGGTCAGCTGGGCGCAGGTTCGTGTCTCGCCCTCCGGCTGCAGGATCGGGTCGTAGCCGAAGCCACCCGACCCCACCGGTGTGTGTCGCAGTACGCCCCTCATCCGGCCCTCGACGACCCGCTCCGTGCCGTCCGGCAGGGCGAGTGCCGCCGCGCAGGCGAAGTGGGCGCCGCGGTGTTCGTCGGCGATGTCCGACAGCTGGGCCAGGAGGAGCTCCAGGTTGGCTCTGTCGTCGCCGTGTTTTCCTGCCCAGCGGGCGGAGAAGATGCCCGGGGCGCCATTGAGGACGTCGACGCACAGGCCCGAGTCGTCGGCCACCGCCGGGAGGCCTGTTGCCTGGGCCAGGGCGTGGGCCTTCAGCAGGGCGTTCTCGGCGAAGGTGACGCCCGTTTCCTTGACGTCGGGGATGTCGGGGTAGGCGTCCGCGCCGACCAGGTCCATGGGGAGGGCCGCGTCGGCGAGGATCGACCTCAGTTCAGTGATCTTTCCGGCGTTGCGGGTGGCGAGGATCAGGCGTGTCATGGCGTCCAGTATCCCGGGCCCGCCGGTGGTCGCTCATGCCGTTTACGACGCCTTACGACGCGTTACGACGTGCAGACCTTCGTCAGTTCGCTCGCCGCGCCGGTGACGCCGCTGATGTCCGGGGTCGCGTCGCCCTTGTCGATGGCCGTACGGACGTTGTCCACGGCCGCGTTGAGGTCGTCGACCGCCTTGTTGACGTCGGCGTTGTCCGTCTTGTCGCCGATGTCGGTGAGGTTCTTGTCGATCGACTCCAGGGCCTCGCTCGCCTGCGTCGGGTCGTTCGCCGCGTTCTCGACGGCGTTCTGCAGGTCGGAGACGCTGGTGGCGATGGCGTCGGCGGTCTGGACGCAGTCCAGGGCCTTGTTGACGGCGTCGCATCCGGTGGTGAGCCCGGCGGTCAGCGCGACGGCCGCCAGGGTGGCGGCGACGGTGCTGACACGGCGCCCCTGTCCGAGTCCTCGTGCGTTTCGGATTCGGCGACTGACGGGCATGGTTGGGGTTCCCTCCGGTTGACGGGTCGGGCGTACGGCGGTGTGTCGTACGCCCGTGTTCCCGCGTACTGGCGCGTGTCTCTGGAGACGCGGTGGATCAGTGGTGCGGTTGCCCGCGACCTCCACCTTATTTGGTGCGCCTTTTACCTTTCCAGGGCGGTGTCCAGTGCCTTGCGCTGGAGTGCCGCCAGGTCGGTGCAGCCGGCGACCGCGAGGTCGAGGAGGGAGTTCAGTTCGTCGCGGGCAAAGGGCTCCGCCTCTGCTGTGCCCTGGACCTCGACGAAGCGGCCGTCGCCGGTGCAGACGACGTTCATGTCCGTCTCCGCGCGTACGTCCTCCTCGTAGCAGAGGTCGAGGAGGGGGACTCCGCCTACGATGCCCACCGATACCGCGCTCACCGTGCCGGTGAGGGGCTGGCGGTTGGCCCGGATCAGCTTCTTTGCCTGTGCCCAGGTGATCGCGTCGGCGAGGGCGACGTACGCGCCGGTGATGGCCGCCGTGCGGGTGCCGCCGTCGGCCTGGAGGACGTCACAGTCGAGGACGATGGTGTTCTCGCCGAGCGCCTTGTAGTCGATGACCGCGCGCAGGGAGCGGCCGATGAGGCGGCTGATCTCGTGCGTACGGCCGCCGATCTTGCCGCGGACGGATTCGCGGTCGCCGCGGGTGTTGGTGGCGCGCGGGAGCATCGAGTATTCGGCGGTGACCCAGCCCTCGCCGCTGCCCTTGCGCCAACGCGGGACGCCCTCGGTGACGGAGGCGGTGCAGAAGACCTTCGTGTCGCCGAAGGAGACGAGGACGGAGCCCTCGGCGTGCTTGCTCCACCCTCGTTCGATGGTGACGGGGCGGAGCTGTTCGGGGGTGCGGCCGTCGATACGTGACATGGCGACGAGCCTAGCCGTTACGGCGGAAGGGGCCCTTCCCGTGGCGGGAATGGGCCCCTGAGGAGTGAACGTCCGTACTGGGTACGGGGGTTCGGATCCGAGTTCAGATCCGGGTTCAGATCCGGGTTCAGATCCGGGGTCTACATCATGTCCTCGATCTCCCCCGCGATCGGGTCGGCGTCCGTGCCGATGACGACCTGGATCGCGGTGCCCATCTTGACGACGCCGTGGGCGCCGGCGGCCTTGAGGGCGGCGTCGTCGACCAGTGAGGGGTCGTTGACCTCGCAGCGGAGGCGGGTGATGCAGCCCTCGACCTCTTCGATGTTGTCGAGGCCGCCGAGCCCGGCGACGATCTTCTCTGCCTTGGTGGACATGTCGTACTCCCTGGTCCGAGCCACTTTGTCGCAGTAACCCACAGTTGACCGGTCTTCGCGAGCGGTCTGTGCACTGTTCGCCGACTGGTCTACACCAGTTGTCATCCGTTGTGAAATCGTGGGTTCCTTATGCGGCCTTCACCGTGCTACAACATGGTCTACACCACTGACTGGTGTAGACCACGTTCCACCCGTTGGAGGAAGTATGAGCACCGCCACCGCCGCGGCGGTCCCCGCGAAGAAGAGGGGATCCGGCCTGATCCAGGGCCTGCAGAAGGTCGGCCGCAGCCTGCAGCTCCCGATCGCCGTACTTCCGGCGGCGGGCCTGCTGGTCCGGCTCGGCCAGCCCGACGTCTTCGGCAAGGACGGCCTCGGCTGGGACAAGGTCGCCTCGGTGTTCGACAACGCGGGCGGCGCCATCACCGGCAGCCTCCCGATGCTCTTCTGTATCGGTGTCGCCATCGGCTTCGCCAAGAAGGCCGACGGCTCGACGGCTCTCGCCGCGCTGGTGGGCTTCCTGGTCTACAGCAAGGTCCTTGAGTCGTTCCCGGTCACCGAGGCCAAGATCACCAAGGGTGCGGACATAGCCGCGAGCTACAACAACCCCGGAGTGCTCGGCGGCATCATCATGGGCCTGCTCTCGGCGGTCCTGTGGCAGCGGTACCACCGCAAGAAGCTGGTGGACTGGCTCGGCTTCTTCAACGGCCGGCGTCTCGTCCCGATCATCATGGCCTTCGTAGGTGTCGCAGTCGGTGTCTTCTTCGGGCTGGTCTGGGAGCCGATCGGTGAGGGCATCTCCAACTTCGGCGAGTGGATGACCGGTCTCGGCTCGTTCGGCGCCGCGCTCTTCGGCGCGATCAACCGCGCGCTCATCCCCGTCGGCATGCACCAGTTCGTGAACACGGTGGCGTGGTTCCAGCTCGGCGACTTCACGGACTCCGCCGGCGTGGTCGTCCACGGCGACTACAGCCGCTTCCTGGCCGGCGACCCGTCCGCCGGAATGTTCATGTCCGGCTTCTTCCCCATCATGATGTTCGGCTTGCCCGCCGCCGCGCTCGCCATCGCGCACACCGCTCGGCCCGAGCGCCGCAAGGCCGTGACCGGCATGATGATCTCGCTCGCCCTGACGTCCTTCGTGACGGGTGTGACCGAGCCGATCGAGTTCTCGTTCATGTTCATCGCCCCGCTCCTCTATGTGCTCCACGCGCTGCTGACCGCCTTGTCCATGGCCGTCACCTGGGGGCTGGGGGTTCATGCGGGCTTCAACTTCTCAGCGGGCTTCATCGACTACGCCCTGAACTGGAACCTCGCGACGAAGCCCTGGCTGATCATCCCGATCGGGCTCGTCTTCGCCGCGATCTATTACTTCACCTTCCGCTTCGCGATCACCAAGTTCAACCTCCCCACCCCCGGCCGCGAGCCCGACGAGGAGGTCGAGGACCTCACCAAGGCGTGAGGACCCGCCGTACCCCATCCCATGACGAAGGCCCCCGGAACTGGTGAGTTCCGGGGGCCTTCGTCACGTCGTAGACCTAGATCACGTACGACACCCTCGGCGTCGCCAGTTCCACCGGGCCTCGGAACACCTCGCGGGCGTCGGCGAGGTTGACCTGGGGGTCCGTCCACGGGGGGATGTGGGTCAGTACGAGCTTGCGCGCGCCCGCGCGGTTCGCCGTCTCGCCTGCCTCGCGGCCGTTGAGGTGCAGGTCCGGGATGTTCTCCTTGCCGTGCGTGAACGCGGCCTCGCAGAGGAACAGGTCGGTGCCACGGGCGAGTTGGGTCAGCGCGTCGCTGACGCCGGTGTCGCCGGAGTATGTGAGGGACTTCCCGGCGTGCTCTACGCGGATGCCGTACGCCTCCACGGGGTGGCGCACCCGCTCGGTGTGGACGGTGAACGGGCCGATGTCGAAGGTGCTCGGCTTGACCGTGTGGAAGTCGAAGACCTCGCTCATGGAGGAGGCGGTGGGGGTGTCGGCGTAGGCGGTGGTGAGGCGCTGTTCCGTGCCCTCGGGTCCGTAGACGGGGATCGGGTCGCAGCGGCCTCCGTCGTGCCGGTAGTAGCGGGCGACGAAGTACGCGCACATGTCGATGCAGTGGTCGGCGTGCAGATGGCTGAGAAAGATGGCGTCGAGGTCGTAGAGACCACAGTGGCGCTGCAACTCTCCAAGGGCACCGTTGCCCATGTCGAGAAGCAGCCGGAAGCCGTCGGCCTCTACGAGGTAGCTCGAACAGGCCGATTCCGCGGACGGGAACGACCCCGAGCAGCCGACGACGGTGAGCTTCATAAAGCAGAAACCTCCGCGGGCGGGGAGCGTCAAAACGAACGTGACGGGGTTCTTGCGGTCCGTCGAGCGTAAGGCGCAAAACCCCCCGTCGCTCCTCCGCCAAGGGCTGTTGTGGGCGAACTCACCTGTGCTGTCACCGGTTCGGCTGGACGTAGAGGGCCGGTAGCGGGAGCGGTGCGGGGAGCGCGCCGGTACCGTCGTCGGTATGGACACGTCATGGTGGCTCGCCCTGGCGGCCGTCGTGCTGCTCGCGCTGGTCGCGGCGCTGGTGGACGGCTGGGGACGCGGGCATCGGCCCCGGGCGCGCGGGGGCAGGCCGCCGGGTCGGGCGGAGGGGCCGAAAGGGCAGCGGGGGCGGGCCGTGCGGCCGCGGCCTGCGGAGATCTGGTGGGCGAACGTGCCCTTCGAGGACGGCCCCGGGGGCAAGGACCGGCCGTGTCTGGTGCTCTCGGTGCGCGGGCGGCGGGCGACCGTCGCGAAGATCACCAGCAAGTATCACGGCGAGCGGTCCGGGGTGATCCCGCTCCCGCCGGGTGCGGTGGGCGACACACAGGGCCGGCCGAGCTTCCTGGAGACGGACGAGCTGCGGAAACTGCACGTGGGCGAGTTCCGGCGGCGGGTGGGGGTGGTGGACCCGGCCCTGTGGGACCAGGTCCGACACCTCGCCGGCTGAACCACGAGAATTCTTTGCGCGCATTGCGGGCTTTACGCCCAGAGCTGGCCCTGCAGTGTCTCGATGGCTTCCTCTGTCGTGGCCGCCGTGTAGACGCCTGTCGAGAGGTATTTCCAGCCACCGTCGGCGACCACGAAGACGATGTCCGCGCTCTCGCCCGCCTTGACGGCCTTGTTGCCGACGCCGATCGCGGCGTGCAGTGCGGCGCCGGTGGAGACGCCCGCGAAGATGCCCTCCTGCTGGAGGAGTTCACGGGTGCGGGTCACCGCGTCCGCCGAGCCGACCGAGAAGCGGGTCGTCAGGACCGAGGCGTCGTAGAGCTCGGGTACGAAGCCCTCGTCGAGGTTGCGCAGGCCGTACACGAGGTCGTCGTAGCGCGGCTCGGCGGCGACGATCTTCACGTCGGGCTTGTGTTCGCGGAGGTAGCGGCCGACGCCCATCAGGGTGCCCGTCGTGCCGAGGCCGGCGACGAAGTGGGTGATGGAGGGGAGGTCGGTGAGGATCTCCGGGCCGGTGGTGGCGTAGTGGGCGCCCGCGTTGTCCGGGTTGCCGTACTGGTAGAGCATGACCCAGTCCGGGTGCTCGGCGGCGAGTTCCTTGGCGACGCGTACGGCGGTGTTGGAGCCGCCTGCGGCGGGGCTGGGGATGATCTCGGCGCCCCACATGGCGAGCAGTTCGCGCCGTTCCTGCGAGGTGTTCTCGGGCATCACGCAGACCATGCGGTAGCCCTTGAGTTTGGCCGCCATGGCGAGCGAGATGCCGGTGTTGCCGGAGGTGGGCTCCAGGATCGTGCAGCCGGGGGTGAGCCGGCCGTCCTTCTCGGCCTGCTCGACCATGTGCAGGGCGGGGCGGTCTTTGACGGAGCCGGTGGGGTTGCGGTCCTCCAGCTTGGCCCAGATCCGTACGTCGGCGGACGGCGACAGCCGCGGCAGGCGCACCAGGGGGGTGTTGCCTACCGCGGCCAGTGGCGAGTCGTAGCGCATGGGTGCCAGGGGCCTATCAGGCCATGCCGCCGGCCACGGCCGGCAGGATCGTCACGGTGTCGCCGTCGGCGAGCTTGGTGTTGATGCCGTCGAGGAAGCGGACGTCCTCGTCGTTGAGGTAGACGTTGACGAAGCGGCGCAGCTGGCCGCCCTTCTCCTCGTCCACGATGCGGGCCTTGACGCCCGTGTGCCGGGTTTCGAGGTCGGCGAACAGCTCGGCGAGGGTCTCCCCGGCACCCGGGACGGCCTTCTCGCCGGCGGTGTAGGTGCGGAGGATGGTCGGGATGCGGACCTCGATGGCCATGGCTCGGGGCTCCTGTCGGAAGTGGTAGGTCGATGGGCGCGCGGCGGCGCGAGTATGCGGTTTGAGCAGGTCATGCGTGTGAGGCGCCGCGGCTCACGGCCGTACGGCAGCAGAGGGCAGCATCAACAGATGGCGCTTGCCAGCCTGCACAGGTCGACGTGCAGCCGCGCCACGAGCAGCAGGGTGCCCGGCGTCTTCTCGCTCACGTCGTAGGAAACCATGGGCTCATCGTATCGATTCCCGGTCCGGATCCCGGAGTGGTATCCCGCATTGTGGACATTTTCGGGTCGACAGATGAGATCAGTACGTTTCCACGACCTTGACCTCTTCCTCTGTGACCTCGCCTTCCCGGATCTGGAACGAGCGGAACTGGAAGTCGCCGAGCCCGTCGGTGTCCCTGGTGGAGACGAGGACGTAGTGCGCGTTCGGCTCCTGCGCGAGCGAGATGTCCGTGCGGGAGGGGTGAGCCTCGGTCGCCGTGTGGGAGTGGTAGACGACCACCGGTTCCTCGTCGCGGTCGTCCATCTCGCGGTACAGCTTCAGCAGATCCCCGGAGTCGAACTCGTAGAACGTGGGTGACATGGCCGCGTTCAGCATCGGGATGAAGCGTTCGGGGCGGTCCGAGCCCGCCGGTCCTGCGATGACGCCGCATGCCTCGTCGGGGTGGTCCTTGCGCGCGTGGGCGACGATCTGGTCGACGAGGGCCTGGGTGATGGTCAGCATGTTCGTCAGGATAAGCAACGGTGGCAGGCCTGTGGGCAGTCCTGTACCGAGGGGTGGTACGGGACTGCCCACATGCCGGGATTTCTTCGGTTGTTCGTTTGCCGCAGGCCGGTGGGGGCTTGTCGCGCAGTTCCCCGCGCCCCTATCGGGGCGCTCAGGTGCGCGTCGCTACCTGCGGGTTGCGGGTCTTCATGACCGTCCAGCCGATGCCCAGGGCTGCTGCCCAGCCGGCCATCACGTAGAGGCAGACGCGGGAGTCGGGGTCGTAGGCGATGAGGCCGGTGACGAAGAGCAGGAAGGCGATGGCGACCCAGCTGCACTTGGAGCCGCCCGGTGCCGGGAAGGACGAGGCGGGGAGGCGGCCGGCGACGACGCCGCGGCGGTAGATGACGTGGCTGATCAGGATCATGAGCCAGGTCCAGATGCCGGCGGCGGTGGCGACCGACATGACGTAGCCGAAGGCCTTTTCCGGGACGACGTAGTTGAGGACGACGCCGATGCCCATGAAGGCGACGGAGATCGCGATGCCGAAGGCCGGGGTTTTGGTCGTGGACAGCTTGCTGAAGATCCTGGGGGCCTCGCCGTTGTCCGCGAGGGTGCGCAGCATGCGGCCCGTGGAGTACATGCCCGAGTTGCAGGAGGAGAGGGCCGCCGTCAGCACCACGAAGTTGACGATGCCGGCGCCCGCCGGGATGCCGATCCTCGCGAACGCCTCGACGAACGGGCTGACGCCCGGGGCGAACTCGGTCCACTTCACGACGCAGAGGATGACGGTGAGGGCGCCGACGTAGAAGAGAGCGATGCGCCAGGGGAGGGTGTTGATGGCCTTGGGGAGGGTCTTCTCGGGGTTCTCGGACTCGCCGGCGGTGACGCCGACCAGTTCGACGGCGAGGTAGGCGAACATGACGCCCTGAAGGGTCATCAGGGACGAGCCGATGCCCTTGGGGAAGAAGCCGTCGAAGGCCCAGAGGTTGGAGACGGCGGCCGTGTCTCCGGCGGAGCTGAAGCCGAAGGTGAGGACGCCGAGGCCGATCACGATCATGCCGATGAGGGCGGTGACCTTGACCATCGAGAACCAGAACTCGAGCTCGCCGAAGACCTTCACGGAGATCAGGTTCAGGCCGAAGAGGATCACCAGGAAGACCAGGGCCGTCACCCATTGGGGGACGCCGGGGGCCCAGTAGTGGACGTAGATGGCGGCGGCTGTGAGTTCGGCCATGCCGGTGACCACCCACATCAGCCAGTACGTCCAGCCGGTGAAGTAGCCGAAGAACGGGCCGAGGAACTCCCGTGAGTACTCGGCGAAGGAGCCCGACACCGGGCGGTAGAGGAGCAGTTCGCCGAGCGCCCGCATGATGAAGAAGACGATCACGCCGGCGAGGGCGTACATGAAGATGAGGCTGGGGCCGGCCTTGGCGATGTTCGCCCCGGCTCCCAGGAAGAGGCCGACGCCGATGGCGCCGCCGATCGCGATCATCTGGACCTGGCGGCTGCCGAGTCCTCGCTCGTATCCCTCTTCGGACTCTTCGGGTTCTACGGACTCTTTGGAGGTCTTCGCCGGGTCGCCGCCGACCTGAGCGGAGGTCATGTGGTGCGCCTTTCGTCTCTGTCCCCCCGGATCTGTCCCCCCGGACTGGTGCAGCGTGAAGATCTATCACGGCCGCACCGTTGATCACCGGGGCGATGTGTGGCGCACACCACAGGGAGAAGGGGTCAAACAGCGCACGGAAGGGACACAGTCGGCGACGACAGTGACGCGATCGTTATCCGGATTTGAGCGTCCGCTGAGCGAACACAGAACCGTCACATAAGGGGAGTAAAGCGGTAAGACGATGGATACATGGGGATGGATGCACGGGGATGCATGTCATGGCATGAGTGTGGAGACGAGGGTCTCCTGGAGGCCTCCCAGCCACAGGTACGCCATCACCATCGGCTTGCGCGGGTCCTCGTCCGGCAGTCGGTAGAGGAGGTCGGTGTCCTCCTCGTCGATGACGTCCAGCCGGGAGCCGATCGCCAGGCGCAGGTCGTTGAGCGTCCCGAGCCACTGCCGGGACTCCTCGTGCGACAGCTTGAGCACCGCGCCCCCGTCACCGGCCGGCGTCAGCGAGTCCAGTGAGCGGATCACCGCGAGGGCGCTCTCCCGCTTGCCGGCCCGCAGGTCGTTCTCGGTGAAGCGGCGGAACTCCGACGAGTACGCCCGCTGCTCCTCGGCCTGTTCGGGCGAGGTGGGTACGTCCTCGGGGTCGCTGTAGGCGTCCGGGAACAGGCGCCGGAGCACCGGGTCGGACGGGGGTTCGCTCGGGCCCTCGGCGAACAGCTCGGCGAGCGGGTCGTCGGAGACGTCCTCGGCGGGGCCGGGCCCGATCAGCTCCAGGAGCTGGACGGCCAGCGACCGGATGATGGAGATCTCGACGTCGTCGAGCGCGACGGCCGCGCCGCCGCCGGGGAGCGGTTCGAAGTGTCCTGGCATGGAGTGAGTTCGCTACTTCCGGTCCTGCTGCATGGTGGCCCACAGACCGTAGCCGTGCATGGCCTGCACGTCGCGTTCCATCTCCTCGCGGCTGCCGCTGGAGACGACCGCCCGGCCCTTGTGGTGGACGTCCATCATGAGCTTCGTGGCCTTGTCCTTCGGGTAGCCGAAGTACGTCTGGAAGACGTACGTCACATAGCTCATGAGGTTGACCGGGTCGTTGTGGACGATGGTGACCCAGGGGACGTCGGGCTCGGGTACGGCGAAGGCCTCCTCCGCCGGCTCGGTGCGTTCGATCTCTACGGGAGCGGGTGACGTCACACGGCCCATGCTGCCACCACAAGGGGGTCTCGGGCCAAACGGGGCGGAGCGGAAGACCCCTGACGACCACAAATCGTCAAAGTGACGAGATGGGGGTAGCATCGCCTCTCATGAACACAGCGGACCTCGGGCTGCCGGTGGATGTTCCGTCTACGGCGCTCTTCACGGATCACTACGAGCTGACGATGCTCCAGGCCGCCCTGAAGGCGGGCACGGCCGACCGGCGGTCGGTCTTCGAGGTCTTCACGCGGCGACTGCCCGAGGGGCGCCGCTACGGCGTCGTCGCGGGCACCGGGCGGGTGCTCGACGCGGTGGAGAACTTCCGTTTCGACGCGGACGTTCTCGGCTTCCTGCGCGAGCGCCAGGTCGTCAACGAGGAGACCCTGCAGTGGCTGGCCTCGTACCGGTTCGCCGGGGACATCTGGGGCTATCCCGAGGGCGAGGTCTACTTCCCGGGCTCGCCGATCCTGCGGGTCGAGGGCTCCTTCGCGGAGTGTGTGCTGCTGGAGACGGTGATCCTCTCGATCCTCAACCACGACTCGGCCATCGCGGCGGCCGCGTCCCGGATGGCCTCGGCCGCCGGTGACCGCCCGCTGATCGAGATGGGCGCCCGGCGCACCCACGAGCTGGCCGCGGTGGCCGCCTCCCGGGCCGCGTACGTCGGCGGTTTCGCGACCACGTCCGACCTGGCCGCCGGTTTCCGCTACGGCATCCCGACCGTCGGGACGAGCGCCCACGCGTTCACCCTGCTGCACGACCGCGAGCGGGACGCCTTCCAGGCCCAGGTGAACTCGCTGGGCCGGAACACGACGCTGCTGGTGGACACGTACGACGTCGCCGAGGCGGTACGGGCGGCCGTGGAGGTCGCCGGGCCCGAGCTGGGGGCGGTGCGCATCGACTCCGGGGACCTGCTGCTGGTCGCACACCGGGTGCGGCAGCAGCTGGACGCGCTGGGGGCTCAGACGACGCGGATCATCGTGACCTCGGACCTCGACGAGTACGCGATCGCCTCGCTGGCGGCGGCGCCCGTGGACGCGTACGGCGTCGGTACGCAGCTGGTGACGGGTTCCGGCCACCCCACGTGTTCGATGGTCTACAAGCTGGTCGCCCGCGCGGAATCCGCCGACCTGAAGGCTCCCCTCGTCCCGGTGGCGAAGAAGTCGAGCGGCGGCAAGACGTCCGTCGGCGGCCGGAAGTGGGCGGCCCGGCGGCTGGACCGGGAGGGAATCGCGGAGGCCGAGGTGATCGGCACGGGACCGGTGCCGGGCGAGCTGGCGGACCAGCAGCTGCTGGTCGAGCTGGTCAAGGGCGGTCAGGTCGTCGCCCGCGAGGCGCTGGACGTCGTACGCGACCGGCATGCCGCCGCGCGCGCCAACCTGCCGCTGTCGGCGACCCAGCTGTCGCGCGGCGAGGCGGTCATTCCGACGGAGTACCTCCCCGCGCGCCCCTGACCGGGTCCGACCCCGCCCGGCCGAACCCCAGGACACCCCGGGGCCACCCCTGGGCGGGCGTGACCGCAGGGGCAACGGCCGCTCCTACCCGCCGGTTGCCCCGAATGCCCCCTCCCACTGCGGTCCCTAAGTCTCTAGGCTCGGTGTTCACATATTCGTACCGGCCAGGCCCGCACCCCTGACAGTCGAAGGACACCGACCATGCGCCGCGCCCTGATCGTCGTAGACGTGCAGAACGACTTCTGCGAAGGAGGCAGTCTCGCGGTGGCCGGGGGTGCCGACGTGGCCGCCGCGATCACTGAGCTGATCGGGCAGGCCCCCGCCGGATACCGCCACGTCGTGGCGACCCGCGACCATCACATCGCCCCCGGCGGCCATTTCGCCGACAACCCCGACTTCCGGCACTCCTGGCCCGCGCACTGTGTGGCCGGCACGGAGGGCGTCGGTTTCCATCCGAACTTCGCCCCGGTGGTCGCCTCCGGCGCGATCGACGCCGTCTTCGACAAGGGCGCGTACGCGGCGGCCTACAGCGGCTTCGAGGGCGCCGACGAGAACGGGGTCACGCTGGGCGACTGGCTGCGGGCCCGGGAGATCGACGAGGTGGACGTGGTCGGCATCGCGACCGACCACTGTGTCCGGGCGACCGCCCTGGACGCGGCCCGCGAGGGCTTCCGTACGCAGGTGCTGCTGGACCTCACGGCCGGGGTGGCCGAGGAGACGACGGAGCGGGCGCTGGAGGAGCTGCGGGAGGCGGGGGTGGAGCTGTCGGGGAAGCCGGTGGTGTAGCCCGGTTTCTTCGCCCCCGCCGCCCCTACCCGTACCCATCCCTGGGGGCTGCGCCCCCAGACCCCCCTTACGGCCCTGAACGGGCCTTGTCCTCAAACGCCGGACGGGCTGGGGAGCCACTTTCCGTCGCGCATCAGGTCCCGGCCGGTCATCTCGGGGGCGGTCCCCCACGCCTGGATCACCTCCGGCGTGACCCGGAACCAGACGTACGAGGCGTGGTCCTTTCTCGGGTCCCAGCCGTCCTTCGCGGTGAAGGCGTCGCCCACGCCGGCGGGCAGCTCCTCGCGGGTCAGCGTGACGGCCGTCCCGTGCATCAGGACCACGTCCCGGGTGTGGCCGAAGCAGAGCCGGACCCGGCCCGAGGCGATCAGATTGCGGCCGGTCGGGTTGGTGTCGCGGGTGGCCAGCCACACCGCCTCGCCGTCCCACCAGTAGGCCAGCGGAACGAGGGTCGGCTCACCGGTGGCGTCCGCCGTGGCGACCCATACGTCGATGTCCCGGTCGAGCCGTTCCAGCGCCTCGCGTCTGCGCTGCTCGGTGCTTCGGGGTCCGCCGGGGGAAGAGTCAGCTGCGGTCATGCGGTGAGGCTATGGCGTACGGCGTCCCGTCACATCCGGCGATGGGACTAGGTCGCGGGACGGAGGCCCCCCGGGCAGCCGTCACGCCCGGGCCGCGGGTCTCCGCAGCAGCGATCTGATCGGATGCCACAGCTCGGTCCGCTGCAGCGCCGACGGGACACCGTTGTCGGGTGCCGTGCGCCATATCAGGCCGTCCGGGTGGTGCAGGACCGCCGTGATCTCGTCCGGGGTGGGCGGGGCCGCGTTGCCGCGGAGGTAGACCGCGCGCAGGCCGAGGTTGCGCAGCCGGGTCAGGGCGCGGGCCCGGTTCTGGGCCAGCACGAGGACGCGTACGCAGCCCAGGCCGGGGCCCGTGGTCGCACTGGTCGGGGCGGTGGGGCTGGGCAGGGTCAACGCCACCACCACGCTGCCACTGGGCAGCTTGCAGAAACCTCCTGCGGCCATGCGGTCACACCCCCGTGGGACGCGGTGTCAATAAGAAACTCACAGGACGCACCTAAACACGATCGGCCGCGACCCGCCAGGGGGTCACGGCCGATCATGCTCTGACCTGCAGATATGTGGGTTACTTCACCGCGGGGCCCACCTGGAGCGAGATCGTCGAGCCGTCGAGGGCCTCGTGGACGATCTTGATCTTGGTGTTGGTGTCAGTGATGTTCACACCCGCGAGCGGGGTCGCCGCGTCGTAGTACGTGGAGGTGTGGTCGTTGAAGGTCGACACGCCCTTCTGGGAGGCGACCTTCGTGAGCACGTCCGCCTTGTGGAGCCGGAGCGCGTCCGTGCGGTACAGGCTGAACGGGGAGTCGTAGGACTGGATGCGGCTGCGCATCAGCGTGCCGTCCGCCCACTTCAGCGGGGTCGGGTGCGCGTCCACCGGGAGGAGCAGACCGGCGCCCGGGTGCTGGGTGACGTTGTTGTCCCTCTGGGAGGTGTCCCACTTCCAGATCAACAGGCCGTTCTGGTACGGGAAGTGCTCGACCCAGGACGGACGGGTCGTCGAGAAGCCGAAGTTGTACGGGCCGACCTTGAGGGTCTTGTCGTACGACACGTACTGGCGGTTCTCGGCGATGTAGTACTGCGGGTAGTCGTCCGTGATGGCCGCGCCGATGCGCGAGAAGCCCTTCGTCGTCCAGGCCGCGTCCGCGCTCTCCGCGTCGTCGGAGAAGACCGTCGCGCCGTCGGCGGTCACGGTGATCCCGTCGGCCGTGAAGCCCTTCTGGGAGACACCGCCGTCGGACGTGTAGCGGAAGCGCAGGTCGAACTTCTGGCCCGCGTAGGCGTCCAGGGGGTACGCGAGCTTCTTGTACGCGTCGACCGTGCCGGTGAGGGCCGGCTTGTTGCTGCCGTCGCGCGGGATGGCCGCGCCGTCGACCGTGCCGTCGAGGGGCGTGTAGGTGGCGCCGCCGTCGGTGGAGACCTCGGTGTAGAGGTAGTCGTAGTCGGCCTCGATGTCGTACCAGCCGTCCAGGGTCAGGGTGGCCGAGGACTTGCCGGTGAGGTCGACCGAACGGGTCAGCGTGTTGGAGAGGTTGTTGTCGCTGCCGCTCCACCACTGGGTGGCGCCCTGCGCCGGGGTGACGACCTCGGTGCTGACCGTCTTGGCGGGCAGTTCGACGACGAGCGCCTGCGCGTTCTTGGTGTTGTACTCGGCGACGCCCAGGGTGTGCTTCGACTTCGTCGCGGCCTTCGCCGTGTCGTAGTCGAGCCAGCCCAGCTGGAGCTTGTCCCAGGCGGTCATGTCACCGGGCAGGTTGCCGATGTTGTCGCCGCCGGTGCCGAGCCAGGAGCCGGACGACATCAGGGTCCAGTAACCGGTCGAGTTCTCACCGGAGTTGGTGGTGTCGTAGTGGTCCGGCAGACCGAGGTCGTGGCCGTACTCGTGGGCGAAGACGCCGAGTCCGCCGTTCTCGGGCTGGATGGTGTAGTCGCCGACCCAGATGCCGGAGTCGCCGATCTGCGCGCCGCCGAGCCGGTTGCCCTCGGGGCCGGTGGAACCGGCGTCGGTGCCGAACGCGTACCAGCGGTGGGCCCAGATGGCGTCCTCGCCCTGGGCGCCGCCGCCCGCGGACTCGTCCTCACCGGCGTGCACGATCTGGAAGTGGTCGATGTAGCCGTCGGACTCGTTGAAGTTGCCGTCGGCGTCGAAGTCGTAGCGGTCCCACTGGTCGTACTCGGCCAGCTGGGCCTTGATCTCCGCGTCGGTCGCGCCTGCTGCCTCCTGCGCCGCGACCCATGCGGTGACGCCGTCCTGGACGGCGTACCAGGCGCCGTCGTTGGCCAGGTTGGAGCCGTAACGGGCCTCGTTGTAGGGGACCTTGACCCAGTCCGAGACCGTGCCCTCGATCGAGTAGCGGCCCGAGGACTGCTTCTCGTAGTACTTCTTCATCGACTCGGTGTTCTTGCCGGTGCCGAAGTAGAGGTCCTGGAAGTGCTCGGTGTTGTAGTCCGCCTGCCAGGCGGTGCTGTTGTCCTGGGTGCGGTCCGGCTCGGCTATCTGGTTGTGGAGCGGGCCGACCGTGCCGCCGTAGCGGCTGTCGATCTGGTCGCCGAACTCGACGAGGATCGTGAAGATCTTGTCGGTCTTCTCCCGGCCCAGTTCGACGTACTTGCCCTTGCCCTTGCCGCTCTTCAGCTGCACGACCTGTGAGCCGTTGCGGTTCGTGGCCTTGGCTTCGCCGGAGATGACCTGGCCCAGGGCTTCCTCGCGCTGGGCCTCCTGCGTCTTGCTGAGCGGGCCGTCGAGGTCGTGCTCCGCGTGGTCGTGCTCGGCGGGGTCGTGCCGGTCCACGGCCGGCGCGGCCGCGGCGCCCGTGTCGGCCTCCGCGATCGCGAAGGTCGAGAAGGTGGCGGCTGCTGTGGCGAGTGCTACGCCGACCGCCGCGGATCTGAACGTCCAGGGTCTGCTGGTCACTTGAGGGTCCTCCCCCGCGCCCGTCCGCGCGGATGGGGGGTTCCTGGTTCGGAAGGTGTCCGCGCGCGGTATACGCGTGTAGTCAAGTGACGCAATTTGACTAGAGTTTGGGAAGAAAAGACAGATCTTGACTTGAGCTAGTCAAGTGCATTATGCGGACGTGAAGCCCGGCAGACGTTCGCTATACGGACATCGGAGGTACGCCGGATCTGTCCCCCAACCGGCGCGCGGGCGCGTCCACTTGATGGACGTCATGAACCCGTGCGCCCCCTGTGCTCCGGAGCCGTGGGTTAGGTCACGCTTACTGCGCGTTCCACTCGGGCATTGACGCGATTAGAGTCGGTTGGCGGAACGCCGGATGTCCGGTGGAAAACCAGGCCGACACGCTCCCCTCACCCCCGAATCCAACGAGGACTCGATTGCCATGCCTCGTCTGACTCGTCTGACTCGTCCGAACGCGCCTCGTCCGACCGCCGCACAGCTCGCCTACGGTTCGTGCACCGTGATTCTCTCGACGCTCGCCATGCTGCTGCTGTCTCAGACGAGTTCGGGCCCGGGGGTAGCGCTGATCGCCCTCGCGGGACTCGTCCTGGGGCTGCTCGTCGCCATGACGGTGCCTGTGCCCAAGCCGGCCCGTACGACCTCCCAGGTCGTCGCCTCGTCGGCTGCCCCAGCACCACGCGAACTCCCCCGGATCACGGAGGAACGCGTCCCGGTACAGGCCTCGGTACAGGACTGAACCCTCTTCTTCGTGCCAACAGCGGTTGGGTGGGGCCTGTGTGACGCAGGCCCCACCCAACCGCTGTTGTCTGCCCCGGAGTTCGCACCCCGGGAGGGTCAACCGGTGCTGACCACCACCGTCTTGGCCGCCTTGTCGTGCAGCCCCTGCTTGTACGGCTTGTCGAAGAAGCTCCAGCCGCCCGTGATCGCCGTCCAGATACAGGCGCAGCAGAACGCGAACGGGATCCAGAGCACGACCGACCGGATCAGCCCGGTCTGCACGGAGGGCGTGGAGCCGTTGTCGAGGTTGGCCACCCGCAGCCTGAGCCACTTCTTGCCGAGCGTCTGGCCGGTCCGGGCGATCATGATCGTGTCGTACGCGATGTAGAGGATGGCGGCGATGAGCGACTGGCCGAGCGAGCGGCCGTACTCCATGTCGTCGCCGCTGACGTCGTACTCGTTGACGTTGAAACCCCAGGTGAGCAGCCAGACGACGACACCGACGAGGAGCATGTCGATGAGGCGGGCGAGCACGCGCTTGCCGCTGTCGGCGAGCGGGGGCATGCCCGCGAGGGGGTCGGCGGCGCCGCCGTACGGATCACCGCCGCCTCCCCCGTACGGCGAGCCGCCGCCGGGCGGGGGTGTGGTGCCGTACGGATCGCCCGCGCCGGACGGCGGAGGCGGGGGCTGCTTCCTGAACGGGTCGTCTTCCGGTGGCTGCTGACCGGAGCCGGGGGGCGGTTCACTGCTCATGGCCCGAGTCGACCGCGAACCCCCCGGATCCGCATCCGGCGAGGGGCCGTCCGGGGGACTAAATCGGGTGATTCGCACGTCGTACCCGGGCGGCCCACATCGAACGTATGGCCGCTGTACGTCCGGGTGTGCTCAGCCTGCCACGAACGTGTGGGCGGCCTTGTCGTGCCAGCACTGGCGCCACGGCCGGTCGAACAGGCACCACAGGACACCCACGACGCCGATGCCGAGCAGCCCCGGGACGGCGTACACGAGCCAGCGGCGCAGGGCCCCGCCGAACGACGGCGGCTGGTGGCCCTCGATGTCGCGGACCTCCAGGCCGACGAGCTTCTTGCCGAGGGTGCGGCCCCACTTGGCGGTGGGCCATGCCTCGGAGAGGACCCCGGCCAGCAGCAGGACGGCCAGCACGATGCCCAGGTACAGGCCGGTCGTGCCGTCCAGCAGCCAGACCGTCACGGTCTCGCCGGAGAGCTTGGCCGCGTCGATCTTCCCGGTGATGTGGTCGACGGCCATGGTGCCCAGCGGTACGGCGGCCGCGGCGGTGAGGGCGGCGAGGACCAGGGTGTCCACGAGCCGGGCGGCCAGCCGCTTGCCGAGGCCCGCCGGACGGGCCTCCGACTGCCTGCGGGCGGCGGCCTGGAACACATCCTCGACGGGCGGCTTCCAGGGCGCGACGCGCTGTTCTCCGCCCTCCTCGGGCCCGGCCAGGCGGTGCACCTGCTGGGCCCAGGAGGGCTGGCCGCCGCCGGTGCCCGGGGCCATGGCCCGGCCGCCGGGGGTACCGGCCTGCTGCGGGACGGCCGGGGCGGCGGGCGAGTGGGCGGGGTTCGCGCCCTGCGCGGCCGCCGCACGGGCCGCCGCGGCCTTTCCGGCGCCGAAGCCGCCGCCGGAACCGGGCGCGGGCGCCGTGACCGGACCCTGCACGCCCTCCGGCGAGCCCGTGCCCCCCGGCTGCGCGCCGCCCGCGCCGCCCTCGCGCCCCGTGCGCGGGGAGAGCGCGCGGAAGGTCATGGTGCTCTCGGAGGGCACGGGGCCACGGGTGCCGGGAACGCTTCCCTCCGCGCCCGGGGCGGGCCCCGCCGCCGGACCCGGGGTCGGCCGGCGGAACACGAATGTGTTGTTGCCCGGCTCGGGCACGTCGGCGGCGTCCCGTTCCGCCGGCGGGATCGTCGCCGTGCCGTCCGTGCGGGCCGACCGGCCGTCGGGCTGGACCGGGGGTTCGCTCGGCACTCTCGGGTCGGCCGTCCCGGGGTCGGCCGCCTGCGCCGGTGAGCCCCAGGAGACATGGCGGTCCCGCTCGCCGCCGAAGCCGGCCTGATGGGAACGGTCGGCGCCCCAGGCGGACGCCGGTTCGGGCCGGCTGCCGTGCTGGGTCTCCGCCGGGGTCGCCCGGCGCGGTTCCTCGTCGAAGAAGTGCGGCCCGGTCTCCTCGACCGGCGCGACGGCGGACGCGGACAGCACACCGTCGGAGGGCGCCGGCCGACTGGTGCCCGGCACCCAGGCGGCGCCGTTCCAGAACCGGACATATCCAGGAATGGAAGGATCCGGGTAATACCCTTCGCGGGGCCTGTCGTCACCGGGGGCCGGGGTTGGGGCGCTCATGTCCGGGGTCCCGTATCTGCTCGGGGGTCATTTGGGGTGCCCCACATCTATCAGACCGGCGCACACCTCGATGCCCCTCCCGCCCTTCCTACTCCCTTCGTGACAGCTTCTGCCATCCGTCGCGACCGCTCCGACACCGTTCGCAAAAACTTCTCCGAAAAACCTTTCGGAACCCGCGTAATGCTGACGCCTTCCCGCGCTCTCTCCTCGTACGGGCCCGCCGCAGGTCCCGTGTGACACGTTCGACGAGAGAGGAAGTGCCCGCCATGACTCACGTCATGAACACCGTGGTGGAACGGGAACTGGAGCTGAAACTCATCCTGTCGCCGGAGCGGAGCATCCCCGTGCCGGCGCGGCTCAGCTACCGGACCAACGATCCGTTCGCCGTCCACATCGCCTTCCACATCGGCTCCGAGAACCCCGTGAACTGGACGTTCGCCCGCGAACTGCTGGTCGAGGGGGTGTTCCGGCCGTGCGGGCACGGTGATGTGCGGGTGTGGCCGACGAAAGTCGACGGGCGCAGCGTCGTCCTGATGGCGCTGAGTTCACCCGCCGGAGACGCCCTCCTTGAGGCACCCACCGCTCAGGTGTCGGCGTGGCTGGAGCGCACCCTGCGGGCGGTCCCTCCGGGCTCTGAGGTCGAGCAGCTCGGTATCGACGACGGCCTCGCCGAACTGCTCGCACCCGCCCCGGGCTGTCACGACGAGCTGTGGCTGCGCGACCCGTGGCCCTCGGACGAGTCGCAGGAGGGAGAGGGATACGTATGACACGTACCGCCGGTCGGTCAGAACAGCTTGCCCGGGTTCAGGATGCCCAGCGGGTCGAAGGTGGCCTTCACCGCCCGCTGCATCTCCACGCCCACGGGGCCGAGCTCGCGCGCCAGCCACTCCTTCTTGAGGATGCCGACGCCGTGCTCCCCAGTGATCGTGCCGCCCAGTTCCAGGCCGAGGGCCATGATCTCGTCGAAGGACTCGCGGGCCCGCCGGGACTCGTCGGCGTCCTGGGCGTCGAAGCAGACCGTGGGGTGGGTGTTGCCGTCGCCGGCGTGGGCGCAGACCCCGATGGTCAGCTGGTACTTCTCGGCGATGCGCTCCACCCCCTCCAGCAGCTCGGCGAGCCGCGAGCGGGGTACGCACACGTCGTCGATCATCGTCGTGCCCTTGACCGCTTCGAGCGCGACGAGGCACAACCGCCGCGCCTGGAGGAGGAGTTCGGACTCGGCGGCATCGTCGGCGGGCACCACCTGGGTCGCCCCGGCCGCCTCGCACAGCGCGCCGACGGCGGCCAGGTCGGCGGCGGGGTCGTGGGTGTCGAAGGCGCAGAGCAGCAGGGCCTCGGTCGTCTCCGGCAGGCCCATGTTCGCCAGGTCGTTGACGGCCTTGACGGTCGTACGGTCCATCAGTTCGAGGAGGGACGGCACGTGACCGCCCGCCATGATCCGGCACACGGCGTCGCAGGCGGCGGCTGCCGACCCGAACTCGGCGGCCAGTACGAGCTGTTGGGGCGGCTGCGGCTTCAGGGCGAGGACCGCCCGTACGACGATGCCGAGCGAGCCCTCCGAGCCGACGAACAGCCGGGTGAGGTCGTATCCGGCGACGCCCTTCGCGGTGCGCCGCCCGGTGGACATCAGCCGCCCGTCGGCGAGCACCACGTCCAGCCCGAGGACGTACTCGGCCGTGACGCCGTACTTCACGCAGCACAGCCCGCCCGACGCGGTGCCGATGTTGCCGCCGATCGTGCACATCTCCCAGCTGGAGGGGTCCGGGGGGTAGTACAGGCCGTGTTCGTTGACCGCGCGGGAGAGGGTGGCGTTGATGACGCCGGGCTCGACGACGGCGATGCGGTCGACGGGGTTGATCTCCAGGATCCGGTCCATCTTGACGAGGGACAGCACGATGCAGCCCTCGGACGCGTTGGCCGCGCCGGACAGGCCGGTGCGGGCGCCCTGCGGGACGACCGGGACGCGCAGTTCGGTGGCGACGCGCATGACGTGCTGGACCTGCTCGACCGTGCGTGGGAGCACGACCACGGCCGGGATTCCGGCCTCGCAGAAGCTCGCCATGTCGTTCGCGTAGGCGGCCGTGACGTCGGGATCGGTGAGCACGGCCTCGGCCGGCAGCTCCGCGAGCAGCCGGTCCGTGAGGTTTCCCTGGGCTTCGTCGGGTGCGGCTTGGATACGGCTCATGATCACAGCGTCGCACCCGGGGCCATCGGTGTGAACCCCGTCTGCGAGGCGCTTTCGGTACGGGAATCCGGTCGTCGTATTGACGCACAGTGAGCGCCATGGAGATGGAGAGAGTTCCCGGCAGCGTCCTCCCGCGCCCGTTGATCGCCGCACTCGCGGGGTGTGCGGTACTCGGCGGCGCCCTGATGCTGCTGCCCCCGGACCGCCCGTCCTCCGCGCCCGCACCGGCGCCGGGTCCCGCGGCCCGGGCGGAACTGGCGGTGAGCGCCGGAGTGCCGGCCGCGCTGCCCGACCTGGCGGCGCTCATCGGCGACCGCGAGGCATACGTACGCACCCATCCGCGTGACGGGCAGGCCTGGGCGCAGCTCGGCTCGGCCTATGTGGAGCGCGGCCGGCGGACAGCGGATGCCGCCGACTTCCCGAGGGCCGAACGGGCGCTGCGTACGTCGATGAGGGCCCGCCCGGGACAGAACGCGGAGGCGCTCGGCGGCCTGGCCGCGCTGGCGAACGCGCGCCGTGACTTCCCGGCCGCCCGGAAGTGGGGCGAGGCGGCGCTACGGCAGGCGCCGAAGCGCTGGACGTCGTATCCGGCGCTGCTCGACGCGTACACCGGCCTCGGCGACTACAAGGCGGCCCGGCACACGCTGGAGCGGCTCCAGGGGCTGCGTTCCGGGACGGGGGTGCCGGCGGTCATGGCGCGGGCGGCGGGCGTGTACCGGGACGAGGGACGGCGCGAGGACGCGCAGGCGGCGCTCGCGGACGCGGCGGCACGGGCGGCGACCCCGGCCGAGCAGGCCGAACGGCTGCGGCAGGGAGGCGAGTTGGCCTGGGAACGCGGCGAACCGGCCGACGCGCTACGGCACTTCGACTCCGCCCGGCGCCTCGACCCCGAACTGTGGGCCGCGCGGGCGGGCCAGGGACGGGCGTTGGCGGCGCTGGGGCGCACAGAGGAGTCGGTGAGCGCGTACCGGGCCGCTCTGGCCAACCAGCCCTCCCCTCAATACGCCCTGGAACTGGGCGAGTTGTACGAGTCCCTGGGCCGGTCCGAGGAGGCGCGGGTGGCATACGGCGTGCTGCGGGCGCGGGTCGAGAAGGAGCGGGCCGGCGGGGTCGACGGCGAGCTGCTGCTCGGCCGGTTCGAGGCGGACCACGGCGACGCGCGGTCGGCCGTACGGCGGTTGCAGGCGGAGTGGGCGCGGCAGCCGGGCCTCGATGTCGCGGACGCGCTGGGCTGGGCGCTGCACCGGGCGGGGAGGAGCGAGGAGGCGCTCGGCTGGGCGAGGCGGGCCACGGACAAGGAGCACGGCGGCGAGGTGCGCAGCGCGCTGTACGCGTACCACCGGGGCATGATCGAGCGGCAGTTGGGGCTGACGGGGCCCGCGCGCCGGCATCTGGAGGAGGCGCTGCGGATCAGCCCGTACTTCTCGCCGCTCGCAGTACCGGCGGCGAAGGAGGCGCTCGGGACGCTGGGCGAGCCGTAACCCGTGCGGCCCGCCCAACTGCCCCGTGACTTCTACAAGTTGCCGCGCTTCTCCTGCTCGCGCTCGATCGCTTCGAAGAGGGCCTTGAAGTTGCCCTTGCCGAAGCCCATCGACCCATGGCGTTCGATGATCTCGAAGAAGACGGTCGGCTTGTCCTGGACCGGCTTGGTGAAGATCTGGAGCAGGTAGCCGTCCTCGTCGCGGTCGGCGAGGATCTTCAGTTCGCGGAGGGTCTCGACGGGGACGCGGGTGTCGCCGACCCACTCCCCCAGGGTGTCGTAGTACGAGTCCGGGGTGTCGAGGAACCGGACCCCGGCCGCCCGCATGGTCCGTACCGTCTCGACGATGTCGTTGGAGTTGAGCGCGATGTGCTGGACGCCCGCGCCGCCGTAGAACTCCAGGTACTCGTCGATCTGGGACTTCTTCTTGGCGAGGGCGGGCTCGTTGATCGGGAACTTGACCTTCAGTGTCCCGTCGGCGACGACCTTCGACATCAGCGCGCTGTACTCGGTGGCGATGTCGTCGCCCACGAACTCCTTCATGTTCGTGAAGCCCATGACCTTGTTGTAGAAGCCGACCCATTCGTTCATGTGGCCGAGTTCGACGTTGCCCACGCAGTGGTCGATCGCCTGGAAGGTGCGGCGGGCGGGCGGTTCGACGAGCGGGTCCGCGGCGACGAACCCCGGGAGATAGGGGCCGTCGTACCCGGTCCGCTCGACGAGGGTGTGGCGGGTCTGGCCGTACGTGGCGATCGCGGCGAGGACGACGGTGCCGTGCTCGTCCTTCAGTTCGTACGGTTCGGCCAGCGAGCGGGCGCCGTGTTCGACGGCGTACTCGTATGCGGCGCGGGCGTCCGGGACCTCGATGGCGAGGTCGACCACGCCGTCGCCGTGCTCGGCCACGTGTCCGGCGAGGAAGTGGCCCCAGGGGGTGGCGGGCCGGACGACCGAGGTGAACACGAACCGGGCGGAGCCGTTCTCCAGGACGTACGACGCCGTCTCGCGGCTGCCCGTCTCCGGTCCGGAGTAGGCGACGAGCCGCATGCCGAAGGCCGTGGAGTAGTAGTGCGCCGCCTGCTTGGCGTTGCCCACGGCGAAGACGACCGCGTCCATTCCCTTGACCGGGAAGGGGTCTGCCTGCCGGGCGGTGTCGGGAGTGTGGTGTGTGGTCTGCGTCATACCGGCAGAGTGGTCCCGCTGCGGCAAGGTGCGCAACAGTTTGCGTTACCGCTGGACAATCTGCTCAGCTGAACGTCCGTACATGCGGGCTTTGTGTACACGATGACCATCCGCTGTCGAGGGTGACCAGGGCTTCGGGAGGCTGTTGTGGCGATCGACGAGCTGGACGGGCGGATCCTGGTGCTGCTCGCGCGGGAGCCGCGGATCGGGGTGCTGGAGATGTCCCGGCGGCTCGGGGTGGCGCGGGGGACGGCGCAGGCGCGGCTCGACCGGCTTCAGTCGAATGGCGTCATCCGGGGATTCGGCCCGCAGGTGGACCCGGCGGCCCTCGGCTACCCGGTCACCGCCTTCGCGACGCTCCAGATCCGGCAGGGGCAAGGGCCGGACGTACGGACCCACTTGGCGTCCGTGCCCGAGGTGCTGGAGCTGCACACGACCACCGGCAGCGGGGACATGCTGTGCCGGCTGGTGGCCCGCTCGAACGCCGATCTCCAGCGGGTGATCGACCGGGTCGTCGGTTTTGATGGCATCGTCCGGGCCGCCACCACGATCGTCATGGAGAACCCGGTTCCGCTGCGGATCATCCCGCTCGTGGAACAGGCGGCCCTGGAGCACGGTGACTGAGCTGGACCGAACCGGAGGGTGATGGCGGGTGAGCTTCTGGGAGTACCTCGGAAACCGCCATCAGCAGCTGCTCTCGGACGCCTTCCAGCACGCCAGTGCCGTCTTCCAGTGCATGGTCGTGGCGACGGTCGTCGGCGTGGCGCTCGGCGTCGTCACCTACCGGAGCGACTGGGCGGGCAGCCTCGCGACCACGGCCACGTCGACGATCCTGACGATCCCGTCGCTCGCGATGATCGGCCTGCTGATCCCGGTCGTGGGCCTGGGCGTGCCCCCGACGGTCATCGCCCTCACCCTCTACGGCCTCCTCCCGATCGTGCGCAACGCGATCGTGGGCCTGCGCGGGGTCGACCCGTCCCTCGTCGACGCGGCGAAGGGCATCGGCATGTCCCGGGTGGCCCGGCTGGCCCGCGTGGAGCTGCCGCTGGCCTGGCCGCCGATCCTGACGGGCATCCGGGTCTCGACGCAGATGCTGATGGGCATCGCGGCCGTCGCCGCCTACGCCTCCGGCCCCGGTCTCGGCAACGAGATCTTCCGCGGCATCGCCTCGCTGGGCAGCAAGAACGCCCTGAACCAGGTCCTCGCGGGCACGCTCGGGATCATCGTGCTCGCCCTGCTGTTCGACGCGGCGTACGTGCTCGTGGGACGCCTGACGATTCCGAGGGGGATCCGTGCCTGAGCCCACGTCCACGACCACATCCACTACGACGTCTGCGACCAGGTCCACGTCCACCGGCGCGACCATCGAGCTGGAGAGCCTGACCAAGCGTTACCCGGGCAGTGCCCAGCCCGCCGTCGACAACGTCTCGATGGAGATCAAGGCGGGCGAACTCGTCGTGTTCGTGGGCCCGTCGGGCTGCGGCAAGTCGACGACTCTCAAGATGATCAACCGGCTGATCGAGCCGACCGGCGGCCGGATCCGCATCGGCGGCGAGGACGTCACCGACATGGACCCGGTGAAGCTGCGCCGCAGGATCGGGTACGCGATCCAGTCGTCCGGTCTCTTCCCGCACATGACGGTCGCCCAGAACATCGCGCTCGTCCCGAGGATGACGGGCTGGCCGGCGGCACGGATCAAGGCGCGGGTGGAGGAGATGCTCGACCTGGTCGGCCTGGACCCCGGCGAGTTCCACGACCGTTATCCCCGCCAGCTGTCCGGCGGTCAGCAGCAACGGGTGGGCGTGGCAAGGGCGTTGGCGGCCGACCCGCCCGTCCTGCTGATGGACGAGCCGTTCGGTGCCGTCGACCCGATCACCCGCGACCACCTCCAGGACGAGCTGATCCGGCTCCAGCACGAGCTGCACAGGACGATCGTCTTCGTCACCCATGACTTCGACGAGGCGATCAAGCTGGGCGACCGGATCGCGGTCCTGCGCGAGCGCTCGCACATCGCCCAGTTCGACACCCCCGAGGCGATCCTGACCAACCCCGCCGACGACTTCGTGTCCGGTTTCGTGGGCGCCGGGGCGGCGCTGAAGCGGCTGAACCTCACCCGCGTACGGAATGTGGAGATCCGCGACTACCCGACGGTGGCCGTCGACGACCCGCTCCAGGAGATCTTCAACAAGCTCCGGTCCAGCGGTACGAACGAGATCCTGCTGCTCGACAAGCAGCGCCGTCCCTACAGGTGGCTGCGGCGCGGCGACCTGATGCGTGCCAGGGGTTCACTGGCGCGGGCCGGGACGCCGGTCTCCGACACGGTGCCCCGGGACGCCACCCTGCGGGACGCGCTGGAGGCGGTGCTGACGGACAACGCGGGGCGCGTCGCGGTGACCGGACGGCGGGGCGAGTACGAGGGCGTCGTCGACATGGAGACGCTGATGAACTCCGTGCAGGAACTCCTGGAGGCCGACCGGCTGGAGGCGCTGGCGGCACCGCACGAACTGGAGGAGGCCCGCGCGGACCGCACGCACGCCGAGCAGGAGGGCGACGCCGGAGAGGTCGCGGAGGTGCGGGCGTGAGGACTCCGACGGTGGACACGAACACGGACGCGGATACGGGTGCAGGTGCGGATGCGGACACGGGTACGGGTGCGGACACGGATGCGTACGTGGATACGGAGACCGGGACCGACGCGACTCCGACGCCTGCCGCCAAGTCCCGCACCACTCGGCTGAGTTGGCAGCAGCTGACGCTCCTGCCCGTCGCCCTCCTCGCCGTGCTGCTCGCGACCTGGCTGTGGTTCCGGCAGGCCGACCTGGACGCGATCTCCGACAACGCGCTGTCGAACGGGCAGGTGTCGAAGGCCCTGCGTCAGCATGTGGAGCTGACGGTGATCTCCACCTTCTTCGTCCTCGTCATCGCGATCCCGCTGGGTGTCCTGCTGACCCGGCGGGCGTTCCGCCGGGCGACCCCGGTGGTGATGGCGGTCGCCAACATGGGACAGGCGACCCCGGCGATCGGTCTGCTGGCGCTGCTGGTGATCTGGCTGGGCATCGGCCGGAAGGCGGCCCTGATCGGCATCGTGGCGTACGCGGTCCTGCCCGTCCTGTCGAACACGATCGCCGGCCTGAAGGCCAACGACCCGACCCTCCTGGAGGCCGCGCGGGGCATCGGCATGTCACAGCTCGGGGTGCTGGCCAGAGTCGAACTCCCGCTGGCGGTGCCGCTGATCCTCGCGGGGGTGCGTACGGCGCTGGTACTGAACGTGGGCACGGCGACGCTGGCCACGTTCGGTGGGGGCGGTGGACTGGGGGTGCTGATCACGACCGGGATCACCAACCAGCGGATGCCGGTGCTGATGCTGGGCTCGATTTTGACCGTCGTACTGGCGCTGCTGGTGGACTGGCTGGCCTCCCTGGCCGAACTGCTGCTGCAGCCACGGGGGTTGGAGACGGGGACATGAGTCGCCGTACGGCTCTGCTGCCGGCCGGGGCCCTGCTGCTCGCCTCGGCCTGTGGTCTGACGAGCGGTTCCCCGATGGTCGACGACGTCGAACCGGGCTCGATCGGCAGGGGGAAGCCGCTGGAGGGCGCCCGGCTGACGGTGACGTCGAAGTCGTTCACCGAGAACCTGATCCTCGGCGCGATGATGGGCATCGCCTTCCAGGCGGCCGGCGCGGACGTGCTCGACCGTACGGGCATCCAGGGTTCGTTCGGCGCGCGCGAGGCGGTGCACAAGGGCGACGCGGACGGCATGTACGAGTACACGGGCACCGCGTGGATCACGTACCAGGGCAACAGCGAACCGATCGCCGACCCGCGCGCGCAGTGGCGGGCGGTACGGGACGCGGACCTGAAAAGCGGCCTGACGTGGCTGTCCCCGTCGGCCCTGAACAACACCTACGCCCTGGCGATGAACCAGGAGGACTTCAGGAAGTACGGCACGAAGAACCTCTCCGACGTGGCCGAACTGGCGCAGGGCCGGCCGAAGGCGGTGACGGTGTGTGTGGAGGGCGAGTTCGCCAACCGCGCGGACGGCCTGCCGGGCATGGAGAAGGCGTACGGCATGAGTCTGCCCGCCGGGAACATCACACAGATGGACACCGGGATCATCTACACGCAGGTGGCGGAGGGCAGTTGCACGTACGGGGAGGTCTTCACGACGGACGGCCGCATCAAGTCCATGAACCTCGCGGTGATGGCGGACGACCGAAAGTTCTTCCCCAACTACAACGCGGCCCCGGAGATCAACTCGAAGGCCCTGAAGAAGTGGCCGGCGATCGCCGAGATCCTCGACCCGGTGACAGCGAAGCTGACCAACGCGGTGGCGCGGGAGCTGAACGCCAAGGTGGATGTGGAGGGCGAGGATCCGCATCAGGTGGCGCTGGACTGGATGAGGGCGGAGGGGTTCGTGAAGTAGGCGGTTCGAGCAGGGGCAACTTGCAAAGAAGTGGTTGCAAAGAAATCCTTGCAACCATTCATTTGCAACACTATCTTTGTACGCATGCCGGAACAGCCCGAACCACTGACCCCTCATGTACTCAACGCCCGCTCATTGCGCGGTCTCGCCCATCCGCTGCGGATGCAGCTGCTGACCGCGCTGCGGCGCAGCGGACCCGCCACCGCCTCCCAACTGGCGGCGAAACTGGGCGAGTCGAGCGGCGCGACCAGCTACCACCTGCGCCAGCTCGCAGCGCACGGGTTCGTGGAGGACGCACCCGGGCACGGCAAGGGGCGGGAGCGCTGGTGGAAGTCGTCCCACGAGGGCGTTGAGTTCAACGACGCCCTGCTCAAGGACCCCGACCCCGCCGTCCGGGGTGCCGCCGACCTGTTCATCCACGAGGTCGCGAACGCCCACACCCGGGAGCTCTCGACCTGGCTCGGCAATCCGACCGACTGGTCCGACGACTGGAACCGCTCCTCGGACCTGAGTGACATGACGCTACGACTGACACCCGAGCGTGCCCTGGAACTGATCCACCGCATGCACGAACTCGTCGACAGCTACCGCGCCCAGGCCCCGGCCGACGGCACCCCGGATACCGAGACAGTGCGCGTCCACACCCACGTCTTCCCCATCCACACGGACTGAGAGGCTGCCGCCCGATGCACCCCGAGCCCTACCTCGCCCCGCACACCCTCCGCGCCGCCGACCTCCGCGCCGAAGCCGACGCCCACCGCCTCGCCCTCGCCGCCAAGCGCCCGCAGGCCCTGCGCACCCGCGTCGGCTGGACCCTCGTAGAGGTCGGCCTGCGTCTGGCGTCGGCACCCCCGAAGCCGCAGCTCACCTGAGGGGCCGCAGGCCCCTCCAGGGGCGCGGGGAACTGCGCGACCAGCCACAACGGCGCCGCAGCAAACCGCCAACCTTCGCGGCGCTCAGCCCACCCGTAGCCGTCGGCTAGACTCCCGCACCAGCAACGGCGGATCCACCTCATGCAGAACCCGCTCCGCAGACCCCGGGTTCGCAATCTCCTCCACCAGCAACCCCACCCCCTCCGTCGCCACCGCGTCGAAGTCCTGCGCCACCGTCGTCAGCGCGGGCTGCTGGAAGCGGGCGGCCGGGATGTCGTCCATGCCCACGACGCTCACGTCGTCCGGGACCCGGCGGCCCCGCTCGTGCAGCGCCCTGACCAGCCCGATCGCCATGTCGTCGTTCGCCACGAAGACCGCGGTCATCGCCTCGTCGTCCGCCAGTCGCAGGCCCGCCTCGTAACCGCTCGCGCAGGACCAGTCGCCCGCCACGGGATCGGCCACGGGGAGGTCCGCCTCGGTCAGCGCCGAGCGCCAGCCGTCCGCACGGTCGCGGGACGCCCACCACTGGCGGGGGCCCGAGACATGACGGATCTCGGTGTGCCCCAGGTCGATGAGGTGCCGGGTCGCCACGTATCCGCTGCGGTCCGACTTCTCCGCCGAGCGGATGCGCCGCGCGGCGACCAGCCCCGGGAAGCGGCCGATGGTGAGGATGGGGACGTCCAGCCAGACCTTGACCGGGCTGCCCTCGTCGATCGCCTCCGACAGCACGATGCCGTCCACGCCCTGCTCCAGGAGGCTGTCGATGGCCTCGGCGGTGCTGTGCTCGTCGTCCTCGGTGGTGTGGGCGACGCTGACCGAGTAGCCGAGCCGGCGCGCCGAACGTTCGATGGCGACGAGCATGGTCATCGGGCCGTAGAGGCGGGTGCCGAGCGAGATGACACCCAGTCGCCGGTTCCGTCCCGAAGTGAGGCTGCGTGCCGCGCCGTTGGGCCGGTAGCCGAGTTGCTGCGCCGCCCGGAGGACACGTTCCCGGAGTTCTTCGCGGACGTACGGCTCGTTGTTCATCACCCGCGAGACCGTCTTCTGGGAGACGCCGGCGAGCCGCGCGACATCGGTGCTCGCGGGTCGTGCGGCGATGCCACGACCGTGGGTGCCGGTCACTGAAGCCCCTCCCGTTTCACGGACTACGCAGTCAGGAATCCGTTGATATCAGTGTGCGGGTTTCTCCTCGTGATCGTCAATCGCCGCAGAAACCCACAGGAAACAGAAGCGACACGAGTATTGACGTCGGCGCGGAACGGGACACAGACTCCGGCCTGACTACGCAGTCATGTGGGAGTCAGGCAGGCAATCGGAGGGGTTATGCGGAGAAGAAGGTTGGCGAAGGCACTGGGAAGTGTTGTCGCGGCAGGCGCGCTGCTGGCGGTACCCATGGCCAGCGCGCAGGCGTACAACCCGACGGGCGGGATCATCTACCAGCTCGGCAACGAACCGTGTCTGAAGGGCCGGTTCAACTGCGCGGTCTACCCGAAGTCGGCGCAGCTGCCGAGCGGGCGGCTGGTCGCGGCGTTCGAGAAGGCCACCGTAGTGACGGCGACGGGCAGCGCCGACAGGGAGACCCTCCCGGTCTACAAGAGCGACGACGACGGGACCTCGTGGCAGCCGCTCGCGGAGGTCAAGGCTCCCGCGTACCTCTCCAGTGATCCCCAGTACGCCAAGTACAAGAGCAACTGGACGAACCCCTACCTCTACGCGCTCCCCCAGGACGTCGGGAACCTGAAGCAGGGCACGCTGCTCCTGGCGACCGTCGTGTCGGGCGACGACGCCTACTACAAGGAGCACAAGGCGGCCGACCCGAACTGGGTACCGTCCAACGACGGGGACCGCAGCGACATCGCGATCGCCCTGTACTCCAGCACCGATGACGGCGCGACCTGGAAGGTCGAGAACGTCGTCGCGAAGGGTGGCTGGCAGGGCGGCAGTGCGGGGGCGGTCGGGACGAACATCGCCGCCGCCAACACGAACAAGCAGGTGGACCCCCTCTGGGAGCCGTACCTGATGGTCCACAAGGGCAAGCTCGTCTGCTACTACTCCGACGAGAACGACTACCTCGGTTTCGACCCGGTCACCGGCGTTCCGACCCTGGACCCCGCGAACGACACCGCCACGGACTCGCACGGCCAGATACTCGCCCACAAGACGTGGAACGGCCGCAGTACGACGGCGTGGAGCGCCCCCGTCGTCGACGTCGCGGGTCTGACCGACACCATGGGTGGCGGCAAGACGGAGATCGGCGGCGGCCGGCCCGGCATGGCGAACGTCGTCCGGACGACGGACGGCAAGTGGCTTCTCCCGTACGAGTACTGGGGCGGCGGAGTCAACACGCGGTACGTGCTCGCCGACGACCCGCTGAAGTTCTTCCTCGGCTCCTCGGGCAACCCCGTCACCTCACTGCCGGTCGACACGGGTTCGCGTCCGCTCGCGACCGGTGGCAGCCCGGTCGTCATCCAGCTTCCCGGTGGGCGGCTGGTCTACAACGCCAGTAACAGCGGCAGCGTCTGGGTCAACGAGAGCGGGCGCAGCAACGGCCAGTGGAAGGAGTACCAGACGACCTCGCCGGGTGCGTACAGCCGCAACCTGCAGTACGTCGAGGGCACTGGTCGCGTCTCGATCCTCAACAACCAGGGCACCTCGGTCATCGCGTTCGCGGAGGTCGACCTGGGCAAGTCGGCGGGCGCCTACTACCAGTTGGTGAACCGCAAGACCAACCAGGTGATCGGCACCGGGAACCACACCAACGACGCGAACCTCGGCAACGGAGACGTTCCCGACGTCCGTCTGGAGGCCCCCGGTTCGGCGGCGAACCCGGACACCCAGTACTGGCACGTGGTGACCGCGCCGAACGGCGGCACGACGCTGCTGAACAAGTCGGGCGGACGCGCGGCGGCCATCTGGACCGGGAACGCGACGGTCGGCCAGCAGATCGGCCAGTGGGTCGACAACAGCGCCACCGGCAGCTGGAACCTCGTCAAGACCGACGACGGCTTCTACAAACTGCAGGCGGCCAAGAACACGAACGTGTACCTGACCGGCGCGACCAACGGCGCCCCGCTGACCCTGCAGACCGCGGCGACGGACGGCTCGCAGGACTGGGAACTGGTCAGGTGAGGTGACAGACGGGGGCGGGGCCGGGGGCTCGGCGGCTGTCTACACGGAAGGGACTGACTCCGGCGCGGTAACGAGCCCCGATAGGGGCGCGGGGCTGTATCTATCAGCGGCTCCGCCGCGGGGCGCGACAAGCCCCCACCCGCCCGCAGCCGAAAACAGCCTCAACAGCTCGGCACCGACCCCCGCCCCGTCTCCAACGCCACCAACGCACTCACCGCACCCTTGAGCGTCGTCACCGGAATCAACCGCAGCCCCTTCGGAAGCTCCGACTCCGCGTCCGAGCACTCCGCCTCCGGCACCAGGAAGACGGTCGCCCCGTCACGCCGAGCGGCCTGCGTCTTCAACGCGACGCCCCCCACCGCCCCGACCGTCCCGTCCGCGTCGATCGTCCCCGTACCGGCGATGGAACGCCCGCCGGTCAGGTCGCCCCCGTTCCCGTCGCCGTCGAGCTTGTCGACGATGCCGAGGGAGAAGAGAAGACCCGCGCTGGGCCCGCCGACGTCGGAGAGCTTGAGGGTGACCTTGATTGTGCCGGAGTCCTCGTCCAGGTACTTCAGGGCCGCCTCGGCCGCCGTGTCCTGGGACTTCTTCATCTCGGCCGCGTTGTGCTCCTCGATCTCCTTGGTGCTGTCGCCGCTCGGGTAGACCGAGTCGCGCGGCATCACGGCCTGGTCGGTACGGAACCAGCCGTCGAGTACGTCACCGAGGCGCACGTGGGTGGCCGGGCCGGTCGCCTCGATGGTCGTCATCCGCAGCTCGCCGCGCGTCTTGCGGGTCGTCGCGCCGGTGATCGTGATGACCGGGTCGCCGTCGTTCGCGCCGAGAACGTTCGCCGTCATACCGGGCTGGGCCACGGCGAACGGCAGCGGCGCGAACGCCGCCGTGGCGAGCAGGGCCACGACGGGCAGGGCACAGACGGCGACGGCCCGGGGGCGCGTGAGGCGAGAGAGCACGAGGTCAATCTAACGTGGGGCCGGATTCCGGCCAGGGGCGGCTGTCCTACCGCCGCTCCCCCGGCGGGACCCTCAGCGCAGCGCCTCGGACACTTCCCGGGCCGCGTCCATGACCCGCGGCCCCACCCGCTCGGGCACCGCGTCGGCGAGCATGACGACCCCCACGCTCCCCTCGACGCCCGTCACGCCGATCAGCGGAGCCGCGGCCCCGCTCGCGCCGGCCTCCAGCTCCCCGTGCGTGAGGGTGTATCCGGGGTCGGTGGCGGGCTGCTGCCGGGCGGAGAGGATGGCCTTGCCGGCCGCGCCGCGCTCCAGAGGGTGGCGGAAACCGGCGCGGTAGGCCACGTGGTAGTCGGTCCAGGTCGGCTCGACGACGGCGACGGCGAGCGCCTCCGTCCCGTCGACCAGGGTCAGGTGGGCGGTCGCGCCTATGTCCTCGGCCAGCGATCTGAGCGCGGGGAGCGCTGCCTCCCGTACGAGGGGATGCACCTGCCGTCCGAGCCGCAGCACCCCCAGCCCGACGCGGGCACGTCCGCCCAGGTCACGGCGTACGAGGGCGTGCTGTTCGAGGGTGGCGAGGAGCCGGTACACGACCGTCCGGTTGACCCCGAGCCGGGTCGAGAGCTCGGTGACGGTCAGCCCGTGGTCGGTGTCGGCGAGCAGCTTGAGGACGCGTAGTCCCCGGTCGAGCGTCTGGGAGGTCTCCGCGGTCACGACGCCCACTCCTTCACGTGGTGAGGTAGGCAGCTCCCTGGCGGCGGATGCGTCGCCGGTCCCGTGGGCGACGCGCGTTCAGAGGCGGCCGGTCGGCGGCGGCCCGGGCTGTTCCGGACACGATCGCTTCACGACTGCGCTCCGCGGCGGCGCTGCCACGGGGCGTGTGCGTTGCGGGGACAGTAGCGAAGGCGGTTCGCTCAGCGGAAGGCCACGTCCAGAATCCGGTCACTCCTCGGTACGGACTGCCGCGCTTCCTCCCGAAATGCACGGCGTGTGTACGGCACCCCACGCCCCCTCACCGGACGCAGGTGACGCCCGTCACCGCATCCGGGTGGCCCACTCCTGCACCTTGGCGATGCGCTGCCGCAACTGCCCTGCGGTGGCCTCGGCGCTCGGCGGCCCGCCACACACACGCCGCAGCTCGGTGTGGATCACCCCGTGCGGCTTGCCGCTCTGATGGGTATAGGCCGAGACCATGGTGTTGAGCTGCTTGCGCAGCTCCAGCATCTCCTTGTGGGAGACCACAGGCCGCCGCTCGGCAGGCAGTTCGAGGAGATCGGCCTCGTCGTCGGGCTTCTTACGGCTGTGCGCGATCTGCCGGGCCTGCCGCTTCTGGAGCAGCAGCTGCACCTGGTCAGGCTCCAGCAGCCCCGGAATCCCGAGGTAGTCCTGCTCCTCCTCGCTCCCCGGGTGCGCCTGCATGCCGAACTCGGCACCGTCGTACAGCACCCGGTCGAAGACGGCGTCGGACTCCAGCGCCTCGAAGGAGAACTGCTCCTGCTCCCCGGTGTCCTCGTCCTCCTCCCGGTTCGCCTCCTCCATCTCCTTCTCGGATTCGGCGTACGGGTCCTCCTCGCCCTCTTTCTTGGGCTTGTCGAGGGCGTGGTCGCGCTCGACCTCCATCTCGTTGGCGAAGGTGAGGAGGTCGGGGACCGTGGGGAGGAACACGGAGGCGGTCTCGCCGCGCCGCCGGGAGCGCACGAAACGTCCGACGGCCTGGGCGAAGAAGAGGGGCGTGGAGATGGTGGTGGCGTAGACCCCGACAGCCAGCCGGGGCACGTCGACCCCCTCGGACACCATGCGGACGGCGACCATCCAGCGGGAGTCGTTGTGGGCGAACTCATCGATGCGGTCGGAGGCCCCGGTGTCGTCGGAGAGGACGACGGTCGCCTTGGTCCCCGTGATGTCGCGGATCAGCTTGGCGTAGGCGCGGGCCTTCTCCTGGTCGGTGGCGATGACGAGCGCCCCCGCGTCCGGGATGCCTTTCCGCACCTCGGTCAGCCGCTTGTCGGCGGCGCGCAGCACACTGGGCATCCACTCGCCGCGCGGATCGAGCGCGGTACGCCAGGCCTGCGAGACGGCGTCCTTGGTCATCGGCTCGCCGAGCCGGGCGGCGATCTCGTCGCCGGCCTTGGTCCGCCACCGCATCTGCCCGCTGTAGGAGAGGAAGATGACAGGCCGCACGACATGGTCGGCCAGCGCGTTCCCGTAGCCGTAGGTGTAGTCGGCGGCGGACCGCCGGATCCCGTCGTTCCCCTCCTCGTACGCCACGAAGGGGATGGGGTTGGTGTCGGAACGGAACGGCGTACCGGTGAGCGCGAGGCGCCGGGTCGCGGGCTCGAAGGCCTCAAGACAGGCCTCGCCCCAGGACTTGGAGTCCCCGGCATGGTGGATCTCGTCGAGGATGACGAGCGTCTTGCGCTGCTCGACGCGATTGCGATGCAGCATGGGCCGCACGCCCACGCCCGCATAGGTCACGGCGACGCCCTGGTACTCCTTGCTGACCGGCCCGGCGCTGTACTCGGGATCGAGCTTGATCCCTATCCGCGCCGCCGCCTCGGCCCACTGCTTCTTCAGATGCTCGGTGGGCGCGACCACGGTCACCTGCTGCACGACATGGTGGTGCAGCAGCCAGGAGGCGAGAGTCAGCGCGAACGTCGTCTTGCCGGCGCCAGGGGTGGCGACCGCGAGAAAGTCGCGCGGTTGCTCCTGGAGGTACCTCTCCATCGCCTTCTGCTGCCAGGCGCGCAGCTTGCTGGCGGTACCCCAGGGGGCACGGCCCGGGAAGGCGGGTGAGAGGTGATGGTTCGAGGCGGCAGTCGTGGCGGTGGTAGTCACGGTCTCCGGTGGTGGGTCGGGCGGCTCTGCGGCGGTTGCAACCACAGCGACGGCTGGGGCTACGTATGACAACCGGGCCACCCTACCGGCGGCCCGGTGCTGTCAACGTGCGTACGACGCGGGGGGAGCCGGGGATGCGACTCAGCTCACAGAGGCCGTGAGGGTCAGCGCGCGAAGCGCGGCAGCTGAGCGGCGATCTTCGGCACATCCAGGGCACCTTGGCAGACGTCGAAGACGAACGCCTCGTCCTCGTCCACGTCGAACTCCGCGTCCAGCGGATGCCCGTTCATGTGCAGGAAGACCCAGGTCGCATACCAGGCGATGCGCTTGTTGCCGTCGATAAGTCCGTGGTTGCGGGCGTTGGACTCCATCAGCGCCGCGGCCTTCTGCCAGACGTCCGGATAGGCGTCCTGCCCGAACACACTCGACTGAGGGCGCGCGAGGGCAGAGTCCAGGAGCCCGAAATCGCGCACGTCGTCCGCCCCGAGCCGCTTCGCAAGGTTCAGCAACTCGGGCAGCGTCAGGTAGTGCATCAGGCGAGCCTCCGGTTCAACTCGCCGCTGGCCTTCAGTACGTGGTCAGCGGCCTCGTTGAACAGCCTCGAATGCTCGTTTACGGCCGCGATCACCGCGTCGTGAGCGAACGCCTGCATGCTGCGCCCCTCCGCTGCCGAACGCTCGCGCAGCGCGTCAAGTTCCTCATCCGAAAACCGCAGGTTCAGTCCAGCCATGCCGCAACGGTACTAAGCGGTACCAGCTGGTGTCACCGCGATTCCACCCGCAGCCGCGTAGTCACCCAAGCCCCCACCAACGCCACCCCCGCCATCGGCAAGAACACGGCGGCGAAGGCGGCCGGATGGGAGCCGCCGCCCGACGCGGCGGAGGCATGGGCCACCGTCCCCCCGCCCAGCGCGGCGAAGGCCGCACCCCCACCCGCCAGCAGCACCACGTTGGACAGCCCGTCGGAGATCTGCAGGGCGGCGGAGTTCGCGCCGGCCTCCTCGGGGGCGGAGAGGTGAAGCAGCAGCACGCTGGTACTGGAGATCACCAGCCCCATCCCGAAGCACCCGAACGCCCACACCACAGCGAGCGTCCACACCGGCACCGCGTCGATCAACACGGCGGGCGCCCCCGCGATCGAGGCGGCGACCAGCACCATCCCGTACGTCATCAGCCGCTCCCGGTACGGCTCCATCCGCGCCCGCGCCTGCAGGGACGACCCGAACGCCCAGGTCACCCCGCCCGCCGCGAGGGAGAAACCGGCCAGCGTCGGCGACAGCCCCCGCTGCGTGACCAGCATCAACGGGATGAAGGACTCGGCGGCGATGAAGGACCCCGCGGCGACCCCACGCAACAGGACGACGGACGGCAACCCGCGCGCGGCCCGATACGTCCCCCGGGGAAGCAGCCCGAGCACGGCCGGCACGAGCAGCGAGACCCCGAGGAGCCCGGGTAGGAGCGAGAACCACTTCAGATCCTGGGCGGCGTACTGAAGCAGCCCGGCACCGAGGGAGATCCCGAGGGCAAGCCGAATACGCCGCCGGTCCCCCTGTTCGTCCCGCTCCCCCTCCTTCACGGCCCCGCCGGCCAGCCGCCGTATCTGGGGCAGCGCGAGGGCCAGTGGAAAGACGACGAGCACCGGAATCCCGACGAACACCCACCGCCAGCCGAGCTGTTCGGTGACGGCACCGGCAGCAAGCGGCCCGACAACGGACGGAACAACCCAACTGGCGGCGAACGCGGCCATGATCGCGGCCCGCAACCGATCCGGATAGGCCCGCCCGACGACGACGTACAGGGAAACGATCACCAGACCGCCGCCCAGCCCCTGCACGGCCCGCCCGGCGATGAACAGCCACATGACCCCGGCGGTCCCGGACAGCACCAGCCCTGCCGCGAAGGCGGCGATCCCCGTGGTCAGCGGCCCCAGCGGCCCCCTGCGGTCGGACCACTGCCCGGCGAGCACCATGCCGAAGAGGCTGGTCGTGAAGTACCCGGAGAACGCGAACGCGTACAGCGACACCCCGTCCAGCTCCCGCGCGGCAACCGGCATCGCCGTCCCCACGGCGGTCGCCTCGAAGGCGATCAGCAGCACGACGGAGACGATCCCGATACTGAGCGCTCGATAGGACCGCCCCACCACTCCCTCGTCGGGTACGGCGGCCGTAGGGATCTCCGCGTCGGCAGGGTCGGCGGCGACGCCGGTGTCGCCCGGTTCCAGGGTGGTCATGAAGGCCAGCGTAAGGGTCATCACCGACCTTGACCCCTGTCGGAGGGAGGGGCCCAACCGAGACCTTGGCCGTACGCCCACCGACCCCTGGTTCATGAACGGCGTGTGGCAGTCCTATTGCAGCCCGCCCGGTTCCCTTGTTCCCCCGCGCGCCTCACCCATACGGTCAAGTCACCAAGTTCGGAACGGACCCACTCCGCTCCAGACCCGGCCGTGTGCCCGAGTGGTTCAGGGATTCGCCTGCAAAGCGAATTACGCGGGTTCGATTCCCGCCACGGCCTCCACGCGCTTGACCAGGCAGAACGAAAACGAGCAGAACGAAAACGAAAGGGCGGCACCCCTTCTGGGGTGTCGCCCTTTTGGCAAGGACAACCGTTCGCCGACCCGGCCCTAACCCGCGGAACAGAGGCCGTCAGCGGGGCAGAACATCGCCCACGTGAAGTTGTAGCCGGCTCGGACGGTCACGGGATTCGGCGTCGGGCCGTCGTTGAGGTAGGACCCCGGGTCGGGTGTCGCGGTGAAGGTGACCGTCGTTCCGACCTCGAAGCTCGCGGTACAGGCACCGGTCGGGTTCGGTGGCGGATCGGTGGTCGTGTACGGGTCCCACGCCGTCGTGTGGCAGTCGATACCGGCGGGCTGGCTGGTGACGGTTCCGCCGCCCCAGCCGTCGGTGATCCATGCGGACAGGTCGGCGGTGGTCTGGGCCTGAACCGGGGTGACGGAGGCGATCGCGGCAGCCGTGGCGAGTGCGGTGACGATTCCCGTCGCGCGCCAGGCGCCCTTTCTGTTCTTCCTCATGGAAGGCTCCTCGGTCGAATGAAGTCGACCCCTGCGACCAGCGTATTCGCTCTCCTGAGTCGCAGCACCCCGCAGTTACAGCACCCCGCCGGTCTCCTTGCCGATCGTCTTCTCGCGGTTCAGGAGCCACAGGGCGAAGGCGAGGGTCGAGACGTCCGCGGTCAGTGGGTAGAGCTTGGCCTCGGGCTCGTTCCACGTGAGGATCGCGCCCGTTGTGCCGTCCAGCACCAGGCTGTTGTCCTCGGCGCTCCGGCCCACCCGGCCCAGTCGGATCAAGTCGCCTGCCCCCTGCGGGAGTTCGGCTGCCATGTACTCGTCCGCGCAGTACTCCGCGAGCGTCGGCAGGGGTATGTCCGTGTCCGTTTGGAAGAGGAAACCGTCCTCCGGGAGCCCCGTGCCGCTCAGGAAGCGGCGGGTCGGCTCATGGGTGAGCGGTGCCGGGAAGTCGACGTCCTCGAAGCGGGCCACCTTGCCGTGGCCGAACTCCCGCTCCAGGAGCCGGGCGGGCAGCTCCAGGGCCAGCCCCGACCCCGTGCCGGGGCGGGCCGTCCGGGTCTGTGAACCGAACCGGACCTCGGGGGAAGCGAGTTGACCGCGCGCCGCGGCCATCTCCTCCGTCGCCGCCGCGAACCGCAGCAGGGCCTCCAGGGACGGGGCCGCCGGGCGCCCCTCCGTCGAGGTGGGGCGGTCGTGCAGGAAGTACGTCGTGGGCGTCTCTCCCATCGCGCCGTCGAGCGGAACCGAAGCCTTCTTCGCGCCCGTCGAGTCCAGAACCGTCCGCGGAATCGCGCTGCGCAGCGCGCCGAACCTCACCATGCCCTTGCCTGCCGGCAGCCCCACGCGCGTCAGCGACTCGTTCCTGGTCAGAGTGATCGTCGTGCTCATGGTTTCCCCCGCGCATGGTTGTTCACGGTCCCCCGGGCGCAACGTCGAAAACGTCCGCTGCCCGGCAGGCCCTCCCACTACAAAGAACACTACGCGGCACCACTGACAACGACCCCTGACCTGGGACGAAACCCGATCTCAGCCGTTCAGTCACGCACCGCTCAGCCGAAGTACACGCCGCCCGCGACCACCACGACCGCCGCCACCACGAACAGCAGCACCCACGCCAGCACCTTGCCCGGAGTCGGGCCGGGTTCGAAGCGAGGCGGTTCCTCCGGAGTCGGGGCCGGAGTCGGAGTCGTCATGTCGCCGTCACCACAGCCGCCTGCGGGCGGATCGGCAGCCGGTTCACCGGACGGCCCGTCGCCGCCCGTACCGCCGAGGCGATGGCCGCCGGGGACGTCACCACCGGTACCGCGCTCGCCGCCTTCGCGCCGAAGGGGGCGACCACGTCCCGTTCCTCGACCAGCTTGACGATGCGGATGTCCGGGGCGTCCAGGGCGGTCGGGAGGGCGTAGCCCGTGAGGTCGGGGTGGCGGATCACACCGCGTGCGGAGCGCAGGTTCTCCGTGAGCGCGATGCCGACGCCCTGGGTGACGCCCGCCTCGATACGGGCCGCCAGCTGCGCGGGGTTCAGGACCCGGCCCACGTCCTGGGCGAGCGCGACCTCCACCACCCGTACCGAGCCCAGCTCGATGTCGACGTCGACCACCGCGCGGATCGCGCAGAAGGCGAGGCCCACGAAGGCGTCGCCCTGGCCCGCCTCGTCCAGCGGCTCCGTGGGGTGGGGGCGGCACTGGGCGGTGGCCCACAGTTCCTTGCCGTCCAGCGCCTCCGTCACCGTGGTCGACAGGACACCGTCGTACGAGGTGATCTTGCCGTCGGTGATCTGGAGGAGCTCCGTGGACATGCCGAACTTGTGCGCCAGGGGCTGGAGGAGCTGGGTGCGGACCATCTTCGCCGCGCGTTCCACCGCGCCGCCCGACACCCAGGTGTGGCGGCCGCGGGCGCCCGGTCCGGCCGGGGGCTGGTCGGTGTCGACGGGGGCCACGTGGACCTCGTCGATGCCCAGCGTCTCCTGGACGATCTGGCGGGCCAGGGTGGTGAAGCCCTGGCCTGTCTCCACGGCCGCGCACAGGACCGTGGCGATGCCGTCGTGGACCTTGACGGTGGCCGTCGAGACCTCGTCGGCGCCCTCGGCGCCGAGCATGTGGACCATGCCCAGGCCGTAGCCGACGCCCCTGCGGACGGCGCCGGGTTCACCGGCTCCCTCCGGGCCGCCCGGGAGCAGCCACTCGTCCTCGGGGGTGTCCTTGGGCAGCGCGGGGAGCGGGAAGTCCCGTACCGCCTGGAGGAGTTCGGCGACCGGGGCCGGGCAGGTCACGGACTGGCCGGTCGGCAGGACGTCGCCGGTGGCCATCGCGTTGCGCAGGCGCAGCTCGGCCGGGTCGACGCCGAGTTTCTTCGCGAGCTTGTCCATCTGGGCCTCGTAGGCCGCGCAGACCTGCATCGCGCCCTCGCCGCGCACATGGCCGGAGGGGGGGTTGTTGGTGCGGACCGCCCAGCCCTCGATGAAGGCGTTGGGGACGACGTAGGGGCCGCAGGCGAAGGAGACAGCCGCCGCGAGGGCCTCGGACGACGTGTCCGCGTACGCGCCCGCGTCGAGCAGGATCTGCGCCTCGACCTTCACCAGCTTGCCGTCGGTGTCCGCGTGGTGGCGGTAGCGGAGGAGGGTGGGGTGGCGGTGGACGTGGCCGAGGAAGGACTCCTCACGGGTGGCCGTCAGTTTCACCGGGCAGCCCGTTTTCAACGCGAGCAGGCCGAGCGGGAGCTGGAAGCCCTGGTCCTCGCGGTCGGCGGTGGCGCCGGGGACTCCCGTGACGACCACCTTCACGCGCTCCGGCTCCAGGCCGTAGCAGGCGGCAGCCGCGTCACGGTCGCCGTGCGGGTCCGTCGACGCCAGGTACAGCTCCACGCCGCCGTCGGGACGCGGTACCGCGAGGCCCGCCTCCGCGCCGATGGGGGCCGGGTCCTGGCGGCCGATCCGGTAGAGGCCCTCGACGACGATCTCGCCGGCCGCCTCCGGGTCGCCGTGGCGCAGCGGGATGTGCCGGATCAGGTTGCCGTCGGGGTGCAGCGGTTCGGCCTCGAAGGCCTGCTCGGGGTCGGTCACCGGGTCGAGTACTTCGTACTCGACGGTGATCGCCGCCGCTGCCATGCGCGCGGTGTCCGGGTGGTCGGCGGCGACCGCGGCGATGGGCTCCCCGTGGTGGCGTACGACGTCGGAGGCGAACATCGGGCGGTCGGCCCGGCCACGCCCGTGCAGCGCCACGCCGGGCACGTCCTCGTGTGTGACGACGGCCCGTACGCCGGGCATCTCACGCGCGTGGGCGGTGTCGATGGAGAGGATGCGCGCGTGCGGGTGCGGTGATCTCAGTACGGCGGCCCACAGCAGGCCCTCGGCCCACAGGTCGGCCGCGTACGGGAACGTGCCCTCCGTCTTGGCGCGCGCGTCGGCGGGCGGCAGCGACACGCCGAGGCCGTGCGGGAGTGCCTCCGCGTCGGGGGCGGCCTCCGCGGCCGTGGTCGCGGTGGCGGCTTCGTTGCTCACGTCTGGCCTCCGTCCTGGCCGTACGCCGGGTCGTTCGCGTGCGCCTGGTCATGGGCGTGCGAGTCGTGGTTGCGGGCGGGCTCGAAGCCCGGGGCGTCGAACGCGGAGGGGTTGACCCCGCCCGCGCCCGGTCCGGCCTGGTGCGGGATGCGTGCCTCGCCGTCCTCCGCGTCGGCGTCGGCGGCGTGCGCCTCGCGCTCGGCGACGACCTCGCGGACCGCCTCCAGGACGCCCCGATAGCCGGAGCAGCGGCACAGGTTGCCGCACAGGGCCTGGCGTGTCTCCAGGTCGGTCGGGGCGGGGTTGCCCTCCAGGAGGTCGTGCACGGTCATCGCCATCCCGGGGACGCAGAAACCGCACTGCACCGCACCGCACTTGGCGAGCGCCCGCTGCACGTCCGAGGGCTGTCCGTCGGCGGCCAGGCCCTCCACGGTGCGCACCTCGCTGCCGGCGGCGGTGACCGCGGGCACCAGGCAGGAGGCGACGAGCCGCCCGTCCACCTGGACGTTGCAGGCCCCGCACTCGCCCTGGGAGCAGCCGTCCTTGGCGCCGGCGAGGCCGAGCCGTTCGCGCAGGACGTAGAGCAGCGACTCGCCGATCCAGGCGTCGGTGACGGGCCGGTCGGAGCCGTTGACGCGCAGGACGTAGGAGGCGAGGGGGTGTTCCTCGCCGGGCACGCCCGGGGTGTCGTCGGTCCGGTCGGACTCGTCGGCCGCTCCGGGCGCCTCCTCGGTCGCCGCGGCACCGGGTGCCTCGGTGTCCGCGTCCGGCTCGCCCGCGTCGCCCTCCACAGGCTGCTCAGCGGCCTCCGGCGAGGTTTCCGGGCCGGTGGCCGGGTCGGGCTCCGCGGTGGCGTCAGCGGGGCCGTCAGGGCCTTCGGCGGGGTCGTGCGCGGGGTCGGCGGGGTCTTGGTCCTCGTCGGCGGCCACGTGACCGGCTTCGGCTGCCGGGTGACCGGAGTCGTCGCCCGGGTGACCGATCCCGTCGGCCGTGCGACCGGCGCCGCCCGTTTCGTGCGCGGTTTCGGGCGCGTACGTCGTTCCCGCGCCCATCGTTCCGCCTGGCTCCGGGGCGGGCTCCGGCTCGGGTCCGGGCGCCCAGGACTGGCCCGCCCCCTCCGTCGCCCAGGGCGCGGGCGCGCCGCCGGGAAGCGTGGCGGGCGGGGTGCCGCCCCACTGCTCGACCAGGGCCGACGTACTGAACTCGCCGGATTCGTCCGGGATGTCACCCCCGGCGACGGGAATCCGCCACTCCCCGGTCACCTCGCGGCCCGGGGCCTCCGGGGCCACGGCCTCCGGGGCGCCGGTTCGCTGGTCGAAGTTCCACTGTCCCGTGGAGCTCTGCTCGTAGGTGAACCCGTCGTACTGCGGGGCCTCCTGGCGTCCCGCGTTCGGGTCCGGCCAGTGGGCGCCGCCGGGAGGCGCGGACGGCGGCCCCCAGACGTCCGGCGCGCCCTGGATCTCGCCCTCCGGGCCCGGCGCTGCCGCTATCTGCGGGGGCACGTACCCGTGTCCGGGCGCGGCCAGCGGGCTGTCTACGGAGGCCAGGAGCGCGTCGATGCCCCCTTCGGGGAGCTTCACGAAGGCGGTGGCACCGTCGTCGTAGTCACCCTGGGGCAGCGGGTCCCAGCGGCCTCCGCCACGGGGGGCGCCCTCGGCGCCCGGGTCGTCGGGTGGCCCCCCGCGCCGGTCGCCGTACTGGTCGTCGCTGTACTGGTCGTCGGTCACGAAAGTGCCCTCCCCAGTGCTCGTCGGGCCAGTGCGGCGACGGTGCGCCGCAGGTGCAGTACGGCGGGCGGAAGCGGTGTTACGGAGCCGTCCACCTCAGGGGCCGGATCGGGGATGCAGGCCGCCGCGACGTACTCCCCGAAGGCACCCAGTGCCTCCGGGACGATCGTGCGGTTGTTGTCCCAGTCGATGAGCCGGGCGACCCACTGCTCGGCGTCCAGGGGGCGCAGCGGCATCGGCGCTATGGCACCGACGGCGCACCTCACTCCGCGCCGGGCGGGGTCGAGGACGAGGGCGACGGACGCGAGGGCGCGCCCGGGGCCGGTCCGTCCGGTGGCCTTCAGGAAGACCTGGGGCGCGTGCAGCAGGGGCACGCGCACGAAGCCGATGAGTTCACCGGCGCGCAGCAGTTCCACGCCGGCCAGCAGGTGCGACACCGGGATCTCGCGGCGGGCGCCACCGGGGCCCGCGATGATCAGCGTCGCCTCCAGGGCGGCCAGCACGGGAAGCGCGTCCCCGGTGGGGGCGGCCGTGGCGATGTTGCCGCCCAGGGTGCCGGCGTTGCGGATCTGCGGCGGGCCCGCGGCACGCGCGGAGGCGGCCAGGGCCGGGATCAGGGCGGCGAAGTCGGGGCGGCCCATCCGCGCGTGGGTGAGGCCGGCGCCGAGCAGGGCGTGGCCGTCCTGGTACTGCCAGCCGCGGATCTCGCTGATCCGGCCGAGGCCGACGAGCGCGGCGGGCCTGAGCTGCCCGGAGTTGACGGTGGCCATGAGATCGGTGCCGCCCGCCACGGGTACGGCGGCCGGCATGGCGGCGAGCGCCGCGACGGCCTCGTCCAGCGAGGCGGGCAGCGTCACGGCCTGCGCCGCCTGCGGTGCGTGCGTGGTCAAACCGGCTGCCCCTTCCCGCTGCCCCACCTGGTCCCACCTGTGTTGCCGTACGGTACGTGCTGACAGGGCGGACGTGGCAACTCTGGCACATTCTCGCGAGACCCGAACGCAGGGGTCCGCTAGGAGGCATTCGCCCCTCTCACCAGGGGGATGGTCCGTTTTCGCACGGCATCGCCGATCACTTCCGTTTGACACTCTTCGGTAACTCTTGTGTGCGTTTTTCCTCGTGGGGGCAGAGTTCCGGGGCATGCGCGCAAGGACACGCCGCTTCCCGGGCCGTCTCACACGTTCGGGGGCGATCCCTCGATCGGGCGTCCGGCAACTCCCGGCCGCTGCTGCCACGGACGTGGTCCCGCGGGCGGCCGATAGCTGACGCCGAGGGCGTCAAGTCGCCGGTAATGGGCGGTCATCCGGCGTTCGAAGCCGGCGAAGTCCCGTTCGGCGGACGCCGGCAGGGCACTCCAGGCGACCTCCGCGAAGGCGGCCAGGCGCGGGAAGGCCTGGTAGTCCACGCGCCCGGCGTCCTCCATCACCTCGGTCCACAGGTTGGCCTGGGTGCCGAGGACGTGCCGCGCCTCCTCGGGGCCCAACTCCGGTGGAACCGGCTCGAAGCGAAAGACATCCTCAAGGGTGCGGACGTACCCGATAGGGACGGGTTCGTCGGCACCGTCGTGCTGACGGTGGTCCAAGTACACCTGCTGCTCGGGGCACATGACGACGTCGTGACCCGCGCGCGCGGCCGTGATGCCGCCCGCGTATCCGCGCCACGAGGACACGGCCGCACCGGGGGCGAGTCCGCCCTCCAGGATCTCGTCCCAGCCGATGAGCCGGCGCCCGCGCGCGGCGAGCCACTTGTCGAAGTGCCCGATGAACCACGACTGGAGCCCGTCCTCGTCGCCGACCCCGAGTTCCCTGATGCGGGCCTGAGCGGTGGGCGACTCCCGCCACTGCTCCTTCGCACACTCGTCGCCACCGACGTGAATGAACTCCCCCGGGAACAGCCCGAGGACTTCCTCGAAGACGCCCTCGTAGAAGCGCAGGGTGTTGTCAGTGGGGGCGAGTACGTTTTTGTTGATGCCCCAGGTGTCCCAGACGGAGAGGGAGGTCGTGTCGATGACGTCTGTGTTGCCGAGTTCCGGATACGCGGCGATGGCGGCCTGCGAGTGCCCCGGTACGTCGATTTCGGGGACCACGCTGATATGCCGCTCGGCGGCGTAGGCGACGATCTCGCGGATGTCGTCCTGGGTGTAGAAGCCCCCGTGCGGCTTCTCCTCCCAGAGCGGTGAGGCACGGTGGCCGAATTTGGTGCGTGCACGCCAAGAACCGACCTCGGTCAGCTTCGGGTACCGCTCGATCTCGACGCGCCAGCCCTGGTCGTCCGTCAAGTGGAAGTGGAAGACGTTGAGTTTGTGGGCGGCCATCAGGTCCAGGTAACGCAGGACGCCGTCCTTGGGCATGAAGTGCCGGGCCACGTCGAGCATGAGGCCGCGCCAGCGGAATCGAGGGCTGTCCTCGATGCTCTGGTGCGGGATTGCGTGGGTGACGCCGGGCCGTACGGGAGCCCGCCGGAAGGCGTCGGGACCGAGCAGCTGACGCAGCGTCTGCGCCCCCCAGAAGACTCCGGCAGCGCTGCCGCCCCGGATCTCGACACCCCGGTTGATGATGACGTCGAGCCGGTACCCCTCCGGTTCCAGGGTGTCGTCGAGGCGCAGCCGTACAGAGTTGCGGCTCTCCTGCGGCCCGGGCGGCAGCGGCAGTCCGAGCGCCGGACCGAGGGTGGAGCGCAGCCAGCGTTCCGTGGTGCCCGTACCGGGAGCCGCCCACAGGGCGGTGTCCTGGTCGAGCACGACAGCACAGCGCATGGGACCCTCCACGGCCCGCGGCGCCGGAATCACATCCGTCGTCGAACTCACGTCAGCCACCTCAGTCACGTCAGTCCTTTACCGCTCCACCGAGCCCCGACACCAGTCGGCGCTGTACGAGTACGAAGAACACCAGCACCGGAATCGTCATCACCGTGGAGGCCGCCATCACGCCGCCCCAGTCCGGGTCGTCGGGCTTGTAGAAGACCAGCAGGGCCATCGGCAGCGTCGACTGGGAGGTGTCGCTGATGATGAACGACTTGGCGAACAGGAAGTCGTTCCAGGCCGAGATGAAGGAGAACACGCTCGTGGCCACCAACCCCGGGAAGACCAGCGGGAAAAGGATCTGCCACAGGAATCGCGACCGGCTCGCCCCGTCGATGTAGGCGGCCTCCTCCAGCGCCTCCGGAACGGCCTTCACAAAGCCCCGCAGCATCCAGATCGCGAAGGGCAGCGAGAAGGCGATGTGCGGCAGGATCAGGGCGCCCAGCGTGTTCAGCTGCCCGAAGTCCCGCATGAGGAAGAACAGCGGGATCGTGAGCGCCTCCACGGGCACCATCTGGGCCACCAGGAACATGATCAGCAGGGTGGTCCGGAAACGGAACCGGAATCGGGTCACGGCGGTCGCCGCGAGAAACGCGATCAGCGCCGAGACGACGACCACCGAGCAGGCGACCACAAGGCTGTTGAGAAAGTACCGGCCGAATTCCTGCTGCCCGAAGACGCGCCGGAAGGAGTCCAGGGAGGGGTCCAGCGTCCAGGGCCTCGGCTCGGTCGACTCGATCTCACCGGCCGGTTTGAAGGCGCTGAGCACCATCCAGTAGAGGGGGAAGGCGACGACGGCCGCGATCAGCAGCGCCGACACCTCGGCGGCCAGCCGCCAGGGCCGCCGTACGAAGCGCTGAAGCCCTCGGACGCCTCGGCCACCTTCGACAACGTTGCCGGACATCACAGCTCCTCCCCCTGCCTGCGCAGCAACCGCAGGTACACGAGCGTCACGGCCAGCAGGATCAGCAGCATCACGATCCCGATCGCCGAGCCGAGGCTGTACTGGGAGGAGGCGAAGGCCTGTTGGTAGGCGTACACGTTGAGGGTGAGGTTCTGGCCGGCGATGCCGCCCCCGTTCGTCATCACGTAGATCTGGGTGAAGACCTTGAAGTCCCAGATGACCGACTGGATGGTGACGACCACCAGGATCGGCCGGAGCATCGGCGCCAGCACCGAGCGCCAGATGCGCAGTTGGGAGGCACCGTCCAGGGCCGCGGCCTCCAGCACCTCGGACGGGACGGCGCGGATGCCCGCGTACACCGTGACCATCACGAACGGGAAGGAGCACCACACCACTTCGAGCAGGACGAGGAGGAAGGCGCTCAGCCGGCCGTACGTCCATGAGTGGTCGCCCAGGCCCAGTACCCGGTTGACCGGCCCGAAGTCGGGGTCGAAGAGGAGCAGCCAGACCGTGGACCCGGTGACCGCGGGAGTCGCCCACGCGCCGAGCGCCGCCAGCATCAACGCCAGCCGGGGCAGGGCACGGACACGAGTCAGCAGAACGGCGAGCGCACAGCCGACCCCGAGCGTGGACACCACACAGGCCGCCGCAAAGACGACCGTCGCCAGCAGCACCTGCCAGAACTGCCGGTCGGAGAAGATCTCCCGATAGTTGGCGAGCCCCTCAAAGGTGGTCGGCTTACCACCACTGACCTGCGCCTGCGTGTACTCGAAGAACGAGATCAACCCGAGCTGATAAATGGGGTAAAGGAGCAACCCCCCAAGGACGACAAGAGCAGGGGCGAGATACAACCAAGGGGCACTGGACCGACGAAAGGGGCGCGGGGCTGTTCTGGATTTGCGGCTACCGCCGCGTGGGCGCGACAAACCCCCACCCACCCGCACCCGCACACGATCCGCACCCCCCACCCGGGAAGGCGCCGTCACCCGAGGCTGCCAAACGCCGCGTCCATCTTCTTCGCCGCCTCCGTAGAAGCCGCCGCGACATCCTTCTTGCCGCTGACGATCTCCTGAAGCATCGTCGGCAGGACCAGCGAGGAGTCGATCTGGGCCCACGCGGGCGACGCCGGCACGAACTTGGTGCCCGCGGCGAGGGTCTCGACGAAGGGCGCGACATACGGCTGCTTCTTGGCGACGACGGAACGCACGTCGCTGAACGTCGGCAGGAAGCCCATGGCGTCGAAGAGCTGGGTCTGTGTCTGCTTCGAGGCGAGCTGTTCCATGAGGTCTACGGCGAGCGTGCGGTGCGAAGTGCTGTTCAGCACACCGAGGTTGTTCCCGCCCGCGAACGCCGGTGCCACCGAGCCGGCCTCGACACCGGGCAGCGGGACGACCGCGTAGTCGCCCTTCACCTTCCCGGCCTCGACCGCCGCGTGGTTGAAGTCGCCGCCGATCGCCATACCGGCCTTGCCCGCGGCGAAGGCGGTGATCGTGTCGTTGCCGCCCATGCCCGCGCACTTGGCGGCGGGGCAGTTGTCGTCGCCGAAGAGGGAGGTGTAGGCCTTGATGCCCTTCTGGGAGGCGGCGGTGTCGATGGCGGAGGCGTACGAACCGCCCCGCCCGGTGGCGAGTTCGCCGCCGTTGGCCCAGACGAAGGGCATCGCGCCGTAGGTGAAGGCGCCGCCGACCACGAGCCCGTACAGGTCGGGCTTGGCCGCGCGGATCTCGTGGGCGGTGTCCGTCAACTCGGCCATGGTCTTGGGGACTTCGAGGCCGAGTTCCTTGAAGATGTCGGTGCGGTAGTAGAGGGCCCGGACGCCCACGAAGAAGGGGGCGCCGTAGACCTTGCCGTCGACGGTGACGGACTGACGGGCGGTCGGGTCGGTGTCCGCCGCCTCGTCCCAGGCCGCGAACTCCTTGCTGACGTCGAGGAGTCCGCCGTCGTGGACGTAACCGGCGGTGTCCGTGTTGCCGTACTCGATGACGTCGGGGGCGCTCTTCGGGTCGTTGAAGGCGGCCTTGATGCGCTGGGCACGGGTCTCGACGGGTATGTACTCGACCTTGACGTCGGCGCCCTTGTGGGACTTCTCGAAGGCGTCGACGACCGACGTGACGACCTTCTCCTTGGGGGTGTTGCCGACCTCCTGGAAGAGCCAGACGCGCAACGTGCCGGTCTGCTCGTCCTGGCCGGAGGAGGAGTTGTCGGAGGTCTCGGGGGCACAAGCGGTGGCGGTGAGCCCGGCGAGAGCCAGAGCGGCCACGGAGGCGACCAGTCGGGCAGATCGGACAGGGAGCTTCATCTGGCGTTTCCTCCGGTGAAAGCGTTGCAACATACGCAATGGACGTTTCGCTCTGCACAACACCACGGAGGTTATGGACTACAGGGACATGGCCACAAGAGGTCTTGACCACGTCTCCACCACTCTGTGACCGGCCGACGCACCCTGTGCAACGCTAGAGCGCGCAAAGGTCCCCAGGGCGCGTCAAAACGCACCCGGAGGACCTTGCTCAACCGGACGACCGGCTCACACGGGCCTACTTCTTGCCGTCGCCCTTGCCCTCGTCGCCGCCGGCGCCCATGGACTCGTAGATCTCCTTGCACATGGGACACACCGGGTATTTCTTCGGGTCGCGGCCCGGTACCCAGACCTTGCCGCACAGCGCCACGACGGGAGTCCCGTCGAGGGCGCTCGCCATGATCTTGTCCTTCTGGACGTAGTGGGCGAAGCGCTCGTGGTCGCCGTCGCCGTGCGAGGTCTGCGGCGCCGGTTCGACGAGGGTCCCCGTACCAGTCCCGCGCTGGGGCTGGGTCTCAGGCTCAAGAGTGCTCATAACCGCCAAGGGTACTGAAGCTCACACCCGTCAGTTGAGCGAAGGGTCGTCCGGGTACGTCGCGACCATCGCCAGTTCGCTGCGCTGGCGCCGCAGTACCTCGCGCCACAGGCGTTCCGGGGCCGGTGAGGAGACGTCTCCGGGCTCCGACTCGACGACGTACCAGGCCCCGTCCGTCAGCTCGTCCTCCAGTTGCCCCGGCCCCCAGCCCGCGTACCCGGCGAAGATCCGCAACGACCCGAGCGCCTTGGCCAGCAGCTCCGGCGGCGCCTCCAGGTCCACGAGGCCGATCGCTCCGTGCACGCGCCGCCAGCCGAGGGGCGCGCGCTCACCGGCCTCCGCGCCGCCGGGAACGACCGCCACGCCGAGCGCCGAGTCCAGCGCGACCGGGCCGCCCTGGAAGACGACCCCGGGTTCACCGGCGAGTGCCGCCCAGCCCTCCAGGATGTCCTCGACGTCCACCGGGGTGGGCCGGTTGAGGACGACACCGAGGGAGCCCTTCGCGTCGTGGTCGAGAAGGAGCACCACCGCTCGGTCGAAGTTCGGGTCCGCCAGGGCCGGCGTTGCCACGAGCAGCCGCCCTGTGAGCGAGGACACCTCGGTCATGCCAGACATGATCCCGCATCTTCCCCCCGTACGGGGAGCCAATCGGGGTACCGGAGTGAACGCAGCTCAGGGCGCGGACGGGCAGAGTGGGTGCCCGCCCGCACCAGTGACCCCATGTGCCCGGCGGCCAACGGTTCGTGTTGTGGCAAACCTATGACACGGCTGGGCCGCCCTTGGGCTTACAGAAGGGGGGTGTACGGCGATTACCCTTGCTCTTCGGCTCCGGCGCGTGCCGGCACGGCCGCGTCCAGCACGACGGGCCCGCCAACACCCCCCGCCCAACTCATCGGAACGCGAGATACATGACGGTCAACGGCACAGACGACGTACTGATTGTCCACGGCGGCACCCCGCTGGAGGGCGAGATCCGTGTCCGCGGTGCGAAGAACCTCGTACCGAAGGCCATGGTCGCCGCCCTGCTGGGCAGTGCGCCAAGTCGACTGCGCAATGTCCCCGACATCCGTGACGTCCGTGTCGTACGCGGGCTGCTGCAACTGCACGGGGTGACGGTCCGTCCGGGTGAGGAACCCGGCGAGCTGGTGATGGACCCGTCGCACGTGGAGAGCGCGAACGTCGCCGACATCGACGCGCACGCGGGGTCGAGCCGCATCCCGATCCTCCTCTGCGGTCCCCTCCTGCACCGCCTCGGACACGCGTTCATCCCGGGTCTCGGCGGCTGCGACATCGGCGGCCGGCCGATCGACTTCCACTTCGAGGTGCTGCGGCAGTTCGGCGCGACGATCGAGAAGCGGGCGGACGGGCAGTACCTGGAGGCTCCGCAGCGGCTGCGCGGTACGAAGATCGCACTGCCGTACCCGTCCGTGGGCGCCACCGAGCAGGTGCTGCTGACGGCGGTACTGGCGGAGGGCGTCACGGAGCTGTCCAACGCGGCCGTGGAGCCCGAGATCGAGGACCTCATCTGCGTACTGCAGAAGATGGGCGCGATCATCGCCATGGACACCGACCGCACGATCCGTGTCACCGGTGTCGACAAGCTCGGCGGCTACACCCACGCGGCCCTCCCGGACCGCCTGGAGGCCGCCTCCTGGGCATCCGCGGCACTGGCGACCGAGGGCAACATCTACGTCCGGGGCGCCCAGCAGCGCTCGATGATGACGTTCCTGAACACCTACCGGAAGGTCGGCGGTGCCTTCGAGATCGACGACGAGGGCATCCGCTTCTGGCACCCCGGCGGCCAGCTGAAGTCGATCGCGCTGGAGACGGACGTACACCCGGGCTTCCAGACGGACTGGCAGCAGCCCTTGGTGGTCGCCCTCACACAGGCGACAGGCCTCTCCATCGTCCACGAGACGGTGTACGAGTCCCGGCTCGGCTTCACCTCCGCGCTCAACCAGATGGGCGCACACATCCAGCTCTACCGCGAGTGCCTCGGCGGCTCCCACTGCCGCTTCGGGCAGCGCAACTTCCTCCACTCGGCGGTCGTGTCGGGCCCCACACGCCTCCAGGGCGCCGACCTGGTCATCCCGGACCTCCGGGGCGGCTTCTCGTACCTCATCGCCGCCCTGGCCGCCCAGGGGACCTCCAGGGTCCACGGCATCGACCTGATCAACCGGGGCTACGAGAACTTCATGGAGAAGCTGGTCGAGCTCGGCGCGAAGGTGGAGCTGCCGGGCAAGGCGCTCGGCTAGCAGCACCAGTCGTACGAACGCGATGGGGCGGGTCACCCAAATTTGGGTGACCCGCCCCATCGGCGTCAACTGAAGCGCCCTGAAGGGGCGCGGGGAACTGCGCGACCAGCCACAACAGGCCGGCAGTCGCCCACGGCGCCAAGCCAGGACCGCGAACAGGCGCCCTTACTTACCCTTGGCCGCTTCCTTGAGCTTGCTGCCCGCGGAGACCTTCACGCTGTAGCCGGCGGGGATGTCGATCGGGTCACCGGTCTGCGGGTTGCGCGCGGTGCGAGCGGCACGGTGGGTGCGCTCGAAGGTCAGGAAGCCGGGGATGGTGACCTTCTCGTCGCCCTTGGCGACGATCTCGCCGACGGTCTCGGCGAGCGCGGCCAGGACGGCGTCGGCGTCCTTGCGGGTCACCTCGGCGCGGTCGGCCAGCGCGGCCACCAGCTCACTGCGGTTCATGTCGTTACTCCCGTGTTCTTCTTGCTGTTGAGGCGTGCCCCGCGGCGGAGCCGCGTGGTGGGCACAGCGAAGCCGATGCTGCCAGGGTCCTCGGTGAGTCCCCGGACCCGGGTCCGTCGCGGACCCTCGCGCCCGAAGACGCATCCTGCCCCCACCTGCGGCGGGAAAGCCAATCCGGCACCCCTGGGAGTCATACGGACACCCTTGGGAGTCACCTGGAAAGCGTCACGGCCGGGGGCCGACAGGCTGAGCCTGGCGGCCACCCTAGGGCCGTACGGGGGCGGGGTGCCCCCGACGCGCCGGTACGGGGGGCCGTGGTAACCGTCACATATGCCGTACGGGGCCGGTGCCGGCCCGGTGCTCAGGCGCCCGAGGAGGCGTCGGCCGCCGCGGCCGCCTTCGCGGCTTCCCGCACCGCTCCGGCCACCGCGCCCGCGACCTTGTCGTTGAAGACGCTGGGCACGATGTAGTTCGGGTTGAGCTCGTCCTCGGTGACGACGTTCGCGAGTGCGGTGGCCGCCGCGAGCATCATCTCGGTGTTGACGGTGCGGGACTGCGCGTCGAGCAGGCCTCGGAAGACACCCGGGAAGACCAGCACGTTGTTGATCTGGTTCGGGAAGTCCGAGCGGCCCGTGGCCACCACAGCGGCCGTCTGGCGGGCGATCGTCGGCTCGACCTCGGGGTCGGGATTCGCGAGCGCGAATACAATCGCGCCGTCCGCCATCGCGGCCACGTCGTCGCCGTCGATGACGTTCGGGGCCGAGACACCGATGAAGACGTCGGCGCCGCGCACGGCCTCCTTGAGGGTGCCGGTGAGGCCCTCCAGGTTGGTGTTGTCGGCGATCCAGCGCAGCGGGGAGTCCGGGGCGGCGTTCACCAGGTCGGCGCGGTCCGCGTGGACGACGCCCTGGATGTCGGCGACGACGGCGGTCTTGACGCCCGCGGCGATGAGCAGCTTGAGGATGGCCGTACCGGCCGCGCCGGCGCCGGACATGACGACCCGGATGTCACCGATCGCCTTGCCCGTGACGCGCAGGGCGTTGGTGAGGGCGGCGAGGACGACGATCGCGGTGCCGTGCTGGTCGTCGTGGAAGACGGGGATGTCGAGGGCCTCACGGAGGCGGGCCTCGATCTCGAAGCAGCGCGGGGCCGAGATGTCTTCCAGGTTGATGCCGGCGAAGCCCGGGGCGATCGCCTTGACGATCGTGACGATCTCGTCGGTGTCCTGGGTGTCCAGGCAGATCGGCCAGGCGTCGATGTCGGCGAAGCGCTTGAAGAGGGCCGCCTTGCCCTCCATGACCGGCATGGCGGCCATCGGGCCGATGTTGCCGAGGCCGAGCACCGCGGAGCCGTCGGTGACGACCGCGACGGTGTTGCGCTTGATGGTCAGGCGGCGGGCGTCCTCGGGGTTCTCGGCGATCGCCATGCACACGCGGGCCACGCCCGGGGTGTAGATCATCGAGAGGTCGTCACGGTTGCGGATGGGATGCTTGGACTGCATCTCGATCTTGCCGCCGAGGTGCATGAGGAACGTACGGTCCGAGACCTTGCCGAGGGTGACACCCTCGATGCCGCGCAGCTGCTGGACGATCTCGTCGGCGTGCGCGGTCGAGGTCGCCGCGATGGTGACGTCGATCCGGAGCAGTTCGTGGCCGGAAGCGGTGACGTCGAGGCCGGTCACCGAGCCTCCGTGGGACTCCACGGCCGTGGTGATCTGAGAGACCGCGGTTCCGCTCGCGGGCACCTCCAACCGGACCGTGATCGAGTAGGAGACGCTGGGCGCCGTTGCCATGGCCGACTTCCTTCTGCTTTCACCCTGATGCTTGGTTTGCCGTCCGATCGTCGCACCTACCGTTGAGTAGCTGGTAGCGGGGCCTCGATTGCGAACGTTTTGTTCTCAACAAAAGAGGTCCACGTCACCAGGTGACGTGGACCTCTTGATGTTCAGTGGCACCGACCCGCCATGCTCGCCTCGCGGCAAGTGGTCGCTCGTAGCGACGAAGGTTGGGCCCGGGGGCTTGGATCGAGCCGGTGCCACGTCAACGGTAACAAACGATCCCCGTAAGGCAATTCCCATCGCCCTCAGTCGCGCAGAAGATCTGGCACCCCTCGCGTATCGGGCTCGTCGCGGTCCGCCGAGACGACCGTGAGCTGCTGGGTGGCCCGGGTCAGGGCCACGTACAGGACACGCAGGCCGGCCGGGCTCTCGTCGGCGATCTCGGCCGGGGAGACGACCACTGTGGCGTCGTACTCCAGTCCCTTGGCCTCCAGGCTGCCCAGGGCCACCACGCGGTCCCCCAGGTCCGCCAGCCAGCGGGCGGCCTCCTCGCGGCGGTTCATGGCCACGACGACGCCCACGGTGCCGTCGACGAGGTCCAGGAGGCGGGCGGCCTCCTCGTGGACGGACTTGGCCAGGGAGCCCCGGACGGCCACGAAACGTGGTTCCACGCCCGTCGAGCGGACCGCCCTCGGGGACTCCGAGCCCGGCATGGCCAGGGCCAGGACCTTGGCGGCCAGGTCGGCGATCTCGGCCGGGTTGCGGTAGTTGACGGTGAGGGTGAAGCGGCGGCGGGGGCGGCTGCCCAGGGCCTCGTCACGGGACTGGGCCGCCTCGTCGGGGTCGGACCAGGAGGACTGGGCCGGGTCGCCGACGACCGTCCAGGTGGCGTGCCGGCCGCGGCGGCCGACCATGCGCCACTGCATCGGCGTGAGGTCCTGGGCCTCGTCGACGATGACGTGGGCGTACTCGGTGCGCTCCTCGGCGAGCCGCTCGGCCCGTTCGCGCTGCGTCTCCTCCCGTACCGGCATGAGCTCTTCGAGGCCGCTGAGCTGGTCCATGGGGTCCAGGTCGCGCCTCTTGCGGGGGCGGGCCGGGGTGCCCAGGATCGCCTGGAGTTCGTCCAGCATGGCCACGTCGTGGACCGAGAGGCCCTCGCGCTTGAGGGAGCGGGCGACCCGGCGGACCTCGCCCGGGTTCAGGATGCGGCGGGCCCAGCGGCCGAGGCGGCGTTCGTCGGACATGGCGGCGAGGACCGACGCGGGGGTCAGTTCGGGCCACCAGGCGTCCAGGAACGCGATGAAGTCGTCCTCGGACGTGACGTCCTCGTCGAAGGACGAGCGCAGTTCCGCGGCCAGCTCCGGGTCCGTGTGCCGGCCCTGGGAGCCCGAGCGGGCCCACAGGGCGTCCAGGAGCAGCTTGCGGGCGCGGGGGCGCAGCAGGTTGACGGGGGCCGTGCCGCCGAGCGCCGACTGCCGGATGCGGCCGAGTTCGGGAGCCTCCAGTTCGATACGGCGGCCGAAGGCGACGACCCTGAGACGGGTGGTCGGAGTCGGCGAGTCGTAGTGCTCCAGGGCGCCCCGCGCGGCCTTCCGCAGCACCTCCAGCATGCGGTACGAGCCCTTGGCGCGGGCCACCGCCGGGGCGTCGTACAGGGTCGCCTCGGCGCCGTCGACCAGGGAGCCGATGGAGCGGATGGCGACCTGGCCCTCCTCGCCGAGGGAGGGCAGGACGCCCTCCGTGTACGCCACCAGAAGGGGCGTCGGGGAGACGATCAGGATGCCGCCCGCGTACCGGCGGCGGTCCTGGTAGAGGAGGTAGGCCGCGCGGTGGAGCGCGACGGCTGTCTTTCCTGTTCCCGGGCCGCCCTCGACATACGTCACGGAGGCGGCGGGGGCGCGGATCACCAGGTCCTGTTCGGCCTGGATGGACGACACGATGTCCCGCATGGTGTGGCTGCGGGCCTGGCCGAGGGCGGCCATCAGGGCGCCGTCGCCGATCACCGCGAGCTCGCGGCCGTCCAGGGACGCCTTGAGCTCGGGGCGCATCAGGTCGTCCTCGACGCCGAGGACACGCCGGCCCTTGGAGCGGATGACGCGGCGCCTGACCACGCGGCCCGGGTCGACCGGGGTCGAGCGGTAGAAGGGCGCGGCGGCCGGGGCGCGCCAGTCGATGACGAGGGGCGAGTAGTCCTCGTCCAGGACGCCGATACGGCCGATGTGGAGGGTCTCGGCGATGTCGGCGGTGCTGTCGGGGCGTACGGCCCCTTCCGCGGGCTCCACGGCCGTGTACGCGCCGTCCGGGCCCTTCTTGCCGTCCATGCCCCGCAACAGGTCGATACGGCCGAAGAGGAAGTCCTCGAACTCGTTGTTCAGCCTGTTGAGGTGGATGCCCGCCCGGAACACCTGGGCGTCCCGTTCGGCGAGCGCGCCGGGCGTGCCGACCTGGCCTCGTTTGGCCGCGTCGTGCATGAGGAACTCGGCCTCGTTGATCTTCTCCTCAAGGCGCTGGTACACCCGGTCCAGGTGTTCCTGTTCGACGCTGATCTCGCGGTCTCGGACGGAGTCCTGTACTGAGGAGTCCTCGACCGGTACGAGCGCCGTTTCCTGCTGAGCCTGAGCGGCCACCGGGCCCCCTTCTGACGTGCTGGGCAGCCGTCAACCGTACGCGACCTGGGGGCCGGGAGGCTACGCGTCCGCCCCAGGACACCGTACGAGTCTACGTACGAGTCGTCCTGGGGCGGTCTGCGAGCGTGGTGTCGGTGCTGCCGACGGGGTCAGGCGTCGACCTCGACGAGCTGTTTGCCGGTGGCGGTGACGATCTCGAAGTGGTCGATCTCGTCGGTGTTGAAGGCGGTTCCGCCGTGGATGTAGAGCGGGGCGCGCGCTTCGGCGGTCGCGGCGTCCTTGATGCCGTAACCCCGGTCCGGGACGGACCAGTTGGACATCGTCTCCCGTGAGCCGTCCTTGCCGACGACGATGAGGGAGCACTTCAGCGGGCCCTTGACGTTCGCCAGCTCCAGGACCGCGCCGACGCCCCAGCCCTTCGCCTGCATCGCCACGGTCGCGGTGACCTTGGTGGTGGGGTCGGTGGCGGAGACCCTGTCGCTCATGAGATCGAAGGCTTCCTTGGCGGAGCCGGTGGACTTCGTCGACGACGACGCCGACGGCAGGGGAGCGGCCTCGGTACCGGTGTTGCCGCCCGTCGTCGCGAACACGGTGACGGGTCCGCCGATGATCAGGGCTGCCGCGGCGGCGACCAGGTAGAAGCCCTTGCGGCGCTTGCCTGCCCGGCGTTCCGCGACCTCGTCGACCAGCCGGATCGCCAGCTGTGGACTCGGGCGGGCGGACAGCGACTCGCCGATGGCGGGGCTGCCCTGGGAGCCGGGCAGGTCCGCGAGGGCGGCCAGCATCGGTTCCATCCCGGCGAGCTCGTCGAGCTGCTGGGCGCACCATTCGCAGCCGGCGAGGTGGACCTCGAAGGCCGTGGCCTCCGCGTCGTCGAGGATGCCGAGGGCGTAGGCGCCTACGGTTTCGTGTTCGTTCGGGCCTTGGGAACCCTGCATTCCTCGCATGGAACCAGGACTACCCGCTCCGAACCCCCCGTAAATGCTCATGCCGTCACCCCCCGCTCCTCCAGTGCGAGCTTCATCGAACGCAGGGCGTAGAACACCCGTGAGCGCACCGTTCCGCTGGGTATGCCCAGCGTTTCGGCGGCTTCGTTCACGGTACGCCCCTTGAAATAGGTCTCGACCAGGACCTCCCGGTGGGCAGGGGTCAGGTCGTCGAGCGCGTCCGACAACGTCATCAGCCACAACGCCTTGTCGATCTCGTCCTCCGCGGGGATGACCTCCAGCGGCGACGGGTCCACCTCCTGCGGCCGGGCCTGCCGGCTGCGGTGGCCGTCGATGACGATGCGCCGGGCGACCGTCACCAGCCAGGGGCGTACCGAACCGGTTGCCCGATTGAGCTGACCGGCGTTCTTCCAGGCCCGGATAAGTGTCTCCTGCACGACGTCCTCGGCTCGTTGCCGGTCTCCGGCGACCAGTCTGAGGACGTACGCCAGCAGGGGCCCCGCGTGCTCTCGGTACAGCGCACGCATCAGGTCCTCGTCGGGCTCCGAGGGCTGGGACATGCGATGTCGGGCCCTCGGTGCTTGTTCATTGGCCACGACGGAATACTTGCGCACGCCCACCTCCGCTGTCCCGGGTTCCCCCGGCCGGTCGCTCCCCCCGAGGTACGGAAGTGGCGTGCGGGATGTTCAACGTGCGACCACAACTTTCTTTATCTGGACGCGACGTGGGGGACATGGGGGCACATTCCCGCCGCAAGTGCTTTACATTTCCGCCACATTGGCAAGATCCCGGCGATGCCCGCGGCGCGCCGACTGGAAACGCGCGTGTTACTAACGTCACTGCAACCTGCGGGAGTTGACAGGTCCGATTCCGCCCGACAGGACCACTATGGGCGATCTGTGACCGGTCTACGCGCGAGCGGTGGCGGCGCGCCGCCGGTGCCTCGCGACCCGTTCCCGGTTGCCGCAGATCTCACTCGAACACCATCTGCGCCGCCTGCCCCGGGACGTGTCCAGGTAGACGATCGGACAGTTGTCACCCTCGCACTGGCGCAGACTCGCGCGCGCGGCGGGGTCGGTGAGCAGTTCCACGGCGTCCCGGGCGACCGTGCCGAGCAGGGCCGCGCAGTCTGGCGGCCCGTGCAGCACCCGTACGAGCGTGCCGTCCTCGGCGCGGACCGCTCGGGGGGCCGGGGGCGCGGTGCGGGCGAGTTCGTTGAGGCGGACGAGGGCGTGGTCGAGGGGACGTGGATCGGCGGCCGGCGGACTGTGCACCAACCGGCCGACCAGGTCCCGCAGTTCGCGGAACTCCACGACCCAGGAGGCACCGGCGTGCCGCAGGGACGTGCCCGCCGGAACGAGTCCGGACCCGGCGATCCAGCCACAGAGCGGCTCGACCGCGCCGAGCCGTTCCTCGGGATGGGTGGTCGCCAGCAGGTCCAGGCAGATCCGCCCGGCGTCGAAACGCAGCTCGTACGAGGCTGTGGCCACGGTGGTATCCGATGCCATGTGCCTGTCACCGCCTAGGAGTTGCCGCCGTACGGGGCAGGTGAGATGCCAGGGAGAGGGCCCGGTAACCGCGCCCTCTCCCTACAGTGCCTGCCCGCCCTCACGGCCGGAACCCCTCGTACCGAGTCGTAGCGGTGACGTGTGAGCGGTCCCGCACGCGGACGCGCCCTTGTGGGACCGCGCGCCCGGATCCGGGGACCCGCGGCGGATGGCCGAGAACGGCGTACGGGCCGTGCCGTCGGGGACGGCCCGGCCCTTCTCGTGGGCGGGCACGCCCGATGCGCCGGTCGCGACCCGGACCGGAGCGCCCGTCCCGGCGCCGAGCGCGCGAAGACCCGGGACCCTCGGACGGCCGGAAACACCGTACGGCCCATGCCCTCGGGGACAGGCCGGCCCTTCTCGTGGCCGGGCACGCCCGATGCGCCGGTCGCGACCCGGACCGGAGCGCCCGTCCCGGCGCCGAGCGCGCGAAGACCCGGGACCCTCGGACGGCCGGAAACACCGTACGGCCCATGCCCTCGGGGACAGGCCGGCCCTTCTCGTGGCCGGGCACGCCCGGTGTCCCGGTCGCGACCCGGACCGGAGCGGCGGTCCCGGCGCCGGGCGCGCAGGCCCGGGGCCCTCGGGCGGCCGGGACGGCGTACAGGCCGTGCCGTCGGGGACGGCTTCGGCCTGTCTCGTCGGTGGAAGGGATTATTCGTCGGAGTACTTGGCGTCGGCGGCCGGGTCCAGGGCCAGGCGGTAGCCGCGTTTGACGACCGTCTGGATCAGTTTGGGTGCGCCGAGGGCGGTGCGCAGGCGGGCCATCGCCGTCTCCACGGCGTGCTCGTCACGGCCCGCTCCGGGCAGGGCGCGCAGGAGTTCGGCGCGGGCGACGACCCACCCCGGCCGGCGGGACAGGGCCCGCAGCAGGGACATTCCGGCGGGCGGTACGGGGCGCAGGGCGCCGTCCACGAGGACGGCGTGTCCGCGGATCTCGACCCGGTGCCCGGCGATGGGCAACGCCCGTGCCCGCGCCGGGAGTTCCTTGCAGAGCAGCTGGACGAGGGGGCCGAGCCGGAACCGTTCCGGAGACACCGTGTCGACGCCCTGGGCCTGGAGCGGCAGCGCGGTGACCGGGCCGACGCAGGCAGGCAGGACGTCGTGATGGAGGGCGGCGAGGAGTTCCGGGAGCAGGCCCCGCTCCTCCGCCCGGGAGAGGAGGGAGGCGGCGGCGGGCGCGCTGGTGAAGGTGAGCGCGTCCAGGCCGCGCGAGACGGTGGCGTCGAGCAGCCGGTCGACGGGGCCGATGTCCTCCGGCGGCATCCACCGGTAGACGGGCACCCCGACGACCTCGGCGCCCGCGGCCCGCAGCGACTCGACAAAGCCGGGCAGGGGCTCGCCGTGCAGCTGGATGGCGATACGGCGCCCCTCGACACCCTCCTCCAGGAGCCGGTCGAGCACCTCGGCCATGGACTCGGAGGACGGCGACCACTCCTCCGTGAGGCCGGCCGCCCGGACGGACCCCTTGACCTTGGGGCCGCGCGCCAGCAGCTCGACCTCACGGAGACACGCGAGCAGGTCCTCGCCGAGGCCCCAGCCGTCGGCGGCCTCGATCCAGCCCCGGAACCCGATGGCCGTGGTGGCGATGACGATGTCCGGGGCCTGGTCGATGAGCTGCTTGGTGGCGGCAAGCAGCTCGCTGTCGTCGGAGAGCGGCACGATCCGCAGAGCGGGCGCGTGTATGACGGCGGCACCCCGCCGCTGGAGCAGTACTCCTAGTTCGTCGGCCCGACGCGCGGCCGTGACGCCCACGGTGAACCCCGCGAGGGGGCCGTGGTCCGGTCGTTCTGGTCGCTCTTCGTCGAACATGGCTCTCGTCCCGCAGTCGAGTAGTCGTGCGTGCATGCAGTACAACAACGGCAGCTGTACCTGCATGCCGATCGAGCCTGTCAATGATGCATGACAGGCTCGGTTCGGATTTGTGTCGCTGGTGTTACTTAAGCCGCTTTGGCTGAAGGTCACACCTCGGCGTAGCTGAGCTGCGGCTTCGCCTCGGAGGACGTGGACTCCGTGGCCTGTGCACCGGCCGGGCGGCGAAGGTATACGGCCCAGGTGACCAGGAAGCAGACCCCGTAGAAGGCGAGGAAGGCGACGAAGGCACCGGTGCCGGACCCGACGCTCAGGAACGACTGGCGAAGGGAGAGGTTGATACCGAGGCCGCCGAGCGCGCCGACCGCACCGATGAGCCCCATGGAGGCACCGGACAGGCGACGGCCGTAGGCAGCCGCCTCCTCGCCCTCCAGGCCCTTGGCGAGGGCCTTGGCGTGGAAGATGCCGGGGATCATCTTGAACGTCGAGCCGTTACCGAGGCCGGTGAGGACGAAGAGGGCGATGAACGCCGTGGTGAACAGCGGCAGCGACTTCTCCATGGACGCGGCGACGATGACACCGGTGGCGGCGGCCATGCCGACGTAGTTGTACAGCGTGATCTTCGCCCCGCCGAAGCGGTCCGCGAGGGCGCCGCCCACGGGCCGGATCAGCGAGCCGAGCAGCGGGCCGATGAAGGTGACGTACGCCGACTCGAGCGGCGTACGGCCGAACTGGGTCTGCAGGACGAGGCCGAAGGCGAAGCTGTAGCCGATGAACGACCCGAACGTCCCGATGTAGAGGAAGGACATGATCCAGGTGTGCGCGTCCTTGACGGCGTCCTTGGCGGCGCCGGTGTCGTTCTTCAGGTGCGCGATGTTGTCCATGTAGAGCGCGGCGAGGACGGTGGCGATGATGATGAACGGGATGTAGATCCCGAGCAGCACCCGGGGCCCGCCGCTCGCGCCGATGACCGCGAGGCCGATGAGCTGCACGACCGGGACGCCGATGTTGCCGCCGCCGGCGTTGAGCCCGAGAGCCCACCCCTTCTTCTTGAGCGGGAAGAAGGCGTTGATGTTGGTCATGCTGGAGGCGAAGTTGCCGCCACCGATACCGGCGAGCATCGCGCAGATGAGGAACGTGTTGAAGGACGTCCCCGGCTCCATGACGATGAACGCGGCGATCGTGGGGATGAGCAGCAGCGACGCGGAGACGATCGTCCAGTTCCGCCCGCCGAAGAGGGCGACGGCGAAGGTGTAGGGGACGCGGACGATGGCACCGACGGCTGTCGCCATCGACACGATGAAGAACTTGTCGGCCGGGGTGAGCCCGTATTCCGGTCCCATGAACAGCACCATCACGGACCACAGCGTCCAGATGGAGAAACCGATGTGCTCGGAGAGCACGGAGAAGAGCAGGTTCCGCCTGGCGACCTTCTCGCCGGTCTCGTTCCAGAAGGCCTCGTCCTCAGGATCCCAGTGCTCGATCCAGCGGCCTCCCCTACCAGGTGCGGGGGCTGTACTAGGGGCTGTCATGACGCCTCCACGGTGCTCCGGGACTCGGGTCGTTCTTTGCGGGGTGCTGAGCGGTGATGAGTCCCGAAGGTAGGCAGAGCGCGTTTCCGCACTGTGGCTGTGGGTGACCGGAAGGGAACTTTGCTCTCACCCCGCGAGGAGGCGGGATGAGAGGTCCCGTATACGTATGTTACGAACTCCTCCCAGCGGTGGTCAGCGGGGCGGGGATGAGATGGGCCACTCTTGGGGCGGCGGGTCCCGTTGCCCTCTCCGACCCCACGCAGGGAACGGCAGGCCCCAGATCGCGGTCGTACCGGCTGCGGTCTGAGTACGCGTACTCACAGCGGCTGAGTCGCTCGCCTCTGACGCGGTCGGCCCGTGTTCCCCACGATGGAGCGCCCAGGCCCGTCAAGAGAGGTGCTCATGCGTCGTGATCTGCAGCTGCGCGTTGCCACACCGGAGGATCTCGAGTGGATCCACGAACTGCGTCATCGGGTGTACGCCCAGGAGCTGGGCCAGCATGCGCCGGATCCGACAGGGCGGCTTCGCGACGGGCTCGATGGGGACAACGTCTACCTGGTCGCGGCGCGAGGAGCGGTCCGGATCGGCTTTGTCAGCCTGACTCCGCCCTGGGTGGGGCGGTACGCGCTGGACAAGTACCTCACCCGCGACGAGTTGCCGCTGCTGACCGAGGGCGATCTGTTCGAGGTGCGCATCCTCACCGTCGAACCGCGCTGGCGGGCCTGCGCGGCGGCACCGCTGCTGATGTACGCGGCGCTGCGCTGGATCGCCTCCCGGGGCGGTCGTCGGATGGTCGCGATGGGGCGCAGTGAGCTGCTCGACATGTACCTGGCCGCCGGTCTGCGCCCCGTCGGCCGTACCGTCCACAGCGGTGCGGTGACGTTCGAGGTGCTGGCCGGGAGCGTGAGTGAGCTGACGGTGGCCACGATGGACCGTTACCGCACCACCCTGGAGCGGCTGCGCTCCGAGGTGGACTGGCGGCTGGACATGCCGTTCGCACCCCGCCCGGACGGCTGTGAGCACGGCGGCGCCTCGTTCACCGCCGTCGGCACGGACTTCCGCAGTCTGCACCGGCGCCATCAGGTCGTCGCGGCCGACGTGCTGGATGCCTGGTTCCCGCCGGCCCCCGGGGTGCGGGCGGCGCTCACGGAGGATCCGGCCTGGGCCGCCCGGACCTCGCCGCCGACCGGTGCCGAGGGCCTGCTGGCGGAAATCGCCGCAGCCCGGGGGTTGCCGGAGGAGACGCTCTCGGTCGGCGCCGGTTCGTCCGACCTGATCTTCAGGGCGTTCGGCCGGTGGCTGACCCCGGAGAGCAGGGTGCTCCTGATGGATCCGGGCTACGGCGAGTACGCCCATGTCACGGAGAGAGTGATCGGATGCCGGGTCGACCGGTTCCGGTTGCGCCGTGAGGAAGGCTGGCGGATCGATCGCGCCCGGCTGGCAACTGCCGTCCGGGCCGGTCGCTACGACCTCGTGGTGGTGGTCAACCCGAACAATCCGACCGGACGCCATGCGCCGGCCGCGGAGTTGCGCTCGCTGATCGCCGCCGCCCCGGCCCGGACGCGCTGGTGGATCGACGAGGCGTACCTGGGCTACGTGGACCTGGCCGACTCGCTCGCCGGCCTCGCCGCGACGGACCCGCGAGTCGTGGTCTGCACCTCACTGTCCAAGATGTACGCGCTGTCCGGCATGCGGGCCGCGTACCTGGTGGCCGAGCCGACCACCGCGGCGCAGCTACGCCGATGGACGCCGCCCTGGCCGGTCAGCCTCCCCGCGCAGCTCTCCGCGGTGGCGGCCCTGCGCGACCCGGCGTACTACAGCGACCGCTGGCTTCGTACCCACGCGCTGCGTCGGCAGTTGGCCTCCGACCTGGCCGGGCTGGACGGGGAGGTGGTGGTCGAAGAGTCCGTGGCGAACTTCCTCGCCGTGACCCTGCCGTCCGGCGGGCCCAGTGCCGCACAAGTGGTGACCGAGTGCCGCCGTCACGACGTGTACCTGCGCGACCTGTCGCCGTTGTCGCCGGAGTACCAGGGCCGTACCGTGCGCATCGCGGTCAAGGACACCGCCGAGAACGCGCGCATCGTGGCCGCCTTTCAGGCCGCGCTGGAGGTACTGCGGCCACGTTCGGCCTCACTCGGTTCCCGGATCGAGAGCGTTCCGGCCGCCGGAGCCGCCCGGTGATCACCGTGGCCTCCCTGGCGCCCTACCTCGGTGGAGCGCTGGTGCTCGGCGGCGTCGCGGTCGCGGCCTCTAGGCGCCGCGAGCTGATGGTCCGGTGGTGCGCCTGGGCGGTCGGGGTGCCGCTGGTCACCGGTGCCTTCTGGTGGGGGCGACCGGGCACCGCGGCCCTCGCCATCGCGGTCGGCGTGATCGCGGTGATGGAGTTCGGCGGGCTGATGCTCCTGGGCCGGCTGGACCGGGCGGTGCTGGCCGCGGCGGTGGCGGCCGTCGTGCTGGCCGCCTGGCTGGCGCCCGGACAGGTGTTCCGTACGGTCGCGATCGGGGCGCTCGTGGTGGCCGCGGTGCCGCTCCTGGCCGGCGATGCCGACCACGGCCTGCGTCGGCTCTGCGCCGGTCTGCTCGGGCTCGCCTGGCTGGGTGTGCTGGCCGCGCTGGTGCCGCTCGGGGCGAGCGCGCTCGCACTGTTCGTGGCCGTCTCGATCGCCGACATCGCGGCGTACTTCGCCGGTCGAGGGCTGGGCGGGCCGCGGCTGTCGCCCCTGTCACCGGCCAAGCGGTGGAGCGGGACCCTGGCCGGAGCCGCGGCCGGTCTCGGCGTGCTCGCCGTGCTGTCCGCGCTCAGCTGGCCCATGGCGGTGGCTGTGGCGGTCGGAGGGCCGGCGGGCGACCTTCTCGAATCCATGGTCAAAAGAGGGGCACAGGCAAAGGACGCGGGCCGCTGGCTGCCCGGCTCCGGCGGCCTGCTGGACCGGATCGACTCGCTGCTCGTCGCGCTGGCCGTCCTGCTTCTCCTGCGCTGACCCGGGTACCGGAGACCGCGCACAGAGACCCGGCACCCACCAAGGTGCCGGGCCGGCCATCTCCCCGCCCCTCAGCCCTTCCGTCGCCCTCCCCCGCGCTTCGCCCCGTTCGGCCACAGCCGTGGGCTCCGCTTCGCCGCGACGTCCTCGATCCAGCCCAGTGTCAGGATCGTCAGGCCGATCAGGGGCCAGACCAGGAGGAACATCAGCACCGTGTACGACGAGTCCAGCGCGGACATCATCCCGTCGGTCATGAACGGGAGTCCGTAGAGGCGGTCTATCAAGGGGACCGTGGCCATGATCAGGAGGTTGTGCCACAGGTAGATCGTGACCGCTCGGTTGTTGGAGAGCGTGACCAGCTTGTCCCACTTCGCCAGGCGGCCCGGCAGCTCCTGCCAGGACGGGGAGTACTGGAGCAGGATCACCACGAACCCGAAGGACCAGGTCGCCTGGGCCAGCGGGATGTCGTTCAGGTCCCAGCCGTCGGGGCCCTTGTGGCCAGAGGCCCACCAGATGCCGAAGGCCATGATCAGGGCCGCACAGGATACGGACATATAGCGCGGGATCTTCTTCAGCAGACCCTCGTGATGGGCGAAGCCCAGCACCCAGCAACTGCCGTACACCGCGAAGTCGGTCACCGCGTTGCCGGTTTCACCGGGGATCTTCACCAGGCCCGTGCCGACGACCGCCGTCAGGGCCAGCGGAGCGAGCAGGGTCGCCCACGGGACCCGGCGGAACGCCCACAGCAGCAGCGGCGAGGCGATCACGAACCACAGGTAGGCCCGCAGGTACCAGAGCGGGCCCGCCGCCTGGACCGCCCAGGTGTTCTCCAGGATCCCGGACTCGGAGCCGATGCTCCACGGGTAGGGCGGGGCGCCGATCGGGACGAGGTAGTTGAGGAGCCCGACCAGGCCCCAGGTGCCGCCGTGGTCGGGATCCTTGGCCGGGTTCCAGCCGCCCAGGAACATCAGCGTCAGCGCCACGGCGCTGAACGCCCACAGCGGGGGCAGCAGCCGCCGGATGCGGCCCCGGATCACCCCGAGTGCCGGGCGCTTCAGCGAGCGGGCCATCAGAGAGCCGGCGAGCGCGAACATCACGCCCATGGACGGGAACAGCACGGTCAGCCACGCCCACCCGAACAGGTGGTACACGACGACACGGACCAGGGCGACGCTGCGGAGCAGGTCGAGATAGCGGTCGCGGCCCGGCTTCGGGGCCCGAGGTGCGGCGGGTGGCTCGGGCGCCGCCGGCTGCTGCGGAACGCCGTACGAGGGTGTGCTCGTCGGGTCGGCCGGCGTCGCGGCCGCCGTAGGTCGCTGCGTCATGCCACGGGCCTCCTGTCGCCGCCGGCGCCCGCCCGGGCGGCCGGTACGGCGTCCGGTGCCGACCCGACGACGCCGGTGCGCCGGAGTTTCTGCCAGCGCAGGCGGCCGCCGGTGAGCGCGGTGATCCAGGACTGGAGCAGCACGACGTACATGAGCTGGCGGTAGAGGATCTGTTGCAGCGGCAGCGAGATCAGGTGGGTCATCTTCTCGCGGTCGAGACGGAACGCGTAGGCCGCGCAGATCAGTTGGATGGCGAGGACGCCCAGCCAGGCGAAGACGGTCTTCTCCGTCGGGCCGAACACCAGCCCGTAGAGCAGGAACACGTCGATCAGGGGGGCGAGGAGCGGTGCCACCACCATGAACAGGGACACGAAGGGCAGGCCCACGCGGCCGAAGCGGCCCGAGGGACCCCGTTCGATGACGGAGCGGCGGTGCTTCCAGATCGCCTGCATGGTGCCGTACGACCAGCGGTAGCGCTGGGACCACAGCTGCTGGACGGATTCCGGGGCCTCGGTCCAGGCGCGGGCGTTCTCCGCGTACACGACCCGCCAGCCGTCGCGGTGCAGGGCCATCGTGATGTCGGTGTCCTCGGCGAGCGTGTCGTCGCTCATCCCGCCGACCCGCTTCAGGGCCGACCGACGGAACGCGCCCACCGCGCCCGGGATCGTCGGCATGCAGCCCAGGACGTCGTACATACGGCGGTCCAGGTTGAAGCCCATCACGTACTCGATGTGCTGCCAGGCGCCGATCAGGGAGTCCTTGTTGCCGACCTTGGCGTTGCCGGCGACGGCGCCCACGCGCGGGTCGCCGAACGGCTGGACGAGTTCGCGGACGGTGCCCGGTTCGAAGACCGTGTCGCCGTCCATCATCACGATGAGGTTGTACCGGGCGTTCGCCACGCCCCTGTTGAGGGCGGCGGGCTTGCCCGCGTTGAGCTGGCGCACGACGCGTACGTTCGGCAGGCCCATGTTCTCGACGATGCGGGCCGTGCCGTCGCTCGACCCGTCGTCGATGACGATCACCTCGATGGGATGCTCGCTCCGCATCAGCGACCGCACGGTGGCCTCGATGCACTTGGCCTCGTTGTACGCCGGGACGAGCACCGAGACCGGTTCGGTGATCGGCGGGCCCCAGCTGAAGTCGGGGCGGCGGGTGCGGCGGGCGTGGAGGACGGAGAGCAGCAGCATCAGGCCGAACCGGGCGAACACGAGGACACCGATGATCGCGAGACCGACGACCAGTACGGAGGTGATCCCGTCGGAGGCCCGGACCAGGAAGGTCCACGCCTGACCCTTCGCCAGCTCCACGCCGGCTACCGGTGTGTGCGCGCTGGGCGCGTGAAGGGCCTCGGTGAGGTTCTGGAACTCGTACCCCTGCTTCTTCATGTCGGGCAGGAAGCGGTCGAGTGCCTCGACGGTCTGGTGGCGGTCACCGCCGGAGTCGTGCATGAGGACGATCGCGCCCTTGCCGCCCTTGGGGGTGGCCTCGCGGATGATCGCGTCGACGCCGGGCTTGCGCCAGTCCTCGCTGTCCGTGTTGTTGACGACGGTGATGTAGCCGCGCTCGCCGATGTACTCCGTGACCGGCCACGACTTGTTGTCCATGGCCTCGGCGAAGGAGGAGTACGGCGGCCGGAACAGCGAGGTGCGGATGCCCGCCGCACCGGCGAGGGCCAGCTGGTTCTGGGACAGCTCCCAGTCGATTCGTTTCTTCGACTGGAAGGAGAGGTCGGGGTGGTTGAAGGTGTGCAGGCCCACCTCGTGGCCCTCGTCCACCATGCGCTGTACGAGATCCGGGTAGCGCGAGGCCATGGTGCCGGTGACGAAGAAGACGGCGTGCGCGCGGTACTGCTTGAGGACGTCCAGGACCTTGGGGGTCCACTTGGGGTCCGGCCCGTCGTCGAACGTGAGGACGATTCGATGGTCGGGCATCTGCAGGCTGGTGGCCTTGCCGCTTCTGGTGTCGATGACCGGGCCGCCCTCCAGGATCTTCTCCGGAACCCGGTCGGCGGAGGCCTCGGTCTGGATGCGGTGGTCGGCGAGGATTTCGCTGTGCACGTACCCGCGCAGCATCAGCATCGCCATCAGGGCGACCAGGATGAGCGAGGGAAGCAGCAGGCGCATGGGCAGCCGTCGGCGCCGGGCGGCGCCCCCGGCGCCGTTCGGGGCGCCGTGGCGGCGGGTGCGGGATGCCATCAGTGGTTGTTCTCCGGGGACGAGGAGATCAGAAGGGATCAGAACGGATCAGAAGGTGTTCTCTCGGGCAGAGCGACCGGGCTCAGCTAGGGCACCGCTGACGGCACTTGAAGCCACTGCCGGGGGGCCCCGCGGGCGGGCGGCCCGGCCCCCGGCGGGCGCCCCCCCCGCACCCAACGGGGGGCCCCCCGCCGGCGGGGGGGGGGGGCGGGGGGGGGGGGGCGGGGGGGCCGCGGG
>NZ_JBIRRV010000001.1:1728141-1786275 GCF_044333925.1 Streptomyces sp. NPDC020898
GTCGCACAGGGGCCCCTCCGGTCTCAACTCGGCCCCCGCCCCCGCGCGCGGCTGGGCCCCGGGCCCCGCCCCTCGCCCCCCCTGCGGGCCCGCGCGGCGCCCCCCCCCCCCCCCGCCGGGCTGCCTCCGACCAGGAACCATCGGGGCGCCCCTAGGCCGACGAGGTGGCCGACGTCGGCGAGGGGGCCGGGTCGCCCGTGGTGCCCGTGGCACTCGGCTCGACAGGGCTCTCGGCGATCGGGGTCGGCTCGTTCGTGCCGTCGGCGACCGTGCCGGTGCCGCCGTCGGCGGCCGGGGAATCCGACGGATCCGGCGACGGTTCGACGCTGGTCGACGGGCTGGGTTCCGGCGAGGTGGTCACCGTGGGAGACGGATCGGGGTCCGCGGCCGTGGGACTGGTCGCCGGGTTCGGCTGGGGCGCGCTGGCCGAGGGCCGCTGGGGACTGGTCGACGCGCTGGGCACCGGGACGCTCGCGACGGGGGCCGGGACCCCGCTCGCTCCCTGCGACGGAGTGACCCCCGCGCTGACCGTCGCCCCCGGGGTCGGTGTGAACCCGACCCCGGCCGAGTCCGAGGGCTGCACCGACTGGGCGGGCAGCGGAGAGGTGTCGACCTGGCTCGCCGGCTGCTCGTCCTGCTGGCCCGGTACCGGCAACCAGGGCGCGTTCGAGTTGCCGGAGAGAAGGGTGGCGACGATGACGACGGCGTACACGCCGCACACCATGCCGACGGCGATGCCTATCCGGCGGTATCTGCGGCTGCGGCGGCCGGTCTCGTCGACGAAGACGGGGCCGTCGCCGGCACTCGCGTCCGCCCCCTCCTTGGCCTGCCGTACGAGGAACTCCTCCAGCTGCCGGCCGACGCCGTCGAGCTGGACGGTCACCTCGTGCGGGTCATGGGTGTGACCGGCCTCCGAGGTGTTCTCCCACGGGCCCTCGGAGAGCGATCCGGTGTCGCCCGCGCGCGGGCGAACATGGGCGCCTCTGCCTCCGGCGCCACCGAGGCGCGCCGGTGCACCGGCGTGTCTCTGCCGGGGAACAGGGCCGGTGCCGCCCGGGCTGATGCCGGGCAACTGCTGGGTTCCGGACACGGTCTCGGCCTTGGCCGCGGACCCTTCCGGTTGGGCGTCTTCTCGCCACTTCTTCACACGCACGTACATCCCCCCACGGGAACTTTCGGGTGCGCGTACGATTCCGGGCCATTCGTACATCGATGTTCGAATCGGACCCCCATCCGATCCGAGCGCCCCCATTTATCACACTGCAGCCGGGCCTCGAATGTAGCGCACATGGAGGTGCTGTGTTTGCCATGTGTTACTTGTGGATGGAAATGATGTTGAGGTCGATGGCTGGAATCCATCCATCAACAGGCCTCCGAAGCCACCCCTCCTCCCCTGCGAGCTGGGCGGCGGCCCGCCGGAGAGCCTCAAGTCCCGGATGTGTCAGACCCTTCCGCCACACCACCGAAACGGGTGACAACGGAACAGGGTCGACGAGCGGTCGCAGCACTGTCCGGGGCAAGGCCGGAAAATCCACCACGGCCAGGACCGGGTTCCGCGTCTTCGCCATGATCCGCTGGAACTCCTCGTCACCCACGGCAAGCGGAGCGGGTGACGCGATTTCGATGCCCCGTCCATCGAACAGCCGGCGCGCAAGATCGGTCCACTCCGGGGTACGGGGGTTCCCCGCCCCGGCGTACACGCTCTCGCCCGCCAGCGCGTCCAACGGCACCTCGGGCAACGCGGCCAGCGGGTGGTCCTCGGGCAGGACGACGGCCATCGGCTCGTAGCGCACGGGCTGCTGGTCGAGTTGTGCCCGCAACACCGGGTCCAGGCCCGCGAACCGTCCGAACGACGCGTCGAGCCGGCCCGCGAGCAACTCCCCCGCCGCGAAGGTGAGCCCGCTCTCGAACCGGGCCATCAACTCATACTCCGGGGCGAGTTCACGCGCCCGGTGCAGCACCCGCCGCCCGGTCACCAGACCCGGCGAGTTCAGGTCCACCAGCAGCGGCCGGGCCTCCCCGAACGCGGCGAGCAGCTCGTCGTGGGCCGCCAGCACCCGCCGGGCGTACGGCAGCAGCCGCTCACCGTCGGCCGACAGGGTCACCCGCCGGGTCGACCGTACGAAGAGATCGGCGCCCAACTCCCGTTCCAGGCGCCGGATGTCGCGGCTCAGCGCCTGCTGGGCCACGTACAGCCGGGCGGCGGCCCGGGTGAAGTGCAGCTCCTCGGCCACGGCGACGAAGGCGCGGAGAAGACGGGGGTCGAGGTGGGCCGGGACAGACATCCAGGGAACTTACAACAGGAGTGCGTGAATGGGTGGGGATCAGGTGTTGGACCCGGTGATCGGCTCAGGACGACGGTGGACGCATGCCGCAGCCATCACCCCGACCGCATCACCGATCGCATCACCGACCGGACCCACTCCCCCACCCACGCCCGCACCCCCGGCCACTCTCCCGACCGCTCCCCGCCGTCACCCAGGACACCCTGGTCATCGCCGACTTCGGCCCCCGCGGCCGTACCCGGACGCCCGGTGGGACGCCCCGCCCGCCCGGCCCGTACCGCCGGCTCTTCGCCATCCCCGGTGCCCGTGCCTTCACCGCCGGGAACCTGATCGCCCGGCTGCCCATGGGCATGTTCAGCGTGAGCGCGGTCATCATGATCGCCGGGACGCGCGGCTCGTACGCCCTCGCCGGCGCCGTCACCGCGACCGGGCTCGCCGCCACGGCCGTGGTCGCACCCTGGACCGCACGGCTCGTCGACCGGTACGGCCAGGCCCGGATCGCCGTACCAGCCACGGCACTTGCCGCCCTCGGCTCCCTCGCCCTGCTGCTCTGTGTGCACCACGGCGCCCCCGACTGGACCCTCTTCGCCGCGTACGCCGCCACCGCCACGACCCCCAACACGGGCGGTATGTCACGTGCCCGCTGGGCCCATCTCCTGGGCGGCGACAAGAAGGGCGGCCCGGACGCGGAAGCGCTGCACACCGCCAACTCCTTCGAACAGGCCGCCGACGAGCTGTGTTTCATGCTCGGCCCGGTGCTCGCGGCCTTCCTGTGCGGGGCGTTGTTCCCGGAGGCGGGCACGCTGGTCGGGGCGGTGCTGATGATGACCGGCGTTCTCCTCTTCGCCGCCCAGCGGTCGACCGAGCCGCCGGTCCGCGCCCGCGTCGAGGGGCGCCACCCGCGAGGTACGCACGGCACGTCTCCGCTGCGCGCTCCCGGGATGCGCCCACTGCTCGCCGTATGTCTGGCCACGGGTGCGGTGTTCGGGTCGATGGAGGTCGTCACGATCGCCTTCGCCGACGAGCGGGGGCACCGGGCTGCTGCCGGCGCCGTGCTCGCCCTCCAGGCCGCCGGATCGTGCGCGGCCGGTCTGCTGTACGGGGCGCTGCGGCCGGCCGGGCCCGCCGAGCGGCGCCATCCCTGGTGCCTGGGGGCGATGACGGTACTGATGACGCTTCCGCTGCTCGCCGCCGCGCTGACCGGCTCCCTTCTCGTCCTCGCGGGCGCGCTGCTGGTGGCCGGGATGGCCACGGCGCCCACGATGATCACCAACATGGCCCTGATCCAGAGCCGTACTCCCGAGGGCCGTCTGAACGAGGGCATGACCCTCGCGGTGACCGGCCTCCTGGGCGGCATAGCCTGCGGTTCGGCGGCCGGCGGCTGGACGGCGGAGCACATCTCGACCACGGCGGCGTACGGGGTTCCGGTCACGGCGGCGGCGAGTGCACTGCTGCTCTCGCTCGCGAGCCGGGGCCCGACGGCCGAGCGGGCCATCCGGAAGGCCACGCAACAGGCCGCCTGGCAAGTCACCCGGTGAGCCGCCCGCCGGGCCAATTCACGCGCACCCCATTGACTCGTTCACACGCCACACATACCTTCGCCCGTCGAAGCGCTTCGACGTCACGCATCGAATCGATTCGACGACCCCCTGCGTGACGGGACCGAGCTCCATCCAACTCCCCTGGAGGCACTGGATGTCGACGGCAAGAACGCGTGGCGGACGTGCCGGGCGGGTGGTGGTGACGGCGTCGGCCCTGGTCGGGGCCCTGCTGCTGGCCTCGTGCGGCGACTCGGACAGTGGATCGTCCGACGGGAAGACCCTCCGCCTCTGGCACTACGAGGGCCCTGACAGCGCGATGGGCGTGGCCTGGAACGCGGCGATCAAGGAGTTCGAGGCGACGCATCCGGGCGTCAAGGTGAAGTTCGAGGAGAAGGGCTTCGAACAGATCCAGAAGACCGCCCCGATGGTCCTCAACTCCTCCGACGCACCCGACCTGATGGAGTACAACAAGGGCAACGCGACGGCCGGGCACCTGTCGACCCAGGGCTTGCTGACCGATCTCACCGCCGAGGCGTCAAAGCGCGGCTGGGACAAGGAACTTGACGCCGGTGTGCGCACCACCAGCCAGTACGACGCCGACGGGGTGATGGGCTCCGGCAAGTGGTTCGGCGTGCCCAACTACGCCGAGTACACGATGGTGTTCTACAACAAGGAGCTCTTCGCGGAGCACGGGATCTCCGCTCCCCCTAAGACGCTCGCCGAACTCACCGCCGCCATGGACAAGTTCGTCGCCGACGGCATCACCCCGCTCGCCAACGCGGGCGCCGAGTACATGGCCCACCAGTACCTGTACCAGCTCGCGCTGTCGAAGGCGGACCGCGCCTGGGTGGACTCGTACGAGCTGTACAAGGGGAAGACCGACTTCCACGACGCGGCCTGGACCTACGCGGCCGAGACGTTCGCCGACTGGGTGAAGAAGGGGTACATCAGCGAGAAGTCGACCAGCACGAAGGCCGAGGACGCCGGCGTCTCCTTCATCCAGGGCAAGGCGCCGATCCTGTTCTCGGGCAGTTGGTGGTACGGGCGCTTCCAGTCGGAGGCGAAGTTCGACTGGGGCACCTTCCTGTGGCCGGACTCGAACCTCACGCTCGGCTCGGGCGGCAACCTGTGGGTCGTGCCGAAGGGCGCGAAGAACAAGGAGCTCGCCTACGACTTCATCGACATCACCATGTCGAAGAAGATCCAGAACCTGCTGGGCAACAACGGTGGAGTCCCGGTCGCGGCGGACCCGGCCGCCATCACCGACCCGCAGTCCAAGTCGCTCATCGCCGACTTCAACACCCTCTCGGCCAGGGACGGTCTGGCCTTCTACCCCGACTGGCCGATCCCCGGTTTCTACGACGTCCTCGTCTCCGAGACGCAGAAGCTGATGACGGGCAGCGCGAAACCGGACGCGTATCTCGACGCGCTCCAGGAGGCGTACGACAAGGGCGCACCGAAGACATGACGGTGACCGTCGAACGGACGGCCGGTCGCGGCCGGGCCACCAAGGACCGGCGGCGGTACGGGAGTTCGCGCCGCCGCCGGGACTCGTACACCCTCTTCCTCCTTCCCGGGGTGCTCGCGTTCCTCGCCGTGATCGTCGTGCCGTTCCTGATGAACACGGGCGTGAGCTTCACGGACTGGGAGGGCGTGGGCACACCGGAGTGGACGGGGCTCGCCAACTACCGGGAGCTGATGGGCGATTCGGAGTTCTGGGCGTCGTTCCGGCACAGCCTGTTCATGGTGGTGGCGATGGCCGCCGTACCGACGGCGCTCGGACTCGTGCTGGCCGCCGCGCTGTTCGACTACGTCGGCAAGTACTTCGGGAGCCGTTGGGCGGCCGTGCTGCGTGCCTGTTTCTATCTCCCGCAGGTGCTGCCGATCGCGGTCGCCGGCATCGTCTGGAGCTGGATCCTGGCCCCCGACAACGGCTCGCTGAACGAGGTGCTGAAAGCCGTCGGTCTCGGCTCCTGGCAGCAGGACTGGCTCGGCGACCCCGACCTCGCGCTCTACACCGTGATGGGCGTGATGGTCTGGGTCCAGGTCGGTTTCCCGCTGGTCGTCTTCATGGCGGGCCTGCAACGCGTCGACCCGCAGCTGTACGAGGCGGCCGAGCTGGACGGCGCCGGCTGGTGGCGCCGCTTCCGGCACATCACGCTCCCGCAGATCCGGCCCGAGATCTACGTCGTCCTGACCTGGTGCTCGATCGCCGCGCTGAAGGTGTTCGGCGCGGTGTACGTCCTGACGAAGGGCGGCCCGGGCGGGGCGACCAACGTGCCCTCCTACTTCTCCTTCACCACGTTCTTCGAGAAGACCCAGGTCGGCTACGGCGCCGCCATCTCCACCGTCCTGACGGTGATCATCCTCGCCCTCTCGCTCATCGGCCTGAAGCTCCAGACCCGCGCGGAGGACACCGAGGAAGGGATACGTCCATGACGACCGCCCTGCGCCGGTATCCGGTGCTCGCCGCCCTCGTCCTCGCGGCCATGTTCATGGTCGTGCCGTTCCTGATCGTCGCGGTCAACGCCGTGAAGTCGCCCGCCGAGTACTCCGCGAACGGCCCGCTCAGCCTCCCCGAGGGCCTCTATCTGGACGGCATCAAGGACTTCTGGGAGCGCGTCGACTTCGGCCAGAAGCTCGTCAACTCGGTGCTGATCAGCGGGTCGGTGGCCGTGCTGGCGGTCGTCCTGTCGGTGCTGAACGCGTACGCGATCGGTATCGGCCGGATGAAGGGCCGCACCTGGATCCTGGCCTTCTTCGTCCTCGCGAACATGCTGCCGCAGGAGGCGCTGGTCTACCCGGTGTACTACCTGAGCAAGGAGGCGGGCCTGTACGACACCCGGCTGAGCGTGATCATCGTGTTCACGGTGATCCAGGCGGCCTTCGGTACGTATCTGCTGTCGTCCGTGCTCGGCCAGTTCCCCCGGGAGATCATCGAGGCCGCGCGGATCGACGGTGCGAACAAGTGGCAGGTGCTGTGGCGGATCGTGGTCCCGGTCAGCCGCCCCACACTCGGCGTCCTGCTCGTCTTCTTCTTCATCTGGACCTGGAACGAGTTCCTGCTCCCCCTGGTGATGCTGATCTCCAACGACAACCAGACGGTGTCGGTGGCCCTCGGCGTCCTCCAGGGCCAGCGCCTCATGGACGCCACGATGACCAACGCGGCTGCCCTGCTCGGCGTGTTGCCGGCCCTCGTCTTCTTCCTCGTCTTCCAGCGAACGCTCACCCGTGGCATCGCCGTGGGTGCCGTGAAGTAGCCCAGTAGGCCCAGTACCCCAGTACCCCAGTAGTCCCGTAGCAAGGAGACCCCCCACGTGAAGTTCACCGACGGCTACTGGCTGCTGCGCGAGGGCGTCACCGCCGCCCACCCGGTCGAGGTGCTCGATGTGACGGGCGCCGACGGCACGTTGGACATCCACGCGCCGACCCAGCCCATCCGCCACCGCGGCGACCTGCTGAAGGGACCGGTCGTGACGATCAGCGCGCACGCCCCGATGCCCGACGTCATCGGCGTCACGTTCACGCACTTCGAGGGCGAACAGCCGCAGAGCCCTCAATTCGAGGTACGGAAAGAGGACTTGACGGCCCACACGGAGTACGACGACGAGTACGCGACCCTGACCTCCGGGACCCTCTCCGTCCGGGTCAGTCGCACCAGCCCCTGGCACGTCGACTTCCTCGCCCACGGCCGCGTCCTCACCAGCAGCGGCCCCAAGGGCATGGGCATCATGCGGGACACGGCGACCGGGGCGCACTATCTGCGTGAGCAGCTGGGGTTGGGGGTCGGGACGAGCGTCTACGGCCTCGGCGAGCGCTTCGGCCCGCTGGTCAAGAACGGTCAGGTCGTCGACATGTGGAACGCCGACGGCGGCACGGCAACCGAACAGGCCTACAAGAACGTCCCGTTCTACCTCACGGACGCGGGCTACGGCGTGTTCGTCGACCACCCCGGCCGGGTGTCCTTCGAGGTCGCCTCGGAGGCGGTGTCGAGGGTTCAATTCAGCGCGGAAACACAGCAGTTGACGTACTACGTCATCCACGGCCCGACCCCGAAGGACATCCTGCGCAAGTACACGGCCCTGACCGGCCGTCCGGCGCTGCCGCCCCCGTGGTCGTTCGGCCTGTGGCTGTCGACGTCGTTCACCACGTCCTACGACGAGGAGACAGTGACGTCGTTCATCGAGGGCATGCGGGAACGCCAACTCCCGCTGTCCGTCTTCCACTTCGACTGCTTCTGGATGCGCGAGTTCAACTGGTGCGACTTCCGGTGGGACCCGCGGGTGTTCCCGGACCCGGAAGGCATGCTGGCCCGGCTGAAGGAGCGGGGCCTGCACATCAGCGTGTGGATCAACCCGTACATCGCGCAGCGGTCGCCGCTCTTCGCGGAGGGCAAGGCACTCGGCCACCTCCTGCGGAGACCGGACGGGAGTGTCTGGCAGTGGGACCTGTGGCAACCCGGCATGGCACTGGTCGACTTCACCAGCCCAGCCGCCCGTGACTGGTACGCGTCGAAACTGGAGGCGCTGCTCGCGCAGGGCGTCGACTGCTTCAAGACCGACTTCGGTGAACGGGTCCCGCTGGACGTGGAGTTCACCGACGGCTCGGACCCGGAGCGGATGCACAACTACTACACGTACCTCTACAACAGGACCGTCTTCGACGTGCTGCGCAAGCATCGCGGCGAGGGCGAGGCGGTCGTGTTCGCGCGTTCGGCGACGGCAGGCAGCCAGCAGTTCCCGGTCCACTGGGGCGGCGACTGCGAGGCGACGTACGAGTCGATGGCGGAGTCGCTGCGAGGCGGACTGTCCCTCGGGCTCTCCGGCTTCGGCTACTGGAGCCACGACATCGGCGGCTTCGAGGGCACACCGAGCCCGGCCCTGTTCAAGCGCTGGATCGCCTTCGGCCTCCTCTCCTCCCACAGCCGGCTGCACGGCAGCTCCTCCTACCGGGTGCCGTGGCTGTTCGACGAGGAGGCCGTCGACGTACTGCGGCTGTTCACCCGGCTGAAGCTCCGCCTCATGCCGTATCTGTACGAGGCCGCCCGCACCGCCCACCGGGAGGGCGTCCCGATGATGCGCGCGATGGTCCTGGAGTTCCCGGACGACCCCGGATGCGCCCACCTGGAACGGCAGTTCATGCTCGGCCCGGATCTGCTGGTCGCGCCCGTGTTCAGCGACGAGGGGGACGTCTCGTACTACGTCCCCGAGGGCACCTGGACCCACTTCCTCACCGGGCGGACGGTCACCGGCCCTCGCTGGATCCGCGAACAGCACGACTTCCTGAGCGTGCCGCTGCTGGTGCGTCCCGGGGCGGTGATCCCGGTGGGCGCGGTGGACGACCGCCCCGACTACGCGTACGCCGACGGGGTCACCCTGCACGCGTACGGCCTGGAGCGCGGCGCCCAAGTGACGGTACCGATCGACGACTTGACGTTCACAGTCGTGCGCGAGGGGAACACGTTGCGGGCGTCGTGCAGCGATCCCTCGGCGCCGTGGGGACTGTCTGCGGGCGGACGTGAGGTGCGGGCCAAGGCGGGCACCGGGTTCCTGACGGTGGAGCTGGAGCCGGCAGAGCCAGGAGGCGAGTGATGGTGAAGATCACCGATGTGGCGCGGCACGCCGGGGTCTCCCCGAGCACGGTCTCGTACGCCCTCAGTGGCAAGCGCCCGATCTCCGAGGAGACCCGGCAGCGCATCGAACGCTCCATCAGCGAACTCGGCTACCGCCCCCACGCGGGCGCGAGGGCGCTGGCCAGCAGCCGCTCCAACGTACTGGCGCTGGTGATCCCGTTGCGGGCCGGCATCCACGTCCCGGTCGCTATGCGGTTCGCGGTGTCGGTGGTGACGGCCGCGCGCCGGCACGACCACGACGTCCTGCTCCTCACCCAGGAGGAGGGCGAGGCGGGCCTGCACCGGGTGGCGGACACCGCGCTGGTGGACGCGCTGATCGTCATGGACGTCCAACTCGACGACCCCCGGCTGCCGTTGCTGCGCGCGCTGGACGTGCCGTCGGTCCTGATCGGCTTCCCCTCCGACCCGGCCGGCCTGACCTGTATCGACCTCGACTTCAGGGCGGCCGGCGAGCTGTGCGTGGAACGGCTCGCGGGCCTCGGGCACCGGGTGATCGCCCTGGTCGGCTCACCGCCCGAGGTGTACGTCCGCAGGACCGCGTTCGCCCAGCGCGTGGTCCAGGGTTTCACGGCCGCCGCCGACCGGCGCGGTCTGTCGTCGTCGGTCCACCCCTGCGAGGCGTCTCCGGCCGCGGCCAGGGTGGTCGCGGAGCAACTCCTGCGCGAGCACCCGGCGTTGACAGGGGTCGTCGTCCACAACGAACCGGTTCTGGAACCCCTGATCGACGCCTTCGAGCAACTCGGCCTGCGCGTCCCCGGCGACCTCTCCGTCACCGCGATCTGCCCGGACGACCTGGCCGAGAGCCTGCCCGTACCGGTCACCTCGGTCGCCATACCGTCGGCGGAGGTGGGGGCCCGGGCGGTGGAGCTGCTGATGAAGAAGCTGGACGGCACGGGCCAGGTACCGGAGGCGACCCTGCTGCCGCCCCGTCTGACGGAACGGGCGAGCACCGTGCCACGTACGGCCCCGTAAACCGACTGAAGGAGCCGCGAGTGAAAGGCAAGAAGAGAGCCGGACGAAGCAGAAGAAGTCGCAGATACGCGTTCGCGCTGGCGCTGACCCTGGTCGCGGGTCTGGCATCGGCAGTCCCCGCGACCTCCGCACCGTCCGCCGCCCCGGCGTTCCGCGACCCCCAACTCGCGGTCTCCGTACGGGTGAACGACCTCCTGACCCGTCTCACCCTCGCCGAGAAGGTCTCCCTCCTCCACCAGCACCAGCCCGCGATCCCCCGCCTCGGCATCCGGTCCTTCCGCACCGGCACCGAGGCGCTGCACGGGGTGGCGTGGCTGGGCGAGGCCACGGTGTTCCCGCAGGCGATCGGCCTGGCGTCCACCTGGGACCCGGAGTTGATGCGGCAGGTCGGCTCGGCGGTCGGCGACGAGACGCGCGGCTTCCAGCAGGAACGCCCCGAGGGCTGGGGCCTGAACCTCTGGGCGCCCGTGGTCAACCTGCTCCGCGACCCGCGCTGGGGCCGCAACGAGGAGGGCTACAGCGAGGACCCGGAGCTGACCGGCGCACTGTCGACGGCGTACGGACAAGGCCTGACGGGCGGCGACCCGAACCACCTCAAGACAGCCCCGACCCTGAAGCACTACCTGGCGAACAACAACGAGAAGAACCGCACGACGACGTCCTCGGACCTGCGCCCGCGCGTGGCGAAGGAGTACGACGAGGCGGCCTTCAGACCGGCGATCGAGGCGGACGCGGCGACGGGCGTGATGTCGTCGTACAACCTGGTCAACGGCCGCCCCGCCACGGTGAATCCGGACCTGGACGAGGTCGTGCGTTCCTGGACGGACCAGGACCTCCTCAACGTCACCGACGCTTTCGCCCCGGCCAACCTCCCCGGCGACCAGCGCTACTACCCCACCCTCGCCGAGGGCGACGCGGCGGCGCTGAAGGCGGGCATCGACAGCTTCACGGACAACGGAGCGGACTCGGCCCCGACGGTCGACGCCGTCAACTCGGCGCTGCGACAAGGCATGTTGGCGGAGTCGGACATCGACACGGCGGTCTCGCACATCCTCTCCGTCCGGGTCCGGCTGGGCGAGTTCGACCCGGGCGGCGGGAAGTACGGCTCGATCGACAGCTCGGTGATCAACAGCCCGGCGCACCGGAAACTGGCGCGCGAGGCGGCGGCCGAGGGCACGGTACTGCTGAAGAACGACGGCGCGCTGCCGCTGCGGAAGTCGCAGAAGAACGTGGCGGTGGTCGGCCCGCTGGCCGACACCCTGTACACCGACTGGTACTCGGGCACCCTGCCGTACGCGGTCACGCCCGCCGAGGGCATCGCGTCGAAGCTCGGCACGGACGTGACGACCAGCGAGGGCGTCGACCGCATCACGCTGCGGAACGCGGAGACGGGCGCGTATGTGACGGCGGGCGCGGGCGAGGCGGGCGCGGCCCTGCGGGAGTCCGCGACGACGCCGGGCATGGAGAGCGGCTTCGACGTCTTCGACTGGGGCGCGGGAGTGGTCGCCCTGCGCTCGGCGGCGAACGGCAGGTACGTGGGCTACAACTGGTCGGGCTTCGTCAACGACCAGGTACAGCCCGGGGGTTGGTACGTCCAGCAGCAGTTCGCGCTGGAGCCCCAGAACGACGGCACGGGCACGTATCTGCTGCGCTATGCGGGCTACGAGACCGAGGAGCCCTGGTGGACGAACCCGGTCTACGTCGGCCCCACGGGAGCCGACGGCACCCTGGGCCTGGTCCCCAAGGAGCAGGCCGCGCGCTACACGAAGGACGTGGTCCGGGACGGTTCGGCCGAGGCCGTGGCGGCGGTCCGGGGCAAGGACGCGGCGGTGGTCGTGATCGGCTCGAACCCCTCGATCAACGGCCGCGAGGCCCACGACCGCACCGACATGGGCCTGGCCCCCTCCCAGGAGTCCCTGGTCAGAGCGGTGCGGGCGGCAAACCCGAACACGGTGGTGATCGTCGAGAACAGCTACCCGACCACCCTGGGCTCACTCCAGAAGAAGATCCCCGCCCTCCTCTGGACGTCCCACGCGGGCCAGGAGACGGGCAACGCGCTGGCCGACATCCTGTACGGCGACACGAACCCGGCGGGCCGCCTGACCCAGACCTGGTACCGGTCGGAGGCGGACCTCCCGTCGATCCTCGACTACGACATCATCAAGTCCGACCGCACCTACCAGTACTTCAAGGGCCGCCCGCTGTACCCCTTCGGCCACGGCCTGTCGTACACGACGTTCCGCTACGGCGAGTTGAGGCGGACGGCCGACGGCTACGAGATCCCGGTGACGAACACGGGCACGCGGACCGGCGACGAGGTGGTGCAGCTGTACGTGCACCAGCGGGCGTCGCGCGACAAACAGCCCCTGAAGCAGCTGAAGGCGTTCGAGCGCGTGTCGCTGCGACCGGGTGAGACACGGACGGTACACCTGAAGGTGGGGGTGCGGGACCTCGCGCACTGGGACGTCACCCGTTCCAAGTGGGCGGTGGAGAAGGGGAGTTACGACGTGCTGGTGGGCGCGTCCTCGTCGGACATCCGCACCCGGGCGACCTGGCGGGCACAGGGCGAGACGATCCCGCCCCGGAACCTGTCGCGCGTGACACGCGCCGAGAACTTCGACGACTACTCCGGCATCCGCCTGGTCGACGAGTCGAAGGTGCGCGGAACGTCGGTGTCGGCTGCGCCCGAGGGGGCCTGGCTGAAGTTCGGCGACGGTCAACTGGGCTCCGGAATCCGGGAGTTCACGGCCCAGGTCGCCGGCGCCGCCGGCACCGTCGAGGTCCGGCTCGGCTCCCCGACCGGCAGACTCCTCGGCACGGCCCGTACGGACGGCACCTCGTCGCCGTACACCTACGAGACGGTGACGGCCGGCCTGTCGGGCTCGGCGAAGGGCCGTACGGACGTGTACCTGGTCCTGTCCCCGGGCCTGCGTCTGTCGACGTTCAGCCTGCGCTGACGGCGACCGGCGCCGCCGCGTACCGGCTCACCACCCGAGCCGGTACGCGGCGTGCACGCACCGTTACACCTGCCGGTCCCCTCGCCAGCTGACCGAGGTCAGCGCGGCCAGCCCACCGTTGGCCAGGCCTTTGTAGGTCACCGTCCGGTCCGGGCCCGCCTCGTGCGCGACGCGTCTCGCCAGCTCCGCACCTGCACGGAACAGCCGCTCGAACTCGGCGTCGTACTTGCCGTCCACCCGGTCCCGCACCTCCAGGTTCACCGTGTCGTCGATGCTCCGCGCCCACCCGTACAGGTCGGCGACAAGACCGTCGGACAGGGCCAGCGCGGCGGCCGGATCGTCCGGGAAGAAGTCCCCGAATCCCTCCGAGCGCAACGGACCGAACCTGAACTCGCCCTCGACCGTGAGGTCGACCGGGTGCGGAGGCGTGCCGTGGGCGTCACGCTCCCAGTGGAACCGGTCGCACCCCCAGCACACCCACTTCTCCGTGCGGTGCTGCTCGTCCCAGTACCGCACGGTCCACGCCGGCCCGAGCCGCGCGGCCAGCCGCCGGGCGACCGCCAGCCCCTGCTTGACGTGCCCCCGCAGCTCCGGACGGGAGGTGAACCCGCCCGGCGGACGGGACCGGGCCCATGAACGCAGCGCGTCGGCCAGATCCGCCGGGAGGAGCAACCGCTCGTCGTCCAGCGGCACACAACGGGTGAAGGCGCCGAGGTCGTCGAAGGCCCAGGGGTCCTCCGTCTCGAACAGCGGAGACGGTTCGCCCCGCGCCTGCACCAGCAGGTGCCGCGGTTCTTCGAGGGTCATGCGATGTTCGCTCCGATCACGTATCCGTTGTCGCCCACACTGACGGCCACACGGTGGACCTTGCCCAGGAAGGCGACCTCGAGGATAGGCCTGCCGGCCCCCTGGGTGCCGACCCTCGTGCCCTGGGTCAGGGCCGTCCTCACGAGGGCCGGGATGTCGTCCACCCGGACTCCCGCGTTCGCGAACTCGCCCGCGTGCCGGAACACGATGTGGGTCAGACCCGCGTTGACGGTGCCCTTCTCCAGCCAGGCGATGGGCAGGCCGGGCTTGGCGTAGTTGATGACCCAGAGCGTGCTCGCCCTGTCGATCTTGACGCCGGCGTCCTTGAGCTTGTCCAGCAGCTTGGTGTCGAGAGGGCCTCGGGCGATCTTCGCCCGTTCCGCCACCGAGGTCGCGACACGCAGCCCCATGCCCGCCGCACTGGTGGCGTCGGCGACATCGAGGGCGCCCTTCTCGCCGTAGATCTTCTTCAGGTCCGCGAGGATGCCTGCGGCGTCCTCACCGGTCTTGATGGCGATTTCGACCCGCTGGGCGATCTTGACCGCATTGGCGAGCTTCGTGAACATCGCCTGCGGCACGAAGAGCGTGGCGGCCCAGGCGCAGCTGGACTTGTCACCGTGGAAGCACTCGGCGACGTCGCCCAGCACGATCTCGTACAGGATCGCGCCGGCCGTCTCCCCGAAGAGCGCCTGCCAGCCGATCCGGGTGATGTCCTCGAAGCTGAAGTGGTGGGTCCACTCCTGCTTCTGGTCCGCGAACGACTTCGTGTCGAGGAAGACCCAGTCCGCCTTCGGGCAGCCTGTCTCGGTGGCGGGGACATCGGGGTTGGCGCAGTAGTAGTAGCTGACCGTGAGGTTGAGACGCAGCTCGTACGTCACCGTGCAGCCCTGGACCACGTACTCGCACTCGTTGAGCTGCTTGGCCGGTGCCGCGTCGGTCATCTTGTCGACGACGTAGAAGACACCCTCGATGCCGGAGCCGGAACCCTCGGCGACCGTCTCGTTGGAGCCCTTGCGCTCCGAGGACTCGAAGGCCTCCTGCGCCGAGTCCGCGTACTTCTGCGCGTCCTTCGCCGCCTCCTCCGCGATCATTGCCTCGGCGTCGGCCCGGTCGGCCGCCGCGCGGGCGTCCTTCGCCGCTTGTTCGGCCTGCGACGCGGCCTGGCGGGCCGCAGCCGCGTCCAGGGCCGCCTGGTCGGCGGAGGCGCGGGCGTCCTTGGCGTAGCCCTCGGCACGCCCGGCGGCCCGGTCGGCCGCTGCCGCGTCCAGGGTCGCCTGACGGTCGTACTCGATGGTGCGGGCCAGTGACTTCTGCGCCTCGGCCGCGTACTGCGCCGCCTCCGCCGAGTAACCCATCGCCTCCTTGGCCGACTTGCGGGCCTGCGCCGCGAACCCTGCGGCCTCCGAGGCCAGCACGAGTGCCGCCTTCGCGTCGCCCGTCGCCGCGTTCGCGGTGCTCTGGGCCTGCGACGCGACCTTCGCCGCGTTCGCCTCGTGCGCCTCCGCGACGGCCACCTGCTGCTGGGCGATCGTCTTCGTCGACTGCCCGGTCAGGACCACGAGCCCCGCGGCGGAGTCCGTGGTGACGTACGGCGAGCCGAGCTGGATCGCGTCGTTGGCCGGCGCGGCCACCTGCTGCGCCGCGTTACGGGCGTCCTCCGCCGCCTGCGCGGTCGCGTACGCATGACCGACGGCCTCCGCCGCACCCGCGACCGCCTTGACGGCTTCCGCCCCGGCCACGTCGGCGTGTGTCTTCGCCTCGGCCGCGTACTTCTCGGCCGCGTCGGCGAGTTCGTCGGCCGTACGGGCCGCCTGAGCCGCCGTCTGCGACGCCTTGATGGCGTCGGCCGCCGAGGCCGTCGCCGTACGGACCGCCGCGTCCGCCCGCAGCTTCGCCGCGTTCGCCGCGTCCGACTCCGAACGGGCCCGCTTGGCCGCCGCCTCGGCACGCGTCGCCGCCGCGTCGGCATCGGCCGCCGCCCGCGTCGCCGCGTTCGCCTCGCCACGGGCCGACACGGCTGCCGACTCCGCGTCACTCGCGTGCCGGTCCGCCTCGTCCGCCGCCGCCCGCGACGCCGTCGCCTGGTCGTCGGCGTCGTGCGCGTCGGCGTACGCCCCCTTCGCGTCGGCCTTCGCGCGCGCCGTGTCGGCCTTGCTCTCGGCGTCCCACGCGTCGTCCCGCTTGGCCTTCGCCCTGTCCCGCGCCGCCTCCGCGTCCTGCCGACGCTCACGCGCCGTCGTCTCGGACGCCTCCGCCCGGCCCTTGGCGCCGGTGGCCTCGGTGGCGTACCCCTCGGCGTTCTGCCGGTGCTGCGCGGCCTCGGCCTGCTTCTGCGCGGCGGTCTCCTTCTCCGCCTTCGCCGTCAGCTCCTCCTTCTCCGCGTTCAGCCGGTGGGCCCGCGCATCGGCGGCAGCCGCCTTCGCGTCCGCCTCCGCCTTCTGCGTCTCGCCCAGCTTGGCCTTGGCGAGATCCCGGGCGGCCTTCGCGTTCTGCGCCTGTACGGCGGCAGCGTCGGCGGCGGCCTTCGCCTGCTCCCTGGCCTGGTTCGCGGCGGCCGTACGGAACGCCGCCTTCGACGCGGCCGTCTGCGTCACCGCACGCGCGGCGATGGTCGCGCTGTCCCCGGCGGCGGCCCGCGTGGCCGCGTCAGCCGTCTCGCCGGCCTTCACCAGCGCGTCCAGCGCGGCCGACGACGCCTTCGTGACCTGCGCCTTCTGCTGACCGACCAGCAGTCCGCGCCCTCGCGGAGCCCCCGCCCTGTCGGCGATGGCGTACGCGGCCTGCTCGGCCGTGTCCGTCGCGGTGGCCGCCTTCTTCGCGGCAGCGGCCTGCGCCTTGATCGCCGCGAGCTGCTTGGCCGACGCGGCCTGGGCGGCGGCGATACCCGCCTTCGCCTTGGCGAACTGGCCCGTCGTCGGGTAGCTCAGGCTGTCGGTGCCGTTGTGACCGGACGGCGTGATGTCGAACTTCTGCGGGACGGTGCCCTTGCAGTCCCACATCCGCCCGTCACGGCTGTTGTCGTACGTCGCGAGGTCGAGGCAGTTACCGGTGCCCGTGTTGAACAGCCGCGTGGTGGCGTGGGTGTCGTACTCCCACTTCTGCGCGGCGCTGCCGTTGCAGGTCCAGATCTGTACGGCCGTCCCGTTGGCGCTGCCGGAGCTCTTCACGTCCAGGCACTTGCCGGAGTTGACGTTGACGAGCGTGTCGCCGCTGATCTGCCACTTCTGCCCGGCGCCGCCGTTACAGGTGAAGATCTGCACGAGCGAACCGTTGGTCTTGCCCGCGCCGGCCACTTCGAGGCACTTGCCGGAGGAGCCGTTCGCGTGGACGACCATCGGGCTGTCGCCGATCCAGCCGGGACCACCGGCGGACCAGTAACTCTGCCAGCGGGTCAGGTGGTCGGCGATCCAGGACTGGCCCAGCATCTCGCCGAGCGCCTTCGAGCCGGCCGCGAGGGCCTTCACCGCGTCACGGTTGGCGCCCAGGATCTGGTTGCGCGGCGCGGCCTGCGACGCGATCTCCTGCTGCCACTCCGCCGACGCGGCGGCCACCTGCCTGCCGAGCACCTTGCTCGGGTCGACCGGCCCACGCCACGCGCACGCCGCGAACCGTGTCTTCAAGTCCTCGACGGCAAGCCGGTATTCGACGGTGCCCGGCTCAGCCGCCGTACGCGGGAACCCACCTGACGCCAGGAAGAGCCGCGCGTCGTCCGAACCTGTCGGCCGCGGGCTCCAGTTGACCAGGTCGTCCCACGCCTGGTGCTCGGTGAACGCCTGGTTCCACTCCGGTGCGGGCAGCGACGGGTCCGGGGAACTGCCGTAGAGCGGGGTGCCGAGATCCCTGACCGCCTTCACCGTGGCCTCGTCGGCCTTCGGCGTGGGGTCCTCGTAGAAGTCGCCCTCGGTCTTCCAGAACTGGTCGTAGATCCACTGCGAGAGACCGGTCTGGCTGTGGAAGTCCTCCTTGTCGCTGCCGGGCAGCCCCGGCGGGTCCTGGAAGTCCGCGACACTCGAGAACCCGCCCGGGGTCGGCAGCCCCGACACCGGCTTCTGCCAGTCCTGAAGGCGGGCGTACAGCGCGCTGCCTTCCTTGTCGGCGGCGTCCTTGTCCTGCTGGAACGCCGTCGCCAGCGGAGTCCCGTTCCAGTACTCCCGGTTCGCCGCTGTGTGCAGCTTGTCCGGGGTCTGGTTGAGCGCGTCCTGCGCGGTGGTGAACATGCCCGACCCGCCGAGTCGCAGCGCGCCGGCCATCAGGCACTGGTCCTGCCGCAGTTGCTCGGCGGCGGCGCTGTCGAAGCCGTCGTAGCTGTCGTCGACGGCGGCCACGGGCGCGGTGTCGGTGTCCGTGTACCGTGCGGCCAGTTCGGGCCGGGCGGCGACCGTGCTCAGGACGGCCACGGAGAGAACGATCGGAACCACGCGCGCGAAGCGTCTTGTAGATCTTCGCAAGAAGAACATCCCCCTCATGAACAAAGGCAGGCAGGGGTTGTCCGTCCTGCCCGTCCGTCCGAGGAGGCAGACCTGGCGGCGGTTCCCCCCGTCCGCAGTCTGAAGTGCGCGGCGGCGGACGGGTCAGGTCCGCCTGGCGCGCGAGGGTCACCATAGACATGTCACAAGTTCCGGTGGCAAGATCCCACCGGGCACATGGCTTGAATTCGACGATCAGGCCGGATCCAGCCACCACTGGACGCCGCACAAGACACTCACGAGAACGACAAAGGCCCCTCCGCTCGAAAGCGAAGGGGCCTCAGCCGATGCAATGCATAACATGGGAACTGTGGAGATGGCGGGAATCGAACCCGCGTCCAACGGTGCGGAATCAGGGCTTCTCCGTGTGCAGTTCGCTGTGCTTTTCTCGGCCCCGGCAATCACGCGAACAAGTCGCCGACGGGCCCAGTCACTGTTAGATTTCCCTCTTCACCCCGTGACCGGGATCAAGGTTTAGTCCCCTAGCTGATGCCAGGATCCGGGTCGGGAACACTCCCGGGCTGACACTCCCTTTAGTAAGGAGCAGGCTCGTCGCTACCTGAAATCAGGCGGCGAGGGAGAACTGCTGCTTGGGAGAATCGCTGTTAGAATTGGCGATTATTTTTTTCGGCCTGTGGTTTACGAGATCATGGCCGCTTCCTCGACACGCTTCACCTGCTTCGACAGCCGCTGTCGAAACCGATCATCCCCATGTTGTTTTTTCAAGCCCTCCGAGGAGGAGTCCCTCCGGAGAGGAACGCGCACCCTCGACGGGGTGCAGTAGCCATCGTACGTGACCAACGCGCGCCGATGCCACCGAATTCCCGCGCGCTACGCGTGCTGCTGCTTGCGCTTCACCGCCGAGACCGCCCGGTCCGTCTCACGCCGGTCCTGCTTCTCCCGCAGCGTCTGCCGCTTGTCGTACTCCTTCTTGCCTCGCGCCAGCGCGATCTCGATCTTCGCCCGGCCGTCCTTGAAGTACAGGGCCAGGGGCACGATCGTGTTGCCCCCCTCCTGCGTCTTGGACTCCAGCTTCTCGATCTCCGCGCGGTGCAGCAGCAGCTTCCGCTTGCGCCGGGCACTGTGGTTGGTCCAGGTGCCCTGGCTGTACTCCGGCACGTGCACGTTGTGCAGCCACGCCTCGTGCCCGTCGAGCTGCACGAAGCCGTCGACGAGCGAGGCGCGCCCCTGACGCAGCGACTTCACCTCGGTACCGGTGAGGACCAGTCCGGCCTCGTAGGTGTCGATGATGGCGTAGTCGTGCCGCGCCTTCTTGTTCTGGGCGACCAGCTTGCGCCCTGTTTCCTTAGCCATAGTGCCGCCCATTTTCGCACTACTGACCCGCTCCCGGGAAAGTGGATTACGCGGGCCCTACGAGGGGTCGCCCAGACCGCTCAGTACGGTCTCCGCCTGCTCCAGTGCCCCCTGGTCGGCGTCGAGGTCGGGAGTGAGGCCCACGCCGTCGACGCCGCGCCCCGCGGGGGTGCGGTAGTGGCCGACGGTCAGTTCGGCGACGGAGCCGTCGGGCAGCTGGCTCGGCATCTGCACCGAGCCCTTGCCGAAGGTCCTGGAGCCCACGACGACCGCCCGGCCGCGGTCCTGGAGGGCACCCGTGAGCAGCTCGGCCGCGCTCATCGTGCCGCCGTCGACGAGCGCGACCAGGGGTCTGGAGGTGTCGCCCCCCGGATCGGCGTGCAGGGCGCGCTGCTCGCCGTTGACGTCGTACGTGGCGACGAGGCCGCCGTCGAGGAAGGCGGAGGCGGCGGTGACGGCCTCGGTGACCAGGCCGCCGGAGTTGCCGCGCAGGTCGAGGATGATGCCGGCGCCGTCGGGGGCCTGCCGTACGGCGGTCCGCACCACGTCACCGACCCCCTTGGTGAAGGCGGCGACCCGGATGACGGTGACCTTGCCGTCGTCGACCTTCCGGACGGTCGCGGAGTCCGTGGACAGCTGGGCCCGGCGCAGAGTCTCGCTCCACGCGCGCGTGCCGCGTTCCAGCCCGAGCCGGACGGTCGTACCGGCGGCGGCGTCCTGTGCGTCACCGCGGAGTAAGGAGACGACCTCGGTGACCGGCCGCCCGTCGACCGTCTTCCCGTCGACACTGCGCAGCCGGTCGCCGCTACGGATCCCGGCGACGGCCGCGGGCGACCCGGACCGCACCCTGGTGACCTCGATACGGCCGTCCCGCCCACGCCGGGCCCACAGGCCGACGCCCGTGTACTGGCCGTCGAGGGCCTCCTCGAACTCCTCGTACTCCCCTGGGGAGTACACCGCTCCCCAGCGGTCCCCGCTGCGGCTGACGGCGCGCTCGGCGGCCTCCACGGGGGACTCGCCGTCGGCCATGGCCTCGGCGGCAGCGGCAGCGACGTCCTCGTGGTGCCCGGCGGGGGCGGCGGCGCGGACGGTGTCCGGGGTGGCCGGCTTGTGCTCGGCGGGCTCGGGGAGCGAGCCGGTGGCCGCGCCGGCGACCAGGACGCTGGCGAAGAGCAACGTCAGAGCCGCCCCGCGGCCTGCACGGCGGGGCTGTGTGAACAGGTCGCGGCCTGACATGCCGGTGAGTCTAGGACAACGCGAAGGGCCGTACGGTCGGTTGACCGAACGGCCCTCTTGGCATGCGTCACACCTTCAGGTACTTGCGCAGCGCGAAGAACGCGGCAAGCGCCGGCATCAGCAGACTCGTCGCGAGGATCAGCGGAAGCTTCGTGAGAACGGCGTCCCAGCCGATGAAGTTGATCAGGTTCAGCTTCTCGGACAGTGCCAGCCCGTGATCGATGATGAAGTACCGCGCGATCAGCAGGAAGGCACAGGCGACACCACCGCCGATCAGCCCCGCGACCGCGGCCTCCATGATGAACGGCGCCTGGATGTAGAACCCGGAGGCACCGACGAGCCGCATGATCCCGGTCTCACGCCGACGGCTGAACGCGGAAACACGCACGGTGTTGACGATCAGCATCAGCGCGACGACGAGCATGAGCGCCATCACCGCCCGGGCGGCCCAGTTCATACCGTTCAGCAGCCCGAAGAGGTTGTCGAGAATGCCCTTCTGGTCCTGCACGGACTGCACCCCGTCGCGCCCGTCGAAGGCCGTCGCGATGACCTGGTACTTCTCCGGGTCCTTGAGCTTGATCCGGTACGACTCCTGCATCTGGTCCGGGGTGAGCGAACTGGCCAGCGGGGAGTCGCCGAACTGCTCCTTGTAGTGCTTGTAGGCCTGGTCCGCGGACTCGTAGGTCACCTCCTGGACAACGGAGGTCATCTTGTCGAGGTCGGCGAGGATCTGCTTCTTCTGGTCGCCGGTCACCGCGCCCTTGGCACAGTTCGGGTCGGACTCGGCGTCGCTCTTGTTGCAGAGGAACACCGAGACGTTGACCTTGTCGTACCAGTAGCCCTTCATCGTGCTGACCTGGTCGCTCATCAGGAGCGACCCGCCGAACAGGGCGAGCGACAGGGCTACGGAGACGACGACGGCGAACGTCATCGTCAGATTGCGACGAAGACCGACACCGATCTCCGACAGTACGAACTGGGCGCGCATGGCGGGCTCAAGCCTTTCCGGGAACTCAGTGCTGGTAGCCGTAGACGCCGCGCGCCTGGTCGCGGACGAGACGGCCCTTCTCCAGCTCGATGACGCGCTTGCGCATCTGGTCCACGATGTTCTGGTCGTGCGTCGCCATCACCACGGTCGTGCCCGTCCGGTTGATCCGGTCGAGCAGCTTCATGATGCCGACGGAGGTCTGCGGGTCGAGGTTGCCGGTGGGCTCGTCGGCGATCAGCAGCTTGGGCCGGTTCACGAAGGCCCGCGCGATGGCCACGCGCTGCTGCTCACCACCGGACAGCTCACCGGGCATCCGCTCCTCCTTGCCCCCCAGCCCGACAAGGTCGAGCACCTGGGGTACGGACTTGCGGATCTCGCCCTTGGACTTGCCGATGACCTCCTGCGCGAAGGCGACGTTCTCGGCGACCGTCTTGTTCGGCAGCAGCCGGAAGTCCTGGAACACCGTCCCCAGCTGGCGCCGCATCTGCGGCACCTTCCAGTTGGAGATGCGCGCGAGGTCCTTGCCCAGGACGTGCACCTGACCGTGGCTGGCGCGCTCCTCGCGGAGGATCAGCCGCAGGAAGGTGGACTTGCCTGAGCCGGAGGACCCGACGAGGAAGACGAACTCACCCTTCTCGACCTCGAGGGTGACATCCCTGAGGGCGGGGTGGTTCTGCTTGGGGTAGACCTTGGAGACGCTGTCGAATCGGATCACGGATACACCACGGACCATCGGGGGCAGGTGACCGTGACCATACGCGAACCGAGCACAGGAGCGCAGGCACGGGAGTGCATTGCGTAAGGGTTGTGCGCATTTATGCCAGCCGGGGGAGCTTCCGTGCGCCGCCTAACCCGTGGAGCGCTGGGCAGGATAAGGCGAACCGCGCCGAAATCCGCGGAACCTGGCACAGTGGAGTGGGGAACGGTTGCGTTCCCGAAAGCGTTGTGTACGTGGAAGCGGCGCAAGGAGGGCAAAGCGCATGACGTACGACCGATTGGTGTGCGCGAACTGCGCGGCGCCCGTGAACGAGGGACGCTGTCGCGTCTGCCGGGCCAGCCGCCAGCGGCTGCAGCAAGAGAGCCCGTTCGGCGGACTCAACCCGATGGCGCTGATCGCGCTGCTGGCGGTGCTGATCGCGGCACTGGCCCTGGTGGCGCACCAGACGGCATAGGCCGCGCGGAAGCCCGTACGGGCGACGCAGGGGCAAGTGGGGCCCCGCGGAGGGCGGCCCCGCAGGATGTACGCGTGAAGGGCCCGGAGCGACGAAGCTCCGGGCCCTTCACGTGTGCACGTACTACCGATCGCCGGCTACTGACTGCCGGCGACTGCCTACTAGGCGGCAGCTCCGCCACGGCCGCCCACGAGGCGCGGGAGGACGCGGAAGCCGATACCGCCGGCGATCATAGTGGCGGCACCGATGATCAGGAAGGTCGTCTCGGCGGCGCCGGTCTCGGCGAGCTCGGCGCCCGAACCCTGGGCGGCGGTGTCCGTGCCCGTGTCGGTCAGGGACGAGGAGCCCTCCTCCTGGGTGGAGGGGTTCGAGCCGCCGTCGGGGTCGGTGTTGCTGTTGCCACCGTCGGTGTCGTCGCCGGGGCCCGTACCGCTGTCATCCGTAGGGTCTTCGGACGGCGTCCCGGTCGGGTCCTCCTCAGTGGGCTCACTCGGCTCGGTGGAGGGCTCCTCCGGCTCCGAGGGCTCGGGAGCGACCGTCGGCGTGGTCGGCACGGTCGGGGTGGGCTCGGGGTCGGGCAGGGTCGGGGTGGGCTCCGGCTCGGTCGGGAGCTCAGTCGGAACGGTCGGCGTCGGTTCCGGCTCGGGGCTCGGCGTACCGGCGCAGACCACGATCAGGCAATCGTCGTCGTCGGCGGCAGAGGCGATGCCCGCGGCGGTGAACGACGCACCGGCGGCGATGACCGCTCCGGCCGCGATCCGCGCGACCCGGATCCGCGTCTTGTTCGTCATAAGGCTGCTACCCCCAGTAGCTAAATCATCAGTGGAGCCGCGCCCGGGGCCGTGATCGACAGGGGGAGCGATGAGCGCCCCCCGGTTCACATGCGCCCCAGAGATACGCGTGCCAAGCGTCACCTTTTCGATTTTCCAAGAGAACGTCAAGGTCGTTGCGTGCGCAATGTCCGCTTGTTCCTCCGGTGCCGCACATCAGACCCTGTGAGTGTGATGTAAAACCCAGACATCCCGCGACACAAAGCAACCGCCGTCCAGTGGACGGCGGTTGCTTTGTCGACAAGGAGTTCTTTGGGGCTCTACTTCTCCTGCTGCTTGCGCCAGCGAATTCCGGCTTCGAGGAAACCGTCGATCTCACCGTTGAACACGGCCTCGGGGTTGCCGACTTCGTACTCCGTGCGCAGATCCTTGACCATCTGGTACGGGTGCAGGACGTACGAACGCATCTGGTTGCCCCAGGAGTTGCCGCCGTCGCCCTTGAGGGCGTTCATCTTGGCCTGCTCCTCCTGGCGGCGCCGGTCGAGGAGCTTGGCCTGGAGCACGTTCATCGCGGACGCCTTGTTCTGGATCTGCGACCGCTCGTTCTGGCAGGAGACCACGATGCCGGTCGGCAGGTGGGTCAGCCGCACCGCGGAGTCGGTGGTGTTGACGCCCTGGCCGCCGGGACCGGACGACCGGTAGACGTCGATCCGCAGCTCGGACTCGTCGATCTCGATGTGGTCGGTCGTCTCCACGACGGGCAGGATCTCCACCCCGGCGAACGAGGTCTGCCGACGCCCCTGGTTGTCGAAGGGCGAGATGCGTACGAGGCGATGCGTGCCCTGCTCCACGGAGAGCGTCCCGTAGGCGTACGGGATCTGGACGGCGAAGGTGGTCGACTTGATGCCGGCCTCCTCCGCGTACGACGTCTCGTAGATCTCGGTCTTGAAGCCCTTCTGCTCGGCCCACCGCAGGTACATCCGCTGAAGCTTCTCGGCGAAGTCGGCGGCGTCCACGCCACCGGCCTCCGCGCGGATGTTGACGAGGGCCTCACGGGCGTCGTACTCGCCGGAGAGGAGGGTACGGACCTCCATCTCGTCCAGCGCCTTCTTGACCGAGGTCAGCTCGGTCTCGGCCTCGGCGCGGGTGTCCGGGTCGTCCTCCTCCTCGGCCATCTCGAAGAGCACGCTCAGATCGTCGATCCGCCCGCGCAGCGCCTCGGCCTTCCTCACCTCCGCCTGGAGGTGGGAGAGCTTGCTGGTGATCTTCTGCGCTGCTTCCGGGTCGTCCCACAGGGACGGCGCCGCCGCCTGCTCCTCGAGCACGGCGACATCTGCCCTCAGCTTGTCGAGGTCCAGGACGGCCTCGATCGACTCCATGGTCGAGGAGAGGGACTTGAGCTCTTCGGATACATCGACGACTGCCACGACACCAGCGTAACGGCTCCGCCGAGCGGCAGACTTTCCCGCCTGCTTGACCGGCGTCAGAGAGGTGAGGCACATACCGCCCAGGCCGGCTCTCCCACCCACCCACCCGTCTCGCCCCGCCTACCAGACGCCCTCGAACCTCTCCAGCCCAGCCCAGCCCAGGCCACCCAGCCAGGACAAGGCCTGTCCGGCCCCAGCTTCTTTCCCGCCCACCCGCCCCCGCCGCGTGTTCAGCCAAAGCCCAGCCCTCCCAGCCCGTCCGGCGCTTGAGGACAAGGCCCGTTCAGGGCCGTAGCGGGGTCTGGGGCGGCAGCCCCAGGGATGGGAACGGGTAAGGGCGGCGGGGGCGAAACCCACGCCTCACGGAGACGCCGGCGCCGAGTTCTTCGTGTCCGGCGGGGTCGCCCCCGCGTCGTCGCCCGACGTGGCAACCCACGTGCCCACACCCACCGCGGCCACCAACGCCACCGCCGCCACACTCAACGTCACCCTGCGGCGCCGCGCCGAGGCCCGATGCCGCGCCGAACCGGGCCGCGGCGCCCCCGCAGGACGCGGCACACGCGCCGTACCCAGCGCCCCGCCCGCCAGCTCGTCCGGCCCCGGCACCCGCATCGACGTGTGCGTGTCCCGGTTCGAGTCCGGCTTCGCACCGCGCACCAGCGGCACCGCACCCCGCCGCACCCGCTCCCCCACCGGCACGGCCACCTCGTCGTACGCCTCGTCCCGCGCGGCCGGCCCCTGCCCGCCGGCCTCCGTGCCGTCCTCCGAGTCCGGCTCGTCCACGTCCAGCGGCGGCATCCCCACCAGCAACGGCAACTGCTCCCGCAGCCGCACCCCCAGCTCCGACGCCCGCAACCGCGACGCCGGCGCCTTCGCCAGGCACTGCACGAGCAGCTGCCACAGTTCCTCCGGGATGCCCGGGAGGGGCACCACCGTCTCCGTGACATGGCGGCGCAGGACCGCGCCCGGGTGGCCGCCGCCGAAGGGCGTGAACCCGGCCAGCAGCTCATAGAGGACCGTCGCCAGCGCGTAGATGTCGACCGCCGCGCGCGGAGGCAGTCCCTCCACGATCTCCGGCGCCAGATAGTCCGGCGTACCGATGATCTTCGTAGCCCGGGTCCGCCGCGGTGAGTCGATCAGTTTCGCGACGCCGAAGTCGGTCAGCAGGGCCGGATGCGAGCCGCCGGGGCCCAACGGGCCCTGCATGTCCAGCAGTACGTTCTCCGGCTTCACGTCGCGGTGCACGACCCCTGCGGCGTGCGCGGCGGCCAGCCCGTCCGCGATGTCGGCCACTATCGCGACGGCGGCCTCGGGCGCGAGCCTGCGCTCCCGGTCGAGCCGGGTGCGCAGGTCCGTACCCCGCACGAGGTCCATGACGAGCGCGAGGTCGTTCCCGTCGACCACCAGGTCCCGTACGGACACGATGTTCGGGTGTTCGAGGCCGAGCAGCGCGGTCCGCTCCTGCACGAAGCGTCCGACGAGCTCCTGGTCCGACGCCAGATCCTCGCGCAGCAGCTTGACGGCGACGGGCCCCTCGGGACCCTCGCCCAGCCACACCGTGCCGGCGCTGCCCCGCCCCAGGATCTGGTTGGCGGTGTACCGGCTGCCGATCTTCCGTGCCAAGACTGCTCCTACAGACGCGGGTTGCCGACGCTGCGCCGTTCCGGGGGGCAACCCCCGGACCCCCAGCCGACCCAGACCTCGGCCTCAGCTTCGGCCTCAGCCGACAAAACTACGCGTCCGGAGCCCCAACCTTCACCGCCGGGACGGAAATCACCCGCCAGGTGTCGACAAATCCCCAGAGTCACACCTGAATCACGGCCAGAGCACAGCCCATCTGCTCCATGAATGACATGGCTAACACCCAAATGCCCGACCTGGAGTCGGAGCGGTAACCGATACCCGACGGACGCACGCCCGCCGCCCGCCGGCTACTGCCCGGACTGGCCCCCGGAACCGCCGCCGCCCAGATCCCCGACCCAGCCGCTGACCGTGTCGATCCAGTCACCGAGCTGCGCGAAGAAGCCCTTCGTCGAGCCGATCCACCCCTGCAGCGGGCTCAGTTCCCAGATCAGCCACGCGGCGACGAACAGGATGATGATCGTGAACAGGCATCCCTTGAGGCAGCCGAGCCCGGGGATCTTCATCGGGTTGGCGCTGCGCTGCCGGGGTTCCCTCGGCTCGCGCGGCGGCCGGCCCTCGGGCTGCTGCGGGCGCTGGGGCTGCTGGGGCGCGGGCGGCGCGTACCGCTGCTGCGGCTGCTGTTGGTGCTGCGGCGGCGCGTACTGCTGGTGCTGGGGCGGCTGCCCCTGGCCCGGCCCCTGCGGGTAGCCGTATCCGGGCGGGGGCTGCTGCCCTCGTTGCTGCTGCTGCGGGCGCGACGGCGGTTGCTGGTACGGCGGCTGCTGGGGCTGTTGCTGCGGCGGCCGGCCCGACTGCCGCTGGGGCCGGCGGCGCAGCGGGTCGTCGTTGGGGTCCAGGTACTGGACCTGCGTCTGCTCGTTGCGGTCCCTGGCGGCGCGCAGCTGGTTCTGCCAGGGGTGCGGCTCCTCGGGCCCTCCGTGGCCGCCGGCCTGGTGCTGCTGCACCGGCGGCAGGACGGCGGTGGGGTCCGCGGCGCCCATCGAGCCGGGTCCGCCGGTGTGGGGCAGCACGCTGGTGGCCCCGTTCGGGTCGTACGCCCCGGCGCTGTGCGGGAGCACCTGGGTCGGGTCGGCCGATCCGGGCACAGCCGTCGGAGCGGGGTCCGGCGCGAGCAGGTGGACGACGCCCTCGGCCGCCGCGATCTGCATCGAGTTGGCGTGTACGCCGATGCCCTCGGCGACGACACGCAGCCCGCGCGCGAGGTTCTCGGCACTGGGTCGTTCGTCGGGGTTCTTGCGCAGGCAGCGCTCGATGACCGTCCACAGCGGTTCGGGCACGGTCGAGGGGCGGCGCGGTTCGGCGGTGAGGTGCTGGTGCAGCACCTCCAGGGCGGACCCGCCGCCGAACGGCGGACGGCCGGTGACCAGCTCGTACATCAGGATGCCGGCGCCGTAGATGTCGACCGCGGAGGTCTGCGGCCGGCCTTCGGCGGACTCCGGGGCGACGTACGCGGGCGTGCCGACGAACTCGTGGGTGCGGGTGAGGCCCGGGGAGTCGGCGAGACGGGCGATGCCGAAGTCGGTGAGCATCGGGTGCATCCGGCCGTTGTCCTGCATGAGCAGGACGTTGGCGGGCTTCAGGTCCCGGTGCACGACACCGTCGGCGTGGCTGACGGCGAGCGCGTCGGCGATCTGAGCGGTGAGCAGGGCGGCCGCGACCGGCGTGAAGGGGCCGTTCTCCCGCAGGTAGCGGTGCAGGTCGGGACCGTCGATGAGATCCATGACCAGCGCCAGCAGATCGCCCTCGACCACCAGGTCCCGTACGCGGACGATGTTCGGGTGGGTCAGCCGCAGCAGCACGGACCGCTCGCGCAGGAAGCGCATCACGATGTCCGCGTCGTTGGCGAGCTCCTCCTTGAGGACCTTGATCGCCACCGTCTCGCCGGGCTGGCCGGCGACCGCCGCCTCGGCTCCCGCGGTCTCCCTCTGGCGAGCGCGCCAGACGGTGCCCGTGGCGCCGCGTCCCAGCGGCTCCTCAAGGAGGTACTTGCTCCCTACCGGCCGCACGTCATGGCTCCCCTGCTGCTTGCTGGTGTTCCGACCCACTGTAGTGCCGTGCTCCCGGAAGGCCCTGGGTAACGGCCACCGTCCATGTACGGCTACGTACGGCCTCCCTTGCGCGTTCGATGGAAAGACGTCCGATTCGGTCGCTTCGGTTGCCGGATCCCGAACGTGACCGATCTCAAACCGATAACCAAACCGATCCCAAACGGACAGCCATCGGTCACTGGTCAGGCACTTTTGCGGGCAGAGGCGGCCATTCAAGATCACTTATCGGTGGGGGGCGGGCGCGTTGTCGGTGGCAGGTGCGAGGATGCCTCCAGTACTGGCCGACGTGCTCGTGTGCGGTGGGGGAAGTCCGCGGTGGTGGGACCCGTGGCGTGGCTTCGTCCTCCAAAACAGGTGCCCGTGCAGAAGGGACCGCTGACGGCGATGCAGATCCGGCTGACCGTCGTAGACCCGCTGGGCCCGCCCTCGGAGCCGTGGGCGCGCGCCGCGAGCTGCGATGTGCTGGTCACCGCTCCCGCCGGCACGGCGCTCGCCGCGGTCGCCTCGGCCCTGGCGTCGGTGGTCGCGGGCGACGGCGGTTCGTCCGTGCCCGAGCGCGGTACGGGCCGTGAGAGCGGCGGCGCGGTGGTGCTGTACGCGGGTGCCCAGCGCCTGGACACCCAGCGCTGCACCCTCGGCGAACCCCCGTTGATCGACGGCGCCGTGCTCGCCCTGGGCACCCCCGCCGAGCCCGAGCCGCACCCCGAGGCGGACGAGGCGGCGACCCAGCTGCACGTGGTCGCGGGACCGGACGCGGGCGGGGTCCATCTCCTGCATGGCGGCCAGATCACCATCGGCCGCTCCGCCGACGCCGACGTCCCGCTCGACGACCCGGACGTCTCCCGGCTGCACTGCGCGGTCACGGTCGCGGCGGACGGCCGTATAGCGGTCGCGGACCTGGGCTCCACGAACGGCTCGACCCTGTCCGGCGCCCGTCTCGGTACCCGTCCGGTCCGCCTGGCGCCGGGCGCGCTGCTGCGCATCGGCGAGTCGGCCCTGCGGCTGGCGCCGCCCGGTGACGCGGACGCGCGCGTGGGCACGACCCCCGACGGCGAGGGCCACGTCCGGGTGAGTGTCGTCAACGGAAGTACGGCGGACGACGCGGAGGGCACCCATGACGGGCGGCCCTCCCCCGCGGCGTCCCCGTCCCGGCCCCAGGCACAGCACACGCGCGTGCAGCCCGGCGGCACGGCGAAGCCGCCCTCCGGGGAGACCCATCACGCTTACGGCTCGGCGAGCTGGGGAGCCGCCGGGGGCCACGGCGCGCGCGGCCCGCAGGGCCCGGTCGAGGAGGCGGCGCCGCTCGTGCCGGGGCAGGGGCGGGCACCGCGGATCGAGAGTCGGGGGCCGGGCAGCGCCGGGGAAACCCACGGCGCCGGGTTCTCCATGACGGGGCCGGCATCCGGCGACGCCACGGTGCCGCACGCACGCCGGTCGTCCCGTCCGGCCGACAGGGAAGCGTCGTCGGCACCGACATCCGCAGCGGCATCGGCTGGTGCGACGGAGCAGGAAGAGGACTCCGCGGGCAGCAGGCGCAAGGGAACGCCCCTCCGGGGGACGGACGTTCCGCCGGGGGTGCGCAGGCGCGGTGGGCTCTCCGCGTGGGCGCGGCGGCTGACCGGCGGGCGCGCGGACCAGCAGACGGACGAGACAGCGGACGAGGCGTACGACGACGAGGGGCCCGTCGACACGGCGGCCCCGGAGTTCACGGGCGCCGTGTCGCAGGCACCGGAGAGCTGGCCCGACCCGGCGGCACTGCTGCTGACGGCCCTGGGTCCCGGCCCCCGCCTCTGGGAGCGCGGCCCGGGTCACCCCGAGGCGCTCACCGTGCGGCTCGGTACGGCGGACCGGGCGGCCCCCGACGGTTCGGGGCTGCTGCCCGCCGTACCGGTGACCGCCGGGCTGCGCGAGGTCGGGGCGCTGGGGCTGGCGGGGCCGCGCACGCGGCTCTCGGGGCTGGCCCGCGCGGTCGTGGCCCAGCTGGCCGCGCTGCACTCCCCCGAGTCCCTGGAGATCGTCCTGCTCAGCACGGACCGCTCGCGCACCGCTCAGGAGCGCACCGCGGAGTGGTCCTGGCTCGGCTGGCTCCCGCATCTGCGCCCCGGGCACGGCCAGGACTGCCGTCTCCTCGTCGCCTACGACCGCGAACAGGCCACGGCCCGCACGGACGAACTCCTGCGCCGCCTGGAGGACCACTACGCGGAGACGGCGGCGAAGATTCCCGTCTCCTCCGCCTCCCCCGCCTCTCCCACTTCGAGTGACGTCGCCCAGGGAGCGGCCCGGCGGCCCTCCTGGGCCCGGGACGACGCCGCTGACGAGTCGGCGGACGGTTTCGCGGGCCCGTACACCGTGGTCGTCGTGGACGGCGACCCCGGCGGCGCGGCCGTCCGGGAGGCCGTGGCACGGCTGGCACACGAAGGGCCGCGGGCCGGCATACATGTCGTCTGCCTCGCGGAGACGGAGTCGGCGTCGCCCGCATCGCCGGTGGCAGAGACGTACGAGGCGGCCTGCGCGGCCTCTCCGACGTTCCGCGAGTGCGGGGCGGTGGCGCTGCTGGGCGGCGACGTGGCCACGGCCCTGCATGTGATGCGGGTGGCGCGGGCGGGGGTGACCGCACCTGTGCGGCCGGACTCCACGGGCACCTCTGCCACGGGCTCCGCCGACTTCGGCGGCGCGACGGGTTCTGAAGGCCTTTCCGGTACTTCTGTGTCTTCCGGTACTTCTGCGTCTGCCGGTTCCTCTGCGTCTTCTGCGTCTGTCGGCTCTTCCGCGTCTGCCGGTCATGTCGTCTCCTCCCAGTCCACGCACCCTCACCTTCCCTCCACCGGGCTGGTCGGGCAGGGTTCCGTCGCCGCCGTGGATGCCGTGTCCCTGGCCTGGGCCGAGCGGTTCGCGCGGGCGCTGGCCCCGCTGCGGACCGAGGGTGCCGGCGGGGGACGCCAGCAGCGCGTCTCCGCGCCGTTGCCACAGGCGGCGCGGCTGCTCGACGAGCTGGGGCTCGCCCGGGCCACCCCGGCGTCCCTGATGGCCCGTTGGGCGGCGGCGGCCGACGACGCCGAGACGCGCGGCGGCCGGGCCTGGGCCGTACTCGGCGCCGGACCGCGCGGACCCGTCGGCGTGGACCTCGCGGCCGAGGGTCCGCATCTGCTGATCGAGGGGCCGCCCGGCAGCGGACGCACGGAGCTGCTGCGGGCGGTCGTCGCGTCGCTGGCCGCCGCCGAGCGGCCCGACCGGCTGGGCATCGTACTGATGGACGGCCGGGACACCACGGGCAGCGGCGGCGGGGGCGCCGCGCACGGGGACGGACTGCGGGTGTGTACCGACGTTCCGCACGTCACCACCCACCTCACGGCCAACGACCCCGTCCGGATGCGGGAGTTCGCCCAGTCCCTGAGCGCCGAACTGAAGCGGCGGGCCGAGCTGCTCGGCCGGGTCCCGTTCGCCGAGTGGCACACCGGACGCGAGCTGTCCGGCCGGATCGGTCCGCAGCGGTCGGTGTCGAGCGCACGTGGCTCGGCGGGGGCGGGCTCAGGGGCAGGGTCGGTGTCGGGTAGCGCGGAGGCGGGTGCCGGGGATCTCGACACTCCCCCCAGTTCGACGTTGCGGTTGCGGCCGGCGGCGAGTCGGCGGCGTACGGAGGTGCCGCCGCTGGCCCGGCTCGTGGTGGTCGTGGACGACCTGGACGCGTTGGTGTCGCCGGCGCTGGGGTCGCCGGGGCGGCCGTCCGCGGGGTCCGTCGTGCGGGCGTTGGAGGCGGTGGCCCGGGAGGGTGAGCGGCTCGGGGTGCATCTCGTGGCCGCGGCCGGTGTCGGTGGGCGCACCGCGGAGACGGAGCTGGCGCGGGGCGCCGCGCTGCGGGTCCTGCTGGACGCGCCGGCGCCGGGACCGGACGAGCCCGCGGCCGGGCGGGGGCGGTTGAGCGGGGCGGACGGAAGAAGCATCCCGTTCCAAGGGGGGCGGGTGACGGGGCGTATCCCGCGTACGGCGACGCTGCGGCCGACTGTCGCCGCGCTGGAATGGCAGCGGATGGGTGACCCGCCGGCCCGCCGGCCCATCCGCGAACTGGGCAACGGGCCCACGGACCTGGCCCTGCTGGCCAGCGCGCTGGAACGGGCGACGCGCTCGGTCGCGGCGGCGGAGGTGCCGTCGCTCCTGTAGCGGGGGCGCGGTTTCCCGCCCCCGCCGCCCCTACCCGTCCCATCCCTTCCTGGGAGCTGCGCCCCCAGACCCCCGCTACGGCCCTGAACGGGCCTCGTCCTCAAACTCCCCCAGAGGGGGGACCCCCAACGGGCTGAAATGTCAGACGGACCGAGGCGGGTGGCTCGGTGGGTGGGAAAAGGCAGTTCGCGGGCACCCGGTAAACGAACTGGCAACTGGTGGGTGGGTAGGAGAGCAAGGACACGACGCGGTCACGATCGTCCGCTTGACAGCGCAGGCGCTCTTGCCGACCCCAACGACCCGGCGTAGACCAGAGCCCACGCGACAGCGCCGAACACGTTCAACGCCGAACGAACGGGGCAGACATGAGCAGCAACCTTCGTACACGCGGCACAGCCAAAACACTGGCCGCCCTCTCCGCCACCGCCCTCGCCCTCACCCTCACGTCCTGCGGCTCCGACGACGACAGCCCGGGCGGCACCAGCACCAGCAAAGGCACCGGCGGTGACACCTCCGCCTCCGTCCAGCTCCCCAAGCTCGACGGGCAGACGTTAGAAGTCGCCGCCGTCTGGACGGGGCCCGAGCAGGAGAACTTCACCCAGGTCCTGAAGGAGTTCGAGAAGCGCACCGGCGCGAAGGTCAACTTCGTGCCGACCGGCAACAACACCTCCACGTTCCTCGGTACGAAGATCCAGGGCGGCCAGCCGCCGGACGTCGCGTTCCTGCCGCAGGTCGGCGTACTGCACCAGTTCGCCGAGAAGAGCTGGATCAAGCCTCTCGGCGCGGACGCGCAGGCCCAGCTCGACAAGAACTTCTCCGCCGGCTGGAAGGACCTCGGCGCCTTCGAGGGCAAGCAGTACGGCATCTATGTCAAGGCCGCCAACAAGTCCCTGGTCTGGTACAACACCGCCGCCTTCGAAGCCGCGGGCATCACCGACACCCCCACCACCTGGAAGGACTTCGTCGCCACCGCCCAGACCCTCTCCGACGCCGGCTCCCCCGCCGTCTCCGTGGGCGGCGCCGACGGCTGGACCCTCACCGACTGGTTCGAGAACATCTATCTCTCGCAGGCCGGCCCGGAGAAGTACGACCAGCTCGCCGAGCACAAGATCAAGTGGACCGACCCCTCCGTCAAGGACGCCCTCACCACGCTCGCCGAGCTCTGGGGCAAGGACGAGCTCCTCGCCGGCGGCCGCAAGGGCGCGCTGGGGACGGAGTTCCCGAAGTCGGTCACCCAGACCTTCTCCGGTGACACCCCGGCCGGGATGGTCTTCGAGGGCGACTTCGTGGCCGCCAACATCAACGCGGACACGAAGGCCAAGATCGGAACGGACGCGAAGGTCTTCCCGTTCCCGGCGGTCGGCGACCAGGCGCCCGTCGTCAGCGGCGGCGATGTCGCCGTGGCCCTCAAGGACGGCGCGGGCGCCCAGGCCCTGCTGACCTTCCTCGGCTCGACCGACGCTGCCGAGATCTGGGCGGCCCAGGGCGGCTTCCTCTCCCCCAGCAAGGAGATGGACCAGACCAGTTACAAGGACGACGTCACCCGGGACATCGCCAAGGCCCTCATCGAGGCCGGCGACGACTTCCGCTTCGACATGTCCGACCAGGCCCCGGCGGCCTTCGGCGGTACCCAGGGCACCGGCGAGTGGAAGTACCTCCAGGACTTCCTGAAGAACCCGAAGGACATCGCGGGCACCCAGCAGAAACTAGAGACGGACGCCGCCAAGGCGTACAAGAGCAGCTGACGGCCCCGGCATGGACTCCAAGGAGAACAAGCCCCCCGACGCTTCCACCGCCCCCACAACTCCCGTCTCACCCACCGCGCCCACCCCACGTCGGCGGAGGGTGACCGGCACCCGCTGGTGGGTGGCGGGACTCTTCCTGCTGCCCGCCCTGGTGCTGCTCGGCGCGCTCGTCGTCTACCCCATCGGATACTCGGTCTGGCGCAGCCTCTACGACGCCGACGGCTCGGGCTTCGTCGGCCTGGAGAACTACGGCGACATCTTCACGAACGACGCCACGCTGACCGCCGTACGCAACACGGCGATCTGGGTGGCCGTCGCGCCCGCCCTCGTCACCGCGCTCGGTCTGATCTTCGCGGTGCTGACCGAACGGGTGCGCTGGGGTACGGCGTTCAAGCTGATCGTCTTCATGCCGATGGCGATCTCGATGCTCGCGGCGGGCATCATCTTCCGTCTCGTCTACGAGGCGGACCCGAACCAGGGTGTCGCCAACGCGATCGTGACGTCGGTGCACGACGCCTTCGTCGACTCGTCCGTCTATCCGAAGGCCCGCCCGAACGCCCAGGCCAGCGACCTCAAGTCGTCCGGCGGCGGCTCGTTCACCTCCACCGGAACCGTCAGCCCGGGCACCCCCGCTCTCCTCCCCCTCGTGGGCATCGCCCCCAACAAGCTCCCCGGCACGCCCGAGGACGCGAAGAGCGCCGACGCCACCGGTTCCGGGATCAACGGCACCGTCTGGCTGGACTTCAAGCTCGGCGGTGGCGGTACGAAGGGGCAGGTCGACGCGGGTGAGAAGGCGCTGACCGGCGTGAAGGTCGAGGCCGTGAAGGACGGGAAGGTGGTCGCCTCGGCGACCAGCCGCGCCGACGGCACCTTCAGCCTGCCCGCCGACGCCGAAGGGGCCCAACTGCGTCTGCCCGGCTCGAACTTCGCCGCCGCCTACAACGGGATCGACTGGCTCGGTCCGGCTCTCGTCACCCCGGCCATCATCGGCAGCTACACGTGGATGTGGGCCGGGTTCGCCATGGTTCTCATCGCGGCGGGGCTCGCCGGGGTGGACCGGAATCTGCTGGAGGCCGCCCGGGTCGACGGCGCCAACGAGTGGCAGGTGTTCCGCCGGGTCACCGTCCCGCTCCTCGCACCCGTGCTGGTCGTCGTCCTCGTCACGCTGATGATCAACGTGATGAAGGTGTTCGACCTCGTCTACATCATCGCTCCGCAGCCCAGTCAGGACGACGCCAACGTCCTCGCGCTCCAGCTGTTCCTGTCGTCGTTCGGCGGTGGCGGCAACTACGGCGTCGGCAGCGCGATCGGCGTCATTCTGCTGCTGCTCGTCCTGCCGGTGATGTTCGTCAATCTCCGTCGACTGAGGAAGGAGCGTCAGCGGTGATGGCTCTCGACACGACCGTGCGCGCCAAACGCTCGTTCGCCGCCCGGGTGGCGAGCAGCGCGGCCGGCGGCGTGATGCGCTTCTTCCTGATCCTCGTGGCGCTCATCTGGATGGTGCCGACGCTCGGGCTGCTGATGTCGTCGTTCCGCGACCCGGCGGACATCTCCACCTCCGGGTGGTGGAAGGTGTTCACGGCTCCCGGCCAGCTGACCGCCAAGAGCTACGAGACGCTGCTGAAGAACGACGCGATCACCGGCTCCCTCCTCAACACCATCTGGATCACGGTCCCGGCGACGCTCCTCGTCGTCCTCATCGGCGCGATGGCCGGGTACGCCTTCGCGTGGATGGACTTCAAGGGGCGCGACTGGTGGTTCCTGGTCGTCGTCGCGCTCCTCGTCGTACCCGTGCAGGTGGCGCTGATCCCGCTCTCCGACCTCTACGGGAAGCTCGGGATCTTCGGCGAGATCATCGGGGTGGTGCTGTTCCATGTGGGGTTCGGGCTGCCGTTCGCGATCTTCCTGTTGCGGAACTTCTTCGCGGAGATCCCGCGTGAGCTGCTGGAGGCGGCCCGGCTGGACGGAGCGGGCGAGATCAGGCTGTTCGCGACCGTCGTCCTGCCGCTCGCCGCGCCCGCGATCGCGTCCCTGGGGATCTTCCAGTTCCTGTGGGTGTGGAACGACATGCTGGTCGCGCTGGTGTTCTCCGACTCGGAGTCGCAGCCGCTGACGGTCGCTCTTCAGCAGCAGGTACGGCAGTTCGGCAGCAACATCGAGGTGCTGGCGCCGGGCGCGTTCATCTCGATGGTGATCCCGCTGGCCGTGTTCTTCGCGTTCCAGCGGCAGTTCGTGTCGGGGGTGATGGCGGGAGCGGTCAAGTAACCGGATAAGAACTCTCATCACCCCAGACCACCGGTTACCGTCCCCCACATGCCGCAATCGGCGTAACCAAGTCACTCCATCGGCCGTTGCCGGGCAGTATGCCCGCGCCGACCCGCCGACCCATGGATGTGTCTTGCCCAGGTTCAGTGTCATCGTCCCCGCGTACAAAGTTCAGGCCTACCTGCACGAATGCCTGGAATCGGTGCTCGGCCAGTCGTATCCGGATCTAGAAGTGATCGCCGTCGACGACTGCTCGCCCGATGCCTGCGGTGCGCTCGTCGACGAGTTCGCGGCCCGCGACGCCCGGGTGCGCCCGGTCCATCTGCCGGAGAACGGCGGGGTGGGCCGGGCGCGCAACGCGGGCGTCGAGCACGCGACCGGGGACTACCTCGTCTTCCTCGACGGCGACGACACCCTCGCCCCGGACGCGCTGCGGGCGATCGCCGACCGGATCAAGGAGGCGGGCGATCCGGACGTCGTCGTCTACGACCACGCGCACTCCTTCTGGACCGGCGCGATCGTCCGCAGCCCGTTCCTCGGGCAGCTCACCGAGCAGGGTCCCGTCCCCTTCCGGCTCGACGACCGGCCGGGGCTGCTCAAACTGCCGCTGGTGGCCTGGAACAAGGCGTACCGGCGGGAGTTCGCCGAGCGTGAGGGCCTCGTCTTCCCGCCCGGCGCCCACACGGACACCCCCTGGACGGTCCCGGCGCTGCTGGCCGCCGAGTCGGTCGCGACCCTGGACCGGGTCTGCGTCCACCACCGCCAAAAGCGGCAGCACACCGAGGCCCTTCCCGTCGCCGACCAGGGGCACGTCGACATCCACGAGCAGTACGACCGTGTCTTCGCGTTCGTCGACGCGCACCCCGAACTCACGCACTGGCGGCCGGTGTTGTTCCGGCGGATGGTCGACCAGCTGATGTCGGTGCTGGCCAGGACCGACCGGCTGCCGCGCGGCGCCCGCGCCGAGTTCCTGCGCAAGTCGCGTGCTCACTACCGCCGTTACCGCGTCCCGGGCGCCTCCGTGCCGCTGCACGCGCGCCTCAGGCACCTTCTCGTCCGGACGGGCAGCTACCGCACGTATCGAGCGGTACGGCTCGTGTCCGCGCTGCGCCGGCACACCACCCGCCTCGTCAAGTCCCTTGCCCGGAGCGTCCGTTCAACGGCCCTGCGGCTGCACTACCGGGTGCAGCTGCGACTGCCGCTGCGCGCCGACCGGGCCGTCTTCACCAGTCACTCCGGGCGCGGGTACGGCTGCAACCCGGGTGCCCTGGAAGCCGCGTTCCGCTCTTTCGTGCCCAGGATGCGTACGGCGTGGGTCGCCCGGCCCGAGCACCATCACACGCTCCCGACGGCGACCGCCCGGGTCCGGCCCGGCACCGCCGCCTACTGGACGGCGCTGGCCCGCTCCAAGTACCTGGTGAGCAACGTGAGTTGGGAGGAGCGGTTTGTGAAGCGGGCCGGGCAGGTGGTGATCCAGACCCAGCATGGGACGCCGCTGAAGCAGATGGGCCTCGACCTCCAGGACCGGCCGGCCGCCGCCCGTGACACCGACTTCACCGCGCTCCTCGCGGACGTCGACACCTGGGACCACTGCCTGTCCGCCAACCGCCACTCCACCCTCGTATGGGAGCGCGTCTTCCCCGGCGGCTACGCCACCCTGGAGACCGGGCAGCCCCGCAACGACGTGTTCCAGCAGGCGACTTCGACGGACGTGACCCGGCTGCGCGAGTCGCTCGGCATCCCGGAGGGCTCGGTCGCGATCCTGTACGCGCCCACGCACCGCGACTATCTCCGCGGCCCTCGCCACACCCTCGACCTGGAGCGCGTCCTGCGCCAACTCGGCCCGCGTTTCGTCCTGTTGGTCCGCGCCCACCACCTCTACGACGCCCCGCTGACGCACGCGTCCGGCGGTCGGCTGATCGACGTGACCGGACATCCGAGCGTCGAGTCGCTGTGCCTCGCCTCGGACGCGCTGATCACCGACTACTCCTCCCTGATGTTCGACTACGCCAACCTGAACCGGCCGATCGTGATCCACTCGGACGACTGGGAGGCGTACGAGGCGGCCCGTGGCACCTACTTCGACCTGCGTGCCTTCCCGCCGGGCGCGGTCTCGCGCAGCGAGGACGAGCTGATCGACATCTTCGCGACCGGCCACTGGCGCGGTTCGCGCTCCGCGCAGCTGCGGGCCGCCTTCCGCGAGCGGTTCTGCCCGTACGACGACGGGCGCGCCGCCGAACGGGTCGTACGGCGGCTGGTGCTGGGCGAGACGGCGGGGTCGGCGCCGGTCACTCCGCTCGCCGAGCGCCACCCGGTGCCGTCGGCGGCGGACGCGTTCGTCAATGCGCCGCTCACGAGCGTGCCGCATCCGCATCCCGGCGCCGAGGCCTGTGCCGATGCCGTGCCCGTCCACAACGGCTCCTGAACACCGTTACCCGCACGGGGAGTTCCCATGCCGTCGAGTCCGTCGCGGCCCACTCCGACCCGGCCGACCACCTGGCGGCCGGCCGGACGCCCCGGCCGTCCCATGACGGTGCCCGCGCCGGCATCAACGCCGGCGCGGGCAGGTCACGTACAGGTTGCTGCTCGGTGTACTACTCGATGACGAGGTCGACCTCGATGTTGCCGCGGGTCGCGTTGGAGTACGGGCAGACCTGGTGGGCCTGCTCGACCAGCTTGCGGCCGGCCTCGGCGTCGACGGAGTCGGGCAGCTCGACGCGCAGGGTGACCTTGAGGCCGAAGCCCTCGCCCTGCTTGCCTATGCCGACCTCGGCGGTCACGGCGGCGTCGCTGACGTCGATCTTGGCGTTGCGGCCGACGAGGCCGAGGGCGCTGCCGAAGCAGGCGGCGTAACCGGCGGCGAAGAGCTGCTCCGGGTTGGTTCCGGCGCCGTTGCCACCCAGCTCCACCGGCATGGCCAGCGCGAGGTCCACCTTGCCGTCGGAGCTGACGGCGCGGCCCTCGCGGCCGTGCGTGGCGGTGGCGACTGCGGTGTAGATCGCGTCCATGGAACCCGTCCCTCTCATCACATCAAGCAGGTCAGTCAGTTTCGGAGCTTCCCGGCTTCCCGCGGAGCTCCTTGTGGAGATAAGTAGAGCACACAATTCAATTGTGCACAACTAGATGACGGACAAGAGGTATCCTGGAGACATGTCAGCTACACCCACCACCCCCGCAGAGGACTTCCTCCGTCTCGACCAGCAGATCTGCTTCTCGCTGAACGCGGCGTCCCGCGCCTTCAACGGCGTCTACCGCGTGGTCCTCAAGGACCTCGGCCTCACCTACCCGCAGTACCTGGTGATGCTCGTGCTGTGGGAGCACGGCCGGCTGCCCGTGAAGAAGGTCGGCGAACACCTGCGCCTCGACTCCGGCACACTGTCACCGCTGCTCAAGCGGCTGGAGACGGCAGGTCTCGTCCGGCGCGAGCGCAGCGCCCGGGACGAGCGGTCGGTGGAGGTGCGGGCGACCGAGGAGGGCCTCGCGCTGCGCGAGCGGGCGCTTCAGGTACCGCGCCGGATCGTCGCCGCGACCAGCTTCGACGTGGAGGAGATCCGCGCGTTGCGGGCCCGTCTCGACGAGCTCACCGTCGCCCTGGACGCGGCGGCCCTGGAGGCGTAGACGGCCTGCGCTCGTAGAGTCGCAGCGTCACCCCGCTGCCCTTGAACTCCCGTCGCGGCTCGAACTCCTCCTCCACCGCCGCCCGCTTGACCCGCTCGGTGGGGCTGCCCGGGGACCAGGACGTGCGCAGGGCGTACGGCTCGGCGACCAGCCACACCTGGTCCAGCCCCGCCAGCCGCCGCCGCAGCGCGTCCGGGCCCACCTCGACGCCGTACAGCGTGCCGGACGCGCGCGCGGAGGCGCCGAGGGCCACGTCCCGGGTCCCGCGGAATCCCTTGGGGTACGCCAGCGCCGAGCGCCGTCCGATGGACGGCAGGAACAACACCGGGTCGCCGGGGCGCAGTTCGCGGGCCGCGAGGGCGGAGGCGGTGGCGAGGTTGTCGCCGCCGCGCTGGGCCATGGAACGGTCCTGGCGCAGCAGCGGGAACTGGTGCGCGCAGACGAGGGCCACGGCCAGCGCCCCGGCGACCGTGACGGTGACCCGGGGCAGCCGCGGCACGGCCCGTGCGATCCGGTCGGCCCCGGCGGCGACGAGCAGGGGGGCGCCGGCGAGGGCGTACAGCACATAGCGGGCGTCGTAGAGCGGCGACCACTGGGAGACGGCCATGAGGGTCGCGGGGGGTACGAGGAGCAGGGGGAGGGCGACGGCGGGGAGCGTCAATCCCCTGCCGTGGGCGTGGCCCCGCGGGCTCCAGGGGCGGCGCAGCGCCACGTACATGAGGATCAGGCAGGGCGCGAGGATCTCGTCCGTCGGGGCGACGAACTGGTGCACGAGCCGGTCGACACTGTCCTGTCCTGGTGGGCGCAGCCACGCCACCTGTGCCGACTGGGCGTGCGAGAGCAGCGCCAGCGGGAGCAGCGCCAGCGTCACGGCTCCGGCCGCGCACAGCCAGCCCGCCCAGACCCGCCGGGGGGCGTGGGCGAGCGCGAGGGTCAGCGCGTGCGCCAGGAGCAGCAGTACGGCGAACTCGTGGAGGAGGCAGGTGACGGCGAGGACTACTCCGTACGCCGTCCAGGAACGGCCGCCGACCGCCCGTACGAGCAGCAGCGTCGCGCCGGTGGCGCCGGCCGCGACCATCGCGTACGAGCGGCCCTCCTGCGCGTAGTGGCCGACCATCGGCGTGACCGCGTAGAGGAGGCCCGCCCAGAGTCCGACGCGCGGCCGGGCCAGCCGGGTGCCGAGGGCCGCGACCAGGCCGACGGTCGCGACCGCCGCGGCGACGGACGGGAGCCGCAGGAGCACCTCGCCGGGGTGGACGGCGAGGACGGGCCGCATCAGCAGGTAGTACAGGCCGTGCACGGCGTCGACCTCGTGCAGCAGCCGCCAGATCTGCGGCACCGTGCGCCGCGCGACCTGGAAGGTCGCCGCCTCGTCACGCCATATGCCGCCCCGGTCGAGCCCCCAGCACGCGATCACCAGCATGACGGCCATGGGGGCGACGACGGCGACCGTCTTCTTGTTCATCTCCTTGTTCATCGGCGTGTTGATCACGGGCCTGATTTTGTGCGATGAGAGAACCTTCGTTGGCGATTGATGACGAAATGACACGAATTCGACATCCATGCGGCTTACGATCCCGCCGTGACGAGACCCCCCACCAAGCCCCGCCTCCTCACCCTCCTCTCCCTCACCGTCTGCTGGGCCGCCTCCCGTGCGCTGATGCTGTGGATGCTGGTCCACGACGACATCCCGCTGCTCGGCGGCGGCGGTGTGGCGCGCGAGGTGCAGCGGCTGTACTTCCGCTGGTACGGCGTCCTCACGCAGGGCGCCTTCCCCGCGCAGGACACGCTGTGGCAGTACCCGCCGGGCGCGGGTCCGGTGCTGCTGTCGCCCGCGCTGCTGCCGATGCTGACCTACTTCGAGGCGTTCGTGGCGCTCACACTCGCCGCCGACGTCCTGATCCTGATCGCCCTCACGCGCGCGGGAAGGCTCCCTGGCCGTTCCCTGCGCGGTGCCGTGTACTGGACGGCGAGCCTGCCGCTCCTCCTCCATGTGCCGCTCGCCCGTTACGACGTGCAGGTCACCGCGTTCGCCGTCATCTCCCTGTTGACGTTGTCGCGCTCCCCGCGCGCGTGCGGCGCGTTCGCGGCGCTCGGCGCCCTGGTGAAGGTCTGGCCCGCACTGGTGCTCCTCGGCACCCCCAGGGGGCCCGTGACCCGGTCGGCGTGGCGGTCCTCGACGGTCACGGCGACGGCCGCGCTGGCACTCCTGGCGGCGGCTTTCAGCGACCCGTTCTCCTTCCTGCGCCAGCAGGGCGGGCGGGGCGTGCAGATCGAGTCGTTCGGCGGTACCGCGCTCTCCCTCGCCACGCACGCCGGGTGGGAGGGGCACGTGCGCTACCAGTACGGCGCGATGGAGTTCGTGGGCCCGTACGTCTCCACCGTGGCGGCGCTGTCCTTGGCGCTCACGGTCGTGGCGTTCGGGGTGCTGCTGCTGTGGCGGGTCCGGGCCCGGCGCTGGACGGAGGCGACGCCGTACGACGCGGCGCTGACCGCCGTACTCCTCTTCACGGTCACCAGCCGGGTGGTCAGCCCGCAGTACATGGTGTGGCTGCTCGGACTGGCCGCCGTGTGCCTGACCTCACGGCACACCAGTCAGCGCCCGGTGGCCTGGCTGCTGGTGGCCGCCGCCGCGGCCAGCGGGCTGGACTACCCGGTCCTGTACGCCGAGGTCATCGACCGCACCTGGACGGGCGTCACGGTGATGGTCGTCCGCAACGGTCTGCTGGCCACGGCCGCGATCCTGTCCCTCGTACGGCTGTGGCGCTCGGCCCGCCCGGCCACAGTGCCGTCTCCTTCCTCGCCTCCTTCCGTGTCTCCATCTCCCGCCCCGTCCGTTCATCCGATCCCCGAGCGGGAACCAAGTGCCTCGTAACGGGAGTTAACTGGCAAAGCCCAAAATCACGCACTGTGGGACGACACCCGCCTCCTGGTTGACTCTCCTCTGTCACGGGACGTGACCCACCGACCACACGAGGGGATGGCCGCACATGACCTGGCTGATCACCGGCGGAGCCGGATACATCGGGGCGCACGTCGTCCGCGCGATGACCGAGGCGGGCGAACGAACCGTGGTGTACGACGACTTGTCCACCGGAATCGCCGAGCGGGTGCCGGACGGCGTACCGCTGGTGGTCGGTTCGACCCTGGACGGCGAGGGCCTGGCGCGCGCCCTGCGGGCCCACGACGTGACGGGTGTGGTCCATCTGGCGGCGAAGAAGCAGGTGGGCGAGTCGGTGGACCGCCCCCTGCACTACTACCGGGAGAACGTGGAGGGCCTGCGTGTCCTGCTCGACGCGGTGACGGCGGCCCGGGTCGCCTCCTTCGTGTTCTCGTCCTCGGCGGCGGTGTACGGCATGCCGGACGTGACCCTGGTGACGGAGGAGACGCCGTGCGCCCCGATGAGCCCGTACGGCGAGACGAAACTGGCGGGCGAGTGGCTGGTCCGCGCGACGGGCAGGGCAACGGGCCTGTCCACCGCCTGCCTCCGCTACTTCAACGTGGCCGGCGCGGCGACCCCGGAACTGGCTGATGTGGGCGTCTTCAACATCGTCCCCATGATCTTCGAACGCCTGACGGACCACGTACCCCCGCGCGTCTTCGGCGACGACTACCCGACCCCGGACGGCACCTGCGTACGGGACTACATCCACGTGGTGGACCTGGCGGAGGCCCATGTGGCGACGGCGCGGGCGCTGGAGGCGACGCCGGGCCGTGAACTCACCCTCAACATCGGCCGGGGAGAGGGGGTTTCGGTCCGCGAGATGATCGACCAGGTCAACGAGGCGACGGGCCACACCCTGCCCCCGGTCGTCGGCCCGCGCCGCCCCGGCGACCCGGCGAGGGTCGTGGCCTCGGCCGACCGCATCGCGACGGAGCTGGGCTGGAAGGCGAAGCACGACGTCCAGGACATGATCACGTCGGCGTGGGAGGGCTGGCTGCGGCTGCATCCGGAGGCGGCGACGCCATCGCCCCCGGCGCTGCCCGGGCGATAAGGAGCGGCTGGAAGAAGCCGGTTGCCGCCGGCTCCTCCCATGTCACGTCGGAGAAGCCCGAGTCGGCGACGAACCCGGCCAACTCCCGCTGCCCGAGCGCCCAGTAGGTGGCCCGCCGCACCTTCACGGACCACTCGTCTCCTTCTCCGTCCCCCTTTCCCTCTTCCCTTCCCTCTTCCCTTCCCTCTCCTTCGCCCCCTCCTCCGCGTTCCTCCAGGAGGAAGTGTTCGAGGTCGTACCGTTCCCCGTCCGCGTGCCAGTTCCAGAGCTGGAAGCCGACGGCCCGGCCGCCCCCGGTGTGCGACACGCCGGGCGGGGTGGCGGCGGGCCGGTCGGCGCGGATCTCGTCGTACGGCCGCGTGCTGATCAGCAGCAGGCCGCCGTCCCGCAGCGCGCGCCGCATCCCGGCCAGGGCGGCGCGCACATCCGCTTCGGTGAGCAGATGCGGAAGGGCGTTGTCGGCGCAGACGACCACGTCGAACATCCCGTCCCCGAAGGGCAGTCGGCGCATGTCGGCCACTCCGCACCGCACCCGCACGTCCCGCGCCGCGGCCTCCCGCACGGCCCGCCCGACGGCCACCCCGCTGACATCGGTCCCGACGACGTCGTATCCGCGCATCGCCAGCCCGATGGCCTGGGTGCCGATCCCGCAGGCGCAGTCGAGCACCGCCGAGGCACCGGGGCCGAGCCACGCCCTGATGATCCGGTCGAGGCTCTCGCCCTGCCGTGCGACGCTCGCGTCCCAGTCGGCGTAGACGAGGTGGTAGTCGTCGGCGAGCCGGTCGTAGAAGCGGGCGGTGCGCGAGGAGGCGTCGGACATGCGGGTCACCCTGTCGAGGGTCCTACTGGTTGTTCAGGTACGCCAGTACCGCCAGGACCCTGCGGTGTCCGCTGTCGGTCGGGGGCAGGCCCAGCTTCAGGAACACGTTGCCGATGTGCTTGCTGACCGAGCGCTCCGTGACCACCAGGTTCTTGGCGATCATCGTGTTGTCGTGGCCCTCCGCCATCAGCTTGAGGACCTCGCGCTCGCGCGGCGTGAGGGAGTCGAGGGGGGAGTTCTTGCGGCGGGTGAGGAGCTCGGCGACGACCTCGGGGTCGAGGGCCGTGCCGCCGTCGGCGACCCGCTCCAGGGCGTCGAGGAACTCGTCGACCCTGCCGATGCGGTCCTTGAGCAGGTAGCCGACACCGCTCGCCCCGCCGCCCAGCAGCTCCGCCGCGTACGACTCCTCCACGTACTGGGAGAGGACGAGCACCGGGAGGCCGGGGATCTGCTCCCTCGCCTCCAGCGCGGCGCGCAGACCCTCGTCGCGGAAGCCGGGCGGCATCCGGACGTCCAGGACGGCGGCGTCCGGACGGTGTTCGAGGATGGCCGGCAGCACCTCGGGGCCACTGCTCGCGACGGCCACGACATCATGTCCGGCCGACGTCAGCAGCAGGACGAGCCCTTGCCTCAGCAGGGCGTTGTCCTCGGCGATCACTACGCGCATGACGGTCCTGTTCTCCATCCGGTCCGGCTGGATCCCGTACGGCTGGATCCGGTCGATCTCTTCGGTGCGGCGGCGGTCGCGCTCACCATACGCACGGCAGCTCCACCTCGATCACGGTCGGCCCCCCGACCGGGCTCGACACGTCCACGCTTCCGTCCAGTGCGGCCACCCGGCGCCGCATCCCGACCAGTCCGGTGCCGCCCTTCTCGTCGGCGCCGCCCTGGCCGTGGTCGCCCACCCGGACCTTCAACCCCCTGGGGACACGGGCGAGTTCGACCCAGGCCGTCGGCGAGCCGCTGTACTTCGCCGCGTTCGTCAAGGCCTCGGCGATCACGAAGTAGGCGGCGGCCTCCACGGCCGCGGGGGCCCGTACGCCGTCCTCCACGCCGTCGTCGTGGACGCCGACCTCAAGGCCGCTGCTCGACGCGAGCGCCCGTACCGCGCCCACCAGACCCCGGTCGGTGAGGATCGGCGGATGGATGCCGCGTACGACGTTGCGCAGCTCGGTCAGCGCCTCCTCGGCCTGGTCCTGCGCGTCCTCCAGCAGCTTGCGGGCGGCGTCCGGGTCACGGTCGTACGCCCGTTTCGCGAGGCCGATCCGCATGGACAGGGAGACCAGGCGGGCCTGGGCGCCGTCGTGCAGGTCCCTTTCGATGCGCCGGAGTTCGGCTCCGTGCGCGGCGACGGCGTCGGCCCGGGTCGCCTTCAGCTGTTCGACGCGCTCGACGAGATCCGCCTTGGGCGAGGGCTTGAGCAGGGTGGCCGACCAGGACGCGTCGAGGTCGGCGAGCCTGCTGATCAGCGGAAGGACGACGGCCTTGCGGCCCAGCAGCCCGCACCACACACCGTCGACGACCAGACCGACCGGCCAGAGCGGGATCATCAGCAGCGGCAGGGCCCCGTACACGTAGTGCGCGGCCATCCAGCGCAGGTCGGTGTGCGTACCGGGGTCGCGGACCACCGTGCGCAGCTTCTCCTTCAGCTTGCCCTCGATGGGCAGATACGCCTCGGGGATCTCCACGCCCGACCACTCGGTCGCCATCCGCCGCTTGGTGCCGGCGATCCGGCGGATGAGCAGGACCGTCTCGGGCAGCATGCCGATGCCGATGACCGCGAGCGAGACGGTGGCTGTGATCAGCAGGACGGTGATGAATATGTACGAGCCGAAGGCCAGGATCGCGACCGCGACCAGCTGGACCGTGGCCCGCGCCGCTTGTCGCAGTGTCTTCCACATGGTCATCAGGCTAGGCGAGCGAAGGGCGGGGGCGCGGGAGACCCTGCTCCCGGCTGATGGTGTAGCCCGCTACACCATCGGTTCGGGAGAGCACTCCCTCGTGGCGGCGGGCGGATCCCGGGATCGTTGATCTCAGAAGTTCACGGCTCCCCCACTCGGAAGGAGCTCCCCGCCCCGGAAGGAAAACCCCATGAAGGCGCTGCTCTCGTCCCGCCCGGTCCTCTGGTTCCTGTTCCTGTTCAACCTCGCCGTCGCGGCGGTCGCGCCCTTCGCGGTGGACGGCGCGCAGGGCCTGGCGACCAGCGCAGGTATGGGAGTCGTGGCACTGGGGGCGGGCATGGGCCTGCTGAAGGGGCGGTCGCAGGGGCAGCATCAGGCCTGAACATCGGGAGGGCCGGCATCGGCGGAGGGCGGGGTTCACAGCAGGTGCTGTGAACCCCGCCCTCCGCCGTTTTTGCGGTGCGTCCTGTTCACAGCGCCTTGAGTGCCGCCGTGGTGGCCCGGGCCAGCGTCTCCAGATACCCCTTCGGCAGCTTCGGGCTGCGGATCACGACCGAGCGCCAGTAGAGCGGCCCCGAGATCAGGTCGAGGGCCAGGTCCGCGTCGATGCCCTGGCGGACTTCTCCGCGTTCCGCCGCCGCCGCCACGATCCCGCTGGCGACGCCTTCCTGCCCCTCCCGCAGCGCTTTCTGCAGGGCGTCGGCGATCTCGGGATTGCGGGCCGCCTCCGCCTGGAGGTCGGGGATGACCTGCGAGGCGATCGGGTGGCGCAGGGCGCGGGACGTCAGTTCGTACAGCAGCCGCAGGTCGCCCTCCAGGGTGCCCGTGTCCGGCGCCGGCAGTCCCTGCACCGCGATCGCCGAGACGAGGTCGAGCACCAGGTGCAGCTTCGAACGCCAGCGCCGGTACACCGCCGTCTTGCCCACGCCCGCCCGGCGCGCGATGCCCTCGATGGACATCCGGGCGTATCCGACGGACGCCAGCTCCTCGAAGACGGCCGCCCGAATGGCCTCCGTCACGTCCTCCCGCAGTACGGCGGCTCCGGCGGGGGCCCGGCGGCGGGTCCGCGCCGGTGCGGTCCCGGGCTCGTCGGCGTTCGTCGTCATGAGGACCAGCATAGGGGCGTTACGACGGGACGGTTGCGTTCCGACGCTGAATCGGAATACGCTCCCGTTGCGACGATACGGTCCCGTCCCGACGTAAGAGTCCGGCAAGAAACGCGTAAGGAACCGAGGGAACCGGCGGGGGACGCCGGCCAGGGAACCGCTCGCGCGCCCCTTTCTCCACTCCCTTCCCCACCCCCGTCTCCACTCCCCCGAGCGAAAGCAGCGGATGTGAGCCAGGTCCTCCACACACCGCCCCCGTCGCAGGTCACTCCGACCGACGACGATCTCACCGCGCTCGCCGTCCGGCACGACCTCTCGGTCAGCGGCGCCCGTCCCACCCTGCCCGCGTACGTCCGTCAGCTGTGGGCGCGGCGCCACTTCATCACCGCGTTCGCCACCGCCAAGCTCACCGCCCAGTACAGCCAGGCGAAGCTCGGCCAGGTCTGGCAGGTCATGACCCCGCTGCTGAACGCGGCCGTCTACTACTTCATCTTCGGCGTCCTGCTGGGCACCAAGCACGGCGTGCCGGACTACATCCCGTTCCTGGTCACGGGCGTGTTCATCTGGACGTTCACGCAGAGCTCGATCATGTCGGGCACCCGTGCGATCGCCGGCAACCTCGGCCTCGTACGGGCCCTGCACTTCCCGCGCGCCGCCCTGCCGATCTCCTTCTGCCTCCAGCAGCTCCAGCAGCTGCTGTTCTCGATGGCCGCGCTGATCGTGATCCTGCTCTGCTTCGGCATCCCGGTCACCGCGTCCTGGCTGCTGGTCATCCCCGCCCTGGCACTCCAGTTCGTGTTCAATGCGGGCGTCTCGATGATCATGGCCCGGATGGGCGCGTCGACTCCGGACATCGCCCAGCTGATGCCGTTCGTGCTGCGCACCTGGATGTACGTGTCCGGGGTCATGTGGAGCATCGACAAGCTGGCCGACAAGGACAACCTGCCGCACGTGGTGTCGGTGCTCCTGGAGACCAACCCGGCGGCGATCTACATCGACCTGATGCGCTTCGCCCTGATCGACAGCTACCACGCCAGTCAGCTGCCCGCGCACGTCTGGCTGATCGCGACCGGCTGGGCACTGGCCGCGGGCGTCGGCGGTTTCATCTACTTCTGGAAGGCTGAGGAGACGTACGGCCGTGGCTGAGAACCCGAACGAGCAGATTCCCACCGTCGTCGCCAACCACGTCGACATCGTCTACCGGGTCAACGGCACGGGCGCCGGACGCGGCACCGCGACCGCCGCCCTCAACCGCATGATGCGGCGCAAGCAGAGCGAGAAGGCGGCCGGTGTGCGCAAGGTACACGCCGTCAGGAACGTGTCCTTCGTCGCCTACCGCGGTGAGGCCGTCGGCCTGATCGGCACCAACGGCTCCGGCAAGTCCACGCTGCTCAAGGCGGTCGCGGGACTGCTGCCGGTGGAGAACGGCAGCATCTACACGGACGGCCAGCCCTCCCTCCTCGGCGTCAACGCGGCCCTGATGGGCGACCTGACGGGCGAGCGGAACGTCTATCTCGGCGGTCTCGCGATGGGCATGTCCCGGGAGCAGATCAAGGAGCGCTACCAGGACATCGTCGACTTCTCGGGGATCAACGAGAAGGGCGACTTCATCACCCTGCCCATGCGGACGTACTCCTCCGGCATGGGCGCCCGGCTGCGCTTCTCCATCGCCGCCGCCAAGGACCACGACGTCCTGCTGATCGACGAGGCCCTGGCGACCGGCGACCGCTCGTTCCAGCAGCGCTCCGAGGCCCGCATCCGCGAGCTGCGCAAGCACGCGGGCACGGTGTTCCTGGTCAGTCACAACAACAAGTCGATCCGCGACACCTGCGACCGCGTCCTCTGGCTGGAACGCGGCGAACTCCGCATGGACGGCCCGACCGACGACGTACTGAAGGAGTACGAGGCGTTCACCAACGCCCCGGCCAAGAAGGCGGCCTGAGTTCTAGTGCCGGAAAACCCACGTCCGATAGACAAGGAACCGGAACGCGGAAGCGAGCACGATCGAGACGCCCTTCACGGCATTCGACTCGACCGGACCGTTCAGCCCCAGCCCGTGATAGCCGATGTAGAACAGCCCGCTTTCCATCGCGACGCCGATCGCGCTGAACACGAAGAACAGCGCGATCTGCGGTCGGGTACGTGAGGCCCTGTCCCGGTAGGTGAAATAGCGGAAACCCAGGTAATTGCCGCCCATCGCGATGAGGCTGGCCAGTACGGTCGCCGTCATCGCCCGTCGGCCGAACCCGTGCAGCAGCAGGTTGAAGAACAGGAAGTTCACGAGCACACCGCTGCCGCCGACGGCCCCGAATTTCACCGCTTCGAGGATTACCCGCCGCACCGGCCGGACGGAAGGGACCAGCCGGTCCGCCGCGTTCTCCGTACTATCCGCACTCTCCGAGACATTCACACTCACTCGCGCACTTTATCCACGCAGTCCCGGGTAGCAGGAAACCGTAAATTCCTTGCCTGGCTTTCGCTAAGAACTGGCAAGAAAACAGGGGCGCCCCGGCCGTCACAGCCCGGGGCGCCTCTGTTCACGTACCGACTAGGAACGCGTCCGCAGCAGCGTCCGCATCGTGCGCATCGCGACCGACAGGTTCGCCAGGTCGAAGGAGTCCGAGCTCTGGATCTCGTCCAGGGTCGTGCGCGCCCGGCCCAGGATCGCCGCGTTCTTCTCCTCCCACGCCTTGAAGCGCTGCTCGGGCGTCGACGTGCCGTTGCCGACCAGGAGGACGTCCGCGGTGAGGGCCGCGTGGGCCGAGTACAGGTCCTCGCGGATCGACGCGCGGGCCATGGACTGCCAGCGGTCGGCGCGCGGCAGCTCGATGATGCGGTCCATCAGCTGGGTGATGTGGAGACGGTCGGCGAGGTCGTAGTACACCTCGGCGACGTCCATCGGGTCGCGTCCCGCACGGTCGGCGACCGAGACGATGTCCAGCGTCGGGAAGGCGGACGAGAAGCCCGCGACCCGCGTGGCGAGTTCGTCGGGGACGCCGGCGTCCGTCAGCTCGTCGTAGATCTTCTGGTACCACTCCAGATCCGCGCCACGCAGCAACTTGGGCACCTGGGACCAGACTTCACCGACCCGCGTCCCGAAGAACTCGATGGTCTCCGTGAGTTGCAGCGGCTGCGGCCGGTTGTTGAGCAGCCAGCGGGTGCCGCGCTCGACAAGTCGCCGCGAGTGAAGGCGGATCCGGGTCTGGACGGCGGCCTCGACCGTGTTGTCGAGCGCCTCGACCCCGTCCCACACCGCACTGGAGTTGAAGATCGCGCGAGCCGCGGTCTGCGCCCGCACCACCTCCTCCAGTGAGGCACCGGTCTCCTCACGCAGCCGGTGCAGGAAGCTCGTACCGCCCGTGTTGACCGTGTCGTTGACGAGGACCGTCGTGATGATCTCGCGGCGCAGCGCGTGCCCGTCGATCTGCTCGGAGAACTTCTTGTGCAGCGCGCTCGGGAAGTAGGCGTGCAACAGGCTGCGCAGATACGGGTCTTCGGGCAGCGAGGTGTGCAGCAGCTGGTCCGCCACCGTGATCTTCGTGTACGCCAGCAGCACGGCCGTCTCCGGACCGGTCAATCCCTGTCCACCGCTGAGCCGTTCGCGGATCTGCCGGTCGGTCGGGAGGAATTCGAGAGCCCGGTCCAGATGGCCCTCCCGCACCAGGTGGCGCATGAAGCGCTGCTGGGCGTGGAGCATGTCCTTGGACTGGGCGAGGGCGTTGGAGATGGCCACGTTCTGCGCGTAGTTGTTGCGCAGGACGAGCCCGCCGACCTCGTCGGTCATCTGGGCGAGCAGCTTGTTGCGCTGCTTGACTGTCATGTCGCCTTCCGCGACAAGGGTGTTGAGCAGGATCTTGATGTTCACCTCGTGGTCGGAGGTGTCCACGCCCGCGCTGTTGTCGATGGCGTCGGTGTTGATCCTCCCGCCGCGCTGCGCGAACTCGATCCGCCCGAGCTGGGTGAGCCCGAGGTTGCCGCCCTCGCCGACGACCTTGACGCGCAGGTCACCGCCGTCGACCCGGATGGAGTCGTTGGCCTTGTCACCGACGTCGGCGTGCGACTCCGTACTCGACTTGACGTACGTCCCGATGCCGCCGTTCCACAGGAGGTCGACCGGCGCCTGGAGGATCGCCTTCATCAGGTCGGCCGGCGTCATCTTGCCGGCCCCGGCCTCGATGCCGAGGGCCTCCCGGATGTGCGCGTTGACCGGAATGGCCTTGGCGGTACGGGGGAAGATCCCGCCGCCGGACGAGATGAGCGCGCTGTCGTACTCGGCCCAACTGGACCTCGGCAGCTCGAAGATGCGCCGCCGTTCCGCGTACGACGTCGCCGCGTCCGGCTTCGGGTCGATGAAGATGTGCCGGTGGTCGAAAGCGGCGACAAGCCGAATGTGTTCACTCAGCAGCATGCCGTTCCCGAACACGTCACCGCTCATGTCACCGACACCCACGACGGTGAAGTCCTCGGTCTGCGTGTTGACGCCCAGCTCACGGAAGTGCCGCTTGACGGACTCCCAGGCGCCGCGCGCGGTGATGCCCATGCCCTTGTGGTCGTACCCGGCGCTGCCACCGGAGGCGAAAGCGTCCCCGAGCCAGAAGTTGTACGCCTGGGCGACCTCGTTGGCGATGTCCGAGAAGGTCGCGGTGCCCTTGTCGGCGGCGACGACGAGGTAGGTGTCGTCCTCGTCGTGCCGGACGACGTCGGCGGGCGGCACGACCTCGCCGCCCACCAGGTTGTCGGTGATGTCGAGGAGCGCCGAGATGAAGGTCTTGTAGCTGCGGACCCCCTCCGCGAGCCACGCGTCCCGATCCACACTCGGATCCGGCAGCTGCTTGGCGACGAACCCGCCCTTGGCGCCGACCGGCACGATGACGGTGTTCTTCACCATCTGCGCCTTGACCAGCCCGAGGATCTCCGTACGGAAGTCCTCCCGCCGGTCCGACCAGCGCAGCCCACCGCGCGCGACCTTCCCGAACCGCAGGTGCACGCCCTCGACCCGCGGCGAGTAGACCCAGATCTCGTACGCCGGACGCGGTGCCGGCAGGTCCGGGATGGCCTGCGGGTCGAACTTCATGGAGACGTAGTCGTGCGGCTTGCCGCCCATGCCCTCCTGGTAGAAGTTCGTCCTCAGGGTCGCCTTGATGACGGTCAGGAAGGACCGCAGGATGCGGTCCTCGTCGAGGGAGGCCACCTGGTCGAGAGCCGCGTCCAGCTCCTCGAGGAGGGCGTCGGTCAGCTCGACTCCGGCCCGCTGCCGGTCCGGCGACATCCGCGCCTCGAACAGCGACACGAGCAACCGGGTGGTGTGGACGTTGTTGCGGAGGGTGTCCTCCATGTAGTCCTGGCTGAACGTGGACCCGGCCTGCCGCAGGTACTTGGCGTACGCCCGAAGCACCAGCGCCTGACGCCAGTTGAGGCCGGCGCTCAGCACCAGCGCGTTGAAGCCGTCGTTCTCGGCCTGCCCGGTCCAGGTGGCCGAGAACGCCTCCTGGAAACGCTCCCGGCCGTCGTCCCCGAGATAATCCCCGCCGCTGCTCAGCGACTTGGGCAACCGGAGCCCGAAGTCGTAGATCCAGACGGCGCTCCGGTCCGAGCAGCGCAGCTCGTACGGCCGCTCGTCGATCACCTCGACGCCGAGCCGGTTGAGGACGGGGAGTACGGCGGACAGCGAGACGGACTCACCGGTGCGGTAGATCTTGAAGCGGCGCTCACCGGGCGCGGCGCTCACCGGCTCGTAGAGGCTGAGCGCGAAGTTCGTGCCGACGCCCAGCTTTTCGAGGTGGACGAGGTCGGCGACGGCGGCGCGTGGATTGTGGTCGGCCTTGTATCCCTCGGGGAAGGCGTTCCCGTACCGGCGCAGCAGCTCGGCGGCGCGCTCCTCACCCAGCTCGGCGTTGAGAGCCTCGGAGAAGGCGTCGGCCCAGGACCGGGCGGCTTCGACGAGCCGCGCCTCGATCCGATCCTTGTCGCTGTCGGACAGCTCCGGCAGCTCGGTCCCCTGCGGAACCCGGACGACGAAGTGCAGCCGCGAAAGAATCGACTCGGTGTTCCAGGCGGTGAAGTCGACGCTGGTACCGCCGAGTTCCTCCTTCAGGATGTCGATGATCCGCAGCCGTACACCGGTGGTGTACCGGTCGCGCGGCAGATAGACGAGGGCGGAGTAGTAACGCCCGTACTCGTCCTGGCGGAGGTAGAGCCGCAGCCGGCGCCGCTCCTGGAGGTAGAGCACCGAGGTGACGATGGCCCGGAGTTCGTCGGGCGGGGTCTGGAAGAGCTCGTCGCGGGGGTAGGTCTCCAGGATCTGGAGCAGGTCGCGCCCGTCATGGCTGTTGGGCGAGAACCCGGCGCCCCTCAGCACCTCGTCGACCTTGCGCCGGACAACGGGAACCCGCCGCACGGACTCGGTGTAGGCGGCGGAGGAGAACAGCCCCAGGAACCGCCGCTCGCCGACGACGTCGCCGTTCTCGTCGAACTTCTTGACCCCGACGTAGTCGAGGTAGGAGGGCCGGTGAACGGTGGAGCGACTGTTCGCCTTCGTCAGTACGAGAAGCTTGTGCTCACGGGCCTTGGCGCGGGCGTCGGCGGGCAGTCGCTCGAAGGACGGGCTGACCGGGTGCCCCTCGTCACCGGAGTGGTGCGGATCGGACCGCAGGATCCCGAGCCCGGTACCGGGTACGGCGGCCAGCGAGTCGTCCCCCCGCAGCTCGTACTCGCGGTAGCCGAGGAAGGTGAAGTGGTCGTCCGCGAGCCAGCGCAGCAGCTCCCGCGCCTCCTCGACGTCCTGGTCGCGCAGGTCGTCGGCGGTCGGCTCCTTGGGCATTTCCTCGGCGATGCGCAGCGCGGAGTCGCGCATCTTCTCCCAGTCCTCGACGGCCTCACGGGCGTCGGACAGCACGCGCAGCAGGTCGTTGGTGATCTGCTTCAGATCGGCGCGGTCGGTCTCGCGGTCGATCTCGACATGGATCCACGACTCGATGTGCGCGTCGTGCGGCAGCTCGCCGCCCCCGCCCGCCGCACTCCCGGCGCCCCGGGCCGGCAGGACCTCGATGAGCTTCCCGGTCAGATCCCGTCGTACGACGAACTGCGGATGGACGACGAGATGGATGCCGCGCCCCTGCCGGGACAGCTCGTTGGTGACCGAGTCGACGAGGAAGGGCATGTCGTCGGTGACGACCTCGACGACGGAGTGGCTGCACGTCCAGCCGTTCTCCTCGACGGTCGGGGTGTGCACCCGCACGCTCGCCGTGCCCTGCGGACGTGTCTCGCCCAGCCGGTAGTGCGAGAAGGCGGCGCCGAAGACGTCGACCGGGTCGCGGTCGGCGAGGTCCTCCGGGGCTGTGTGCAGGTAATAGCGCTGGAGGAACGCGAGCACGGTGTCGTGGTCCGGGGTTCCGGGATCTCCGCCGGGCGTGGTTTCACGTGTCGTCCCAGTCGGTAGGTGCCCCCCGACCGGGCTGTTCTCAGCTACCCGGGCGGCCCTTTCGAGCAGCTCGGCCTTGGCTTCGTCCAGCTTGGTCTGCATTGTCCTCTGGCTCCTGTCGCGCGCCGTTGCGTGACGTAGAAGGAAGTACGGGTTCCTCCCCCGGCACAACGCCTCGACGCGGGGTCTCCGGTCTGTTCCGACGCTATGCCGCGGGGTGGGAAGAGCGAGGGGTTATCGGCCATTCTCGGCACCCCGGCGGAGTGTGACACTGCTCTCGGCAGCGCCGGTCCGCGGGATGCGTACGGCGTCATGGGAACCCTCGGGGTTCCGTCCCGCCCGCGCCGACCAGCGATCACCACCCGGGCACGGATGTGGTCCGTGCACTCCGGGCGCATGGCAGGGACGTGGACGCCCCCGCGACGTATCGCGCTGATCACGCCATAAGGCTATCGCTCATGACGGGGGCCCCGTCATGAGCCGTTTGTGTACAAAACCGGGTCACGAAGTTTGCCGTTCTGCACAGGAGGAGAAAAGAGAGGGCCCAGACGCCCCCACCGGCCCACCGGCCCCGCCGACGAAGCCGCCAGCCCGGGGCGAACGGGAGCGACGGGCAGGGCACCCACCACGACAGCAGCAGGGGAGAGCGGCAGGCGATCCGGCCACTCCCACCCCACCAGTCACACGTTCGGCGCCGCCGGAAGGGCCGAAATCACCACGGGTACGACGCGCAGCCCGGTAGGACTGTGCTCGCGGCGCACGCCGACGGCCCGCGTGGGGACGACCAGCCGCTCGACGATCGGCGACACCGCATCACGCGGCCAGCCGCTCGGCCTCCGCGACCGCCTCCTCCAGACTGTCCACCACGGGCACGCCCACCGCTTCGAGGCTGGCCCGGCCATGGGAGCCACCGGTGTAGAGCACGGCCAGCGCACCCACGTGCCGGGCGGCGATCGCGTCGTCGGCGGCGTCCCCGATCACCACCGTGCGCGCGGCCTCGACGCCGGTCAGCGCACCGAGGTGACGCACCATGTGCTCGGCCTTGCTGCCGCCGGAGGGCCCGGTCCGCCCGTCGACACGTATGAAGTGCGGCTCGATGCCGAATCCCCGGACCAGCGGGACGAGTTCGTCGTGCCCGTACATGCTGAGAATGGACTGACTGCGCCCCGCCGACTGCCACCCGGCGAGCAGATCCCGCACGCCCACGGCCAGCTCGCACGCCACCCGGTGCTGTGTGTAGTACCGGTGGAAGACCTCGTCCATGACAGCCCACTCGGCGTCCGTGGGCAGCCTCCCGAGCAGCCGCTCATAGAACCGCGGCACGGGCACGCAGTACAGCTCCCTGTACTGCTCCAGCGTGATCGGCTCCAGCTCCAGCTCGGCGAATGCCGCGTTCGTCGCCCCTATGACGGCATCGGTGTCATGAAACAGAGTCCCGTTCCAGTCCCACACGATGTGCGCCGCTCCGTGCTTCCCCATACGAAGAACGTACCCCCCACCACTGACAACCGGACAAACCCCCGCCTCCCCCCAGCCCGTCCGGCGTTTGAGGAGAAGTCCCGTCCAGCCCCAGCTTCTTTCCCACCCGCCCGCACCGCCGTGTCTTCAGCCCAGGCGGTACCTCTCGAGCGCTGGCCGGCATCTCCAGCCCGTCCGGCATTTGAGGACAAGGCCCGTTCAGGGCCGTAGCGGGGGTCTGGGGGCGCAGCCCCCAGGAAGGGATGGGACGGGTAGGGGCGGCGGGGGCGAAAACCCCCCCCCCCCCCCCCCCCCCCCCCCCCCCCCCCCCCCCGGGGGGGCCCCCCCCCGGGGGGGGGCCCCAGGCCCGACGGGGCCGGGGGCCCCGA
>NZ_JBIRRV010000001.1:1786285-1808244 GCF_044333925.1 Streptomyces sp. NPDC020898
CCGCGCGGCCCCCGCCCCGGCCGCACCCCCTCGCGCCCGCCCGGCCTAGCCCCCCCCCCCCGTTATTTCTCCGCCCCGGCCCGGTGCGGGGGGGGGGGGGGGGGGGGGGGCCCCCCCCCCCAGGAAGGGATGGGACGGGTAGGGGCGGCGGGGGCGAAAACCCTCCCAGCCCACCCCCCTCACCCCAGCAACCCCACCAGGTGAGGAATCTCCTGCGTGGCATACCAAAGCAGCTCATGGTCCTCGGCCCCGTCCACCGTGAACTGCGCATCGGCATCCCCCCGATCCGCCGCCCCCAGCACCGCAGCCGCCGCCGCAACATCCCCCTCCGCCTCCCCGGAGTCGACATGCACGGCATCCACCTCCCCCAGCGACACAGCCCGACCCACCCGCACCTCACCCAGCGCACCCGGATCGAGCCCCCGGTCAGGATCGGCAACAGCCACCCCGTCCGCGACATCCACGGCGACGACCACCCGCCGCCGCACCACCCCCGGCTCCATCGCCAGCATCCGCAGCGACGCCAGCGCGGCCCGATTCAGCGCCGCGTACTCCAGTTCCTCGATGTCGTCGGACAGATACCACTCACGCAACGCAGGCGTGACGGCGTACGCGACGAACGGCCCCGCCCCCAACTCACCCGTCTTGTACGCCTCGGCAAGGCCGGGAAGGGTCAGAGGGACGTAGACGCGCATGGCTGACCGCTTTCGTAGGAGGCGTTTTCGCGCCCGGAATCAGTAGCCGGAACCTCGCAAGCCGAAGGCTTCACAGGAGCAGCGGCGAAAAGCAACGCAGCCGCCCTCGAAAGCCTTCCGGCACGACCCGGAAAGACCATCAGGATACGCGGCGGGGTCCCCTTTCGAGTCCCCACCCAAGCCGCTCCGAGCGTCCACCACAGTCCCCGAAATTCACCCCCGCACCCCATCCCCACCAGGCCTTTCACCTCCGCGAACCACTCAGATAAGTGAACCTCCGGAGCGCCGGAACAGCGCCCCGTCCCTCCTTGCGTCCGGTCGATCCGTCCCCGTACAAGATCCCCACCACGAAGTTACTGCCCGGTACCCACCCGGGCCCCAAGAAACGGGGACATTCCATGAACAAGGTGATGACGAGGACGGTCCGCCTCACCCCGTCCCGCCCGCCGGTACGCCGGGACACCCGCCGCCCCGGCAGCACCCCGCACCGCAGCACCACACCGGGCGGAGGCACCGCCCGCACACCCCTCGCCGAAGCGACGGCACCCGCGCCTTCCCCCGCCGAAACCCACCACGAGCCCCGAGTCCCGGCCCAGGGCCAGCACCCAGGACAGCACCCGGGACGGCTCAGGGCTCCCTCACAATCCCGCCAGACGCCCTTCCAGCCTCCCCGGACGCCCCCGCAGCCCCGACCCACCGACCTCTTCGCCGACCGCCTCCTGGCCGTCCTCAGCGGCGAACGCCCCGTCCACAGCATGCTCCGCCACACCGCGGGCCGCGCCTACGACGAACTGGCGTGGCTCGCGGAGCGCGGCCCCCTGCGCGCCCGCGGCACGCGCCCCGTCGTCCGTGACGTCGGCTACTACGAGCCCAGCCAGGGCGCCCTGGAGGCCTTCGCCCGCATCGGCGCCGGCGACCAGCTCCGCGCGATGGCCTTCCGCCTGGAACTGGGCCAGGACTTCCGCTGGCGCTGCACCGCAGTGGAACTGGGCGGCCCTCGAAGGCCGCACACGGCCGACGACTGACCGCACCCCACCAGAAGCTCCGGCGCACGACCCCCCAAGCCCGCCCCACACCCGGCGCCGGAGCCACCACCACCCACCCCGCCCCAGCACACGCCAAAGGGCCGGCCACCCTCCTCGGATGCCCGGCCCTCAACACGCGATCAGCGACTACCACGTACTCCCCGTGACCCTCTACCCGAGTCACTCAGACCCGAGTGACTCGGGACGATGGGGTCACTTCTTACGACGACGCCCACTCCGCTGCTGCTTGCGCCGCTCCGCGCGAGTGAGCCCGTCCGCCTCGGACCGCACCTCGTCGTCGTCCCCGACGAAGTCGCCCTCGACGATGCCGCCCTCTCCGTCCACGGTCGGCGCGGAGAAGTGCAGCCGATCCGGCCGCTGCGGGGCGTCGAGCCCCTTGGCCCGGATCTCGGGCCGGGAACCGGCACCCGCCTGCGCCGGCACCGAGTCCTCCGTGCCCTTGTCCAGGGACGGCTTGGAGTCCGAGACCGGGACCTCCTCGACCTGCTGCTCGACCTGGACCTCCAGGTTGAACAGGTAGCCGACGGACTCCTCCTTGATGCCCTCCATCATGGCGGTGAACATGTCGAAGCCCTCGCGCTGGTACTCGACCAGCGGGTCCTTCTGCGCCATGGCGCGCAGGCCGATGCCCTCCTGGAGGTAGTCCATCTCGTAGAGGTGCTCGCGCCACTTGCGGTCGAGGACCGACAGCACGACCCGGCGCTCCAGCTCACGCATGATCTCGGAGCCGAGCTGCTCCTCACGCGACGCGTACTGGTCGTGGATGTCGTCCTTGATCGACTCGGAGATGAACTCGGCGGTCAGGCCGGCCCGGTCGCCGGCCGCTTCCTCCAGCTCGTCGACGGTGACCTTTACCGGATAGAGCTGCTTGAAAGCGCCCCACAGCCGGTCCACGTCCCATTCCTCGGCGAAGCCCTCGGCGGTCTCCGCACCGATGTACGCGTCGATGGTGTCGTCCATGAAGTGCTGGATCTGCTCGTGCAGGTCCTCACCCTCCAGGACGCGGCGGCGCTCGCCGTAAATGACCTCGCGCTGCCGGTTGAGGACCTCGTCGTACTTGAGGACGTTCTTACGGGTCTCGAAGTTCTGCGTCTCGACCTGCGACTGTGCGGAGGCGATGGCACGGGTGACCATCTTGTTCTCGATCGGTACGTCGTCCGGAACGTTCGCCATCGACATGACGCGCTCGACCATCTGGGCCTTGAACAGCCGCATCAGGTCGTCGCCCAGCGACAGGTAGAACCGCGACTCACCGGGGTCGCCCTGACGTCCGGAACGACCGCGCAGCTGGTTGTCGATCCGCCGGGACTCGTGCCGCTCGGTGCCGAGGACGTAGAGCCCACCGAGGTCCTTGACCTCTTCGAACTCGGCCTTCACGGCCTTCTCGGCCCGCTCCAGGGCGGCCGGCAGAGCCGCGGCCCACTCCTCGATGTGCTCCTCGGGGTCGAGGCCACGCTGCCGCAGGTCCGCCTCGGCGAGGTCGTCGGGGTTGCCGCCGAGCTTGATGTCCGTACCACGGCCGGCCATGTTCGTGGCGACCGTGACGGCACCCTTGCGGCCGGCCTGGGCGACGATGGTCGCCTCCCGGTCGTGCTGCTTGGCGTTCAGCACTTCGTGCTGAATACCTCGCTTCGAGAGCTGCTGCGACAGGTACTCGGACTTCTCCACCGAGGTCGTGCCGACGAGGATCGGCTGACCCTTCTCGTGCTTCTCGGCGATGTCGTCGACGACCGCCTCGAACTTCGCGACCTCGGTGCGGTAGATGAGGTCGGACTGGTCCTTGCGGACCATGTCACGGTTGGTCGGGATCGGGACGACACCGAGCTTGTAGATCTGGTGGAACTCGGCGGCCTCGGTCATGGCCGTACCGGTCATACCGGAGAGCTTGTCGTAGAGGCGGAAGAAGTTCTGCAGGGTGATCGTGGCAAGGGTCTGGTTCTCGTCCTTGATGTCCACCCCTTCCTTCGCCTCGATCGCCTGGTGCATGCCCTCGTTGTAGCGGCGGCCGGCGAGGATACGGCCGGTGTGCTCGTCGACGATCATGACTTCGCCATCGATGACGACGTAGTCCTTGTCGTTCTTGAAGAGCTCCTTGGCCTTGATGGCGTTGTTCAGGTAACCCACCAGCGGCGTGTTCACCGACTCGTACAGGTTGTCGATGCCCAGCCAGTCCTCGACCTTGGCGACGCCCGACTCGTGGATGGCGACCGTGCGCTTCTTCTCGTCGACGTCGTAGTCGCCGGTCTCCTCGAGACCCTTGAGCTGGTTGCCCGCCTCACCGCGCTTGAGGCGCGTGACCAGCTTCGCGAAGTCGCCGTACCACTTGGTGGCCTGGTCGGCCGGGCCGGAGATGATCAGCGGCGTACGGGCCTCGTCGATGAGGATCGAGTCGACCTCGTCGACGACGGCGAAGTTGTGGCCGCGCTGGACGAGTTCGTCCTGGGACCACGCCATGTTGTCGCGCAGGTAGTCGAAGCCGAACTCGTTGTTCGTGCCGTACGTGATGTCACAGCCGTACTGCTCGCGCCGCTGGGCCGGCGTCATGTTGGCGAGGATGCAGCCGACACTCAGGCCCAGGAACTTGTGGACGCGACCCATCATCTCGGAGTCGCGCTCGGCGAGGTAGTCGTTGACCGTGATGAGGTGAACGCCGTCTCCGGAGAGGGCGTTCAGATACGTGGGCAGGGTGCCGACCAGGGTCTTGCCCTCGCCGGTCTTCATCTCGGCGACATAGCCGAGGTGGAGCGCCGCGCCGCCCATGATCTGCACGTCGTAGTGACGCTGACCGAGGGCGCGCTTGGCGGCCTCCCGCACGGTGGCGAAGGCCTCGGGCAACAGGTCGTCCAGACTCTCACCGTCGGCGTACCGCTGCTTGTACTCATCGGTGAGGGCCCGCAGCTCGGCGTCGGAGAGGTCGACGAAGTCCTCTTCGATGGAGTTGACCTGGTCCGCGATGCGGTGCAGCTTGCGCAGGATTTTGCCTTCGCCTGCACGCATGATCTTCGAGAGGACGGACACGGGGGTTGGTCTCCTTGCCGATCGGGCCTGGGACGGTCAGTTTCCATTGTCTTAACTCAGCAGCGGCCATCGTAAGCGAGGACCCCGCCGAGCCGGGAGGTCTGCCGCTAGGACAGCCATAAGGAGAACGGCCGGGAGTCACGGATGGTGCCGCCCCCCACCCGCGAATTGCACGAATTGTGATCACGAACTCACGCACAGCAAAAGGGATGGCGCCCTCATCCCGCCCCGAGCAGAATCGGCCGATGGACCCCGTCACGCTCACCACGGCCCGCCTTCTCCTGCGTACGGTCGGCTCGCACGACACGGACGCCGTGTACGCCGCGGTGCAGGACGCCGACATCCAGCGCTGGACGACGATCCCGTCGCCCTACCGCCCCGAACACGCCCACGGTTTCACGACCCAACTCGTCCCCGACGGCTGGGCGGACGGCTCGATGTTCACGTTCGGTGTCTTCCTCCCCGAAGGGGAGGAGTTGGTGGGCATGCTCGCCATCACCATGCGCTCCCTGGGAGTGGGCGAAGTCGGCTTCTGGGCCTCCAAGGCCCACCGGGGCAATGGCTACATCACCGAGGCCACGACCACCGTCTCCCGCTGGGCCTTCACCCACCTGTCGGTCGACCGAGTGGAGTGGCGGGCGGAGGTCGGCAACACCGCGTCCCTCGCAGTGGCAGAACGAGCCGGCTTCACGTTCGAAGGAACCCTCCGCTCGGCAATCAACAACAAGGGAGTACGCCGAGACTGCTGGGTCGCTTCCCTGCTCCCGTCAGACCTCGGCCTCCCGTCAACAGCCCCCTACCTCCCCACCCCGGCCGGCACTTCCAGCCCGTCCGGCGTTTGAGGACAAGGCCCGTTCAGGGCCGTAAAGGGGGGTCTGGGGGCGCAGCCCTCAGGGATGCGAACGGGTAAGGGCGGCGGGGGCGAAACAATCCACGGACACCCCCACCCAGCCCAACACCCGACGCCCCGCCCCCAAACCCCCAGCTCACCCCCCGCTGTCAGTCCCACCCCCTATCGTGCGGAAGCATGACGAGCAGCCCCCCGCACCCCACCCCCCGACCAACCCCGACCCCCGCCCAACCAACCCCCCACACCGAACTCTCCGCCGACGAGGCCCGCCGCATCGCCCTACGCGCCCAAGGCTTCCTGGGCGCCCCCAACCGCAAGGCAGGCGTCCGCGGAACCCTCCGGCACCTGGGTGCGGTCCAGCTCGACACGATCTCCGTGCTCGCCCGCTCCCACGAACTCATCCCGTACGCCCGCCTGGGCGCCATACCCCGCAAAACAGTCGAAGACGCCTACTGGAAACCGGCCTCCACCACCGAAGCCACCCCCCACCCCCAACCCCACGCCTTCGAGTACTGGTCGCACGCCGCCTGCATCCTCCCCGTGGAGGAATGGCCCCACTTCGCCTTCCGCCGCCGCGCCTACCGCTCCCGCCCCCACTGGAACCACGACCTGCCACCCGGCACCTACGACCAGGTCATCAAGCAACTCCGCACGGAAGGCCCGCTCACCGCAACGGAGTTGGGCGGCGCGAAACGCACCAGCGAATGGTGGGACTGGTCCGGCACCAAGGTCGCCGTCGAACGCGCGCTGATGTACGGCGAGGTGGTGTGCGTGGAGCGCCGAGGCTGGAAGCGGGTGTACGACCTCGCCGAGCGCGCCATCCCGGACACGCTGCTGCACGACGAACTGGACGACACCGAGTGCCTGCGCCGCCTGGTCCGCCTCGCGGGCCAGTCCCTGGGTGTCGGCACCCGCACGGACATCGCCGACTACCACCGTCTCAAGGCGGAACAGGTCGATGCGGTGATCGCGGAATCGGGCCTGGTTCCCGTGACGGTCGAAGGCTGGAGCAAACCGGCCTGGGCCGACCCGGCGGCCCTGGAGACGCCCGCACGAGGCCGCCACCGCACGACCCTGCTCTCGCCCTTCGACTCCCTGATCTGGGAGCGGGCGCGCACGGAACGGATCTTCGGTTTCACCCACCGCCTGGAGGCCTACGTCCCCAAGCCGAAGCGTGTGTACGGCTACTTCGCGATGCCGGTCCTCGCCGGCGGCCACCTCGTGGGACGAGTGGACCCCGCCAGGGAGGGCAACACCCTGGTGGCCAGGCAGGTCGCCCTGAACGGCCCCAAGGCGGTCCCGGCGGTGGCCCAGGCCCTGCTGGAGGCAGCGACCTGGGTGAACTGCACGAACGTACGAGTGGAACGGGTGGACGCTCCGGACCTGCGCGCCTCACTCACACGGGAACTGACCCGCGCCCTCACATAGCCACCGAACCGCCGAACCCCAGACCTCACCTGATCTCAAGGATCTTCTCCCGCATCGCGTAAACCACCGCCTCCATCCTGGAGTGCAGCTGCAGCTTCTCCAGGATGTTGCGCACATGGTTCTTCACGGTGTTCTCGGAGATGAACAACTCCTTGGCGATATCGCGGTTGTTCATCCCGGTGGCGACGAGCTTGAGCACTTCCAGCTCACGCTCCGTGAGCCGCGGCGCGGGCACCAGCCGCCGCTCGTCGGTCCGCTGGATCATCGACTTGAATTCGGTGAGCAGCTTCGACGCCATGGAGGGGCTGATCTGCGACTGGCCGTCGGCCACCGCACGAATGGCCGTGGCCACCTCGTCCGTGGAGATCTCCTTGAGGAGATAGCCGGTCGCACCCGCCTTGATCGCCTCGTACAGATCGGCTTCCTCATCGCTGATCGTCAGCATGATGATCTTGGCGCTGGGCGCGACCTCCTTGATGGAGGTGCACGCCTCGATGCCCCCGCGCTTCGGCATCCGTACGTCCATCAGGACGATGTCGGGCAGCAGATCGGCGGCCTTGTCGACGGCCTCCGCGCCGTCCCCCGCCTCGCCGACGACCTGGATGTCCTCCTCGGCCGCGAGCACGATCTCCAGTCCACGGCGGAAGAGAGCATGGTCGTCCACGACAAGGACTCTGATCGGCTCCTTGCGTGAAGTGCCCGCGTCCGGGCCCATGCCGGTGACGCCGTCGTCGGCATCCTCGACCCGCATCGGTCCGAAGCTGTCCGCCATCGTTCCTCCCCCTGAAGGCTGTGGCCTGTGGTTCTGTGCCATCGCCAACCCAAGGCAACGGCCCACCGGTTGGGCCGTTGCGGCCATGATTCCATGCTTGGGCGACAGTGCGGTGACAGAGCGGGCCCCGAAGGGGTCGCACACGGGTGCCCCTGGGGGCGCACGCGCGCTCCAGGGGCACCCGCTCGACTGTCACCGGGGGCGGTCAGCCGCCCAGCGTGCCACCTGCCGCGGGGGAATGCGCCTGATGGGCGACCATCGGGTCCGTGTTGAGGTGGATCACGCCGTAGTCGTAGGCGTGTCGCCGGTAGACGACACTCGGTTCCTTGGTCTCGGAGTCGACGAACAGGTAGAAGTCGTGCCCGACCAGCTCCATCTCGTAGAGAGCCTGGTCGAGCGTCATCGGGGAGGCGACGTGGGTCTTCTCGCGGACGATGAGGGGGCCATCGCCCTTCACCTCCAGCGAGCCGATCTTCTTGGTGGGCACGCCGTCCGAGGCTTCCTCATGGACGGTGTGACCGTTGCCGTTCAGCGTTGCCGCGCCCGGGACGTGGTCGGCGACCTCGGCGGCCGTGAGCCGGCCGGCGCCTCGACGGGTGTAACGCTTGTCGTGCTGCTTGCGCAGCCGGGCCTCGAGCTTGTCCGCTGCGAGGTCGAGTGCCGCGTACGGGTCGCTTGCCGCTGCTTCCGCCCGGATCACCGGACCGCGGGAGTGGAGTGTGATCTCCACCCGGTCGGAGCGGTCGGCCTGCCGGGGGTTGGGCTCCTTGGACACCTCGACATCGAGGCTGATCACCTTGCCGTCGAGCTTCTGGATCCTGTCCAGCTTCAGCTTCTCGGCAACGTGCTTCCGGAACCGCTCGGGCACCTCGGTCTTGCGTCCCTTGACGACGATGTCCACGCAGAACTCCGTTCCCGGATCGCTCCGCTTCAGTGGCGGAGCGTCTCCCTTTTGCACCAGGCTCCGGTGTGCCCCGGAGCCTCGGACTCGGTGACTTCCACCTCCTCCTCCCCCATGGGCAAGATCTCCACTCAGCCTGCTGGGGTGATTAAGGAAAACCCGCAGCACGGCATTCGGATTTGCGAGGTGTGGCCTGCGGCTTTCCCTCACAACCGAACATATCTCGCCCGGACGGATGTCGTCACCCTCTACCGCCGCGTACCTCCGTTCCGGTGAATTGACCCTCTCACTACCTGCAACGATGGAAGTTAGAGGTCAGTTCCGGTTTATTTCGAAAGAATCAGGCGTCGCCGCGACCACAGCCGCGCAGATCATGCCTCGGAAGCCACCCGCGGCCTTTGCTGGCACTCCGTGCCTCCGTTCCACACCCGCGGCCGGGGCTCTCGACGAGTGTTTCCTTGTGTCTTCCCCCGCCGCTTCCGCGTACACGAGGCTTCTCACGTCTCCCACGTATCCCGCCTCTTTCGCCTCTCCGTCGCCGATCGCTTCCCGTACGGCACGGGCCGCCTCCGCCAGCGAGGCGCCCGTCGTCATCAGGTCGTCTACCAGCACCACCGCACCCGCACCCGCCAGCAGCCGCCCGCCCCCACCGGCCACGCTCAGCGCGCCCGCGAGATTGTCCAGCCGCTGCCGGGCATCGAGCCCCGCCTGATCGGCCACGGCACGGCGCTGCCGCAGCACCGCCAGCACCCGCGCCGGCGTACCGGACCCGCGCAGCGCACCCGCCGCAGCGAGCGCGATCCGCCGAGCCGGATCGTGCCCCCGGGCCCGCACGGCCCGCCGCGCGGACGGCACAGGAACGAGCAGCACGCCCGTACCGCCGCACAGGTCCCTACCGAGCCCCGCCCGCACAGCTCCCGCCAGCGCCGTCCCGAGCGGCCCCGCGAGTGCCAGAGCGCCCCGTTCCTTGTGCGCGAGGAGAACCGCACGCACCTCGTCCTCGTACCGCGCCGCCGCATGCACGACCGGCAGCCCGGGCGGTTCCGGTACCGGTCGCACCCGGCTCGGTACGGCCCCGTTCAGGGCGGCACGGCACTCCGGGCAGAGCGCCGTGCGAGGCCTCCCGCAGCCTCCGCACTCGGCCGGCAGCACCAGGTCACTGAGGTCCTGCCACCAGCCCCGCATGCCCACCACTGTGCCAACACCGACGCCACCCGGCCACCCCTGTGGACAACCTCCTGTGGATAACCCCCCGCACCTCACCCATGCCGATACGTACGAACACGCACCGCATCCCCGACGGCACCCAGCGCCCCGCGAGCAGTGCCCAGAAACGCCGGCGGCCCGCCGGACGTCCGACGAGCCGCCAAAATCTGTGGACCGAGTCCTCAGAGGCCTCTCACCCCGGATACACCGGAGCCGACCCGTCCTTGACCAGCTTCTGCCACTTGGACCCGGACAGCAGACGCACGATCCCGTCCTCCTCCGAGTACGCCACCAGCGGCAGCCGCTCGTCCTCGGACGCGGCGATGCCCTTCACCCCGGTCAGCGCGGCCGGCGCCGACCCCACCGGCGTCGAGCCGTCGACCTGCACGTACGCCATCTGCTGAACGCCGCGCTGCTCACGACCCACCACCACGAGCCGGTTGTCCCCGGCCCACGACATGGCGGTGGCCTCCTCCAACTGCGGTGTCACGGAGTGCAGTTCGAGGACCGACACCGTCTGCTGCTCCCCGGTCGCCTGCCCCTTCGCCTGTCCCGGCTTCGTGGCCGTTCGCTCCTCGGCCGACCCGCCCGAGGTCTCCGCCGACCGCTCGTCCCGCTCGATCCGGCCGATATACAGGGACCGTATGCCGTCCTTCTCCACGATGAGCGCGATCCGCACCCCGTCGGCAGCCACCCGTACCGCTTCGATACGCCCGTCGAGCCCCGGTGTCCTCACTTCCAGCGGCTCGCCCGCGCCCTTCGTCAGGACCAGCAGCCTCGGCTTCTTGGGGTTGCGGTCGGCCACCCACAGGTCGCCCTCGTTGTCCCAGCTGGGCGTGGTCAGCCGGTCGGCCCCGGCGGCGCCCTGGCTGGTCAGCACGGGCTCCCCGAGCGACCCGCCGGACACCAGCGACCCGACGTACAGCGTGGTCCCGTCCAGCGAGACCCCGGCCGCGCTGTCCTCGTGGCGCGAGACCGCCGCGGACCGCAGCTGCTTCTCGCCCTCGCCGAGCGCGCCCGGCACCGGGGCGACATCGGCGTCGGCGTCGAGGCTGTCGCCGACCACGCGTACGAGGCGGTGCTTGCCGTCGATGAAGTACTGGAACTCGGGTTGCTGCACCACGCCGCGCGCGGCGACGATCGCGGCCCCGTCCTTGTCGAGGAAGCACAACTGGGTGCCGTTGGCACGCTGCAGTGCGACCTCGTCGACACCCGTGGGGGTGAGGTCCTGGAGGGTGTAGAGGAGCTGGGCCGCCATCTCCGCGCACTTGGCCGAACTGACCCGGCTCGCCTTGTCGTTGAGCGGCACCGTCAGTCTGTTCTGGTCGTCGGGGGTCAGCGAGGTGACGCCCTTCTTGAGCGCCGTACCGGTGGGGAAACTCGACCTGACGACCGGTCCCAGCCAGCGCGAGGGACCCTCCAGCAGCGAAGTCACCGTCTGCGTCATCGGGTCGACCTTCTTGCGGACGTAGACCGGATCGGCGACGGACACGGGCTGCCCGTCCGACTCCGACAGCGTGTTCGACGCGAAGTAGTACTTATTGACGGACGTGTAGTTGCGCAGGAAGTCCGACTTGCCCATGACGACGCCCGGCGGCAGCTCGTCGATGCGCCATTGCCCGCTCTTCTTCACACGCGTGAGGTGCAGCGTCTCCCTGTACTGCCCGTCGGCGGGTTTGTACGACTGCCGGGAGTCCAGCGTGGCGAACCTGCCGCCGGTCAGCGTGAACGCGTAGGTGTCGGTCTCGTCGTCCCGGGTGCCCGCGGAAATCTGGTCCGTGCTGGGCCCGCCGTCCAGCACCGTGGTGGCCGCGAGGGGCCGCCACTCCTTCACCGCGCGCGGTGTCAGGTATTGGCGTGCCGTCTCGTAGTTCGGATCATCGCTGGTCAGCGCCTCCAGGAAGCCCTGGACTATCTGCACCGGCTGGGCGTCCTCATGAGGCGGCTGGGCGAAGACCCGTACCTGGGCGTCCTGCCGGGGCGTGGACTCGACGCCGCGCAGATCCCCGCTGTCGGGCATCGAGGCGCATCCGGCCAGCAGTACGGCGCCACAGGCGGCGTACACCACCGCGCGCACCGTTTCCCGCCGCCGACCGTCCCGCTCGCGGTCAGGGCCCACGAAATGCCTCCCCTTGTTCATCCACCCGCTCCGGGCCGGCATCCGAAGACACCGTGTCCGAAGGCTGCGACTCCGTACCGGACATGCCGTCCCGCCGCGCGCCCCCGGCCGGCCGGGGCACCACACGGGCGCCGTTGCCGGGCAGTGCCGTGGGGTCGGCGGTCGCGGCCACGGCGGCGAGCCGCGGTGCTATCGGCCGCTGTTCGGCCGCCGCCGTCTGCACCGGCACCGTGGCGAGCTTGTCACCGCCGGCGTGCGGCAGACCCGCGTCGTTGAGTTCCCGATGACGCCGTGAGTCCTTGGGCTCCAGCGGTATCGGTGAGCCCCGCAGGGGCTCGTCGGCGGTGCGTGGCAGTGTCATCCGGAACTGCGAACCACCGCCCGGCTCGCCCCACGCCTGCAGCCATCCGCCGTGCAGCCGCGCGTCCTCCAGGGCGATGGACAGGCCGAGGCCCGTACCGCCTGTGGTACGCGCGCGTGCCGGGTCGGCCCGCCAGAAGCGGCTGAAGACCCGGGTCGCCTCACCGGGCTTGAGCCCGACCCCGTAGTCACGCACCGCCACGGCGACCGCGCCGCCCGCGGCGGCCAGCTTCACGATGACGTCCTTGCCCTCGCCGTGCTCCACGGCGTTGACGACGAGGTTGCGCAGCACCCGTTCCACGCGCCGTGCGTCGGCCTCGGCCACGACAGGCTGCTGATCACCGACGACCCGTACCGTCGTCCCCTTGCGCTCGGCCAGCGGCTCGGCCCCGCTCACCACCCGCCGTACGACCTCCCTGAGGTCTATCGGCTCGGCCTCCAGCGCTGCCGCGCCCGCGTCGAACCGGCTGATCTCCAGCAGATCCGCGAGCAGCGTCTCGAACCGGTCCAGCTGATCGGCGAGCAGCTCGGCCGACCGCGCGGTCACCGGATCGAAGTCCACACGCGCGTCATGGATGACATCGGCGGCCATCCGTACGGTCGTCAGTGGCGTCCGCAGTTCGTGCGACACGTCGGACACGAACCGCCGCTGCATCCGAGACAGCTCCTCCAGCTGCTGAATCTTCAGCTGAAGGTTCTGCGCCATCTTGTTGAAGGCCTCGCCGAGCCGGGCGATGTCGTCCTCGCCGGTGACCTTCATCCGCTCCTGCAACCGCCCGGCGGACAGCCGCTCGGCGATCCCCGCCGCCATCCGCACGGGCGTCACGACCTGCCGCACCACAAGCCAGGCGATGGCCCCCAGGAGCACGACGACGAACAGCCCGGCCGTCGCCAGCGTCCCCTTGACCAAACTCAGCGACTTCTCCTCCTGCGTGAGCGGGAAGAGGTAGTACAGCTGGTACGGCTCCCCGTTGGGGTCGTCGACCTGCTTGCCGATGATCAGCGCGGGCTGCGACTCGTTGCCGTTGGTGTAGGTGATACGGGTGTAGCTCTGGGCCATCAGCGTGTTGTCGTCGGCCCGCTCGCGCAGCCCCTCGGGCACGCTCGACGTCGGGTCCACACCGCCGGAGGCGCGCGGCCCACGCCCGCCACCACCGCCGTCGCCCGCCGGACCGACCGGGAGCGTCACGACGTCGAAGGCGCCCTGACCGCCGCTGGAGAGGGACTCCACCAAGTCACTCATCCACTGGATGACGTTCTGCGTGGGGCGGTCACCGGCACCGGAACCGTCGTTCCCATCGGCGTTGGCCGCCATGTCCGCCTTCTGCTTGGCCGCCGCGAATCCGCCCGCGGCCTGGCTCTGCGAGGCCTTCACCTTGGCGTCCAGCAGGCCGTTGCGCACCTGCCCGATCACGACGAAGCCCAGCAGCAGGACGACACCCAGCGACATCAGCAGCGTCGTGACGACGACCTTGAGCTGGATGTTGCGCCGCCACAGCCGCATGACAGGCAGCAACGGCCGACGCACCCAGCGCATGAACAGCCGAAGGACCGGGCTGCCCTGGACACCGCCCTGCAACAGCCCGCCCTCGAAGAACTGCCTCCAGCCCGAGCCCGCCCTGCGCGCCTTCTGCCGGCCGACAGGCCGCTCCGCACGTCCCCCGGGACCCCCGGGGGCCGAAGCGGCACTGTCCCCGGACATGTCAGCTCGGTCCTGCCTTGTAACCGACGCCACGGACGGTCACCACGATCTCCGGCCGCTCCGGGTCCTTCTCGACCTTGGAACGCAGCCGCTGCACATGAACGTTGACCAGACGGGTGTCCGCCGCATGCCGGTATCCCCAGACCTGCTCCAGAAGCACCTCGCGCGTGAACACCTGCCACGGCTTGCGCGCGAGCGCCACGAGCAGATCGAACTCCAGCGGCGTCAGCGCGATCGACTGGCCCTCCCGCTTCACAGAGTGACCGGCCACATCGATGACGAGGTCACCTATGGCCAGCTGCTCGGGCGCCGGCTCCTCCGACCTCCGCAGCCGCGCCCGGATCCGGGCGACCAGCTCCTTTGGCTTGAACGGCTTCACGATGTAGTCATCAGCACCCGACTCCAGGCCCACGACGACATCGACGGTGTCGCTCTTGGCCGTGAGCATCACGATCGGCACCCCGGACTCCGCCCTGATCAGGCGGCACACCTCGATACCGTCCCGGCCGGGAAGCATCAGGTCCAGGAGCACCAGATCGGGCTTGGACTCACGGAAAGCGGCCAGCGCCTTGTCGCCGTCAGCTACGAAAAACGGCTCAAAACCTTCACCACGCAACACAATGCCGAGCATCTCGGCCAGTGCGGTGTCGTCATCGACGACAAGGACTCGTCCCTTCATAAAAGCCATCATCCCATTAACTAAATTGTTACCTGGCGTGACCTGTCACACAGCTCTGCAAGCGCCTCAGCCGTCACGGGTGAAACCACACCCGCTTCGGTGACGATCGCCGTCACCAACTCGGGAGGCGTCACATCGAACGCCGGGTTGTACGCCTGGGTCCCCAGGGGTGCCACCGGAATCCCGCCTCCCGCTTCTACTCCCGCCACCGGCACCTGAGGCGCGGTGATCTCCGTCACCTCATGTCCGGCACGCTGCTCCACCTCGATGGACGCCCCGTCGGGGGTGTCCGGATCCACCGTCGTCACCGGCGCCACCACGATGAACGGCACATGGTGGTACCGGGCCAGCACAGCGAGCGGATAGCTCCCCACCTTGTTCGCCACCGAACCGTCGGCCGCGATCCGATCGGCCCCGATCAGCACCGCGTCCACCTCCCCCGCCGCGAACAGAGAGCCCGCCGCGTTGTCCGTGAGCAAGGTGTACGCCATTCCGCTGCGCGCCGCCTCATACGCCGTCAGGCGAGCACCTTGCAGCAACGGGCGCGTTTCGTCCACCCAGAGCCTGCGCAGCCGCCCTGTCCGATGCGCCGCCAGCGCCACCGCGAACGCCGTCCCCTCGCCACCCGACACCAGCGAACCGGTGTTGCAGTGCGTCAGCACCCGGTGCCCGCCACCGGGCAGCAACTCGTCCAGCAGAGCCAGCCCGTGCACAGCCATCCGCGCGCTGGCCTCGGCATCCTCCCGGTGCAGCGCCCGCGCCGCGACCAACGCCGCCCCGGCGGCCTGCTCCAGGTCACCTCCCCTGGCCAACTCCGCCCGGTACGCGCCCTGCGCCCTGCGCACCCCGACCGCGAGGTTCACGGCAGTGGGCCGGGCACCCGCCAGCGCGGCGGCAGCCTCGTCCACGTCGAAGCCGCGCGCGGCGGCGAGCGCGACCCCGTACGCCCCCGCGATGCCGAGCAACGGCGCCCCACGCACGGCCAGCGAACGGATCGCCGCCACCAGCGCGGGCGCGTCCGTGCAGACCAGTTCGACCTCCTCGGCCGGCAGTCTCGTCTGGTCGAGGAGGACCAGCACCGGCCCCTCGGGGGGTTCGTCCCAGCGGATCGCCGGTATCTCGGTGGGCCGGTTGTCCTCGCGGGATTGCGCGTACTGATCAGCCATCCGCCCAGTCTGCCCCCTACCCTGCGGACAATTGAAGGTGTGCAGCCCATACGGGGGCCGGTCCCCCGGCGCCCACCCCATGGCACGATGGCTGCCAACCTGCCGCGAAACGCGGACGGCCACCGTGAAGGAGCGACGATGAACGACACTCCGGGCTGGGCCTCGCCCGGATCTGCCCCCTCCGAAGGGCAGCAGCCCGGCGCGTCCGGCCCCGCCGAGCCCGCCGACCGCCCCGGTCCCGCGGAACCCGCGGACCAACCACGCCCCGACACAACGGGCTCCGGCCCGAAGTGGTCCCAGGAACAGCCGCCACCCGCCCAGTGGTCCGCTCCCACCGGCTCCCAGAACGCTCCGCAGGCCCCGCCCCCACCACCGCCGGGCCCGGGCTGGGGCGGCCAACACCCCGGCGCCCCGGGCGGATACGGCGGCCCCGGCGCCCCAGGAGGGCACGGCGGATACGGCCCGCCCGGCGGCTACCCCGGCTGGGGAGGCAACTGGGGCGGTCCCCCTCCCGCGGCCAAGCCCGGCGTGATCCCGCTGCGCCCGCTCGGCGTCGGCGAGATCCTCGACGGCGCCGTCTCCACCATGCGTGCCTACTGGCGCACCGTGCTGGGCATTTCGCTCACCGTCGCGATCGTCACCGAGATCGTCGTCATCCTCCTCCAGGGACTCGTCCTGGACGACAGCCTGAGCACCGACGCCCTCAACGACTCGAGCGCCAGCTTCGACGAGGTGAGCCGCGCCATGGGAGACGTCTTCCTCAGCTCCGGCGTCCTCTTCGTTGTCTCCCTCATCGGCACCGTCATCGCGACCGCCCTGCTCACGACCGTCACCAGTCGCGCCGTGCTCGGCAAGCCGGTGTCCATCGGGGAAGCCTGGCGGGACGCCCGGCCCCAGGTCGCGAAGCTGTTCGGCCTCATCCTCCTGCTGCTGCTCACCGTCGTCGCGATCGTCGTTGTCGGCATCGCTCCGGGAATCCTCGTGGCCCTCGCGGGTTCGGACAGCGGAGGCGCCGCCCTCGCCGTCCTGGGCGGCCTCGGCGCGGGCATCGTCGCGCTGTGGCTGATGATCCGCTTCTCCCTGGCCTCGCCGGCGCTGATGCTGGAGAAGCAGGGCATCGTGAAGTCGATCAGCCGCTCCGCGAAGCTCGTCAGCGGCTCCTGGTGGCGGGTCTTCGGCATCCAACTGCTCGCCACGATCATCGCGAACGTCGTCGCGTCCATCGTCATCCTCCCGTTCACCTTCCTCGCCGCGGCCCTGACCGGCGACGGCATCAGCGGCTTCCTCAACGGCACGGGCGGCCTCGGCTGGACGTTCCTCGTCGTCAGCGGCATCGGCTCGGTGATCGGCTCCATGGTCACGTTCCCCATCACCGCGGGCGTGACCGTGCTCCTCTACATCGACCAGCGCATCCGCCGCGAGGCCCTCGACCTCGACCTGGCCCGCGCCGCCGGCGTCCAGGGCTACGGCTCCGGCGCCCCGGGCGCCACCCCCGGGAGCTGATGCGGTGAGCCTGACGGGGGGATTTCTCACCACGGTGCCGGCCCTGCCGCGTACCGCGGAAACAGCCGTACGGAACCTGCTGCGCGCCGGGGACACCGCCGTACTGTCACTGGCGGGCGACGAACCGCCGGTGACGATCCCGCGTGATCCCGCGCGGGAGGCGGCCCAGCGCGAGCTGTCCAAGCGGATGTACCACGAGAACGACCCCGGACTGTTCCAACGGGCCATGGACGCCTTCTGGGACTGGCTCGACAAGCTGTTCAACGCGGCCTCGACCGCGACCCCCGGAGGAACCGTCGGACTGGTGGTCGTCCTGCTGGCCGTCATCGCCGTGCTCGGCGCCCTGTGGTGGCGCCTCGGCACCCCGCGCATCGGCCCCACCTCCTCCGCCGTGCTCTTCGACGACCGCCCCCGCAGCGCCGCCGAACACCGCGCCGCCGCCGAGGCACACGCCGCCCAGGGCCACTGGAACCAGGCCGTCCAGGAGCGCATGCGCGCCGTCGTCCGCTCCCTGGAGGAACGCGCACTCCTCGACACCCGCCCCGGCCGCACCGCCGACGAAGCAGCCGCGGAAGCGGGCCGCACCCTGCCCGCGCACACGGACCGACTGCGCACCGCGGCCCGCGACTTCGACGACGTGACATACGGCGGACGCACCGCGACCCCCCAGTCGTACCGTCGGCTGGCCGACCTGGACGACGACCTGGAACGCACGAAACCGGCCCTCGCGAGCAGCAGCGACAACAACGGCAGCGTCCCCGACACGGCCCACAACGCCCGCCAGGGAGCCGCCGAATGAGCACCGAGGCCACGCTCCCCGCCACCACCTCGGCCTCGCCCACCGCCCGCCAGGTGTGGACCCGCGCGCGAGGCGTCGTACTCGCCGTCGCCCTCCTCCTGGTGGGCGCCGTCGTGATCGCCGTGATCCGCTCGGACACCCAGCGCGGCGGCCTCGACCCCCGTTCCGCCGACCCTCGCGGCAGCCGCGCCGTCGCCGCGCTCCTCGCGGACCGGGGCGTGTCGACACGCGTGGTCACCACCCTCGCCGAGGCAAGCGCCGCCGACGCCGACACGACCCTCCTGATCGCGGCCCCCGACCTGCTGACCGGCAGTCAGCAGACGCAACTGCACACGGCGACCGAGAACTCCGGCGGCCGCACGGTCCTGATCGCCCCCAGCAGCCCGTCTGTCGGCACACTCGCCCCCGGTCTCACCGCCGACCCCGCGCCCAGCTTCGCCTCGAAGCTCTCCCCGGTCTGCGACCTGCCCGCCGCCCGGAGAGCGGGCACCGCGGACACCGGCGGCTTCCGCTACGACACCGGCGCCACCGACGCCGACCTGTGTTACCCCAGCGACGGCCTGCCCACTCTCGTACGCATCCCGGCGGTCACAGGGGACGGCGACACCATCGTGCTCGGCGCCCCCGACATCCTCTACAACGATCGTCTCGACGAGCACGGCAACGCCTCGCTCGCCCTCCAACTGCTCGGTTCCCGCCCCCACTTGGTCTGGTACCTCCCCTCACTCTCCGACGACTCGCTCACCGACAGCGGTGAACGCGGCCTGTTCGATCTGCTCCCCTCAGGCTGGCTCTGGGGCACCCTGCAACTCTTCATCGCCGCAGCCCTGGCCGCCCTCTGGCGGGCACGCCGGCTCGGCCCCCTCGTACCCGAACGTCTCCCCGTGGCGATCCGCGCCTCCGAAACCGTCGAAGGCCGCGCCCGCCTCTACCGCAAGGCCAACGCCCGCGACCGCGCGGCAGGCGCTCTTCGCTCCACCACCCGCACTCGCCTCGCCCCCCTCGTAGGCGTCCCCGTGCCCCAGGCGCACGCACCCGAGGCTCTGCTGCCCGCTCTCTCCGCCCATCTCCACGACCACGGAGACGGACAGTCCCTGGACGCTCTCCTCTTCGGCCCGCCGCCCCGCGACGACGCCGCCCTCATCTCCCTCGCCGATCAACTCGACGCCCTCGAAAGAGAGGTACGCCGTCCATGATGGACCCGACCACTGACAACGCCGGGATCACCGGGGACCCCGGCGCCGCCCGGGCCTCCCTGGAAGCCCTGCGCGCCGAGATCGCCAAAGCCGTGGTCGGCCAGGACCCCGCCGTGACCGGCCTCGTCGTCGCCCTCCTCTGCCGCGGACACGTTCTCCTAGAAGGAGTCCCTGGAGTGGCCAAAACGTTGCTCGTCCGGGCACTCGCATCCGCGCTCGAACTCGACACCAAGCGCGTCCAGTTCACTCCCGACCTGATGCCGAGCGACATCACCGGCTCCCTCGTCTACGACGCGCGCACCGCGGAGTTCTCCTTCCAGCCCGGCCCGGTCTTCACCAACCTCCTCCTGGCGGACGAGATCAACCGCACGCCCCCGAAGACCCAGTCCTCCCTCCTCGAAGCCATGGAGGAGCGGCAAGTCACGGTCGACGGCACCCCCCGCCCCCTCCCCGACCCGTTCCTGGTCGCCGCGACCCAGAACCCGGTCGAGTACGAGGGCACATACCCCCTCCCCGAAGCCCAGCTGGACCGTTTCCTCCTCAAGCTCACGATCCCGCTCCCCTCCCGCCAGGACGAGATCGACGTCCTCACCCGCCACGCCGAGGGCTTCAACCCGCGCGATCTGCGCGCCGCCGGCGTACGCCCCGTGGCAGGCCCGGCAGACCTGGAAGCGGCCCGCGCCGACGTCGCCAAGACAGCGATCTCCCCCGAGATCACCGCCTACGTGGTGGACATCTGCCGCGCCACCCGCGAATCGCCGTCCTTCACCCTCGGGGTCTCTCCCCGAGGCGCCACGGCCCTCCTCGCAACGTCCCGCGCCTGGGCCTGGCTGACAGGCCGCGACTACGTCATCCCCGACGACGTGAAGGCCCTGGCCCTCCCCACGCTCCGCCACCGCGTGCAACTCCGCCCGGAGGCCGAGATGGAGGGCGTGACAGCCGACTCCGTCATCAACGCGATCCTCGCCCACGTCCCCGTCCCCCGCTGATGGCACTCACCGGACGCGCCGCCCTCCTGGCGGCCCTGGGCTCGATCCCCATCGGCATCTGGGACCCCGGCTGGACGGGCATCCTCGCGGTCAACGGCCCCCTGGCCATCGCCTGCGCCTGCGACTACGCCCTCGCAGCCCCGGTACGCCGCCTCGGCCTCACCCGCTCCGGCGACACATCCGCACGCCTGGGCGAACCAGCGGGCGTCACCCTCACGGTCACCAACCCCTCCAACCGCCCACTCCGCGCCCGCCTACGCGACGCCTGGCCGCCCAGCAGCTGGCAGTCCGGCACCGAGGTGGAAGCCTCCCGCCACCGCCTGGTGGTCCCCGCTGGCGAACGCCGCCGCGTCACCACCCGCCTACGCCCCACCCGCCGAGGCGACCGCCAGGCCGACCGCGTGACAATCCGCTCGTACGGCCCCCTCGGCCTCTTCGCCCGCCAGGGCAGCCACCACGTCCCGTGGACGGTACGTGTCCTCCCCCCGTTCACCAGCCGCAAGCACCTCCCCTCAAAACTCGCCCGCCTCCGCGAACTCGACGGCCGCACCAGCGTCCTGACCCGCGGCGAAGGCACAGAATTCGACAGCCTGCGCGAGTACGTTCCCGGCGACGACACCCGCTCGATCGACTGGCGCGCCACCGCCCGCCAAACCACGGTCGCAGTACGCACCTGGCGCCCCGAACGCGACCGCCACATCCTCCTGGTCCTCGACACCGGCCGTACGTCGGCGGGCCGCGTGGGCGACGTCCCCCGCCTCGACGCCTCCATGGACGCGGCCCTCCTCCTGGCAGCCCTGGCCTCCCGCGCAGGCGACCGCGTGGACCTCCTCGCATACGACCGCCGGGTACGCGCCCTGGTCCAGGGCCGCGCCGCAGGAGACGTCCTCCCGTCCCTGGTCAACGCCATGGCCGCCCTGGAACCCGAACTCATCGAAACGGACGCCCACGGCCTCACAGCCACGGCACTCCGTACGGCTCCCAGGCGCTCCCTGCTCGTCCTGCTCACCAGCCTCGACACGGCCCCCATCGAAGAGGGCCTACTCCCCGTACTCCCTCAGCTCACCCGACGCCACACAGTCCTTCTGGCATCGGTGGCAGACCCCCACATCGCCCGCATGGCAGCAGCCCGCGGGACCACCGAATCGGTGTACGAGGCCGCAGCCGCAGCCCAGGCCCAGACGGAACGTCACCGAACTTCGGAGCAACTCCGCCGCCACGGCGTCACGGTCGTCGACGCAACCCCGGACGACTTGGCGCCGGCTCTGGCGGATGCATACCTGGCTCTGAAAGCTGCGGGCCGCCTCTGAATGGGGTCCCTCAGACGAATGAGGGACCCCACTTAATTCAAATATCCCGAAAAGTAGCTGGAACGCAGAAAAGCCCCGTACCGGTATCCCCGGCACGGGGCTGATCGCAATATTTGTTCGGCGGTGTCCTACTCTCCCACAGGGTCCCCCCTGCAGTACCATCGGCGCTGTGAGGCTTAGCTTCCGGGTTCGGAATGTAACCGGGCGTTTCCCTCACGCT
>NZ_JBIRRV010000002.1:0-325846 GCF_044333925.1 Streptomyces sp. NPDC020898
TCCTACACCGAACTCCCCTCCACCAACCCCGCCGTCATCGCCTTCCTGCGCGAATACAAGGACGACCTCGTCCTGTGCGTCCACAACTTCTCCCGTTTCGCCCAGCCGACGGAACTGGACCTACGGACGTTCAGCGGCGCACACCCGGTCGAGCTGATCGGCGGAGTACGCTTCCCGGCCATCGGTGAACTCCCTTACCTGCTCACCCTCGCGGGCCACGGCTTCTACTGGTTCAGGCTGCGGCGAGAACACGGTGAGTAGTGTTACGGTTACGCTTTTCTGGTGATCAGAACCCGAGCCCGCCGGACGGGCGGCTCGGTCATCAACTGCACGCGTTCGTCGCGTGAACCCTTTCCGAGCGATCGGACAGGACACGCCACCGTCCCGGATGGCGTGAACGTCAATGGTTCCGTCTGCGCAAGGACGCGAAGGACGCAACGTAGTACGTGCCGAACCCGGCGGGCCGGTTTCCCCCGTCCCGCCCGGGGCACGCATCAGTAGCACCCCGCCCCGGGGAAAGGACGCGACGCCATGTCGGAAGCCGTCACCCGCTCCGCCACGACAAGTCCCGACCTCCTCACGTCCCTTGATCCACTGCTGCGCGAATGGCTGCCCCGGCAGCGCTGGTTCGCCGGCAAGGGACGTCCGGTCACCGGCTTCTCCCTGGTGGCGGCCACCGAACTGCTCCCGGTCACCTCGACGTTGGGCCTGTACCACCTCCTCGTACGCGCCCATCAGCCCCCGGCCCAAGGCCCCGGAGACTGCTACCAGCTCCTCATCGGCGTGCGCGAGGCGCTGCCGCCCCGGCTGGCGCCCTCGCTGATCGGACATGTGGACCGGGGCCCGCTGACCGGGCGGACGGTGTACGACGCCCTGTACGACGCCCGGCCCGCCGAAGTCCTCCTGGAGGCGATGCGCACCCGGGCCCGTATCGGCGCGCTCACCTTCGACCGCGCCCCGGACACCGCGGACGGGGGCATGGGTGAGCGAATACGGGCGGGGCTGGTGGCCCGGGTGGTGACCTCGGAGCAGTCCAACTCGTCGATCGTCTACGGAGATACGTTCATCCTGAAGCTGCTCCGCCGGGTCGTACCGGGCGTCAACCCCGACTTGGAACTGCCGCTGGCGCTCGCCCGCGAGGGCTGCCCCCGGGTGCCGGCCCCGGTGGCGTGGATACGCGCCGACCACCCCGGGACGGCCGACCCCCAGGTGAGCAGCGCCGAGGACAGTTACGTACTCGGCGTTCTCCAGCCCTTCGTGCAGGGTGCCGCCGACGGCTGGGAGCTGGCGTTGCGGGAGCTGGCCAAGGGGGAGGACTTCTGCGCGGAGGCGCGGGCACTCGGGCGGGCCACCGCCGAGGTGCATCTGGCACTCGCCCGCGCGCTGCCCACCGTGACTCTGGGCCACGCGCAGCTGGACCTGCTGGTCGACGGCATGATCGAACGCCTGGACACGGCGACCCAGGCGGTTCCGGCTCTCCACCCGTACGCGCCCGGCCTGCGTTCGGCGTACGAGGCGCTGGCCGGCCTCGCCGCGGAGGGCCGAACCTGGACGGCCCAGCGTATCCACGGTGATCTGCACCTCGGGCAGTGTCTGCGTTCGCCGTCCGGGGCGTGGTCGCTGATCGACTTCGAGGGCGAGCCGTCGAAGCCGCTCGCGGAGCGGCGGCTGCCGCAGCCTCCGGAACGGGACATCGCGGGCATGCTGCGCTCCTTCGACTACGCGGCCCACTCGCTCGACCCCCGGCCCCCCGGCTGGGCGGCGGCGTGCCGGGCCGCGTACTGCTCCGGGTACGCGGAGACGAGCGGCCGGGACCCGCGTACCGAGCCCGTCCTGCTGCGGGCGTACGAGACGGACAAGGCGGTGTACGAGGTCGTGTACGAGGCCCGGCACCGTCCCGACTGGCTGCCGGTGCCCATGTCGGCGGTACACCGGCTGGCCGCATCGGACTGACCCGCGCCCCCTCACCCGACTTCGACTCACCCGGCTTCACCTCACTTTCGGAGGCCCCCGCCCGTGACCCCGCGCCCCCCGTCCAGCGGCTCGAAGAAGAAGACGTCCGCGAAGAAGGAACCCGAGAAGCCCGAGAAGAACGGGAAAAAGAAGACGGCGAAGAAGGACACCCCTCAGCCGGTCGAAGCCGCTCCCGAGACCACTGGTGACGAGACCACTGGTTCCGAAAGCGCTGGTGCAGAGAGCGCCGCTCCCGAGAGGGTTGTTCCCGAGGAGACCGTCGCTCTTTCCTCCCCCGCGATGGACGCCGCCGACCGCGAACGGCTGCTGTCCGGCACGCATCACGACCCGCACTCGGTGCTGGGCGCGCATCCGCTGCCGGGTGGGGTCGCTTTCCGGGCGCTGCGGCCGTTCGCGCTGTCGGTGACCGTCGTGTCCGGGGATCTGCGGGTCGAGCTGCACGACGACGGGGACGGCTTCTTCTCGGGCGCGCTGCCGCTGACGGGCGTACCGGACTATCGGTTCCTTGTCGCGTACGAGGAGAAGGTGCTGGAGACCGAGGACGCGTACCGGCTGCTGCCCGCGCTGGGTGATCTGGACCTGCATCTGCTCGGGGAGGGCCGGCACGAGGAGTTGTGGCGGGCGCTGGGCGCCGAGCCGATGACCCACCAGGGCGTCACCGGCACCCGCTTCACCGTCTGGGCGCCGAACGCGCGCGGGGTACGGGTGACCGGGGGCTTCAACTTCTGGGACGGCACGGCCTATCCGATGCGGTCGCTGGGCTCCACCGGGGTGTGGGAGCTGTTCGTGCCGGACGTCGGCGAGGGGGAACTGTACAAGTTCGAGATCACGCGTCCGGACGGTTCGAAGACGCAACGCGCGGACCCGATGGCCCGCCGCACCGAGGTTCCGCCCAACACGTCGTCCATCGTGCACAGTTCACGGCACGAGTGGCAGGACAGCGAGTGGCTGGCGCGGCGGGCGGAGGCCCCGCCCCACGAGGCCCCGATGTCGATCTATGAAATCCATCTGGCGTCCTGGCGCCCGGGTCTGACGTACCGTCAACTGGCAGACCAACTTCCCGCCTACGTACGGGACCTGGGCTTCACGCACGTGGAACTGATGCCGGTGGCGGAGCACCCCTTCGGTGGCTCGTGGGGCTACCAGGTCACCGGTTTCTACGCACCCACGGCCCGCCTCGGCACCCCGGACGACTTCAAGTACCTGGTCGACGCCCTGCACGCCGCGGGTATCGGCGTGCTGATGGACTGGGTTCCGGCCCATTTCCCGCGCGACGACTGGGCGTTGGCGGAGTTCGACGGCCGCCCGCTGTACGAGCACGAGGACCCGCTGCGCGCCGCCCACCCCGACTGGGGAACCCTGGAGTTCGACTACGGTCGGCGGGAGGTCCGCAACTTCCTTGTGGCGAACGCCCTTTACTGGTGCGAGGAGTTCCACATAGACGGGCTGCGCGTGGACGCGGTCGCGTCGATGCTGTACCTCGACTACTCGCGCGAGCCGGGCCAGTGGGTGCCGAACGAGCACGGTGGCCGGGAGAACCTGGACGCGGTGGCCTTCCTCCAGGAGATGAACGCGACGGTGTACCGCCGGGTGCCCGGGGTCGTGACGATCGCCGAGGAGTCGACGGCCTGGGACGGGGTGACCCGGGCCACGCACCACACGGGACCCGGCGGCTTCGGCGGCCTGGGCTTCGGCCTGAAGTGGAACATGGGCTGGATGCACGACTCGCTCGGCTACGTCCAGCACGACCCGATCCATCGCAAGTTCCACCACCACGAGATGACGTTCTCCATGGTGTACGCGTACAGCGAGAACTACGTCCTGCCGATCTCCCACGACGAAGTCGTCCACGGCAAGGGCTCGTTGGTGTCGAAGATGCCGGGCGACTGGTGGCAGCAACGGGCCAACGAGCGCGCGTACCTCGGCTTCATGTGGGCCCACCCCGGCAAGCAGCTCCTCTTCATGGGCCAGGAGTTCGCCCAGGGCGCCGAGTGGTCCGAGGCCCACGGCCCCGACTGGTGGCTGCTGGACCCCGCCTACGGAGCCGAGGCGGACCACAGGGGCGTACGGGACCTGGTCCGCGACCTGAACACGGTGTACCGCGACACCCCGGCCCTCTGGCAACGGGACACGCATCCCTCGGGCTTCGAGTGGCTGGTGGGGGACGCGTCGGAGGACAACGTCTTCGCCTTCGTCCGCTACGACGCGGAGGGCGCCCCCCTCCTGTCGATCAGCAACTTCTCCCCGGTCGTCCGCCACGACTACCGCATAGGCGTCCCGGACACGATCCCGGCCTGGCACGAAGCCCTCAACACGGACGCGTCCCGCTACGGCGGCGCCGACACCCACAACCCGGCCCCCCTCAAACCGGACCCCCAACCCTGGCACGGCCGCACCGCCAGCATCCGAGTCACGCTGCCACCCCTGGCAACGGTATGGCTACGCCCGGCGTAGCAACGAGGCCGCCCAGGTCACCTTCCCCACTCACCCACCCGCCCCCGCCGCTTCTGCAGCCCAGGCCCAGGCACACCCATCTCGCCCGGCGCGTCAGAGGCAAGGTCGGTGCAGCCCAGGCCGTGTTTCCCACCCACCCACCCGTTTGCCGCATCTATCCAGCCCAGGCCCGGGGGCCTATCAGCCCGTCCGGCATCCGAGGACAAGGCCCGTCCGACCCCACCTTCTTTCCCACCCACCAGCCCCCGCCGCTCCTCCAGCCCAGGCGATACCTCTCTAGCGCGGCCGGTATCTCTCAAGCGCCGGCCCGCACCTCCAGCCCGTCCGGCGTTTGAGGACAAGGCCCGTCCGCCCCCCCTTCTTTCCCACCCAACCGCCCGCGCCGCTCCTCCAGCCCAGGCGATACCTCTCTAGCGCGGCCCGCACCTCCAGCCCGTCCGGCGTTTGAGGACAAGGCCCCTTCAGGGCCGACAGCGGGGTCTGGGGCGGCAGCCCCAGGGATGGGACGGGTAGGGGCGGCGGGGGCGAAAACCCACCCGGCACCCCCGCCTCACTTCCCCCCGAACATCAACCTCCGCAACGCCCCCAACAACCCCTTCACCTCCCGATCCGCACCGGGCACCACGTCCCCCACATCCCGCACATCCCGCACATCCCGCACATCCCCCGCTCCTCCCCGCCGCCCCCTACCGGCACCAACCCCCCACCCCACCCCGTCCCCGCGCAACTCGTACCGAACCGGCAGCACCCTCAACCCCCGCACCACCGGCCCCGACCGCCACGGCAACTGATCCGCCGGCAACGTCAGTTCCGCCTTGGTCAGATGGTCGAAGATGCGCCCCACCGCCGTACTCACGATCATCCCGCCCAACTCCCGCGCCGCACTGGGACACTGGTGCGGCCCCGCACCCCACCCCAGATGCGCCCGCGTACTCACCGCCGACCCGACCAGATGAGACGCACCGATCGCCATCAGATCCCCGTGCGCCGCCGCCGCGGACGGCGAGACGATGTCACCGCCCCGAATCCAGAAGTTCCCCAGCGCCACATCCCGCGCCGCGAACCGGAAGCACATGTTGGCCACCGGCGGATTCACCAGCGCCGCCCGGTTCACGGTCTCCCCCAGCTGCCCGGCCGACAGACTGCGCCGCACCGTCGCGTTCCCGCGCAACACCTCCAACAGCGTGTTGAGCACCATGTTCCCGGTGATGTCGTTGAGATACACCGCGTTCATGAACAGCTCACGCCCCAACTGCTCGTCCGACAGTTCCGGATCGGCGAGCAGCATGTACGACGTCAGGTCGTCCCCGGGCCGGGCCCGCCGATGCGCGGCGAGCCGCGTCATGGCGGCGAGCGCCCGCCCGGTCGCCGGCCCTGCGTCCGGCCCACCGTCGAGCATCCGCCACAGGTCCATGACCAGCTCGTCCCCGAGCTCGACAGGGCACCCGAACAGCTTCGTCGTGACCATCAGCAGCAACGGCCGCGTGTACTGCGCCCCCAGATCGGCGAACCCCGCCGTACCCGTCTCGGCCGCGAGCATCCCCACCAGCTCGTCGGCGTACCCGGCAACGGTCGCCCGCAACTCCCAGCCCTGCGGAGTGCGCCCGTCCTGGAACGGCCGCATCGCCGCATGATGGGTGTGCCGGGCGGCCAGGTGCTCGTCGCCGTCCATGAACATGGTCTGCCGCACCTCGTAGCCGGCGAGCAGCGGCCAGTCCCGCGGCAGTTGCCCCTGCGCCCGGGCCCGCCAGCACCGCACGTCGCGCCGCCAGACACTCTCGTTCCGCAGTACCTCCAGCACCTCGCGGTAGTCGAGAACCAGCCACACCGGTACGCCCATCAGACCCACTGGTGCCACGGGTCCGTAGGTGCGCCGCAGCCTCGCGTACACCGCGCCGGGGTCGGCGTCGAACTCCGACGTCAGCAGCGGTTCCACGGGCAACGACTCGAGCGCCGGACTGTCGGCCGGCGCGGTCGCGAACGGATGGGCTTCCATACCGCCACGCATACCGCACCGGCCGTGCACGTGCAGTGACCATGGCGCGAACTGTTACGGCTTGGTGACCCTTGGTGCGGATGTGACAGCGTCAGCCGCGAACTGGACCACCAACGACAACCACGTCAACGCACCGGGGGATCAACGGCAGTCGACCCCGGTGCGCAACGCCTCCGGCACCCCCGCCTCCTCGCCGCACAGCACGCCGACCCGCTGAGTGGCCCTGGTCAGGGCGACGTACAGGTCACTCGTACCGAACCGCCCGGGCTCGACCACCAGCACGGAGTCGAACTCCAGCCCCTTCGCCTGCCGAGGATCGAGCAGCACCACGCCCCGCGTCAGATCGGGCTCCGCCCCCGCCTCCACCCCGTCCAGCCGCGTGGCCAGTTCCGCATGCAGCTCGCGCGGCGCGATCACCGCCAGCCGCCCCGACGACCCGAGCTGCCCATCGCCCGGGGCCAGTTCGACGACCGCCTTCTCCACCGCTCCCGCCAGCTCCTCGTCGCCCACGAGACGCACCCACGGCCGCACTCCCGTCGACCGCACGGACCTCGGTGGCTCGAATCCCGGCCGCCCAGCCCGCACCACTGCCGCCGCGATGTCCATGATCTCGGCCGGTGTGCGGTAGTTGACGCCCAGCCGGGCGTGCTCCCAGCGGTCCTGGACGTAGGGCGCGAGGATGTCCGCCCAGGCCCCGACGCCGCCGGGCTCGGCGGTCTGCGCGGGGTCGCCGACCAGGGTCATCGACCGGGTCGGGCTGCGCCGCATGAGCAGCCGCCACGCCATCGGCGACAACTCCTGCGCCTCGTCGACGATGATGTGCCCGAACGCCCAGGTCCGGTCGGCCGCGGCCCGTTCGGCGGCGCTCCGCCCGTCCTCCTCCTCGTGCCGCTCGGCGAACCGTTCCGCGTCGATGATGTCGTGCGCGGACAGCACCTCGGAGTCCTCCGCGTCGAGGTCCTCGAACTCGTACGTCCTGGAGGCGTACGACACGTCCAACACGCCTTGGGCGTAGGCGACCTGGCTGTCGCGCTCCCGTTCCGCGAGGGCCCGGGACACCCGGTCGTCCTGGCCGAGCAGCTCCGCCGCCTCGTCGAGCAGCGGTACGTCGGCCGTCGTCCAGGCCCGGGTGACGGGCCGCCGGACGGCTGCCGCGTCTGCCTCGGACACGTATCCCTCGGGTGCGGCGAGGAAGTCCGCGACCAGTCGCCGCGGGCCGATGCGGGGCCACAACTGGTCGATGGCGGCCCAGACCTCACGGTTCTCGGCGAGGTCGTCGCGGATCTGGGTGATGTCGCTGGGGTCGAGCAGGTTGCTGCCGTCGTAGGGATCGGTGCCGATGCGCTCCGCCACCATCTCGGTCAGCGTGTTGAGGATGTGCCCCTCGAAGTGCTCACGTGCGACGTTGTGGGGCAGCCCCGCCTCCCGCGTCCGCTCCCGTGCGACGCTCACGAGTCCGGCGTCGAGCATCAGGACGTCCCGGTCGTGCACGATGGCGATGACGGGGTCGGGCAGGGCCTGCCGGTCCCGTACGACGGCTGCCAGCACGTCGGCCATGTCGGCCCGCCCCTTGACGACAGCGGCTTCGGCCGTGTCGGCGGCGGTGGCCTTCACGCCCGGGAACAGCTCACCGACAGTCGCCAGCAGCACACCTGTCTCACCGAGCGAGGGCAGCACCTCGCCGATGTAGCCGAGGAAGGCGGGGTTGGGCCCGACGATCAACACGGCCCGCTTGGCGAGGAGTTCACGGTGCTCGTAGAGCAGATAGGCGGCCCGGTGAAGCGCGACGGCGGTCTTACCCGTCCCCGGACCGCCCTCCACCACCAGCACACCTCGGTGCGGGGCGCGGATGATCTCGTCCTGCTCGGCCTGGATGGTCTGCACGATGTCGTTCATACGGCCGGTGCGGGCGGAGTTGAGCGCGGCGAGCAGGACGGCGTCGCCGGTCGGATCCTCGTACCCGCTCCGCACCTCGTCCCCGAGGTCGAGGATCTCGTCGTGCAGTCCAGTGACGCGCCGCCCGTCGGTGCTGATGTGCCGACGCCGGCGCAGCCCCATCGTGGTGTGCCCGGTGGCGAGATAGAAGGGCCGGGCGACCTCGGCCCGCCAGTCGATGAGCATCGGGGTGCGCTCGGCGTCGTCGGCGCGCAGTCCGATACGGCCGATGTGGTGGGTGACGCCGGAGGTGAGGTCGATCCGCCCGAAGCAGAGGGACCCGTCCACGGCGTTCAGCGCGGCGAGCAGCCCCGACCGCTCCGCGACGAGTACGTCCCGTTCGAGCCGGGCCTGCATCGGCGTACTGCCCTGCGCGAGCGCGTCCGTGACGGAGTGCTCGGTGTCGCCGCGCAGCGCGTCGACGCGGACGTAGAGCCCGTCGATGAATTCCTGTTCGCTCCGCAATTCATCATGTGTAAACGCGGATTCCGTGTTTGCGCCCCTGTTTGACAATTCCGCTCCCGCTCGGATATACTCTGCTCAACGAACTTCTCCGCGACCTGATACCTATAAAGTCGCGAACCATTGAATATACGCAGAGAAAGCCCCCGAGCACAATCGCTCGGGGGCTTTCTTCGTTCTCACGTTCACCGGAACTCGTGGACCACCTGGATCTCACCGACGATGTGGGCGTTGAACTCGTCCAGCTCCTCGGCCGGCACCCACAGTTCGAGGATCGTCCGCCCGCCCGCCTGCTGGACGGGGAACCGGCTCACGTAGGCCGAGTCGATCTCGAAGCGGGTCACGAAGCCGGCGCCGTCGTGCTTGACGTTCCAGTCCCGCGCGATCCTGACCGCGTACTCCTCGTTGAGGACCGGGTAGAAGATCGGCTGCTCGGGAAGCCGGGGCGGCCAGGCGCCCCAGTTGAGCTCCCGGACCAGGTCCAGCTCCTTGGGGCCGGTGGGGCGCCACAGGGTCGTCGTCGCTCGTCGGGCGGTCATGGGGGTCGCTCTCTGCCTGGTTCCGGGTTCGGAGAACCGGACGATACCGGCGGCCGGACCACCACGACCAGGGAGTTTCAGAGCACGTCGGCCAGCTCCTCCAGCAACCTTCGCTTCGGTCGTGCGCCCACCATCGAACGTACCGGCTCGCCGCCCCGGAAGACCATGAACGTCGGCATGGACAGGACCCGGTACGCGTTGGTCGTCAACGGGTTGATGTCGACGTTCAGTTGGACCACCTTCAGGCGGTCGGACTCCTCCGCCGCGAGAGCGCTCAGTACCGGGGCCATCTGGCGGCACGGCGGGCACCAGTCGGCCGTGAACTCCACCAGCACCGGCAACTCCGCCCCGATCACCTCCGCTTGGAAATCAGCGTCCGTCACCTCGGCCACACCCGCTGCCTTGATCATCGCGTCCGTCCTCCCCACTCGCATGCCGGTTCCGGACCGCCCGGAACCGTCGCCTCGGCCGCCAGCTCCTCGCGGGCCCGCTCGGCCCGCGTCAGCTGTTCGCCGACCTTCGCCCGCACCGACTGCAACTCGCCGATCAGCGCGTCGAGTTCATCCAGCTTGCGGCGGTACACGGCGAGCGACGCGGGACAGGAGTCGCCCTCGGGGTGACCCGCCCGCAGACAGTCCACGAAGGGCCGTGTCTCCTCCAGGTCGAACCCGAAGTCCTGGAGCGTCCTGATCTGCCGGAGCAGCTTCAGGTCGTCCTCGTCGTAGGTGCGGTAGCCGTTGTCCGTGCGCCGCGCGGACAGCAGCCCCCGCGACTCGTAGTACCGCAGGGTCCGCGTGGTGGTACCGGCCCTCGCCGCCAGCTCGCCGATTCGCATGCCGATTCGCATACGTACGAACGTAGTCCTTGACGCCGACGTCAAGGCAAGCCCAGCCCGTCCCGGCGGCAGCTCAGCTCCGCAAGCTCACCCCGGGGGCAGCAGTGGCTTCCTCTCCACCGGGGACGACAGGACGATCGACGTCGTCGTCCGGCCCAGCGCCGAGGTCCGTTCGAGGACCTCCTCCAGGTGGACCGTGTTCTCGACAGCCACCTTGAGGATCCAGCAGTCCTCGCCGACCACGTGGTGCACCTCGGTGATCTCGGGCCGGGCGAGGAGTTCCAGGGTCCTGGGGTGCTTGAGGGTGTAGCCGCCGTGCGGGTTGACCCGGATGAACGCCTGGATGCCGTAGCCCAGGCGCGCGGGAGCGACGCGGGCGCCGTAGCCGGTGATCGCGCCCGCAGACTCCAGCCGGCGCACGCGCTCGGTGACCGCCGCCGGGCTCAGCCGCACCCGCCTGCCCAGCTCGCTCAGCTTGATCCGGCCGTCGGTCTGGAGGAGCTCCAGGATCTGCCGGTCCAACGCGTCGAAGGTCACCGACGTTTCGTTGGCGACAGCCCGCGACTGCCGTGGTTCTTTCGGTGCCCCGGCCGGATGTCCCATGACTTCCCCTTCAGAACTCGCTGGTACGCCAGGAGAATTATGGTCACAGGGTTCCGGGAAAAGGAGCCGAATTCCGGAGGGTGTCATGGGCGACGTACGCGACGTATTGGTCATCGGCGGCAATCGCTATTTCGGAAAGCGGCTCATCGACCGGCTGACCGCCGCCGGAGACCGGATCACCGTGCTCAATCGGGGCTCCGCTCCGCCGCCCGCCGGGACAATTCACCTCGTCGCCGACCGCGACGACGAGGCCGCGCTGAATTCCGCTCTCGGTGACCGTACCTTCGATGTCGTCGTCGACCAGGTCTGCTACACACCCCGCCAGGCGGAGATCGCCCGGCGCGTTTTCGGCGGCGGCCGTACCCGCCGCTATGTGATGACCTCGACGGTCGAGGTGTACGAGTACGAGGACTCCATCGTCCACGTGCGCGAGGACGCCGTCGATCCGCGTACCGTACCCGTCGACCTCCAACTCCCCTGGCACGACCCGGAGTTCCGCGACGCGCACTACGGCGAGGGCAAGCGCCAGGCCGAGGCGGTTTTCGCGGCGGACGGTACGGGGTTTCCGTACACCGCCGTACGCGTGGCCCATGTCCTGGGCGGGGACGACGACTTCACCGGCCGGCTCGACCACTACACCCGGCGCATCCGCACCGGCGCGCCGATAGCCGTACCGGCCGAGAACCAGCCCGCGACCTACATCCACGTCGAGGAGATCGCCGATTTCCTGTTCTGGGTGGCGGGCGAGGACTTCACCGGACCGGTCAACGCCGCCTCCCACGGGCTGCTGACCACCGAGGAGTTGTGCGCGGCCGTGGCCCGGCACATCCCGGACGGCAGGACCGTTTTCCAGCACGTCGACGTCGGTGAGATCTCCCCGTTCTCCTTCACCCGCTCGTACGGCATGGACAACTCCCGGGCCGCCAGGCTCGGTTTCACCTTCGGCCACGTCCGGGAGTGGCTGCCCCGAGCCGTCGCCGAGACGCTGGGCACAGGCACAGGCATGGCTACAGGCACGAGGCCGGGTACGAGCGTGGAGATCGGCGGCTGACATGCTTGCCCCCATGCCGACCGAGCCTCTCCAGCCGGAGCCCTCCCCTTCCGAAGCCCTCGCCTCCCTTTCCAAGGCCGAGTTCGGCTTCCCCGGCCCGCTGCGGGATCGGCTCGTCGCCGCGATTCTCGACGGTTCCAAGACGTCCACGAGCAGCCTCGCTCTCGAGTACGAGCACGACGGCGAACCGCTGCCGGAGGCCGGGGACCGGTCGGTGCTCGTCGACTCCGACGAGCGGCCGGTCGGGATCATCGAGGTCACCGGCGTACGGGTCGTCCCGCTGGCCGAGGTGGATCTCGCGCACGCGTTCGGCGAGGGCGAGGGCTACGCCGACGTGGCCGCCTGGCGGGCCGGCCACGAACGGTTCTGGCACAGCGAGGAGATGCGGGCGGCCCTGGACGACCCCGGGTTCACCGTGGACGACTCGACACCGGCGGTACTGGAGCGGTTCCGTCTCGTGGCCGATCTCCGCCCCTGAGTTTCTCGCCCCGCCGCCCCGTCAGGGCATGTGCATCGCCCTGGCCGGCCCGGCCGCCGGTCACCACGGCTCGGGCAGGCCCTCTCCCGTTCAGAGCGTGGTCCTTCGGCGACGCCACGGACGTGGCGGCGAATTCTGCGTGTGCGGGGGTGGTCAGGCCGGTTTGCCGTGCTGGATCCGCTCAGCGATCCGCTTGATCCGCTGCAGCCGGGCGTCCCAGGTCGAGCCGACCGCGGTCAACTGGGCGACTGCTCGGGCAAGTTGGGCCTCGTCCACTTCGTAGCGGCGCGCGCGCCCCGCCGTCGTCGCGTGCACCAGGCCGACGCGGTCCAGCACGCCGAGGTGCTTGGCGACCGCCTGCCGGGTGACGGGCAGCCGCTCGCTGAGCGTGGTCGCCGTACCGCCTCCGTCGGCAAGGAGCAGGTCGAGCATCCGTCGGCGGGTCGGGTCGCCGATCGCGGACCAGAGGTCGTCGTCGATCGCAGTGCTCACGGCCGCGCGACCAGTCGGTTGGCATACGTGACGAGGCGCGGCAGGAACAGGTCCCAGCCGCGGACGTGGTCGAGGTAGGCCTCCTCCAGCACGGCCGCCTCCCACCCGCGCTCACGGAAGCCGCTCTCCTTGAAGCGCACCAGCGTGCCGTCGCCGGACGGAACGAGGTCGAAGGTGACGAGGAGAGAGTTGTCCGCGGCCGCCGACTCGCCCTCGTCGTACACCCAGCGGAACGCGAACCGGCGGGGCGGCTCAGCCTCCAGGACGGTGAGCTGCTGAACCTTCGGGTCCGGCGAGGCGGGGTCGCCGAAGGTGATCGTGCCTGTGGCGCCGGGGACCGGGTCGAGCTCGGCGTCGTCGGGCCACCACTCGCGCAGGTGCTCGGGAGAGCTGATCACCTCGTAGACCACCTCGGGGGTGGCGTCGATGCGAAGTTCCCGCTCGATGCTTCCGTATTCCATGTGTTCCTCCCGATATCAACGCAACCATTGGTTGCACTTCAGCGTATGCGGCCCATCCCGCTGAAGCAACCTTTCGTTGCGATAGATCTGGAAGAGGCGGCGCCCGCCGCACCAAGCGGGGTGCTCCCGGTCCCGGTCCCGGTCTCGGTCTCGGGAGCACCCCGCGGGATCAGGTCACGGACAGCCGGGACCCGTTCCGGGGTTGGCGCAGACGTCGGTGCCGGGGCCGCCGTCGTTGAGGTTCGCGCCCGGGCCGCCGTCGAGGTTGTCGTTGCCGACGTCGCCGAACAGGGCGTCGTCGCCGGGGCCGCCGGTCACGGTGTCGTCGCCCGGGGAGCCATGGAGGGTGTCGTCACCCACGCCGCCCGCGACGCGATCGTTGCCGGGGCCGCCGGTGATCGAGTCCGCCCCGGGGCCGCCGCATACGAGGTCGTCGCCCCCACGGCTGTTGATGGTGTCGTTGCCACCATGGGCGAGGATGACATCGCGTGCGGGCGTGCCGTTGATCTGGTCGTTGCCGGGGGTACCGGTGATGGTTGGCTGTTCGCCGAAGCAGGTGACCGCGTCGACGGTGGTGGTCTCGGTCACGGTGTCATTGGCCGGGGCCGGGTCGGAGACCGCGCCGGCCACACCCGCCGTGTCGACGGCGATGTCCTCGGTCGTGGCCGTCGCGGTGATGGTTCGCGCGGCGCTCGCTCCGGCGGTGAGGGCGCCGATGCCACAGGTGACGACGTCCGGGGTGGTGCCGGCCGCGGTGCACCCGGGGGACGCCGAGACGAACTGCAGTCCGTCCGGGAGGGTGTCCTGGAGGACGACCCCCTCGGCCGTCTGCGGGCCGTTGTTCGTCGCGGTGAGCGTGTACGTCACATTCTGGCCCTCCACGACGGGGTCGGAGCCCGCGTCGGACTTCGCGACGGCCAGGTCGGCGTCGGTCAGGTGGAGGTGCCCGATGAAGCCGGCGGTCTCGGCGAACCAGATGTCGTCGTCCGGGCCCTTGGTGATGCCCCAGGGGCCGCGCTCCGAGGAGGGCAGGGGGAACATGGCGATGACGCCGAACGTGCTGATCCGTCCGATCTGCCCGCTGTTGCGTTCGGTGAACCACAGGCTGTCGTCCGGTCCGGCGACGATGTCCTGGGGCTGGGGCGCAAGGCCGTTGTCCGGTACGGCGTACTGGGTGATCACGCCGGACGGGGTGATCCTGCCGATCCGGTTGCCGCCGAACACGGTGAACCAGAGGTTCCCGTCAGGGCCGGTGGTGATGTCGGTCGGGCCGCCGCCGCCGGGTACCGGGAACTCCGTGACGACGCCGGACGGGGTCATGCGGCCGATGAGGTTGTCGCCGATCTCGGTGAACCAGAGGTTCCCGTCCGGCCCCGTGGTGATGTAGGACGGCTGGCCGGAGCCGGCCGGCAGCGGGTACTCGGTGAGGTCGCCGGTGGTGGTGATGCGGCCGATCCGGTGGGCGTTCTGCTCGGTGAACCACATGGCCCCGTCCGGGCCGGCGGTGATGCCGGTGGGCTCGACAAACTGGTCGGGGAGCGGGTACTCGGTGACCGTGCCGTCCATGTCGATCTTCCCGACCCGGGAGTCGAAGTGCTGCATGGTGAACCAGACGTTCCCGTCCGGGCCGGTGGTGATGTCGTGCGGGGTGCTGAACTCCCCGGGCAGGGGGTACTGGGCGATGAGGGTGCCCGACGGGCTCATCCGGCCGATCTTGTTGCCGACCGCCTCGGTGAACCACAGGTTGCCGTCCGGGCCGGTGGTGATGCCGACCGGGGTGCTGGGGGTGGATACGGGGTATTCAGCGATGCTGACGTCGGCCCGGGCCTGCGGGGCCCCGGCGGCCAGGGGCACGGCGGCCATCAGGATGCCGGTGAGCAGCGCCACCGGACCGCGCCGACGGCGGGGTTTCGGCGGCTGGGGCGTCCCTGGCTCTGGCGTACTGCGGGTTGCGGGAGGCATGGGCGAGCACCTTTCGATCGCGTGGGAACTCGCCCGTCGTACCAAGGCCCGATCGTTTCTTCGGATGCGATGGCACCTGCGGCGCGCCGGATCTCACCCGTATGCCGCCCGATCCGGAGCCATGCCCGCCGATGGGAGCGGTGGGGCCGCACCAAGCAGACGGCCGGCTTCCTGGTCGACCAGCTGGAGAAGGCGGGCTATGTCACACGGGAGCCGGACCCGTCCGACAGACGGGCCCGGCTGGTGTGTCTCGCGGAGCGGGTGCGTGCCGCGCAGCCCGTCGCCGCCAGGGTGGTGGCCGAGGTGGAGGCGGAGTGGGAGGCCCACCTGGGCAAGTGCGGTATGGCTCAACTCCGCCAGGCACTCACGCTGTTGAGGGAGATCACCGACCCGTACGCGTGAGCTCCGGCGACTCGGCCGACGGCACGGGTTCTTCAACACCGGCCTCCGTTCGGCCGGTTTCGTCGCCGCTCTTCCCCGGCAGCAGGAAGGCGACCAGTACCGTCCCCACCCCCAGGATCACCGCCCCGATCAGGCTGGTGTGGGCCACCGCGTCCGAGAAGGACGAGCCGACCGCGTCCGCCATCTGCTGGGCGCCTTGGGCGAGTCGGTCCGCCTGGGCCTTCAACTCGGCCGCCTGCTCGGCCTTCCCCGCGCCGCCCGCCTGGGTGGCCTGGGCCGCTAGCTGCTGGGCCTGCTCGCCGATCCCCTGGGCCACCTGGTAGCCCGCGCCGACCGAGTCCTGGGCCGAACTCAGGGCGCCCGCCGGCAGCTTGCTGCCGTTCGTCGCGTCGGTGAGGTGGGCGGCGTACGACGTCGAGAGCAGTGAGCCGAGGATGGCGATGCCGAGCGAGCCGCCCAGCTCCAGCGAGGTGTCGTTCACCGCGCCGCCGACGCCCAGTTCGGACTCGGGGAACGCCCCCATGATCGCGTCCGTGCACGGCGAGAGCGCGAGGCCGATCGCAAGGCCGAGGACGACGAGAGGGGCGACGAAATCCCCGTACGACGAACCGGAGTCGACCTGCGAGAGCAGCGCCAGGGCCGCCATGCCGCCGACCATGCCCGCCGTGACCGTGACCTTCATGCCGACGCGCGGGGTGAAGTAGCCGGTGAGGGCCGAGCCGACGAAGACCGCGCCCGCCAGCGGCAGCATGCGCAGGCCGGTGTCCAGGGCGTCGTAGCCGAGCACGAACTGGAGGTGCTGGGTGAGGTAGTAGAAGGCGCCGAAGACCGCCAGGAAGAACAGGGCGACCGCGAGGTTCGAGCCCGCGAACCGGCGCTGGGTGAAGCGGCGTACGTCGAGGACCGGGCGCGGGTGGCGCAGCTCCCAGACCACGAACAGGGCGAGGCCGAGGCCCGCGGCCACCGCCGCCGTGATCGCCTTGACGCCCCAGCCGAAGTGCGGGCCCTCGATGATCATGTAGACCAGTGCGGCGATCCACACCACCGACAGCAGCCCGCCGACGTAGTCGATCCGGTCGTGGTGGCCCGCCTTGGACGGCGGTACGAGGACGAAGGTGCCGACGATGGCGAGCGCGGCGATCGGCACGTTGATCAGGAACGTGGACGCCCAGCCGTGGTTCTCCAGCAGCGCGCCCGCGACCAGCGGGCCGGCGGCGATGGCGAGTCCGGCGGTGGCCGTCCAGAGGGTGATCGCCTTGGCGCGTTCGGCGCGCGGGAAGGTCGCGGCGAGGAGGGAGAGCGTCGCGGGCATGATCAGCGCGGCGCCGACGCCCATGACGGCGCGGGCGGCGATGACTCCGGTGGCGCTGTCGACCAGTGACCCCGCGACCGACGCTCCCCCGAAGACGACCAGGCCGAGCACCAGTGCCCCGCGCCGGCTGTATTTGTCGCCGATCGCGCCGAGCAGCAGCATCAGGGCCGCGTACGGGACGGTGTAGCCGTCTATGACCCACTGGAGGTCGGCGCTGGACAGGCCCAGGTCCTGGGTCATGTCGGGGGCGGCGACGGTGAGGGCGGTGTTCGCCATGACGATGATCAGCAGGCTCAGACAGAGCACCAGCAGTGCCCACCAGCGCCGGGCGTAGGGGCGGGCCATCCTCTCGACGGGTTCCGTCCTGACGAGTCGCGAGAGTCGCATGGATCGCATGGCTACGGGGTCGCCTTCCTCGGTCGTTGGTCGTTCTGCACAGTGACGTGCAGTTGCACATCGCTGTGCAATCTACTCCGATGCACAACGGTGTGCAAGTAGAGGAAGGGGAGGGCACAATGGCAGCCATGACCACGGGTAGCACCAGCCGCGCCGACGCGAACCGCCGCCGTATCCTCGACGTCGCCCTCGCCGAGCTGTTGCGCGACCCCGACGCCTCGATGGACCAGATCGCGCGCGCCGCAGGTGTCGTACGACGGACGGTGTACGGGCATTTCCCCAGCCGGGAGGCGCTGATCAGCACGCTGCTCGACGGCGCCGTCGAGGCGGTGGCCGCCGCGCACGCCGAGGGCCGCGCCGGCGTCGACGAGCCGGCGGAGTGCGTCGCCCGGTGCACGCTCGCGGTCTGGCGGGTCGCCGACCGCTACCGCATCCTCGTCGGGCCCGCCCAGCGCAGCGTCTCCATGCAGGTCATCAGCGACCGGTTCACCCCGGTGCGCGAGGCCTGTATAGAGGTGCTCCGGCGGGGCCTGGAGCAGGGCGTGTTCAGCTCACCGCTGCCCGCGCCGGCGCTGGCGTACGTGCACGAGCAGATGCTGTTCGCGCTGATGGAGGCGGTGAACGACGGGCTCCTGGCACCGGAGGAGGCGGGCCGCTCCGCCGCGGTCACCCTGCTGACCGCGGCGGGCGTACCCGCCTCCCGGGCCACCGCGCTGGTGGCCGAGCTGAGCGACTGACACGGCGGACACGACGGATAGATACGACGGAGACGACGGACACGGAAACGACCGAGCGGCCAGGCACGGGGAGGCCTGGCCGCTCGGTGTTTTTCGAGGTCCCGGGGCTCCGGCGGACCTGCCGGGGTGCTCCGGGCCGGGTGGCTGGACCACGGGGGAGTGTCCAGCCACCCGGAGTCTTACGTTCCGGGACTTTCAGTGAGCCGGTGACGGCCGGTGATGGCCGTCAGGACCGGTGTCAGGCCTTCGTCAGGGCCTTCTCGCCGCCCTGCTCGGGGACGTCCGCGGTCTCGGCGTCGTCCGGGTGGAAGCCGTCGTTCTCGTCGATGAGGGTCTTCTCGTCGAAGGGGTGCAGACCGGCGAGGACCTCCGAGACGCGCTCCTTGTCGATCTCCTTGGTCCAGGTACCGATCAGGACCGTGGCGACCGCGTTGCCCGCGAAGTTGGTGAGGGCACGGGCCTCGCTCATGAAGCGGTCGATGCCGACGATCAGGCCGAGGCCGTCCACCAGGGCGGGCTTGTGCGAGCTCAGGCCGCCGGCCAGGGTCGCGAGACCGGCGCCGGTGACACCCGCCGCGCCCTTCGAGGCGACCAGCAGGAAGAGCAGCAGCGGGATCTGCTCACTGACCGCCATCGGCGTACCCATGGCGTCGGCGATGAAGAGGGACGCCATGGTCATGTAGATCATGGTGCCGTCGAGGTTGAACGAGTAGCCGGTCGGGACGGTGATACCGACGACGGGCTTGCTGACGCCCAGGTGCTCCATCTTCGCGATGAGGCGCGGCAGCGCCGACTCGGAGGAGGAGGTCGAGAGGATCAGCAGGAACTCACGGCCCAGGTACTTGAAGAGCGAGAAGACGTTGAGGCCCGTGAAGATCTTCAGCAGCGCACCGAGCACGATGAAGACGAAGAGGAAACAGGTGAGGTAGAAGGACAGCATCAGGACGGCGAGCTGCTTGAGCGCGTCGACACCGGCGGAGCCGGTCACCGCGGCCATGGCACCGAACGCACCGACGGGCGCGGCCCACATGACCATGCCGAGGATGCGGAAGACCAGGCGCTGGATGTGCTCGACACCGCGCAGGACCGGCTGGCCGGCCGAGCCCATGGCCTGCAGGGCGAACCCGGCGAGCAGGGCGACGAACAGCGTCTGGAGGACCTCGCCGCCGGTGAAGGCGGAGACGAACGTGGTCGGGATGATCCCGAGCAGGAACTCGGTGGTGTCCTTGGCCTCGGCCGAGACCTGCGCCTGGCCGGTGTCCTTGACGGCATCGGTCAGCGCCAGACCCGTACCCGGCTCGATGATGTTGCCGACGACCAGGCCGATGCCCAGCGCGATGAACGACATGAGCACGAAGTAGCCGAGCGCGATACCGCCGACCCTGCCCACTTTCGCCGCATTTCGCACCGAACCGATACCGAGCACGATCGTGCAGAAGATGATCGGCGAGATCATCATCTTGATCAGGTTCACGAAGCCGGTACCGATCGGCTTCAGCTCGACCGCGAAGTCCGGGGCGATCAGACCCACGGCGATACCGGCGGCCACCGCGGCGATGACCGCGATGTAGAGGTAGTGGGTACGGTCCCGCTTGGCGGGGGGTGCGGCAGGTGCCGTTCGGGGTGTGGTAGCCACGGCTGCGCTCCTTGACGACGTCGTCGGCATCACCGGCGTGCGGCTCACGTCCGGGGGATGGGGAGAAAGTTGTGCGGGGGATCTGGCGGTGCTGCGGGGTCGCGGGCGGCGACCGAAAACGGGCCAAGACCCGTCAATCGCGTCCCTGCGATGCGGTGACTATCTAACGGCTTGTGAGGGCGGTCACCCTTCCGTTCATTTAGTTCACACTTATAAGGAGAGGCAGACTGGCAGCATGCGTCTCCCCCGCGTTCCCGGACCCCGGAGTCTGGCCGCCCAGCTCTTCACCATGCAGGCCGTGCTGATAGCGGTCGTCGTGGCCGGATGTGCACTGTTCACGTACCTCAGCGACCGCAGCCAGGCCGAGGACGCGGCGGGCCGCCAGGCGATGGCCGTGGCCCGCTCCGTCGCGGACGCCCCCTCGGTGCGCGAGGCGATCCGTACGGCCGCCAAGCCGACGACGCTGCTCCAGCCGTACGCCCTCCAGGTGCAGCGGGACACGGACGTCGACTTCGTCACGATCATGAACCCCGAGGGCATCCGCTGGACCCACCCCGACAAGGAGCAGATCGGGCAGCGCTTCCTCGGGCACCGGGAGCGCGCGCTGCGCGGCGAGTCGTTCACGGAGGTCTTCTCCGGCACGCTCGGCCCGTCCGTCCGCGCGGTCACCCCGATACGCGCCGACAGCTCCGACGGCGAGATCATCGGGCTGGTCAGTGCGGGTATCCGGGTCGAGGAGATAAGCGCCCGGGTACAGGACCAGGTCACGGCGCTGTTCGGGGTCGCGGTGGGCGCGCTGGCGCTGGGCGCGGTCGGCACGTACGTCATCAACGCGCGCCTGCGCCGCCACACGCACGGGATGAACGCCGCCGAGCTGAGCCGGATGCACGACTACCACCAGGCCGCGCTGCACGCCGTACGCGAGGGGCTGCTGATGCTGGACGGGCAGTACAAGGTGGCGCTGATGAACGACGGCGGACGGGAACTGCTGGGCGTCTCCGGAGAGGGGAAGGGAGGGGGGAAAGAAGGGGGGAGCGTCGTCGGGCGGTCCGTGGCCGAACTGGGGCTGCCCGCGCCGCTGACAGGCGCGCTGCTGTCGGCCGAGCCGCGCGTCGACGAGGTGTATCTGACCGCCGACCGCGTCCTGGTCGTCAACACCTCCCCGGTGTCGAGCGGCGAGCGCCGGGGCACCGTCGTCACCTTGCGCGATGTGACCGAACTCCAGTCCCTGATGGGCGAGTTGGACTCCGAGCGCGGCTTCACCCAGGCGCTGCGCTCGCAGGCGCACGAGGCGGCGAACCGTCTTCACACGGTCGTCTCGCTGATCGAGCTGGACCGGGCGGAGGAGGCCGTGGACTTCGCGACGGCCGAGCTGGAACTGGCCCAGGCACTCACCGACCAGGTGGTCGCGGCGGTCAGCGAACCGGTGCTGGCCGCCCTGCTGCTCGGCAAGACGGCACAGGCGAACGAGCGGGGCGTGGAACTGGTGGTCTCGGAGGAGAGCTCGCTGGACGACGGTCTCCTGCCCGACACGCTCCCCGCCCGCGACCTGGTCACCATCCTCGGCAACCTCATCGACAACGCCGTGGACGCGGCCCAGGGCAGTGTGGGTGCCTCGCGGGTGACGGTGACGGCCCTGACGGAGGACTCCCTGCTCGTGCTGCGGGTGTCCGACACGGGCGCGGGCGTCGACCCGGCCCACGCGGAGGCGGTCTTCCAGCGGGGCTTCACCACCAAACCGGCGGGACCGGGCGGCCGGGGTCTCGGTCTGGCGCTCGTACGGCAGGCGGTGGCCCGGCACGAGGGGACGCTCACGGTGTCGGCGGCGGCGTGCGGCGGGGCGGAGTTCGAGGCCCGGCTGCCGCTGCCCAAGCCGGCGGCGTACGCGGTGACCGCGCCGGGCGCCGATGCCCCTACGGTGGCCTCGGCGAACGCTCCCACTGAGCCCGCCTTGCCTGGAGGCGACGTATGACCGATCCCAGAGACACGACATCCAGAGGTACGGCGGCTGCTCCCATCCGCGTACTCGTCGTCGAGGACGACCCGGTCGCCGCCGACGCGCACGTCATGTACGTGGGCCGCGTGCCCGGGTTCACGGCCGTCGGCAAGGCGCACACGGGCGCGGAGGCGCGACGCGCGCTGGACCGCACGCCGGTGGACCTGCTCCTCCTCGACCTCCACCTCCCGGACGGCCACGGCCTGCAACTGGCCCGCTCGCTCCGGGCGGCCGGCTACCACGCGGACGTCATCGCGGTGACGTCGGCGCGGGACCTGGCGGTGGTGCGGGAGGGCGTCTCGCTGGGGGTCGTCCAGTACGTACTGAAACCCTTCACCTTCGCCACCCTCCGGGACCGCCTCGTCCGGTACGCCGAGTACCACGCGTCGGCGGGCGAGGCGAGCGGCCAGGACGAGGTCGACCGCGCGCTGGCGACCCTGCGCGCACCGGGCCCCGCCGCCCTCCCCAAGGGCCTGAGCGCCCCCACCCTGGAACGGGTCACGGTGACCCTCCGGGCCAGCACCGAGGGGCTCACCGCGGCCGGGGTCGCCGAGGAGGTCGGCATCTCACGCATCACGGCCCGGCGCTACCTGGAGCACCTGGTGGACGCGGGACGGGCGGCGCGCGCTCCGCAGTACGGGCAGGTGGGGCGGCCGGAGTTGCAGTACCGGTGGGTGAAGGGCTAGGCCCTTCCGGCCGCGCGAAAGGGAGTTGGGCGGGCCCCCTTAGGACCTCACCTCAACGGCCGTGCGTAGGCGATGACTTGGGACGCGAGCCCGATCACGCTGAGCGCCTCGAAGCCGGAGAGGACGAGAAGACCGGGGCTGCCCTGACCCCCCGCCCAGTAGACACCGAGACCGGCGAGCGGGACGAGACAGAAGGCCAGCAGATCGATGACGCACTGGACGGCCTTGCGGGACCGCCGTCGCAGGTTCTCGCGATGGACCCGCTCCCAGCCGAAAGCCCCCGCGCCCCCGGCGAGTTGGGAGAGCCGCGGCCCCAACTCCTCCCTCACATACGCCCCGATCGCGGAGATCTTCTCGTCGTTGACGAGGTAGGTCCAGCCGAGGACCACGCACACCGGCGGCAGGGCGAGCACGATGGCGGGCTGCTTGGCCTGCACCGCCGCGGCGATGACGGCGGCGACGACGGTGAGGGTGACGTAGAGAAGGTTGTCACGGAACCCGATACGGCACTTCTGCTCTTCCTTGAGGGCCGCGTACTCGGCGAGCAGAAGCTGCCCGAGGGTGACGCCTGTTCCCGGTGATTCCGGTGCTCCTGGTGCTCCTGGTGCTCCTGGCACGGATCTCCCTCCCACTGATCGCCCGCTGATCTCCCGCACTCGAACAACCAGAACGGTAGACGCTGCAAGGTCATTGACCGGACTGGACCACCGCTCTACGTTCACCGGGCAGCCATCTCTGCAAGTAGGAGGTCGTGCCCGTGCGCCCCACCGCCGCCCGCCCAACTACCCCGTTCCGTCTACTCCTTGCCGCCACCCTCACCGTTGCCGCCGGCTCGCTCACAGCCTGCGGCGGCGGCTCGGGAAGTGACCCGGACACGGTGAAGGTGTCCTTCAAGCAGTCGACGGACAACTCCATCAAGGTGATGGACACCTACCTCGCGGACATCAAGAAACAGTTCGAGAAGGCCAACCCGGGCAAGAAGGTCGAGTTGGTCCCCATCAAGGCCCCGGACTCGGAGTACTACACCAAGGTCCAGCAGATGCTCCGCTCCGCCAAGACGGCCCCCGACCTGGTCTACGAGGACACGTTCCTCATCAACTCGGACATCACCAGCGGCTACTTGAAGCCTCTCGACTCCTACCTCGCCAAGTGGCCCGACTGGAACCGGTTCATCGACACCGCGAAGACCGCGGCCAAGGCCGAGGACGGCAAGACGTACGGCATCCCGGACGGCACGGACACCCGGGGGCTGTGGTTCGACAAGGGCATCTTCAAGAAGGCGGGCCTGCCGGAGGCCTGGCAGCCGAAGACGTGGGAGGAGGTCCTGGCCGCGGCCCGCACGATCAAGGAGAAGGTGCCGGACGTCATCCCCCTGAACGTCTACACGGGCAAGCCGGCGGGCGAGGCTGCCACGATGCAGGGCTTCGAGATGCTGCTGTACGGAACGGGGAGCGCGGGCGCTGCGGACCCCCTCTACGACACGGCGTCGAAGAAGTGGATCGCGGGAAGCCAGGCCTTCAAGGACGCCCTGACCTTCGTCGAAACGGTGTACAAGGAGAAGCTGGGCCCGGACGTGGCGGACGCGCTGGACCCCAACATCGCGACCCGCGTCCGCGGCGAGTGGCTCCCCGAGGGCAAGCTGGGCATCAACCTCGACGGTTCCTGGCTCCCCCAGGACTGGCTGCCGGGCGCCGGCCACGAATGGCCCGAGTGGTCGACGAAGTTGGGCCTGGCGGCCATGCCGACCCAGACCGGCCAGGCGCCGGGCAAGGTGAGTATGTCGGGCGGCTGGACATGGGCGATCCCGTCGAAGGCGGGTAACCCGGACCTGGCCTTCGAGTTCATCAAGACGATGCAGACGAAGGCGAACGCCCAGAAGTGGTACATCGCCAACTCGGGCATCGCGGTACGGGAAGACGTGGCGGCGGACCCCGCGTACGTGGACGCCCAACCCGGCATCAAGTTCTTCACGGAACTGGTCGCGAGCACGCACTACCGCCCGGCGTATCCGGCGTATCCGAAGGTCTCGACGGCCATCCAGGAGGCCATGGAGAGCGTGACGACGGGCGACGCGTCGGTGGAGGAGGCGGCGAGCGCGTATGACGATGCGCTGAAGTCGGCGACGGGCGACCAAGTGATCGAAAAGTGACGGCCCGTACCCTGCGCTTTACCCGTGTGACCCGTGTGACCCGTTTGCTGCCCCTCTCGCCCGCGATCGTCCTGCTGATCCTGTTCCTCGCGGGCCCGATCGCGTACTGCGTCTACATCGCCTTCACGGACCTCCAGTTGACGGGCCAGGCGGAGTCGTCCTTCGTCGGGTTCGATAACTTCCGAAGGGCGTTCAAGGACGAGGCGTTCCTGAACGCGGTGTGGCTGACCCTTGTCTTCACGGTCCTGTCGTCGCTGGTGGGCCAGAACACGCTGGGGCTTGCGCTGGCGTCGCTGATGCAGCGGGCGTCGAAGCCGGTGCGCACGCTGGTGGGCGGGGTCGTGATCACGGCGTGGGTGCTGCCGGAGGTGGTGGCGGGGTTCCTGCTGTACGCCTTCTTCAGGAGAGAGGGCACGCTCAACGCAATCCTGGACTGGCTCCATCTCCCGTCCCAGAACTGGCTGTTCACGCTGCCGATCCTGGCGGTGTCGTTCGCGAACGTGTGGCGGGGGACGGCGTTCTCGATGCTGGTGTACTCGGCGGCGCTGAACGAGATCCCGAAGGAGATCACGGAGGCTGCGGAGGTCGACGGGGCGGGGGGCTGGCGGCGGATGTGGCACATCACGCTGCCGATGATTCGGCGTTCGATCGGCACGAACCTGATGCTGAATACGCTGCAGACTCTTTCGGTCTTCGGGCTGATCTGGGTGATGACGAGGGGCGGCCCCGGCGACAGGAGCCAGACGCTCCCGCTGTTCATGTACGAGCAGGCGTTCCAGAACAGCATGATCGGCTACGGCACGGCGGTGGCACTGCTGTTGCTGCTGGTGGGGTCACTGTTCTCGGTCGTGTATATGCGGCTGCTGCGGACGGAGGTGTGAGGTGACGACGTTGAACTCCCGCCGTACGGGCCGCCGACTGGCGGCGGATGCGGGTCTGCTGGCGGTGGCCGGCGCTTTCGTGCTTCCGCTCGCGTGGGTCGTCCTGTCGGCGCTGGATCCGCGTGCGGACCTGCGGGTGCGGGTTCCCGACGGGTTGACGTTCGGGAACTTCGACGCGGTGCTGACGGATGAGGTCACGTTCACGCCGCTGCTCAACAGCCTTGTGCTGTGCGGGGGTGGGACGCTGCTGACGGTGGTGTGTGCGGCGCTGGCTGCGTATCCGCTGTCGCGGTTCCGGTCGCGGTTCAACCGTCCGTTTCTGCTGACGATCCTGTTCGCCACGTGTCTACCGATCACGGCGATCATGGTGCCGGTTTATGCGCTCTTCGTGCGGGTGAATCTGATCGACACCATGCAGGGCACCATTTTCTTCTTTGCGGCTTCTCAGCTTCCGTTCGCTATTTGGCTGATGAAGAACTTCATGGATGGGGTGCCGAGGGAGCTGGAAGAGGCTGCCTGGACGGACGGGGCTTCGGCCTTTCAGTCGCTGGTGCGGATTGTGCTGCCGCTGATGGGTCCGGGAGTGGCTGTCGTCACGGTGTTCTCGTTCGTGATGATGTGGGGGAACTTCTTCGTGCCGTTCATGTTGCTGCTTACGCCGGACCAGATGCCGGCGAGCGTGAGCATCAATGATTTCTTCGGGAATCGAGGGACGGTTGTTTATGGGCAGTTGGCAGCGTTCTCGGTTATTTATTCGACGCCGGTGATTTTGTTGTATGTGCTGGTGGCGCGCCGGGTGGGTGGAGGGTTTGCGCTGGGTGGGGCGGTCAAGGGGTGAGGGAGGCAGGGCTTCGGCACCGCGGCGGGCGGGCAGGTCCGTCAGGCTGCCTGGCGGTGTTCCAGCGTACGGGCGGCCTTGCGCCTGGCCGAGACGAAGGGATCGATGGCGCCGGCGCCGGCGCCCGGGGTGACGGCCCAGGTGTCGATCTTCGCGGCGACCTTCGTGAGTAGTGCGTTGCCGGGCTTGACGTCTATCTGGAAGTGGCTCTCTTTGACTACCCCACGCTCGTCGCCTCCCCAGCGGACCGCGCCCTCGCAGTCGGCGAGGATGTCCCGCAGGACGATCAGTTCGTCGGGGAAGAAGCCGCCCTTGACGCCGGCCGGGTAGAGCAGGGGACGGATGGCGAGAGCGGTGCCGGAGAGGTAGTTGCTCTCGAAGGCCGGACCGATCTTCCGGTGAGTCGAGTGACCGGTGACATCACCGCTCGACAGAGGGTGGATCTCGTAGTGGAAGCGCCGGGCCACATGCAGCAGGAGGGTCGCTGCGGCGCCCTCCCGCAGGGCCACCGAGACGTCGCTGCCCTCGATCCGAAGGGTCTTGATTCCGGATCCGGCGGAGGCGGCCACGTTCCAGCCGTTCTGCGAGGTGGACCCGTCCCAGGTGTCGGAGTCTGTCGCCGCCTGTGCCGTGCCGGCGGCGGTGCCGGTGATCCACAGTGCGCCGGCCAGGCCGACGCCGGTGGCCAGAACCGCGCGGCGGGTGAGCTGGGTACCGCTCGTTCTTGCTTCCGTCGTGTCTTCACGCATCGTCGGGCACTCTCCGTTTTTCAGGTCCGTGATCGGGTGCGTTTTCGGGCGCCTTTCGGGCGCGTTCTCAGGTCCGTCGGCGGGTCTGCTGTCGCCTGGACGTCCAGGCGCGCAGGGCGCCGTGGATCGCGGCGGCTCCCCCCAATACCGTCGCCACCAGGCAGACGATCAGCACGGGGGACACCCACGGGGGGACGAGTTCGAAGGACGGGTGCTGCCGGAAGACGCAGCGGGCCGACGGGGGGAAGACGCGGATGGCGACCCGTACGAAGTCGGTGTCGGCGCCGAGCGCCCCGCACTGGTCGCCGGGATCGGGCACGCCGCTGAAGGCGAGCGCGGCCCGGCCGGCGGCGACCAGACTGCCGCACATGCCCACCAGGCAGGTCCAGATCCCCAGCGCGGTGAGGTCTCGGGTGAGCCAATGCCGGGCCCTGCCCATGGCCCCTCTCCATGCCGGCCCTGGAGCGGCCGGACGGGGAGCGGGATCATCGGGGTGGCGCGGTGTCTGTGTCATGTCGTTCCAGGTTCCGGCGGGTTCGGTCCAGGGATCAGACCCGGTCGGGTCAGGCGTTCTCCTGGCCGACGATCGCGACCAGAGTGTCCACATAGCCCTGCACGAACGGGTCGAGCAGGTCGTCGGGGAGCATGGCGGGCTGGAGGGTGTCCACCCCCGCCATCTTCACGATGGCGGCGATCCGCAGGTCGGCCATGATCCCGGGGTTGGTGAGCATGTCCAGGGCGGTGTCGTACACGGTGCTGCCGTTGCCGCCGTATCGGGCGTCGAAGAAGCGCCGGAACCTGCTGAGGGCGCCCCCGCCCTGGAGCATGTTCTTGACGGCGTCCACGACGGTGGTCCCGCTGCCGTCGCTGAGCTGCATGCCGATGAGGTAGCCGTCCGCGTCCTCGATCAGGTCGTCCATCATGAAGGTCGACGTCGTGTTGATCTTCGCCAGGCGGTCCATGCAGTAGGTGTAGCCCGACGCGGTGGTGTCGGAGTCCCGCCGCCACTCTCCGTAGAAGGTGCTCAGGTCGCCGCCCCAGCCGGCGAAGTCCCCGAGGTTGGTGGTGGAACCGGAACCCTGGCCCCGTACGGCGACACCGTTCGCGGTGGCCGCGAAGTGGTTCACGTTGATGGAGATGCCCGCCACCGGGTCCGTGTAGGTGGTCACCCGCGCCGGGCCGTTGGCGTCGGCGTACGTGATCCAGTCGTCGTCGGGGTCGGGGATGATCTGCGTCCAGCCGGAGGTCACGCCCGCGTATGTCGGGTACCGCATGTACTCCAGGACCCGGATGTTCGGGTCTCCCTGCCCCCAGGCGACGGCCGTCTGGTAGAGGTCGGAGACGTACTGCAGGTAGGTGTCGAGCGGGCTGTCGGGCGAGTTGACCTTGTTGACCCCGCTGTCGGCGCCCGCGCGGTGCACATCCTTGTCGATGTTGACCGCTCCCGTGCCGGAGCCGACGGAGAGCGTCTGGATCTGGTTGAAGGCCCAGTTCTCCGGCAGCGGGTAGCCCAGGTTCCCGGAGTATCCCCAGGACATTCCGGAGACGAACGAGTGCGCCGCGTATGCCTCGTCGGTGATCCGGGAGCAGACGTTGCGCGAGCCGTAGACCCCGTAGATGTAGCGCTTTCCCTGCGATGCCAGGCCGCTGGAGACCCCGAGGAAGTAGTCGATGACATGGTTGGAGATGTCGTCGTCGGTGGCGTCGAAGTCGACGGAGAAGTAGATGACGGTGCCGGGGTCGAATCCGTAGCCGGCAGCCGCCGCGTGGGCCCCGAGTGCGTCGGTGTATCCCTGCGGGTAGGTGAAGTAGCCGGCGGAGCCGCCGTTGTACTGCGAGATCGGGAACACCCGCATGCCGTTCTGGAATATGGTGTCCAGTTCGCCGGGCTGTATCCGCTTGTTCAGGAAGTTGTCCGAGGGTCTCTCGTCGAGATAGCGCCCGACGATGCTGAACCCGGCGGCCTTGAGTGCTTCGGCACGGTCGTCGGTGATCGTGGTGATGCAGTCGCAGGCGGTTCCCGGGCGGTCGGCGTCGCCCATGGAAACGAGGAGTTGGCACCAGGTTTCGTAATCGGCGGTCCCGTTCTGGTCGAGACCGGAGAACTTCTGGAAGGTGCGGACGTCGTCCGCCAGGCCGGAGTCGAAGGTACTGGTGAAATCGGAGCCGGCACCGTTGCACACCATGGCCGCGGAGAACAGCTGAACGAACACCCCCGTCGATCCGTTCGCCAGGGGTGTGGCGGCCAGTCCGGCCTGGGTGGTCGGGCCGAAGTTGCCGGTGGCCGAGTCGGTCGGGACGCCCAGCTCGTACTGGATGGCCTGCATGAGCGCGGTCTGGACGCCCCGCGAGAAGTGCCCGTCGCAGGGAATCAGATAGAAGTTGTCACGGTCTGCGAAGTACCTGCTGTTCAGCCACTGCTGAATGCTCCGGACGGTGCTCGACCCGCCCGAGAGGAGCACGTAGGCGTCCATGGTGAGGAGCGCTTTGAACACCTTCGGCTGTACGGATCCGTTCGCGTCCAGGCCGGCGTCCGACTTGAGGTCCAGGACGCCCTCGGTGGTGAGCGTGCCGTACACGCCGTCCCCGTCCCCACCCCAGTAGCCCTTGCAGAACAGGCCGTACTGGACGATGTTGACCAGGTTCCCGTTGGTCTCGGACGGTCCGATGTCGCCGTGCAGGGCCAGGTCGGCCAGGGTGGTCGGCCCGAAGTTGGCGGACACCGTCGAGATGCCCAGTTCATGCTGGAGCCCCATGGTCAGGGAGTACATGGTGGACCAGCCGGTGGTGCCGTCCTCCGGGCAGGCGACATAGCCGGTCACGCTGCCGTAGGTCGCGTTCACCCATTGCTGCGCTTCGAGAACTTTCTGATCCACTGGGCCTCTTCTTTCACACGGGCAGACCGGACCGCGGAGGAAATTTACCGCAGAATTGGAAAGCCTTTACTTACTCAAGACACCATTTCGGACGAGCAGTGCATCTTTTGATTCTGTGAATTCCCTGTGCGGCATATTTGAAATCTTCTGTGTAGGCGGCATCATCTTATTTGTGCGAGAAGGATGTCAAGAGCCTAGGCGGGAGTTATCACGGTTCCGATCGGGCCCACATGGCTGGCCGGATTGCTTGATCTGCGTTATCGCGCCTTTCTGGGTCTCGCTTGCGAACGGGGGATGCTCGCACCCCGCAGGTCGATGTGATCCCCGTCGTACTCGGTCACCATCGCGCCTTCGCTTCCGCGTACCGCCTTCACGCATCGCGTGACATCGAGGTACGCCCGCCAAGTACCGTAGAAACGTGCCGGAGACAAAGAGAACCGTGGCCGTCCTCACCGCGCTGTCGTTGGAGTACGACGCAGTGCTGACTCACCTCACGGACGTCGAGAAGCTCACCCACCCGCGCGGCACGATCGCCAGGCGAGGCCAACTCCCGGGCACACCATGGCAGGTGGCCCTCGTCAACATGGGCGAGGGCACGCTGACGGCAGCCACACTCACCGAGCGCGTACTCACATGGCTCGACCCCGAGGCCGTGCTGCTCGTCGGCGTCGCGGGGGGCCTCAAGGACGACATCGAGATCGGCGACGTCGTGATCGCGACGAAGGTGTACGCGATCCACGGCGGCAAGCAGACCCCGGACGGTTTCCAGGTCCGCCCGGAGGCGTGGCGCGCCTCGCACCGCCTGGAACAGGCGGCCAAGGAGGCGCTGCGCGGCTCGACCGACTTCCAGGCGTTCTTCAAGCCGATCGCCGTGGGGGACGTGGTCCTCGCGGACAGGGAGTCCGAGCTCGCCCAGCTCATCCACACGCACTACAACGACGCCGTCGCCATCGAGATGGAGAGCTCCGGCGTGGCCCACGCGCTCCATCTCGCCGGTGAGGCGGGCGCGTTGATCATCCGGGGCATCAGCGACAAGGCCGACCCGGACAAGGCCGAGGCCGACAAGGCGGGTTCGCAACCCCGGGCCGCAGCGAACGCCGCAGCGGCAGCCGTCGCCGTACTCCGCGAGCTGGACCCGAAGCCAGCGTCCACCACCGACCCCCGGGAGGGTCCTTTTCGCGACTCCACGTACGGCGGGGACCACCTCGACTTCCGGGGAAGCACGTTCAACGGCTCCTTCGTCGCGAAGTCGGTCGTACACCGACCCGGCGACGACGACACCGGACGGTAGCCCGGACGCGGGGCCCGGAGGGCTCGGCACCGGCCACTCCCATGGCCCGGTACCGGTAGCGACGGCCACGCTTCCGACCCGTCCGCTGGGCTTCACCGGCCGGTCGGCGGAGTTGGGCCGTCTGCTGCCCCACCTGGAACCCGACCCGACCGGTGCCGCCGCACGCCCTCTCCTCATCTTCGCCGTCACCGGCATGGGCGGCATCGGCAAGACGGCACTGGCGATCGAGACGGCACACCAGGCGTGTGCCGAGGGGTGGTTCCCTGGTGGGACCTTGTTCGTAGACCTGCGGGGTTACGACGACAACCCGGTGACGGCTGATCAGGCGGTGCTGGCGCTGCTCGACGCGCTCGGGGTACGGGGCGCCGACCTGCCGCCGACGGCAGCGCGTCAGTACGACGTCTACCGCGCGCTCCTCGCCGAGCGTCAGGAGCGCATGCTGCTGATCCTGGACAACGCGTCGGACCCGGCCCAGTACCTCCCTCTGCTTCCCGGCACGGACCGCCACCGGGTGCTGATCACGTCCCGCGACCGCCCAGACGGACTCCCGGTACGCCTGATCGACCTGGAAACTCTCCCTCCGGAGGACTCGGCCGCCCTCATCACCCACGCTCTCCACTACACCGACGAACGCGACGACCGACCCACCCGCGATCCCGAAGCACTCCGCGAACTGAGCTCCCTCTGCGGCCACTTGCCTCTCGCCCTCCAGATCGCCGCCGCGATGCTGCGCCGACGCCGACGACGCAGCATCGCCTCGCTGGTGACCGAGGTCCAGCAGGCCGGAGACCCGACGGTCGCCTTGGATCACGGCACCCTCGGCACGGACCAGTACGGCCGCTCTCTCGTCTTCCGCCCGGTCCTGGAAACCTCGTACCGACGTCTCCCGCCCGACCAGGCCCGCCTGCTGCGCCTGCTCGCCCTCGCCCCCGGCGCAGAGACCGGCACTGACGCGGTGGCCGCCCTAGCCGATCTCGGTTCTGAGTCCGCCGCGCGCCTCTTGGAGGACCTTGCCGCCGCATGCCTCGTCACACCGGTTCGGGCTGACGAGGACCCGGACGGCGGCGCGCGGTGGCGGTTGCATGACTTGGTGCGGGCATTCGCGGTAGGTGTGGTGGAGGGGGATACGGGGTTCGTAGAGGAGGGCGAGGCGGCTCGAGAGCGGGTGCTGGACTTCTACTACGGGTGGGCGGATGCGGCGGATGACTGGTTGCGGTGGTTGCCAGGGATGGAGATGCCGGGGCGGTTCGGCGGGCGAGGGGAGGCGCTGACTTGGCTGGACGGGGAGCGGGCGGGTTTGGTGGCGGCTGTGGGGTGGGCGGAGCAGGAGCGGTTCGCGAACACGGCGGTGCGGCTGGCCGCATGCCTGGGGGATTACATGGACTGGCGGCGCTATTTCGACGACTGGGCCACTGTGGCGCGGGCCGCGCTGGAGGCCGCTCGCCGTTCAGAAGACCGCACGGCCGAGGCCTTCATGTGGAACAACCTCGGCTTCGCCCTACGGGAAGCGGGCCAGGTGGCGGAGGCAACAGAAGCACACACCCGAGCCCGCGACCTGTACCAGGCAGCCGGAGACAACCAGGGCGCGGCCATCGCGTGGAACAACCTCGGCCTCGCCCTACGGGAAGCGGGCCAGGTGGCGGAGGCAACAGAAGCACACACCCGAGCCCGCGACCTGTACCAGGCAGCCGGAGACAACCAGGGCGCGGCCATCGCGTGGGGCAATCTCGGCCGCGCCCTACGGGAGGCTGGCCAGGTGGCGGAGGCAATCGAAGCGCATGCCCAGGCCCGCGACCTGTGCCAGGCAGCCGGAGACGACCACGGCGCGGCCGTTGCGTGGCACAACCTCGGCGTCGCTCTGCTGGAGGCAGGCCAGGTGGAGGAGGCGGTCGAGAAGTATGGCAGGGCGCTAGAGGTATACCGGGAGTTCGAGGACTGGTACCGGGCGGGTCAGATTCTGCACAATCTCGCCTCCATCCACGAGTTCTCCGGTCGTCCCACCGAGGCCCGTGCCTACTGGTTCCAAGCCGCCGACGCCTTCACTCAGGCCGACGACACCGCTGAAGCCGACCAAGCCCTCGCCTGGGCCAACGAATTGCAATAACAGCCGCCCTGCCCCACGTCACCCCCTCCCGACCCTCACCTCTGCGAACTCCAAAGCCCCCCGCCAGGGCAGCACAGCCCACATCCGCGTCCCCCCTCCCGGCTCCCGCGCCTCCCCGAACCCCCACTCCCCACCACACCCCTCCACCACGCACCCCAAAACCCGCAACGCATCCCCCCTCCGCTCATCGCAGGCAGCAGCCAGCCGGGGATGCACATGCCGCCGGTGACCGTCGTACAGAACCACCTGCAGCTCCCCCTCCCACCACCGCAGCGACACATACACCGAAGCATCCGCAGCGAACCGAAAAGCACAAGCGGTCAGCTCCCCCACCACCTGCACCGCAGCGTCCGCCATCTCCTCCAGCCCATGTGTCTGAAGAACAACCCGAGTAGTAGCCCGGGCGACCCGCGAACTCACCGCCTCGGCAGGCAACGTGAAGCCGTACACGAGCGAGCCCGGAGACGGCGGCGGAGCCTTCGTGAGGTCGGTCGAGATGGGACAGGCCGAGAAGGCCGGCGATGCGGACATGACGAACTCCCTTTCAACGCAGCGGACTTGACGACGCCGACGTACACCCGACCAGTGGCCTGTCTCCCTGACGCGAGCGCGCCCCTCCCAGGGAAAGAGAAGGCGGGCAGGCTCACGCGATGCGCTTCCGAAGTCTGTCGGGGCGTAAGCAACTTGTCACCGACTGTAGACCTCGATGGGGAACGTGTGCCACCTAGTCACACACATTGCCTCCCGATAAGTGGACCAGCGCACGGCGAACGAGGCAGACTGACCCCCGACCAACCGGGGAGGAAGGTGCAGATGCCGACACGGCCCGCGCCGACAGAACGTCAGAAACGCCTGGGCGCCGAGTTGCGCAGGATGCGGCTCGGGGCCAGCCGGACCACCGAGTACGCTGCCGGGCTGCTCGGGCTGGACCGGACGAAGGTGTCCAACATGGAGTCGGGCGTGCGCGCCACCTCGCCCGAGCGGATCCGGATACTCGCCAGCAACTACGAGTGCGCGGACGACGCCTACGTCAACGCGCTCGCCGCCCTGGCCGACCCACACAGCCGTGGCTGGTGGGAGAGGTTCAGGGGCGCTCTGCCCCAAGGGCTGCTGGATGTCGCCGAGTTGGAGTGGTTCGCCACCCGGCTGCGCAGCTACCAGACCGTACACATCCCGGGCCTGCTCCAACTCGGCAGCTACGCCCGGGCCGTCTTCGACTCAGCCCTGCCCCCGCTGCCCAAGTCCGAGGTGGAACTACGCGTCGTACAGCGCCTGCAACGTCAGCAGGTGCTCGACCGGGACAATCCCGTCGACTACATCGCCTACGTGCACGAGTGGGCGCTGCGCATGCAGTTCGGCGGACGGCGCTCCACCCGCGAGCAACTCACCCACCTGTGCGAGGCGTCCGAACGCAAGCACGTCGCCGTCCGCGTACTCCCCGTCGAGGCCGGGGCCTTCCCCGGCGCCGGGCACGCCGTTCTGTACGCCGACGGCGCCGTCCCCCAACTGGACACCGTGCAGCTGGACTCGGCACACGGCGGAGAGTTCACGCACACCGATTCCCAACTCGCCAAGTACCGCGCCCACATGGACTGGTGGCACACCCACACCCTCAGCCCGCAAGGCTCGCGGGACCTCATCCACACCATCGCCCAGCAACTTTAAGGAGAGCACCCATGCCCGAGATCACCTGGGAAGAGCCCTTCTGCGCCGAAGGAAACAACTGCTTCCGCATAGGCACCGACCCCGAAAACAACGCCTACATAGCCATCGCCGGCCAAGAGGACACCTACCTCACCGACACCCGAGACGCCCTCCGCACCCTCATCCAGGACATCAAGGCCGGCAAAGCGGATCACCTCCTGTAGAGCCCCCTGCTCCTCACGCCTCCTCGGGCAGCACCCCCGGCCGGAACGGCTCCACCCCCACAACCCGCCGCACCCGCGTCACCTCAATAAGCAGCATCACGCGCCGCTCCCCCGGCAGCAGCCACGGATACCGGTCCTCGCCGATGTACTTCTTGGTGAGCCGGTCCATGGACCGTTCCGCCTCCTCCCCCTCCACGAACCGCACCACGCGCCCCCGGATCTCCGCACGGTCGTACGGGTTCTCGGGGTCGTGGTGCGAGAGCGAGACGTTCGGATTGATGCGGAGGTTCTCCTCCTTCACGCGACCGATCGCCGTGTTGACCATGACGAAGTCACCCTCGATGTCCACCCACATCGGCGACACCTGAGGCATCCCGTCCGCACCGACCGTCGCGAGGTGCCAGAAGTTGGGAGCGAGCAGACGCTCCCGAATGTGCCCCTCGACCCGGATCCGCTCCACCTTGCCGCTCACGCGACCACCACCCTCCGAGGCCACCCACCCGGCCTCATCATTTCCGCTCATGTCCGCCACCCCGCACCGCAAGAATCACGCCGCAAGTACTCACCAGTACCGGCCAGTTACCCGCCCGACCGAGCCCCCGACCGTACCGTACGGATCTTCGACACGCGCCCATACGGCCGACACCCAAACCGCGCCGATCCCGCACACGCGACCGACGGACAGGCGTTGCATATGCCCCACCACCTTGCCATTCGCACGATCGCCCACCGGGGGCAGCCGCCGCCAAGCGAACACTCGGCCGCCACCCCCGACGTTCAGCCACCCCAAAGCACCCCTGAAGCACCACGGAAGAGCCGCCGAAACACCCGCTCACCCGTAGCTTCCTACAATCTGTAATTGTGGCCGAACAGAACGTAGTCAACGCCGCTCCGCACCTCTAGCTTGTGGCGCGTGCGCCGACCCCAAGTCCCACCCCCACCGCTCACGCCGCCGACCCCGCCCTTCGATTCATCCGCCGCCCGCAGACTCCGTACCGCTCTCGGAATGGGCCCCGAGCATGTCGCGTACGGCATGCGGGTCTCGTACGGGCTGCCGTACATCACGCCCGATCACGTCATCGCCTGGGAACGCGGCATCATGGCCCCCGGCGGTCATGAACTCACCGCTCTCGCGGGCGTGTTGTGGTGTGCGCCCTGTGAACTCATGGGCCGCCCCGGCACCTTGCGTGAGCACCGGAGCGCGCGTGGGCTCACCGCCGAGGACGTCGCACGGGCCGTCGGGCTCGAACTCCTCGTCTACATACGGATGGAGGAGAGCGGCGAGTGGCGCGGCACCGACCGGCAGTCCGCGATCCTCGCCGAGGTGCTGGAACTCTCGCTCGCCGACTTCATCACGCTCACCGGCCTCGACGGCAAGCTCGCCGGCCTGCTGCGCAGCGCGGTCACGACGCGCTGGCAAGCGTACGTCCGCCCGGTCAACAAGATGCTGCCGCTGGACCGGCGCCTCCTGGAGAGCACCCTCCAGGAGCTGAACCGCTACTACCAGGGGCAGATGGCCGCCAGCCTGAACTGGGCGGACGGCTCCGCGGCGGCCGAAGCGGGCAACGCCGGACGCGACTTCCTCGACCGGATCGTGGAGCACTTCTGGGCGATCGTCGAGAACAGAGCCTTCTGAGACGACGGCCGAAAGGCACAAACCTAAAGGCACAAACCTAAAGGCGAAAGGCGGGCCTCAACGCGCCCTCCACCCCACCTCGGCCCCAACTACCCCTAGAACACCGACTCCGCCTCGTCCATCCGGTCCTTCGGGACCGTCTTCAGTTCGGTGACCGCCTCCGCCAGCGGCACCATCTGCACGTCCGTCCCGCGCAGCGCCGTCATCTTCCCGAACTCGCCCTGGTGCGCGGCCTCCACCGCGTGCCAGCCGAACCGGGTCGCGAGGACGCGGTCGTACGCGGTGGGTGTGCCGCCGCGCTGGATGTGGCCGAGGATGACCGGCTTGGCCTCCTTGCCGAGCCGTCGTTCCAGCTCGTACGCGAGTGCCGTACCGATGCCCTGGAACCGCTCGTGGCCGAACTGGTCGATCGCGCCGTGGCCGTAGTCCATGCTGCCCTCGGCGGGGTGCGCGCCCTCGGCGACGCAGATGACCGCGAACTTCTTGCCGCGCGCGAACCGTTCCTCGACCATCTTCACGAGGTGGGCGGGGTCGAAGGGGCGCTCGGGGAGGCAGATGCCGTGGGCGCCGGCCGCCATGCCGGACTCCAGGGCGATCCAGCCCGCGTGCCGGCCCATGACCTCGACGACCATCACGCGCTGGTGCGACTCGGCGGTGGTCTTCAGGCGGTCCATCGCCTCCGTGGCGACCCCGACAGCCGTGTCGAAGCCGAACGTGCGGTCCGTTGATGAAATGTCGTTGTCGATCGTCTTGGGGACGCCGACCACCGGCAGGCCCGCGTCGCTCAGCATCCGGGCTGCCGTCAGCGTGCCCTCGCCGCCGATCGGGATCAGCGTGTCGATGCCGAACTCGTGGATCATGTCGGAGGCGTTCTCGCAGGCCTCGCGCAGGCGGTCGCGCTGGAGCCGGGAGGAGCCGAGGATGGTGCCGCCGCGGGCCAGGATGCCGCTGACCGCGTCGAGGTCGAGGGTGCGGTAGCGGCCGTCGAGCAGCCCGGCGTAGCCGTCCTCGAAGCCGATGACCTCGTCGTCGTACTGCGTGACCGCTCGGTGCACGACCGACCGGATCACTGCGTTCAGGCCGGGGCAGTCGCCGCCTGCGGTGAGAACTCCGATGCGCATCGTGCTGTGTCTCCTGGTCGCTGTTGATACCGGTGAGCCACTCCGATTGTTTCACGCCTCGGGCGAGCCCTCGATCCTGACCGACCCCACCCTCCCTGACCGGGGCTTTATCCAGCGGCGAGGGTATTGTCAAGAGGATTCCGCCCGCCTCGGTGGGCGATTTTTACGAACCCCAGAACGATCGACGAAGAGCAGTCAACAGCGAGGGAAACGGAGAGCACGCGTGACGACCCGCAGCGTGTACGTGACCGGCATCGACCGGGGCGACGGCCGCCAGGTCGTCGAGCTGGGAGTCATGGAACTCCTGACCCGGCAGGTCGACCGGGTGGGCGTCTTCCGCCCCCTCGTGCACGACAAGCCGGACCGCCTCTTCGAGCTGCTGCGCGCCCGCTACCGCCTCTCGCAGGACCCGGCGACCGTGTACGGCATGGACTACCCGGAGGCGTCCGTCCTCCAGGCCGAGCAGGGCACCGACGAGCTCGTCTCCACCCTCGTCGACCGCTTCCTGCGCGTCGCCCGCGAGTACGACGTCGTCCTCGTCCTCGGCACCGACTTCGCCGACACCCAGTTCCCGGACGAGCTGGCCCTCAACGCCCGCCTGGCGAACGAGTTCGGCGCGTCCGTCGTCGCGGTCGTCGGCGGCCGCGACCAGACCGCCGAGTCGGTGCTCGCCGAGACCCGCAACGCGTACCGCGCGTACGAGGCGCTGGGCTGCGACGTCCTCGCCATGGTCGCCAACCGCGTCGCCCGCGAGGACCGCGCCGGAATAGCCGAGGGCCTCAACTCGGGTCTCCCTCGTCTCCCCGCTCTCCCCGTGCCCTGTTACGTCCTCCCCGACGAGCCCGCCCTCTCCGCGCCGACGGTCGCCCAGATCACCCACGCGCTCGGCGGCAAGGTGCTCCTCGGCGACGACTCGGGCCTCGCCCGGGACGCGCTGGACATCGTCTTCGGCGGCGCGATGCTGCCCAACTTCCTGACCGCGCTGACCCCGGGCTGCCTGGTCGTCACCCCCGGTGACCGCGCGGACCTGGTCGTCGGCGCCCTCGCCGCGCACAGCGCCGGTACGCCGCCCATCGCGGGCGTCCTGCTGACCCTGAACGAGCGCCCCAGCGACGAGGTCCTGACCCTCGCCGCCCGCCTCGCCCCCGGTACGCCGGTCGTGTCGGTCGCCGGCACCAGTTTCCCCACCGCCGCCAAACTCCTCTCCATGGAGGGGAAGTTGAACGCGGCCACGCCACGCAAGGCAGAGACGGCCCTCGGTCTCTTCGAGCGCCACGTGGATACGACCGAACTCCTCTCGCGCATCTCCGCGCCCAGCAGCGACCGCGTCACGCCCATGATGTTCGAGCACAAGCTCCTCGAACGCGCCCGCGCCGACAAGCGCCGGGTCGTTCTCCCCGAGGGCACCGAGGAACGCGTCCTGCACGCCGCCGAGGTGCTGCTGCGCCGGGGCGTGTGCGACCTGACGCTGCTCGGCCCGGTCGACGGCATCCGCAAGAAGGCCGCTGACCTGGGCATCGACCTCGGCGACGCCCATCTCATCGACCCGCAGACCTCCGAACTGCGGGACCGCTTCGCCGAGAGGTACGCCCAGTTCCGTGCCCACCGGGGCGTCACGGTCGAGCTGGCCCACGACGTCGTCTCGGACGTCAACTACTTCGGCACCCTGATGGTCCAGGAGGGCCTGGCCGACGGCATGGTGTCGGGGTCCGTCCACTCGACGGCGGCGACGATCCGGCCCGCCTTCGAGATCATCAAGACCAAGCCGGACGCGTCGATCGTGTCGTCCGTCTTCTTCATGTGCCTGGCCGACAAGGTCCTCGTCTACGGCGACTGCGCGGTCAACCCCGACCCGAACGCCGAGCAGTTGGCCGACATCGCCATCCAATCGGCCGCCACCGCCGAGCAGTTCGGCGTCGAGCCGAGGATCGCGATGCTGTCGTACTCGACGGGTACGTCGGGGTCGGGCGCGGACGTCGACAAGGTGCGGGAAGCGACGGAACTGGTGCGCTCGCGGCGCCCGGACCTCCGTATCGAAGGACCCATCCAGTACGACGCGGCCGTCGAGCCGACCGTGGCCGCCACCAAGCTTCCCGATTCCGAAGTCGCGGGCCAGGCAAGCGTGTTGATCTTCCCGGACCTCAACACCGGCAACAACACCTACAAAGCCGTGCAGCGTTCGGCCGGCGCGATCGCCGTCGGCCCGGTCCTCCAGGGCCTGCGCAAGCCGGTCAACGACCTGTCCCGGGGCGCCCTCGTCCAGGACATCGTCACCACGGTCGCCATCACGGCGATCCAGGCACAGATGACCGGCCCCGCCCTCAGCCAGGCTCCCACCCAAGCCGCCGCCCAAGCTCCTGCCCAGGTCTCCACCCAGACCCCCACTCAGAAGGTGCCCCAGCAGTGACCGCGACCCGCGTCCTCGTCCTCAACTCCGGTTCCTCGTCGGTGAAGTACCAGCTGCTCGACATGCGGCACGACAGCAGCCGGCTCGCCGTGGGCCTGGTGGAACGCATCGGCGAGGAGACGTCCCGGCTGAAGCACACGCCGCTGGCGACCGGCGGCGCGTCCCGTGAGCGGACGGGCCCGATCGCCGACCACGAGGCAGCCCTCAAGGCGGTGGCGGAGGAGCTCGCGAAGGACGGACTCGGCCTGGACTCCCCGGAGTTGGCGGCCATCGGCCATCGGGTCGTGCACGGCGGCCAGTCCTTCACCGAGCCGACGGTCGTCGACGAAACGGTGCTGGCGGAGATAGAGCGACTGATCCCCGTAGCGCCCCTCCACAACCCGGCGAACCTGACCGGCATCCGTACCGCCCAGGCCCTGCGCCCCGACCTCCCCCAGGTGGCGGTCTTCGACACGGCCTTCCACACGACGATGCCGGAGTCGGCGGCCCGCTACGCGATCGACGTCGCGACGGCCGACGAGCACCGCATCCGGCGGTACGGGTTCCACGGCACGTCCCACGCGTATGTGTCGAGGGAGACGGCGCGACTCCTGGGCAGGGCGCCCGAGGACGTGAACGTGATCGTGCTGCACCTGGGGAACGGGGCGTCCGCGTCCGCTGTGCGGGGCGGGAGGTGCGTGGACACTTCCATGGGGCTGACGCCTTTGGAGGGGCTGGTCATGGGTACCCGCTCCGGTGACCTGGATCCGGCCGTCATCTTCCATTTGGCGCGTGTTGGCGGAATGTCCACGGACGAGATCGACACTCTTCTCAACAAGAAGAGCGGCCTGATCGGCCTGTGCGGAGACAACGACATGCGGGAAATCCGCCGCCGTATCGACGAGGGCGGCGCGGACGCCCCGGCGGCCCAACTGGCCTTCGACATCTACATCCACCGGCTGAAGAAGTACATCGGCGCCTATTACGCGGTGCTCGGCAGGGTGGACGCCATCGCGTTCACGGCCGGGGTCGGCGAGAACGCGTCGCCGGTGCGCGAAGCCGCGGTGGCGGGCCTGGAGGGCCTGGGCGTGGCCGTGGACGGCGCCCTGAACGCCGTACGCGGCCAGGAGGCCCGGCTGATCTCGCCCGCGGGCTCCCGGGTCGCGGTGGCGGTCGTCCCGACGGACGAGGAGCTGGAGATCGCGACACAGACGTACGCGCTGGTGACCCCGGCGAGAACGGACAAGTCAACTACTCGGGACTGAAGTCCCGGGTTTGCCGCTCGGGTTCACCGATGGCTTCGGTGGTCCCGGCTGCGTCCAGCTCTCACGCTCGGTGGTGTCGCCGGTCAGGCGATGAGGGTGAGGGCGGGGGCCTGTGACTCGGCCCCGCGGACCCACGCGTACCAGCCGCGGTGGCTGATGTTGTGGGACGCGTTGTGGTCGGCGTGCTCAGCGAAGCCGCACGACCTACAGGTGAACACGGCCTGGGAGGGCCGGTTGGCTTTGGCGATGTGGTGACAGCGGGAGCATTCCCGGCTGGTGTACGCCGGATCGACGTACACCACCGGGACCCCGGCGCGTTTCGCCTTGTAGGCGATGAACGTGCCGAGTTGGTGGAACGACCAGGAATGCAATGTGACGCGCTGGGGCTTCCTCAGCCGTACCCGTTCGCGGATGCCCGTCAGGTCTTCCAGGGCGATTCCGCGACCGGTGCGTTGAGCCTCCGCCACGATGCTTTTCGAGATCTTGTGGTTGATGTCGCGGGCCCGGCGTTTCTCCTTGCCCGCGTGCTTCTTCGCCCGCCGCTTCGCGGATCTGGTGTCCTTCTTCTGCAGCTTGGAGCGCAGTTCCCGGTCCGCCTGACGGCGGCGGTTCAGGCGGCGCCCGCTGTGCCGATTGCCGGTGGAGGTGGTGGCGATGTTGACGATGCCCAGGTCCACCCCGACGAACCCCGCCGGGTGTGCGTTGCCCTCGGCCTCGGCGATGTCGCAGGTCACCAGCAGATACCACTGCCCGCCCCGGCGCAGCAGATCGGACTCACCCTTGCGGTGCGCGGCCACCACCGCCAGCTGCCCCGGCTCGCCGGTGAACGCGACGTTCTTCATCCGCCCGGCCGTGGTCCAGACCGACACCGTGCGCTGATCGTGCCGCCAGGAAAGCATCCGGTCGTCATAGGGCTGCGCGGCGTCCGCGCGGAAGGTCACCGGCTTGCCGGCCGCCTTCTCGTACCGTGTGGAGCCGGGCTTGCTGTGGTTTCCGTTACGGAGGTTGGCGTGCAGCGTGGTGTAGGCGTCGCAGGTCTTCTTGATCGCGTGCTGGGCGGCCTGCGCGCCCAGATTCCACCGGGCCTTGATCCGCTGGTACGTGTGCTTGCGCAGGGCCAGGGGCTTGGCCGCCTTCTCCTCGAAGGCGACGTCGGCGGCCCAGGTGGCGGCCTCGTTGCAGGCATGCAGGGTCGCCTCAAGCGCCGCCGCCTGCACGGGCGTCGGCAGGAGCTTGACCCGCACCACCAGCTTCATGACCACGAACGTACACACCCGTACGAACAGCCACCCCATGTCCTCCTCCCCTCACCCGAACGAGCGACCAGCCCCCGGTCCCACGGTCACAGCGCCAAGCACGGCCCGGCACCGCCGGGAAGTCACCCGGCCGCTTCGCGGCCTGTCGCCTCCGGCCCGATACCGCGGTGCTCCACACCGCCACCAGCACATGCGATTCCTCCCGGGCACGAACGCCCGGGGATCCTCACAAGAACAGGCCGAAGACACTTAACGAACAGGACGAACATTGAGGTGACATTGCGGGAAGAGCCTCACCTGAGCGCTATCCCGCCCCTTTGTGTTCAGTCCATGCTTCTACGTCGTCCACCAGGCGGAATATTCCGAAGCGAAACAAACCGATAGGATCGCCCCATGCGCCGTTCGAAAATCGTTTGCACTCTCGGCCCCGCGGTCGACTCCCACGAAATGCTCGTGTCTCTCATCGAGGCCGGAATGAACGTGGCCCGGTTCAACTTCAGCCACGGCTCACACGCCGAGCACCAGGGCCGGTACGACCGGGTCCGGGCCGCCGCCAAGGAGACCGGCCGTGCGATCGGCGTACTCGCCGACCTCCAGGGGCCGAAGATCCGCCTGGAGACCTTCGCCGAGGGCCCCGTCGAGCTGGTACGCGGCGACGAGTTCGTCATCACCACCGACGACGTGCCCGGCGACAAGACCATCTGCGGTACGACGTACAAGGGCCTCCCGGGTGATGTGTCGCGCGGCGACCAGATCCTGATCAACGACGGCAACGTCGAGCTGAAGGTCCTGGACGTCGAGGGCCCGCGGGTCCGGTCGATCGTCATCGAGGGCGGCGTCATCTCGGACCACAAGGGCATCAACCTGCCCGGCACGGCCGTGAACGTCCCGGCCCTGTCGGAGAAGGACATCGACGACCTGCGCTTCGCCCTGCGCATGGGCTGCGACCTGGTGGCCCTGTCCTTCGTCCGCGACGCCAACGACGTGAACGACGTCCACAAGATCATGGACGAGGAGGGGCGCCGCGTCCCGGTCATCGCCAAGGTGGAGAAGCCGCAGGCGGTGGACAACATGGAGGCCGTCGTCGCGGCCTTCGACGGCGTGATGGTGGCCCGCGGTGACCTGGCCGTCGAGTACCCCCTCGAAAAGGTCCCGATGGTGCAGAAGCGCCTCGTGGAGCTGTGCCGGCGCAACGCCAAGCCGGTGATCGTCGCGACCCAGATGATGGAGTCGATGATCACCAACTCCCGCCCGACGCGCGCCGAGGCGTCCGACGTGGCGAACGCGATCCTGGACGGCGCGGACGCCGTGATGCTGTCCGCGGAATCCTCGGTCGGCGCGTACCCGATCGAGACGGTCAAGACGATGTCGAAGATCGTGGTGGCGGCGGAGGAGGAGTTGCTCTCGAAGGGCCTCCAGCCCCTGGTCCCCGGCAAGAAGCCGAAGACGCAGGGCGGCTCGGTCGCCCGCGCGGCCTGCGAGATCGCCGACTTCCTCGGCGGCAAGGGCCTGGTCGCCTTCACCAAGTCCGGCGACACGGCCCGCCGCCTCTCCCGCTACCGCGCCGCCCAGCCGATCGTCGCCTTCACGACGGACGAGGGCACCCGCAACCAGCTGTCCCTGAGCTGGGGCGTCGACTCGTACGTCGTCCCGTTCGTCAACAGCACGGACGAGATGGTCTCCCTGGTCGACCAGGAGATCGCCAAGCTCAACCGCTTCAACACGGGCGACATCTGCATCATCACGGCCGGTTCACCCCCCGGCGTCTCCGGCACCACCAACATGCTCCGCGTCCACCACCTCGGCGGCGTCGTCAGCACCAACTGACGGGCGGGTCAGGGGTCTTGTACGGCGGTGAGGGCGCCTCCTGTGACAGGGGGCGCCCTCAGTTCTTCTCACCGGAGTGTTCTCACGCGGCCGGCGGTGCTCCCACCGTCTCCCGCAGCCACGCGTTGTCGCCCAGCTCCGGATGAGCGGCGGTGATCAGCCGTACCGCCTCGGACTTCGCGCGGACGGTCAGCTCCCGCAACTCGGGCCACGTCAGCTGGGCCACGCGCGGGGGCCACTCCGTCGTGAGGGTGATGGAGTCCCCGTCTCGGTTGAAGGCGTACACATGCTGGGTCAGGCTGGCCTCGACCGCGATGTCGTTCTGGGTCTCAAGCATCGTCGTCGCGTACTGCAACATCAGCGCGAAGTCGACCACGGGTAGTCCCGACTGGCGCACGCTGAGGTCCACACCGTGGACGACGAGCCGCAGATCCGCCTGGAAGAGTTCCAGACAGAAATCGGAGTTCGTCAGTTCCGGGTGCTCCGGCCGGTCCGATTTCTCCGTCGGCCAGTCCGGGGCCCAGGAGGGGTCCTCGACGCGAGGCTCGAAGGCAAAGGTGATCATTGCTGCTCCCTGTCGCTACCAGACGTTCTTCGGCGTCGCGGTCACCAGGTTGCCGATATTCGTCGACGCCGTGCCGAATGCCGGTCTGACCGTTCACACCAGTCGTCTCCCCACCCTCGAACGCGTGGTCACTGTCCCTCCCCTCGCGTCGGCCTTGGATCTCGGCAAGCTCAAGAAGCTGGCGAACACGTTCCCCGTGTCGAATACCTCGTGGTACTTGCCACCCCAAGAGTTGCTAGAGGAGGTGGTCTGCTTTGCCGGCCTTGATGTCGTGGATGAGGGTGCGGAGGGCGTCTCGGGTGTCGGTGAGGTAGGTGTCTTCTTGGCCTGCGATGGCTATGTAGGCGTTGTTGTGGGGGTCGGTGCCTATGCGGAAGCAGTTGGCACCTTCGGCGCAGTAGGGCTCTTCCCAGGTGATGTCGGGCAACGTGACTCCTCAGAGTTGGCGGGCGATCGTGTGGATGAAGTCGCGTGACGCGCTGGGCGAGAGAGACGCGGCTTCCATCCAGTCCAAGTGGGCACGGTACTTGTCGAGTTGAGATTGACCGTGGGTGAACTCGGGGCCGTGTGCGGAGTCCAGCTCCACAGTGTCGAGCTGGGGGACGGGCCCTTCGGCGTAGACCACAGCTTGCCCGGCGCCGGGGAACGCTCCTGCGCTGCAGGGAATCACGCGCACGCCGATATTGTCGCGCTCGGACACCTCGCAGAGGCGGTCCAACTGGGCGCCGGTCGCGCTGCCCAGCCTCTGCCAGCAGGCTGGCCGATCAGCGGAAATGTCCGCGTCGAGTTCGAGTCGCATTCGATGCTGGACCACAAGTGACAAGGTGAGGGCGGCACCCGCGATACGGGTGCCGCCCTCACCTTCTGTGTCCGCAGCGCCGAGGTGTCAGAAGAGGTTCCCTGAATCCGTCGGGAAGTCCGGCGGCCAGGGGCCGGTGTACAGCGACTCCCGGCCGCCCATCAGCGCGTACTCCGCCTCGCGCCAGTCCGGAGGACTGCCGACGACAAAGCTGCCACCGTCAGGGTCCAGCATCCAGGTGTAGATCGCCTCGTCGGGCTCCAGCCCGTGCCGCTCCGCCAGCACCGTGAACTCCTCCGGACTGGCGTGCCGGATGTGCAGGCCGTTGTCGAAGTAGGGCTGCAGAAGCATCAGCCTCACGTTGCCGACATGCACCTCGATGTGGGTCGTGGTCCTGTCGATGTGCGTCGCTTCACTCTGCAGGAAGAGCTGCCGGTGGGACGGGTTGAACCCGACCACTCGGAACAGCCTCCCGGTACGGATGAAATCGGTCATGCCCGAAGCCCTCTCTTGATCACGGCACCGGCTCCCCGTTGGCCAGCTTGAAGCGCTCGGGCTTGACGTCTTTGCCGTCCCAGCGCCACGTGATCGTCTTCCATTCGCGTTGGCCCAGCCTGACCGCGGTGCGCAGCTTTATCATCTCCCACGCGGTGCCGTAGCCCTCGGACCTGATCAGCGCCCAGTCGCTGCCCTTGATGGTCTCCCCCCGCTCCAGGAGCAGCTTGAGCGCTTCGTCCTCATTGGTGGCGCCGCGGACGCCGTCCAGTGAGACTGTCAGCCGCACGTTGGGGTTGGACACCGTCCGTTCGACTCCGACCGTCCAGATCGGGCGCTCGCCCATGCCCATTGCTCGCGGCAGCTCCGCGCCGTAGGCACCGTTGTTAAACGTCTTGGCGCCGATCGCCTTCGCCAGTTTGTCCGCGTGAGGGTTGATACCAAGGACGACGTGATCCCCATCCTTCACCAGGTCCTTGAGGACCTTCTCTATGCACTCCTGAGGCGAGCTCTGGGCAGCGAACGCCCGGGCACCGCCGGCCAGCAGCGACCTCGAAGTGCCTGTTTCACAGGCCTCGTACACCGCCTGCATGATCTTGCTGGCGATGCCCGCGACGGCGACCTCGGAGAACCGGAGGGAGCGCAGGGCCGCCCACGCGTCGATGAATCCGATTCCGGTCCTGACCGAGCCGTCCAGTGCCCGGACGGCATCCGCGATAGGACGGATGATCTTGCCGGCGAACAGTGACGCCACATCCACCACGGCCCAGGCGCAACCGCCCCAGCTCCCGTTCTCACCACCAGGGGTGAGTTTCTGGGCGCACCGGATCCAGCTGCCGAAGAGGATGTCGACGGGGTCGACGCCCTCCTGGTACTCCGCGATGGTGATGGTGTGCGTGACCTCGGTGTACAGCGTGTCCGTCTTGTGCGGGCCCAGGTACACCGTGTCCCCGGAGAAGCACGAGTTCTCCCACACCTCCGTGGTGCACAGGTACAGGTCGAGATCGGCCTTGTAGCCGATCTTCTCGGTCATCGTGCAGTCGCCGTCGTAGAAGAGCTGGTCCCACCAGCCGTCGCAGCCCTCGGTCTTCTTGAGGACCTTCGGTTCGCCGACCTTCTCGATGTGGTCGACGACGTAGAACACGCCACCGATGAGTCCACCGGCCTCGTCCGGGACCGTCCCGGTCTCGATCTGCCCAGTGTTTCCCGCGTTCTCGGTCTGCGTCGCGGCTTCCTGGGCGGACTCGGCGTACTTCTGGGCGTCCTTGGCGGCTTCCTCCGCCGCGGTCGCCGCGGCGTCGGCCCGCTCGGCGGCGGCTCTGGCCTGGCTCGCGGACTCCTCCGCCTGTGCGGCGGCCGCGCGGGCGGCGGCGGCGTCGAGGGCAGCGGCGTCGGCGGAGGTGCGGGCGTCCTTGGCGTAGCCTTCGGCGCGGCCCGCGGCCTTGTCGGCGGCGACCGCGTCGGCCGTGGCCTGCCGGCCGTACTCGATGGTGCGGGCCAGTGACTGCTGCGCCTTCGCTGCGGCGGTCGCCGCAGCGGCCGCGTAGGTCAGTGCCTCCTTCGAGTAGCCGCGGGCGTCCGCGGCGTGCTTGGCGGCGTTCGCCGCGTGCTGGTAGGCGGCCTTGGCGTCGCCCTGTGCCTGGTCGGCGATGACCTGGGCGGCAGCCGCTTCCTCGGCCGCGTTGGTCGCGTGGGCGTCCGCGACGGCCTTCTGCTGCTCGGCGATGGTCTTCGCCGACTGGCCGGACAGGACCACCAGAGAAGCGGCCGAGTCCTTGGTGACGTACGGCGAGCCGAACTGGATCGCGTCGTTCGCGGGAGCCGCGACCTGTGCGGCCGAGTTCCCGGCGTCCACCGCCGCCTGCGCGGTGACATAGGCGAAGCCCGCCGCTTTCCCTGCGGCGGCGGTGGCCTTGTCGGCCTCGGCCTTGGACCCGTCCGCCTCGGCCTTGGCGATCTTCGCCTGCGCCTCGGCCTTGTTGGCCGCCTCGACCGACAGCGCGGCCTCGGCCGAGGCGTGCTCGGAGGCGTCGATGGCGTCGGCGGCGGCGCTGGTCGCGGTGCGCACCGCGGCGTCCGCCCGCAGCTTCGCCGCCTGCGCCTCGTCCGCGGCTGCCCGCGAGCGCTTGGCCGCGGCCTCCGCGCGGGTCGCCGCCGCGTCCGCGTCCGCTGCCGCCTGGGTGGCCGCGTCGGCCGCGGTGCGGGCCCGGCCGGCCGCTGCCTCGGCGTCGTTCGCGTGCTGGTCGGCCTCATTGGCAGCCGCCCGCGCGGCGTCCGCCGCATCCCCCGCTTCCAGAGACTCGGCGTAGGCCTCCTTGGCGTCGGCCTTGGCGCGCGACGCGTCTGCCTTCTGCTGGGCGTCCCACGCGTCGTCGCGCAGTTCCCTGGCACGATCCCGGGCTGTCTCGGCGTCGTTCTTCCGGGCGACCGCGGTGGTCTCCGACGCCTCGGCCCTGTCCTTGGCGGTCTCGGCGTTGGCCGCTTCGGCTTCCGCGGTCTGCCGGTGCCGGGCCGCCTCCGACTTCTTGACGTCGGCGGTCTCCTTCTCCTTCTTCGCCGTGGCCTCTTCGGCTTCGGCCTTCAGCCGCTTGGCGTGCGCGTCGGCAGCCGCCGCCTTGGCGTCCGCCTCCGCGACCAGGGACTCGGCGAGCTTGGCCTCGGCCAGCTCCTTGTCCTTCTTGGCGTTGTCACGGTGCAGCTTGGCCGCGTCCGCGGCCGCCTTGGCCTGCAGTTCGGCCCGGTAGGCCGCCTGCTTGCGGAACTCCGCCTTGGACTGCGCGGCCTGCGCGAGCGCCCGCTGGGCGATCGTGGCGCTGTCCGCGGCAGCCGCCCGAGTGGCCGCCTCGGCGGTCTCGCCGGCCTTCACCAGCGCCGCGACCGCGGCCGCCGCTCCCTGCGTGACCTGTGCCTTCTGCTGGCCCACCAGCAGACCGCGGCCCCGCGGTGCCCCGTTGGCGTCCGCGATCGCGTAGGCCGCCTGTTCGGCGGTGGCGCTGGCAGTCTGGGCGGCCGTCGCGGCCGTCGCCTGGCGCTTGAGCTCGGCCAGCTCGGCCTGCGCTCCGGTGCGCGCGGCGTTCAGCCGCTGCGTGGCCTTGGTGAACTCCGCCGCCGGCGGAACGGTGCCGTTGTGCGCGGAGACCTTGAACAGCACCTTCTGCGTGGCAGCGGTGCTGCAGGCGGCCGCGAGCGCGTCCTGTCCGGCGGTGTACGTGGGGAAGTTCAGGCACTTGTTCGCGCCCAGGCTCTGCAAGGTGGCGCCGGCCCGGACGCTGAACTTCCACACCTGCATGGGCGTGCCGTTGCAGGTCCAGATCTGGATCTTCGTCTGGTTGGTGGCGACGTCGAGGCACTTCTGCGAGTTCACGTTCTGCAGGCTGTAGCCCTCGCCGTAGCCCCCGTTGATCACCCACTGCTGGGCGGCCGCCGTGGAGCAGGCGACGACCTCGACAGCCGTGCCGTTCGCGGTGCCGGAACCCTGCGCGCCCAGGCACTTGCCGGCCGCGCCCGGGATCTGGACGGCCATCGGGGAGCTGCCGATCCAACCGATGCCGCCCGAGGACCAGTAGTCCTGCCAGCGGGTGATGTGGTCGGCGACCCACGAGTGGCCGAGCATCTTGCCCATCGACTCGGAGGCCACGGTCAGCGCCTGGACGGCGTTCTTGTTCGCGGTCAGGATGTCGTTGCGCTTGGCGGCCTGCGAGCCGATCTCCTGCTGCCACTCCGCACCGGCAGTCGTGGAGACCTCGCCCAGAACCTTCTCGGGGTCGATCGGATCACGCCACGCGCATGCGGCGAACCGGGACTTGAGGTCCTCGACCGCGACCCGGTGCTCGGCGGTACCCGGCACCGGTGCCGTGTCCGGGAAGCCGCCCGAGCTCAGGAAGAGGCGGGCGTTGTCCGCGCCGGTCGGCTCCAGGCTCCAGTCCGTCAGGTGCTTGTAGGCGTCCCGCAGGGCGAGCCGTCGGTTCCAGTCCGGCACGGACGGATCAGGGTCGCTGCCGTACAGCGGCTGCCCCAGAGCCTTGACCTTCGCGACGGTCTCCGCGTCGGCCGGCGGTGTCGCGTCCTCGTAGAAGTCGCTCTCGTCCTTCCAGAACCGGTCGGCGATCCACGCCGTGAGGCCGGTCTGGGAGTGGAAGTCCTCACCGTCGCCACCGCTGGTCCCGGGCGGCCACTCGAAGTCGGCGACGGAACCGAAGCCGCCCGGCGTCGCGAGCCCGGATATCTTCCAGCTGGCGTGGAGCGCGTCGAGCCGGTTCAGCTCGACAAGCGCGGCGTCCCGGTCCGACTTGTACGCGGTGGCGAGCGGAGTGGCCTCCCAGTGGTCCCGGTCGGCCAGCTCCCGGAGCCGCTCCGGATTCTGGTTGAGCCCGTCCTTCGCGGTGGCGGCCATGGCCGGCCCGCCCAGCCGCAGTACGTCGCTCATCAGGCACTGGTCCTGCCGCAACTGCTCGGCGGCGGTGTCCTCGTACCAGTCGTAGTCAGCGGCCGGCTCGGTCCGCGGTGCCGTGTAGTCGGTGCTCACACCCACTCCGGCCACCAGGGCCGTGGCGAGCATCGGTGGGAGCAGACGGCTGGTCAAGCGAGAGAGTCGAAGCAGGGGTCTGGGAGACCCTGGAGGTCTGGAGCGCAATGGAGTACCAGTTCTGATCAGGGAGCCGACCGAAGGATGCGGCGGGGCCGGCAGGACTCAGCGGCCTCGCGTCAACGAACCTGACGGTCGCTCAAGTAAGGGGTCCGAACACAGAACGAAAGCCTGAACCTGGGGGCCGGAAGGCACCCGGAGAGCGGCAGGCGCGGAGAGAGGATTACCTTTATCCGGCAGGGGAGTTGAGCAGATCAGCGGCGGCCCCGCGGCGCTGCCGAGAGCGGCGCTCCCTCGTGCCGGTGAGCTTCGCCGCCGCGACCGAATCCAGCTCGGGCCCGCCGAAGTGCGCAGCCCGTCCTGCCTGGCAGCGGTCCTTGCGGCCCTGCTCGCCGAGCCTGATACGGAGGGTGCGCTCGTACGGGTTGGTCGGGTTGGTCGGGTTGTCCCCCGGCTCGTCGGAGGCCGCGGGGGCGGCGGACGCCAGTCTCCCGAGCGCAGTGGCTGCAGTCGCGAACGCGACGGCCGCAACCCCTCTTCGTGGACGGCTTTGTCGAGGTCTTCGCGGAGCTGTTCGCACGTCGATGCCTGCCTGGATGGTCGGTCCGGATGATCGGTCTCGTCCGGCAGGAAGAAAGCACGACGAACACTCGGCCACGGCCGACCGGTGGTGTCACCGGCGACCTGCCACAAAGGAAAGTCAGGAAGTTCTGAGACCCCCGTCTCCGCTGCGCGTGCGGTCAACACGCGCCCCCCGCGGCCCCCTTCCCACAGGGACCACATCATCATGACAGCGAGAAAGCGTTTACGAAACCCTTAATTCGCCACTACGTTCGAGCCCCACTCGCCTCCCGCACAGGCCTGTGGCCCGGCCCTCCGCCAACAGCGGTGGGTCGGGCCACAGGCCTCGGTGCGGCTCCCGAACAGGGTGGTGGGCGCTCAGGTCGTGTACTGGTGCAGGCCCGGCACCGTCAGCGTGCCGCCGAACTGGCCGGCCTGGATGACCTTCACGTTCGTGAAGTAGATCAGCGGGATGTTCAGGGGCGGGGGGTGCTCCGGGTCGAACGTGATCGGGATCAGGCCGAACAGGTTGCCGGAGATCCTCTCCGTGTACATGATCGTCTTGCCGTCGTCGATCGTGGACTTCGAGCCCTTGGCAGCCTCTGCGTGATAGGTCTTGCCGGCCAAGTCGTCCTTGACCAGCTGGTGCAGGTCGCCGATCTCCGTGCCGTCGGAGATCACGTACTTCAGGACCTTTTTGACCTTGCCGCTGGCGGTGCGCACCTTGACGATGCCCTGGTAGTCCGCGCCCTTGAGCAGCAGCGAACTGGCCTCCAGGGTCCACGGATCGTCGGGCAGCGGGATGGTGTTGTCGACCCCGCCCTCGTCGTCGGTGGCGGCCAGGCAGTCGTCCGGGTCCGTCGTGGGGCTCGGGGAGGCGCTCGCAGACGCACTCGGGGACGCTGTGGCGTCGTCCGCCGCGTCCTCGGCCGCCTCGGCGGTCTCCTCGGTCGCCTTGGCCGCCGTGCCGGTGGCGTCCTTGAGAGCGTCGGTGACCTTCGGCGTCGTGTCCTTGGCCGCGGTGGTGCCGGCGGTGTCCTTGTCGGCCGCTCCTGCGGCCGGCGTCGGTGCCGCGGCCGGCGTCGGGGTGGCGCTCTCGGCGGCCTCGGCGGTGTCCGTCGACTCCGTGGTCGTTGACGCCGTGTCGGTCGACGAGTCGCCGCCCGTGAAGACGTCGGTGATCGCGTCGCCGATGGTCTCCAGCAGGCCGGGGCTCTCCTCGGTCGGGCTCGCCGAGGGGGTGGGCGTGGCCGTGTCGCTGCCGCCACCGTTGGACGTCGTCTTGCTCGCGGAGGGCGTCGGAGCCGGAGTCGGTTCGGCCTCGTCGTCGGAACCTGAATCCGGCGAAGAGGGGTCCGCCGGGGCCGAGTCATCGGCGGAGGCCGACGGCGTCGGTGTCGGCGTCGCTTCGTCGGAGTCCTCGTCGGTCGAGCTCTCCGTGGGGGTCGCCGACGGGCTGGCCGGCGCCGAGGCGTCGTCCTCCATCGCCGCGACGCAGTCCTTGTACTCCTCGGCCGCCTGGCTGTTCGACAACGGCTGGTCGTCGGCGTTGGCGAGCGTCGGCGTGAACCCCATGCCCATGAGCACCGCGGTCGGCATCGCCGCCAGGGCTATCGCCTTCCCGGTCGGCACATGGAACCTGGTGAACAGCGGCTTCCTAGGGGCCGCATGCCGCGGCCCGGTTCTCCCGCGGGACGTGTTGTCCACGTCAGTCCCGTGGGTCACCTCGTCAGCCGGCACTGTGCCTCCCGTTCGCCCCGTTCACCGGGCTCGTTCCTGACAGATCGTTCGGCTCGTACGGCTCGTTCGACTTGCTCATGTTCAGTCCGCCCGGCTCGGCCGCCGCGTCCATTCCGTCGGCGGCCTCGGCGGACTCAGGGGACTCGGGCGCCGCAGCGGCCGCATCCGTGCCGTTGCCCGCGGGAACTCCGTACCTCGAGTCCGGCTCCGGCTCACCAGGCGCCCAGGCGATGGCCAACGCCCCGCCGATCAGGGCCAGCAGGAAGCCGACGATGAACCCGCCGAAGTTGGAGACCGGGAGGGACACCAGTCCCAGCAGGATCGCGGCGGTGCCGGCGAAGGTCCGTACGTGCTTCTGGAACCAGAGGCTGATACCGAGGACGACGAGCAGGACTCCGATGATCAGCGATCCCGCGCCGGTCGTTGTCGACATACGGATCGTGAGCTGACCAAGGGTGAGGTGCGCGTAGGGGAAGTACATGATCGGGAGACCGGCGATCAGGACGACCAGACCGGCCCAGAACGGCCTCGTACCCCGCCAGGCGCGGAACTGCAGCCTCAACCGGACGAACAGACTGGGGTCGGCAGGAGTCTCGGCGCTCATGGAAACAGCTCCCTGGTGCGGTGTTGCCTTGGTGAGGGGTCTTCCGTCAGCCCGTGGGGGCGGTGCGCAAAGACCCGGTCGGGGAGGAGCGGGCGGGGGCGCCTCACGGCCCCCCGCCCGTCACCGAGTGCTAGTAGCACTCCTTGGTACCCGAGTAGAGCTTCATGCTCAGACCGGGCAGCGTGAAGGTTCCGGCGGTGGTGGCCCACGCCGTCTGCTTCACCTTGTACAGATCCACGGAATCCGCCGACTGGCCGAAGCCGTTGGGGTTCGACTTCTCTGCGCCGCCCTTCATGGGCGGGTCGGTCAGGGAACCGGCGGAGACGCCGATGTCCATGCCGGTGAACACAGCCTTCTCGGCGGCGAGATCCTCGACGTCGATGTAAAGGTTCTTGGCGGAGACCTGCTTGTCCTTGTCGCCACTGTTGCCCGCGGTCAGCTGCAGAGTGACAGAGCCGAGCAGCGGGATGTTCGGTGTGACGACCGACTGACACATGTTCTGGATACGGGCATCGGAGAACGCCGACACCGCAACCGGGTGAATGGTGTCCTTGCCGTCCAGCGTCTTGCCGGCGTCGATGGCGCCGTACTGCGAGAAGCCCTCACCGTGGATGTAGTCAGCGCTGACCTTGAACGACTGGCCAGAAACGCTGAACGAAGCGGCGAGAGCACCCTGCGCGAGAGCAACACCTATACATGCCGTAGCAGCAACGCTGGGCACCATCACCACAGCGAAACGCTTCCATCTTGTCCCGCCACGCACCTGGGACTCCATATTTCCTCCTTCTCGGACGTACATCTCCTGACCCTGACTGCCCCATGACGGCGGCTCAGCCGGGCAGGGATGGGAGAAGTGCTACGTCCTCGGTAAGGAGAGCGCCCGCGCTCGTCGACGCGAACAGCGCCCGAATCACCGGCGATCACCCCCGAGCGACAACCACTGGTCGCGCCTGACGCACATCACGCACAACCTTGCCGGACAGGCTCCACCCGAGGGCGAAGACCCCCCTGTCCGAGAGCCGGCACCACTGCTGCCGACTCTGCCCGGTGGGGACCCAACAACTCCCGTCCGTCCGACTGGCTGTCGGGGTACGGGATAGGACCGAGCGTCGCCGATCGTGGTGCATTCTCGCCGCCCGCACAAGGGGGTTCGTTACTGGCTAGTAACGGGGAGATAACCGAGCAGCGACCCATGGGTGTCGCCCGGCGACACTGGGTGGCCCTCAGGGGGGTGATAAACCACCCGCTTCCTGCCTCAAACCCGACAGGACGACGCCTCTGGCTTACTCCAAGTAACAGCGGCCACGATTACCAAGATTTGGTAAAGCGTGGCCGCATTGGCGCTCGATCGGCAAATCCTTCACGCGGACAACACCTGTCGCAGTGTTTAGCGACAGGTCAGACCACTGATCGGACGGCAGGTCCACCGCTCCGTCCGACCGACCGGTCAGAACAACGCCCGCGCCAGCGCCCGCCGGGCCGCCGCGACCCGCGGATCATCGGCGCCGACCACCTCGAACAGCTCCAGCAGCCGCAGCCGTACGGCATCCCGGTCGTCGCCCGCCGTCAGCGCCACCGCGTCGATGAGCCGCCCGAACGCGTCCTCGACATGGCCGCCGACCAGATCCAGGTCGGCGGCGGCGATCTGGGCCGCCGCGTCCTCCGGCTTCCCGGCGGCGTCCTGGCGCACCTGCTGCGGGTCGAGCCCCTGCACCCGCTGCAGCAACTCGGCCTGCACGAGGCCGAGTTTGGCCTCCATGTTGCCCGGGTCGTCACTCAGTACGTTCCTGTACGCCTGCACCGCACCGCCCAAGTCCCCCGCGTCGAGGGCCTGTACGGCGGCTTCGAGCAGCGCGTCGTACGGCCCGACCGGGATCTCGGGAGCGGCGGCGGGCGCGGCACCGGGTTCGGCATCCGCGTCGACGACGAGGCCGGTGAGGCCGAAGCGCTGCTCGGAGACCTGGACCAGCTGGTCCAGGGTCTGCCGGATCTGCGCCTCGCCGGCGGCGCCCTGGAAGAGGGGCAGTGCCTGGCCTGCGACGACGGCGAAGACGGCGGGAATCCCCTGGATGCCGAACTGCTGCATCAGCATCTGGTTGGCGTCGACGTCGACCTTGGCAAGGACGAAGCGGCCGTTGTACTCGACGGCCAGCCGCTCCAGTACCGGGCTCAGCTGCTTGCACGGCTCGCACCACTCGGCCCAGAAGTCGATGACGACGGGCACCTCGGTGGACCGCTGCAGGACATCGAGTTCGAACCCGGCCTCATCGACATCAATGACGAGGTCGGCCGGCGACACGGCCCCTCCCCCGCCCTGTCGGGCCGATTCGGCGCGCGCCTGCTCCGCCTTCGCCTTGGCCTCCTGGGCCGCCTTCACCGCGGCGAGGTCGACGACTCCGCTCATGGACATGTTCCGTGGCTGCATGCGTCTATCCTCCCCCGTCCGGCACGTACATGTGAAAGGCGTTGTGAAAGGCGTGCTGAAAAGCGGTCCCGCCGGTCCCGCGGGTCGGTCTCGCTCGGTGCCGGGTCCCCACCCGGCACCAGTGCAGTGGTGATCGCTCACGAGAAGCACGTACGGGACGCCCGCACCCGCTTTCGCTACGGGTCGTAGCGTAACGGCAGGGGTGGGCCCGGGGGAACCGTCCCCCGGTGATCTCTCTCACGGCCGCACAGGAAACCGCCGCGGTTATGGTCATGCCATGCAGAGCCGCATCCCCGCCAGCCGCACGGGGCGCCCCCGCAGCGTCGCCGCGGACGCCGCGATCCTGGCGGCGACCCGGGCCGCGCTGGTCGAACTGGGCTGGTCCGGGCTGACGTTGGGGGACGTGGCGACGCGTGCGGGGGTTGCGAAAACGACCCTCTACCGCCGGTGGGCGGGTAAGAACGAGTTGGTGGTGGACGCGGTCGCGGAGCTCTTCGACGAACTGGAGCTGCCCGACAGCGGCAGCCTCGCCGCCGACATCGAGGGCGTGGTGTTCCAGTTCGCGACGATCCTGGCCCGCCCGGAGGCCAAGAGCGGACTGATGGCCGTACTGGCCGAGTCGCAGTGCGACGACGCGCTGCGTGAGCGCATCCGCGACTCGATCGTCAACCGTCAGAAACGCCTGGTCCTGGAGGGCCGGGCCCGCGCCCAGGCCCGCGGCGAGCTCCCCCCCGAGACGGACCCCGAGACGGCGGCCCGCAACGCGGACCTGATCTTCGACGTGGTGGCGGGCTCGGTCGTGCACCGCACCCTGGTGAGCGCGGAGCAGGCGGACGCGGCCTGGGTCCAGCGCTTCACGGCCCTCCTCATCGGCGGCCTGAACGCAACGACACAGCCCACCGACCCGGCAGCCTCGCAAGCACCTTGACCTCGGCCGGACCTGAGCCTTGCGGGCGGGGTCCCCGTGCGGGCGGAAACCGGGCACCGGTTACGCTCGACGCCATGAAGAAGAGCGTCCTGACCCGATACCGGGTGATGGCCTATGTCACCGCCGTCCTGCTCGTCCTGCTGACGATCGGCGTGATCGGGAAGCGGGTGCTGGGCCTGGACGGGTTCGACGGGTTCGTCAGCGTGGTCGGCATCGCCCACGGCTGGCTGTACGTCCTGTACCTGGTCTTCGCCTTCGATCTCGGCACCAAGGCGAAGATGCCGCTGGGCCGCCTCGCCTGGGTCCTGCTCGCCGGCACCGTCCCGACCGCCGCGTTCTTCGTCGAGCGCAAGGTGACCCGCGAGGTGGAGCCCCTCATCGCGAAGAACGCCACCCCCAAGCCCGCCGCGGTCTGAGGTCGTAGTTGCGAGTGCAGCCCGACCGCCCCGGCGGACCGGCCCTCACTCCTCGTCGAAGTCACTCGCAGCCACCCGCAGCGGACGCAGCATCGCGAAGATCTCCGCGCACTCCTCCGCGTCGTACACGCCGAGGCCGAAGTCCATCGCCATCAGGTCGCGGGTCGCGGCGTCGACGACCTCGCGGCCTTTTTCGGTGATCGTGGCGAGGGTGCCGCGGCCGTCGTTCGGGTTGGGGCGTCGGGCGACCAGGCCCGACTTCACCAGGCGGTCCACGGTGTTCGTGACCGACGTCGGGTGAACCATGAGACGCTCGCCGATCTTGGACATCGGCAACTCGCCGGCCTTGGAGAAGGTGAGCAGCACCAGCGCCTCGTACCGCGCGAACGTCAGACCGTACGGCTTCACCACCGCGTCGACCTCCGCGAGCAGGATCTGCTGCGCGCGCATGATCGAGGTGATCGCGGCCATGGACGGGACGTTTCCCCAGCGCCGCGTCCACAGTTCGTCGGCGCGGGCGATGGGATCGAAGGGGAGACTGAGCGGCTTCGGCACGGCACCAGACCTTACCGGCCGGTCATATCGCGGTCAGCCCCGTCTCGCCCTTCGGTCCAGGTCGGTGGGCCTGCGGCCCTTCCTGCACCGTCCGCCCGCTTCCCCTGCACCTTCCTCGCACGTCTGCTCGTAGGCCTCCTCCCGCACCCTTCTCCCACGCCCTCTCCCGCGACCCGGGTTCCGGCCGCCGCCCCCGGTGTCGCGCCCGTGGCCGTACGTCCGCCTGTGCCACGATTGCTGACTGATCGTCACCGATCGCCACCGACCGTCACCTCGCCCCAGGGGGCAGCATGTCCCGGCTGATCCGTACCCTCGCGGTGTTCGCGACGCTCGGGCTCGCGGCGGGCTGCACGGCCGCGCCCGAAGTGGGCGAGGCGGCCGTCGTCCCCGGCGCCACCAAGAAGGCGTCCACCGCCGGTGCCCAGGCCTTCTGGGTCGACCCGGCGAGTCCGGCGGCCCGGCAGGTGCGGCTCTGGCAACGGGAGGGCCTCGACAAGGAGGCGCGACTGTTGCGCCGGATCGCCGACCAGCCCGCCGCGCTGTGGCCGGCCGGCGACGACCCGGAGCCTGCCATCAGGGCCGCCGTCGACGCCTCGGCACGCGAGGGGCGTACGGCCGTCTTCGTGGCGTACAACATTCCGCACCGCGACTGCGGCCAGCACTCCGCCGGCGGGGCGGCCGACGCCGGCGCCTACCGGGCCTGGATCGGGCGGTTCGCCCGGGCGCTCGGGGACAGCCGGGCGCTGGTCGTCCTCGAACCGGACGCGGTCGCGCACATCGTGGACGGCTGCACACCCGGCGAACACCACGCCGAGCGCGAGCAGTTGCTGGGCGACGCCATCGTGCGGCTCAAGCAGCAGCCCCGTACGAAGGTGTATCTGGACGCCGGCAATCCCGACTGGATCGAGGAGCCCCGCAAGCTCGTCGCGCCGTTGCGCCGCGCCGGGGTCGGACGGGCCGACGGTTTCGCGCTCAACGTCTCCAACTTCCAGACGGACGCGACCACGAGGACATACGGCGTCCGGCTCTCCCGCGCCCTCGACGGCAAGCACTTCGTCGTCGACACCAGCCGCAACGGGAACGGACCGCTGCGCGGCGACCGGAGCCAGGCCTGGTGCAACCCGCCGGGGCGCGCCCTGGGCACCCGCCCGACGACCCGTACCGGCGAACCCGCCCTCGACGCCTACCTGTGGATCAAGCGGCCCGGCGAGTCCGACGGTGAGTGCCGGGGCGGACCCGCGGCCGGGCGGTGGTGGCCGGAGTACGCACTCGGGCTGGCCCGCAACTCCCTTACGCAGTAAGCCCAATGGGCCTGATCAGCGCACCCTGATCACCGCACCTGGATCCACTTCGCCTCCGACGGCGTCCCCTTCGCGTCCGTCACGAACAGCATGTACCAGCCCGGCGGCACCAGCGTCCGGTCCTTCGGTACATCGACGGTCACCGAGGTCCGGTCCTTGCTGAGCGGGAGATCGATGGAGCGCTGTTCCACGTCCGTCGTGTGCGTGACCGCGCTGGGGCGCATCAGGCGCGCCTTCGTCACCCGCTCGGGGTGGGCGGTCGTGAACGTCGCGCGGCCGTGCTTGTCGACCTCCTGGGGGCCGTCCCCGAGTACGGGACGGTTCTTGCCGTTCTTGTGCAGCGCGGGCGGGGTGAAGATCTCCATGCGCTGCTCGAAGTGACCGAGCTTGGTGTTCTGCTGGTTGTCGTAGAGCGGGTCGGAGCCGAAGGTGGCGACCCGGCCGTCGGGCAGCAGCAGCGCCTCGGAGTGGTAGTTGCGGCCCACCTTCGGGGACGCCGCCTCCCGGAAGACGTTCGCCTTGGGGTCGTAGAACTGGGCCTTGAGGATGTTGCTGGCGCTGCGCCCCCGGTAGTCGGCGGCGCCGTTGGACGTGAACACCGTGTCGTCCGGCATGAGCACGCTGTTCAGGTAGCGGGTGCCCTGGGGGAGGTCGGGGCCGGCCTCGAAGACGGGGCTCTCCTTCTTCAGGTCGATCACCGCCGTACGCCTCGTCGACTTCTTCGACTCGCCGACGCCTCCGCCGCCCAGGATCATCACCTTCTGGTCCTGCGCGGGCGGCAGGAGAACGGAGGCGGACGTCTCGGTCTCGTCGGCGTCCGTCAGGCCCGGCACCTTCTCGAAGGTGTTCTTCTCCAGGTCCCACAGGCCCGGTTCGCGCCCCATGGTGGCGGGCCCGTAACCGGCGTTGGACGCCGGGTAGAACAGCTTGCCGCCCTTGGTGAGGAAAAGGGCGGGGTAGGTCGGGAAGTAGCGCTTGGGGCCCGGCGTCCACTTCTTGGTCTTGGGGTCGTAGATCTCGTTGTCGCCGGGGTCGATCGCCCCCACGTCGTCGAGCCCCGACACGGCGAGCACCCGTCCGTCGTCGAGGCCGACGAGGGTCGGGTACCAGCGCGCCTTGTCCATCGGGTCGACGGGGAGGTACTTCTCGGCCTTCGGATCGAACTCGTACGCCGCCCTGATCCCCTGGAAGTCCTGCTTGTCCATGGTGATCTTCTCGGACAGCCCGTACGCGTTGTCGGCGTCCTCGCCCTTCAGGCCGACGATCTCGTACTGCGCCTGCTTGGCGGTGATCGACACCGGCCCGGCCTCGGCCGCCTCGACGAACACCCGGGCCTCGCTCGCGACGACCTTCGTCACCCAGGGCTGCATGACCCCGGCCGCGTTGTACGTGATCTTCTGCGTGCGCTTGGCCTTGGGAACCGTGACGTCGAACCTGCTGACGTACTCGACCCCGGCGGGCGAGCGGAATCGGGTGCCCTTCTTCAGGACGATCGCCTTGTCGGGGCTCTCGTTCTTGACGCGCATACCGCCGCCGGCCCGTTCGACCTCGCCGTCGAGGAGTTCGTAGCGGGCGGTGCCGCCGGCCACCAGGAGCCGTCCGTCGGGGAGTTGGGCGTGTCCGGCGCAGAAGAAGTCGTCGGGGGTGGCGATCCTCTTGAAGGTGTTGGTACGCGGGTCCCAGAGGACCGTGTCGAACGCCCCCTTGTCGAACTTCTTCTGCTCGTTCCCCGAGCCCGCGACGATCAGCACCTTGCCGGTGCGGAGCAGGGCCGCGTGGATGGCGTTGGTGCGGAACTTCTCCGGGATGTCGATCGCACTCCAGGAGCCGTACCGCGCCTTGTACCCGGGCTGAGCGATCTTGTACTCGTAGTACCGGTCCCCCGCGAAGTCGAGCACGGCGGGGGCGTTGAGGCCGGCGAGCAGGGCGACGCCTCCGATGCCCAGGACGGTCTTCTTGGTCTTCGTCGACAGCTGATAGGCCATGGCCTAGTTGCCTCCTGTCGGGGTGCTGGAGACCGGGGAGACGGGCGAGACCGCGCTGGTGGCGATCACGGGTTCCACGACGTCCGGGATGCCCTCGGAAACGCACGCGGGCTCCCGGCGGGTCCGGCCGGCCCTGCGCCGCCTGCCCTCCGTACCCTCCCCGCGCTCCTTGTGCTCCGTACTCTCCTTGCTCTCCTTGCGTTCCTTGAACCGGGTGACGGTCCACACCCCGACCGGGGCCAGGGAGATCGCCATGGCCAGGACCGCCCAGGTGCGCATGGCCACGTGGGTGTGGCCGAGGTGGAAGGAGGCGACGAGTGAGGTCGCCAGGAGCGCGGCCCAGAAGAGGTGGACGCGGAAGGTGAGCAGCCGGTCGGGGCTGGCGTCCCCGCCCTTGGGGGTGACGACGAACCGGCTGGGGCGGCGGAGCAGTGCCGCGCCGAAGGACTTCAGGTAGATCGGCGCGGAGAGCGCCGACATCGCCATGCCGGCCAGTCCGCCGGACCCCGCGGGCTCGTGGGGCGAGACGTTGTGCCGCCGGTTCCACAGGTACAGCCCGATCTGGAGGGCGGCGGCGTCGCTGTAGAGCATCAGCCAGACGGAGGCGGCGACCTGGGTGCCGGAGGCCCCGAACCAGAGGAAGAGGAAGCAGCTCAGGATGCCGAGGAACCAGTTGACGGCGGTCATCGGGTAGTAGACGAGCATGAGGGTGTACGAGAAGAGCCGCCCCGGGGGCATGGTGAACGGCGCCTTCCAGTACTGCTTGAAGAGCGTCTCGTAGGTACCGCGCGACCAGCGCATCTGCTGGGTGAAGAAGTCGGTCCACGAGGCCGGCCCCTCACCGACGGCGAGCACGTCCGGCGTGTACACGGACCGCCAGTGGCGGTTGGTCCCGGGATTGCGGCGGCGGTGCAGTTCGAAGCCCGTGGCCATGTCCTCGGTGATGGAGTCGTACAGCCCGCCGATCTGTTTGACGGCGGCGATGCGTACGACGTTGTTGGTCCCGACGAACATGGGGGCGCGATAGCGGTTGCCGGCGCGCTGGATGAGCGCGTGGAAGAGGAACTGCTGGGACTCGGCGGCCTTGGTGACGGGGTGGGTGTAGTTGCCGTACACCTGCGGGCCGACGACGAAGGCGACGTCCGGGTCGCGGAAGAACCCCATCATCCGCTCCAGGAAGTTGGGGAGCGGGACGTGGTCGGTGTCGACGGAGGCGAAGAACTCGTACTCGTCGCCGTGCATGGCGATCCACGCGTTGTAGTTGCCGTGCTTGGTACGGGTCTTGTGGACGCCCTTGGCCCGGTTCCACTCGGGCACCCCGTGCCGGCTGAAGTGCCGTACGCCCAGCTCGGCGCAGAGCGCCTTGGCCTGCTCGTCGTCCCCTTCGTCGAGAAGCCAGACGTCCAGGGGGCCGGTGTGACGCAGGCGCGTCGCGCCTTCGAGGGTGGCCCGGACCATCGCGAGGGGTTCCTTGCCCGGGACGTACGTGGTGAGGAAGGCGACGCGGGTACCGGACTCCGCCGCGACGGGTACGGGGTCGCGGGCGACCATGGTGGCGTGGGCGATGGACGCCACGTTGACGACCATGAACAGCTCGATCAGCCCGATGGCTATGAGCATCGCGATGTCGAGACCGACCATCCACGTGTCACCGCCGTCGCGCTCCACCCAGTGGCTGGGCCAGATGAGGTAGACGAGGAGGGCGCCGGTGAGGAGTGGCGCGAGGGTCATGAGGAGGACGGCGCGTATTCGGCGCGGCTCGTTGGCGAGGAGCGAGGTGTACTGCACCTGGTACGGCGACCCGGCCGGCGCCTCGGTGAGCGGTCCGGCCAGTCGGCTGTGGGTGTCGTAGTCGTAGCCCTCCGGCCTCACAGCGACCTCCAGTGATCGAACGAGCCGATATCCCCACAGAAGTGGAGATATGGCGGCGTGTCGAACTGGACGCGTCCAGGCGGGTGGATCTGCGGAGCAGGTTGCCGGGTGAGGGTTACAGGGAGAGGGTCACGGGGAAAGGTGGCGCTCGACCGTCTCCACCTTGGAGATCAGACCGTCGGTGACACCAGGGCGAATGTCCGCCTTGAGGACCAGGGAGACGCGCGGGGCGCGCTCCTCCACGACGGCGACGGCACGTTTGACGACGTCCATGACCTCGTCCCACTCGCCCTCGATCGACGTGAACATCGCGTCGGTGCGGTTGGGCAGCCCGGATTCGCGTACGACACGCACGGCGTCGGCGACGTACTCGCCCACGTCCTCGCCGACGCCCAGGGGCGTCACGGAGAAGGCGACGATCATGCCTTGGACGCCTGTTCCTGGCGGGCCCGGAAGGCGATGGCCGCGTTGACGGCATCCTCGGCCTCGCGGCGCAGCTTGCGCTCGGCGAAGAAGCCGCCGGCCGGGAGGACGGAGAGGACGAAGTAGAGGGCCGCGGTCTTCAGGGACCACTTGGTGCGGTTCCAGGCGTCCGCCCAGAAGATCACGTACAGGACGAAGAGGATTCCGTGGACCATGCCCATGACGGGCACCGCGTTGAAGTCCGTGGTCCGCTTCAGCACCGAGCAGACCAGCAGGAGGAGGAAGGAGACGGCTTCGGGGGCCGAGACCAGGCGCAGGCGGCGGAGGGCGGAGGCGGTCTTGATGTCCACGGGTCACCTTCGGGGGTCGCTGAGCGGGTGGGGCGCTGTGTGAATGGACGCTTTGTGAATGGACGCACAAACGTTCGTCCATTGTGGCATTCGCGGCCCGGCGGCCGGGACGGGGGTGCCGACGCGGATTCACCCCCTAGGGGGAGGATCAGGGACGATCTCCACCCTCTGGATCTGTTGTCGAGGGCCTTCGGGGGGCTACCTTCGGCCCGTGGCGATGTTTCGACTTCAAGGCAGCAAGGTGCTCGCCGTCGACATGACCGGGGACGCCGTGAAGGCGAAAAACGGCTCGATGGTGGCGTACGACGGGCAGATGGACTTCAAGAAACTCAGCGGCGGCGGTGAGGGCATCCGAGGGATGGTCACCCGGCGGATCACCGGTGAGCAGATGACGCTGATGGAGGTGAAGGGGCACGGGACGTGCTGGTTCGCCGACCGCGCCTCCGAGATCAACCTCGTCGCCCTCCAGGGGGACAAGTTGTACGTCGAGTCGAGCAACCTGCTGGCGACCGACGCGGGCCTGCGCACGGGCACGTCGTTCACCGGGATGCGCGGCGCCTCGCAGGGCAACGGGCTGTTCACGACGACCGTCGAGGGGCATGGACAGGCGGCGATCATGTCGGACGGGCCGGCGGTGGTGCTGCGCGTGAGCCCGCAGTTCCCGCTGACCGTCGACCCGGGGGCGTACATCGCGCACCAGGGCAACGTCCGGCAGTCGTTCCAGTCCGGTGTGACGTTCCGCACGTTCATGGGCGAGGGCGGCGGCGAGGCCTTCCAGATCCGCTTCGAGGGCGACGGCCTGGTGTACGTCCAGCCCAGTGAGCGCAATTCGATCGCCGGGGATGTGTGACATGCCCTTCCGTGAGATCAACTCCAAGATGGTCGAGGCGACCGTCATGCCCGGCCAGCGCCTGTTCAGTCAGCGCGGGGCGATGCTCGCCTACAAGGGCGAGGTGTCCTTCACGCCCAACATGCAGGGCGGCCAGGGCGGGATCATGTCGATGATCGGCCGCCGGGTCGCCAATGAGGCCACCCCGCTGATGACCGTCGAGGGCAGCGGCACGGTCCTCTTCGGGCACGGCGGCCACCACATCCAGGTCATCAACCTCGCCGGGGACACCCTGTGCGTCGAGGCGGACCGCCTCCTCGCCTTCGACGGCACCCTCCAGCAGGGCACGATGTTCATGGGCTCGCAGGGTGGCGTCATGGGCATGGTCCGGGGGCAGGTGACCGGCCAGGGGCTGTTCACGACCACCCTCAAGGGGCACGGCGCGGTGGCCGTCATGGCCCACGGCGGGGTCATCGAAGTGCCGATCACCCCCCAGCGCCCGGTCCATGTCGACCCGCAGGCGTACGTCGCGCACCACGGCGACGTCCGCAACAAACTGTCGACCGCGCTGGGCTGGCGCGACATGGTGGGCCGGGGCTCGGGCGAGGCGTTCCAGCTGGAGCTCAGCGGCAACGGTGCGGTGTACGTCCAGGCGTCGGAGGAGAAGCTGTGACCACCTACCCGGGCGCCGGGCCCGTCGTCCACGACCCGATGACGCTGCCGTCCGACGACAACGTCAACAACTACACCTTCTGCGTGGAGCTCAAGGGGAGCCAGTGGTTCCTGCAGAAGGGGAAGATGATCGCCTACTACGGCACGATGGACTTCAACGGCATCGGGCACGGCCGTCTGGACCGTCTTGTCCGTACGTCCTTTCATTCGCCTCTGCACGCGAGCGACTGGGTCGTCGCCGAGGGGTCGGGCAAGATGCTCCTCGCCGACCGGGCCTTCGACGTGAACTCGTACGACCTGGAGAACGGCAACCTGACCATTCGCTCGGGCAACCTTCTCGCTTTTCAGCCAACTCTCGCGCTCAAGCAGTCGATCGTGCCGGGCTTCCTGACCCTCATCGGGACGGGCAAGTTCGTGGCCGCGTCGAACGGCCCGGTGGTGTTCATGGAACCCCCGATCCGGGTGGACCCGCAGGCTCTGGTCGGCTGGGCCGACTGCCCTTCCCCCTGCCACCACTACGACCATGCGTACATGACAGGCCTGATGGGCGGTCTACGTGCGATGACGGGCGTCGGCGGAGCATCCGGAGAGGAGCACCAGTTCGAGTTCGTCGGGGCGGGCACGGTACTGCTCCAGTCCACCGAGGTCCTCATGGCCGAGCAGGCCACGGGGACGGTTCCGCACGAGCCCGGAGTGCCGGGTGGTGGCGGCGCCCTCACAGGCCATCCACAGCAACCGGGCGCACCGCGCCTTCCCGGACAGCTGGGCGACCTCCAGCGTCGCTTCGGGCTGTGAGCGGTAGTCTGCGGAGTGTGACGTCGAACGTGTGCACGCTGTCACGCAACCCTCACTAGTTCGCCTTTCAACATTTTAGGTAGACTTCATTCATGGAGACTGAGACGGCCACACGCTGGCTGACCGAAGCGGAGCAGTGTGCCTGGCGCACCCACCTGGAGGTCAACAGGCTGTTGGCCTACCAGCTCGAAAGGGACCTCCAGCCTTTCGGCCTCACGATGAACGACTACGAGATTCTGGTGAACCTCTCCGAGTCGGAGGGCGTACGGATGCGGATGAGCGACCTCGCGTCCGCCACCCTCCAGTCCAAGAGCCGGCTCTCCCACCAGATCACCCGCATGGAGAACGCGGACCTGGTCCGCCGCGAGAACTGCGAGTCCGACCGGCGGGGCCTGTACGCGGTCCTCACCGAGCAGGGCATGGAGACGATGAACAAGGTCGCGCCCCACCATGTGGCGTCCGTGCGGCGGCACTTCATCGACCTGCTGTCCCCGGAGGCCCTGGCCGAGCTCGAAAAGTCGCTCCGGCCGATCTCGCAGCACCTGCGCGGGCAGCGGGGCCGACCGTAGCCGGGCCGTAGACCAGCGCGTCGATCAGGCAAGAGGCAGGCGGAGCTCGAACAGGGCTCCGCCTGTCGCCGTTTCCCGCACGGTCAGTGTGCCGCCGTGCCGTACGGCGACATCGCGGGCGATGGCCAGCCCGAGCCCCGCTCCCCCGTCGTCCCGGCTGCGCGCGTCGTCGAGCCGCACGAACCGCTCGAACACCCGCTCACGGTCCGCCTCCGGCACCCCGTCGCCGTCGTCGGCCACCTCCAGCACGGCCCACTGCCCGTCGCGGCGCACGCCCACCGTGACGGCCGAACGGGCGTGCCGCAGCCCGTTGTCGAGGAGATTGCCGAGCACCCGGGCCAACTGCCCCCGGGATCCCGTCACTTCGACGGCTGCCTCAGGTGTCTCGGCGCTCACGCCCGCCCCCGCCCGCTGGGCGGCCTGCTCCCGTGCCAGCGCGGCAAGGTCGCACCGCGCGTCCACGGGCCGCTCCCCCGCGTCCAGCCGGGCGAGCAGCAGCAGGTCGGCGGCGAGGTGCTGGAGCCGTACGGTGTCCTCGACCGCACCGTCGACATCGAGCAACTCCGGGTGTGCGGCGCCGACTTCGAGCTGGGTGCGCAGAGAGGCGATGGGGCTGCGCAGCTCGTGCGAGGCGTCGGCGACGAACCGGCGCTGCCGTTCCACGGAGGTCTCCAGGGCGGCCAGCGTCTCGTTGGTGGTCCGGGCGAGCCTGGCGACCTCGTCGTGCGTGTCCGGCACCGGGACGCGCCGGGTGAGGTCCTCGGAGGCGGTGATCGCGGCCATCTCGGCCCGGATGCCCTCGACCGGGCGCAGGGCCCGCCGGGTGACCAGCCAGGTGACGCCCGCGACGACGCCGAGCAGCAGCGGGAACCCGATCAGCATGACGGTCGTCGCGCTGCTCACGGCGCTCTGCTCGGCGTCCAGGGAGGCGCCCGCGTACACGGTCAGCTCGCCCCTGCCGGTGAGCTCCACCGGCAGCGCGGCGAAGCGGTAGTCGGCACTCTCGCCGTCGATCGTGGCGGACCCGTCCGTGAGAACGACGTCACCGTCACTGTCGTTCTCGACCGGCTCGGGAGAGGCGTCTTCGCCGTCGGCCTCGTCGTCGGGGTCCTCATCCGTGGAGCCGGAGGGGCCGGGTGAGCTGGCCGCGCCGGTAGAACCAGTACCGCCAGTGCCACCAGTACCGCCTGTGGCTGCCGTGGACGCCTGTGGCTTCACCTCGGTGGTGCCCGTGCCGCTGATGGCCTGGAGGTCCTCGGTGGCCGCGACCAGTGTGCCGCCGGCGTCGACGACCTGGACCGGATCGTCCTCGTCGTCCAGGAGTTGGGCGTAGGCCGTCCCGGAGGCGAGGTTGGCGGCCACGTTCCGTGCGGTGCGTTCCGCCTGGGTCCCCGCCTGGTCGATCAGGTTGGACCGCAGGGACAGCAGGACGGCGGCCCCGGCCGCGACGAGCGCCACGGCGACCACGAGGGTGGCCGCGAGCGTCGCCCGGGACCGGACCGAGCCGAACAGCCGCCTCATCTGCCGGCCTCCAGCCGGTAACCGGCGCCGCGGACCGTCTTGATGAGCTCGGCGCGCAGCTTGCGCCGCAGCGTGCTGACGTACACCTCGACGATGTTCGGGTCGCCGTCGTAGGCGAAGTCCCAGACGTGCTCCAGGATCTGCGCCTTCGACACGACCTCGCCGGCCCGCATCACGAACTGCTCCAGGACGGCGAACTCCTTTGTGGTCAGGGCGACTTCGTCCTCACCGAGGAAGACACGGCGGGCGGCGGTGTCCACCCTGAGGTCGCCGACCTCAAGGACCGGCGACGCGCCGGCACCCTGCCCGCGCCGCCGCAGCAGGGCCTTGATGCGGGCGACCAGGACGACGTACGAGAAGGGCTTGGTCAGATAGTCGTCGGCGCCGGTGTCCAGGCCCTCGGCCTCGTCGTACTCGCCGTCCTTGGCGGTGAGCATGAGGATCGGCACGTCGTGGCCGGCGGCGCGCAGGGCCGCGCAGACGCGGTAGCCGTTGAGGCCCGGCAGCATGATGTCCAGGATCACCAGGTCGTACGACCCCTCGGTGGCCCGGTGCAGCCCCTCGCGGCCGTCGTGGACGACGTCCACGGCATACCCCTCGGCCGTGAGGCCCTTGGCCAGGGACACGGCGAGGCGTTTCTCGTCTTCCACGATCAGCAAGCGCATGCGTACAGCCTCGCAAAGCGAACCTGAAGACGCCTTCAGGGGGCTTCAGGTCCGCTTCAGCCGGGTTCGGGCAGCGTAGGTCTCGTCGAAAGCGAGTGAATCGCTGTGAAACCGAGCGAAGAGGCAGGAACCCTCATGAAGCGGAACATCGTCATCGCCACCCTCACCGCCGCCGCACTGGCCGGCGGCACCGTCGCGGCCTTCGCTGCGGGCGACGACGAGAAGTCGGCGCAGCGTCAGGTGAACACCAGCACCGCGCAGTTGGCGTCCGACCGGGACGACGACGCCACGGACGACCGTGCGGACGACCGGAGCGACGACGCCGCCGAGGACCGTACGGCGGTCCGCAAGGGCGCTGTCACCGCCGCCGAGGCCATCGCGGCGGCGCTGAAGCACACGCCGGGCACCGCCGTCTCCGCCGGCCTGGACGACGACGGCGCCGACGCCGGCACCTGGGACGTGGAGGTCGTGAAGAGCGACGGCACGGAGTACGGCGTCAACGTCTCGCCGGACACCGGGAAGGTCCTCGGCGCCCACCGCGACACCGACGACGACAACGACGGCCGCGAGGACCTGGCCGCGCTGAAGGGCGCCAAGGTGGACGCCCGCGACGCCGCCCTCGCGGGCGCCGCGAAGGGCACGGTCACCGAGGTCGGTCTCGACGACGACAACGGCACCGCGGCCTGGAGCGTGGACACCGTGAAGGACCGTACGCACAGCGAGTGGAAGGTCGACCTCGGCACGGGCAAGGTCACCCAGGACAACGAAGGTGACGACGACGGTGCCGATGCCGGTGACGACGACTGACGGAGCCGTCACCTCGCCCTCCGTGTCGCGCGGCCTTCCCCCGAGCCGCGCCGGCATGGAGGGCGTCCTGCTGCGGGGCGAGCGGGAAATACCGGTCGTCACCGAGCAGTTCGAGGTCCCCTGGCAAACGGACCGAGACGGGTGGGCGGATGGGAAATTCACCCGCGTCATCGGCGCTCACCGCTCCGTCAGGCCCGCCACCAGCTCGTCCGCCGCTCGGTAGGGGTCCAGTTCGCCTGCCACGATCCGGTCCGCCAGGGCGCTCAGGCGCCGGTCGCCGTGGAGGTCACCGATGCGTTCGCGCAGCGTCGTGACGGCGATCGTCTCGACCTCGTGGGACGCGCGGGCCCGGCGGCGCTCGGCGAGTACGCCGCGCTCCTCCATCCACGCCCGGTGCTTCTCCAGGGCCTCGACCAGTTCGTCGATGCCCTCTTCCCGGGAGGCGACCGTCTTGACGATCGGGGGGCGCCAGTCGCCGGGGGCCCGGGACTCGCCCAGGCCCAGCATGTGGTTCAGCTCACGGGCCGTGGAGTCCGCGCCGTCCCGGTCGGCCTTGTTGACGACGTACACATCGCCGATCTCCAGGATGCCCGCCTTGGCCGCCTGGATGCCGTCGCCCATCCCGGGCGCGAGCAGCACCACGCTGGTGTCCGCCTGGGAGGCGATCTCCACCTCCGACTGGCCCACGCCCACCGTCTCGACCAGGATCACGTCGCAGCCCGCCGCGTCCAGCACACGGATCGCCTGCGGGGCCGCCCAGGCCAGTCCGCCGAGGTGGCCGCGGGTCGCCATCGAGCGGATGTACACGCCCGGGTCGGAGGCGTGGTCCGACATCCGCACCCGGTCGCCGAGCAGCGCGCCGCCGGAGAACGGCGACGACGGGTCGACGGCGAGTACCCCGACCCGCCTCCCCCGGCGCCGGTACGCCGTGACCAGCGCCGAGGTCGACGTCGACTTGCCCACGCCCGGTGATCCCGTCAGGCCGACCACGTACGCGTTGCCCGCCAGCGGGGCCAGCGCGGCCATGACCTCACGGAGTTGCCCGGACGCCCCCTCCACCAGGGAGATCAGCCTCGCCACGGCCCGCGGCCGGCCTTCCCGGGCCTGAGCGACCAGCGTGGGGACGTCCTGCATCACAACTCCGTTCCGATCTCAGCCGTACGGCCGGCCTCAGGACCGCTCACGCCATGGGTACCCGTTACGCCCTGGGTACCCGCACGATCAGCGCGTCACCCTGACCGCCACCGCCGCACAGGGCCGCCGCGCCCACACCGCCGCCGCGCCGCTGCAGTTCCAGGGCCAGGTGCAGGACGAGCCGTGCGCCGGACATCCCGATCGGGTGACCCAGGGCAATCGCACCGCCGTTGACGTTCACCCGATCCGTGGACACTCCGAGGTCCTTGATTGACTGGACGGCGACCGCCGCGAAGGCCTCGTTGATCTCGATCAGGTCAAGATCCTCGACGCCCAGGCCCTCCTTCTTGAGGGCGTGCAGGATGGCGTTGGAGGGCTGGGACTGGAGGGAGTTGTCCGGGCCCGCCACGTTGCCGTGGGCGCCGATCTCCGCGATCCACTCCAGGCCGAGTTCCTCCGCCTTCGCCTTGCTCATGACCACCACGGCCGCCGCGCCGTCGGAGATCTGCGACGACGTGCCCGCCGTGATCGTGCCGTCCTTCGTGAACGCCGGGCGCAGCTTGCCCAGGGACTCCGCCGTCGTCTCCGCCCGGATGCCCTCGTCCTGGCTGAAAACGATCGGGTCGCCCTTGCGCTGCGGGATCTCGACCGGCGTGATCTCCGCCTCGAACACACCGTTCTTCTGAGCGGCCGCAGCGCGCTGGTGGGAGAGGGCCCCGATCTCGTCCTGCTCGGGACGCAGCAGGCCCAGGCGGGTGTTGTGCTTCTCCGTCGACTCGCCCATGGCGATGTTCTCGAAGGCGTCGGTCAGACCGTCGTACGCCATCGCGTCGAGCATCTCGATCGCGCCGTACTTGAAGCCCTCACGGGACTTGGGGAGCAGGTGAGGGGCGTTCGTCATCGATTCCTGGCCACCGGCGACGATCACGTCGAACTCGCCGGCGCGGATCAGCTGGTCGGCCAGCGCGATCGCGTCCAGGCCCGACAGACACACCTTGTTGATGGTCAGCGCCGGGACGTTCATCGGGATGCCGGCCTTGACCGCCGCCTGGCGGGCCGGGATCTGGCCCGCGCCGGCCTGGAGGACCTGGCCCATGATCACGTACTGCACCTGGTCGCCACCGATACCCGCACGGTCGAGGGCGGCCTTGATCGCGAAGCCCCCGAGGTCGGCTCCGGAGAAGGTCTTCAGCGAGCCCAGCAACCGTCCCATGGGCGTGCGAGCGCCCGCGACGATCACCGAGGTACTGCTGTTCGTTCCTGACATGAGGTGCGATCCCCTTTCAGCTGGGGAGCTGAGGAGTGTGAACGAGGGTTTACTAGGAATGTACTGAGCGGTAGTCCCGCCGTCATCGGGCTGTCGGTGTGATCGCGCGCACGTTGCGTAACCACGCCCGGAGCGCTGCACTAACACCATGCTGACGCGAATCGACCACATCGGGATCGCCTGTTTCGACCTCGACACGACCGTCGAGTTCTACCGGGCCACGTACGGCTTCGAGGTGTTCCACTCCGAGGTCAACGAGGAGCAGGGCGTACGCGAGGCCATGTTGAAGATCAACAACACGGACGACGGCGGTGCCTCCTACCTGCAACTCCTGGAACCTACCCGCGAGGACTCCGCCGTGGGGAAGTGGCTGGCCAAGAACGGGGAGGGCGTGCACCACATCGCCTTCGGTACGGCGGATGTGGACGGTGACGCCGCGGACATCCGTGAGAAGGGCGTACGCGTTCTGTACGAGGAGCCACGGATCGGCTCCATGGGGTCGCGGATCACCTTCCTGCACCCGAAGGATTGCCACGGAGTACTGACAGAACTGGTCACTTCGGCGGCTGTTGAGTCACCTGAGCACTAACCCGCGTACATATGGGCCGGTAGGGTTGGGCACGGCCGCTGCCGTGTTGTCGGGGAGCGGTCCGGGTCCTGGTGTGTGGAGGTGAGGATCCGAGGGCCGGGGTTCAGGTTCGGGGAACGAGGGCGAGGGCGCGAGTCCCTGCCCCGCTGTTGATCTGACACCATTCCCCGGGGGCCCCGTCCGGCGGATGGATGTGGCTCGTTCGAGAAGGTTGCGACCAGGGGACGGATGGGACCGCGCAGTGCGGGGCTACGAACGCCAGGAGCGAGAGCCGGCGGCTGACGTCGACCACCTCTCTCGGTTCGAGGCCGAGATGGAGCGGCTGAAGACCGAGCGGGAAAAGGCGATTCAGCACGCCGAGGACCTCGGCTACCAGGTCGAGGTGCTGCGCGCCAAGCTTCACGAGGCGCGCCGCACTCTCATGTCCCGGCCCGCCTATGACGGCGGTGACATCGGCTATCAGGCCGAGCAGTTGCTGCGGAACGCACAGATCCAGGCGGACCAGCTCCGCCAGGACGCCGAGCGCGAGATGTCGCAGGCCCGCGCCCAGACGCAGCGCATCCTCCAGGAGCACGCCGAGCAGGCGGCCCGGTTGCAGGCCGAACTGCACCAGGAGGCGGTCACCCGTCGCCAGCAGCTCGATCAGGAGCTGGCCGAGCGACGCCAGACCGTCGAGTCGCACGTCAACGAGAACGTGGCGTGGGCCGAGCAGCTGCGGGCCCGCAGTGAGTCCCAGGCCCGGCGGCTCGTCGACGAGTCGCGGACCGAGGCCGACCAGGCGCTGGCCGCCGCGCGCGCCGAGGCCGAACGGGTCGCGAACGAGGCCAGGCAGCGGCTGCAGAGCGAGGGTGAGGCCGCCCGCGCGGAGGCCGACCAGTTGCTGCGCCGGGCCCGCGCCGAGGCCGAACGGCTCCTGAACAGCGCGACCTCCGAGGCCCGCGAGGCCGCCGACCACGCCGAGCAGCTGCGCAGCTCCACGGCGACCGAGTCGGACAGCGCCCGCCGCCAGGCCACCGAGATGAGCAGGACCGCCGAGCAGCGGATGTCCGAGGCGGAGTCCGCGCTGCGCGAGGCGCGGGCCGAGGCCGACAAGGTGCTCACCGAGGCCAAGGAGGCCGCCGCCAAGGCCCTCTCCAGCGCCGAGTCGGCGAACGAGCAGCGCACGCGTACGGCGAAGGAACAGGTCGCCCGGCTGGTCACCGAGGCCACCAAGGAGGCCGAGACCACCAAGGCGTCCGCCGAAGAGGTCGTCGCCGACGCCCAGGCCAAGGCCGACAAGATCGTCGCGGATGCCGAGGAGACCGCCCGCAGTCTCACCGCCGAGGAGACCGCCTCCCAGCTCGCCAAGGCGGCCCGCACCGCCGAGGACGTCCTCAACAAGGCGTCCGAGGAAGCGAAGTCGACCACCAAGGCGGCCACCGAGGAGGCCGAGCGCATCCGCGCCGAGGCCGAGTCCGAGGCGGACCGGCTGCGCGCCGAGGCGCACGACATCGCCGAGCAGCTCAAGGGCACGGCGAAAGACGACACCAAGGAGTACCGCGCCAAGACCGTCGAGCTTCAGGAAGAGGCCCGGCGGCTGCGCGGCGAGGCCGAGCAGCTGCGCGCCGAGGCGGTCGCCGAGGGCGAGCGCATCCGTGCCGAGGCGCGCCGCGAGGCCGTCCAGCAGATCGAGGAGGCGGCCAGGACCGCCGAGGAACTGCTCGCCAAGGCGAAGGCGGACGCGGACGAGACGCGCCAGACCGCCCAGACGGACAGCGAGAAGGTCCGTACGGAGGCCATCGAGCGCGCGACGACACTGCGCCGGCAGGCCGAGGAGACCCTGGAGCGCACCCGCAAGGAGGCCGAGCGGCACCGCGCGGAGGTCGTCGAGCAGTCCGAGGGCATCAAGGCGGAGGCCGAGCAGGCCTCGCGCGAGCTGCGCGAGGAGACCGAGCGGGCCATAGAGGCGCGCCGCGACGAGGCCACCGCCGAGCTGACCCGGCTGCACACGGAGGCCGAGGACCGCCTCGCCGCCGCCGAGCAGGCGCTCACCGACGCCCGCGCGGAGGCCGACCGGTTCCGCCGCGAGGCGTCCGAGGAGTCGGAGCGGCTGCGTGCCGAGGCCGCCGAGCGCATCCGGAGCATGCAGGCGCAGGCCGACGCGGAGATCCAGCGGCTGCGCGACGAGGCCGCGGCCGACGCGTCCGCGTCCCGGGCGGAGGGCGAGGCCATCGCCGTACGCCTGCGCTCCGAGGCCGCGGCCGAGGCCGAGCGGCTGAAGTCGGAGGCCCAGGACACCGCCGACCGGGTACGGGCGGAGGCGCAGGCCGCCGCCGAGCGGCTGGCGACGGAGGCGTCGGAGACGCTGGCCGCCGCCCAGGAGGAGGCCGCCCGGCGTCGCCGCGAGGCCGAGGAGACCCTCGGTTCCGCCCGCCAGGAGGCCGACCAGGAGCGCGAGCGGGCCCGCGAGCAGAGCGAGGAGCTGCTGGCGTCGGCGCGCAGGCGCGTGGACGACGCCCAGGCCGAGGCCGTACGGCTGGTCGAGGAGGCGGACCGGCGGGCCAACGAGATGGTGTCGGCCGCCGAGCAGCATGCCCAGCAGGTACGGGAGTCGGTGTCCGGGCTGCACGAGCAGGCCCAGGAGGAGATCCAGGGGCTGCGCTCCGCCGCCGAGCACGTCGCCGACCGGATGCGGCGCGAGGCGTCCGAGGAGTCGGACCGGGTCCGCGCCGATGCCTACTCCGAGCGGGAGCGGGCCTCGGAGGACGCGAGCCGGGTGCGCCGCGAGGCCTCGGAGGCGTCGGAGCACGCCAAGGCGCTCGCCGAGCGCACCGTGAGCGAGGCGATCGCCGAATCGGAGCGGCTGCGCCAGGACGCCGCCGCGCACGCCCAGCGGGTGCGTACCGAGGCGTCGGACACCATCGCGGGCGCCGAGCAGGACGCGTCACGCAGCCGTGCGGAGGCCCGCGAGGACGCGAACCGGATCCGTTCGGACGCGGCGACACAGGCCGACACGCTGATCACCGAGGTGACGGCGGAGGCGGAGCGGCTCACCGAGGAGACCAACGCCGAGGCGGAGCGCGTCCGGGCCGAGTCCGTGGCCAAGGCCGAGCAGCTGATCTCGGAGGCGACCGGGGAGGCGGAGCGGCTGCGTGCCGAGGCCGCCGAGACGGTCGGTTCCGCGCAGCAGCACGCGGAGCGGGTCCGTAACGAGTCGCAGCGGATCAGGACCGAGGCGGCGGCGGAGGCCGACCGGCTCATGTCGACCGCTCGCGACGAGGCCGACAGCACGCTGGACGAGGCCCGCAAGGAGGCCAACAAGCGGCGCTCCGAGGCGGCCGAGCAGGTCGACACGCTCATCACGGAGACGGCCGCCGAGGCCGACAAGCTCCTCTCGGAGTCGCAGCAGGCCGCGCAGAAGACGACCGCCGACGCCGAGGCGCAGGCCGACTCGATGGTGGGCGCCGCCCGCAGCGAGGCCGACCGGCTGGTGTCCCAGGCGACGGCCCGGGGCAACTCGGCGGTGGAGAAGGCCCGTACGGACGCGGACGAGCTGCTCATCGGCGCGCGCCGGGACGCCACCGCCATAAGGGAGCGGGCGGAGGAGCTGCGCGAGCGGATCACGGCTGAGATCGAAAGCCTGCACGAGCGGGCCCGCCGCGAGGCCTCGGAGACCATGAGGTCGACCGGTGACCGCTGCGACGCGCTGATCAAGGCCGCCGAGGAGCAGCTCGCCAAGGCGGAGGCGAAGGCGAAGGACCTGGTCTCGGAGGCCAACTCCGAGGCGGGCAAGGTCCGTATCGCCGCCGTCAAGAAGGCCGAGGGGCTCCTGAAGGAGGCCGAGCAGAAGAAGTCCTCTCTGATCAGGGAGGCCGAGGAACTGCGGGCCGAGGCGATCCGCGAGGCGAAGCTCACGGTCGAGGAGGGCAAGCGCGAACTCGACGTCCTCGTCCGGCGCCGCGAGGACATCCAGACCGAGATTTCCCGTGTCCAGGACGTGCTGGAGGCGTTGGAGTCTTTTGAGGCCCCGTCGGCGACCAAGGACGGCGGCGTCAAGGCGGGCGCTACCGCGGGCGCCACTCGTTCGGGTGGCAAACCGTCAGAGGGCTGACCCGTCGCTCGGATCAGGTCGCAGGGAAGTGACGGTGTCTCATAGCACCGGCGAGCGAGGTCTGGTGCGTGCAGCTGCAAGGCGGAGGAGGGCGTCGACGCGTGGGGGTCCCCCCGCGCGAGCGAAGCCGAGCGTGGGGGAGTCGGCAACCACGACAACGCGGCAGATGCGCGTGCCAGACCCCGCGTCTGCGGCATGATCCGAGCGACGGGTCCCTAGCCCGACGGGCGCGTTGCGTGCATTCTGTGGGGCTTTCTGGAGTCTTTGACCAATTCTTTGGCAAGCAGTCCGCCGGTTAGCCACTCAAAAGGGGTCTCATTCTCCATATCAATCGGGTGACTGCTCGATGACACGCCGCTTGGACCCCTAGGATTCCCCCTATCACCTCACCGGTCTCATTCGACAGGAACCCCATGAGCGACACTTCCCCCTACGGCTTCGAGCTTGTGCGGCGTGGGTACGACCGCGCTCAGGTGGACGAACGCATCTCGAAGCTCGTCTCCGACCGTGACAGCGCTCTGGCCCGCATCACCGCCCTGGAAAAGCGCATCGAGGAGCTTCACCTCGAAACGCAGAACGCCCAGGCCCAGGTCAGCGACGCAGAGCCGTCGTACGCCGGCCTCGGCGCGCGCGTCGAGAAGATCCTCCGTCTCGCCGAGGAGGAGGCGAAGGACCTGCGCGAGGAGGCCCGTCGCGCGGCCGAGCAGCACCGTGAGCTCGCCGAGTCGGCGGCCCAGCAGGTGCGCAACGACGCAGAATCGTTCGCTGCGGACCGCAAGTCCAAGGCGGAGGACGAGGGCGTCCGGATCGTCGAGAAGGCCAAGAGCGACGCCTCTCAGCTGCGCCAGGAGGCCACGAAGGACGCGCAGTCGAAGCGTGAGGAGGCGGACGCCCTCTTCGAGGAGACCCGCGCCAAGGCCGCCCAGGCCGCAGCCGACTTCGAGACGAACCTCGCCAAGCGCCGCGAGCAGTCGGAGCGCGACCTCGCGTCCCGTCAGGCCAAGGCCGAGAAGCGCCTCGCGGAGATCGAGCACCGCGCGGAGCAGCTCCGCCTGGAGGCCGAGAAGCTGCGCACGGACGCCGAGCGCCGCGCCCGCCAGACGGTCGAGACGGCTCAGCGCCAGTCCGAGGACATCGTGGCCGACGCGAACGCCAAGGCCGACCGGATCCGTTCGGAATCGGAGCGCGAGCTGGCGGCTCTCACCAACCGCCGCGACTCGATCAACGCCCAGCTGACGAACGTCCGCGAGATGCTCGCCACCCTGACGGGAGCCGCGGTCGCCGCCGCCGGCGCCCCGACCACGGACGACGAGCCGATCACCCGCGGCGTCCCGGCCCAGCAGTCCCGGTAAGTAGTCCGACGGGCGGGTTCCTGAGGCCCGTACCTCCTGTAACAGGGGGTACGGGCCTCAGCTTTTTGGCGGTCACTGGTAGGCAAGCGGCAAGGGCACGTACTCAGGGGCGCGGGGAACTGCGCGACAAGCCACGACGGGCGCAGCACCCGCCCCACAACGCGCACCCCCCAAACCCGAACCCGCGTTCACCAGAAGTTGCCGCACACTTGACCCCCCGCCCGGCAAAACCAACTGGCATCGGCCGAACGCCCCAACTAGCGTGGCCGCATGATTGAGCTGACGGAGCTGACCAAACGGTACGGCGAGAAAGTGGCGGTCAACCATCTGACCTTCACCGTCAGACCAGGCATCGTGACCGGCTTCCTCGGCCCCAACGGCGCCGGCAAGTCCACCACCATGCGGATGATGCTCGGGCTCGACCGCCCCACCGCCGGTGACGTCCGGATCGACGGTCTGCACTACGACCAGCTCAAGGACCCCTTCAAGTACATCGGCGCCCTGCTCGACGCCAAGGCCATGCACGGCGGGCGCACAGCCTTCAACCACCTTCTCTGTCTCGCCCAGAGCAACGGCATCCCCCGCACACGCGTGCACGAGGTGCTCGACACCGTCGGGCTCACACCGGTCGCCAAGAAGAAGGCGAAGGGGTTCTCGCTCGGCATGGGGCAGCGGCTCGGCATCGCGGGCGCGCTGCTCGGTGATCCCCGGATCCTGATGTTCGACGAGCCGGTCAACGGCCTCGACCCCGAGGGCATCCACTGGATCCGCAACCTGATGAAGTCGCTGGCCTCACAAGGACGTACGGTCTTCGTCTCCTCCCACCTCATGAGCGAGATGGCGCTGACCGCCGACCACCTTGTCGTCATCGGGCAGGGGCGGCTGCTCGCCGACACCTCCATGGCGGACTTCATCGACCAGAACTCGCGCTCGTACGTCCGTATCCGCTCCCCCCAGCGCGAACGGCTGCTCGACGTGCTGTACGCGGCCGGCATCACCGCCGTGCAGGCCGGCGAGGCGCTCGAAGTCGACGGCGGGAAGGCCGAACGGATCGGTGAGCTGGCCGCGCAGCACCAGATCGTGCTGCATGAGCTGAGCCCCCAGCAGGCCTCCCTGGAGGAGGCGTTCATGCAGCTGACCGCCGAGTCGGTCGAGTACCACGCGCACAGCGACACACCCTCCCCGGCCGGTCCCCCGGCCATCCCCGCGGCCGGGCCGTGGGGCGACGGCTGGAAGAAGGACTGAGCATGGCGGCCACCCAGGTCATCCGGTCCGAGTGGACCAAGATCCGGTCGGTGGCGTCCACGGTGTGGACGCTCGGCCTCGCTGCGGTCGTGACGATCGCGCTCGGCGCGCTGATCTCGCTGCTCCTCAAGAACCAGTGGAGCGAGCTGAGCGAGAACGACCGGCTCTCCTTCGACCCGACGTACACCAGTTTCGCGGGGATGAGCCTCGGGCAGCTCGCGATGATCGTGTTCGGGGTGCTCGTCGTGTCGAACGAGTACAGCACCGGCATGATCCGCACCTCGCTGGCCGCCGTACCGCAGCGCGGCATGTTCCTCGCGAGCAAGCTCGCGGTGGCGGCAGGGCTCGCCTTCGCGGTCGGGGTCGTCACCAGCTTCACCGCGTTCTTCCTCGGGCAGGCGATGCTCGGTGACCACTCGACGTCCATCGGCGATCCGGGCGTGCTGCGCGCGGTCATCGGCGGGGCGCTCTACATGACGCTCATCGCCCTGTTCTCCATGGGCGTGGCCGCGATGCTGCGCAGCCCGATGCTGTCGCTCGGCATCCTGATGCCGTTCTTCTTTCTCATCTCCAACATCCTCGGTGCCGTCTCGGCGACGAAGAAGATCGCCCGCTATCTCCCCGACCAGGCCGGCAGCAAGATCATGCAGGTGGTCACCCCGATCGACAACGACACCCCGTACGGCCCCTGGGGCGGGCTCGCGATCATGCTGGCGTGGGTCGTCGCGGCGCTGCTCGGTGGGTATGTGCTGCTCAAGAAGCGGGACGCGTGAGCGGGGCCGCATGAGCAGGACCCAGCCCAAGCGGTCATGGACCCGACATTTTTGCCTCTTCTTGAGGGGAACCGTCAGCTCCCGGATAAGCTCCTAACCCTTACGGGGGGCGTGTGCCCCGCTGTCCTGAAGATGTCGATGGGTGCGGAGCATGATCGAGGCAGTCGGCCTGACGAAGCGCTACGGCGACAAGACGGCCGTGTACAACCTTTCCTTCCAGGTGCGGCCGGGATCCGTCACCGGGTTCCTCGGCCCCAACGGCTCGGGCAAGTCGACGACGATGAGGATGATCCTCGGCCTGGACCAGCCCACCGCCGGGCAGGTGACCATCGGCGGCTTCCCGTACCGCAAGCTGGCCAACGCCCCCCGCCAGGTCGGTGCCCTGCTCGACGCCAAGGCCGTGCACGGCGGCCGGTCCGCCCGTAACCACCTGCTGTGCCTTGCCCAGCTGTCCGGCATCCCGGCGCGGCGCGTGGACGAGGTGCTGGGGGTCGTCGGGCTCCAGGACGTGGCCCGCAAGCGCTCCAAGGGGTTCTCGCTCGGCATGGGGCAGCGGCTCGGCATCGCCGCCGCGCTCCTCGGCGACCCTCAGGTGCTGCTCTTCGACGAGCCGGTCAACGGCCTCGACCCCGAGGGCATCCTCTGGGTGCGCAACCTGATGAAGGCGCTCGCCGCGGAGGGGCGGACCGTGTTCGTCTCCTCCCACCTGATGAGCGAGATGGCGCTGACGGCCGACCATCTCATCGTGATCGGGCGCGGACAGTTGCTCTCCGACATGAGCGTGCGGGACTTCATCTCCGCCAACTCGGCCGACTTCGCGCGCGTACGCACCCCTGAGACCGAACCGCAGCAGCGCGAGAAGCTGACGTCCGCGCTGACCGAGGCGGGCGGCCAGGTGCTGCCCGAGCAGGACGGCGCGCTGCGCGTCATGGGGCTGCCGCTGGCCCGGATCAGCGACCTCGCGCACTCTGCCGACGTACGTCTGTGGGAGCTGTCGCCGCACCAGGCCTCGCTGGAGGAGGCGTACATGCGGATGACGCAGGGCGCCGTCGACTACCGCTCGTCCGTCGACCAGCGGGCCGGGCTCCAGCAGCCGCTGCCGCCCGGCGCGCAGCCGCCGGTGCAGATGCCGGTGCCGGGACAGGGCCAGCCGGGCTGGTACGCCCCGCCGCCGCCCCAGCAGGGCGGTCCGCAGCCGTTCGCGGCGCCCGGACAGCCCGGACAGCTCCCGGGGCCGTACGGCGCCCCTGGCGTGCCCGGCGGCGAGCACGTGAACCCGTACTCGCAGCCGACAGCCCCCTCCGCTCCTTCCGCACCCGCCGCCGCCGACCTGACCAAGTCCGAGGACGCCCGATGAGTACGCCCCAGCAGTCCCCGACGCAGCAGCAGGCGCCCGGCGCTTCGTACGCCGGCTACACCTCGCCGATCCCGATCACGCGGACGCATCTCGGGCATGCCCTCGCCTCCGAGTGGACGAAGATCAAGTCGGTGCGCTCCACGGTGTGGACGCTCGGGGTCTTCCTGGTCCTCGTCATCGGCATCGGCCTGCTGGTCGCCACCCAGACGGCCGACGAGGACTTCGGCAACGTGCCGTACACCGTCCCGGCGTTCTTCGGGCTGGTCCTCGGGCAGATCTGCTTGATCACGCTGGGCGTGCTGGTCATCTCGTCGGAGTACGGCACGGGCATGATCCGTACGACGTTCACCGCCTCGCCGCAGCGCCACCGGGTGCTCGCCGCCAAGCTGATCATCTTCTTCGCGGTCGCGTTCGTGGTGTCCGCGTTCGCGATCGGTTTCGTCGGCCTGCTGACCGAGTCGATGAACACCGGCGGCGGGAACAAGGCCTGGGGCGGCACGGTCCTCATGGGCGCGCTCTACGTCTCGCTGCTCGGCGTGCTCGCCCTCGCGGTCGGCTCGATGCTGCGTCACTCGGCGGGCGCGATCACCGCGATGCTGGGGCTCGTCCTGGTACCGGCGATCCTGCCCGCGTTCCTGCTGCTGTCCGAGAGCATGCAGGCGATCGGCGAGAAGATGCTGGAGTACAACGCGCCCAACGCCCTCGCCAAGATCTTCGGGCTGGACAACGAGAACCCCGCCGGCGGCGCACAGCTCGGCCTGCTCGCCGGGGTGACCGCCGCGGCGATCGTCGGTGCCTTCGTGCTCCTGGACCGCCGGGACGTCTGAGTCACGATTCACCCGCACACGATTCACCCGCAGGCGTGAACTCCCTGACGTACTCGGGCCGTTCAGAACCTCGGTGAGTTACGGGACCGCTGCACCCTCGTGGTGCGGCGGTCCTTCGCGTTCCAGCACGCCTTGTGCCAGTGCCGGCGGTCGTCGACCCCCGCGTGCTCGGCCCACGCCACCACGTGCGGGACGCCGGACGGGATCAACTGGTCGCAGCCGGGGCAGCGGTACGTCTTGCCCTGGGCGCTGGCTCCCGCCACATGCCGGATGTTCCAGTTCTCGCCTCGCCAGGTCTCCGAGGACTGGAAGCCGCCGTAGCGGCCGGACTCGTCGTCGTCGGCGCTCCGGCCGGGCGAGCCAGGGCCTTGGGGGCGGTTGCGACGCGGGGACACAGGACACCTCACGGAGCGGTTCAGGGGGCACGAGTGGATCCAGCCTACGCGGCGCGATCCGGGGTAGAGGTATGTCACCACCCCCGCACACCTTCTCTCGAACCCCCTCTCGAATCCCCCGTCGGCTCACCATCGGTGCCCCGACCCCTCCCGGCCCGGCCGTCGATTCTGCAGACAATCCGCCAATCTCTCCGCCAGGCCGTGACTTCGGCACGTGTCGAGCGGTTATGCCGGGCGGGGGAGCTCCGTGTCGGGGCCTAGGAAGCAGGAAAGAGCGATGCACGTAGGAAGTTTTGTGCTGGCGGCCCAGTTCCCGGGCCAGGGCCAGGGGGAGGCACTGCACCGTGCGGTACGAACCGCCGAGGTCGCCGAGGAGGCGGGTCTCGACGCGGTCTGGCTGGCGGAGCACCACTTCGTGCCGTACGGCACCTGCCCGTCGGCGACAACACTGGCCGCTTTACTGCTGGGCCGCACCCGGCGCATCCGGGTCGGTACGGCGGTGAGCGTCATGCCCACCACCCACCCCGTGGCGCTCGGCGAACAGGCGGCGCTGCTGCATCTGACGTCCGGCGGGCGGTTCACGCTGGGCGTGGGGCGCGGCGGGCCGTGGGTCGACCTGGAGGTGTTCGGCACCGGGATCGAGGCGTACGAGAAGGCGTTCCCGGAATCACTCGATCTGCTGCTCCGCTGGCTGCGCGAACCGTCCGTGTCGGCCGACGGCGACCGGTTCAGGTTCCGCGAAGTACCCGTCGTACCCAGCCCGTCGGAGTCGCTGACGGAGGATCCGGGCCCCGAGGTCGTCGTCGCGTGCACCTCGCCGTCGAGTGTGCGGCTGGCCGCCGAGCGCGGGCTGCCGATGCTTCTCGGAATGCATGTCGGGGACGAGGAGAAGGCCGAGATGGTCGCCCTGTGGCGGCAGTGCGCTCGGGCGGCGGGCCGGCCCGCCGACGAGATCCGGGGCGCCGCCCATGTGTCGGCCGGCGTCTGCCAGATCGCGGACCGGCGCACGGACGCGGTCGAGATACTGGTGAAGTCGATGCCGGGCTGGCTGCGGCAGGGGCTGGAGGCGCATGTCACGGTGGACGGCCGGGAGCGTTCGATGCGGGACCCGGTGGCGTACACCGAACTCCTCTGCGGACTGCACCCGGTGGGCACCGCCAGGCTGTGCGCCGACCGGCTCGCGGCGACCTCCGAACGCACCGGCATCTCGCGCTTCGCCCTGCTCGTCGAGGGCTCCGGCGATCTGGCGGCCACAGAGGAGAACGTGCGGCGGCTGGGCACCGAGGTGCTCACCCAGCTCCGCTGAGTCGCTCGACGGCCCGTGCAGGCCGGACCTGTTGCCACAGGGAGCTTGCCGCCCCGTACAGAAACACCTCCCGCGTACGGAGCGGCAAGCCGGTACCCCCAGGCCCTGTCGGCCTGTCGCGTCAGCAGTCCCGGAATTCCGGAGACTGGTTCAGCAACTGGCTGCGCACCGAGGTGAAGCGGTTCAGCTTGACGTCGACAGAGGCGTCAAGCGGGAACACTGCCACCCGGTGGCAGTTCTGGAAGGCCAGCCGCACACCGAAGTGCCGCTGCAGCGCGCCGCGTATCGCGTCACTCGCGAGCGCACGCAGCAGTTGGCCACGTGCCTGCTCGTCCGGCGGCGGCGTCTGGTTGTCGGCGAAGTCTCCGCCGTCCACCTTCAGTTGTGCCACCAGGGAGCTGATCATCTCCCACGCGTAGGGCAGGGAGGTCCGGACGCAGTCGACGAATTCAGCTTCGTCGACGTCGCCTCGCTCGGCCTGTTCGAGTAGGGCCGGTGAGACGTCGAGCGACATGAGTTCTCCTCTCGCACCCCTGGGTCACAGGGGTTGCCGGACATGGAAAGGGAGTCCGCGACACCGAGCACGCTCCGTACATGCATCGCGACCTCCCGTTCACTACGGTAGGCAACGGACGGTGACCACACCAGGAGAATGCGAATACAGGACCGGTCAGAACCGTCCCTGTAGGCACACAATCAGCCAACAACGAACAGTTGCCACCGGCATGTTCCATCGGCCCGTCGAACGCCTGCATGCACTGTGGGGTGGGCGAATCGCGTGGACCACTGCCCGTCGAGTAGCGTTGCCGACCATGCGTCTCGTCATTGCGCGCTGTTCCGTGGACTACGCGGGCCGGCTCACCGCTCATCTCCCGTCGGCCCCCCGTCTCATCCTCGTGAAGGCGGACGGCAGCGTCTCGATCCACGCGGACGACCGCGCCTACAAGCCCCTCAACTGGATGTCGCCGCCCTGCACGTTGAAGGAGGGGTCCGGAGACGACGAGGGGATCTGGACCGTCATCAACAAGGCGGACGAGAAGCTCATCATCACGATGGAGGAAATCCTCCACGACTCCTCGCACGAACTCGGCGTGGATCCCGGCCTGATCAAGGACGGCGTGGAAGCACACCTCCAGGAGCTCCTCGCCGACCGCATCGAGACACTCGGCGACGGCTACACCCTCATCCGCCGCGAGTACATGACGGCCATCGGCCCGGTCGACATCCTGTGCCGGGACGCCGAGGGCGCGACGGTCGCGGTCGAGATCAAGCGGCGCGGTGAGATCGACGGTGTCGAGCAACTCACCCGCTACCTGGAGCTGTTGAACCGCGACCCGCACCTCGCACCGGTCCGCGGGGTCTTCGCCGCCCAGGAGATCAAGCCCCAGGCCCGCGTCCTCGCCACCGACCGGGGCATCGGCTGCGCGGTACTGGACTACAACGCGCTGCGCGGCATCGAGGACGACAAACTCCGGCTGTTCTGACACCCGTTCGCACACGTACGGCTGTACGACGAAGAGGGCCGGGTCCGTTGCCACGGACCCGGCCCTCTTGCTCTTGCCGTGCTGTCAGATCACCGACGGTGCGACGGTGTCGGCCGGGGCACTCGCCGGCTCGCTCGCGCTCTCGGACTGGGGCGGGCTGGGGGCCGGGCCGCTGGCCGAGGTCGTGGTCTCCGGGGTGGAGGGCTCCGGCGTTGTCGGGACGGGGGTCGTCGGGACCGGCGTCGTCGGGGCCGGGGTGGTCGGAACCGGCGTCGTCGGAACCGGCGTTGTCGGGGCCGGGGTCGTCGGATCGTCGGTGGGCTCGGTCGTCGTCGGATCGTCCGTCGGAGACGTCGTCGGATCGCCCCCACCGCTGCTCCCGCCCCCACCCGGCGTCTTCGTCCCCGTCGGGTCGTCCGAAGGCTCCCCGCTGCCCGTCGGGGGCGGCGTCGGGTCGTCCGACGTGCCCATGGTGCCGTCAGGCCCCGGGTCGGTCGGCCGACTGGTGGCCGAACCGGTGTCGCCGTTGCTGTCGCTGTCCCCGTCGTCGGCCGTGTCCGCGCCCAGGCTGTCGTCGTCGGTGCCCTGGCTGGCGGACGGATTGGGGCCGACCTGGTCGGACGGGGTGTCGTTGGGGTTCGAGGTCGCCCCCAGCGTCACCACCGTGCCGAGCACCGCCGCGAGCAGGGCGCCCGCGCCGGCCGCCACGAGGTTGCGCCGGGCACCGCCCACGAGCCGCTTGATCCCCGAGACCTTGTGCGCCCCGCCGCCGACGGACCGGGGCGTGATCACCGTCGGCCCGAAGTCGCCGTAGCCCGAACCCGTGCCGGAGCCGGAGCCGGCGCCCGATGTCTGGAGCGGCGGGTAGCCCACGCCCGCGCCCCCGAGGACGGCCGGAACGCCGCCGGGCGGCGACGCCGACTCCTCGTACCGCGCGTCCGGCACCTCCTCGCCCGCCGTGGAGCCCAGGCCGGGGGTGTCGCCGGCCCGGTCGGCGACCAGGGTGAGGGCGCGGCGGCCCGCGACGGTGCCGCGCTTGTCGGCGAGGGCGCCGCGCAGGCCGATGGCGGCCTCCAGCTCGGCACGAGCCCGGTCGAGCTGTTCGCCGCAGAGCGCGAGGATGCCCAACTCGTGGTGGAAGTAGGCCTGTTCCGCGACCTCTCCGGCGAGCCGGGCGGCCTCGGCGCCGGAGCGCAGGACGCGGTCCCAGGCGCTCCAGTCCAGGCCGGCCGCGAAGGCGGGCGCCGCCGTGCGGGCCAGCTGCACGGCCGTGTTCTCCTCGTCCTGGGCCGAAGGCGTGGTCACCGGGACCAGGACGACGAGGGCGGCGAGCAGGGCGTCGGCCTCCGCGCAGACCCGCTCGGGGGTCACGGACGGATGTCCGGCCCACCAGGCGTAGTGCTGGGCGGCGGTGAAGGCCCGGTCCGGTACGTCGTCGCCGTACCCGGCGGCCTCCAGCTGGGTCTGCACCCCCGCCGCGAGGCGGTAGTGGGAGCCGACCGGAGAGACCAGCGCACAGCCGAGCAACTCACCGAGAGCGGCGTCCGCGTGGGTGTCGCCGACCAGCGCGGGCAGATGGGCCTGGTGGGGCACCTCGCCGCCGAGCGCGACGGCGAAGCGCAGGGTGTCCCGCGCGGACTCGCTGAGCCGGGACGCGAGCAGCGGGGCGGGTGCGGCACCCTCGGCGAGCGAGGGCAGCGGTACGTCGTGTTCGTCGCCGGAGTCGAAGGGCGCGTCGACCGGGATGTCCTGGAAGACACCGAACTCGTCGAAGGCGTCGGCGCTGGTGCGCAGCCGGTCGCGCTGCCTGAGCAGGGCGCCGGCCTGGACGAACCGCAGGGGCAGGCCCTCGGACTCGAACCAGAGGTCGCCGGCCCAGTTGGCCTCCTCCTCGGTGAGGACGCGGCCGACGGCGCGCTCAAGGAGCTCCAGGCCGCCGGCCCGGTCGAGGCCGTCGAGGAACAGCTCCTCGATCATCGCGTCGTTGGACGGCGCGGGCACGTCGGGGGTGGCGCTGATCAGGAAGGCGCACTCGGGGGTCGCGTCGAGGAGTTCGTCGAGCGCTGCGCCGCCGAACTCCACGTCGTCGAGGACGACGACCGCGCCGGCCTCACGGACGAGGGCACGCAGTTCGTCCGGTTCCGGCCGGTACAGCGGCGCGCTGTAGACGGCGTAGAAGAGGTCGTGGAGGAGGTCGGTCTGGGTGCGGTGGAGGCCGGTGAGGCGGACCACGCCGTCCGGGGCGAGGTCCGCACAGTCCGCGGCGACGGCGTCGAGGAGCGTGGTGCGGCCGGAGCCGGCCGGGCCGGTGAGCCGTACGGAACGGCCGCGGGCGAGGAGCCGCACGAGCCGTTCGCGCTCGCCGTCGCGCTCCAGGAGCGGCAGCTCGGGCTGTGCGGGCCCGGGCGGTACGGGTGGTCTGGCCGCGCGGGTGATCTCGGCGCGCTCGGCCGCCGTGAGCTTGGCGGGCCGGCCGGGCCGTTCGCCGGGCGGGCAGATCTCTATCTCGCTGCCGTCGACCGGATTGACCGTGAGCAGGTAGTCGCCCGAGACGAGCTGCACCGTGCGGGCGAGCGCGGGTGTGTGCTGGCCGAAGTCGGATGTGAGGGCATCGCGAGGCGGGCGCTGACGCGGCGTGGTGCCGTCGGCGTCATGGCCGTACTCCTCGGAGCCCTGGTTGTTCGGGTCCATAAGGTTCAAGCCCCCCAAAAGCGTCGTGTGCGGATCGACAAGACCCAGACCCCTCCCGGCCTTGTTGCACACTGCGCTGTCGCTTCTGGTCCGGGCCCGCTCTTGGGATGTCAGGCAGCGGGCGACCGAACCCTAAACCTTCGCACAGTATCTACGACAGTCCGGGGTACCGCGCCGTCCGAGACGTCACAGTCTCGTGAGGATTGTGCACGACGCGCGTTCCGTCGCCGGACGCTCGGGTCTCCCCCGACCCGGGTGACACATCCGGACGACTCATGACACTCGGGTCACACCCGGGGCAGTGACTGCACCCCGATGCCGCCCTCGATCGCCAGGATCCGGTGCAGCTTGGTGGCCACCAGCAGGCGCTGCATCTGCGGCGGTACGTCGCGCAGCACCAGCCGCCGGCCGCACCGCCCGCATCGTCGGTGGGCTCCCATGATCACCCCGAGGCCGGTGGCGTCCCAGGAGTCCAGCTCCGACAGGTCCAGCACCAGATCGCCGACGCCTGTGTCGACGGCCGTGTGCAGGACCGTACGGGCGTCCGCCGCGCTGCGGACGTCGAGGCGGCCCCCGACGACCAGCTCGGCGTGGTCGCCCCTGATGTACATATGCGCTCCCCGTGAGTACGTGTCGTGCTCCGCGGTCGGTTGGTGGTACGAGCTGATGCAACGTCTGACTGCCTGAGGGGCGGTCAGGTTGCCGTCTGTGAGCGAACCGATACCGAATTCACCCCACAGGGTGATGCCTGAGGGGTTCGTGCGGTTTCCGTGCCTGTTGACTACGTCTGTTGCTACTGCTCAGTGCTTGTAGAAGCCCTGCCCGCTCTTGCGGCCGATGTCACCGGCGTCAACCATCCGGCGCATCAGCTCCGGAGGAGCGAACTTCTCGTCCTGGGACTCGGTGTAGATGTTGCTGGTCGCGTGCAGCAGGATGTCGACCCCGGTGAGGTCGGCGGTGGCCAGCGGGCCCATGGCGTGCCCGAAGCCGAGCTTGCAGGCGAGGTCGATGTCCTCGGCGGTGGCGACACCGGACTCGTACAGCTTGGCCGCCTCGACGACGAGCGCCGAGATCAGCCGGGTCGTCACGAACCCGGCGACGTCCCGGTTGACGACAATGCAGGTCTTGCCGACGGACTCGGCGAACTCCCGTGCGGTGGCGAGGGTTTCGTCGCTCGTCTTGTAGCCGCGGACGAGCTCGCAGAGCTGCATCATCGGCACCGGCGAGAAGAAGTGCACACCGACGACCCGGTCGGGCCGCTCGGTGGCCGCCGCGATCTTGGTGATCGGGATGGCGGAGGTGTTGGAGGCGAGCACGGCGTCCTGGCGCACGATCTTGTCGAGCGCGCGGAAGATCTCGTGCTTGACCTCCAACTTCTCGAAGACCGCCTCGACGACGATGTCCGCGTCGCCGACAGCGTCGAGATCGGTGGTCGTGGTGATGCGTCCGAGGGCGGCCTCGGCGTCGGCCGCGGCCAGCTTGCCCTTGCCCACGAACCTGTCGTACGAGGCCTTGATGCCGTCGGTGCCACGGGTGAGCGCTTCGTCGGTGACATCGCGCAGAACGACGTCCCAGCCCGCCTGGGCGGAGACCTGGGCAATGCCGGAACCCATCAGGCCGGCTCCGATGACGGCAAGCTTCCGTGCCACTGTGCGACTCCCCTGACGCGCTGTTTACCTATGCCTTGATAGGGGCCCCGACTAGGCCTCTTCGGCGGACCTTAGCGGTCGTGAGGGTGCTGTGTGACCGGTAAGTAACGCGCGTCACGTCTCATCTGGCGGACATCACACCGGGCTGGCTCATTACACCCCTCGTACGGCCTAGTTGAGCGGTTGTCCGAGGTCGTCACTACGCTGACCGCATGGTCAATCTGACGCGTATCTACACCAGGACCGGCGACCAGGGCACCACCGCCCTCGGTGACATGAGCAGGGTCGCCAAGACCGATCTGCGGATCTCGGCGTACGCCGACGCCAACGAGGCGAACGCCGCGATCGGGACCGCCGTCGCGCTGGGCGGGCTGGCGGAGGAGGTTGTGAAGGTCCTGACCCGGGTGCAGAACGACCTGTTCGACGTGGGCGCGGACCTGTCGACGCCGGTGGCCGAGAACCCGGAGTACCCGCCGCTGCGTGTCGAGCAGTACTACGTCGACAAGTTGGAGGCGGACTGCGACCGGTTCCTCGAAGACCTGGAGAAACTGCGCTCGTTCATCCTGCCCGGCGGCACCCCCGGCGCCGCCCTGCTGCACCAGGCGTGCACGGTCGTACGCCGGGCCGAGCGCTCCACGTGGGCGGCGCTGGAGGTGCACGGTGCCAAAGGAGAAAATGGCAGTATGAACCCGCTCACCGCGACCTACCTCAACCGCCTGTCGGACCTGCTCTTCATCCTTGCGCGCACCGCCAACAAGGAGGTCGGGGACGTCCTCTGGGTCCCCGGCGGGGAGCGCTGAGGACACCGGGCGGCCCCGACTCCCTACTCCTTGCCCGGCGATGCGCGTGCGGCCTGGAACAGGCCCGTCAGGAGCAGTGCTCCCCCGACGCACATCATGACGACGCCCACCTTCGTCAAGGTGACGAAGGGGAGCTCCACATCCCCGGCGAACAGCCACAGCGCCAGGCCGGTCACCAGGGGGGGCGGCGCCCTCCAGCAGGTTCTTCGTCGCCTGGCTCATCGGCGTGCGCTCTCCTTCTCGAAGGTGGGCCGGTCGGCGTTACCGGTCGCTCCGGGCCCGCCCGGGTCCTTCTTGGGCCAGATCGTGTACGTCAGTGCGATCAGCCCGTGGATGCCGGCGGCCCGCAGCGCCGCCCACTGGAAGGACCGCAACGACGACGTGTCCCCGTCGCCGACATACCAGACCGCCCCCTGAAGCAACGCCCAGGCGACCGCCGCCGCCAGGACCGTGCGCAGCCAGAGGCGGCCCTCGTGGCGGGCGCGGGCCATGCCGTAGCGCGGCGGCTTGGGCGGGGGCGGGGCCCCGCCCAGGCGGTGGGCGGCGTGGCCGTCGAGCCAGCGGATCGTGTAGTGGCCGTACGCCACCGTGAAACCGATGTAGAGCGCGGCCAGACCGTGCTCCCAGCCCGGCTCGGCGCCGTTCCTCAGGTCGATCGCCGTGACGACGAAGAGGACCAGTTCCAGCAGCGGCTCACACAGGAGCAGCACCACGCTGGTGCGGCGCCACTTCAGCAGGTAGCGGGCGGCCAGGCCGAGCGCCAGCAGCACCCAGAAGCCGACCTCGCAGGCGATGATCAGTGCGACGATCACGGTTCGCTCCTCTCGGTCACCCTTACAGGCTCCCGGTGGAATGCCCCGGATTCGTCGTCTGCGGTGAGGAAGTCGCGGTACATCGAAAGATGCAGTTGCGGACCCTTCCCGGGAATCAGGCGGACGGCGCGTGGGCCGTGTTGGATGGAGTCATGGCCCTGCGACCGCCCCGACCGCACCGCTACGACGTGCGCATCGCGCTCGCCGGACTGCTCGGCGGGCTGCTGTTCTGGGCCGTCGGTCTCGACACCCGGCCGGCCAGTGAGTCGATCGTGCTCTGGGAGGGGCGCTGGCCGGTCCTGCTGCCGCTCGCCGTGACCGCCGGCTGCGAGCTGCTGCGGAGGATCCGCCCGCGCACGGGCCTGCTGATCGGCGTTCCCGCGCTGATCCTGGACACCGTCACGCAGGGCAGCCTGGTCACCCTCGTGATGTTCACGGACCTCGTGTACGCGGCCGTGCTGTACGGCCCGCCCGCCACCGCCCGCCGCGTGCCCCGGATCACCGGACTGCTCTCGGTGGCCGCCGCGATCGTGCCCTTCGCCGTGTCGCGGGATCCGGAGGCGCTGCTCATCGGTGTGGTCATCGGCATCGTGGCGTTCACGCCCGCCGCCACCGGCCTGATCGTCCGCAACCACCGTGACGCCGCCGAGGCCGCCCGGCTGCGTGCCGAACAGACCGCACTGCTCGCCGAGTTGGACCGCACCCAGGCGGTGACCTCCGAACGGGCGCGAATGGCAAGGGAGTTGCACGACATGGTCGCCAACCACCTGTCCGCCATCGCGATCCACTCCACGGCCGCGCTCTCCCTCGACAACCCGGACACCTCGCGCCAGGCCCTCGGTGTCATCCGCGAGAACAGCGTGGCGGGACTCGCCGAGATGCGCCGCCTGATCGGCATCCTGCGCGACAGCGGCGGCGACCGGGAACCGGCGGCGGCCCCGACGCTGGACAGCCTCGACCACCTGGTCGACGGCGCCCGCACCAACGGCCTCGACGTCACCCTCGACACCGACCACGGCACCCTGCCGGCCCCGGTCGAGCTGGCCGCGTACCGCATCGTCCAGGAGTCCCTGACCAACGCCCTCAAGCACTCCTCCCCGGGCCGGGTCACGGTGGCGCTCGCCCACCGGGACGGTTCGCTGAGCGTCGCCGTGACCAGCCCGTACGTCGATCACGACAGCCCGCGCGCCCCCGGCTCGGGCGCCGGTCTGGTCGGGATGCGGGAGCGGGTCGCGCTGCTGGGCGGCAGCTTCGCCGCGGGACCGGACGGCGCCCGCTGGGCCGTACGCGCCACGCTGCCCCTCACCGAAGGAGAAGAAGACGTATGACGGAATTAGGACGGGTGAGCCGGGCGAGCCGGCCGATCCGGGTGCTCGTCGCCGAGGACCAGTCGTCCGTACGGGCGGGGCTGGTCCTCATTCTGGGCAGCGCGCCCGACATCGAGGTGGCCGGGGAGGCGGCGGACGGCGAGCAGGCCGTGGCGCTGGCCCGTGAACTGCGGCCGGATCTGGTGCTGATGGACATTCAGATGCCGCGCCTGGACGGGGTGTCGGCGACCCGGCAGGTGGTCGCGGAGGGCCTCGCCGATGTGCTCGTGCTGACCACCTTCGATCTCGACGAGTACGTCTTCGGGGCGCTGCGTGCGGGCGCCTGTGGCTTCCTCCTCAAGAACACGGAGGCGAGGGACCTCATCGAGGCCGTACGGACGGTGGCGCGCGGCGAGGGTCTGATCGCCCCGGCGGTCACCCGGCGCCTGATCGCGGAGTTCGCCGCCAGGCCCGTACGGGAGCCGAAGGCCGACCCGGCCGTCCTGGACACCCTCACCCGCCGGGAACGCGAGGTGCTGTCGTGCCTCGGCGAGGGGCTGTCCAACGCCGGCATCGCGACCCGTCTCGACATGGCGGAGGCGACGGTGAAGACGCACGTCAGCCGGTTGCTGGGCAAGCTGGAGCTGCGCAGCCGGGTTCAAGCAGCCGTGTTGGCACAGGAGTTGGGGATCTGAGGAAGTTGCCGCCGCACTGGTCCAGACCTATTGACCTGTGGTCCAGACCTTCCTATTCTCGCGGCACCGTGGGTGTGAAGGCTCAGTCACGCCCCCTCTCCCTCACAACCCCCAAGGAGGCGCTGCATGCGCTTCGGACACGGCTTCAGGAACAGTTTCGGACACAGCTTCAGACACAGAGCTGTGGCAGGCCTGACCACCCTGCTGCTTCCGCTGGCCGCGATGGTCGGCCTCGCCGGCCCGGCACAGGCGGCCGCTTCCGCCACCGCCACCTACGCCAAGACCCAGGACTGGGGCACCGGCTTCGAGGGCAAGTGGACGGTCGTCAACACCGGTACCACGTCGATCAGTTCATGGACGGTCGAGTGGGACTTCCCCGCCGGCACGTCCGTCACCTCGGCCTGGGACGCCGACGTCACCTCGTCCGGCACCCACTGGACCGCCAAGAACAAGTCCTGGAACGGCACCCTCGCCCCCGGCGCCTCAATCTCCTTCGGCTTCAACGGCGCCGGCACCGGCTCTCCCGCCAACTGCAAGCTCAACGGCGGCAGTTGTGACGGCGGCTCGGTGCCCGGCGACAACGCCCCCTCCGCGCCCGGTACTCCGACGGCATCGGAGGTCACCAACACCTCGGTGAAGCTCAGTTGGAGCGCGGCCACCGACGACAAGGGCATCAAGAACTACGACGTGCTGCGCGACGGCGCCAAGGTCGCGACGGTGACGGCGACCTCGTACACGAACACGGGTCTGACCGCCGGTACGGACTACTCGTACACCGTCCAGGCCCGGGACACCGCCGACCAGACCGGACCGGTGAGTGGCGCGGTCACCGTGCGCACCACCGGCGGCGCCACGAATCCGCCCACCGGGAACAAGGTGAAGCTCGGCTACTTCACCGAGTGGGGCGTCTACGGCCGCAACTACCACGTCAAGAACCTGGTCACCTCGGGCTCGGCGCCGAAGATCACCCACATCAACTACGCGTTCGGCAACGTCAAGAACGGCCAGTGCGTCGTCGACGACACCTACGCGGCCTACGACAAGGCGTACACCGCCGACCAGTCGGTGTCCGGCGCGGCCGACACCTGGGACCAGCCGCTGCGCGGCAACTTCAACCAGCTGCGGCAGCTCAAGGCCAAGTACCCGCACATCAAGGTGCTGTACTCCTTCGGCGGCTGGACCTACTCCGGCGGCTTCGCGCAGGCCGCCGCCAACCCGGCCGCCTTCGCCGCCTCCTGCAAGGCGGTCGTCGAGGACCCGCGCTGGGCGGATGTCTTCGACGGCATCGACATCGACTGGGAGTACCCGAACGCCTGCGGCCTGACCTGTGACACGTCGGGTCCCGCGGCCTTCAAGAACCTGATGTCGGCGCTGCGTTCGCAGTTCGGCGCGAACTACCTGGTCACCGCGGCCATCACCGCCGACGGCTCCTCCGGCGGCAAGATCGACGCGGCCGACTACGGCGGCGCCGCGGCCTACGCCGACTGGTACAACGTAATGACGTACGACTACTTCGGCGCCTTCGACGCGGACGGCCCGACCGCCCCGCACTCGCCGCTCACCTCGTACGCCGGCATCCCGGTCGCGGGCTTCAACTCCGCCGACGCCATCGCCAAGCTGAAGGCCAAGGGCGTCCCGGCGGCGAAGCTCCTGCTGGGCATCGGCTTCTACGGCCGCGGCTGGACCGGCGTCACCCAGTCCGCCCCCGGCGGCGCGGCGACCGGCGCGGCACCGGGCACATACGAGGCGGGCATCGAGGACTACAAGATCCTCAAGACATCCTGCCCGGCCACCGGCACCATCGCCGGCACGGCGTACGCGCGCTGCGGCACCAACTGGTGGTCGTACGACACTCCCGCGACGATCGCCGGCAAGATGACCTGGGCGAAGAACCAGTCCCTGGGCGGCGCGTTCTTCTGGGAGTTCAGCGGGGACACGAGCAACGGGGAGCTGGTGAGCGCGATCAACGGCGGGCTGAACTAGCCCTCAAGCAACATTGACGCGCTGACCTGGCGGGGCTGCTTCCAGCCACGCGAGAAATCCGGTCAGCGCGTCGTCGCTCATCGCCAGCTCCAGCCTGATCCCCCGGTGGAGACAGGCCAGCACGACCGCGTCCGAGAGCAGGGCCAGTTCCTCCTCGCCGTCGGGGGCGCGGCGGCCTGCCACCTCGATCGCCGAGCGTTCCAGGACGCGGCGCGGACGGGGGGAGTACGAGAAGACGCGGTACCACTCGATGCGGTCGCCGTTGTAGCGGGCGACACCGTAGCCCCAGCCCTTGCCGCTGGGGTCGGGTTTCTCCGGTACGTCCCAGCGCAGGCTGCAGTCGAACGTACCGCCGGAGCGTTGGATGAGCCGGCGGCGCAGCCCGAAGACGAACAGGCCCAGCACCACGAACGCCACTACCAAGCCGCACACAGTCAGAGCGAGGATCATCGACACCGACCTCCTCGTCTCCTAGGTAACGGAAAAGAAAAAACATCCGGATTTGCCTCAGCCGCGGCTGGGACCGGCGCTAACCGGTCCCAGCCGCGGCTGAGGCAAAGCATCACATGGTGCGCTGGGGTCAGCGCGCCGCCACGGCCCGCAGTCGGACGTCGGCGCGCCGCTCGGCGGACTCGTCGCCCTCCGCCTTCGCGCGCTCGAGCTCGCGCTCCACGCGCTGGACGTCGATCTCGTCCGCCAGCTCGGCGATCTCCGCCAGCAGTGACAGCTTGTTGTCGGCGAACGAGATGAATCCGCCGTGCGCCGCGGCGACGACCGTTCCACCATCACTCGTACGGATGGTCACCGGGCCCGACTCCAGCACACCGAGCAGCGGCTGGTGACCGGGCATGACGCCGATGTCGCCGGACGTGGTACGCGCGACCACCAGGGTGGCCTCGCCGGACCAGACCTTACGGTCGGCAGCGACCAGCTCGACGTGCAGCTCAGCAGCCACGGTTGGCTCCTCGGGTCACCACCCGGCTGTTGTACCGGGTGTTGGGATCAATTCTAGTGGTAGTGCGGAGAGGGGCAGGACGCACCCCGCGAAGGGTGCCCCCCTGCCCCTCTCCCAAGAGCGCGGGGGTCAGGAGACGCCCAGCTCCTTCGCGTTCTTCTTCAGGTCCTCAATGCCACCGCAGAGGAAGAACGCCTGCTCCGGGAAGTGGTCGTAGTCGCCGTCGATGATCGCGTTGAACGCGGTGATCGACTCGTCCAGCGGTACGTCCGACCCGTCGACGCCGGTGAACTGCTTGGCGACGTGGGTGTTCTGGGACAGGAAGCGCTCCACGCGACGGGCACGGTGGACGACGAGCTTGTCCTCCTCGCCGAGCTCGTCGATACCGAGGATCGCGATGATGTCCTGAAGGTCCTTGTACTTCTGGAGGACCGTCTTGACGCGCATCGCGGTGTTGTAGTGCTCCGCCGCGATGTAGCGCGGGTCGAGGATGCGGGACGTGGAGTCCAGCGGGTCCACGGCCGGGTAGATGCCCTTCTCGGAGATCGGACGGGAGAGAACCGTCGTCGCGTCGAGGTGGGCGAACGTGGTGGCCGGGGCCGGGTCGGTCAGGTCGTCCGCGGGGACGTAGATCGCCTGCATCGAGGTGATCGAGTGACCACGGGTCGAGGTGATGCGCTCCTGGAGGAGACCCATCTCGTCGGCCAGGTTCGGCTGGTAACCCACCGCGGAGGGCATACGGCCGAGCAGGGTCGAGACCTCTGAACCGGCCTGCGTGAAGCGGAAGATGTTGTCGATGAAGAACAGCACGTCCTGCTTCTGCACATCGCGGAAGTACTCCGCCATGGTCAGACCCGCCAGGGCCACGCGCAGACGGGTGCCCGGGGGCTCGTCCATCTGGCCGAAGACCAGCGCGGTCTTGTCGATGACGCCCGACTCGGACATCTCCTCGATGAGGTCGTTGCCCTCACGGGTGCGCTCGCCGACACCGGCGAACACGGAGACACCGTCGTGGTTGTTGGCGACGCGGTAGATCATCTCCTGGATGAGCACCGTCTTGCCGACACCGGCACCGCCGAACAGGCCGATCTTTCCACCCTTGACGTACGGGGTGAGAAGGTCGATGACCTTGACGCCGGTCTCGAACATCTCGGTCTTCGACTCGAGCTCGTCGAAGCGCGGGGCCTTGCGGTGGATGGACCAACGCTCACCCGAGTACTGCTCCTCGGAGTTCAGTACCTCACCGAGGGTGTTGAACACCTTGCCCTTGGTGAAGTCACCGACCGGGACGGTGATGCCCGTACCCGTGTTGGTGACCGCGGCCTGGCGGACCAGACCGTCGGTGGGCTGCATCGAGATCGTGCGGACCAGGCCGTCACCCAGGTGCTGGGCGACCTCCAGGGTCAGCGTCTTCTTCGCGCCGTCGAGGGCCGGGTCGGCCACCTCGACGTGAAGGGCGTTGTAGATCTCCGGCATGGCGTCGACGGGGAATTCCACGTCGACGACCGGGCCGATTACCCGGGCGACGCGGCCCGTGGCAACGGCCGTCTCAACTGTCGTCGTCATTACCTGTCACTCCCCGCGGTCGCGTCGGCCAGGGCTGCGGTGCCACCGACGATCTCGCTGATTTCCTGGGTGATTTCGGCCTGTCGGGCCGCGTTGGCAAGTCGGGAGAGCGTCGTGATGAGGTCTCCCGCGTTGTCGGTGGCCGACTTCATCGCGCGGCGCGTGGCGGCATGCTTGGAAGCAGCCGACTGGAGCATCGCGTTGTAGATACGGCTCTCGACGTACCGCGGCAGCAGGGCGTCGAGGACGTCCTCCGCCGACGGCTCGAAGTCGTACAGCGGAAGGATCTCGCCCTTGCCGGTCGTCTCTGCCGCGACGTCGTCGAGGCGGAGTGGCAACAGACGGCTGTCGACCGCGTTCTGCGTCATCATCGAGACGTACTCGGTGTAGACGATGTGGAGTTCGTCCACGCCGCCGTCCGCCGTCTCCTTCTCGATGGCCTCGATGAGCGGACCCGCGACCTTCTTCGCGTCCGCGTACGACGGCTGGTCGGTGAAGCCCGACCACGACTCCACGACCTTGCGCTCGCGGAAGTTGTAGTGGGCCAGACCACGGCGGCCGACGATGTACGTGTCGACCTCCTTGCCCTCCGCCTCAAGGCGCGCCGTCAGCTTCTCGGCGGCCTTGATCGCGTTGGAGTTGAAGGCGCCGGCCAGACCGCGGTCGCTCGTGAGGAGCAGGACCGCGGAACGGGTCGGCGCCTCGGCCTCGGTGGTCAGCGGGTGCTTGGTGTTAGAGCCGGTGCCGACCGCCGTGACCGCGCGGGTGAGCTCGGTCGCGTACGGCGCGGAGGCCGCCACCTTGCGCTGCGCCTTGACGACACGCGAGGCGGCGATCATCTCCATCGCCTTGGTGATCTTCTTGGTCGCGGTGACGGACTTGATGCGACGCTTGTAGACCCGGAGCTGGGCTCCCATGAGTCAGGTCCCTTCCGTCGTCACTTGCCGGCGGCGGCAGGGGCGTCTTCGCCGAGAAGCTTGCCGTCCGAGGTCTCGAACTGCTTCTTGAACTCCACGACGGCGTCGCCGATGGCGGTGATGGTGTCGTCCGACATCTTCGCGCCCTCCTTGATGGAGGTCATGAGGCCCTGCTCCTTGCGGTGCAGGTACTCCAGGAGCTCCTTCTCGAAGCGGCGGATGTCGCCCACCGGCACCTCGTCCATACGGCCGGTGGTGCCGGTCCAGATGGAGACGACCTGGTCCTCGGTGGCCATCGGCTCGTACTGAGCCTGCTTGAGCAGCTCGACCAGTCGCTGACCTCGCTCCAGCTGCGACTTCGACGCGGCGTCCAGGTCGGAACCGAAGGCGGCGAACGCCTCCAGCTCACGGTACTGGGCGAGGTCGAGGCGCAGTCGGCCGGACACCTGGCGCATGGCCTTGTGCTGCGCGGAACCGCCGACTCGGGAGACGGAGATACCGACGTTCAGCGCGGGGCGCTGACCGGCGTTGAACAGGTCCGACTCCAGGAAGCACTGGCCGTCGGTGATGGAGATGACGTTGGTCGGGATGAACGCCGAGACGTCGTTGGCCTTCGTCTCGACGATCGGCAGACCGGTCATCGAGCCCGCGCCCAGCTCGTCGGAGAGCTTCGCGCAGCGCTCCAGCAGGCGGGAGTGGAGGTAGAAGACGTCACCCGGGTAGGCCTCACGGCCCGGCGGGCGGCGCAGCAGCAGCGACACGGCGCGGTAGGCGTCGGCCTGCTTCGAGAGGTCGTCGAAGATGATGAGGACGTGCTTGCCCTCGTACATCCACTGCTGACCGATGGCCGAACCGGTGTACGGCGCCAGGTACTTGAAGCCGGCCGGGTCGGACGCCGGGGCGGCGACGATGGTCGTGTACTCCAGCGCGCCGGCCTCTTCGAGGGCGCCACGCACGGAGGCGATGGTCGAGCCCTTCTGACCGATGGCGACGTAGACGCAGCGGACCTGCTTCTTCGGGTCGCCCGAACGCCAGTTGTCACGCTGGTTGATGATCGTGTCGACGGCCAGAGCGGTCTTGCCCGTCTGACGGTCGCCGATGACCAGCTGACGCTGGCCACGGCCGATCGGGGTCATCGCGTCGACGGCCTTGTAGCCCGTCTCCATCGGCTCGTGCACCGACTTTCGCGCCATGACGCCCGGAGCCTGCAGCTCAAGGGCGCGACGACCGCTGGTCTCGATCTCGCCGAGGCCGTCGATCGGGTTGCCGAGCGGGTCGACGACGCGACCGAGGTAGCCCTCGCCGACCGCCACCGACAGGACCTCGCCGGTACGGGTGACCGGCTGGCCCTCCTCGATACCGCTGAACTCGCCGAGGATGACGGTTCCGATCTCGCGCTCTTCGAGGTTGAGCGCGAGTCCGAGGGTGCCGTCCTCGAACTTCAGCAGTTCGTTGGCCATGGCCGAGGGCAGGCCCTCGACCTTCGCGATGCCGTCGCCGGCAAGGGTGACCGTACCGACCTCCTCGCGCGAGGCCGCGTCCGGCTTGTACGACTGGACGAAGTTCTCCAGCGCATCCCGGATCTCCTCCGGCCGGATCGTGAGCTCCGCCATCTGGGTTCCCTGCTCTCCTTGTTGGGCCCGAAGTTTCACTTGGGGGGATGGGGACTCCCCCCAAAAAGAGGTGAATCCTCTGCACGGCCCAACCAGGGCCGTAAGAAATTACGTACTACGAATATTGAGTTGCTGCGTACTGCGTGGCTGCCGGGCGGGCTAGCCCGCCATGCGGCGGCCGGCGTCGTCGATCCGGTCCGCGATGCTGCCGTTGATGACCTCGTCGCCGACCAGCACCCGGATCCCGCCGAGGACCTCGGGTTCCACGTCGAGGTTGAGGTGCATCTGGCGGCCGTAGAGCTTCGCGAGGGCGGCGCCGAGGCGCTGCTTCTGCGGGTCGCTCAGCGGAACCGCCGAGGTGACGACGGCGACCATGCGGTCCCGGCGTTCGGCGGCGAGCTTGGACAGGGACTCGAGTCCCGCTTCCAGGCTACGTCCCCGCGGCGCGGTCACAAGGCGCGTCACCAGACGCTCGGTGGTGGCCTCGGCCCTGCCCCCGAGCAGGCTGCGGAGCAGCTCGCTCTTGGCGGCGGTGGTCGCGGCACGGTCGGTCAGCGCGGCGCGCAGCTCGGTGTTCGAGGTGACGATCCGGCCGAACCGGAACAGCTCGTCCTCGACGTTGTCGAGCTTGCCCGTCTGCTGGGCGGCGGTGAGGTCGGCGAGGTCCGCCAGCTCCTCCAGCGTGTCCACGAGGTCGCGCGAGCGCGACCAGCGGGAACGCACCATGCCGGCCACCAGGTCGGTGGTGGGCCCGCCGACCTGGCTGCCGAAGAGGCGCTGGGCCAGCTCGGCCTTGGACTCTCCGGACTGCGCCGGGTCGGTGAGGACCCGACGCAGTGACACCTCGCGGTGCAGCAGCGCGGTGACCGCGGCCAGCTCCGCGGCCAGCAGCTTCGCGTCGGCGGACGTCGAGTCCGTCAGCGCGTCGAGACGCTCACGTGCGGCGGCGGCAGCCTCGCGACTGGCTCCGTGCACAGTCATCGAGTCGCCTCGGCCTTCTCCTCAAGGTCGTCGAGGAAACGGTCGATCACGCGGCTCTGCCGAGCGTGGTCCTCCAGGGACTCACCGACGAGCTTGCCGGCCAGGTCGGTGGCGAGCTTGCCGACGTCCTGGCGGAGCGCGGACGACGCGGCCTTACGGTCGGCGTCGAGCTGCGAGTGACCGGCGGCGACGATCTCCTCGCGCTGCCGCTGGCCTTCCGCACGCATCTCGGCGATGAGCACAGCACCCTGCTCCTGCGCCTCCTGGCGCAGCCGCGCGGCTTCGTGCCGGGCCTCGGCGAGCTGAGCCTTGTACTGCTCGAGCACGCTCTGGGCCTCGACCTTCATGGCGTCGGCCTCTTCGATACCGCCTTCGATCGCCGTGCGACGCTCCTCCAGAACCTTGTTGATGTTCGGAAGCAGCTTCTTCCAGAAGAAGAAGAACACAATGGCGAAGGCGATGGCGCCGACAAGCAGCTCGGGACCGGGCGGGATGAGCGGGTTCTGCTCCTCCTCGGCCGCCAGCTGTACCAGGTTGGCGATCACATCAGTGCCTTTCCTTGAAAGGTTTCGATCGTCGGGTTCGTCGGTCTAGTAGACGAACGGCATGACGATGCCGATGAGGGCGAGCGCCTCACAGAACGCGAAACCGAGGATCTGGTTGGCACGGATCAGACCGGCCGCTTCGGGCTGGCGGGCCAGCGCCTGGGTGCCGTTACCGAAGATGATGCCGACGCCGACGCCGGGGCCGATGGCCGCAAGGCCGTAGCCGACGGCGCCGATGTTGCCTTCAAGGGCGGCGAGGGTCTCAAGGGCAGCCATGCTGTTCTTCCTTCTCTTTCAGGACCGGTGGGGGTTGGCCACCGGACGTTCTCAGGGGTTAGGAGGAGTTGTGGCTCAGTGGTGCTCGGCGAGAGCGCCCTGAATGTAGGAGCTGGCCAGCAGCACGAACACGTACGCCTGGACGGCCTGGACGAAAAGCTCGAAGCCGATCATGACCACGGCCATCACGAAGGACACACCGGCGGCCGGGACCATCCAGCTGTTCAGCAGGTACCAGGATGCGACGGTGAACATGACCAGCATCAGGTGGCCGGCGAACATGTTCGCGAAGAGTCGCACCGCGTGTGTGAACGGTCGCACGAGTGTGTTCGAGAAGAACTCGATGACCATGACGAGCGGCAGCACCGGGCCGAGCGACTTGTCGTAGCCGGTGAGGTTCTTGAAGCCGCCGACGAAGCCGTGCCGCTTGAAGGTCACCGACATCCACACCACGTAGACGATGCCTGAGAGCACCATCGGATAGGCGATGACCGACGAGACCGGGAACTGGGCCAGCGGGATCACGGACCAGATGTTCATGATCCAGATGAAGAAGAACAGCGAGACCATCAGAGGGACGTACTTCTCGCCCTCCTTCTTGCCGATGGTCTCGTAAACGATGCCGCGGCGTACGAAGTCGTAGCCGGCCTCGCCGATCATCTGGAGCTTGCCCGGCACCACCTTCGCCTTGCCGAAGGCAAGGGTGAAGAAGGTGACGACCAGGAGCGTGGTGATGAGCGCGAGCATCATCACCTTGTTGAACTCGAACCCGCCGACCGTGGCGATCGGCTTGAAGAGGAACGAGTGCAGGCCCGGAGCCGGGAAGCCACAGCCGTTGTCGGACATGATCCGACAGCTCCAGTCAAAGGCGAGCTGGGTCTGGTCAGCACTCACCACGGGCTCCTTCGGCGTGACGCATGGGTACGGCAACCTCGTTGTGTCGGCGCGGCGCGCAGCCGCGGTTCGGCACTGGACTGGTCTTACGGATGTGGGGGCGGCGGTGGGGCATCAAGCCTCGCGATTGAGCAGGCGTCAGCTCAGATGCCCGCGCCCGCGATGCCGCAGTTGGCACCGGACGATAGCAGGATCTCTCACACGCGCTTATCCCGGCCCTACCTCTCACGACGAGTGCCCCGTCTTTTCGGGCCTGTCCCCCATCGTGGAGTCGGGTTCAACGTAGAGGATCTTCGACTTCATGTGGGCACGCGCCTGCGCCGCGATCCAGGCGAGCGTGCCTGCGAGCAGCGTGAGCGCGAAGGCCCGGGGGTTGAACAGCGTCGTGTTCTTGAACGCCGCGACAAAGATGAACAGCAGAAGAATTTGCGCCGCATACAGCATCAGGCCCATGGCCTGGAACAGATGCGGAAGCGTTTTGGCAGTGCGCTGCAGAACGTAAAGCCCGACCCCCATGAAGAGAATCGCCACCAGCGTCGCGACAACCGCCCCGATCGCTCCGTCAGCACCCGCGACCACCGCGCTGACGACGGCGGCAAGCGCACCGACGGCAGCTGTGGGCACAGCGGACTGAAGCAGGATCCGGGCGTCATTGGACGGCATGGCGGCAACTCCGCTTTCACAGGGGGGCAGGTGTCGTCATGGACGAGCGTAGTCCCCGGTTCGAGCAGAGAAACTCGCGCCAACGGACCGTCGCACTGCGGTCCTTCGGCTCCGTCCGGGGTTCTCGTGAACCGTATCACAAACTATTTGATGAGGTCTTTACCTGGATGGTGTGCTCGGTGTCACACATGAGAGTGAACCTGCGCGTCTGTGCAGAATCGGCGCCGACTTGTCTGGTATTGGAGCACTTTGCTCTCGCGGGCTCAGGCAAAGTGTTAGTCAGATTCTTACCTTGCCTCAGCGCGACGACCCGGCCTTGCGCCGGTCCACCAGTCGCGCACGGGCGCCGATCGCCGTCGCCCCGTTGACTCCGGAGACCCCGGCACGCACCGGCGCCCGGTGTTCCGGGGCGGCCGGCTCGGCAGCTCCCTCGACGGCCCCCTCGGCGGCCATGGCCGGCACCGAGGCAGCGGGCGCGGTCGCCCCGGCCGCGGCCTCCGACGCCCGGCTCCGCCGGTACCGCGGCGGCACGAACCGCTCGGCCCAACGCGGGGTGCGCGGCGTGAAGCGCGGCAGCAGCAGGAGTACGAGCCCGATCGCGCTCAGCGCCACCACACTGAGGACGATCCACATGGACGCGTTGTTGACCGAGTAGGACAGGGCGCCGAAGGCGATGAGCGCCGACCAGAAGTACATGATCAGGACGGCCCTGCTGTGCGAGTGCCCGACCTCCAGGAGCCGGTGGTGCAGATGCCCCCGGTCCGCGGCGAACGGCGACTGTCCGCGCCAGGTGCGCCGCACGATGGCCAGCACCAGGTCGGCCGCCGGGATCGCGATGATGGTGAGCGGCATCAGCAGCGGGATGTAGACCGGCACCATCTGGTGCACGGTGTTGCGCTCGGACCCGGAGAACAGGTTCATCGCGTCGGGGTCGATCTGCCCGGTGATGGAGATCGCGCCGGCGGCCAGCACCAGCCCGATGAGCATCGACCCGGAGTCGCCCATGAAGATCCGCGCGGGGTGCATGTTGTGCGGCAGGAAGCCGACGCACATGCCCATCAGGATCACCGAGAACAGCGTCGCCGGGGCGGCGGCCTCGATGCCGTACGAGACCCAGACGCGGTAGGCGTACAGGAAGAACGCGGCCGACGCGATGCACACCATGCCGGCCGCGAGACCGTCGAGGCCGTCGACGAAGTTCACCGCGTTGATGGTGATGACGACGAGCGCGACCGTCAGCAGGGTGCCCTGCCACTGGGTCAGCGCCACGTTGCCGACGCTCGGGATCGGCAGCCACAAGATCGTCAGACCCTGCATGACCATCACGCCCGCGGCGATCATCTGCCCGCCGAGCTTGATCAGGGCGTCGATCTCGAACTTGTCGTCGAGCACACCGATCAGCCAGATGAGCGCGGCGCCGGAGAGCAGCGCCCTCGGCTCGTTCGAGTTCTCGAAGACCTCGTTGAGGTTGGTCAGGTGGTCGGCGACCAGCAGGCCGGCGCACAGCCCGAAGAACATCGCGATCCCGCCGAGCCGCGGAGTGGGTTCCCGGTGCACGTCACGGGCCCTGATCTCCGGCACCGCTCCGGCCACGATCGCGAACTTCCGCACCGGCCCTGTCAGCAGATACGTCACCGCGGCCGTGATGCAGAGCGTCAGCAGGTATTCACGCACAGGCTTCCCCACAGGTCTCGCTGGCCATCCAGGCCCCACACCCTAGCGAGGCACGCATAAGGTTGGGGACTTCCGGGTAGCGACGATGGTTGCACGCGGGCCTGTGCACGGGATGACGATTACCCTTCACCGCCCGGGATAAGGCGGAAATCTACCGGCCAGCTCCCGCACTTCTTCACGCGCCCCACCGCTCTCGACAGCCCCACGCAGCACGGCCGCACACAGCACCGCGATCCGCGCCATCTCGGCCTCGCCCATCCCCTGCGTGGTCAGCGCCGCCGTCCCCAGCCGCAGCCCCCGCGCGTCTGCGTGCGGCAACGCACAGCAGTCCAGAACCACTCCCGCGGCTGAGAGCAGCCCCCGTGCGCTGCGCCCGTCCACCCCCAGCGGCGCCGGATCGACGGTGATCAGATGCGTGTCCGTGCCCCCCGTGGTGACGACGAACCCCTCGGCGGCCAGCTCCGCCGCCAGCACCCGTGCGTTGGCGACCACCTGATGGGCGTACGCCGTGAAGGCCGGCGTCGCGGCCTCGCCGAAGGCGACGGCCTTGGCGGCGATCGTGTGCATCTGCGCGCCCCCCTGCGTGAACGGGAAAACCGCCCGGTCGACCCGTTCTGCCAGCTCGGCGCCGCACAGCAGCATCCCGCCGCGCGGCCCGCGCAGCACCTTGTGGGTGGTCGCGCAGACGACGTCGGCGTACGGCACGGGGCTGGGCGCCGCTCCCCCGGCGACGAGCCCGATGGGGTGGGCGGCGTCGGCGATGAGATAGGCGCCTACCTCATCGGCGATCTCACGGAAGACTGCGTAGTCGATGTGCCGGGGGTAGGCGATGGACCCGCAGACGATCGCTTTGGGGCGGTGGGTGCGGGCCAGGGCGCGCACCTGCTCGTAGTCGATGAGCCCGCTCTCCGCGTCCACGCCGTAGGGCACGAAGTCGAACCAGCGCCCGGAGAAGTTGGCGGGCGACCCGTGCGTGAGATGTCCGCCGTACGGCAGCCCGAGGGCGAGGACGGTGTCACCGGGGCGCAGGAGGGCCGCGTAGGCGGCCAGGACGGCCGAAGACCCGGAGTGGGACTGGACGTTGGCGTGTTCGGCGCCGAACAGCGCCCTGGCCCGTTCCACGGCGATGCGCTCGGCGACGTCGACGATCTCGCAGCCGCCGTGGTGCCGGGCGCCGGGATACCCCTCGGCGTACTTGTTGGCGAGCGGCGAGCCGAGCGCGGCCAGCACGGCGGGCGAGGTGAAGTTCTCGGCGGCGATCAGCTGGAGGGTCGTCGACTGGCGTTCGACCTCCCCGAGCAGCACCTCGGCAAGCTCGGGATCCTGCCGGCGCAGACCATCAACACCGGCACTGGCAGCTGCATCGGCCTCAGGGGCACGCGTGACCGACATGGTGGACTCCGGGCGTCGACGGTGACGTACGTCCAATGTAGGCCTGGGAGAGCAGGTACGCCCGGTACATGCGCCTACGTACGCGCGGCAACGCCCGTCAGAGCCGTGACCACCGGATCCAGGGCCTGCTGTATCTCGTCCCCGATGGACCGGAAGAACGTGAGGGGCGCCCCGTAGGGGTCGAACACCTCGTCCGCCTCCGCCGTGGGCGCGAGAAGCCACCCGCGTAGAGCCGCCGCGGCGCGGACCAGGGCCCGCGCCCGTTCGATCATCCCGTCGTCCAGGGGAGGCAGGGTCGCCGGGTCGATCGCCTTCACCAGGCGCGTGAACTCCTTCAGCGTGAACGTGCGCAGCCCCGCCGAGTGCCCCATCGAGATGACCTGCGCGCGGTGGTCCCGCGTCGCCGTCAGCACCAGGTCGGCGCGGATCACGTGCTCGTCGAGCAGTTCACGCCCGGTGAAGCCGGAGGCGTCCGCGCCGAAGTCCGCGAGGACCGCCTCCGCGTTGGCCTCCATGGGTGCGCCCTCGTGGCCCCACGTACCGGCGCTCTCCACGATCAGGCCGCCCCACAGGGGGTCGCCGAGCCGGTCCGCCAGGGCATGGCGGGTCAGCCGCTCGGTGATCGGCGAGCGGCACACGTTGCCGGTGCTGACATGGAGGATGCGGAAGGCGTCCCGCGAGGCCCCGTTCCAGTGCTGAGCCCCCGTGACCCCCGTGCGCATGCCTATGCCACGCCCCGCGTCAGGGGCTGTCAATTCGCCACCTCGAGGTCGGGGACCACCTTGCGCAGCTCCTCGGCCGACAGCGCGCCCGCGCGCAGCAGGACCGGCACCTTGCCCGTGACGTCGACGATCGACGACGGGACGATTCCGGGCGTGGGGCCGCCGTCCAGGTAGACGGAGACGGAGTCGCCGAGCATCTCCTGGGCGGCGTCACAGTCCTCGGGCGCGGGGTGGCCGGTCAGGTTGGCGGAGGAGACCGCCATGGGGCCGACCTCGGTCAGCAGCTCGATGGCGACCGGGTGCAGGGGCATCCGGACGGCGACCGTGCCGCGGGTGTCCCCCAGGTCCCACTGCAGGGACGGCTGGTGCTTGGCGACGAGTGTGAGGGCGCCCGGCCAGAAGGCGTCGACGAGTTCCCAGGCCATCTCGGAGAAGTCCGTGACCAGGCCGTGCAGGGTGTTCGGGGAGCCGATGAGAACGGGCGTGGGCATGCCACGGCCGCGTCCCTTGGCCTCCAGGAGGTCGTTGACGGCCTCGGAGGAGAACGCGTCGGCGCCGATGCCGTACACCGTGTCGGTCGGGAGGACCACCAGTTCGCCCCGGCGGACGGCGGACGCGGCCTCGCGCAGACCGGTCACGCGGTCGGTCGCGTCGTTGGTGTCGTATCGCCGAGCCATTTAACGGGCCTCCTCGTACACGTACTGCCGGCTTGAAGTCGTGGTGTGCGCGCTCACGGCATCGCCCTGCGGGCCGTCGCGAAGCGCGGGCGGTTGTTGAGGTCCGGGTGGTCGGCCGCGTCGGCCCAGCCCCGTTCCTCGGTGAAGATCCACGGCACCTGGCCGCCCTGGGTGTCCGCGTGCTCGACGACGACGACGCCGCCGGGCCGCAGCAGCCGGTGCGCGGTGCGCTCCAGACCCCGGATGAGGTCGAGGCCGTCCTCGCCCGAGAACAAGGCGAGTTCGGGGTCGTGGTCCCGGGCCTCGGGAGCGACGTACTCCCACTCCGTGAGCGGGATGTACGGCGGGTTGGCGATGACCAGGTCGACCTGGCCGTCGAGGTCCGGGAAGGCGTCCAGGGCGTCGCCCTGGCGCAGGTCGACCCTGGACCCCTCGACGTTCTTGCGGGTCCACGCCAGGGCGTCCTCGGACAGCTCCACGGCGTGCACCCGGGAACGCGGGACCTCCTGGGCGAGGGCCAGCGCGATGGCGCCGGAACCGGTGCACAGGTCGACGATCAGCGGCTCGACCACGTCCATCGCACGGACCGCGTCTATCGCCCAGCCGACGACCGACTCGGTCTCGGGACGCGGTACGAACACCCCTGGCCCGACCTGGAGTTCCAGGTACCGGAAGAAGGCACGCCCGGTGATGTGCTGGAGCGGCTCGCGGGCCTCACGGCGGGCGATGACCTCCCAGTAGCGGGCGTCGAAGTCGGTGTCCTTGACGGTGTGCAGCGTGCCCCGCTTCACGCCGTGCACGAACGCGGCAAGCTCCTCCGCGTCGTTGCGCGGCGAGGGCACGCCCGCGTCGGCCAGCCGCTGGGTGGCCTGCGCCACCTCCGCGAGCAGCAAGCTGCGGGGGCTCGGGGGCCGTCCCCCAATGTTCTGCTGCACGCTGGATCCTCCGGGTACTCGTGACTCGTACGGGGCCCGTACGAGCTCGTACGGGGCTTACGCTGCCGCGAGCTTCGCGGCGGAGTCCGCGTCGACACAGGCCTGGATGACGGCGTCGAGGTCGCCGTCCAGCACCTGGTCGAGGTTGTAGGCCTTGAAGCCGACGCGGTGGTCCGAGAGGCGATTCTCCGGGAAGTTGTACGTACGGATCTTCTCGGAGCGGTCGACCGTGCGGACCTGGCTGCGGCGGGCGTCGGCGGCCTCCTTCTCCGCTTCCTCCACGGCTGCCGCGAGGAGCCTGGAGCGCAGGATACGCATCGCCTGCTCCTTGTTCTGCAGCTGGCTCTTCTCGTTCTGGCAGGAGGCGACGACTCCGGTGGGAACGTGCGTGATGCGCACCGCCGAGTCGGTCGTGTTGACGGACTGACCGCCGGGACCGGAGGAGCGGTACACGTCGATGCGGAGGTCGTTCGGGTTGATCTCGACGTCGACCTCCTCCGCCTCGGGGGTCACGAGCACACCGGCCGCGGAGGTGTGGATACGGCCCTGGGACTCGGTCGCCGGCACACGCTGTACGCGGTGCACCCCGCCCTCGTACTTCAGCCGCGCCCAGACGCCCTGGCCGGGCTCGGTGGCACCGTTGCCGCCCTTGGTCTTCACGGCGACCTGGACGTCCTTGTAGCCGCCCAGCTCGGACTCGGTGGCGTCGATGATCTCGGTCTTCCAGCCGACGCGCTCCGCGTACCGCAGGTACATGCGCAGCAGGTCACCGGCGAACAGGGCGGACTCGTCGCCGCCGGCGCCCGCCTTGACCTCCAGGATGACGTCCTTGTCGTCGTTGGGGTCACGCGGAACGAGCAGCAGGCGCAGCCTCTCGGTGAGGTCCTCGCGCTGCTTCTCCAGTTCCTTGACCTCGGCGACGAAGTCGGGGTCGTCGAGGGCGAACTCCTTCGCCGTGACGATGTCGTCCCCGGTCTGCTTCCAGGAGCGGTAGGTCGTGACGATCGGGGTCAGCTCGGCGTAGCGCTTGTTGAGCTTGCGCGCGTTGGCCTGGTCGGAGTGGACCGACGGGTCGGCGAGCTTCTTCTCCAGGTCGGCGTGCTCGGTGAGCAGATCCTCGACGGCCTCGAACATGGTGGCTCCTGAAAACGTGTGGTGCGTGGGGGAAGGCGGGCGACCAAAAACGCCGGTCCAGGTACGCCCCGGAGGGCGACCGTGGACCGGCGCTGGTGCCTCGCTACTTCTTGGAGCCGGCAGCGGCCTTGCCGAAGCGGGCCTCGAAGCGGGCCACGCGGCCACCGGTGTCGAGGATCTTCTGCTTGCCCGTGTAGAACGGGTGGCACTCGGAGCAGACCTCGGCGCGGATGTTGCCGCTCGTGATCGTGCTGCGGGTGGTGAACGACGCGCCGCAGGTGCAGCTGACCTGGGTCTCGACGTACTCGGGGTGGACTTCGCGCTTCAAGGGGTTCTCCTAGTTTCGGGAGGGCGCCGGGTCGCTGCCGCGGGGTGCGGTGGCGTGAACCGGGGCCGACGTACCAGTCTGCCAGGACTGGGCGCATCCCCCAAAACGGGGGGTGGGGGTTGGATATTCCCGGAGGGCGCGGGAGGGGGTGGTGGGGTGGCGTTCGCGGGCGGGTGCGGGTGCGTGGGGGCTTGTCGCGCAGTTCCCCGCGCCCCTGAAAAAGCAGGGGGCTTCGCCCCTGCTTTTTCAGCTCACCACGCCTGCCGCGTCTCCTGTTGCCGTGCCCTTTGTTGCGCTTGCCGGGATGGGCTGGTCGGCCTTCAGGGCCTTCCAGACCAGCTGGGCCTTGTCCTTGTCCACTATGACCCTGTTGCGATTGGCCGGGTCGTACTCGACCGGCATGGTGATCATGGTCATGTTGGCGGAGCTGATGCTCTTCAGGCCCGTTGCGAAGGAGGTCAAAGAACCGACGGAGCCGAGGTCGGAGTCGGTGGTGACGGCCTTGGTGGCGGTGTCGGCCAGGTCGAAGAGCTTCTTGGGGTTCGTCAGGACGCCCACGTCCTTGATCTGGTCGACCAGGGCCTTGATGAACGCCTGCTGGAGCTGGATGCGGCCGAGGTCGGAGCCGTCGCCGACGCCGTGGCGGGTGCGGACGAGGCCGAGTGCCTGTGCGCCGTTCAGCTTGTGGGTGCCGGCCTTCAGGTTCAGGTGGCTGTCCGAGTCCTTGATGTCCTTCGTCGTGGTGATCTCCACGCCGCCCAGCTCGTCGACGAGCTTCTGGAAGCCGGTGAAGTCGACCTCGATGTAGTGGTCCATGCGGATGCCGGTGAGCGACTCGACGGTCTTCACGGCACAGGCGGCGCCCCCCGTGGAGTACGCGGAGTTGAACATCACGCCGGAGGCCGCGTCGTGCGTGCCGCCCTTGGTGTCGGTGCACCGGGGGCGGTCGACGAGGGTGTCCCGGGGAATGGAGACCACACTGGCCTTCTTGTGGCCCTCGTACACGTGGACGATCATCGCGGTGTCCGAGCGGGCGCTGCCGTCGTCCGTGCCGCCGCCGAGCTTCTTGTTGGCGCCGGAGCGGGTGTCGGAGCCCAGGACCAGGATGTCCTCCGAGCCGTTGTCGACGTTGGTGGGCCGGTCCGTGCCGAGGACCTGGTTGATGTCGACGCTCTTGATGTTGCCGTTGAGCTTGAAGTACACGTACCCGAGGCCGGTGCCGCCGAGCACGAGGATGGCCGCGGCGGTCCAGGCCGTGATGAGCAGTGCCCTGGAGTGCTTGCCGCGAGGCTTGCGGCGGCTGGGCCGCGTCGCGGGATCAACGGGATCAAGCGGATTGCTCTCGGCGGACATGTGCTTCCCTCGGTCTCGTCCCGGTCGGTTACCCCCTGCTTTCAGGGCCAGTCCTGGTTCCGTCGTCACCTGGTCAGTCAGACGGTCATTACGGAAAAAGGGTTGCACAACGCACTGTGCCCTTCGCGTGATGCGAAGGGCACAGTGCGTGACCGGACGTACGGGATGTTCCTCGCGGACTGCTCAGAACGCCCCGTTCACCTGCTGGTTCAGCCGATGATGTCCCACTGCTTGTAGTCGGTGCCGACGACCTTCGGTGCGCCGAAGATCTCGCTCGTGCCCTTGCCGGTGCCCGGGTAGAGGTACATCTTCCCGACGGGCGTACGGGCCAGGAAGTCGGCCTTTCCGTCGCCGGTCACGTCGCCCGGGGTGACCAGGGTGTTGAAGGCGCTCCAGGTACGCACCTTGACCCGGGCCGCGAAGGCCTGGGCGCCGGCCTTGCCGTTGCCCTTGAGCAGGTAGCCGACCGAGCCCGTCTTGGTGCGGGCGAGCAGGTCGGCCTTGCCGTCACCGTTGAAGTCGCCGTGGCCGACGACCGAGCTGTACTGGTTCCAGCCGGTGGAGGCCTTGGACGGCGCCGAGAAGGTGCCGTTGCCGTTGCCCGGGTAGATCCACAGGGCGCCCGCGGAGTCGACCGAGAGAACGTCGGGCTTGTAGTCGCCGGTGACGTCGCCGGGGGTGATGATCCGGGTGCGGGTCTTCCAGTTGGCGAAGATCTTCGTCGTGGCCCAGGCCTCGGTGTCGGGCACGTAGTGCATCCAGTACACGGCGCCGGAGGCACTCTCACGGACGATCAGGTCCTGGTAGTCGTCCCGGTTCAGGTCGGTCTGCAGGACGACGTTGACGCCGTCCCAGTTGCCCCACGGCTGGCTCGCACCGAAGCCGGTGCCCGTGGAGTACTTGGCGTAGCCGACCTTGGTGGAGGCGCGGCGCAGCCACAGGTCTGCCCTGTGGTCGTCGTTGAGGTTCGCGTCCTCGACCCGCGGGTACACGGCACCGACGTACGACGTGACCTTCGAGAAGACGCTGTAGGCGCCCTTCGCGACGCAGTTCGTCACACCCCAGGAGACAACGCCCACGATCTTGCCGCCGACCACGAGCGGGCCGCCGGAGTCGCCGTTGCAGGCGCTGGTGGTACCGGCGTCGCTGCCCGTTGCGGGCTTGCCCGCGCAGACCATGTGGCCCTTGACGAAGTCACTTCCGAACGCGCCCGTGCAGGTGGCGTCGGACTGGACCGGCAGCGTGGCCGTCTTCAGCGTCTGGGAGATGTCCTGGGTGGTGGACGTGGTGCGTCCCCAGCCGTAGACCTTGGCGTTGGTGAGCGCCTTGTAGGAGGCGGTGTCACCCGCCGTCGTCATCCGGATCGGCGCTGCCTTGACGGGGTACGCGAGCGTCAGGACGGCGATGTCGTTGTCGATCGTCGTCGAGTTGTACGTCGGGTTGTTCCACTGACGCCAGACGCCGGAAACGGTCCCGTTCGTGTTGCCGTCGCCGTCCGGAAGCGTCGCGGTACCGGTGACGACGGCGCCGTTGGCGTTCCAGTTGTAGCCCTTGACGCAGTGCGCGGCGGTGAGGATCTTCGTCGGCGCGATGACGGCGCCGCCACAGAAGAAGTCGACGTCATCGCCAGTCGCGTCCGGGGTGCCCTTGTCGTCGTAGTACCAGAGCTGGGCCATGAACGGCGCGGCCGAGATGGTGGTCGTCGAACCACCGATGATCTGTGCTTCCTTGGTGCCGCCGACGGCGCCGGCGGTCAGCGCCGACTTGCTCGTCGTGGCGCCCGGGGTGCCGTCGCCTGCGGCCGCGCCCGCGACACGCTCCTTCAGCTCGGCGGTGCTGGGCGCACTGCGGCTGAGGTCGGCGGTGGGCTGCGGCAGGGCGGTGGCGGCGCTCGCGGGCGACATCATCAGCGCGCCGGCTACCGCGGCGGCGAGGCCTGCGGCGACAACGGGAACGGCGATCCGCACACGACGTCTGTGACGGCCCTCATTGGACAGGGTTATACCCACTCAAGTCCCCCCTAGGGATTGTCAGTTCGGGCCCCGTCACGAAAACGGGCCCGAAGAGCGTGATCGTACACCTGTGCCCATACACCACAAAGGACCACCCCCGGAACAAGGGGTGGTCCTTTGGTGAACTGCTCGACGAACGTCAGTCGTTGCCGTTGCCCGGCGTCGTCTTCTGGATCTGGAGCAGGAACTCGGCGTTCGACTTCGTCTGCTTCATTTTGTCGAGAAGCAGCTCGATCGCCTGCTGCTGGTCGAGCGCGTGCAGCACGCGACGCAGCTTCCAGGTGACGGCGAGCTCGTCGCTGCCGAGCAGGATCTCTTCCTTACGGGTACCGGACGCGTCGACGTCCACCGCGGGGAAGATGCGCTTGTCGGCGAGCTTGCGGTCGAGCTTGAGCTCGGCGTTGCCGGTGCCCTTGAACTCCTCGAAGATGACCTCGTCCATGCGGGACCCGGTGTCCACCAGCGCGGTGGCGAGGATGGTCAGCGAACCGCCGTCCTCGATGTTGCGCGCGGCACCGAAGAAGCGCTTCGGCGGGTACAGCGCGGTCGAGTCGACACCACCGGACAGGATGCGGCCGGAGGCCGGGGCGGCGAGGTTGTACGCACGGCCCAGACGCGTGATCGAGTCGAGCAGGACGACGACGTCGTGACCCAGCTCCACCAGACGCTTGGCACGCTCGATGGCGAGCTCGGCGACCGTGGTGTGGTCCTCGGCCGGGCGGTCGAAGGTCGAGGAGATGACCTCGCCCTTCACCGACCGCTGCATGTCGGTGACCTCTTCCGGACGCTCGTCGACCAGGACGACCATCAGGTGGCACTCGGGGTTGTTGATGGTGATCGCGTTGGCGATCGCCTGCAGGATCATGGTCTTGCCGGTCTTCGGCGGGGCCACGATCAGACCGCGCTGGCCCTTACCGATCGGCGCGACGAGGTCGATGATGCGGGTCGTGAGGATGCCCGGGTCCGTCTCCAGACGGAGGCGGTCCTGCGGGTACAGCGGCGTCAGCTTGTTGAACTCCGGGCGGCCACGGCCTGATTCGGCGGCCATGCCGTTCGCGGAGTCCAGGCGCACCAGCGCGTTGAACTTCTCGCGCCGCTCGCCGTCCTTGGGCTGACGGACCGCACCGGTGACGTGGTCACCCTTGCGCAGGCCGTTCTTGCGGACCTGGGCGAGGGAGACGTACACGTCGTTGGGACCCGGCAGGTAGCCCGACGTCCGGATGAACGCGTAGTTGTCGAGGATGTCCAGGATGCCCGCGACGGGGATCAGGACGTCGTCGTCGGCGACCTGCGGCTGTTCCGGGCCGAACTCCTCGCGGCCACGACGGCCACGACGGTCCCGGTAACGGCCACGGCGGCCACGGCGGCCACCGTCGTCGTCGAAGTCGTCCTGCGGTCCGTTGTCCCGCGGGCCGGTGTCGCGCTGCTGCCTGTCCTGGCGGTCGGGGCGCTCCTGGCGGTCCTGACGGCCGCCGCTCTGCTGACCCTGCTGCTGGCCCTGCCCCTGGCTGCGCTGCTGGGCGCCGCCGCCCTGCTGCTCGTCGCTCTTGCCGCCCCGGCGGTCGCGGTCCCGGCCACGGTCACCGCGGTCGCCACGGTCCCGGCGGTCGCGGCGGCCCTGACGGCCGTCGCCGTCACCGGTGTCGGTCTGCGTCTGCGCGGCCTGCGTCTCGGCCTTCGGCTCGCTCTTGGCCTCGACGACAATCGTCTCGGGGCTGCCGGCCTCGGCGGTGGCGCGGCGCCTGCGGCGCTCGGCCGGGGCGTCCTCGCTGGCGGGCTGACCGGGGATCTCGATCTGCTGCTGGGCCACTGCCTTCTCGGCGGGCGCCTCGGCCTTGACCGCTACCGCGGCCGCCTTCTTCTCGGCGGCGGGCGCGGCGTCCTCACCCGTACGGGCCTTGGAGGTGGCGCGGCGCTTGGGCTTGGTCTCGGCTGCGTCCCCGGTGGAGGAGGCCGACGAGGACGCCGCCTTGGGGGCTCCGCCCCCGGCCTGCGCCTCCTTGATGACCTCGATCAACTGGCTCTTGCGCATACGCGCGGTGCCCTTGATTCCGAGGCCGGATGCGACCTGTTGCAGCTCGGCCAGCACCATGCCGTCGAGGCCGGTACCGCGGCGCCGCCGGGAGCCGGCACCGGCGGCAGGCGCGGAGGCGTCCGTGGAGGGCGCGGCAGCGGTCTCCTCGACACGTGCGCCCATCAGATCGGTGGTGTCGCTCACGAAGGGTCCTTCCCTGGAGCGGACGTCGGCCTGTCTGGCACGGCGACCGGTTGTGCTGTCCGGCTTCGGTCCTTCATGAGTGGACCGTGCCGGGGCGGTGGTCCGCCAAGCGGCGGAAGAGGTTTCTGGTGATGGCGTTTCCCAAAGCCATGACACTGATGTGGCTGTGTCAGGTGGCTTGGTCACACCGGTTCCGGAGCGTGCCCTGAATACCGCTCAGCGCCTGCACACGACGAATGGAACGCCGCATGAAACACAGATTGGTTTGGGAGGCTCCCGGAAGAATGTCTGTCCCTGACGGGGACACAAAGCACCTCGCCATGGTGGGGTCGGGTGCAGACTTGAGGTTAACACTACCGGATCCAACAAACATTCCCCCTCTCCCAATCCGGCAACCGTACGTAGTTGAATGTCTCAGTGTTGAATGTCGCAGCGTTGCCGCGACCTAGCTGTCCCCGGGCCCGGCCAGCGGCAGGACGCTCGCCCCCCGGGCGTCGAGGCCCAGCCTGTTGGCGGCCCAGCCCTCGCCCGCCAGCCGGGACACCTTGTCGGCCGTGGCCTCGTCGACCAGCGCCAGGACCGTGGGCCCGGCGCCGGAGATCACCGCGGGGATGCCGTCCGCCCGCAAGCGCTCCACCAGCGCCGCGCTCTCCGGCATGGCGGGGGCCCGGTAGTCCTGGTGCAGCCGGTCCTCGGTGGCCGGCAGCAACAGCTCGGGACGCCTGGTCAGAGCCTCGACGAGCAGGGCGGCGCGCCCCGCGTTGGTGGCCGCGTCGACGTGCGGAACGGTGCGCGGAAGCAGCCCGCGCGCGGTCTCCGTGAGCACCGCCTTCCCGGGGACGAAAACCACCGGAACGACGGAACGGGCGGGTTCCATCCTGATCGCCCGGGCGGCTCCGGCCTCCATCCAGGAGAGCGTGAACCCGCCGAGCAGACAGGCGGCGACGTTGTCGGGGTGCCCCTCGATCTCGGTGGCGAGTTCGAGCAGCGCCTCGTCGTCGAGACGGCTGTCGCCACCTATGGTGACGGCCCGCGCGGCGACGATGCCGGCGCAGATCGCGGCCGAGGAGGACCCGAGTCCGCGGCCGTGCGGAATGCGGTTGGCGCACACGATCTCGAGTCCGCGCGGCTGTCCGCCGAGCAGGTCGAAGGCGGTGCGCAGGGACCGTACAAGAAGGTGGTTCTCGTCGCGCGGGAGGGTTTCGCTGCCCTCTCCCGCGATGTCGATGTGCAGCCCGGAGTCGGCCACCCGGACGACCACGTCGTCGTACAACCCCAGCGACAGGCCCAGGGCGTCGAAGCCCGGACCGAGATTGGCGCTGGTGGCGGGGACGCGCACCCGGACGGCGGCGGCGCGGAACGCTGGACCGGCCATCGCTCGATGACTCTCCTTGAGCTGCGAGTTCGTCGAAGACACTCGATACGAAACGGAAGAACGAACTGAAGGACGAACTGAGGGTCGACACTGAGACGTACGTGGAGACCCTCAGGCCGCTGAGACGACGCGGCGCCGTGCCATACGCGGGGGCATATGCGGCGGGCGGGTTCACCCCAGCTTATCGAAGGAAGGTTCTGTGGCGACATAGGGCGCACAGGAGGCGCACGATGCGTGTCGTAAGCCCCCTGTGCACCCGTCGTAGGGAGTACGTAGGGAGTACCCGGGTTCGGGTGCTCAGTACGTGGTCTACGCGAGTCCGAGTCGCTCGGCGGCGGTCGCGGCGTCCACCGGGACGACGACCGGCTTCGGTGCGCCCTCGGTGGCCCAGCCCGGGTCCTTCAGACCGTTGCCGGTGACCGTGCAGACGATGGTCTGGCCCGGGTCGACCTTGCCCTGCTCGGCCAGCTTCAGCAGACCGGCGACGGACGCGGCGGACGCCGGCTCGACGAAAACGCCCTCCTGCGCGGCCAACAGCCGGTAGGCGCGCAGGATCTCACGGTCCGTCACCTCGTCGATGAGGCCGCCCGAGTCGTCGCGCGCGGCCAGCGCCTGCTTCCAGGAGGCCGGGTTGCCGATGCGGATCGCGGTGGCGAGCGTCGAGGGGTCCTTGACGATCTCGCCGCGCACGATCGGAGCACTGCCGGACGCCTGGAACCCCCACATGCGCGGGGTGCGCCGGGCGATGCCGTCGGCGGCGTACTCGGTGTAGCCCTTCCAGTACGCGGTGATGTTGCCCGCGTTACCGACCGGCAGAACGTGGATGTCGGGCGCGTCGCCGAGCATGTCGACGATCTCGAAGGCGGCCGTCTTCTGTCCCTCGATACGCACCGGGTTGACCGAATTCACCAGCGCCACAGGGTAGTTGTCGCTCAGGGAGCGGGCGAGGGTGAGGCAGTCGTCGAAGTTGCCCTCGACCTGGAGGATCTTGGCGCCGTGGACCAGCGCCTGCCCCATCTTGCCGAGCGCGATCTTGCCCTGCGGCACGAGAACGGCCGAAACCATCCCCGCGCGCACGGCGTACGCGGCGGCGGAGGCGGACGTATTGCCGGTGGAGGCACAGATAACAGCCTTGGCCCCCTCCTCCTTGGCCCGCGTGATGGCCATGGTCATACCGCGGTCCTTGAACGAACCGGTCGGATTGGCGCCTTCCACCTTGAGGTGGACCTCGCAGCCCGTGCGCTCGGAGAGCACCTGCGCGGGCACGAGGGGCGTGCCACCCTCACGGAGCGTCACGATCTGCGTGCTGGCGGAGACGGGCAGCCGGTCCCGGTACTCCTCGATGATTCCGCGCCATTGGTGGGTCATTGCTGGTTACTCTCCTTCAACCCGCATGATGCTGGCGACACCCCGCACGGTGTCGAGCTTGCGCAACGCCTCGACGGTTCCGCCCAGGGCGGCGTCGGACGCACGATGGGTGACGACGACAAGGGAGGCCTCGCCGTCCTTGCCCGTCTGCCGAACCGTATCGATGGAAACCCCGTGCTCGGCGAACACGGTGGCGACCTGGGCGAGAACGCCCGGTTTGTCGGCGACGTCGAGGCTGATGTGATACCGAGTGACGACATCACCCATGCCGGAGACGGGCAGTGCGGCATACGCCGACTCGCCCGGCCCGGTGGTTCCGCTGAGCCGGTTGCGGCACACTGCGACGAGGTCGCCGAGCACGGCGGACGCGGTCGGCGCACCGCCGGCACCGGGCCCGTAGAACATCAGCTGTCCGGAGGCGTCGGACTCGACGAACACCGCGTTGTACGCGCCGCGCACGGAGGCGAGCGGGTGCGTCAGCGGGATCATCGCCGGGTGCACGCGCGCGGTGACGGACCGGCCGTCGCCGGCGCGCTCGCAGATGGCGAGCAGCTTGATGGTGCAGCCCATGTTCCTGGCGGAGGCGAAGTCGGAGGCGGTGACCTCGGTCATGCCCTCGCGGTAGACGTCGTCGAGACGCACGCGCGTGTGGAACGCGATTCCGGCGAGGATGGCGGCCTTGGCGGCGGCGTCGAACCCCTCGACATCGGCGGTCGGGTCGGCTTCCGCATATCCCAGGGCGGTGGCCTCGTCGAGCGCCTCCTGATACCCGGCCCCCGTGGAATCCATCTTGTCGAGGATGAAGTTGGTGGTCCCGTTGACGATCCCGAGAACGCGATTCACCTTGTCGCCGGCGAGGGACTCGCGCAGCGGCCGGATGAGGGGGATGGCACCGGCGACGGCGGCCTCGTAGTAGAGGTCCACGTCGTGGCCCTCGGCGGCGGCGTGGAGGGCGGCGCCCTCCTGGGCGAGGAGGGCCTTGTTGGCGGAGACGACCGACGCACCGTGCTCGAAGGCGGCGGTGATGAGGGAGCGCGCGGGCTCGATGCCCCCGATGACCTCGACGACGACGTCGATGTCGCCCCGTTTGACGAGGGCGGTGGCGTCGGTGGTGACGAGGGCCGGGTCGATGCCTGCACGCACCTTGGAGGGCCGCCGCACGGCGACCCCGGCAAGCTCGACGGGAGCGCCGATGCGCGCGGCGAGATCGTCGGCGTGCGTCGTCATGATGCGCGCCACCTCTGAGCCGACAACCCCACAGCCCAGCAGCGCCACCTTCAGCGGACGCGTACGCATCATCCGACCTCGTTTCCTCATACCGTCTACGGTTTGATAAGTCTCACCCACCGGACCGAAGTTTCTAGCCATCGTCCGGATCGTGAGATGTTTATTTCGTTTTCCGGGCGGCGAAAGACAGGAGATCTTCCGCCGCCCGGCATGACCGGGTCACCCCACGTCAAGACGCAGAAGATCCTCCTCGGTCTCCCGCCGGACAATCACCCGTGCCTCACCGTCGCGCACGGCGACGACGGGCGGCCGAAGGGCGTGGTTGTAGTTGCTGGCCATGGACCGGCAGTACGCGCCGGTCGCCGGCACCGCGATCAGGTCACCCGGTGCCAGGTCGGCGGGCAGGAAGGCGTCCTTGACGACGATGTCCCCGCTCTCACAGTGCTTGCCGACCACCCTGACCAGCATGGGCGCCGCCTCGGAGGTCCGGGACACAAGAGCGACGCTGTACTCGGCGTCGTACAGCGCGGTCCGGATGTTGTCGGACATCCCACCGTCGACCGACACATAGGTACGCAGCCCGTCGAGGGGCTTGATGGTGCCGACCTCGTAGAGAGTGAAGGCGGTGGGCCCGACGATGGCGCGTCCCGGCTCGACGGAGATGCGGGGAGTACGGAGCTTGGCGCCCTCGCACTCCCGGCTGACGATCTCGTTGAGCGCCTTGGCGATCTCGTGCGGCTCGCGAGGATCGTCGGCGCTGGTGTAGGCGATACCGAGCCCGCCCCCGAGGTCGATCTCGGGCAGCTCGACCCCGTGCTCGTCACGAATGTCCTTGAGCAGCCCGACAACGCGGTGCGCGGCGACCTCGAACCCCGACATGTCGAAGATCTGCGACCCGATGTGCGAGTGAATACCGATCAGTTCGAGCCCGTCGAGCTGCAGAGCCCGCCGCACGGCCTCGGCGGCCTGCCCGCCCGCGAGCGGAATCCCGAACTTCTGGTCTTCGTGGGCGGTCGCGATGAATTCGTGCGTGTGTGCTTCCACGCCGACGGTGATACGGATCTGCACGCGCTGCCGCTTACCGAGGGACTGCGCGATATGGGCGACGCGGACGATCTCCTGGAAGGAGTCGAGCACGATCCGCCCGATACCGGCGCGGATGGCGGTCTCGATCTCCTCCGCGGACTTGTTGTTGCCGTGGTAGGCGATGCGGTCGGCGGGCATACCGGCGGAGAGGGCGGTGGCCAGCTCGCCACCCGAACACACGTCGAGGTTGAGCCCTTCGTCGTGCAGCCAGCGCACGACGGCCCGGGACAGAAACGCCTTACCGGCGTAGAAGACATCGGCGTCGGGCCCGAAGGCGGTACGCCAGGCGCGGGCGCGCTCACGGAAGTCGGCCTCGTCGATGAGGTAGGCGGGGGTGCCGAACTCCTCGGCGAGCCGGGTGACCTCGATCCCTCCGACACTGACGACTCCGTCGGGCGTACGGGTGACGGTCGACGCCCAGACCTTCCGGTCCAGGTGGTTGAGGTCGGCGGGCGGCGCGGAGGGGTGTCCCTCGGGCAGCACGTCGGCGTGACGGGGCCCGGCGGGGTGTGCGGAACGACTCATGGCTGTGCGGCTTCCTCGGTGGTGTCAGAGGTATTGAGGCATTCAGAGGTACTCGGGTGCGTCGATGCCGAGCAGGGACAGGCCGCCGGCCAGCACCGTCCCGGCGGCTTCGACGAGCGCGAGCCGGGCACGGTGGGCGGCCGAGGGTTTCTCGTCGCCGAGCGGCAGCACGGTGGGAACGAAGGCAAGCGTGGCATCGGCAAGGGTGACGAGATGCCGGGCAAGCCGGTCCGGAGCGCGGTGGGTGGCGGCGCTGAGGAGAAGGCGGGGGTGGTCGGCGAGGGGGGCGAGGAGGTTCTGGGCCGCGGCTACGTCGGCCAGATCACCGGCGTACGCGGTGAAGCCGAGGCCGGCGGCGTTGCGACCGAGGGCACGTGTGCGGGCATAGGCGTAACGCACCCGGAAGAGGGGGTTGCTCTCCCGCTGGACCAGATGCTCGGCGCCGAGCCGCGGCCGGTCGTGCGGGGCGGGGTGGAGGAGGGCCCAGCGGGTGGCGTCGATGCCGAGGGGGGCGGTATCGCCGGAGGCAGGGGTGGCGGTGGGAAGGGTGCGGAGATCGAGGACGTCGCCCTCGTGTGCGTCGCCGGTGCCGCGCCGGAGACGGACTCGGCCGCCCTGGGTGGCGACGATCCGTGCGACCGCGTCGGCGACCGCTTCGGCCCGGGGCTCGCGCTCGACGGGCAGCCGCACCGACAGAGGCTCCCGCCCGGCGAGGGCCTCACTGTGCCCGTACCGCAGACCCTGGGTGAGGATCTCCCGTACGAGGGCTGCGGGAGCGGCGCTGTCGAGGCTGATGTTGAGGAACCCGGGCCCGGTGATCTCGACGCCCCGGACACCGGGGGCGACGCTGATCCGCTCGCGCAGGACTTCGGCGACATACCGGGGGGTGCGGCCGGCGGGCCGGGCCAGCTGCAACGCGATGTTCGTCGCGTAGTCCCCGGAACCACCGGGCCCCGGCGCGGCAACGACGGCCCGTGCGGGGACGGCGACACTCAGCTCCCCGGCGTCGACAGCACGACGCACCGCGCACAGCACGTTACGGGAGAGCTCGACGGGGGTCACGGGACAAGCGTATGGGAGGAGGGGGGTGGGTAGGCGACTGGGTTTGGGGTGGGGGCGGGTATCCCGCTATGTGGACGGAGCGGGAGGACGGAACGGGAAGGGAGGAGAGGGAGCACGGCAGGTCGGGGGGCTGGGAGGACGGCGAGTGTCAGCCGCCGGCGGTCCAGCCGGCGCGCTCGGTCTCTCCGGGGGCGCCGAGGGAGCCAACGGGCCCGAGGGCGCTCTCGAAGGAGGCGTCGCCCCGCTCCCGCTCGGCCAACTTCCGTACGAGGCTTACGAGTTCGGACGGGTCGAAGGGCTTGGCGAGAAACGCGTCGACTCCGACATCGAGGCCGGCCTCGACCTCGTACTGCGTACAGGCACTGATGATCGCGAGGGGCAGGTCGCGGGTACGGGGGTCGGCGCGCAGTCGGGCGGCGGCGCCCAGTCCGTCGAGCCGGGGCATCGCGACGTCGAGGGTGACGACGTCGGGCCGCACCTGATGAACGACTTCCAGACACTCGGCACCGTCAGCCGCGGTCACGACCTCGAAACCCTCCAGTTCGAGGTTGACCCTGATCAGCTGCCGGATGACCTTGTTGTCGTCCACAACAAGCACCCGGCCGGACACGCCCGGCACAACTTGAGGGTAGGTCGAGACCGGCCACCGCGTCCGGGTTTTCCCGACTTCCACCTGTGCGAGATCGGCGCCTGCCACGGCCGCCACCACCCTCCAAAACCCGTTCCTGATCACCCCGAACGAGCTGGTAGGGTTCTACTCGTCGCCGCGCAACGCGCCAGACACGCCCCCGTAGCTCAGGGGATAGAGCAACGGCCTCCGGAGCCGTGTGCGCAGGTTCGAATCCTGCCGGGGGCACTTCCTTCTGATCAGCGAGGTTGACTCTCTGACCAGCGCAAGTGCCAGGCGTTGAGAGCCGGATCCAGTCCCACTGGGTCCGGCTCTTTGTCGTTGTCTAGCACCACTCCCGAGTGAGGGGCGAGTGAGATCTTGACGTCGCCGAGCACCAGTCATCCGCCTCGAACCCTGACTTCGAAGCGAGCCACACCGGCAGGGTCACCGCGATCCGAACGTAACGGCTGTGGCACACGCCGGCATGCGGCACACTGTGGATCTATCAGTACAGAGACTTCCCACGGGACTCGAATGCTCCTCTCGAAATGACTTACCCAATCGCAGATTTGTTTGATGACTTCCTTCAATACATCACACTTTCGGACAACGAGAAGGCGACTGCCCTTGAACAGGGACGACGTCTGTCGCAAAAGATCGAGCAACGGCCCGAGGTACGAGAGTGCCTAATTACGGGATCCATGACAAGGTCTACTGCTATCCGCAAATTCTCGGACGTTGACATCGTGGCAGTAATTGAATCCAAGAATCAACTTGCACAAGCCGACTCCGCCACTCTCGTAACTACTATCGCAAAGATTCTGCGAGAGACGGAGTCGCACGTAGAGGTATCCGAAAATGCCGTCCGCGTTGCATATACAGAGGGTGTCACGGTCGATGTATTGGCTGCAATTCACTCCGGAACCAATAGCGCAGGTGACGACGTATATCGGATCCCTACCCCCAGTCAAGAAGGGTGGCAAGCGTACGCCCCTGAAGAGCAATCTAGAATAGTTAGAGAAACCACCGAACGTCTCGGCGATGACTTCAAGAAGTTGATCCGGTTGTGCAAATGGTGGAGCAAGACCCACAGTCAACCGGTATCGTCGCACGAAATTGAGATCATCGCCTACAAGTCATTCACGGATGACATTCCAGAACTCCCGCGCGCAGTAATTGAGATGTTTAATTCCATCGAACGCTCAGTTGATATAAACTCACCGAAAGCGTCGACACTGCTGGAATCTAAGAGTATTGCCGAAGAAGCGTATTCAAGCTGGCGATCTGGCGACACCCAGAAATCTATCGAACTATGGAGGAGGCTATTCGGTGACCGGTTCCCAACTGTCATCACTTAAGGTAATCGGCATAGCGGATAGCCAGCTAGAAAAGGCGAACTACTGGTACAAGTGGAGTCGCAGACTACCTTTCGCCACCTTCGCTTTGAGTACCGCAACAATCATTATATCGAATCCCTATACATACATTCCTGCATTGTTGGCGCTCGGAGTTCAGGTCTGCTCTTGGATCTTCCGAGACAAGGCAGGGGATTTCCACAGCAACGGCGAAGAAGGAAGAACGCACGGGCTTTCGCTAGATGCACTAGGGAGCACCGAAGAACGTCTTGAGCTCAACAGATGGCTTAGCCGCGCCAGCCCCGCTCCTACTCAGCAGGCCGCAGAGCCAGCAGCAGCGGACTACTTCGCGAGCGACTCGCCTATTGGCATGCGAAGGCTGTGCGACCATCTGCAAGAGAACGCGTTCTGGAATATGCACCAATACCGGAAGACGGCGGCGCACTACGCCCGGATTCTCTGGGCATTCACCGCAATGACGGTCGTCCTCATTCTTGTGGCCTTCCCTCTGGCCTCCGGAGATCGCAGTCTCATCTTGGCCCGAGTGCTTGTAGCGGGCCTAGCATCGGGTGCGGCACTGACTCAGTTCAGCGAGGTTCGGTCCTGGAAATCGGCCGAAGCGAAAAGTGAGCGCCTTGACACTCGCCTCGATTTGCTGGCTTCATTCTCCGAGGAGGAACTGAGACGGGATAAGCTCGGAACGATTCTAGCAGTCTACGGCGACTACCGCGTAACTACCGCAAGCGCACCACCCATCCCGAAGTGGCTATACGATCAGGAAAAAGAACACCTGAATGAACTGTGGGCCCAGCGAACGGCCTCTGCGTAACAGAAGAGCGGCGGCTGACTAGAGATATCGATCCCCAACGAGCCGCCGTTCTCCGCTTGATTCACTTCAGCCTATCCACCCCATAGCGCGTTCTATCTTCGCGTTGTTCAATTCTTCATGACCGTCGATGCAACCCTCGTAGCGGCGGTGGATGACCTCCGGGGAGTTTCCCGCACGACGGGCGACCTCCGCCACAGGGACCCCGGCGTTCAGCCAGTTCGTGATGCAGGTGTGCCGAAGGTCGTAGGGTCGGAGCGCGAGCGGGGAATCCGTCCTGTCCGGTGGGAGCGCAATGGGTCTTGCTTCCTGCCACACCCTCCAGTAGCTGGACGTCCCCAGCACGCCACCACGCTCATTGGCGAAGAGCCTGCCGTCCTTGGCCGTACCGAACTCCTTGACGTGCTCACGGAGCATCGCGACCAGCAGCGGCGGTATGGGGACAGGCCGGTCGGCCTTAACCTCACGCGACTTGAGCCCTCGCTTGTCGTGGCGCTGCCCCGAATCGGTCCACATCTTGCCGGACACCGGGCGGGTTTCCCTAAGAGTGAGGGTCCCCCAGCCCGTCTCGGGCAAATAGCAGTCCTTCTCTCGCAACCCGACCGCTTCCGCCGGCCTCATTGCGGCGTAGAGCTGACAACCGAAGAACGCGACCAGTCGACGGCCACGATTGCGGTGCACAGACCCCACGTACGAGACGGCCGTGATGAGTGAAGTCCCTTGAGCCGCATTGACCAGAACCCGAGGGTCCACCACGTCACTGCCCGTAGATCCGGTCCGCTTCACGTTGGCGAGCGGGTTTTCGTCCAGGTAGCCCGACTCGATCGCGTGCTCCATGGCGGTGTTGAAGCCGCGGCGACGCCGCTTGTACGTCTCCCCTGCCGCTGGGGTGCCGTCCAACTTGAAAGAGAGCCGGTACTGGACGTCCCGGAGCGTTCTCGGGTCCGTCAGCGCGGACAGAGGAAGCGAACGGTTGGAGAGCCACGTGCAGGCGGCCACGAGGTCGGGCGGGGGCTCTTCGTCCTTGTGGGCTGGTATGACAGTCCAGCGCACAGCCAGCCGCACTTCCTCAGGTGTCGGTGCCTTGGCTCCGTCGCCCATCATGGCGATCGCCACAGTGGCCAGGCTATCGGCGATGCCTTCACGCGTCTTCGCTGCTGTGGTACGCCACCGCGCTGCCATGTACTCGCGGCAGAAGTCCCACCATGACGGATCCGGCCTGGTGTTCTCTTTCGCCGCTGCGGCCCGGAGTTCGGAATCTGGCAAACCGGTGTCCACATCGAACGCCTCGCCCTTGCGCATGGCTTGCCACAACTCCGAGCGGCGACTTTCAGCGAGCGCGACCGTGGTGAAGCTGGACGCTTTCACCTTGCCCGCGACTGTCCAACGGAGCTGATACGGCGCCCTCTTGCTCCTCACCTTGTTGACCTTCCACACCCGTACGTCGGTGGAAAGGGTGGGGGCCGGTGTCTCAGCCCCGGACGGGCGCCCGCCGTCGCGGGCGCCCGGGGTCTCGCTGGTCTTGCGATGGTTCACGCGGATTCCTCCAAGGTCTCCATCCAGCGGTCCAGTTCGGAGCGACGGATGCGCACCGAGCCGTTCGGGAGCTTGATGGCCTTGGGGCCCTTCCTGAGCTGCCGCCAGCGGTAGAACGTGGAGCGTGGTACGCCGATCTCTTCGATGACTTCAGGGATGGTCAACTTCTCGTCGCGGGGCTTGGCCACGACTCCTCCTTGGGCGAGAGAGCAAGCAGGTGGGGACCGGAGCGTCTGAGGGCCGCCACAGAAACCACGAAATACACAGAAAGCCGGGGCGGGTGCTCTGAGCTGGGAGAACAGCGGTCCGGGCGTGGTTGGGCGGGCTGCCACAGAAAGCGCGGGAAGTCCCACAGAAATAAGCGGGCCGGGGTGGGCTCGCATTTGTGTGGTTCTTCTGCAGGTTTCTGTGGCAGTCGCCTGCCTGCGGCCCCTGGCCGCGTTAGTGCAGGTCAGGGGCGGTGCGGGGTTATTTCTGTGATTCTGTGGTTTCTGTGGCGGAGGTCAGACGGCCGGTTCGCTCAACTGGGGGTGGATGAAGTAGCGCGGGGACGGTGGCCGGCCACGTCCGCCGGAGCGGTGAACGGGCTGGGCCCGGATGTACCCGTGGTCTTCCAGCAGGTTCAGCGCGGGGTCGAGATCCGCCACGGTGGGGAACTCGGAGCGCGAGAGCTTCGTCATGACTTCGCGCTTGCTGATCTCGGTCCACTCGTTGGCGCGCAACAGCTCGTAGACGATGCGGGCGCGGTTGGCGGTGTGGTCGGCGCCCATGAGGTCGAAGACGACCAGGGCGTGACCGGTGAAGTAGTCCGAGAGCTTCACCGCGTCGCGCATGGTGTCTGCGGTGATGGGCTGGGTGTGCCCGTTCTCGGTGTGCGTGGCGAGGTGGAGCAGCCCGGCGAGGCGGCAGGTCGCGCCGCCCAGCTTCGCGGCCCAGTTGCCGATGTGCCCGAGGTCCCCACCGCGTTTGCGCAGCCGCGGTTCCTGCCGCCGCTCGTAGGCGACCAGCACATCGTTCGCCTCGGGCGAGAGCTGGAGGACTGCCGGGTCTGTCCAGTCCGCGAGGGACATGGTCAGCGCGATGACACGTTCCTCGTAGGTGTCGGCCACCTCGTCGGGGATGGTGTCGGGCAGGATCTTGCGGTGCCCCACGAGGGAAGTCGGCAGCGAGTACAGGAACCGGGCCAACAGGCCCCTGTCCCCTGCTCCTTTGATGCGACCGATGTCTTCCAGGACGGACGGCTGCACCGTCAGACCCATGGTCAGCGCGGGTGCTTCGATGAACTCCTCTCGCCCCCGCCGGTCCACGCGCAGCCGGTCGCCTGCCTGGCCACGGAGGAAGACCTCCATGTTGGGGGTGCCCGAGTAGCGTCCGGCGATGATGTCGAAGATGCCGCCCTCAGCGCTCATCACGGCCAGTCTGCCGCCCTGTTCGGCCAGGAGTGAGGCAATAACCTCCGGCGTCGCGTCATCGGCCAGCAGACGGGGCTTGGCAGGCACGGTGAGAGATTCGGCGGTCTGCGCAAGGCTGATGGCCTCGGCCACGAGCTGATCGCGCTTGTCGGCGTCCGCACGGGCCGCCTTGACGGCTGCGCTCTCCGCAACCTCCTTGGCGAGCTTCGCCGTGATCTCCGCTTCGATGATGCTGCTGGCCGATGCTGCGGCCAGCAGCGCTTCCGACTTGTAGAGCGGGTTGGTCATCAGGGAGAACACAGCCGACTTCCGGTTGCCCGGAGGCAGCGCGACAACGACGAACGCGTTGGTCGGCTCACGCCAGCGGCCCCGGACGTGGACCACCGCGCGGCCCCCGGCAGCGGTCGACAGCACCGCGAGCGCGAGCGAGGCGGCCATGTCCACCGGCGTCTGCGTCTCCTCCGCGACCGCTCGGACGAAGTCCCCGAGCCAGGCCGGGAAGACCTCGGTGGGGAAGGCGGGGAGTTCGCGGCGGGCGGTGAGCGGGATCGGCTCCTCCCATGGCGCGGCGGCTGTCTGCTGTGCGTCCAGGGTCTCGAATCCGGCCCACAGTTCGGAGCTGTCCACGGGCTGCGTCCTCATGCCGCACTCGCCTCCAGTGCGCCGCCGCGGGTGAGTCCGGAGCGGATCGCGGTGCGGCACTCTCCGGCGGGCAGGCCGATCGACTGCCCGGCGCTCATGAGTTCGCCGCTGACAGCGGCCTCGGTGATGTCCCCGTTACGGATCATCCGTGCGAGGGCGTACGCGGCGAAGTACACGGCACGATTACGACCGCCCTCACGGGCGGACAGCACCTTTTCCAGCTCCCCACGCAGCGCTGCGGTGCTGTAGGCGGTGGCGTTGCGCATCCGGGCGGACAGCTCCGCAAGCGGCATTGGGGCGGGTGCGGGCTGCGGAGTGAGCAGGTCACCAAGCCACGCAGGGAGGGGGGCCGGGGGTGCGTCGTGAATGATCTCGTACGGTGCTCCGCCCACAACGCTGCCGGCCGCAACCACGTACCCGCCCCAAGCCCGGGTGTCGACCTTCCACCCCAGCGCATCCGCCGTGCTGCGTAGCCGCTTTTCGGCAGGTGCGGTGAAGTACAGGTGCTGTCCGCCCCGGCGGGTGCGCACCGTGTACGTCTCGGTCGGCAACCTCTCGCCAGCGCGCTCACACAGCGCGGCGAACACGTCCAGGCCATCGGCCATGCCCGCCCATTCAGGCGGTGCGATGTCGGTGTCGTCCTTTGGGATGTCGAGGTCTACGACCACGAGGTTGGCGGGGCCGGTGGCGATGCCGACGTTGTAGGGGGCCGCCTGCCAGCACACGCTGATGTTCTCGGCGTCGAGGGTGGCGCGCTGCTCTGGGGTGCGGTGACCGTCCGTGCACCGGCCGGTGCGGGGGCAGTTACGTTCGGGGTGTCCGGCGGGGCGCTTGTCGCCTGAGCGCAGGGGGAAGACGGGCCAGCCGCGCTCAGCGGCGGCCAAGGCGGCGCGCAGCAGCGCCGGGGCGAGGGTTGGTGTCATGCTGGAGGTCTCCTGTTTCTGTCGAAGGGACGGAGAACCGGGGCGGTCGCGGTCTTTGGCGAGAGGCGACCGCCCCAGCCTCAGCTACTGGTTCTTGGCCCAGTGGGCGTATTCCTGGCGGACGTAGCCGCGCGGTTCGGCGGCGGCCCTGGGGTATGTCGCCTGGCACGGTCCGTTGGGGTGGCCACCGTTGTTGTCGCGGTCGTAGTCGACGAACCGGCGGGCCGCTTCGGTGGCCGCCTGGTCGGCGTCGCCGGTGATTCCTGCCTGTTCGTCGTGCAGCGCGATGCGGTCCAGCAACGCGGCCTTGCGCAGCCAGTACTCACGGCCCGGGGTCTCGCCAGGCCGCTTGTCGACGGCCGTACCGGCAACCCATCCGATCTCGCGGACGGCACTCGGGGCGAACGCGTACGCCGCTTCCGGGGTGGGCCACGGGCCCTGGTCGGCGCGGTGGTCGACATTGGCGTAGAGGCGGGTGCGCCTGCCGTCCTGGGCGGGTTCGACGGTGACAGTGCCGGTCGCGAAGGTGTTGTCCAGCGTGGCGACGATGCGGTTGGTGTCGGCCGGGTCGCAGACGATGCGGATCTCGAACACGGTGGTCCTCTCGGTGGGTTAGAAGGGGGGTTCGGTGCTGTAGCAGCCGCAGGTGCGTGAGCGGGTGCCGCATGCCGGGCAGGCCCGCCGTTTGCGAAGCCAGCGGGGGCTGTGGGGTAGCCACACGAACCGCAGGGGCAGGAACGGGGCGCACTCGCAGGCGTCGTAGTCCGGCTCGTCCTCGCCGTGCACCGCGCCGATCACGTCCCCCTCGCCCCCGCAGTGCGGGCAGTCGGGGTCAGGCAGGCGGTGCAGGGCGAGGATGGGGCGCGGGCCGCGCGGGCGCCCTCCGACGGGGTAGAAGACCCACCCGGTGTGGTGGCGGACGGCGAGGCGGCGGCGGGCGAGGAGACGGCCGATCACGCGGACTTCCTTTCTGTGGTGGGGAGTTGGGGCAGTCCCGCGCTCTCCAGGGCCCGCGGGTCGAAGCCGGGGAGGGTGGCGCGGGTGACGAGTGCCTGGGCGAGGGCTTCGGCGTAGGCGGCGCCGCTGCGGGCGACTTCGATCTGTGTGGTGGCGCGCAGGGTTTCGATGCGTTCGACGTGCGCGTATTCCTCGCGCCGCTCGCTCGTGTCCCGCTCGTGGGTGAGGCGGTCGAGGCGGTCGGTGCGCCAGTAGCGGGCGGCGAGTCCGTAGGCGCCGGCGGTGGCCAGCGACCACAGCAGCAGCGGCAGCGGCAGACCATCCGCGTATCCGGCGACCCCGGCGAAGGCGAGCGCCCCGGACGCGGCGAACGCGGTCCCCACGAGCACCGAGTCACCGGTGCTGTTGCCGGCGGCCACGCCCGCGGCGGCGGCACCGAGGGACAGGGACGTCATCAGCACGGCGTTGCCGACGCTGTGTTCGGCGCCGTTGGCGTTCCAGATCCGGGCCAGTGCGAGCACGGTGGTGGTGGCGATGGCGGGCGCGGCTTTGGGTGCGGCGATGGCGAGCCAGTGCCGGTGGATGATCGGTTCGTTCACGGCGGGACTCCTCACAGGTGCTGGACGGCGTCGAGGACGGCGCCGGCGAGTTCGTTGATGGGTCCGGAAGCGCCGGTGGAGGCGAGGAAGAACCCGAACCCGGCGGCGACGAACGCGGAGCCGTAGCCGAGGGTGTTGGAGCGCAGGAGGAAGAACAGGACCAGGCCGAACAGGGCGACCAGGGAGACGGTGACGGCCATCGGTTATCCCTTCGGGGCAGGGCGTGTGGGGGCGGGGGTGGGGGTGTCGGTGCCGGCGCGGTAGATGCGGGCGAAGCGGTTGTAGAGCCAGCGGCCGACGCGGATGCGCTTGCCGTGGCCCTTGCAGCGGCGGCACGGCTTGCCGCGCTTGAGGCGGCCCTTGCGGTCGGTCTTGAGCTTGTGGCCCATGCCGCGGCACTTGCGGCAGTCGCCGTACGGGCTTCCCGCACACAGGCTGATGTAACCAAGAGTGATGACGAACAGGCAGGCGCTAGCAAGGAGAAGGAGGGTCACGGGGTGCCTTCCAGGCGGGTTTTCCGGTGTTCTCGCAGGTCGGGTGCTAGGTGCGAGGTTGCTGATCAGAGCCGGTTTGGGGTGCTAGTAGGCCTGCTAGGTCTAGCAACGGCGGCTGCTAGACCTAGCAGCCGTGCGCGTCATCCCCCGGACCGCTTACCGTCACGTTGGGTGATTGCGGTGGTGAGGTCGGCGCGGGCGATGCCGCGGCGAGTGGTGCCCTTGCCCTTGTCGGTGGTGCCCCACACGTCCTGTGCCGTGATGCCGTGCGGGCGCAGGTTCGTGGTCACCGTCTCGGCCTTCCATCCGCCGTAGATCTCCGGGCGCAGGGCGGCGAGGCGGGCGGCGACCTTCTCGTTCCACACCTTCTCCTCGTCGGCGGCGACGACCTTGAGGATGTCGGCGAGGAGGTCGAAGGCGGCCTCACCGCTCTCGGGGTTCTGGCCGATGGCGTGGCCGGTGACGTTGCCGTACTCCTCGCGCACCGTGCGAGCGCGGGCGACGACCTTTTCGGCGGCGAGGGCGTCGACGAACGCGGAGGAGACGATGCGCGGGTCGTCGCCCTCGCCGGCCATCCAGCAGATACCGAGGTCGGTGCGGGAGAACATGGTGGCCCGGTAGCCGGCCTTGTAGGCGCCGGTACCCAGCACCATGTCGTTGGCGGTGTGGCCCATCACCTTCAGGCAGAACCGCAGGACCGCGTTGGCGGAGATGCCCGGGGGCAGCGACTTCGCGTCGGGGCGCTGGGTGCCGAACATGCCGACCATGCCCAGAGCCGGGCCGCGCTTGGCGATGTCGGTGCAGATCTCCTCGATCTCCGCCCCGTGCTTGTCGTGCTCGAACGCCTTCTGGCACTCGTCCAGTCCGACCACGATCGGGTACAGACCCAGAGACTTGTCGTTCGCCAGGTCCGGGGTCACCTTCGACTCCGGAACGCGCGAGCGCGGCAGGGATTTGATGACCTTCGCCCGCCTGCGCAGTTCCTCTTTCAGCTCCCGCAGCGCGTGGAGGACGTAGAGGATGTCTTCGTCTTCCTCGCCGGCGCGGTAGCGGTGGCAGACCGGTTCGAGGGCACCGAAGTCGCCGGTGCCCTTGAAGTCGAACGCGTACAGCGCGGCGCGCGGGTCGAGGGCGGCGATGAGCAGGAACAGGCGCATCAGGAACGTCTTGCCCATGCGCGGGATGGAGCCGACCACCACCGACGCGAACATGAGGGTGACGGCGACGTCTCCCATGCGCTGGTCGTTGCCGAACACGACCGGTTTGAACAGGTCGACGCTGCCCGACTTCAGCAGCGGCCACGCGGGCTTGGTGGTCTCGTTCATGGGCTTGTCGCCCACCCACAGGATGAGGCGTCCCTCGTGCTCGGTCGGGTCGGCCGACGGCCACACACACCCGACCTTGCGGCGCAGACCCGATGCCAGCGGTTTGCGCTCCTCCATGATGTCTTCCGGGGTGACGCCCCAGGGGAGGTCGAGGTCGGCGCGGTAGCCGGGTCCGTCGCGGGTGATCTCGGAGGTGAAGCGCATGCCGTTCATGTCGCCGCCCTTTTTGATGGCGGCCGACAGCTTCGCGTTGCCGATGTTGTCCAGGGCGCGCAGCACGATCGGGCCGGTGAGCTTCTGGATCTCGGTTTTCAGGACGGCGGGCCCGATCACGGGATGGTCCTGCGGTGAGCCCCAGAATCCGCACGTCAGCACCGCGGCCGACGCCAGCACCCCCAGCCAGGCGGGGGCCATGACGTAGAGGGTCAGGGCGAACGCGGCGCCGAAGACGAGCGCGACGGTGGTCACCAGGACGCGCAGCCGTACCCGTCCGTCGCGCTGCCGGGACAGTTTCAGGTATTCGGCCGTGTTCTCCCTGCGGACTTCGTAGGCGCGCAGCGGGGCGCCCTCGGCGTCCCACACCCACCGGTTCGTGTCCCGCATCAGACGGGCCGTGCCGCGCGGTGCGTTCAGGGTGAGCTGGAAGGCGTACCAGGGGGTGCGGATGCCGTGGAAGGCGGTGGCGTAGAACGCGTTGCTCGCCGCCCGCTGCGCCGTCGACACGAACCCGGGCTTCGAGGTGAGCCACGTCGGCAGGATCGGCCGACGCTTGTAGGTGGTGATGCCCGGCGCGGGGAGGTCGGGGCGGTCGACGGGTCGGGCGACCGAGTCGGACGACCCGTCATCGTCCAAGTCGGCCGACTCGGTACCCGACTTGGTCGGGCGGGAGTCGGGCAGCGGGTCGGCGGTCGGGACGGCCGACCCGTCACGCGCGGAACGGACCTTGTCGAGGTCGACCACATCCGCACCGGACGGAGCGGCGGGGGCGGCCGACATCTCGGCTTCGAGCCGGTGGAACAGTTCGTTGTCGTCGGGCTGGTTCACTGGGGAGTCCTTCTCTCGGGAGGGAAGCGGGGTCCGGCCGTCGCTGTAGGAGGTGGGCGGACGGACCCCGCCAAGGGCGGTTACTGTGCGGGCATGGGTGGGGGATCACAGACCAGGACACGGCCGTGCCGGTGGTGCCGCGAGCCGGTCGTGCAGCCGCGAAGCCGGTGGCGCAGACGGCGCTATTGCAGCAAGGCGCACCGCAGAAGAGGCCGCATCCTGGACACAGTCGTGAGGTTCCTGGACAACCTGTAGCGGCCGGGCGGCGGGGGCGTGGCCGTCGACCGGCCGTGGCCTCACCACCAACCGGACGACTTCTTCGCCGCCTTGGCGGCGGCGGCCTCGTTCACGATCCGCTGCCGCTCCTTCTCGAACGCAGCGACTTCCGCAGCGAGCCGCATCTCGGCACGGCCCCACGCGGTCTCCAGCTTCCGTTCGGCGCGCGTAGTGCTCCGGCCACGCACGACGCGGACGCTGCCACCGACCGTGGCACGGATGATCGCGCGCCGTTCCGAGCCGGACAGCGGCCACATCTCGAACTCACGGACCGCCTTGAGCTTGCGGGTAGCCAACTGGATTTCACGGTCAACGCGGCGAGTGTTGGGCTTGCCCATGGTCAACTCCCTTTTAGAGAACGGTGGTTGGTGGTCGGCCGCGTCACGCGGCGAGGGTGCCGGAGTGGTGTCCGGCGGCGGTGAGGGTGCGCAGTGCGGCGACGGCCTGTTGCGGCATGACGCCGTTGCCCAGGGCTTTGAGCTGTGCGGAGCGGGACAGGCCGGGTACGTCGGTGACGTGGCCGGCGTCCAGGCCCATGAGCCATTCGACGAACGGCGGGTTCAGTCGTCCCAGAGCGTCAGTTGGCCGGGGAGCGGGGCGTCCGAGGACGCTTTCCCAGCGCGCGACGGCCGGGCCGTACTCGCCGAAGCCGGTTCCTGCGGGGCGGGCAGACTCGCCATCTCCGCGGCCAGGCACTTGCCGTGCGTCCCCGCCTCCTGCGACGGGGTCCGCTTGGTCTGCCGGTTCTCGTTCTCCGACGCCCTGGGGGTGGGCAGCAGGGAGACGACGTGGCGCAGGTTCATCCCGCCCTGCGCCGCGTGTCCCGGACCGGTGTCCTCCGACGTCGACGGGGTCGGCAGCAGCGAGGTGACGGCCGTCGGAAGCTGTCCCCGCTGCCCACCGCCCCGCCAGTCCCTCGCTGCCGGTGTCGGCAGGCCAGGCGTAGAAGAAGAGGCGTTTGCGCTGGTGGGCGGCGCCGAGGTCGGACGCGCGAAGAGTGCACCACCGTGCATCGAACCCGAGGGCGGCAAGGTCTCCAAGGACGGTGTCGAAGCCGAGTGAAAGGTGCCCTGCGACGTTTTCAAAGACCGCGAGTCGGGGTCGTAGAACCCGAAGGGCACGGGCGATGTGGGGCCAGAGGTGCCGGGCATCCTTGGTTCCCTTCCGTTTGCCGGCGGTGCTGAACGGCTGGCACGGGTAGCCGCCGGTGAGGATGTCGACCGGTTCGGTGTCGTGCCAGCTAAGAGCGGTGATGTCCCCGAGGTTGGGCACGTTGGGGTGGTGGTGGGCGAGGATGCGGGCGGGGCCGGGGTCGTTGTCCGCCACCCACGCCAGCTCCCCGCCGAACACCTGGCGTACGGCGTCGTCCAGACCGCCGTAACCGGTGCACACCGACCCGATCCGCAGCCCGGTCATGCCGCCACCCCCACAACCGGCGCAGCCGTGCGGGCGCCGCGTCGGCCGGACCGGCGCCCGGCGACGGTGGCGAACAGTCGCCCCAAACCGGCCCGGCGCATCCCGGCACGGCCCTGCTTCGCTGCGTACATGGCCTCATCCGCCCTGCGCAGCAGGCCGGACAGGTCATCGGCGGGGAAGTCGCAGGCGCGCGCCCAGCCGAGCGAGACGGTGGTGTGCACGTCCGGGTTCTGGCCATCGGCCGGCCGGGCGAGCACCCCGTGCAGCACCGTGAACAGATCGGCGGCGGTGCCGTGGTCGTCGATGAGGACGGCGGCGAACTCATCGCCCCCGAGCCGTCCGGCGACCCCGGAGCGGCCGACGTGGTGGGCGAGCCGGTCCGCGGTCGCCTTCAACAGGACGTCCCCGGCGGCATGCCCGAAGGTGTCGTTGATGTGCTTGAAGCGGTCGACGTCGGCGAGGACGACGACCGCGCGCGGGTCCTTGAGCAGGGCGGTGGCGCGTTGGGTGAATCCGTCGCGGGTCCGTAACCCGGTGAGCGGGTCACGCCGCGCGGTGCTCAGGCGGGCGTGCAGCCATCGCACGTGCAGGGCCCACCCCGCAGCCAGAGGCAGTACGGACGGCAGGATGGTGGTCAAGGCGGTCATGCCGCGACCCCCTCACTGCTGTCGGTGTTGACGGGGTGCAGGTGCGGGCCCTCGGCGCGCTCGGCAAGCAACAGGTCCCGCAGCACACGGGAGTTGGCCGCCGAGCAGCGCAGCGCGGTGCGGAGGGCTTCGGCGTTGACCGCGGCATCCGTCCAGCCGGCCGTAGCCGTGCGGGCTTCGGCGAGCAACTCCTCAGGGGTCCGCGCAGCCCGGCCGGTCTTGCTCTTGGCCGCCTGCGGAGCGCGCTTGCGCGGCGGCTTCGGTGCCGCCTGCTTCGGCGGCTCCGGAGCTTGCGGCGGCGCGGGCGGGATGTCTTCGCCCTGCGGGGCGAGTTCACCCAGCTTCAACAGCACCCGCTCGGGGCGGGGTGTCTTGGAGCGCCACTTGCGCCCGTGTTCCTCGCGCAGGTAGGCGCGGGCCAACTGCCGTTCCCGCTCACGTCCCAGCGCCACCGAGTAGGAGGTGACCTCCCACAGCGTCATGCGCCGCCACAGACCGAACGTCGACAGCGGGGCGAGCAGCCACCGTGAGAACCGGATCTTCTCCATCCGCCGGCCGGTGGCAGCGCCGATCCGCACCGCGTAGACGTGCGCACCGATCTCGGAAAACACCACCCACAGCAGCGGCATCGTTCCGTGCGCCACCTTCGCCCACATGCCCGATCCGGCCGCGACGTTCAGACCGCAGGTGACCAGGGTGAGCAGCCAGGGCACGAACCGCACCCACGCCAACGCCATGTCCATGCGGATCAACAGCAGGTTGGCCAGCGTGAACACGGGGATGGCCGTGTCGATGCCGACAGGCAGCATCCACGCCTCGCCGAAGCCCCACCGGGCCGCGGCGGCCGACACCGCATCGAAGGATGCGATGAGTCCCAGCGCGCCGACCCCGGCCGCGGCGAGCGCGCCGAACCCGGCAAGCCCCATCTCGGGGCGCGTGAGCGGCGGCACCGCCGGACGCTCGGCAACCGTCATCGTTTCGGGGGCGGGGGTCTGTGAGGTCACTGCCCCTCACCACCCTGCGAGGCACGGAGCTGAGCGTTCATCAGTTCCGCCTGGACATCGGCCACCTGACCGGCGGTGATCTGCTCGTAGACGGCCTGGCCCTCCAGGAACATCCGGTCGTCGAAGCTCAGCCCGTCACTCATGCCGCAGCCCCCTTCCGGAACGTGCGGCGGTCGGCGAACCGAGCCAAAGGGACGACATCGAACAGCTCCGGGTGCGCGTCGACGACCCCGGCCGCGATGCGGACCAGGTCGTCGGGAAGCTCCGGGTTCTCAGCGAGGATGTCCCGAGCCGCGTCCAGACGGGCCGCGCGCTCCATCCCGCTCTCGCCCTCAACCCCGAGCCACAACTCAACCGGGGTACCCAGGGCCAGTTCGATGAAGTCGGTTGTCGAGACGGCCTGGTGGCCGCCGATGTAGGTACGCATGGGGATTTCTCCTGAGTCGAAGGGATGTCCGGGGCGGTCGCGGTCTTTGGCGAGAGGCGACCGCCCCGGGAAAACAGGTGAACGCCGCACGAAGCGCGGCGGCGAGATGAGGTCGTGCGTTGACTCCTTCGGGAGCGTGCTCCCGTATCAGGCGTATGGAGATGAGGCCTCTCAGCCTCAAGCCCTCGGGTTAATGACCAGGACCCCGGCGCCCTCGGCCCGCTCTGTCCCGGACCCCTTGTCATGCGCTCGTACGAGCCGCTGAGGCGACTGAACGAGAGGAACATGTATTACGTGTTCCTCATCTTGCAGAGAGGTGTTCGCTCCGTCAAGCCCTTCGGTTGTTTGGAGTTCGGCGAGCCCCTCGTGCTCGATGTACCTACAGCCTGACGTCGACCGCGCCGACACTCGACTTCGCGGCTGTACGACCTGAGTCGTTCTTGGTTAGCGTGAAGTCGTACCAAGTCGTCTCAACAAGACGGAGGTTGGACGTGGCGAACGAACGACTGCGCGGCGCGATAGTGGACTTGGGCCTGACGCTCGATGATGTCGCCGAACGACTCGGGGTCGCGTCCAAGACGGTCGAACGGTGGATCAACGACCCTGAACGCAAGCCCTACCGACGCTTCCAGTTCGCGACAGCATCGCTGTTGAAGTGCGAGGTGTCGTACCTGTGGCCGGACGAACGCACCTCAGCCGAGGTCGCAGCCGCCGGCAACGCCGAGTTGGTCAGGCTCTATCCACACCGGTCAGTCGTAATGCAAACCCTCTGGACGAACCTCTACTCCAAGGCGACCCACCAGTTCGACCTGTTGGTGTACTCCGGGTTCTGGCTCACGGAAGACGCGACGTTCCACCGGATCGTGAAGGAGAAATCAGCCGACGGAGTGCCGATCCGCTTCATGCTGGGTGCGCCCACGTCGCCGGCCGTGGCCGTGCGCGGCGAGGACGAAGGGATCGGCGCGGCGATGGCAGGCAAGATCCGGAACGCCCTCATCAACTACGGCCCGCTCTTCGGTCTCCCCGGGGTGGAGTTCCGACTGCACAGCACGACCCTCTACAACTCGATCTACCGGGCCGATGACGAGATGCTGACGAACGGGCACCTCTACGGCGTCGGCGCCTACATGGCACCCGTACTGCACCTGCGACGCGTGCCCGGCGGTGAACTTTTCGACGCCTACGCTGAGAGCGTTGAGAAGGTCTGGGAATCCGCCCGCCCGATCTCTTCACCTGCCGATTGGGAAGGCGCCGTCTGATGAGCCGCATCGACTACTTCCGCGACCCGAACGCCCCCCAGGCCAACTCGGTGGTGCCATCGGTCACCGCGGTCGTCCGGGACGATGCGGGGCGTTTGCTGCTCATCCACAAGACAGACAACGATCTGTGGGCACTGCCCGGCGGTGGCCACGACATCGGCGAGCACATCGGTGATACCGCCGTCCGCGAGGTCGCGGAAGAGACCGGCATCGACGTTGAGGTAGACAGCATCGTCGGGCTCTACACCGACCCTGAGCACGTGCTCGCGTACGACGACGGCGAGGTCCGCCAACAGTTCTCCATCTGCTTCCGAGCCCACCCCATCGGCGGTTCCCTGCGTACGAGTAGCGAGTCGAAAGAGGTCCGCTGGGTTGCCCCAACGGACCTCGATGGACTGGACATTCACCCGTCGATGATGCTGCGCATTCGGCACGGTCTCGACGAATCAAGGCGAGAGCCCTACATCGGCTGACTGTCGGCAGAGACCCCCGCCAATCGACCCTCAACACGCTTCGCCGCTGCGTGGATCTCAGGGGTCGCGCGCTGAATGAACCGCCCAACGATCGTGTCCGGGCCGTACCGCTGCACGATCTCATCCAGCCGCTCCGCCGACGTGGTCTGCGTCCCGTCAGGCGTCGTCGTCATGTCGCAGTACAGCAAGGCGTCGACAAGGTCCGGACGCTCTAGCTCAAACTCCCCCTCAAGCTCCTGCCGCAGTCCGCGCTCCTCTGCTTCGAGCAGGGCACAGGAGTGGTGAGCCACGAGACGAACGACCCGCTCGTCTGCCTTCTCCTGGTCCCGGAGGAACCGCGCGCCATCCAGGGGGTGAAAGCCGGTGGTCGCGATCGCCGGCGAGTACCCGATGTCATGGAGCACCGCGGCTGCTTCCAGCAACTCGGCATCGTCGCCCATGATCGGACCCAAAGAACGAGCGCGCTTGGCAACTCCCAGCGAGTGCGTCCACCGACGCGGGAGCGGATCGGACAGCAGCGATTCGGAGAGCGAGTACGCCCACTCAGTCAGTCCCATGACGGCTAAGACTACGGCCGGACGGTGGGCGTCGGGAGAGCGCGCACGGTTCGCCCCTTGCCATGCACCGTGGCGAGCAGGCCGTTCCCCTCCATCTGAGCAAGGACACGGCGCACGGCCGTACGGGAAGCTCCGAACCTCTCGCAGAGCTTCGCTTCGGACGGGTACGTGTCGCCCACCGAAAGTGAGTCCTCTGTGATCACGTCGGTCATCCGTTCTGCGAGAGACCGACGGTCGCCCCCCCGAGCGACGTGCCACCCGCTCCCAGGAGCAGACTCAACTACGCCATCAGCTTCGAGAGCCTTGAGGGCACGACGGATGGTGTTGCGGGCGACACCATGCGAGCGCATGAGGGCAGCCTCAGACGGCAGTGTGTTGGCGATGTCACCAGATTCGATCTTCTGACGCAGTGATTCAGAGACCTGCAAGTAGATACCTCGCGGACTGGCCTGTGGCACAACTTCCCCTCCCTGACCAGCTCATACTGCCCCGATGAGCCATGCCCTACCAGCTTCCCACGTTCCTGCACCGACACGTATGCCTGGGATGGACGACGTCCCGCTCCACCCCCCTCGGCCTCTGCCGAGTCAGACCTAAGGGGTGGAGGCCGCATATCGCAAGCGCCAGGTGCCATACAATCTGATCCCCTGTCAGCCCGGGAGGCATTCCATGGACACCTCAATCTCTGCAATTGTTAGCAAGGAATCTCTCAGTGAGGGCCTTCGCCTGATCTTGCGCGACCTGGAAGAAACCGACGACGGCCTCGCCCTACCTGCCTCAGATCGGGATAGTGGGATTCGTTCGATTAAGCCACTAACGAACCATGAAATGAATGAAATTATTGACAACCTCAAAGAGGCGGACTCGAACACAGATAGCTCATTTCACTGGAAGGACCACGCCGAGTTCACCATTGTCCCTCTGAGCGCACATAGAATGCTCGAAAGATTTTTCGACGGCACAACCCTTTCGGGGCAGGGAGATAACCCGATTAGCTACAGTATCGGTGATCCATCCAGGGAGGTAATTGCCTATCTTGCTTGCTACCTAGCACAGAACAAGGAAATTCTTAGAAGCCCTCGCTGGGCAATTATGCGACATCGCGTCATGAGGGCACTTAGTGCAGGTACGGTAGTTCGGGGTGAGGCGGACAGGGATGACACGATCCTGGGCGCCGTAGAGGAAGTACTAGGCGTTACAGCCCTGCGCGTTAGTTCACCAAAACCTCGATCAGACTTTGAGACTCTGGCAAATTCCTTCCTGTTCCATGTGGCCTACAACACTGACATGGCAGCCCGAATTGGACTAGACCCGACCTTGGAGGTGCGGAGGATCCAAAGGGTACGCCGAACTGCTCGCGGCTCACTTGATGTACCGCGAAAATCCTACACGTCCGACCTGATCCACCATTATATGATGGGTGTAGCTTCGGAAATTCCTCTACTGGAATACCTTTCTTACTATCACATCGCTGAACATTATTTCGAGAAAGTTTTCAACGACGACTTGATCGAACAGGTACGGCGAGGAATCACCGACCCTTCTTTTTCTGTCCGGAGAGCAAAAGACGTACAGAGCATCATCCGCATCGTAGATAGGACGCAACGTCAAGTGAAAGAAGAAGGGGGAGTTAACGAACAGCGCGCTCTTCAGCTAGTCCTAGGTGGATTCGTAGACATAAATCGATTGATTGCCGACCTCAACGGCTATGATGGCGATTTGGTCAATTATTACAGAACTCATGATGTTCCTTTTGCTGGCGCACAGAAAGTAGATCTTGAAAGCCGCGACCACGCCACCGTGCATGCCGCCCTCGCGAAGCGAATCTATAAAGTCCGGAACGCTCTAGTGCACGCCAAAGAAGGAGAGCTCCCCAAATATGCCCCCTTCGCCCACGACGCTGAGCTTTCCCACGAGATTCCTCTGATGCGGTTTACGGCCGAGCAGATCGTAATCGCTCATGGGCGAGTCCTGTGATCGTTGGTACGGTGCAACGTAAAGCCAAGGCGGGGATGCCAGAAGCTACACCGGATACAGACAAGAGGGGCGCGGGAGGCTCCGTAGCCCTCAGACTGAGTATCTAACTTCGCGACAATGGCTGCGTACGTCCACGCACGTCCAGGGACAGTCAGCACAGGTCAGTGCCTCATTCTCTCTGGAGTGACGGCTACCAAGATTGCTTCGGGACGAAGAGGTTGGCTCGCCATGACCATGCGGCAGACTGCTCTCTGTGGCTGATCAGAAGTACGAGGACGCGTACCACGCTTGGCGGACATCGCTGCACATACTCATCTCAGATGCACCGCAACTCGCTCGATGGCAGGAGCGACGTTTCCAGTTCGCTCACCAGGTGGGCGAACTGTTGACCAAGCCCTACGCCAACTCCCCCGCCACGACCGGCCCTGTGCTCTATGGAGTCTTCCTCTCTGGATTGGGGCTCTGCTACGTGGGACAGACACAGGAAGCTGGACGGCGCCTACGAGACCTTCCCGTGGGCGAGAGCCACCATTTGGCAAACACGGTCCCTCCCGAAATGTGGGAGAGAGTGGTCGTCGTTCGCTGGCCTGACCTCTTGGCGAAGGCTCCTGTCCGTGAACAGGCAACTGCCACGGAGCTGGGATTCGACATCTGCGGGCTCGTGCTAGAGCACCAACTACAGGTGACAACCTCGCCGCCTCTCAACAGTCGCCGGCGTCGTCCCGACGGAGATTGGCGTCCACGGAACCACGCGCAGAGTCGCTCCCGCGGCGCCATCCACGCACACGCACTGCCCAACCTGTGGCAGTTGACCTGGGAGGCCTGGCATGACCTCGCAACGCTTCAAGCACCCGTGAACAGCCAGCCGCTCCTGACCACGGAGGCTGGCCGCGTGGCCTTTCCGGCAGCGCGTTGACGGCTCCCTTGGCGGAGCGCCGCCGGGCGCAGTCGACGCCAGCGTTGGTCCTTCAGATCTCTCCACCCCTCGCCATGGACTGTCTTCCGAGTGAGTGGCGCGTGAGAGGCACGCACTCTCGACCTCGCGGAGAAGTTCACGCAGGTCAGAGGCAGGATCGAAGGTCGACGAAGCATGCCCTCCGGAGCCGTGTGCGCAGGTTCGAATCCTGCCGGGGGCACTTCGCTTCAACCAGTCAGATCATGCGGTTGACCAGCGCAAGTGCCAAGCATGAAGAGCGGGAACCAGTCTCACTGGGTCCCGCTCTTTGTCGTTGGTGCGCGCTGGCCGCGATAGACCTGCGATAGATGTCTTCGTCGAGTAGCACCCATGTCTCGCCCATCCTCCACTTGGGTAGACGACAGCAGATCAAGCATCAGCATGGCTCTGATACCGCCTCATCGAGCGCATGCTGTCTTCTGCGGAGCAGCAAGCCACACTGCGATACGGACACCTGCGAGCGAGCCAAGGAGCCCACAGCTTGAACATCGTCATTTCAGGCCTGACCGCGAGCGGTAAGACCAAATTCGGCTTGGACCTGGCGCGCCAGCTCGGTTTCGACTATGTGTCCGCCTCCCAGATCCTGCTTGACCGACTCGGAGTTCCTCTAGGGGCGCGTCACGAGATCTGGGGCGACGGCTTCGAAGCCGTAACGCAATTGCGCGACCGGAGCGAGGTAGACCGGCGCCTGGATACAGAGATGACCGAGCTCATCGGCCGGCTGGACCATACAGTCTTTGACTCATGGGCCTTGCCTTGGTTCGCAGATAGGTCCGCAATCAAGATCTGGCTTGCATGCGACCAGAGAACAAGACATCTAAAGGCGCGGTCGCCTCACCCAATTTCAGAGCGACATTCATTGCAGCATTACGCGCAAATTGTCGACAGGAAAGACCAAGATTCCCGCAACAGATTCCAAAAACTCTACGGGTTCACTTATGGACCGAACCCGGAAGTATTCGACTGCATCCTAGATAGCACTGAATATTATGTAGATTCGCCCACGATCCATTCCGAGCAACGAGCAAACGAGTTTTCTTCTCTCCTCCTGCGAGAGGTAAAGCAAGCAATGAAGGAGACTCTCAGTGTGTGAGTCAAAAACTCGGGAAGGATACTAGTGGGCACCGCTTTCTCCATAGTAACGGGAGTCACCTCAAGTCTGCTATATTCCCTGACCGTCGCTACACTGGCGATTACACTTTGGAGAATCCGAGCCAGACGCTACAGAAAAATTTGGGCAGAGGCCCTAAAATTTCGAGCAGAAAGTCTCATTATTCTTTCTGCAAGAACAACGGTTGCTAATGCGCACGACGCGCCACGATGCAGCGCGAGCGAGGTCCGAGCCCTAGTGAAAACAACTGCTCTCCTGCAAAGGTTCAGGACACAGAATTACTTTCGCGTAAACACTGACGTTTCCGACGATGAACTACGCTCAAAAAATCTCATCATCTTCGGCTCCGGGAAAGCCAATGCAATAGCCGCTCGGGCTTTCCGATCCATTAACCCTCCAGGGTTACATCTGGATCCGATCGGACGGTCCATACAACTGAACGGCAGAAGTTTCGCACCAGAGTACGACCCGGATTCAGGATCACTAGTGGTCGACTATGCACTGATCATCAAGTCCGCCAATCCGTTCCGCCACTACCAATCCCAGAAACGAACCCTCCTTATGTTTGTGGGTCTACACGGGATTGGCACAGAGGGGGCCGTTCTTGCAGCTACTGATCGCTCACCCTTGCTTGATATAGCGCGCCAAGTAGACGGCGACGACTTCATGTCGGTGATTAAGGTTCACGTAAATGGTTTCCTAGTCACTGACACGCAAGTAGAAATTTCCGTCAGGTTGTGAACCCGCACGAACGAAGCTGCAGCCGGGGATAACCTTCCGGCTGCAGCTGTACTTTCATTCCTCTAGCGCCCCTTCTAGCTCTCCCAGGCTAGTTCCGCATCTATCTTCCTGTTCATGGCGTCTTCCTGACCATAAATACAGCCCTCGTATACTCGATGGATCACCTCGGGTGAGTTGCCAACCCGACGTGCAACCTCAGCCACGGGCACGCCAGCGTTCAACCACGTCGTGATGCATGTGTGGCGCAGATCGTACGGCCGGCCTCCGAGGACGGACGCCTGAAAGTCCGGTGGGAGGGCATACGCCGGGCGTCTCGCCAGACGCGCCAATAGGTACTGCTGCCCACGAGACCGTCCCGCTCGTTAGTGAAGAGCCGCCCATCCTTGGCCGTGCCGAACTCCTTCAAGTGGGCGCGGAGCATGGCCACGAGAGGCGGGGGGATCGGGACCGGCCGGTCTTCCTTGGCTTCCCTCGACTTCAGGCCGCGCTTGTCGTGGCGTTCTCCGCTGTCTGTCCATTGCTTGCCCGACACGGGGTACGTGTCGTGAAGCGTCAGAACGCCCCATCCCTTCTCTGGAAGGAAGCAATCAGCTTTCCTGAGGCCCACAGCCTCACTCGGCCGGAGCCCTGCGAAATACATGACCGCGAAGAAGCCCACCAGGCGTCGGCCCTTCTTTCGGTCCCATGTGCCGACGTAGTGCCCGCACTCTCCTTCTGATCTGGTGGGGCGTTGCCGTTTCGGGGCCCAGACACTGCCGACGTTGCTCGAACGGTCGATCGCGGGCCCGCACGTGGAACTGCCCGACGGTGGCCGCACGGTCATGGACGTACGCGCTCTCGGCCGGCACGTGCCCCCTGTGATCTGGGTGACTGACTGACACGACATCCCGCCCACCCAGGCCAGATGCGACAATGCGGCCCTGGTGCGAAGAGGGCGCTGGCGCACGGTGGGACGCAACCACCGTTGAAACGGGGGGAAACCATGGGGCTGGCCATGTGCCCGCTGTGCAGTGAAGACGAGGACATCGAGGTGGTCCGCACCCTCGAAGACGGACGACGCGTCGTCAAACACCGGTGCGGCTACGCATGGGAACACGGGGCGCCCGTCGCCCAGAAGACGATGCCGTCCCACTCCTTCAACGACCTCAAAGCCCGTTTCCCGAAACCCGAGGACGTCGAGCCCAAGGTGCTGGAACGCGCGGCCCGACTCAAGACGCAATACCTCGCCACCAGGCCGGACTTCGACCCGGGGGTGGCGGCCTACTGGGCGAAGTACCAGGAGATCTTCTCTCCCGACGGGCTGCGCACCTGCGACCCCAGGCTCCTCAAGGACTTCGCCAACTCCGATGTCGGAGCCCGCCCCGGCAACCAGGCCACCTTCAACTCCGCCTGGAACAGCATGGGCGACACCGCGGCCGGAGAGGCGACCCGCAAGACGATCGAGTACCTCCTGTACGGGCCTGACGACATGCCGATCGAGGACCGCCTCCAGCATCTGCTGACGGGCGCGACGTCGTTCGCCATGACCGGCTTCAAAGAAGCCCTCCTCACAAGGGTTCTCTGCGTGATGCAGCCCGACCGGTTCCTGACGATCCTCAAGTACACGACGGAGGCGGGCGGCAAGCGCGAGATCGCGCGGATGGTCTACGGCCTGGAGCTGCCCGCACCTGAGTCGGTGAACTGGACCCTCGGGCGGCTCATCCTCTGGAGCAACAACGTCCTGCGCACCCTGGTCGGCGAAGGCTTCGCCAACCAGCAGCACGCCGCCGCCTTCCTGTGGTGGGCCAAGGACCAACCCGGCGGCTTCCCGTAAAGAGACGCACTCTCGGACACCGCTGCGGACATCCCGCCAAGGTTCCACGAGTGCTTCGCCGCCACAAAAGGCGCCTTCAACGGTCTCCAGACCCCATTGCTCCGCCGGCTCGGCGGCGCAGACCAGGATGACCTGGTCGACTGAGTGGCCCAGTGCGAAGCGAACCTCGGTGGTCCGCATGGCCGCTGCCCGCAGATCGGAGTAGGTGGACTTTTCGCCTCCAGCACCTCGAAGAGATGAGTCCGCAGCACGGCTTTCTCGGCCAACGTGGCCTCAAGTGGGGCACGAGGCAGATGAGTTGTGCGTATGTTCAATCGGAGTGTGGTCGACGTAGGCAAGCGGGAAGAGGCTGCATGGCAACGGCACCGTCGGCTCGCTGGCACAGGCTGGCCGTGCTCGCGGCCCTGATGCTGGCCGCGTTCACGTTCAACACCGCGGAGAACCTGCCGATCGGGTTGCTCAAGCTCATCTCGGACGATGTGCAGGTGTCACTCTCGGCGGTGGGCTATCTCGTCACCGCCTACGGGCTGACCGTCGCCCTGGTCTCCCTGCCTCTCGCACAGGCCACCCGGTCCATGCCGCGCCGCCATGTGCTCACCGTGCTGCTGGCGGCGCTCGTCCTGTCCAGCCTGGTCTCGGCCCTGGGCTCCAGCTACTGGCTGCTGATGGCCGCCCGGCTGGTGACCGCACTCGCCCAGGCGCTGTTCTGGGCGGTGATGGGGCCGGTGGCGGTCGGCCTGTTCGCACCGGCTGTCAGGGGGCGAGTGATCGGGGTGCTGTCGGTGGCCGGTTCGCTGGCCCTGGTGCTGGGTGTCCCGCTCGGTACGTGGCTGGGCCAGCAGAGCGCGTGGCAGGTCCCGCTCGTCGTGCTGGCCGGGCTGGGGCTGGTCTCCCTCGTCACGATTGCCGTTCTCCTCCCGACGTCCCGCCCGGAGGAGGGGCACGCGGCCTACGGTTCGGCACCCGACAAGCGGCGGTTCCAGATCGTGCTGGCGACCACCGCCCTGTCCGCCACGGGCGCGTTCGCGGGCTATACGTACCTCGTGAAGTTCCTGGGTGACGTGAGCGGCTTCTCCGACACCTCCGTCAGCGCTCTGCTGATGGTCTCCGGCATCGCGGGTGTGGTCGGTGTGACGATCGCGGGGCCGCTCCTGGACCGCTACCCGCGCCGCACACTGGCCCTACCGGTGGCCACCCAGGCGGCCGGCATGCTGGGCCTGTACGCGTTCGGCAGCGCCCCGGCCGGAGCCGTCGCGTGCCTGGTGCTGCTGGGCGGCTCACTCGGCCCGGTGTTCATGGCCACGCAGAGCCAGATGCTGCGCTTCGCCCCCGGCCGTACCGAAATCGCCCTGGCGGCCAACTCCGGCGCCTACAACGCCGGGATCGCGGGCGGGGCACTGCTCGGCGGCCTCGTCCTGCCCGCCTGGGACGTGCGGGCCACGTTCCTGGTGGGCGGGCTGCTGACCGTCACCTCGTTCGCGGTACTGCTCACCGAGCGGATGCTGCCGCCTGCGGAGCAGGGCCGTCAGGCCGGATCCGGCCGGACGGTGGACAGCAGCCCCGCCGAGCAGGTTCGAAGCCTGTCGGGGGCACGCGCCACACAGCCAGCAAGAATCAAGCGCTGAGCTGGGCGGATGCCGACAGGGAAGAGCGGGAGTCAGTCTCACTGGCTCCCGCTCTTTCTTGCTCTCTCACTGCTGCGGAACGGCTCGAATTCCCGTCCGAAGCCTCTGAGTACAGCTCCGCGATGAACCTCGGCGTACGGGCGTCAGGCCAGGGTGATCGAGTCCTCGCTCACGATGATCTCCTCGGCGGGCAGCGCCTGGGTCGCGGGGCCCTTCTTCACGCTGCCGTCGGCCACCGAGAACTCGCTGTTGTGGCACGGACAGACGATGACGCCGTTGGCGATGCTGGACACCGCACAGCCGGCGTGGGTGCACTTGGACGAGAAGGCCTTGTAGGTGCCGGCCGTCGGCTGTGTGACCACCACGCCCTGGTCCTTGAATATCTTGCCGCCGCCCTCCGGGATGTCGGAGGTCTTGGCGAGGGCCGTGCCGCCGGAGCCGGACGAGGGGCTGCTGCTCGCGTCGCCGCCGCTCGCACCGGCGTCGGCCGGGGTGTTCGAGGAGGAGGAGGAGGAGTCGGAGGACTTGTCGTCCGACCCGCACGCGGTCAGCGCAACGGCGAGCCCCGCTGCTCCGGCCGCCGCCACGATGGTACGGCGGGCCGGTGCCCCGGTGCGCTGCAGTGATTCGCTGGTCATGCTGACGTTCCCTTCGCTGGCACGTTTCGTCGGTCTGCACATCGGGGAAAGGAGACGATCGCCCGCGATCCAGACCGTGTCGAGATCTTGACCTGTTCCAGCCCAGAGATGAGTAAAAGCGCGCTGTCGCTTTGCTATCGATGTGGGTGCGGGGCGGGAGTTCCGGAGTCAGGGGTGGCGGTGTGACGGAGAGTGATCTGGAGCTGGGCGATGGACGCCGACTGCATGTCTACGACACCGGCTCGGGTAACTCGGGCGGGCGCCTCGTCGTCTTCTGGCATCACGGGACGCCGAACATCGGGGCGCCGCCCGAGCCCCTTTTTGCGGCCGCGGCCCGGCTCGGCATCCGGTGGGTGTCGTACGACCGTCCCGGGTATGGGGGATCGACTCCTCGCCCAGGTCGGAACGTGGGGTCGGTGGCCGCCGATGTCTCGGCGATCGCCGATGCGCTGGGCATCGATCGGTTCGCGGTCATGGGGCATTCCGGTGGCGGTCCGCATGCCTTGGCATGCGGTGCGCTGCTGCCGGATCGTGTCCTCGGCGTGGTCAGCGTGGCAGGGCCGGCCCCCTTCGGCGCCGAAGGGCTTGACTGGTTCGCGGGGATGACGGACTCCGGGGTGAGGTCCCTGCGTGCGGCCGGCGAGGGGCGGGCGGCGAAGGAGAGGTACGAGGCGGGTGCCGCGTACGACCCGGCCATGTTCACCCCGGCCGATCACGCCGCACTCTCTGGTGAGTGGTCCTGGTTCGGCGACGTCGTCGGTCCGGCCGTGGAGGCCGGTTCGGGTGGGCTGATCGACGACGACCTGGCCTACGTCGCGCCCTGGGGATTCGACCCCGGGCAGGTCGTCGCGCCGGTCCTGTTCCTGCACGGCGGCCAGGACCGGGTCGTGCCCAGCTCGCACAGCCAGTGGCTCGCCGGCCGCTGCCCCGCGGCAGAACTGCGACTGCGCCCGGACGACGGGCACATCTCCGTCCTCAGCGCCGGCGGGGCCGCCATGGACTGGCTCGCGGACCGCGCCGGGCACTGATGCCGGGACGCATCGGCCAGGCACAGGGGACGAACACTCTGCCAGTCACGCATGTCTGTCCGGCTGTCCTGCGCGCCTGGAAACCGGCCGTGACCAGGGAAGATACGGCCGTGAGGGCGGCGGTGTGAGGAGTCTCGCAGCGTTGGAGTCGGACGGCTCGGCCTCTGCGGCGGCCGTGCCGCACCTATCACCCGTACCCTTCATGTGTCTACGGCGTCACATAGCGGGCGCCTAACCACTGGAGGCAACACCTCGTGCTGATTGCTCAGCGTCCGTCCCTGACCGAAGAGGTCGTCGACGAGTTCCGCTCCCGGTTCATCATCGAGCCGCTGGAGCCGGGCTTCGGTTACACCCTCGGCAACTCCCTTCGCCGCACCCTTCTCTCCTCGATTCCGGGTGCGGCTGTCACCAGCATCCGGATCGACGGTGTCCTGCACGAGTTCACGACCGTGCCGGGCGTCAAGGAAGACGTCACCGACCTCATCCTCAACATCAAGCAGCTCGTCGTGAGCAGCGAGCAGGACGAGCCCGTCGTCATGTACCTGCGCAAGCAGGGTCCCGGTCTCGTCACCGCCGCCGACATCGCGCCGCCGGCCGGTGTCGAGGTGCACAACCCCGACCTCGTCCTGGCCACGCTCAACGGCAAGGGCAAGCTGGAGATGGAGCTGACCGTCGAGCGCGGTCGCGGCTACGTCTCCGCCGTGCAGAACAAGCAGATCGGGCAGGAGATCGGTCGTATTCCGGTCGACTCCATCTACTCGCCGGTTCTCAAGGTCACGTACAAGGTCGAGGCCACGCGTGTCGAGCAGCGCACCGACTTCGACAAGCTGATCGTCGACGTCGAGACCAAGCAGGCCATGCGTCCCCGTGACGCCATGGCGTCTGCCGGTAAGACGCTGGTCGAGCTGTTCGGGCTCGCCCGTGAGCTCAACATCGACGCCGAGGGCATCGACATGGGCCCGTCCCCGGTGGACGCCGCTCTTGCCGCCGATCTGGTGACGCCGATCGAGGAGCTCGACCTCACTGTCCGGTCGTACAACTGCCTCAAGCGCGAGGGCGTCCACTCCGTGGGCGAGCTCGTGGCTCGTTCCGAGGCCGACCTGCTCGACATCCGCAACTTCGGTGCGAAGTCGATCGACGAGGTCAAGGCGAAGCTCGCCGACATGGGTCTGGGCCTCAAGGACAGCCCGCCCGGGTTCGACCCGACCGCTGCGGCCATCGGTGTGGACAACGAAGCGGACTCGGGTTTCCTGGAGACCGAGCAGTACTGAACCCCGCGCCGCGTCGCGCCCGTCATGCAGGCACTTCGCGTACGGGGAGAGGAAACGCCCACGATGGCCGTGCGGGACAGCTTGGCCCACTGCACGGTCTCGTGGCGCGGCTCCGGCTGAATCCCATCCTGAATCAGCCGTGAATGTCTCTGCCGCCGCCCCCGCCCCCGCCCTGTCGGGCCGAACGTGGTCCGACCCGTGGGGTTCGGGGGCAAGATGGCCTCATGACCAAGCTTTCCGAACTGTCGACGCGGTGCAACTCCTCGGGCTCCGTACTGTCCTTGTGGTCGCGTGATTCGGTGCTCTCGATCGGCTCGGTGGGGTCGGTGCTGTCCATCGGGTCGGTCGGCTCGGCCCTGTCGGTCGGCTCGATCGGGAGCGCTCTGTCGGTCGGCTCGATCGGTTCCGCCCTGTCGCGGGTCTCGGTCGGGTCAGTGCTGAGCACGGGGTCCCTGTTGTCCGCGCAGTCGCAGTGGTCGGTGCTGTCGTGGCGTTCCTCTCGCGGCTACCTGTCCGCGGGGGCCGTCGGGGCGGTGGCCGCTGCCCTGCTGTTGACGCGGGCGTCGCAGAAGGCGTCCTAGGTGAGTGCCTGACCGTGCACCGGCACCGGCTCAGGTCGGCATTCCGCGCTCTGCGAGGCCGCTTTCGTAGGCGATGATGACCAGTTGGACGCGATCGCGGGCGTGCAGCTTGGCCAGGAGGCTGCTCACGTGGGTTTTCACGGTGGGCAGGCTGATCACCAGGTGGGCGGAGATCTCGGCGTTCGACAAGCCGTTCGCGATCAGCACGAGTACCTCCTGCTCCCGCTTGGTGAGCCCGACGAGGCGTGGGGCCGCTCGGGTTGATTCGTCGCGGTGGGAGAAGTTGGCGATGAGGCGCCGCGTGACGGTGGGGGCCAGTACGCCCTCGCCGGTGGCGATGACCCGGATGCCGGCGACCAGGTCGGACGGCGAGACGTCCTTCAGCGTGAAGCCGCTCGCGCCCGCCTGTAGGGCCGGATAGACGTACTCGTCCATGTCGAACATCGTGAGGGCCAGCACCCGTACACCGGTCAGCGTCTCGTCGGAGCAGATCTCCCGGGTGGCCGTGATGCCGTCCATGACGGGCATCCGCAGGTCCATCAGGACGACGTCCGGCTTGAGTTCCCGGGCGAGTTGTACCGCCGTGGCGCCGTCTCCGGCCTCTCCGATCGCCTTCATGCCGGGGGTCGAGTCCGGGGGGCGAGTCGAAGAGGAGGCGGAAGCTCCCGCGCAACAGCGCCTGGTCGTCCGGCGGCTCCTCCACGCACAGGGACCGCAGTTCGACTCGTACGCCGGCCTCCTCGGCCGTCCGGACCAGCTCGGGCAGGTCCGACAGCCCGAGGACGGGCCGGAGGCGCAGTGCCGCTCCCCCGTCACGCCCTCGCCCGCCGCCCCCGCCCCGCCCGGTTCGGCCGCGGTGGGCGTACCGACTGGCGGATGACCAGCTGGGTGCCCAGGATGACGTGATCGCCGCCCGTGACGCGCCGTTCCCGGTCGAGCGCCAGGCGTACCGCGGTGCGCCCGAGGTCCTCGTATGGCACCCGGAGCGTGGTCAGTGAGGTCGAGAGGTCAGCGGCGAAGGGGACGTCGTCGAACCCCATGACGGAGATGTCGCCCGGGACGTCGAGGCCCGCCTCGCGCAGTGCCGCCAGTACCCCGGTGGCCACCATGTCGGTGCCCGCGAAGACCGCCGTGAAGTCCAGGTCCGCCTTCAGCGCGTCCCGCATCCGGTCGTAGCCCGAGGCGCGGGTGTACGTACCGGGGACGTCCAACTCCTCGGCGTACGGCACCCCGTGGGCGCGCAGCGCCTGGAGGTAGCCCGCCCGGCGCTGTTCGGCCGTGCTCATCGCGGGGTCGCCTCCGAGGTACAGGATGCGGCGGTGGCCCGCGGTGAGCAGGTGGTCGCCGGCCTGGAAGGCGCCGCCCCGGTTGTCGTACTCCACGACGGTCACCGGCAGGTCGCCGGGCAGGGGCGGCCGGCCGCACAGCACCAGCCGGGAGCCGACGGCGTCCAGCGCCCGCGCGTACTCGGCCATGCGTTCGTGGTACGCGTCGTCCAGCACCGCGCCGCCGACGAGGATGACCGCCGCCGCGTGCTGTTCCCGCATCAGCTGCACCAGGTCGTGTTCCCGGTCCTGGTCGGCGTGGGTGGTGCAGACGAGGCTCAACCGGCCCCGGGAGGACGCTTCCTGCTCGACTCCGGCGGCCACATCGGCGAACGACGGGCCGATGATCTGTTCCATGACGAGGGCGACGGGGCCTGCGACTCCGCCGGACAGCGCCTTGGCGTGGACGTTCACCACGTAGTGCAGGGACTCGACCGCCGCCATGACGCGGGCCCGGGTCGCGGCGGAGACGGGGTGGCTGCCGGCCAGCGCCCTGGAAACGGTTGCCACCGAGACGCCCGCCTGGGCCGCGACGTCCCGGATCGTGCTGGGCCGGTCGCCGTCGGCCCCGTTCCGCCTGCGCTTGCCCGGGGTGGCGCGAGGGCCCGATTTCTGGGCTTCGGTTCCGTTCTCCGTCACGATCCGACGTTACTGCATCACCGGTATGCCGATCGGCGGCGATGCGGTAACTCCCTCCCATCCATGTGAAAACGTTTACATATTCAACCACTCAGGCCGCGTGTCCTACCGCTGCCGCAGCACGACCGTCGTGCCCGGCTTCACGCACACGTCCGCGTCACCGCCCACCCTGCCCCCGGTGACCAGGTTCCGTGACGCGCCGAAACCCTTCGTCGTGAAGGTGTACGTGCGGTTCGCGGTGGTGTTCATGGCGATGAGGTACGGGCCGTACCGGCACCGGTAGAAGGAGGCGCGGCCCGCGTACGGGGTCTCGTGGCCGAGCGGGGAGTCCGCCACGTCCGAGGGGGCCTTGGCCAGGGGCAGCACCTGACCGGCGTACGCCTGGTGCAGGGTGTCTCCCGGGGGCGGGAAGCCGCCGCCGGGGATCGGCAGGTCGGGGACGCCGAACTCCCAGTTCACCCAGTCGGGTTCGGTGTGGGCGCGGCCGTCGGGGACGTACTTCACGTCCTGCCGGACGGTCGCCGAGCGCTCGATGCCGGCCGGGGTGATGTGGTGCACGCGGGCCAGGCGGTTGATGCCCCAGCGGGCCCGCCAGTACAAGGACACGTAGAGGATCTCCTCGCCGTACTTCACCGCGACCACGCCGTTCTCCTCGTCGGAGAAGACGAGGTCCGGCTGCCCCGGTGTCATGGGCAGCGGGGTTCCACCGCCGCTCGCGCCGGTCACGGTGGCGTGGTCGGCGGCCATGGTGAGCAGGTTCAGGTTCATCCGGTCGCCGGAGCCCCGGTCGTACGCCTCCTTGAGAACCGGGAACAGCTGGTTGTCGGCGGTCAGTTGGCGGGCGTACGCGAGCAGGTCGGGGTCCTTGACCGCGGCGGCGAACTGGGTCGGGTGGCCGTCCCAGCTGAGGTCCTGGTCGTAGGTGCTCTTGCCGGGGTAGACCGGGTCGCGCCAGCCGATGACGGACTCGCAGCGCATCGTCCTGAAGCCGTCGGCGTCCAGGCCGGGATAGCGGAAGACCCCGCGGGTCCTGGCGATCCTGACGAGGTGGTCGCGCAGTCTGTCGTCCGTCACGCCGCCGAAGACGGTGACCGCCTCGTAGATCTTGGTGAGCCAGGCCTGGACCTCGCCGTAGTTGCCGGCGTAGCCGAGCTCCTTGGTGATGCCCGCCTTGGTGACCTGGTAGTACGTGGAGCCAAGAGGTTTCGTCGGCGTGCCGTCGGCGTCCTCGGGGCCGAGCCACGGGGTCAGGCCGACCGCCTGGTAGAGGTGACCGCGGGCCTTCTCCTCGCCCCAGGCGTCGGCGGAGCCCAGGACGGTCAGGCCCCGGTCGGCGAGGTAGAGGCCGATCGCGCAGATCATCGCCTGGTTGGTGTACTGGGGGATGTTCTGCCGCCAGTACTCGCGGCTGTCCAGCAGCATCTTCGTCCACGCGGCCCGGCGGACGACGGGGCGAGGGGACGCGCCGCTCGGCGCTGTGAGGGTCAGATCGTCGAACCAGGCCGTTCCCGCACCCTGGAGCCGGAGTTGGACCTCGATCTGGGTGGCGGTGGCGGGGGTCGGCAGCGTGGCGGTCACCTGCTCCCAGTCATGGGTACCGCCGGACGCGAAGTACTTGTTGTCGCCGCCGACCAGCTTCCCGGCGGCGTCGAAGAAGAGGACGTCCAGGTAGGCGCCCTGGGCTGCCGCGCCTTCGGTCCTGACCCAGGCTCCGTAGGTGTAAGTCCCCTGGTCCACCGGGATCTTGGCGACGGGGATCAGGCCGACGACTCCGGCCGAGGGGATCGCGAACCTCGCGGAGGCGGTGCCGCCCGTGCGGGAGACGGTGGTGTCGCGGGTGGCGGTGCCGGCGCCGGACCAGGTGTTCGCGCGCCAGCCGGTCGGGAGCGTTGTGCCGTACTCGAAGCCCGAGTTGGAGATCGTCCCCGGTGAGCCGATGACCGGTTCGTCGAGCAACGGCGTGAGTTCGTCGCGCAGTTGCATGAGGAACTGGCCGATCCGGCCCAGGCCCATCCACTGTTGGGGAGAGCTCGCCTCGATCAGCTTGGGGTCGTTGACGTACTTCCAGTAGATGGCGTCGAGGCTGTTCGCCAGTTGGAGCGGTACCGCCCTGTTCCGGTACGCGGTGGTGGACGGCATCAGGTAGGCGCGGGCCAGGAAGTCCAGGTACCAGATGCTCAGTTGGGGCCCGGTGCGGTTGGTCTCGGCCGTCACCTGGGCGAGTACGCGGGACTCGATCGCGTCCAGCACTTCCCGGCCGGGGCCACCGGTACGCACCTCGGGGACGGGCGGCAGCGCGCCGGTGATGTCGTCCTCGGTGAGGGTGAAGTACGGCTCGGGGTGGGTGTAGAGGCGGTAGATGCCCCGGGTCGGGCGGGTCATCGCGCGGTAGTAGGTGTCCGCGGTCTGGGCGTAGACCGGGATCCACCCCATGGACCGGACCTCCACGCTCACGGAGGTTTTGCCTGCGGTGAGTTCGGGAGGCAGTGGCAGCGTGTGGAAGTAGAAGCGGCCCGTGCTGCGCCGGTCGGCGTCGGCGATGTCCAGGGGATCGACGGCCCCCAGATGGTAGTGGCCCACCTGCTTGCCCTCGGCGAACAGGTGGAGCCGGCCCAGGTCCGTGCCGGACTCCGAGCCCCACAGCTTGACCGTCACATAGGTGGGCCCCTTGGGCCTGCATGCCATGGTCGCCGTCAGGGTGCCGCCCCAGGGGCTCGCGGTCTCCTTCGGGTTCAGCACGCGGGCGGTCTGGCCGAGTCCGCCGCCGATTCCGTCTTCGATCCCGTCTTCGGTCCCTCCGGCCGGTCCGCCTCCCTGTCCGCCGCCGATCACGTCGGAGAGGGTCGCGGTCAGTCGGTGCGCTGTCTCGGACGCGGGGTCGCCCAGGATCAGGGTGTCGAGGGCACCTGCCTGCGCTGCCTTATCTGCCGTGGGGGCGCCCTCGGCCCGGGCCGGGTCGGCCTGCCACAGCCAGCCGGACGTGGTGACGCCCGCGGTGGCACCGGCTGTGACTGCGGCTGCCTTGAGTAGGGATCTGCGCTGAAGGGATTCGGACATGCGAGTGGTTCCTTCCAGGTCAGGGGCGGGGCGGGCTGGACGGGACGGTGCGGGCGAGGTGGACGGGGTGAGGTTGGACGGGCCGGGGGTTGGACTGGACGGGGGTTGGGCTGGGCGGAGTTGGGCTGATTGACGGGGGCGAGGTCGGGCGGCCAGTCGCGAAGGCACGAAGGCCCCGCCCCCTTCCCCCTCCCCCTCCGCACACAGCCGTGAGCCGACAGCCCCCGCCCACACGCGAGCCGCGAAGCGCCCGCGACCGAAGAGCCTCAAAGACCCCCAAGAACCCGAAGAACCCGGAGCACCTGGCGACCCCCACGAACCCGGAGAACCTCAGGCACTCCTCGCCAGATCACTCTGCTGAACCCGGTGAGCAGGCGGCAGCCCCACGCCGAGCAGTTCCAGTTCGTCGACCACCGTCCGCCCCAGACGCGCGAGTTCGTTGCCCAGCGACCCGGCGATGTGCGGGGTGAGGAAGACGTTGGGCAGGTCGTAGAGGGGGGAATCAGCGGGCAGAGGCTCCGGTTCCGTGACGTCGAGCACCGCGCAGAGCCGGCCGGAGACGAGTTCCGCGGTGAGCGCGTCGTGGTCGACGAGGGCTCCCCTGGAGGTGTTGATGAGGACGCCGCCGTCGGGGATGAGGGCGAGCCGTTCGCGGTCGAGCATCCGGTACGTCGCCGGGATGTCCGGGGCGTGCAGGGTGACGATGTCGCTGGTGCGCAGCAGCATCTCCAGCGGCATGGACGTCGCGCCCAGCGCCCTGGCCTCGTCGACGTCCACGTACGGGTCGTACAACGTGGCCGTCAGGTCGAAGGGGCGCAGCAGTTCCAGTACCCGGCGGCCCACCCGTGAGGCACCGATCACGCCGACCCGCCGGCCGAGGTTGCCCACGTGGGCGTATTCGAAAGGGGCCGGGTAGACCCGCTCCCGGCGGAAGCGCTCGCGCAGCCCGAACGCGTCCTTGCCCGCGAGAAGTACGGCGGCCAGCGTGTACTCGGCCACGGGGAGCGCGTTGGCCTGTACCGCGCTGGAGACGGTGAGCCCGCGCTCCCAGAAGGCGTCGCCGAGCAGACTGCGGACGCTGCCCGCGGCGTGCAGGACGGTGTGCAGCCGGGGTGCGGCGGCCAGCACGTCCACGCCGATGTGCGGGCAGCCCCAGCCGGTGATCAGCACTTCCGCCTCGGCCAGCGCGGCGGCGGCCCCCGGGTCGGTGAAGTCCTGGACGACCAGCGTGGGATCGATCCGCGCCAGTTCCCGCAGCCGTTCCATCTGGGCGGGCGGGAAGAGCTCGGGCAGGTGCACCGGGTCCATCGCGAACAGCGCGATCGGCAGACGGGACGTGGGCATGGGGGGCATGGGACTCCTGCTTCGGTGCGGAAGCGCACGGCGAACGACGAACAGCGTGGAAGAGCGGGGCACAGCGACGAGCAGCGACGAGCAGCGACGAGCAGCGACGAGCAACAAGAGATGTAAACGTATTCCACGCTAGGACCGGCTGTCCGAGTCGGTCAATGCCCCTGCGGGGAGCGCGAGGTCGCGACTGCCACTTTCCCGAACTGATATGAAAGCGAAAAGGCCAGGTCAACGATGCTTGCCGGTAACCTGCGAGCAAGGTGCGCGAAACAGGAATCTCGCGACCTCTTGCCTTCTCGGCCACCCGCGGCCTACCGTCCAGCACGGCAAACGGTTACATCCCCCGCTCTCGCTAACCGTCGAACATCGCCCAGCGTCCCCTCCCTCCCCCTCCCCCGTGGTGATACCTAAGGAGCACGCTCATGTCCGTCAGATTCAGGCGCCCCGCACTCGCCGGAGTCGTCTGCGCTCTCGCGCTCACCGTCTCGGCCTGCGGCGGGTCCGACTCCGGGGACGACGCTTCGGGGTCCTCGGGGCCGGTGACCCTCCCGTACTGGGGCTGGGCCAACGGTCAGGAGGCGGTCGTCAAGGCGTTCAACGCGTCGCACAAGGACGTCCAGCTCAAGTACACCAAGGTCACCGACCAGTTGACGATGCAGAAGAACCTGGCCAACGCCCTCAAGGCCGGTGACGCCCCCTGTCTGGCGCAGAACACCGCCGAGTTCGTCACCACGCTGGTCTCGCAGGACGCGCTCGCCGACATCACGGAGTACGTCGGCTCCAGCGAGGACAAGTTCAACGCGGGCGCCTGGGCGGGTGCGCAGGTGCAGGGCAAGGTCTACGGCGTTCCCACCAGCTCGGCGCCGCAGTTCACGATCTACCGCACCGACATCTTCCAGAAGTACGGCCTGAAGACCCCGGCCACCTGGGACGAGTTCATCGCGGCGGGCAAGGTCCTGAAGAAGCACGACATCGAGATCACCAACTACGCCGGTGAGGACCCGAGCACCCTGGTCGTGCTGTCGATGCAGGCCGGGGCGCACTGGTACGCCATCGACGGCAACGCCTGGAAGATCGACTTCCAGGACGCCGGCAGCCTCAAGGCCGCGAAGGTGATCCAGGACATCGTCGACAACGACCTCAACTCCAAGCTGTCCTTCGCCGACTACGCGGCCGTGCAGCGCAACTACGACGAGGGCGGCACCGCGACCCGGTCCATCTCCACCTGGCAGATGGCCGGCATGGTGCAGAACTTCACCAAGTCCTTCGGCGACTGGGCGCTGTCACCGTGGCCGACGTTCACCGGCGAGGCGGCCAAGACCCCGGCCGGCACCAACCTGACCGGCAACCTGAACCTGGTCACCAAGGACTGCGCGAACAAGAAGCAGGCGGCCGAGGCGGCGCTGTGGATGTCCACGAACACGGGCGCGGTCAAGACGATGGCCAGCCCGACCACCGGCAACGGCGTGCTGCCCGCGCTGGCCGACAGTCAGTCGTACGTCGGTGAGGCGATCTCCGACAAGCTGCTCGGCTCGAACTACGAACCGGCGAAGAAGATCGTCACCGACAGCCTGGGCACCGTCACCACCGACTGGACGTTCGGACCGGACTGGACGGCGATGTACACGGAGCTGGCGAGCGGCTGGGCGAAGGTCATCAACAAGGAGCAGAAGGTCACCGACCTGCTCGCGCACATGCAGGAGTGGACGGTCGACGACCTGAAGTCCCGCGGTATCAGCGTCAAGAGCTGAAACGGCTGAGACAACTAGCGTCAAGGGCTGAGGCACCTCACGATGATTCGCTCCCAGCGCTGGAAGGGTGCCGCCTTCACGGTGCCCTTCCAGGTCGGCTTCGTCTTCCTCTATCTGATCCCGATCGGCTACGCGGTCTACCAGTCGCTGTTCCTCCAGCAGCAGTCCGGGCTGGGCCTGGGCGGCGCGACGGAGAAGTTCGTCGGGCTGGACAACTACCAGCAGGGGCTGACCGATTCGGCGTTCCTGAACTCCGTGCTCCGCGTGTTCCTCTTCGCCTGCGTGCAGATCCCGTTCATGCTCGCCGTCAGCCTGCTGCTCGCCCTGTGCCTGGACGCGCTCACCTCACAAGCAGCGAGCAGGTTCCGGATCATGCTGCTGGTCCCGTACATGATCCCGGGTGTGGTCGCCGCGCTCGTGTGGATCAACCTCTACAGCCCCGAGGTGGGGCCGCTGACCTCGCTGGGCGAACTCCTCGGCTTCGACTGGAACTTCTTCGCGCCCTCGATGGTCTGGCCGTCCATCGGCAACCTGCTGACCTGGCACGGCATCGGCTACAACATGGTGATCATCTACTCGGCGCTCCAGGGCGTCCCCCGCGAACTGTTCGAGGCCGCGCGCCTGGACGGGGCCTCGGAGGCGCGCATCGCGCTGAGCGTCAAGATCCCGTACGTACGCGGAGCCCTCGTCCTGACCGGTCTGCTCTCGGTCATCCAGATGCTGCAGATCTTCAATGAACCCGCGCTGTTCCGGAACGTGACACCGCAGACCGTCGACGACAGCTTCACCCCGATCATGATCATCTACAACCAGGCGTTCAACGCCGGCAACTACCACTACGCCGCCGCCCTGTCGGTCCTGCTCGCCCTCATCCTCGGCGTCGCCTCCTTCCTCTTCTACCGGCTGACTTCGAAGGAGGTCGACTGATGACGCTCACCGAGGACCGCGCGCAGAAGCCCCCGGCGCCCCCCGTGCGACGTCTGCCCCGCCCGGACCCCGCCGGCAGGTCGCGCGGCGGCCAGCGGTTCGTCCTGGTCGGCCTGGTGCTGGCCAGTGCGTACAGCCTGTTCCCGGTGTACTGGCTGATCATCGCCGCCACCAAGGACCGTACGGGCCTCTACCAGTCCAACGGCCTGTGGTTCTCCGGCTGGCACCTGTGGGACAACCTGCAGCAGCTGTTCACGTACGAGGACGGCATCTTCCTGCGCTGGACGGCCAACTCGTTCCTGTACGCCGGTGTCGGCTCCCTCGGCGGCACGCTGATCGCGCTCGCGACGGGCTACGGCCTGGCCCGCTTCGAATTCCCCGGGCGCGGGGTGGTGTTCGCGTGCGTCGTGGGGTCGTTCCTGATTCCGATCGCGCTGCTCACGCTCCCGCTGTATCTCCTGTTCTCGGAGATCGGGCTGGTCGACACCCCCTGGGCGATGCTGATCCCCTGCCTGATCAACCCGTTCAGCGTGTACCTGGCCAAGGTGTACACCGAGGCGACGATCCCCTTCGAACTCCTTGAGGCGGCCCGGCTCGACGGGGCCGGGGAGCTGCGGATCTTCTTCAGCATCGTGCTGCGGATGATGACGACCGGCGGCGCCACCGTGTTCCTGCTGGCCTTCGTCAACACCTGGAACGCGTTCTTCCTGCCGCTGACCGTGCTGCGCGGCGAGGAGAACTGGACCCTCAACCTGGGCCTGTACAACTGGTCGGGCAAACGCCTGGAGTCCGGCGTCGACCTCACCAGCCTGGTACTGACCGGGGCCCTTCTGTCCATCGTGCCGATGGCGATCATGATGGTCGCGATGCGCCGCTACTGGCGGTCCGGAGTGACGCTGGGGGCCCTCAAGTGACCTTGTTCCAGGGCATGTTGACGTGTCGTGTGCCAAGGCGCGTCGACCGTGCCGTCCCGGTCTACGCGCCCTGGTCCGCTACTTGTCGGTCAGGGGCAGGCCGGGCGGGTTGATCTCCGACGTGGTCACCGCCTCGTCGGACAGGCCCCAGCGCTTCAGCACCTTTGCGTACGTGCCGTTCTCGATGATCTCGTCGAGCGCGCCGGCGAGCGCCTTGACCAGACCGCTGTCCTTCTTGGTGGTGGCCGCGATGAGGCCCTGGAGGGTGGCGCCGGCGCCGGAGTACGTGCCGACGACCTCCGTCTTCCCGGTGCTGGCCGCGTGGTAGGCGGCGTTCGGGTTGGGGCCGAGGTAGAGGTCGATCCGGCCGGACTGGAGGGCGAGATAGGTGTCGCTGTCGCTCTGGTAGTACTTGATGTCCACCGGCTTCCGGCCGGCCGTCTCGTTCTCCTTGCTCCACTCGACGAGCAGCTTCTCCTGGTTGGTGCCGCTGCCCACGGCGACCGTCCTGCCCGCCACGTCCGCGGGCCCGGTGATCTTCAGACCGCTGCCCTTCTTCGCCTCGAAGCCCAGGTTGTCCTCGCGGTAGGTGGCGAAGTCGTACTTCTCCTTGCGCTCCTCGGTGACGGTGATGTTGCTGATGCCGACGTCGTACTTGGCGCTGTCGAGGCCGACGAAGATGTTCTCCCAGGAGACGGAGTTGAAGTGCGGCTCGAGGCCCAGCACTTCGGCGACGAGATGGGCGAGGTCGGGCTCGACGCCGATGACCGTCTTGTTGTCGGTGGCGAAGAAGCCCAACGGCGCCGATCCGGTGGAGGAGTTGACGATCTCCAGGGTGCCTCTCTCGCGGATCCTCTCCGGCACCTCGGCCGCGATGGAGTCGACCTTGCCGGTGGTAATCCGGTTCTGGTCGGGGCTCAGATTGATCGTCGTACCGCTGCCGGCGCCCTTCGTGGCCGCGACCTCGGTGGTACCGCCGTCCGAGGGGTTGGCGCAGCCGGCGAGGACCAGCGCGGCGGCCAGTCCCAGGGCGGCTGCGGTGGATCGACGGGCAACGTTGAAGCTGAGGCTGACGGACACGGTCGTACTCCTTGCGTGGGATGTCGAACAGTCAAGTAGGGGCGGTTCAGAGGACCTTGGAGAGGAATGCGCGGGTCCGGTCGTGTTGCGGGGCGTCCAGTACGGCAGCGGGCGGGCCCTGTTCGACGATGACTCCGCCGTCCATGAACACCACGGTGTCGGCGACCTCGCGGGCGAAGCCGATCTCGTGAGTGACGACGATCATGGTGGTGCCGGTACCGGCCAAGTCCTTGATGACGTCCAGGACTTCGCCGACCAGCTCCGGGTCGAGCGCCGAGGTCGGCTCGTCGAAGAGGAGCACCTTGGGTTCGAGGGCGAGTGCGCGGGCGATGGCGACGCGCTGCTGTTGGCCGCCGGACAACTGCCGTGGGTAGGCGGCCTTCTTGTCGGTGAGACCGACCCGGTCGAGGAGCCGCTCGGCGGTGGCGACGGCCTCCTTGCGCGGGCGGCGCAGCGCGGAGACGGGCGCTTCGACGAGGTTCTCCAGCACGGTGAGATGCGGGAAGAGATTGAAGTTCTGGAAGACGAACCCGATGTGGGTACGTTGCTTCAGTACGTCCCTCTCCCGCAGCTCGTGCAGCTTGTCGCCGGAGCGCCGGTAGCCGATCAGCTCGCCGTCGATGCTGATCCAGCCGCGGTTGACCTTCTCCAGGTGGTTGATGGTGCGCAGCAGCGTGGACTTCCCCGAGCCCGACGGGCCGAGGATCACGGTGACCTCGCCGGCCCGGACCTGGAGATCGACGCCGCGCAGCACCTCCAGCGGACCGAAGCTCTTGTGGACGCCACGGACGTCCACCATCACGTCCACCGTCACGTCCACCGTCACGTCACTCATCGGGTACCTCCCAGGGGCTGGTGGCTCCGCTGCGCCGCCGCGGCACTCAGGTCGCGTACGAGGCGCCGGACGCGCTGGAGCGGGGTGGGCGGCGGGGTCCGGTTGGCCCCACGGGCGAAGTGGCGCTCCACGTAGTACTGGGCGACCGACAGCAGGGAGGTGAGTACGACGTACCAGGCGGTGGCGACCAGCAGCAGCGGGATCACCCGGCCGTTGCGGCCGTAGACGACCTGGACCTGGTAGAAGAGCTCGCCGATCGCCATCACGTAGACCACCGAGGTGCCCTTGAGCAGGCCGACGATCTCGTTGCCCGCCGTGGGCAGGATGGCGCGCATGGCCTGCGGGAGCACGATCCGCCGTATCTGCCGCAGCCGGGGAATGCCCAGCGCGGCGGCGGCCTCCAGCTGCCCGTGGTCGACGGCGATGACCCCGCCCCGGACGATCTCGGCGGCGTACGCGGCCTGATGCAGCGTCAGTCCGATGATTGCGGCGCCGATGGTGCCGATCAGGGTGTTGCTGTCGACGGACCAGAACACCGGGCCGAAGGGGATGCCGACTCCCAACTCCTGGTACAGGGCACCCAAGTTGAACCAGAACACCAGCTGGACGATCATCGGGATCGACCGGAAGATCCAGATGTAGGTCCAGGCGACGGTCTGCAGCACGGGGCTCCGCGAAAGCCGCATGAAGGCCAGCACCGTACCGAGAAGGAAGCCCAACACCGTTGCGTAGGCGGTGAGTTGGAGGGTCACGCCGACCGCCTGGACGATCGTCTCGGACAGCACGTAGTCGCCGAAGACGCCCCACTCCCAGACGGGGTTGGTGGCCAGGCCGTGCGCGAACTGGGCGACCAGCACGGCCACGGCGGCGGCCGCCACCCAGCGGGCGTAGTGACGGACGGGGATGACTTTCAGGGAGGCGGGGTCCTCCGGACGGGGCGGTGGCGGTGGCGGTGAGGTCTCGGTGCTCCCGGGTGGTGCTGTGGAGTCGGTGGCGATGCCCATAGTGGGTTCCTGTCCGGATCGAGGGGTGGGGGGAAGGGTGAGGGGTGGTTGGGCTTGGTGATGTGCTACCGGCGGGTGGGGGCTTGTCGCGCAGTTCCCCGCGCCCCTGAAGTCGGGCGCTGCGCGCGGCCGACTTCAGCCAGGACCGTTCAGGGGCGTGGGGTGAGGTGCTTCTCGAAAGGCAGCTTGCCGATGGTTTCCGGGTCGGCAGTCGTGTCGAAGAGGGGTGTGTAGTCGGTGGCCAGGTAGAGGGCGCGGGCTTCCGGCTGGTGGGGGCCGGTGGTGAGGTAGACGCGCCGGTAGCCCTGGGCGCCCGCCTCGCGCTCCAGTTCGTCGACGACCCGGCGGGCCAGACCGCGCCGCCGGTGCGCGGAGTGGGTCCAGATCCGTTTCAGTTCCGCCGTGCTCGCGTCGTACCGGCGGAACGCGCCGCCCGCGACCGGCTCGCCGCGTTCGAGGAGCAGGAGCAGCACGCCTCCGTACGACGGCGTGAACTCCTCGTCGGGGTAGCGGGCGAGTTCGGCGTGGGCGTCCTTGCCGTAGCGGGTGGAGTACTCGTCGCCGAGTTCACGCAGCAGGGGCTTCACGCGAGGGTCGGACACAGGGACTTGACTGACCGTCAATTCGGTTACGGGCAACGAGGGTTGCACGAAGAAGAGCGCCTTTCTCGGGTTCCCCTACACGCAGGCAGGACTGAACAGCCCTGCGTACGGCCGCGGTTGACCGCACGCCGAGGGCATGGAGGGAGAGGGAGCAAGAAAAGAAGGAGGAGCCGGGGAAGCGAGAGAAGCCGGGAGGGAAGGGCCGGTCAGACGGCCCTCTACCGAGTCAGGCGCGACACGCGGCGGAGCACACTCGACAGAGGTCGATGTGGCCGCGCGAGACCAAGCGCTGCTGCTGGGCATCCATGCGAACAATTGAGCAGTACAGCTCACTCATCCGTCAAGCCACCGCCCGGATGCCGGACAGGTCGAACAGCGGCTCACAGCGCACAGCTCACGGGGACGGCAGAGGCTGTTCGGTCCAGATGATCTTGCCGTCGGCCGTGTAGCGGGTGCCCCAGCGTTCGGTGAGCTGGGCGACGAGGAAGAGGCCCCGGCCACCCTCGTCCTCGGTGCGGGCGCGGCGCAGTCGTGGTGAGGTGCTGCTGCCGTCCGAGACCTCGCAGATCAGGGCGCGGTCGCGGAGCAGCCGGAGCTGGACCGGGCCGGTGGCGTGGCGGATGGCGTTGGTGACCAGTTCGCTGGCCACGAGCTCGGTGGTGAAGGCCAGTTCGTCAAGACGCCAGGCGGCGAGCTGGTCGATGACCAGCATGCGGGCCCGGGAGACGAACGCCGGGTCGTTGGGCACCTGCCACTGGGCGACCTGTCCGGGCCCCAACGCGTGCGTACGGGCGACCAGCAGAGCCACGTCGTCACTGGGCCGGGCGGGGAGCAGCGCGTCGAGGACCGCCTCGCAGGTGTCCTCCGGTGCCCGGCCGACGCAGGCCAGGACGGCACGGAGCTTGTCCATGCCGACGTCGATGTCCCGGAGCCGGTCCTCGATCAACCCGTCGGTGTAGAGCACCAGTTGGCTGCCCTCGGCGAGTTCCAGCTCGACGGTCTCGAAGGGCATCCCACCGAGCCCGAGCGGCGGCCCCGGCGGCAGGTCGACGAAGTCCACGGTGCCGTCGGGTCCGACGATCGCCGGAACCGGGTGCCCGGCGCGGGTGAGGGCGCAGCGCCGGGACACCGGGTCGTAGACGGCGTACAGACAGGTGGCGCCGATGATCCCCGCGTCCTGGTGGGTGTTCTCCACGGCCCAGCCCTCGCCCCGGTCGAGCCGTCCGACCAGGTCGTCGAGGTGGGTGAGGAGTTCCTCGGGCGCCAGGTCCAGCGCGCAGAAGTTGTGCACGGCAGTACGCAGCCGCCCCATGGTGGCCGCGGCATGCAGCCCGTGTCCCACGACGTCCCCCACCACCAGTGCCACGCGCGCGCCGGACAGCGGGATGACGTCGAACCAGTCGCCGCCGACCCCGGCCTGCGCGGGCAGATAGCGGTAGGCGACCTCGACGGCGTTCTGCTCGGACCGCCCGCGCGGGAGCAGACTGCGCTGGAGGGCGAGCGCGGTGTTGCGTTCGCGGGTGTAGCGGCGGGCGTTGTCGACGCAGATCGCCGCACGTCCGGCCAGCTCCTGGGCGAGGGACAGGTCGTCGTCCTCGAACGGGGCGGGCCGCTCGGAACGGTAGAAGCAGACCACGCCGAGGATCACGCCCCGGGCCCGCAGCGGCACGGTGATGAGCGAGTGGATCCCGGTCCTGAGGATGCGCTCGCCTCGCACGGGATCCTGGGCGATCCAGCCGCCGTCCACGGTCAGCGTGGGTTCGAGAACGGGCTGTCTGCCCTCCAGCGCGCGGGCCTGCGGCGTGGAGGAGACGTACTGGACCGCGTCACCGACCTCGTACAGCCACGACTCCTCGTGTACGGCGCTCAGCGCGACCCGGCGCAGCGGGGTGTCCGCGCCGAGCGGCCCCGGCTCCTCTCCCCTGAGCACGGAGTCGGGCAGGTCGACGGCCGTGAAGTCGGCGAACCGGGGAACGGCGACCTCCGTCAGTTCCTCGGCGGTGCGGGTGACGTCCAGGGTGGTGCCGATCCGGACCCCGGCGTCGTGCAGCAGCTCCAGCCGTCTGCGGGCCAGCACGGCGAGCCGCCCGACGCCGGGCTCGCCGACGAGGAGCAGCCAGGCGTCGGTGTCGGTGCCGGTGTCGGTGGACTCCGGGGCAGGCGGTGGGGCCGGTTCGGGGACGGCGCGCAGGATGACAGGGGGCAGGACGGCGGTGGGCGTCCGGGTCGGCTGCGGTGCCGGCGGCGGCACGGTCGGGACACCCACCGGCGGGGTGCTGACGGGACCGGCGTGGCGCAGGCGCGGGCCGCCGAGGACCCGGGCCTCGACGACCACACCCGACTCGCCCGCCGCTCCGCTGACCTGGCGGCGCAGCAGGGTGGCGGTCCGCCCGCCGGAGAGGACGACCTCGTCGAGGGTGCGGTGCGGGGCGGCGATCAGTTCCTCGGCCTTCTCACGCAGCACGGCCAGGTCGATCGGGCCGAGCGCGCTGCCGTCGTGGGTGGCGCTGCGGCCGGTGGGCGCGGGCAGGGGCTGGAGCCGGTCCTGGGGCTGCGGCGGCCAGCCGCCGACGTCACGTTGCCCTCCGTCGGCGTCGTGGCCGGCCCGCCGGTACGCCGTGAGCAGCGCCTGCTCCCGTTCCGTGGCCTGCTCCAGCAGCCGCGCCTCGATGTCACGTACGGCTTCGCGGACCAGCCGCATCATCGCGGGGTCGCCGTCGTCGCGCAGACAGGTGAGGTCGAGGACGGCTTCGATACGGCCGCTGAGGGGGTTGCGGATGGGCGCGCCCGCACAGGAGAACGGCTGCAGACAGTCGGCGAAGTGCTCACGGCCGGCGACGAAGACGAGGCCGCGCCCGGCCAGCGCGGTGCCGACGCCGTTGGTGCCGACGGCGCTTTCGGAGATGTCGAATCCGGGGGCGAAGTTCACGTCGTTGAGGCGGGCGCGCAGCCGCCTGTTCCCGCCGTACCGCTCGATCATGCGGGCCTGTCCGTCACAGAGCGCCACGGTCATGTTCACGTCGGCGAGCGAGGCGGTCAGCCGCTTCAGCACGGGGTGGGCCGCACGCAGGACTCGCTGGTCCAGCGCGAGGTCCGGTGCGTACGGGACCAGCAGCCGGTCCGGTTCGACCCCTGCGTACCGGCACCGCTTCCACGAGTCGAGCACCGAGTCCCGTACGTCCGAGTCGACCCGCGCACCGGCCAGGAACCGCTCGTGAGCATCGACGAGGCCGCCGATGTCGTCCCAGGCGACCGACAACGGGATCACTTCCCTGACCTGGAGGGAGCCCACCGCGTGCCGCTGTTCGGCTTGGCGCCAGGGGTCCTCCAAGCGATTCCACTCTAGACCCTCTGTGATGCTGATCACAGAGGGTCGATGGCTCGTGGCCTTCTCACGCCCGGGGCCGGAAGTACGCCCCTGTCGACTGCTCCCCGCTGACAGTCGCCACGCACCGCATGACCCGGAGTCCGTCGGCGTACTCGGACTGCGAGGGCGGGATCACGTCGATGGTCCAGCGGTCGGGGCCGATCTTGAGTGCGTCGCCGCGTCTGGACTCGGCCAGCACCTCGCTCGAACAGAGTCTGCGCACGTCGGGGTGGTTGACCAGTTCCTTCTGGTTGTTGGTCATCCCGTCGGACGGGAGCGGGGCGATCGCGAAGGTCTCCCACGGGTGCTCCACCACGCAGTCGGCGCGGTTCACGGCGACGATGCCGACGGTGACGACCATGCCGCCCCAGCACTCGGCGGTCGTGGTGCAGCGGCCGTCCACCCCGGCGACGACGGTCGCCGGACAGTCCTCGGTCGTCGTGGGTACACCGAAGCCCGCGTTCTGGGCCTGGACGGTCCCGCCCGTCCCGGAGGCGGAGGCGGAGGCGGAGGCGAAGGCGCTGGGTCCGGCGTTGGGCGCCGCGGTCGTCGCGGGCGGCAGGTACTGGTACGCCACCGTCCCGCCCGTACCGACGAAGGCCACCGCCACGATCCCGACCGTCACCCGCACGCGCCCCTTCCGCCGACGGGCGGCCGGCGGCACGGCGGTGGTGGGCAGGGCGACGGGCGGAGACCCGGTGAAGGTGACGGGGTGCGGCGCGAAGTACCGGCCGCTCGTCGCGGGCACCGCGGCCCCCGCCCCGCCCCCGGCGCCCGGATCAGCCAGGTCTACGGCGGCCAGCGCGTCCCGCAACGCCGCCGCGCTCGGCAGCCGGTCGGCCGGGTCCGGGGCCATGGCGTGGCGGAGGACCTCGGTGAAGCGTGGGCTCACGCCGGGCAGGTCCGGCAGCGGCCAGGTGTGCCGCACGATGACCTCCGCTATGCCGAGGCTGCCCTCCTCCGGGAAGTGCGGGGGCCTGCCGTGCACGAGGGCGTAGATCGTGGCGGCCAGGGAGTAGACGTCCCCGGCGGGCGTCGGATCGGCCAGCCGGAACGCCTCCGGCGGGGCGTACGCGGGCGTCAACGCCTCCCGGGTGACCGACAGTTCCTGGCCCGCCCGGGGCATCGCGGCCAGCCCGAAGTCGGCGAGGCCGACGTTTCCGTACCGGTCGATCATGATGTTGCCCGGCTTGATGTCGCGGTGCAGCACCCCGGCGGCGTGGGCCGCGGCCAGTGCGTCGGCGATGCGCACCCCGATGTCCCGCGCCTCGGCGGCCGGGAACGGACCCTGCCGGTGGAGCCGGTCGCCGAGCGAACCGCCGGGGCACAACTCCAGGACCATGTACGGGCGGCCGTTGTCGAGCACCCCGGCGTCGTACACCGCCACCACATGCGGATGGCCCGACAGCTGACCGGCGGCCGTGACCTCGCGCAGGAACCGCTGCCGGTCGCGGTCGGTGGCCAGAACCCGGCTGTCCATCTTGAGGGCGACCTCGCGGCCCACGGCCAGTTGGTGCGCCCGGTAGACAGTGGCGAACCCGCCCTGGCCGAGAACCTCGACGACCTCGTAACCGGGCACGCCCGTACGTTCGAACTGCATGCTGCCGTGTCCCCCAGCGAAACCGTCTGCCCCCGGTGTTGAGAGCGCCGACAGTAGTCCACGCCACCGACAGCGGCCGGAGAGCCCGCCCCCGTCGGCGTCCGTGGCCGGAAACTGCCGGGCGGGGCCGACCCGGTCGGTGACATGCTGGCAAGGTGAGCAGACCGGAGATCGTGATCAGTTTCGCCCCTGACCTGCGCCTTTTCGTCGCCGCCGAGCGACGCGCGGGGCGCACGACCGTGGTCACCGACGGTTCGTCCTCGCTCGGGCACGTGGTGGAGTCGCTGGGCGTACCGCTCACCGAGGCCGGACGGCTGCTGGTCGACGGCCAGGAGGTACCGGTGTCCCATGTGCCGCGCGCCGGCGAGACGGTGGAGGTCGCCGCCGTCGTCAGACCCCAACCGGTGCCTGGGGCACCCCTGCGGTTCCTCCTCGACGTCCACCTGGGCACGCTCGCCCGCCGACTCCGGCTGCTGGGCATCGACGCCGCGTACGAGAACGAGGACATCGGCGACCCGGCCCTCGCCGCGTTGTCGGCGGCGGAACAGCGGGTCCTGCTCTCCCGGGACCGTGGCCTGCTACGACGCCGGGAACTGTGGGCCGGCGCGTACATCTACAGCGACCGCCCGGACGACCAACTCCGCGACGTCCTGGACCGGTTCGCGCCCGCCCTCGCCCCCTGGACACGGTGCACCGCCTGCAACGGCCGGCTGGCGGAGGCCGACAAGGAGACAGTCGGGGCGAAACTGGAGGACGGCACCCGGCGTACGTACGACGTCTTCGCCCAGTGCGCCGTCTGCGAACGCCTGTACTGGCGGGGCGCCCACCACGCACGCCTGGAGGCGATCGTCGAGGGCGCGGTGCGCGAGTTCGGCGGGGCGGCGGGTCTGTCGGTGTGATCACGCCCCCGTGCCGCCGCTCCTGGACGCCACCAGTGTGATCCGGCTCACGATTGAGGCATCGACCGGTGGTGGCGGGGGGAGACTCCGTAAATAAAGATGCAGGCATCATTTGTGTCACCCGTCCGCCCTCACCCCTTCTGTTCCTGGACACCACCCCGTCACACGGACTGGGAACGCTCCTGCTGTCCCGCTTGCCTCGCTCTTCACATCCCCCCGTTCGCCCCGTTCCGCGTGGGCGCCACGCGGAAGGACGACGCGCGCTGTGTCCTCGTTGCCCGTAGTTCCCATAGCCCCACCCGCTCCGATGGTCCCGGTCCCTCTCCAGGGCGCCGCGGACTGCTCCTCTCAGGTTTCCCGCTTCCGGCGGTTCCCCGGTGCCCGGCACGCTCGCCGGGTGCTCTGTCTGCTGCCGCTCCTGCTCATCGGGGTGTGGGCGGCGGACAACTGGCGGGTGCTGCACGACGGGGCCCGGCGGCTCACCACCGCCGATCCCGGGTGGCTGGCGATCGGGGCCGCGTTCACGCTCCTGTGCTGGGTGTCCGCCGCCTTCGCCCGGCAGGGGGCGATCCCCGAGCGGCTGCCGCCCGGGCTGCTGCTTGCCTCGCAGTTCGCCGCCGGCGCCGCCAACAACGTCCTTCCGGCCGGACTCGGCGCCCACGCCGTCACCCTGCGCTTCCTGACCGGCCGGGGTATCCCGCTGGCCCGGGCGACCGCGTCCCTCGCCCTGTACTCGCTGGTCAAACCGGTCGCGAAGCTCCTGGTGATCCTCGTGCTCCTGGCCACCTTCCCGACCTCCCTGGGTACCGCCGACCTCCTCCCGGACGAGGGAACACTGCTGCCCGTCGCCGGGGCCGTGGCCGGCGTCGGGGTCGCCGTGACCCTGGTGCTGGCCCTCGTACGCCCGTTGCGGCGCCCGCTGATCGACGGTCTGCGCACCGCCCTGACCGACGCACGGCTGCTGCACACCCGGCCCGCCCGGGTCGTCGCGCTCTGGGGCGGTGCCGCGGGCTTCTCGCTCTGCCAGGCGGCGGTGCTGGCCTGCGTCGGGGCCTCGCTCGGCCTGCCGGTGCCGTGGCCGGACGTGCTCTTCGCGTATCTCGCGGCGAGCGCCGCGGTCGGCGCCGTACCCGCGCCGGCCGGGATCGGCCCGGTGGACGCGGCCCTGGTGTTCACGCTGGCCGCGATGGGCGCCCCGCTGCCCCTGGCCGCCGCGACCGTCGTCGGCTTCCGCGTCCTGACGGTCTGGCTGCCGCTGCTGCCGGGCGCCCTCGTCCTGTCGGCGCTGGTGCGCGCCAAGGTGTTGTAGCGCGCTTCGGGCTCAGTCCCGCCGCGCCACCAGGCGGTACGCGTTGGAGACGCCCAGGCGGTGCGAGACCGGCCGGACGGCGAAGCGGTCCAGCAGTGTGCCCAGGATGAGGGCCGGGACGCCGGCCAGCAGCAGGGCTCCGCGCAAGGTGCGGCGCAGGGCGTTCGGTGGGTGCGGGAGCCACGGGAGGTTGTCGCGCGGGGCGGTGTTGTCGAGGGCCAGCCAGGTGGCGGCGAGCAGGTCGACGGGGTCGTGCGGCTCGGCGTGCTGCTCCAGGACGACGGTGAAACCGAGGTCGGTGAGCCGTTGCCGCAGGTTGGCGACGGGGACGAAGTGCAGGTGCTGGGGCTGGAGCCAGGGCAGCCACCAGCGGCCGAGCAGCCGGGCGTAGCGGCTGTCCGGGTCGGGGACCTCGATGACGAGGTGTCCGCCGGGGCGGATGGCCTGCCGCGCGGCCTCCAGTTCGAGCGGGGGCTCGGTGCTGTGCTCCAGGTAGTGGAACATGCTGACGACGTCGTAACGGGCGGCTAGTTCGGGGGCCAGCTCGGTGAAGCTGCCCCGGTAGCCGCGCTCGACCCGCCCGGCCCGCTCGGCGAGTTCGGCGCCGTCGGTGAAGTCCAGCCCGTCGAAGGTCGTACCGGAGTGGACACCCCGGGCGGCCTCGCAGAAGTGACCGTGCCCGGTGCCGACGTCGAGCCAGGTCTTCGGCGCGTCGTCGAAGGGGAGCAGGGCACGGGCGCGCTGCTCGTACATTTTCGTCCGGCTCGCGAAGGTGTTGCCGAGCTGCTTCTCGCCGAGTCCGTCGTAGAAGTCACGGTAGTAGAACTCCAGGCCCGCGCCGTTGAGCCGGGGGTTCTGGAAGGTGTGCCGGCAGTCCTGGCAGCGGTCGAGCACGAACCGTCCCGGCTTGTGCTGGAGCAGGTCGGTGGTCCGCAGCCGCGTCTCCAACCGGACCGAGCCGCACCAGGGACAACTGGTGCGCGGGGGTTCGAAGAACCGGTCGAGTCCGTCGGCGAGATCGTCCTGGTAGGCGGGGCGGAGGGCGGCGACCTGCTCGGTACGGCTCGGAGCCTGTTCGGCTTCGACCTCGACCTCAGGCTTCACTTGCGGTTGCACTTGTGGCTGCGGCTGTGGCTCGTGCTCGTCGTCACTCATGCGGTCTCCTCGGCAGGCGTAGCGATGGCCAGTTGCTCAAGATGGGTTGCCGCCGCTGAGGCACCCCCCGCGGCCCGGAACGCGGTACGGATGCGGCCCGCCGCGACCCGGTAGCCCGGCTCGTGCAGTACGGCGTCGATCGCGGCGCCCAGTTTCGGCGCGGTGACCCGCCCGAACCGCACCCGGATGCCCGCCCCCGCCTCGGCCACCTGCCCGGCGACCACGGGCTGATCGTCCCGGATCGGCGCGACGACCAGCGGAACCCCGTGCCAGAGCGCCTCACACACGGTGTTGTGCCCGGCATGGCAGACGACGGCGTCGACCCGTTCCAGGAGCGGGAGTTGGGGGACGAAGGGCACGATCAGTACGTCCTTGTCCTCACCCTCTGCAGCACCCTCTGCAGCGCTTCCGAGTACGCCCGCCGGATCGACGATCACCGTCTGCATCCGGTCCGCTCGCTCCACCGCGGCAACCTGACACCCCGTCAGAAATCGTGCGCCGACGTCGGTGTTGGCGGTGCCGAGGGTGACCAGGACGGTGGCGCGGGCGGGGTCGAGCCAGGCCCAGGGGAAGCCGGGCGGGGCGGGGCGGTCGGCGATCGACGGGCCGACGTAGCGGATCTGGTCGCCCGTCCGGGCGTCCGCGCCGACGAACTCCGGTGTGCTGAAAGCGAGTACGAGGTGCGGGGAGAACCGCGGATCGGCGCGACGGGCGGGATCCCCGATTTTCCCCCGCAGCCCGCCGAGCAGCTCGTCCAGCCACTCCGCCACCTTGGGCATGCCGGACAGTACGTCGGTGAACTCGGCCGAGGTGGTGGCCGAGGTGGCCCAGGGCACGCCCAGCCGCTCGGCGACGAGGCCTCCGGCGAGGGCCTGTTGGTCGGCGACGACGACGTCCGGCGCGAACTCCCCCACAGCGGCGGCGACTCCGGGTGCCATCTCCTCGGCGAGCGGGGCCAGGAACCCTTCCCAGAGGAACTTCAGCGCCTCGGGTCCCCGCATGTCCGGCGGCCGTACGCCGTCACCGGAGCCGGGGACGGGCCCCGCGCACGGGAAGACGGTGGCGTCCTCTCCCGCGAGCCGCCGAACGAGCCCCGGGTCGGCGCACGCCCAGGCCGACTCGTGTCCGCGCACGGCGAGTTCGGCGGCGACACCGACGGCCGGGTTGATGTGCCCGACGAGCGGCGGCACGACGAACAGGAACCGGCTCACCGCGCTTCCGCCGCCCCCGCCAGCTGAACCGGGACACCGGCACCGGCACTGTGAATGAGCGACAGGATGTGCCCGCCCACCGTCCCCGACGCCTCAACCAGCACGGAGTGTTCGTGACCCGGCACGACGACGGTCCGGCAGTCGGGCAGCACCGACTCCAGCCAGGGCACCAGTTCGGCGAGGTCCGAGTCACCGCCGTACACGCCAAGGACCGGGCAGCGTACGGAACTTATGTCGTCCTCGGTCAGTACACGGCTGGCGGGGATGTCCTGGGCGAGGGTGGTCTCGCGGGCCAGCCGGGCGGCTCCCTTGGCGAGGCGGGCGGTGTTCTGGCTGCGGTTGGCGGTGATCCAGGCGATGGCGTCGGCCTCGTTGTGGGCGAGTTCGTGCATGACGCGGCCGAGGATGCCGTCAAGCTTGCCCGCCCAGGCGGCAGTTGCCGGTTCCGACTCGATGAGGGAGACGCTCGCCGCCCGCTCGGGGTGGCGGGCGGCGTATCCGAACGCGACTGTCCCGCCGTACGAGTTGCCGACGAGATGGACCGGGCCGGTCACCTCAAGGCGGTCGAGGAGGGCCTCCAGGTCGTCGATGTTGTCGTCGAGGGTGTAGCCGGTGGCGGGGCGGGTGGAGCGGCCGTGGCCGCGCAGGTCGTACATGACGACGTCGATGCCTGAGGCGGCGAACGCCGGTGCCACGGTGAAGTAGTAGCTGGCCAGGCTGTCGGTGAGCAGACCGTGGACCAGTACGGCGGTGGCGGTGACGGGCCGGTCGCCGCGCGGGCCGATGCGCTGGGCGTGCAGTCTGAGGCCGCCACCGATGTCGACGATCGCCATGGTCAGCCCGCCTCCGCCGCTTTGAGACTGGCGACGACGTGCTCGACGAGCCGCCCGACGGTGAGTTCGATGATCTCGTCGAACTCCATCCCGGCCAGGAACTCGGCGAAGTTGACCCGGTTGCCGTACTTCTCCTCCAGCAGCCCGGCCAGCGTCACCAGGTCGATGCTCTCCAGCTCCAGGTCGCGGTTGAAGGTGGTGTCCATACGGATCTCGACGTCGTCGAGGCCGTACTCGTCGAGGAGGGCCGCGAGCATGCCCGCGATGTCGGCGAGCACCGCCTCCTCGCCGACCGTTCCGGTCCTTTGCCCGTTGAGGCTCATCGCTCCAACTCCCTTTTACTTGTTGCTGCGACTTCTACGGCTTCCACGGCCGATCCGGTCGTCCAGGCCACGACGTACTCCCTGTCCGGCAGTCCGGGGGGATTGCCGGTCCGTTCGCAGTGCACGGTGTAGGCCGGTGCGAGTCGGCCGGCGACCAGCAACCTGTCGGGCGCCAGTACCTCCCGCACCGCGAAGTCCCTTGGCCTGCCCGCGAATCCGGTGCCCTCCGCCTTCGCGACGGCTTCCTTGGCGGCCCAGAAGCGGGTGAACCAGAGCGCCTCCTCGGACTCGCCATCAGCGGTGGACTGGGCACGCAGCAGGGCGAGTTCGGCCAGGCCGAGGGCGGTGGCCAGGGTCGAGGCGGGCCGCTCGACGACTTCCTCGATGTCGATGCCGGGACCTGTGCCGGGGGCGGAACCGGGCCGGTGCGGCCGGACGATCGCCACCCCCGCCTCGGCCGAATGGGCGAGCGAGATGTCCAGCGGGGGGAGGATCCGACCGTGCACTCCGGTGACGTACGGCCGCCCAAAGTCGTCGTTGTGCACCTGGAGCTCCGCCGGGAACACGTCCCCCTCGCCCTCCTGCTCCCAGAGCCACCGCCGTACGGCGTCCTTGGCGGCGATCCGGCCGAGCAGCCACTGCCGACGACCGCGCGGCGCGTGCCGCTCGTACTGCGAACGCTCGTTCCCGCCAAGGGAGTTGCGCATGATGAGGTCGCGCGAGGCGAGGTCGGGCCAGCGTTCGTGGAGGAGCGCCCAGCCGCCCGGGCGGGCCTCGGAGAGGGTGTTGCGCTCGGGGAAGCGTTCGACAGGCTTGGTCTGCGGGTCGTTGTCGAAGCGCCGGTCCTGCCAGCCGCTCAGCACGGCCCAGACCTGGCCGTCGACGGTGAGTTGGACGTCGGCTTCGAGGACAGTGTCGGTGAGTGAGGTGATCCGGACGAAGCAGTCGACGTCGGTTCCGGGGGCGGGATGCGGCCCGTAGAACCTCATCTCCCGCATTCCCACCGGAAACACGACCGTCCGCTCGGTGCGCGTCGCCATGATCCAGTAGCCGAGGATCTGTCCGACGTTGTCGAGGAGCGAGCCGGGCGCGGGCGGGGTCGTGATGACTCCCCGTACGTGCGCCTCGCCGATCGCGGTGAGTTCGGTGACCCCCTGGAACGCCGGGCCGTGGAACATCCAGCGCTCGGCATAGAGCTGGGCGGCGGTGTGGTCGGGGGTGCGTTCGGTGGTGGGGTCGGTGGGCCAGGGGGTGGGGCGGGCCGCCGACTCCGGGTAGGCGGGGGCGAGTTCGACCGTGGCTCGGGCTCGGGGGCCGAAGGAGACGGCGCGGTGGGTGGGGGTCGCGGGGACGGGGGTGACGGTCACGTCCACGTCGACCGGTGGGGTGGCGGTGAGCCACTGGTCGAAGCGGGCCGCGTGGACGGCTACGGGCAGTTGCTCGGACTCAGGTCGGGCCGACTGCTGGGCCGCTTCCATGATGAGCTGCACGATCGTCGTCGCCGGGACCACCGGCCACCGGTCGGCCACGTCCGGCCAGCCGGGGCGCTGCGGGAAGAAGCAGTGGTCGAGGAGGTACGGCATGGTGTCCGGGGATACGTGGACCGTGGTGCGCCAGGGGGGTGGGGCGTCCTGGGCCGCCGGGGGCGATGGCGGTGCCGGGGGGATCGGTCGACCGCCGTGGGTGGGGAAGCCCGGGGCGTGGTGAGGTACGGCGGTCGGTGGGGTGGGGGGCGCCGCGGCTACTCCGGTGGGCGTGACAAGGGCCTGCGGAGAAGCCCCGGCCGGCGTCACGGAGGCCCGCCGGGAAACCCCGGTGAGTGCGGTGCCGACCGGGCCGGCCAGACCGGTACCCCCGGCGGGCCCGCCCGAGCCCGGAACGGAGCCGTCGGCGTGGGCCGCGGCGGAACCCGGACGGCGACGGCTCGCGCCGATCAGCTCAGCGGCGGTGTCCGCCGTCTCCCGCAGCAGCGCGCCGAGTTCGGCGGCGGCGGGGAACCGGCCCGCGAGCGCGTCCAGCGACGATATCGGCCCGGCGGTGCCGATCGGCGACCTCGCGGTAGCCGATGACTCCGAGGCACCCAAAACCCCAGCAGTACGGGCCCGTTGGGCCACCTCCGACCCCGGCACCCGAGGGTTCGCCGGAGCGGGACCGACGCCCGGCAGCGCGCCGGCGGCCGAAGCCGAGACCGCGCTCTGAGGCCGCCCAGCGGACAGCTCCGCGCGCAGTCGCGTGAGCGTCTCTTCGTCGAAGGAGACCAGGGCGCCGCCCAGGTCGAGCCGAACGGGCGGACGGGTGGACGGCCGGTTCCCCCGCACGGAGGCCGTTGCGTGGGCCGGATCCGTGGAGCGGTCGGGGGAACCGGCAGTGTGGGGTGCGGAGTTGCTCAGGGCGCCGCCGAGGACGGGACGAGGCAGTGCCGGTACCGTCTCCCGCCCCGCGACCCACAACGCCGTAGCCACACGCCGGAGTTGGGCCAGGCCGTCGCGGTGCGGGGAGTTGGCGGGGACGACCAGATGATCGCGGCCCGCCAGCGTGTCGCCGATGAGGGAGCCGAGCTGCCCCGTGCCGACCTGGAGGAAGGTGCGGTGTCCGGCCGCGTACAGGGCCTCGACGAGCTGCCGGAAACGCACCGGTTCCAGCAGGTGCCGTACGAACAGCTCACGTACCGCCACCTCGCCCGCCGGGAAGGGCGCCGCCGTCGTCCCCGACCAGACCGGAACCGTCGGCGGGTGGATCCGGAAGCGGTGCGCGGCCTCCTGGATGGGGGCGAGGTAGGGCGCCAACATGGGGGTGTGGAAGCCGGATTGGAAGGGCAGCACCTGGCTGAGCACACCCCGGGCACGGAACGCCCGTACGAACTCGTCGACGGCTGTGTCGGGGCCGCACACCATTGACTGGCCCGGCGCGTTGTCGTGCGAGAGCACGATGCCGGCGTCCGCCCAGCCCTCCTCGGCGAGCGCCGTGAGTACCCGTTCGGCGGGCGCGCCGATCACCCCGAACGCCAGCCCCGGGACGGTGACCGAGTCGGGGTCGAAGGTCGCCATGAAGGCGCCGACCTCGTCGCCGTCGTACAGCCCGGCGGCCGTCATGGCGGTCCATTCGCCGACGCTGTGCCCGGCCACGGCGTCCGGGACGACGCCCATGCGGCGCAGCGCCCGGTCGAGCAGCAGCCCGACCCCGACGACCCCGAAGCCGTGCCGGCCCACGTCGCCGACCTCGGCCCGTTCACCGGTCGGGAGTACGTCGGACAGGCCGAAGTGGGCGGCGATGTCGTCGACGCGGGGCTCGAAGTCCCCTTCGAGGCCGGGGAAGACGAAGGCCAGCCTGCCCAACTCGCCGTTTTCGCCAGCGAGTAGCGACTCGGGCCGGAACCAGACGTCGCTACGGCCGTGCCACGCCCGTCCCTTGGCGACCGCCCGGCGTGCGAGCGTGAGCCGCTTCGCGGTCGGGTCGACGATGCCGAGCCGGGCGCGTCCGGCCTGCGGATGTGTACGGGTGGGGTCGAGACCGGCGGCGAGTACGGTCGTGTCGTCCGCGTCCAGGAGGGCGGCGAGGCCCTCGGGGTCGTCGGCGGCGAGCCGCAGTACACGCTCGGGCTCGACGACGGTCACGGTCGCGATCACGGCCGCCGGTGACCCGGGGGCAGCCACCCGCCTGGCCCGTGCCCCCGGCGCCTCCTCCAACACCACATGTGCGTTGATCCCGCCGAACCCGAACGCGTTGACCGCCGCCCGCCGTACCGGCTGTTCGGCCGTCGTCTCCCAGGGTGCCGCCTTGTCCAGCGGGCGGAAGCGGGTGGCCGCGAGGGCGGGGTTCGGGTCGTCGCAGTGGAGGGTGGGGAGGAGCATGCCGTGGTGGACGGCGAGGGCCGCCTTGACGAGACCCGCGACCCCGGCGGCGGGCATGGTGTGCCCGATCATCGACTTCACGGAGCCGATCACCGCCGTGCCCTCGCCGCTCTCGCTTTCCGGCGACCCGAACACCTCGGCCAGCGTGGCCAGTTCGGCCGCGTCGCCGGCGGGGGTCGCCGTGCCGTGGGCCTCCAGGAGGCCGAGGGAGCCGGGCCGGGCGGGGTCGAGTCCGGCGGCCTGCCAGGCCTGGCGTACGGCGTGGGTCTGGCCGCCGGGGTCGGGGTTGACGAGCCCGGCGGCGCGGCCGTCGCTGGCCACGCCGGTGCCCCGGATGACGGCGTAGATCCTGTCTCCGTCGCGCTCGGCGTCCGCGAGGCGCTTGAGGACGACGACGCCGGTGCCCTCACCGATCAGGATGCCGTCGGCGCCCCGGTGGAAGGGGCGGATGCGCTGGCTGGGCGAGAGCGCGCGGAGTTGCGAGAAGACGCTCCACAGGGTGATGTCGTGGCAGTGGTGGACCCCGCCGGCCAGCATCAAGTCGCAGCGTCCGGACGCCAGTTCGCTCACCGCCTGGTCCACGGCCACCAGCGAGGAGGCACAGGCCGCGTCCACGGTGTACGCCGGTCCGCGCAGGTCGAGCCGGTTGGCGACCCGGGACGCGGCGAGGTTGGGCACCAGTCCGATCGCCGACTCGGGGCTGTCGGGACCGAGCCGGTCCGTGAACGCGGCGTGGATGCTGTCGAGTTGGGCGGGGTCCAGGTCGGGCAGCAACTCCCCGAGTGTGCGGACGAGTTGACCTGCCGTACGGACCCGCTGGTCGAGCCGGACAAGGCCAGGGGTGAGGTAGCCGCCCCGGCCGAGGACGACGCCGATGCGGTGCCGGTCGGGCAGCCAGCCGTCCAAGTCGCCATGCCCGCCCCTGCCCCTGCCCCCGCCTTCCGCGTCGGCGAGGGCGGCGGCGGCCACGTTCAGCGCGATGAGCTGGTCGGGCTCGGTACCGGCAACGGAGTTCGGCATGATCCCGAACCGGGTGACCTCCACCTCCGCCAGCCCGTCCACGAACCCACCGCGCCGGCAGTACACCTGATCGGCGACGGCACGGCCACCGGCGGAGTCCGGCCGGTAGTAGGCGTCGGAGTCCCAACGTCCCTCGGGTACCTCGGTGATGGCGTCCGTACCAGCGAGCAGGTTCCGCCAGTAGGCGTCGAGGTCGGCGGCGCCGGGAAGCAGCACCGACATGCCCACGATGGCCACCGATACTTGTGCATGACGGTCCGTCATGTCCGCTACCAGCCCGACGAGGTGTAGACGACGGCGTCGGCCGACTCCTCGCCCCAGGCCAGTTCGCGGAGGAGCGCGGCTGTGCCCTCCTCAGGATCGATGAGCTTGACCCCGCGCCGTGCGTACTCGCGCCCGAGTTCGGGGGTCACCATGCCGGTGTGGCCGCCGGTCGGCGCCCATGGCCCCCAGTGCACGGTCAGGGCCCGCTGTCCGCTCCGGGCGGCCCAGGCGGCACCGAGGCTCTGGAGGGCGTCGTTGGCGGCGGCGTAGTCGACCTGGCCCCGGTTGCCGAGGACGGCCGAGATACTGCCGAACAGGACGGCGAAGGAAGGGCTGTTGGGGAGTTGGTCCAGCGCCGCGAGCAGGGTCTCGGCGCCGCTGGTCTTGGTGCCGTACACGCGCCGGAACGACTCGGCGGTCTTCTCGGCGATGAGCCGGTCCTCGATCACCCCGGCCGCGTAGACGACCCCGTCGAGGCGGCCGTGTTCGGCGTGGATCTCCTTGACCGCCTGGAGCGCGGCGTCCTGTTCCCGGAAGTCGACGGAGTGATAGCGGGCCGGGCTGCCGAGGGCCTGGAGTTCGTCGAGGGTGGCCCTGATCTCCCGCTGGGCGAGAAGGAGTTCAGCCTCGCGGTTGATCTCGGCGGGCTTCAGTCCGCCCCGGGCGGCGAGGGCGGCGCGCAGTTCGGCCTGTGTACGGGCGCCTGCCGTGGCCGCGTCCTCCGTCCCCTCCGGTGCGGGTGTCCGGCCGAGGAGTTCGATCCGGCACCGGGAGGCGGAGGCCAGCGCGGCAGCGAACTTCGCGGTGATGCCCCGCGCCCCACCGACCAGCAGCACGACGCTGTCGCGGTCCAGTCCGACGGCGGCGGCCTCTGCGGCGCCGTCCCCGGCGGGCCCGGCGCCGGTGGTGCCGAGGGCGCCCAGCGGGGTTTCGACCAGCTCAAGTCCGTGCCGCCCGGCGGCCGTTCGCAGGACGACCGGGGTCCCGTCGGAGGCGAGCAGTTCGGCCAGCAGGGCGTCGGCGACGGCACCGGCGCCCGTCTCACCGGACCCGAGGTCGATGATCCGCGCGTCCGTCTCCGGGTACTCGCGGGCGATCGTCCGGAAGAGCCCGTGGAGCCCGGCCGACCTCAACTCGCCCTCGTCCAGGGCGCCTTCCTTGGCCACCCGGACGGCGAACAGCCGGCGCGGGCCGAGCCCCAGAGCCGCCTTCAACACGGGGAACGCCTCGGGCAGTACCGGCGGCCGGGACGCGGCCAGCGCGTCGAGATACAGCACCCCGTCGAGCGGTCCGTCGGCCCCGGTCAGCAGATACTCGGCCCCGAGGACCACCGCCTCGGCGCCGTGCCCGGCGAGCCGCGCCGCGACCTCGCGGGCCACCGCGCCGCCGTCGTCGTCACCGAGCAGCGCGAACCGTTTTCCGGCCAGCACGGAGGCGGGGTCGGCGGTCCCGTTCCCGTCCTGCTGCTCCAGGAGCACGGGCCGCAACTGGAACCGCTTCGGCGCCTCACCGGTGACGTCCGGGGATGCGTCGGCTGCCTGGGGCCGCAGGGGCTGCGACTCGGCCGGCTGTTCCTCGGCCTCGGCCGGCCCGGTGAGCCGCGCCGCGAGCCATCCGGTGACCGAGGCGGCCGTACGGGCCTTGGCGAGATCCTCCAACTCGGCGTCGTCGAGCGCGGTGATATCCGCCCCGGCACCCCCGACCCCGAGCCGCTGTGCCAACTCACCGGCGATCTCGGCCCGCTTGATCGAGTCGATACTCAGGTCGGCCTCCAGATCGAGGTCGGGCTCGATCATGTCCACCGGATAGCCGGTACGTTCGCTGATGATCTCCAGCACCACGGCGAGCACATCCGCCTCGCTGAACCCCTCGGCGACCGGCGCGGGAACGGCGGCAAGTGCGGGCGGGGACACAGACGTCGTCAGCCGCGCCGCCAGCCACCCCGTCACCGCAGCTGCTGTACGAGCCTTGGCGAGATCCTCCAACTCGGCATCCCCGAACGCGGTGATATCCGCCCCGGCACCCCCGACCCCGAGCCGCTGCGCCAACTCACCGGCAATCTCAGCCCGCTTGATCGAGTCGATACTCAGATCCGCCTCCAGATCGAGATCCGGCTCGATCATGTCCACCGGATAACCCGTCCGCTCGCTGATGATCTCCAGCACCACCGCCAGCACATCCGCCTCGCTGAACCCCTCGGCGACCGGCCCGGGAACGGCATAGAGCGCGGGCGGCGAAGCGGCCACCGGCACGTGTGCCGCCGCCTGCTGGATCTGGGCCACCTGCGTCAGCTCAGGAGCGGCCGGTCCGGGAATCCACTGGCCCGGCGTCGCGCCGAAGTACGTGAGGAGTACGTCCCGTTGGGCGGCGACCATCTCCCGGCTGGTGCGCAGGAACTCGGAGATCAGCGCGTCCCGGCCACCGGCCCCGGGGGCACCGTCCTGGTGATTCGCGGTCACTGCCGTCGTCTCCACTATGCGTCGGGCCGGTGCGAGGGCACCGGGGAGGAGTTCGCCGGCGGCGGTGCGGACGAGGTGGCCGTCGACCGTCCAGCCGGGCCGCCTGGGCGCCTCGGTCCGGGTCGCGTCGACGGCGTCGCGCCCGTGGAACAGCCAGTCGGTGCGCACCGGCAGCCCCGCGACGGCCAGTTGGGCCAGGGCGTCCAGCCAGCCGTGCAGTCCGCTGTCGGGACGCGGTTCGCAGGCGACTATGCGATGCGGGCGGTCGCCGAGGATCTGTCCGACCAACCGGGTCAGTACGGATCCGGGGCCTGCCTCGACGAAGATCCGGGCGCCCGCCTCGTACATGGCCTCGATCTGGGCGACGAAACCGACCGGGGCGCCGATCTGGGCGGCGAGTTCGGCACGCACCGCGTCGGCGCCGGCGCCGTACGGGGCGGCCGTGCGGTTGGACCACACCGGGAACTCAGGTGTGCGTACCGGCTGTTGGGCCAGCGCCGCCGCGAACCGCTTCCCCGCCCCGGCGACCAGCGGACTGTGGAAGCCACAGGCGACGGGGATGCGCTTCGCGCCGAGCCCGGCGGCGCGCAGCAGCCGTACGGCCTCGTCGACCGCCGCCGCGGGGCCTGAAATGACCGTCTGCTGGGGCGAGTTGTGGTTGGCGACGACGACCGAGGCGGGCGCGTCGGCGGTGCGCAGGGCCGCCGTGACGTCCTCGGCGCCGGCCGACACCGCTGCCATGGTGCCGGGGTCGTCGCCGTTGGCTTCGTCGGCGGCCGAGAGGATCGCGTCGGCGCGTGCGGCGCTGAGGGTGAGGAGGGCCTCCGGGTCGAGGGCGCCGGCCGCGCTGAGGGCGACGAGTTCGCCGTAGCTGTGCCCGGCGGCCATGTCCGGGTGTACGCCTGCCGTGGTGAGCAGGGCGTGGGCGGCGAGGCCGGCGATGCCCAGGGCCGGCTGGGCGACGCGGGTGTCGGTGAGCGCGGCCTTCTGGCGGTCGCGGGTGGCGTCGTCGAACGCGGTGGGCGGGTAGAGGAGGTCGGCGTGGTCGCGGCCGAGTTCCAGGTAGTACTGGAGTTCGGGCAGCGCGACGAACACCTCGGCGAGCATCCCGGTCCGCTGGCTGCCCTGCCCGGGGAAGAGGAAGGCGACCTGACCCGTTTCCTCCCCGGCGCCCTGCGCGAGGTGGATACCGGCGCGCGGATCGTGCTCCCCCGCCAGCGCCCGCCGCAACTGCCCGACCAGCCCGGCGGGTCCGGCGGCAGCCGTCGCCACGACGGCCACCTGTACGGGCTCGTGCCGGGCGTCGGAACGGCGCGAGGCGCCGAGCGCGAGATCCCGCAGCCGCCAGGAAGCCCCCTCGGCACCGGCGCCCGCCCCGCCCGCCACCCCCGTCTCTGCCGCCTTCAACAGATCCTCGATGGCCCGCCGGGCCCCCGCGAGGTCCGCCCCCCGGAACGTGAACAGCTCGGCCGGCCAGGCGTCCAGACCCTGCACGGGCTCAGCCGCGTCGGCGTAGGCCTCCAGCACCACATGGAAGTTGGTGCCGCCGAACCCGAACGCGCTGAGCCCTGCGACGCGTTCGGCCGCCGGAGCCGCCCAGGGCCGCGCCCGGTCGTGGAAGACGAACGGGTTGCTGCCCTCCTCCCAGGCGGAGTTGGGCTTGCTGACGTGCAGCGTGGGCGGCTTGACCCCGGTGTGCAGGGCGAGCACGGTCTTGATGAGGCCGGCCAGTCCGGCGGCGCATTTGGTGTGTCCGATCTGCGACTTGATCGAACCGAGGGCGACGGCGCCCGACTTGGCTCCGGCCTCGCTGAACACCTCGCTCAGGATGGTGAGTTCGGTACGGTCGCCGACCACGGTCCCGGTGCCGTGCGCCTCGACGAGCCCGACCTCGGCGGGCGAGACCCCGGCGTTGCGGTACGCCCGTTGCAGCGCCGCCCGCTGCCCCTCGGGCCGGGGAGCGGTCAGGCCGAGCGACCGCCCGTCGCTCGAACTGCCGACCCCCTTGATGACCCCGTAGATGCGGTCGCCGTCGCGCTCCGCGTCCGCCAGTCGCTTCAGCACGACACACGCGACGCCCTCCCCCAAGGCGATGCCGTCCGCCGAGCTGTCGAAGGCGCGCGAACGTCCGGTCGGGGACAGGGCGTGCACGGAGGAGAAGAGCACGTAGTCGTTGATGCCGTTGTGCAGGTCGGCGCCGCCGCACAGCACGACGTCGCTGGTCCCACCCACCAGTTCCTTGCAGGCCACGTCGACGGCGGCCAAAGACGAGGCGCACGCGGCGTCGACCGTGTAATTGGCGCCGCCGAGGTCGAGGCGGTTGGCGATCCGCCCGGAGATGACGTTGGAGAGCATCCCGGGGAAGGAGTCCTCAGTCAGCTTGGGCAGCTGATCCGCGAGCCCGTCCGGCACCTTGCCGTAGTAGGAAGGCAGTACGGCTCTCAGCGTGCCCGCGTTGGACAGGTCGCTGCCCGCCTCCGCGCCGAAGACGACCGAGGTGCGCGAGCGGTCGAACTCCCGCCCCCGCTCGCCGTATCCGGCGTGCGCCAGGGCCCGCCGGGCGGCTTCCAGCGCCAGCAACTGCACGGGCTCGATGCTGCCGAGCGAGGTGGGCGGAATGCCGTAGGACAGCGGGTCGAAGGGAATCCGGGGCAGGAAGCCGCCCCACTTGGACGTGGTGACGCCACCGTCCCCGTCCGCCTCCGCATAGTGCACGGCGGGGTCCCAGCGGTCGGCCGGCACCTCCCCCACCGCGTCGTGACCGCCGAGGATGTTCGCCCAGAAGGCGGCGAGGTCGGGGGCGTCCGGGAACATGCAGGCCATGCCGACGACGGCGACGTCGAGGGGCGCGGGAGCCGGGGCTTCCTCGGTCTCCTCCCCCGCCCACACACCGAGCCGTTCCCGCAGCTGTGCCGCCCGGCCGGTGAGGAAGTCGGCGGCGCCGCCCGCCACGGAGTGGTGCAGCGCGCCGATGGTCGTGGTCGCCGAGCGCAGTACGGCCACTTCCCCGGCCATGAACATGCCCTCGGTAAGCTGCCGTTGCTCGTCCACGGTCGCCAACTCGCCGTCGGTGTCCCGCTCGATGCCCTTGCTGGCGATGCGCAGCCGGCCGACGTTGAGCCGCTCCAGTTCCTCCCAGATCCGCCGGTCGGGTACCCCGCTCGCCCTCAACTCGGCTTCGATCTCACGGTAGTTGTCGCTGAACGGGCTGGGGACGCACCGGGTGGCGTGACCGGGTGCCGTCTCCAGCAACGCGGTGCCGGTGGCGTCGATGACCTGTTGCTGGAAGAGCGGCTGGACCGCTCCGCAGGCCACGGCCTCCTCGGTGAACAGGTAGGCGGTGCCCATCAGTACACCGACGGCGGCGCCGCGTGCGGTCAGCGGAGCGGCGAGGGCGGCGACCATCGCGGCGGACCGCTCGTCGTGGACGCCGCCCGCGAAGAACACCTCGATCCGCTCGGCGGCCCCCTCTCCGTTCGAGTCCGACCAGTCCTCGATGACGGCGAGTTGGGCCTCCCAGAGCGGAAAGCTGCCGCGCGGTCCGACATGCCCGCCGCACTCGGACCCCTCGAACACGAACCGGCGGGCCCCGGCCTCCAGGAACTGCTTCAGCAGCCCCGGCGAGGGCACGTGCAGGAAGGTGGCGATCCCGGCCCGCTCCAGCGCCTCGGCCTGGGCGGGCCGGCCGCCCGCGATGATCGCGTGCGTGGGCCGCAGTTCCCGTACGGCTTCGAGCTGGGCGTTGCGCAACTCCTCGGGCGCGAACCCGAGGACGCCGACGCCCCAGGGACGGTCGTCGCCGACGGCTTCCCGGGTCTCCGCGAGCATGGTCCGGGTCTGTTCGCCACTGGCGAGGGCGAGCGCGACGAAGGGCAGGCCGCCGCCCCCGGCGACGGCGGCGGCGAACCGCGCCTGGTCGCTCACGCGGGTCATCGGCCCCTGGGCGACGGGGAGTTGGGTGCCGAGGGCCCGGCTCATCGGGGAACCGGCGCGCAACGCACGTACGGGGTCGTCACCTCGTACGGCATCGTGCACCGCATCCGTGAGGGCGCGGACCGTGCGGCCGGTGTCGCCCCAGCGGGCGGCGAAGCGGGCGGCGAGGAAGCCGTCCTGGCCGACCGGGAGGAGCTGGGTGCGGAGGTCCTGGGCGCCGAGCATCGCCGCGACCGCCGCCGGATCGCCGGCCGGTACGGGCGGGGCGTCGGGACCGCGCCGGTGCAGTACCCGGTGGCCGGCCACGACGACCGTCTCCGAGCCGTCCATCGAGCGCAGCGCGGCGGCCGTGGCCTCCGGCAGCGAGGACTCGGCGAGCAGGGCGAGTTGGCTGTCGAGGACGACACCCGCCGCTCCCCCGGCGACGGCGGCGGCAGCCGTACGGGGGCCGATGCCGCCGCGGGCCCAGACGGGGAGGTCGATGCCGGGGTCGGCGAGGAACCGTTGCAGCAGGACGAAGGTGCTCAGCTCGCCGATCCGGCCGCCGCCGTCGCTGCCCCGGGCGATCAGCCCGTGCGCACCGGCGCGGACGGCGGCGAGGGCCTCGTCCGGGTCGGTGACCTCGACGAGGACGCGGTGGTGGGCGGCGACATCACGGACCGGCCAGAGCCCGGCGGGTGCGTCGGAGGCGAGGATCACGGTGTCGGGGCCGCCGTCACCCGCGAGTTCGGCCGGGGTGAGCCGGCAGTGGGGGCCGACCCGGACGCCGTAGCGGGAGCCGGGGGTGGTGAGGCGTCGTATCCGCGCCAGGGCGTCTCTGGCTCTCCGGTCGCCGAGGCCCAGGTCGAGTACGCCCAGGCCACCGGCCCGGCTGACCGCGGCGGCGAGCCGGGCGTCGGACTCTCCGAAGGGGGTGACTCCGATGATCAGTTCAACGGCGCGCACGGCAGACGTCATGATTCTCCGAAATAATCGGTGAAACTGCACGGTGGGGGGTTTTGAGCGGCGCGGAAGCACTTCACTTCAGGGGGGAATCCAACGGGAAGCTAGCGCCGCCATTACTCGCGAGTCAACATGGCGTGGAACTTTCCGTATGCGGCCGATTCCATTCGGCCAGCCCCGCCCGGGCATCGCAAGAGCCGAAAACCCGCCCAATTCCAATCAGTTACGACGTCACCGCAGACCGGGCGATACACCCCTTGGCGTCAGGGAAGTGTCAGACGCCCGGTCGAATTCACTTCTGCCTCACGCCCAGGAAACACGGTCATCAGACGAAGGAAACTTTGTAAATTCTGCATGCACGCACCACAGCGGCCGAATCGGACCGCGGAAGGACACCCTCCGGGCGGACAAAGACCCGCGCTCCGGCGGGGACTGACAGACCATCTAATTCCAGACCCCCTTCCGGTACAAGAGGCATGACACGACGAAACGAGCCGACCTCCCCGGCGGAAACCTGGGGAGGTCGGCTCGTTGCGCGGATGCGTCCTGAGGATCAGGCCTTGGCCTCGGACACCTCGGGGGCGACCTCCGGAACGACCTCGTCGGCCGCTGCCACCGCCGCCGGGCGGACCGGGATGAGGAAGGCGACGACCGCGGCCGCGAGGCCGACACCGCAGCCGATCATCATGGCGGACCGGAAGCCGGCCTCGGAGGGCAGCGCGAAGCCACCGAAGTCGGTGGTCATCTGGGCCATGACGACGCCGATGAGGGCGGCCGAGAACGAGCTGCCGATCGAGCGCATCAGGGTGTTGAAGCTGTTGGCCGAGGCGGTCTCGGACTTCGGGACCGCGCCCATGATGAGGGCCGGCATGGCGCCGTAGGCGAAGCCGACACCGGTGTTGATGACGATGGTCACCGCGAGCAGGCCCCAGGGGGAGCCGGAGCCGACGAGCGGCAGGGAGATGCCGTACCCGATGGCGATGATCAGGCTGCCGACGGAGAGCGTGACCTTGGGCCCGCGGGCGGCGGAGAGCATGGCACCGATCGGCGACATCACCATCATCATGAGCCCGGCCGGAGCCATCCACAGGCCCATGGCCAGCATGGACTCGCCGAGGCCGTATCCGGTCTCCTCGGGCAGCTGCAGCAGCTGGGGGATGACCAGGGACTGGGCGTACATCGCGAACCCGACGAGGATCGAGGCCGCGTTCGTCATCAGCACCTGCGGACGGGCGGTCACCCGGAGGTCGACCAGCGGCTCGGTGTTGCGCAGTTCCCACCAGCCCCAGGCCAGCAGCACGGCCACGGCGACGGCGAACAGCCCGAGGGTGGTGCCGCTGCCCCAGCCCCAGTCGGCGCCCTTCGACACGGCAAGGAGGAGGCAGATCAGCGCGGTGCCGAGACCGATCGCACCGAGCAGGTCGAAGCGTCCGGCGGCGCTGTTCTCGCGCCCCGCGGGCACGAAGACCGCGATCAGCGCGGCGACGGCGAGGGAAAGCGCGGCCACGACCCAGAACAGCACCCGCCAGCTGGCGTTCTCGGCGATCGCCGCGGAGAACGGCAGTCCGAGCGCACCGCCGACCCCCATGGACGCGCTCATGATCGCGATGGACGAACCGAGCTTCTCCGCCGGTACGACGTCACGCAGCAGGCTGATGCCCAGAGGTACGACGCCCATGCCCATGCCCTGGAGCCCGCGCCCGGCGATCATCGGGATCACGGAGGAGGACAGCGCGCAGACGACGGAGCCCAGGATGAGCGGCAGCAGCGAGACGAGCAGCATGCGCTTCTTGCCGTACATGTCACCGAGTCGACCGGCGACCGGGGTCACGACCGCCGCGGCCAGCAGGGTGGCGGTGATCACCCAGGAGGCGTTCGAGGCGGAGGTGTCGAGGATGGTCGGCAGCTCCCCGATCAGCGGGACCACGAGGGTCTGCGTGATCGCGGCCACGATGCCGGCGAAGGCGAGGATGCCGACAACCCTGCCGGAGCCGGCGTCGGGCTTGGGACTGTCCACGGTGATTACTCCTTGGGCAAGACGTCCGGACAAGGTGTCCTGGAGAGGATATGCATGATGCACGAGAAGTGCATCATACATATCATTCGTGAACCCTCTAACTTGGGAGGGGGCCTGCCGGAGGGGAGGCCCGTTCAGGAGCCGAAGGAAACCCGTATGGACAAGCCGGTCGATCTGGTCGAGTTCGAGCTGATGCTGCTGGGCCGGTACATGCATCTGCTCACCCCGAAGGCGCGGGGCGCCGTCGGACGCCTCGACCGCAGCGCCTACCTGCTGCTCAGCCGCATCCAGGTGCAGGGCCCGATGTCGATCGGCGAGCTGAGCGCGGCCTTCGGCCTGGACACCTCCACCCTGAACCGGCAGACCGCGGCGATGCTGCGGGCCGGAATCGTCGAACGCATCCCCGACCCGGCGGGCGGGATCGCGCGCAAGTTCGCGATGACGGAGGAGGGCGAGCAGCGCCTGGCCGCCGACCGCACGGAGAAGCGGGACGGCCTTGCGACGATCATGGACGACTGGACGGAGGAGCAGGTGACGGACTTCGCCGCGCATCTGGCCCGGCTGAACGGCGGCGTGGAGAAGCTGGACGGACGGCCGTGGCCGCGTGACTGACTCCTGAACGGCCGGAACCACGAGCCCCTGAACCGTCGAACCGTCCGATCGCCGAGGACCCGCCACCCCCGAACGCCCGCTCGCCACCCACACGTTCGCACGTTGAAGCATGAACTACCGCTGATCCGGGGAGATGTGAGGTGCGTCGCCGAAGGTCCCGCACCGCACCCGGGAAAGCAGGCCCGCCATGTGCTCGAAGCCGGACGCCCCCCGCACCCCTCACCCCTCCACCAGGCACCCCCGGCGAGTCGTCGTCACCGGCCTGGGCGCCGTCACCCCGCTCGGCGTCGGCGTGCCCGACCTCTGGCGCGGCCTTCTCGAAGGCCGCTGCGGAATAAGGGAGTTGACCGGCACGGAGTTCGCCGGCCTGCCGGTGCGGGTGGCCGGCACGGTCCCCGTGGACCCGGCGGACCTGTTCCCCCGCCCCCAGGCCCGCCGGATGAACCGGGCCGCGCAGTTCGGCTTACTCGCGGCGCGGGAGGCCTGGCGGGACGCGGGCCTCGCCGAAGCCGGTACGACGGCGAGCGGCCTGGACTCGAACCGCGTCGGGGTGTCGGTCGGCGCGATCCTCGGCGACGCGTCGGTCCTGGTGGGCGGCGACCGACGCCTCCGGGACGGGGGCCCGCGCGCGGTCTCCCCCCTCACCACCCCCATGACGGTGCCGTCGCAGACGGCGTCCCAGATCTCCCTGGCCCTGCGCATCACGGGCGAGGCCCGCACGGTGACCAGCGCCTGCGCCTCGGGCACGGAGGCGATCGGACAGGCCATCGACCGCATTCGGTACGGCCATGTCGACCTCGCTCTCGCGGGAGGCGCCGAGGCTGTCGTCACCCCGGCGATCATGGCGTCGTTCGCCGCGATGCGCGCCCTGTCGACGCGCCCCCTCACCGAGGGCTTCGCGTCCCGCCCCTTCGCCAAGGACCGCGACGGCTTCGTGAACGGCGAGGGCGCGGGTTTCCTGGTCCTGGAGTCCGAGGACCACGCACGAGCGCGGGGCGCCCGCGTCTACTGCGAGGCCGCCGGCTGGGGCCTGTCGGCCGACGCCCACCACATGGCGGCCCCCGACCCGACGGGCACCGGCGTGGCCCTGGCCCTCCGCCGCGCCCTGCGGGACGCGGATGCCGACCCCGGGGACATCGTCCACATCAACGCCCACGCCACGTCCACGATCGACGGCGACCTGGCGGAGGCGAACGCCCTACGGGCCGTGCTGGGCACGCTGGGCACCGCCCGCGTCCCCGTCACGGCCCTCAAGGGTCACCTCGGCCATCTCCAGGGCGCCGCGGGCGGAGTGGAGGCGGTGGCCACGGCTCTGACCCTGCACCACGGCACGATCCCCCCGACGATCGGCGGCGCGGCGCAGCAGCAGGACGACGCGATCGGCCTGGACGTGGTGACGGGCGACCCGCGCCCGTTGCCCGTCCACGGCGACCTGGCGCTCAGCAACTCGTTCGGCTTCGGCGGCCACAACGCGGTACTGGCGCTGCGGCGCACGGCGTGACGCCGCTTTGCTCCGGGCGGCACCACGGCTGAACGTACGTTCGCCACTCCCGCGTTCGGTCAGCGCGCCTTTCGGATGCTGTCGATGATGCGGGTCCAGTTGTCGCCGCCGTGTCCGTCCTCGATCGCACGCCGGTAGTGGGCCTGCACGGCCAGGGGGAGCGCGAGGTCGAGGCCGAGTGACGTGCTGGTCTCGACGATGTGGTCGGTCGTCGCACCCATCATGGTGACCGTGCTCAGTTCACCGGGATGCTCTCCGGCGTCCAGCGCGGCGCCGGGCTTCTCTTCGCCGGCCCGCAGAATGTCGCCGATCGAACCGGCGAAGGAGAGCAACTCCGGCAGCGCTTCCTGCGCCTTCACTCCTGCGCTACCCAGCATCGCGGTGGCGTGCATCAGGCCGGACAGGGTGGTGAGGAACATCGCGAGTTGGGCTTGGTACATCATCTGGGCGAGGCCCGGGTCCTCGCCCAGGTACTTGGGTGTGCCGAGCAGTGTCAACGTCGCCAGGTGGCTCTTCATCACCTGGTCGGGGCCGCTGTAGTAGACGGAGGACGCCTCCGTGCCGACCATCGGCGAGGGGACCATGACACCTCCGGTGAGGAAGGTGGCGTCGTGGCCCGCTGCCCAGGTCGCTGCCTCGCGTGTGCGGTCGGGAGTGTCAGAGCTCAGGTTGACCAGCGTCCGGCCGGCAAGCGATGTGGTGGAGCTGCCGAGGACGTCGTACATCGCCTGGTAGTCGGTGAGGCTGAGGATCACGAGGTCGCTCGCTACGACCGCCTCGCCGGGTGTCGCCGCGAGCGTCGCCCCGTCGCTGACGACGCCGTCGGCCCGGCCGGCGGTGCGGTTCCAGACGGTGACCGGGTGGCCGGCCGCGAGGAGGGTGCGGGTCATCGCCTGGCCCATCGGGCCGAGCCCGATCACGGTGACAGGACTGTTCTGCCTGGTGGTGTGGCTCAGTTGTTCGTTCACCTCTCCATCCTCGGAGGGCGCCACTATTCTCGGAAGTACCCACTATTTTCTGCGGTACTTACCTTTTAGTAAGGGGACCAGTGATGGCCAAGGCGCCGAGGTGCGGGCCCTACATCTGCGGCATCGACGCCGCGCTCGACGTGGTGAGCGGCAAGTGGAAGGGGCTGATCCTCTGGGAACTCGACGCCCATCCCGTACGCCGCTTCGGCGAGCTCCGTCGGGGTCTGCCCGGAGTGAGCGAGAAGATGCTGACCCAGCACCTGCGGGAGATGGAGGAGGACGGACTCGTGCACCGGAAGGTCTATGCCGAGGTGCCGCCGCGGGTGGAGTACTCCATGACCGAGCACGGGCGCACCCTCAACCAGGCGCTCGGGCCGCTCGGTGACTGGGGGCTTGAGCGGATCCGCCGCGAAAAGTCCGAATCGGTCGAGGTACCCGAGCCCGAGCCCTCACACAGCTAGGCATCCCTTTCAGGATCACGCCGAACGCTTGCGGGCGCCGGTCTTCTTGGCCGGGGCGGCGGACTTGGCCGTAGCGCTCTTGGCCGTGCTCTTCTTGGCGGCGCCGGTCGCCTTCTTGGTGGTGGCGGGTTTCTTGGCGGCGGCCTTCTTCGCCGTGGACGTCGACTTCTTCCCCGCCTCGGCCTTGGGGGTGGACTTGGAGGCGGCTCTGGGCGCCGCCTTGGAGGCGGCCGTACGACGTCCCCGCAAGGACTGGACCTCTGCCGCGCCCTCCTGTTCCTTCCCCTCCGCGACGTCCTCGCCCCGGGACTCCTTCGCGTCCCGCACGCTCTTCTCCAGGGCCGCCATCAGGTCGAGCACCTTGCCGCCCCTCGCCGGCGCCGGTGCGTGCGGAGCCTCCTCGCCGGAGGCCTTCGCGGCGATGAGTTCCTCGACGGCTTCGCGGTAGTCGTCGTGCAGGTCGGCGAGGTCGACCTCGCCGAGGGTGTCCATGAGGGCGTCGGCGAGATCGAGTTCCTTGTCCCGCACGGTGACGCTCGCGTCGGGGGCGACACCGTCCGTGGCCCGGATCTCGTCGGGCCAGAGCAGCCCGTGCATGGCGATGACGTCGTCGACGACGCGCAGCATGCCCAGCCGTTCCCTCCCCCGGAGCGCGAACTTGGCGATGGCGACCTTCTGGCTGCGCTTCAGCGCCTCGCGCAGGAGGGTGTAGGGCTTTGCGGCCGGAACGCCGTTCGCGGAAAGGTAGTAGGCGGTGTCCATCTGCAGCGGATCAATACGGTCGCTCGGCACGAAGGCCACGATCTCGATGGTCTTGGCGGTGGGAAGGGGAAGGGACCCCAGGTCCTCGTCGGTGATGGGGATCATCGCCCCGTCGGCGGCCTCGTACGCCTTGCCGATCTCGTCCCCTCTGACCTCACGGTCCTCCAGCTCGCAGACCTTGCGATAGCGAATACGGCCACCGTCCTCGACGTGGATCTGCCGGAAGGAGATCGAGTGGCTCTCGGTGGCGTTCACCAGCTTGATCGGGATGCTGACCAGCCCGAAGGAGATGGCGCCGTTCCAGATGGATCGCACAGGAGCACCTTCCGGGTCGTTTTATACGCATTTCATGGGATTCTCATGGTATGACGCCGATCACGGAGGTGGAGGGGCGAAGGGTGGTCCTCTCCAACCTGGAGAAGGTGATCCACCCGGCGACGGGCTTCACCAAGGGCGAGCTGCTCCACTACTACGCCACCACGGCGGACGCCCTCCTCCCCCACCTCCACGACCGCCCACTGTCCTTCCTCCGCTATCCGGACGGCCCCGACGGCCAGGTCTTCTTCGCCAAGAACGTGCCACCGGGTACGCCCGACTGGGTCACGACGGCGGAGGTCCCGAGGTCGGAGGGCCCGGCCCGCATGGTCCTGATCCAGGACCTGCCCTCGCTGATGTGGGCGGCGAACCTCGTCACGGAGTTCCACACCCCCCAGTGGCTCATCAGCGCCCCCGGCGAGGCCGACCGCCTCGTCCTGGACCTCGACCCCGGGCACCCCGCCACGATCGTCGAGTGCTGCGAGGTCGCCCTCTGGCTACGGGACCGGCTGGAGTCGGACGGCATCGAGGCCCACGCGAAGACGTCAGGCTCGAAGGGCCTCCACCTCCTGGCAGCCCCGGCCGCCCGGACCCCGTCCGGGGAGATCACCGCGTACGCGAAGGAACTGGCGGTGGAGGCGGAACGCACCCTCCCCCACCTGGTCGTCCACCGCATGAAGCGCAGCCTGCGCCCCGGAAAGGTCTTCGTCGACTACAGCCAGAACGCGGCCCGGAAGACGACGGCAACGCCGTACACCTTGCGGGCGCGAGCAGAACCGACGGTGTCGACACCGGTGACGTGGGCGGAGGTGGCGGACTGCACGGACGCGGCCCAACTCACGTTCCGGGCAAGGGATATCGCGCCCAGACTCCAGACGCACGGGGACCTGCTGTCGCCGCTGCTGAGAGCCTGACCGACACGGCCTGGTAGTCGTCGTCCCGGCGGGCCTGCGATGTCGATCCAGCGACGCGCTGCCCGCGCAGAACACCGCAGCACTCCACGCCGCCGCCCGATCGTGCACCGGACTCTGCCCTCACGCACCTCGTACGGCGGGACTCTCGTCGCGTATCCAGAGAGGGAACGTCAGCTGTTGACTAGCGGAAGGTCCCTCCATGCGCGCGCACGGCCCTGCCAAGAACCCGGCGGCGGACCGGAACCGTCCGTTGGTGCGGACCCCGTCCGAAGGGGCCGGTCGCGCGGGGGTGGCGGCCGGGGGGCTTGCCGCGTTGCAGCGGGCCGCCGGGAACTCCGCGGTCGTTCATGTGCTCCAACGGGCCGGGCACCCCCAGACGGTCGTCCAGCGCGCGCCCTCTGCGGGCCACGCGCAGGGGGAGCACATCTTCAACGGGCTCGACTCCCTGCTGCTGGGCTGCGGCGACACGTTCACCGAGCGCATCGGCCGACGTGTCGTGATGCTGGACGCGAACGAGAAGAGGCCCGAGTTCACGTCGAAGGAGTGGAACTTCACGCAGCACCACCAGCAGCTGACCGACGCGGCCCGATCCGCCGGAAGACTGCGTGACAACCGACGGTTCCGGTCTGCTTCCAGCGGGGCCCCGATGAACGCGGACGGCTCGGATCCCAACTCGATCGCCTTCGGCGGTTTCTCCGCCCAGGTCAGAGAGATCCTGGCGGACTGCGGCACACCGGAATGGGGAGACGGCACACGGTTGGAAGCCCTCAGGGACCACCTCGTCACCACCATCACCGACCAGGTCGCGCGGGGCGTGAAACGCAACACCGACCTGCAGAACCCCGCAGACCGCAACGCCTTCGACACCTGGTACCAGGAAACGCAGACCGCCATGGAGGAGGCGTTCGAACGGCTCGTCCAGACCTCCAAGGCGGTGCACTGGGCGCTCTTCACCTCGGTCCGCGCGGCCTACGGATACAGCAAGGGCGACACCGTGCCCCCCGAGCACTACCGCGACTGAGCCGGTCACGTACCGAAGAGTTCCTTCCTCAGCCGCTGCCGGAAATCCTCCCTGCTCGTCGTCTTGCTCAGTGCCGTCACCATCGCGTTGCGGAGGACGGGCACCGTGTTCAGGAAGGTGAGCGCGCGGGTGGGGGTCTCCCGTCCGAGTTGCACGAGGGTGGGCTCCCACGTGGAACCCGTCGTCATCGGCAGTGCCCCCGCTCCCTGGCCGGTGAGCGGCTGAGGCGACTGGTCGTGCTCGGCGAAGATGTTGAACACCTGCTCCCCCCGCCAGCGTGAGGGCTCCGCCAGACACGCGCAGACGAATTCGTCGATCTGCTGCGCCGTCACACCCTGCGGCCGGTACTCCGAGTCCACGGCGAGGGCGTCGACCATGGCACGAAGACTGCCGCTGGTGAGCCGCCCCTGGTAGAGGACGGGTTCCTCGCTGCCCACCTTCGTCGCGTAGTAGTGGCCCTCGCCGAGCTTCTCCAGGTCGTAGCCCTGGCCGAACAGGGTGTAGCGGCCGCCGCCCGGACTCTCGCCGGCCTGCCGGTACAGGCTCTGCTGGTCCGTCAGGACCTTCTTCGCCGTCTCCCATCGGTCGGAGTTGGCGCTGCCGCCCGAGAGCTCGTCGGTCTCGCCCGCCTCCAGGCCGATCAGATGGTCGACGGCGTCCTTGAGCGCCGCCCAGGTGGCCACGTTACGGGCGCTGGCGAACCGGTAGCCCACCGCACTCTCGGCCAGCTGCCTGATGGGTTCCTCCAACCAGGGATGCCGGGTGAGGATCGTCAAGTACTGCTGGTCCTGCTGGAGTTGGTCCAGGCTCTGCACCTCGTCCAGCCCCGGCTGCCCGATACGCACCGCCCGCTGCACGACCTCCGGCCCCGTGCCCGCGGCCCGCACCGGCGTGCCCGCCGGGTCGACGGACGCGCCGGCGGACGGAACGGCCACGGCACGCATCACCCGGACAGCGTTGGCCTCCGCTTCCCTCTCGAAACGGTCGGACGGGTCGGAGACGCTCAGGCCCGCGCCGTTGTCGGTGCCCGTGACGGGGCCCTGGCGTTGCTGGACGACATGGGTGAGCTCATGGGCGAGGGTGTGCTGGTCGTTGCCGCCCTCGCCGATCACGACATGGCTGCCGGAGGTGTAGGCGCGGGCCCCGACCTCGGCGGCGGAGGCCTTCGCGGCGCCGTCGTCGTGGATGCGTACGTCCGAGAAGTCGGTGCCGAACCGGGTCTCCATGTCGGAGCGGGTGGCGTCGTCGAGCGGCCGGCCGCTGCTCCCCAGGACGGCGTGGACGGCGGAGCGCTGCACCGGGGGCTGCCCGGCCGGCTGCTCGGGCCCGTGTCCGCAGCCCGGGCCGTGCTCGTGCCGGGCCCATGGATGGCCCGCCTGACGCAGCATCTGAACGACGGCCGCGTTCCCGGCCGCCGTGGCCGTGTGCAGGTCGAGCGGGCCCCGGGGCAGCGGCACCTCGTGGGGAGTGGGTGCGCGGACCGGCGTACGCGCGTGCTCGCTGTCGGCGGACCGGCCCTGCTTCGGGTCGCGCAAGAGATCCTCTTTCCGTGCGAGTTTCCGTGCGAGCAGCGCGGGTGGTGCTTTCGTTCGGCTCCTCCTGCATACAGGTCCCGGGCCGGCCACGCCCAGGTTCGCCCGGGCAGCACCGGTGGGCCGAAAGGGCAACGGCCCCTCCCCTGCTACACCCTCCCCCGCTACACCCGCCCCCACGTATGCCGGTCCCGGGCCACCGCGTGCAGCGCCTCCACGTCCGCCGGTTTCAGTACGCCCCCCAGTCGCGCGAGCTCCGACAGGTCCGTGTCCTGGAGAACCCTGACCTCCCGCGGCGCGACCGTCACCGTCAGGTCGGCCGGGCCCGCCAGGGCCAGGACGGGGTGGACCTCGGCCGTCAGCGCGTACGAGGCCCGGTCGGCGTCCGAGCGCACCCGGCGCAGCATCGGGCGGGATTCCCGGCGGCCCAGGGACACCATCGGGTCGGCGACCACCACCCGCTGCTTACGGGCGTACAGGGTGTGGACCGCGAACAGGCCGCCCGGACCGATCACCAGGTGATGGACCCGGTCGCCGCCGGGTAACGGGATCGAGTGCAGGGTGTGCCAGCCCGCGCCCTCCAACGCGTCCAGGGCCCCGCCCACCGCCTGTTCCGCTGTCAGGGCCCGTCGGCGGGGGTCGGGGCGGAGGCGGGACGGTGCGGTCGGGTCGCGGTCCAGGGCGACCTGGAGGGCCTCGCCGGGACGGTTCGGGGCCAGGTCGTCGTCGGGATGGAGGGCGAGGCGGGCCAGTTCCGCGGGGGTCGGGACCGGGGGCGGGCCCACCGTCACCCGGCCCGTGAGAAACGGGCCCAGGGCCTCCAGTACGTCCCCCCTGAGATCCTCGCTCAGCAGGTTGACCCGGGACGACTCACGGTCGTACCAGGCGATGTTCCGTCCGTCGGTCAGGCAGACGTACAGCCGTTCGTGTCCCTGGCGCCAGGCCGGTATGACGCGCAGTCCGCTCATGCACCATCACCCCATTCACCGCATGCCCATGGGAACAGGCGGGGTGCTCCAACGGCAAGAACCCGGCTACCTTTATGAGGAGTCGGGTGGCCGAGTTGGGTGGCCGGGCAGGAGAGGCGGCGCAGTTGCGGACCCGCAGGAAGCAGCCCGACGTACCGGCTCCGGGCGAGCCGTGGAGCGAGATCGTGCCCGGACTGTGGATGGGCGGGCACGAGTTCACGAGCCGCTCGGGCGGGCTCGAACTCGCCGTCGTGCACGATGAGTTCGACCTGGTGATGACCTTGCTGCGGCTGCCCGGGTACGGGCCTGATCCCGGCGTCGAGCACCATGTGTGGCCCGTGCCGGACGGGCCGCTCGACGGGACGCAGCTGGCCGGGGTGATCCGGCTCGCCGAGGCCGCGTGCGCCGCGCTGGAGGACGGGCGCAGGGTTCTCGTCCGCTGCTACAGCGGTTACAACAGGTCGGGGCTCGTCGTCGCCCACGCCCTCGTCCACGACGGGCACGGCACCGACGAGGCGATCCGCCTCATCAGGTCCCGCCGCTCCCCCTGGGCCCTGCACAACGAACTGTTCGTGGACTACCTCCGGACGGGCCTGCCCACGGCCCGGCTGCTGGAGGAGCTGGCGGAGTAGCCCGCCCGGGCCACACGGCACATGCGTTTCCCCGGTGCATTTCCCGGTGAATTTCCCGGTGAATAGGGTGAAGGTGTACGAGACGACCGGTCGTCGGTCGAGCGGCCGTCGGTCGAACACCACGCCTTCCCGGCCCTGACGCAGGAGTGCAGTGATCCCCAGCCGCACCACCCGCGTCACCCGCGCCGCCCTCGCCCTCCTGGCGCTCGCCGCCCTCACCGCCGGCTGCGGTGACGCCGGTGGGCTGCGCGGCGCCGGACCGACGGCCGTCGCCGTCAGCCCCGCGAGGCTCTGGCCGGAGTTGCCCCCGGCCTCCAGCCCCGCCTGGGACTACGGCGAGGCCGAGACCGAGACCGTGAAGGGCGTCACCGCCCCCGGCGACGACATCCACCGGGTCGACCCGGTGGCGGTCGTACGGGCGGAGATCGCCGCGCACGCCGACGCGTACACCGGCGCCGACGCGCTCTACCCCGGGACGGCCGGCCGGATGGCTGCCTGCGCCCGCTCCGGAGCCGGAACCGCTGCCGCCTGTCCCGTCCTCAAGGCCTACTACCGCGACCTCACCGGCGACGGCCGCGACGACCTGGCCCTCGGTTTCCGCCTGCTGCCGGGCAACGAGACTGCCGTACGGGCGTACACCTTCCAGCGGCACAGGCTCACATATTTCCTTAGGGCCCGTAAAGAATCAACACGTTGCTTCCCGGTCTGCCTGTCGTTGGTGTGGTATGCCCATACCGAACGAGGTTCGTGACCAACTTGCCCTGAAGCTTGGGGTGTTGTTACCTCATCTGAATGAGCGGCAGCAGCGGCTGGCGCTGGCCGCCGAGGCCCGGTTGCTGGGCCACGGCGGGGTCCGGGCCGTCGCCCAATCCGCAGGGGTGAGCGAGACGACGGTGCGCAAGGGGGTCTTCGAGCTGGAGGGCGGTGAGGACCCATTGCCCGATGGCCGGGTGCGCCGGGCCGGCGGCGGTCGCAAGAGCGCCGAGGAGCTTGACCCGCTGCTCGTTCCAGCTCTGCTGGCGCTGGTCGAGCCGGATGAGCGGGGCGATCCGATGTCGCCGCTGCGGTGGACGACCAGGTCGCTGCGGTCTCTGGCCGGGGAGCTGACAAGGCAGGGCCATGCCGCCTCGGCGCCGACCGTGGGCAGGCTGCTGTGGGAGAACGGTTTCAGTCTGCAGGCCAATGCCAAGACCCTTGAGGGCGCTCAACACCCCGACCGGGATGCGCAGTTCCGGTACATCAACGGCCAGGTCAAGGACCATCAGGCGGACGGCGAGCCGGTGGTCAGTGTGGACACGAAAAAGAAGGAAGTCGTCGGGGAGTTCAAGAACGCGGGACGTCAATGGCGGCCGGCCGGTGAGCCCGTGCGGGTTGACGTCCATGACTTCCCCGGTGATGCAGTGGGCAAGGCCCTGCCCTACGGCATCTACGACCTGGCGGCGAACACCGGATGGGTGAACGTCGGTACGGATCACGACACCGCGGCCTTCGCGGTCGAATCGATCAACCGTTGGTGGAACGGGCAAGGACGCCTCGATTATCCGCAGGCCAGACGTCTGCTGATCACTGCCGATGCCGGCGGCTCCAACGGCTATCGCACCCGGGCCTTCAAGACCGAGCTGGCTGCGTTCGCCGCCCGGACCGGCCTGGCCGTCACGGTCTGCCACATGCCGCCAGGCACATCGAAGTGGAACAAGGTGGAGCATCGGCTGTTCTCCGCGATCACCATGAACTGGCGCGGCAGACCGCTGAACAGCCACGAGGTCGTCGTGCAGTCCATCGCCGCGACCACCACCCGCACCGGTCTCACCGTCCACGCGGAACTCGACACCGGCGCCTATCCCATCGGTGTGAAGGTCAGCGATGCGGAGCTGAACGCAGTGCCGGTCACCGGACATGCCTTTCAGGGCAGCTGGAACTACACCGTGCACCCTCACCCCGCCAGCCCGGCAGGCCCCACCGGACCAACACTCGGGCCGACGGCGGTCTTCGACCGCGGAGCTCTGTCACATCCCGCGCTGACCGGCATGACCTGCACCGCACTGACCGAGCTGACTGAGACCCTGACCGTCGACTGGCAGACGCTGCAGAAACAGGACCCCGCCGCCCGACGCGACGGCGGCGAGCGACGCCGGGCCCCGGGCGGCGGCCGCAAAGCCAAACTCGACCTGGCCGACCGGGTCCTGGTCACCGTGCTGCACCAAAACCTCGCCCTGCCGCCTACCGTGCTGGCCCACCTCTTCGCCGTCAGCAAGGACACCATCCGCCACACCACCAGCGAGATCCGGCGGCTGATGGACCAGCACGCACACACACTTCGGCCCCCAGCAGCACACCTCAACACCGTGGCCGGACTCCTCGTCCACGCGGCCGCACACGGCGTGACCCTCACTGCAGAGACCGCAGCAACGTGTTGATTCTTTACGGGCCCTTAGGCATCCGTAGCGATTCGTCATCCGTCGGCGTCATGTCGTGTGCTCGGTGTCGGTGGCGTATGTGAGTGCGTGGATCGAATGCGTGACCTTCCGCAGGGGGTGTCGTTGATCGGATGACAGCATCACGGACGGGAAGGGGGCACGGGTGAGCCGGAAACTGCCGCTCGCCGGGGGCGAGGCCGCCCGTACCACGTGCGCCAGTGGTCTCCTGCGTATCGGTGTGGAGGAGAAGACGGGGGAGTTCCTGTCCGCTGCGGTGCTGGCGGGGAGGGTGGGCTGGGCTGCTGATCTGGTGTCGGGCATGGTCGCCGCGCTGCTGACCGGGCACTGGAACGCCGCCGATGTGGACGTGCTGGCCGCCGGTGAGGACGCCACAGGCCGCCCACTGCCGTCGAACGCCTGGATGGCCCTGCGCCGCCTGGGCTGGACGGCCGGCCCGGCCGATGGCATCCGGGTCAATGACCGCATCGTGCGCATCGCCCAGGAGGCGGCCGGGCGAACGCTGCGTGCGGCGAAGTGGCGCGCTGACCTCACCACCGCGGTCATCGAGACCTGGCCCGCCGACCCGGCGAAGCGCACCCCGCAGGAGTGGGACCGGGTGCGGGAGGCGGTACCCGGCGGGGAGTACCTGCCGTCCAGCGTCATCAAGGGCCGTACCCGGCAGATCGCCGCGTTCGTCGCGCGGCACGGCCGGATGCCGATGGACGTGTTCGAGGTTGAGGCCGCGCCCCGCGTCGCACGCATGCTGTTGCTGTCCGCCTGCGACGGGCAGCAGGCCACCATCGAACGCGCCGACGATGCGGGCCGGGCGCTGCTGCGGCTGCAACTGCCCACCCGTCCGGATCCGCGGTCCTACAAGGACTGGACGTGGGTGGCCTGCCCCATCAAGCTGCCGCCGACGGTCCCCGCCGGTGCGGTGCTGCACCTGCCCACCCTGCGCATCCACCGGGGCCGGGTGCGGGCCGACCTCGCCTACACCCACGCCGTCCCCAAGACACGGCGCAGCGGACACACGGTCGCGCTCGGCGTGGACTGGGGGCTGAACACCCTGCTGTCCGCCGGGGCCGCCCGCCTCCACGCCGACGGAACCATCACCGCCCTCGGCAGCGGCGGCATGTTCCGGGCGGGGGGGTGTTCTTACCAAGCAGCACCGGCTGCGCCGCCAGGGCGAGCACCTGCACGCCAGGGCCGACCGGTACCGGCGGCTCATCGGCGAAGACGAACAGCACGCCCTGACGGCCAGGCACCAGGTTCTCGCCGAGGAGATCCGGCACGTGTCCGGGCGCCGGTCGAACCTCAACGACGCCCTGGCGTGGGCTGCCGCCCGCTGGGCTGTCGATCAGGCTCTCGCCGCCGGGGCCACGGTCATCTATGTGGAGGACCTGCGCTCGATGGAGGCCCGGGGCATGGGCCGCACGATGAACACCCGGCTCTCCCAGGCCGTGCGCGGGCAGATCGTGGACCGGATGCGGCACCTGGCCGCCGAGACCGGTATCGCCGTGGTCACCGTCCCGGCGCGGAACACCTCCAAGCACTGCCCGCAATGCCTCGTCCCGCTGCGGCACCGCAAGGCCCCCGACCGGCCCACCATCACGGGCTGGAAGTGGGCGCTGTGCGGCTCCTGCGGCTGGCAGGGCGACCGCGACCAGGGCGCCTGGAAGCGCATCGCCGCCCGCGGCCTCACCCACCAGACCAAGACCGCCGTGGACCGCACCACCGGTGCCATGGCCATCCGCACCGTGATCGACACACTCGAAGCGGGCGCGGTCATCACCCCCGCGCCCAGGACCAGCCGGACGGACCGGTCCAAGACCGGAACCACCCGGCACCGCACCACACGTCCGACGCCCAGGCGACGCCGGACACCCTCCCCCACCAGACCCACGGGTCCGGCGGGCCAGCGTCCGGAGGGACACGCTCACACGGACCGGACCCGGCTGCCCCGCGCAGCTGACCGGCACCAGGGCGTGACGACGATCAGCACACCCACCACCAGCCGACACCGGCCACGAGGGACAGCACTGGGCGCGGGCTTCCACCTGCACGCCCACGCCACCCCTCCACGGTGGACAGACCCCATACCGGACACCACATCTGGCATGGGATCACCAAGCTGATCAGAGACGCTGGTGCAGATCATGGCGAACGACGACGCCGTGACCGCCGTGGAACTCGCCGGCCGGGCCGTGATCATCCGCTCGCCGTCGCAGATCCCGGGGTACGAGTACCGCACCCAGTGGAGCTGGGACGCGGACCAGAAGGCGATGCTGCTGACGCGGGACGAGTTCCTCCGTACCGGCAGACCCCAGCGCACCCCCGCCCCCGTGACCGCCTCCGCGAGCGCCCGATGAGGGTCGCGCTGCCCGGGTGGGCGGGCACCCTCGCCGCCAAGGCCGCGCTGTTCATCACCGGCATGTGCTGCGCCCTCGCCGCCCTGCTCGGCGTCCTCGTGCATGTCTCGGTGACCCACCAGACAGTCGACCAGGCCCGCGACCGCGCCCTGTCGCGGCTCGTGGAGGCCACGGCGGCGTACGAGGCCGGGGACGCGCTCCGGCCGCACACCGGTATCGATCCCGAGGGGTTGCCCGCGTCGCTGCGGGCGCTCGCGGCGGCCGGGGAGCGCGGCACGATGGTCACCGACCACGACGGGGTACCGACGATGTGGGCGGCCGGGCCCGCTGAGGACGGACACGCCCTCGCCGTGGCGCTCGACTACTCGCAGAGCGCCCGCACGATCGAGGGCCTCGACCGGGCCATCCTGTGGTCGTCGGGCCTCGCCATCGGCGCGACGCTGCTGGTCGGCGCGTTCGCGGTGACCCGGGTGACCCGTCGGCTGCACGCGACCGCCCAGGTGGCCCGCCGGATCAGCGCCGGCGACCTGGACGCCCGCGTCGACGACCCCCGTACGCGGGACCCCGGCCACCCTCCCGACGAGGTCGCCGCCGTCGCCGCCGCCCTCGACACCATGGCGGCCTCGCTCCAGCGCAAGCTGCTCAGCGAGCAGCGCTTCACCGCCGACGTGGCCCACGAGCTGCGCACCCCGCTCACCGGACTGCACGCGGCGGCCGAACTGCTGCCGTCCGGGCGCCCGACCGAGCTGGTCCGCGACCGGGTCACCGCGCTGCGCACCCTCACCGAGGACCTGCTCGAAATCTCCCGGCTGGACACGGGCAAGGAGCGGCTGGAGCTGGACACCGAGCCGCTCGGCGCCCTCGCCGAACGGGTCGTGCGGGTCATCCGGGCCTCGGGGGCCTCGGGAACGCCGGGCACCGACACGGAGATCGTCGTCGCACGCGATGCCCTCGTCGACACCGACCGGCGACGGCTCGAACGGGTGCTCGGGAATCTCGTCGCCAACGCCCATCGGCACGGCCGTCCGCCCGTGACGCTGACCGTGGACGGTCCGGTCGTGACCGTGCGGGACCACGGGGACGGCTATCCGGATTACCTGGTGGAGCACGGGCCGCAGCGGTTCCGTACGGAGGCCGGCGCGAGGGGACACGGGCTCGGGCTGACGATCGCGTTGGGCCAGGCGGAGGTACTGGGCGCCCGGCTGACCTTCGCCAACGTTCCACAGAGCGAGGGCGGCGGCGCCCTGGCGACGCTCACCCTGGCCGAATCACGAGGGCTCACCACCAACGGCCCAGCGTGACAGGCGCCTTGCACGAGCCGCTCCTAGCGTGGCGGGTAGTCAGCTCTGTCCCGCCAAAGGAGCCCACATGTCACCGCGGACCACCCTCACCCGCCTCGGCATAGCCGCCGCGACCACCGCACTCTCCGTCGGCACCATCACTCCGGCACTCGCGAGCCCCGCCGACGACGACCCCGGCCAGCAGAACAGCAGCGGCAACAGCTGGAACCAGCAGCAGCAACAGAGCAGCCAGACCGGCCAGACCGGCCAGAACAACCACGACAACGACGACGACGGAGACCAGCAGAGCAGCAGCAGCTGGAACCAGCAGCAGAACAGCAGCGGCAACAACGACTGGAGCCAGCACAACGGCCACAGCAGCACCAGCAACGCCGGGCTCTACCAGGGGATCGTCACCGCCAACGGCGGACTGCGGCTGCGCAGCGCGCCGAACCGTGGCAGCGCGATCATCCGGGTCGTCCCGAAGGGCGAGATCGTCAACATCTTCTGCAAGGTCGGCGGCGAGAACGTCGACGGCAACTCGCTCTGGTACCTCCTGACGGACGGCACCTGGGCCTGGGGCGCGGCCCGCTACATCGACAACATCGGCGCCGCACCGCGCTTCTGCTGAGGCGCACACCGGGGACATCACACAACATTCCGTGAACTTTGGATAGGTTCCGGACATGACGAAGCCCGGAACCACCGTGGCGGCGGAGTACGGGGAACCCCCGGAGGTCCGGCCCCCGGGGCCCGCCGATCCCTCCGCTCCCGCCCCGCGCCTCCCCCGGCGCCGCGGCATCGAGCTGTCCCTCATCGTCGTCGCCGTCCTCCTCTCCGTGTACGGCTACTGCGCCGTCGGCCTCGCGAAGAACGGCACCCTCCCGCCCGGCGCCGCCGGTTACGGCGCCGGGCTCGGCGTCCTCGCGCTCCTCGCCCATCTCGCGGTGCGCTGGCGCGCCCCGTACGCCGACCCGCTGCTGCTCCCCATCGGCGTGCTGCTCAACGGCCTCGGCCTGGTGCTCATCTACCGGCTCGACCTGGAGACGCCGGGGCACCGGGCGGCCCCCGCCCAACTCGTCTGGTCCACGGTCGGCGTGGCGCTGTTCATCGTGGTCGTCCTCCTGCTGCGCGACCACCGCGTCCTCCAGCGGTACGCGTACGTGTGTGTCGCCGCCGCGCTCGTCCTGCTCACGCTCCCGATCTTCTTCCCGTCGGTGAACGGGGCCCGCATCTGGATCCGGATCGCCGGATTCTCCTTCCAGCCGGGCGAGTTCGCGAAGGTGCTGCTGGCGGTCTTCTTCGCCGCCTACCTCGCCGCCAACCGCAACGCGCTCGCCTGCACCGGCCGCCAGATCTGGCGGTTCAGCCGACTCCAGCTCCCCACCGGTCGCGTCCTCGGCCCGGTCGTCGCGATCTGGCTGATCAGCGTCGGCGTACTCGTCCTGGAGCGCGACCTCGGCACCTCCCTCCTCTTCTTCGGCCTGTTCGTGGTCATGCTGTACGTCGCCACGGGCCGCACCGGCTGGATCGCGGTCGGCCTGCTGCTGGCCGCGCTGGGCGCCTTCGCCGTCGGCACCCTCGAACCGCACGTCCACAGCCGCGTCGAGGACTGGCTGCACCCGTTCGCAACGATCGAGGCCGGCCAGGGCCCCAACCAGCTGTCCCAGTCGCTGTTCGCGTTCGCGGCGGGCGGCATGCTCGGCACCGGCCTGGGCCTCGGCCACTCGATCCTGATCGGCTTCGCGGCCAAGTCGGACTTCATCCTGGCGACGGCGGGCGAGGAACTGGGCCTGGCCGGCCTCTCCGCGATCGTCATCCTGTACGCCCTCCTGGTGGAGCGCGGCTACCGGGCCGGCCTCTCGCTGCGCGACCCCTTCGGCCGGCTGCTCGCCGTGGGCCTCGCCTCGATCGTCGCGCTCCAGGTGTTCGTCATCGCGGGCGGGGTGTCGGGCCTCATCCCGCTCACGGGCATGGCGATGCCGTTCCTCGCGCAGGGCGGCTCGTCGGTCGTCACCAACTGGATCATCGTGGCGCTGCTGATCCGGATCAGCGACTCGGCCCGGCGGCAGTACGACGGTCCCGGCGACGGGCGCCCCACGCCATGAAGCGAACCCCACGCCCGATGACGCGCTGCATCAAGCACGCCGCAGCCTTCTGCGCCCTGCTGCTGCTCGCGCTCCTCGTCAACATCACCCGCGTCCAGGTCGTCCAGGCCCAGCGCTACGACGACAACCCGGCCAACCGCCGCCAGGTGATCGCCCGTTACGGCCAGCCGCGCGGCGCCATCCTGGTCGGTGACCGGCCGGTCACCGGGTCCACGGACACCGGGGAGCAGCTCCGCTACGAACGGACGTACAGGGACGGCCCGTTGTACGCCCCCATCACCGGCTTCGCCTCACAGGTGTACGGCACGACGTTCCTGGAGCACGCCGAGGACGGCATCCTGTCGGGCACCGATCCGCTGCTCTCGCCCATCCCTCTGTGGAACGACGTCACCCGTGCGCAGAACCCCGGCGGCGAGGTGGTGACCACCATCGACCCGGCTGCCCAGCAGGCCGCCTACGACGGTCTCGGCGGACGCAAGGGCGCGGTGGCAGCCGTGGAGCCGTCGACCGGGCGCATCCTCGCCCTGGTCTCCGCCCCGTCGTACGACCCGGCGGCACTGTCGGGCAACGGGCGTGCCGTGGAACGGAGTTGGCGGCGACTGAACGGCGACCCGGACAAGCCGATGCTCAACCGGGCGGTACGGCAGACGTATCCGCCGGGTTCGACCTTCAAGGTGGTCACGGCGGCGGCGGCCCTGGACGCGGGGGTGGTCACCGATCTGGACGAGCCGACCCGCTCCCCCGACCCGTACACCCTCCCCGGTACGTCCACGGCGCTGACGAACGAGGGCGACGGCTGTGCGGACGTCTCGCTGCGGGCCGCGTTCACCTGGTCGTGCAACACGGTCTTCGCCAAACTGGGCGTCGACGTCGGCGTCGCCGACCTGGCGGCCACGGCGGACGGCTTCGGTTTCAACGACGGGGGGCTGCGCATCCCCTTCGCGGTCGCGCGCAGCACCTTCGACACCCACGTCGACAAGGCGCAGTTGGCGCTGTCCGCGATCGGTCAGTACAACACGCGGGCCACACCGTTGCAGATGGCGATGGTCGCGGCGGCCGTCGCCAACGGCGGTCAGGTGCCGTCCCCCTATCTGGTGGAGCGGACAACCACCGTGCACGGTACGACAGTTGCCACCTCCGGCGTACGGCGACAGCACCGGGCGATGCATCCGGCGACCGCCGTACGGATGCGCGAGCTGATGCGGGACGTGGTGGAGCGGGGCACCGGCACGAACGCGGCGATCCCCGGCGCCACGGTGGGCGGCAAGACCGGCACCGCCCAGCACGGCATCGGCAACTCCGGTACGCCGTACGCCTGGTTCGTCTCCTGGGCGCAGGGCGAACGGGACGCCGAGCCGTCGGTCGCCGTCGCGGTGGTGGTCGAGGACGCCTCCGCCGACCGTACGGACATCAGCGGGGGCGGGGTGGCGGCGCCGATCGCGCGGGCGGTCATGGAGACGGTGCTCCGCCGGTAGGAAAAGGGGGTGCGCGGGCCGGGTACCCGACCTACCGTGCGGCCATGACGTCATTATCATCCGCAGCCGCGTACGAACTCGCCCAGGTCAACATCGGTCGCCTCAAAGCCCCTCTGGATTCCCTGCAGTTGAAGCCGTTCGCCGACGGCCTCGACCCGGTCAACGCCGTCGCCGACGCCTCGGACGGATTCGTCTGGAGGTTGCAGGGCGAGTCGGGCGACGCGACGGACATTCGCATGTTCGACGACGAGTGGATCCTGGTCAACATGTCGGTGTGGCGGGACACGAACGCCCTGACGGCGTTCATGTACCAGGGGCAGCACCGGGAGTTGCTGGCCCGCCGCCGGGAGTTCTTCGAGCACCTGAAGGAGGCGGTCACGGCACTGTGGTGGGTGCCGGCCGGGCACCGTCCGACCGTGGAGGAGGCGGAGACCCGCCTCCTCCATCTGCGCGCGCACGGACCGACGGAGTACGCCTTCAACCTGCGTACGTCGTTCCCGCCCGGGCCCGCGCAAGCGCAGGGAGCGCCGGAAACGGACCTGGAACCGGAGCCGGTCAGCCGATCGGTTTCCTGATCTCGTCGCGGATCTTGAGGGCGGTCTCCGCGGCCGCCCCGAGGTCCACGTCGGCGGGCTTCCGCGTGATCGCGTCGGCGGTGATCCCGGCGATCGAGGCACCGGTGTTGCCGTCCACCCAGCCGCAGACGGGGAGGGTGACCTCCGTACCGGCCTGGGTCTGGACGAGCACCTCGCAGGTGACAGTGGTGTCGGAGCCCGCCGGCCTGAAGTCCCTGGGCTCGACGGCGAGCTCGGCGCCGTCGCCGCCGGCCGCGCCCTTCATCATGCTGTCGCGGGCGAGGCCGGTGTTCCTGAACCGTCCGTACATGCCGGAGATCACCAGCGTGCCCCGCGCCTGGTCGCCACCGGGGCTGTACCGGCCGACCACGGGCTTCGTGTCCCGGGCGTCCCAGTCCCCGTCGGCCTCCTCCTCGATGGCCTGCCCATCGGTGCCGGAGAGGTCGCCGAGGAGCTCGTACTTCCCGTCGAGCACCTTCTGCGGCAGCGTCAGCCGGTACTCGGCCTCGGGAAACCCGGCGTCGGACTTCACCCCGATCCACACGAGCACACCCGCACCCACCACACCCAGCGCGACGACCCCGCCGACGATGCCGAGGATCAGCCCGAGCCGGCTCTTCCTGGGCGGTGGCCCCAGCGGCGCACCCCAGGGGGTGCCGTCAGGCCCCGGCGGAGACCCCGGGTAGGGCGAAGAGCCGGGCGGCTGGGGCGGCGGAGTCGTGGACACCCCAGCACGCTACGGCACTTGGGCGACTCCAAAAGTCGCGCGCAAGTACGGCCCAGGGGATTGACCGACTTGCTGACAAGCAGTCTCATAAGCATGTGACGACAGTGACGGAAGCCCAGATACTCCGCGACGCACTCGGCGTGCTCAAGGACCGGGAACAGGTGGCCGAACGGCTGCTCGCGGCCTCGGCCAGGCACTCCTTCGACCCGGACAAGGAACTGGACTGGGACGCCCCCTTCGAGGACGGCAAGTGGTTCTGGCCGCCCGAACTGGTCTCCCTGTACGGCACCCCGCTGTGGAAGCGGATGGGCGAGGAGCAGCGCATCCTGCTCTCGCAGCACGAGGCGGCGGCGCTCGCCTCGCTCGGCATCTGGTTCGAGATCATCCTGATGCAGCTCCTCGTACGGCACATCTACGACAAGGCGGCGACGAGCGCGCACGTCCGCTACGCGTTGACCGAGATCGAGGACGAGTGCCGTCACTCGAAGATGTTCGCCCGGCTGATCACCCGCGGCGGCACCCCGTACTACCCGGTCAGCCGACTGCACCAGAACCTGGGCCGCTTCTTCAAGACGGTGTCCACCACCCCCGGTTCCTTCACGGCGACCCTGCTCGGCGAGGAGGTCCTCGACTGGATGCAGCGCCTGACGTTCCCGGACGAGCGCGTCCAGCCGCTGATCAGGGGCGTCACCCGGATCCATGTGGTGGAGGAGGCCCGGCACGTCCGCTACGCCCGCGAGGAGCTCCGCCGCCAGATGGTGACGGCCCCCCGGTGGTCCCAGGAGTTCACCCGCGTCACGTCCGGCGAGTTCGCCCGCGTCTTCTCGGTCGCCTTCGTCAACCCCGACGTCTACGCGAACGTCGGCCTGGACAAGGCCGAGGCGGTGGCGCAGGTCCGGGCGAGCGGGCACCGGCGGGAGGTCATGCAGACCGGCGCGAAGAAACTGACGGACTTCCTGGACGACATCGGGGTGCTACGAGGTGCTGGCCGGCGGCTGTGGAGGTCTTCGGGGCTGCTGGCGTGATTTCGGAGTGCGGCCCCGGTGGGGGCTGGTCGCGCAGTTCCCCGCGCCCCTAAAGACAAAGACCCGGCCCTGCGGGCCGAAAAGCACGGGGCGCAGCCCCTGCTTTTCAGGGGCGCGGGGAACTGCGCGACCAGCCACAACGCACCCGCAGCCGCCCGACTACCCTGCACACATGCCCCCTCCCGCCCCTGCCTACCGCCGGTTGAATGTCGAGGAGCGCCGAAACCAACTCCTCGAAGCCGCCCTCTCCCTCTTCGCCCATCGCGCCCCCGAAGAGGTCTCCCTCGACGACGTCGCCGAGGCAGCCGGGGTCTCCCGCCCCCTCGTGTACCGCTACTTCCCCGGCGGCAAGCAGCAGCTGTACGAGGCCGCGCTCCGTTCCGCCGCCGAGGAACTGGAACTCTGCTTCGACGAACCCCCGAAGGGCCCCCTCCCCGACCGTCTCTCCCGCGCCCTCGACCGCTACCTCACCTTCGTCGACGAGCACGACGCCGGCTTCAGCGCCCTCCTCCAGGGCGGCAGCGTCGTCGAGACGTCCCGTACGACGGCCATAGTGGACCGGGTCCGCCGCAGGGCCGCCGCGCACATCCTGAGCCATCTCGGCGTCACGGAACCGAGCCCCCGGCTGCGGATGACCGTACGGATGTGGATCACCGCGGTCGAGGCGGCCTCGCTCATCTGGCTGGACGAGGAGAAGCAGCCGCCGGTGGACGAGTTGCGGGACTGGCTGGTGGAACAGTTCACGGCGGTGCTCACGGTGACAGCCGGACGCGACCCGCAGACCGCGGCGGTCGTACGCGACGCGCTGGGCGCGGATACCGGACACTGATCCTGTGAAGAGCCAAGACACCGCCTTCGAGGGCGGCCCCCTGGACGGCCGCGTGCTGCCCATCCTGCTCGGGCCGACCGGGCACCCGCCGAAGACCTACAAGGTCCCGGTGCCGGACGCCGCCGGCGGCCCGCCGACCGTCCTCGTCTACCGGCGCGTGCCCAGCGGGCGGCCGGGAAAGCTGGGCCTGCACCCCGGCTGGAAGTACGCGTATGCCCCGGAGGGCGGCGCGGGCGACCAGGGCGGCGAGGGCAAGCTGCGCTGGCCGTGGTCGAAACCGGCGGCCGGACCGGTTCCAGGCGCCACGCCGCAGGGCAAGCCGGACGACACCGACGGGTGACGAGGTTGGGCCGAACCGCGCACGCTCGCCGCGCGGACCCCGCGCCCACGTCACAAGCTCGCGGTGCGGAGCGGAAGGGCTGCCCCGCACCGGAGGTGATGACGTGTCAGGAAGGCTTCTGCGTCTGGTCTGTACGGCGGCGATGGCAGCCGGCACACTCCTCGCACCCGTCCCCGCACTGGCCGTACCGGACCCGGGACCGAGCCCCACCCCGACGGTGACCGGCTCCCCCACGCCCGGCATCACCGACGAGCCGACCGCCTCCGAACCCTCACCCTCCGTCGCCGACCTCCTGACGGACCTTCAGCAGCTGTACCGCGAGGCCGAGCAGGCCACCCGGACCTACGGCGCCACCGCCGAGCGGCTGAAACGGCAGCGCGCCGAGGTACGACGGCTGGACCGGCAGCTCGTACGCGCCCGGCTCTCCCTGCACGAGCGGCGAGGCGCCCTCGGCCGGCTCGCCCGGCAGCAGTACCAGAGCAGCACCGACATCTCACCGTACGTACAGCTGCTGCTGGCCCGCGATCCGCAGCACGCGCTCGAACAGGGCCATGTGATCCGGCAGTTGGCGCTGGAGCGGGCCGAGACGGTGGGCCGGCTGGTCGGCGGCGAGCGGCGCACCGACGGTCTCGCGCGCGAGGCGCGCGCCGCACTGGACGGGCAGCTCACCCTCGCCGAACAGCAGAAGAGGGACCGGGACGCCGTACAGGAACGACTCAAGGACGTCGAGGAGCTGCTGGCCGGCCTGAGCACCGAGCAGCTCGCAGAACTGGCCGATCTGGAACAGGACTTGGCGGGCGACGAAGTGACGGAGGACCAGCGGGAGTTCGTCGCCTCCGGTGCTCTCAGCGCCCGGCGGACGCCGTCCGAGGACGGGGAGAGGGCGGTGCGTCATGCGGTGGCGCAGCTCGGGAAGCCCTACGAGTGGGGTGCGGAGGGACCGGCGACGTTCGACTGCTCGGGGCTGACCTCGCAGGCCTGGGAGCGGGCCGGACTGCCCATCCCCCGGACCAGCCAGGAGCAGTGGGCGCGGCTGGCGCACATCCCGCTGGCCGAGCTGCGCCCCGGTGACCTGGTGGTCTACTTCCCCGAGGCCACGCATGTGGCCCTCTACCTCGGGGACGGGATGGTCGTCCAGGCGCCGCGTCCGGGCGCCAAGGTGAAGGTGTCGCCGGTCGCGGCCAACCCGGTGCTGGGTGCCGTACGGCCGGACCCGGACGGGAAGCCCCTGCGGCGGTACACACCGCCGAAGCTCCCCGCCGACGCAACGGCGGGCTCGGACGAGGGCTACTCGGCCGCCGAGGAACCTCTCTACGCCCCTGCCACCGAACCCAGATAGGCGGCCGTCTTCTCGGGCTCGTAGAAGAAGTTCTCGAAATCCGACGGGTCGTCGAAGGCGTTGGCGAAGCGGTCGGCGACCGGGGGCAACTGGCCTGCCGCGCCGAGGAGGTTGATGATGTGCTCCGGCGGCGGGCCGAGCATCGCGTTGGTCCACTTGGTGACGTGCTGGGCGGTGTCCCAGTAGCGGTCGAAGGTGGCCCGCATCCAGGTCTCGTCGAACTCCTTCTCGCCCTGTTCGATGATCGAGGCGAGGTACGAAGCCGCGCATTTCGAGGCCGAGTTGGAGCCCTGGCCGGTGATCGGGTCGTTCGCGACGACCACGTCGGCCACGCCGAGGACCAGTCCGCCGCCGGGGAGCCGGCCCACCGGGTTACGGACGGTGGGGGCGTAGCGGCCCGCCAACGTGGCGCCCGCGTCGGTGAGTTCGACCTTGGTGGCCCGCGCGTACTCCCAGGGCGTGAACCGCTCCATGAGTTCCAGGGTCAGGGAGAGGTGCTCGGCGGGGTCGCGGACGCCGGTGAAGACGTCGAGCGGGCCGCCGGGTATGCCCTCCCAGAACAGGATGTCGGCGCGGCCCGAGGTGGTGAGCGCCGGCATGACGAACAGTTCACCGACGCCCGGGACCAGGTTGCAGCGGACCCCTTCCAGGTCCGGGTGCTCGGGGCGCGGGCCCAGTCCGTGGACGTAGGCGACGGCCAGCGCGCGCTGCGGCTCGCCGTACGGGGAACGCTCCGGGTCGCGGCCGAACATCGACACCAGCTCGCCCTTGCCCGCCGAGACGAGGACCAGGTCGTACGTACGGGAGAAGTAGTCGAGGTCGCCGACGGCCGCGCCGTGGATGACCAGTTGGCCGCCACGCTGGGCGAACGTCTCCATCCAGCCGGCCATCTTCACCCGCTGGTCGACCGACTGGGCGTGGCCGTCGAGGTTGCCGAGCCAGTCGATCGCGCGCTGTGTGGGGCCCGGGTCGTGCGAGCCGGGGGCGGCGACCGAGACGCCGAGTCCTTCGATCTTCGGGGCCTGGGACTCCCAGAAGTTCAGCTGGAGATCGCGCTCGTGCTGGAGGGCGGTGTGGAACATGCACTGCGTGGACATGACCCGGCCGGACCGGATCTCGTCCGGGGTCCGGTTGGACATCAGGGTGACCTCGTACCCCTGCGACTGGAGTCCGAGGGCTATCTGCAGTCCGGCCTGACCGGCTCCGACGACGAGTATCTTCCGCATACGGTCTGCTCTCTCCCCTTGTCGCAGTGCTGTGCCGCAGTGCTGTGTCTCAGTACTCGGGACTACTCGGGACTGACGTCCAGCGCGTGCCCCACCAGGGCGAGCAGGGTCTCGATCACTGGGAGGCGGCGCCGCGCATCCATGATCATGACAGGTATGTGCGCGGGCACGGTGAGTGCCTCCCGCACGTCCGCCGCGTCGAACTCCGCGCTGCCGTCGAAGTGGTTGACGGCCACGACGTACGGCAGCCCACAGCTCTCGAAGTAGTCGAGCGCCGGGAAGCACTCCTTCAGCCGCCGGGTGTCGGCCAGCACGACCGCGCCGATCGCGCCGCGCACCAGGTCGTCCCACATGAACCAGAACCGCTGCTGGCCCGGCGTACCGAAGAGGTAGAGCACCAGGTCGTCGTCGAGCGTGACGCGGCCGTAGTCCATGGCCACGGTGGTCGTCTGCTTGTCCGGGGTCGCGGTGAGGTCGTCGGTGCCTTCGCTCGCCTCGGTCATCAGCGCCTCCGTCTGGAGGGGCTCGATCTCCGAGATCGTGCCGACCATCGTGGTCTTGCCGACGCCGAAGCCGCCCGCGATCACGATCTTCGTGGCGATCGGCGCACGGGTACGGTCCTCCTGCCACGGCCGCAACTCCTCGTCCTGCAAAGGCTGTTGGCCTTCCGGCGGAAGGTGGAGAAGCGGGGAGACACCACGGGCGACGTCAGAGACGACGGAGTCCACTCAGCACCCTTTCCAGCAGCGCGCGGTCCGGCTGGCCCGGCCCGTGACCGGTTCCGTACACACGGATCTTTCCCTGGTCCGCGAGGTCGCTGAGGAGCACGCGGACCACGCCCAGCGGCATCTTCAGCAGCGCGGCGATCTCGGCCACCGTACGCATACGGCGGCACAGTTCGACGATGGCCCGCAGCTCCGGCATGACCCGGGTGTTGAGGGAACCATTCTGCAACTCCCTGCGCTCCTCGGGCGCCTCGATCGCGGCGACGAACGTCTCGACAAGGAGGACGTGCCCGAAGCGGGTCCGGCCACCGGTGAGCGAGTACGGGCGTACCCGGGCCGGTTTGCGGTCGCCGCCCCGGACGGGAAGCCTGGGTGCGCCCTCGGTGCCGCTCACTTGGCGACCTCCGTGGACCGGCCCGGCACGGACCGGATCGCCATCGGGCCTGTCGGCGTGGGCCCGTTGTCCGTGTCCGTCGCCCCGCGTTCGATCGACTCCAGCAGCTCGCTGCGGAGTTCGGGCGTCAGGACATGTCCGGCGCGGCCCACGAAGAGCGCCATGTGGTACGCCACCACGTTCATGTCGCAGTCCGGGGAGCCGTGCGCACCGAGCAGCGAGCCGTCGCTGATCGACATCACGAAGAGACTGCCGTCCTCCATGGCGACCATCGTCTGCTTGACTCCGCCGTAGTCCATCAGCTTGGCGGCGCCGATGGTGAGGCTGCCGATGCCGGAGACGATGGTGGCGAGGTCGGCGGCGGAGCCTCTGGGGCCGGTCGGCTGGTCAGGCCGACGTTCCGCGTTCCTGCCTGGGTCGGACGAGAGCAGGAGCAGCCCGTCCGAGGAGACCACCGCGACCGACGTGAGTCCCGGCACCTCCTCGACGAGATTGCTCAGCAGCCAGTGCAGGTTGCGGGCTTCACTACTCAGGCCGAAGGTACTGGGCGCGGTCAACTGCTTGCCTCCTCGACAGTTCCCCCCGTGGCTTCTTCGGCATGCGGCGGCTGTGCCGTACGTGCCGGTTGTTCCGTGTGCGCCGACTGGTCCGTCTGCTCCGCGATCTCGGCCTCCACGTCACGGCGGCCGTCGCGTGCACCCCGGTGGAACCCGCCGAGCCGGCGGCGCAGTGCCTCGGCGTCCACGGATCCGATACGGGGTCTCGGCGGGGCCACGGGCGCGGTGATCCTCGGGGTGCGCTTGGGCAGCCCCTTGTCGGTGACCGGGTCCTCCTGGTCGAGGACCGGGTCGGTGACGCGCTCGTGCGTGTCGGGCCCGATGGCGTACGGGTCCGAGGCGGTGGTCCCGGTCGCGGATACGGGGTCGGGGTCGGTGTCGGGAGCCGTGGGGACGGTCGGCTCGGCTGAGTCCTCGGCCGGGGGTTCCGGCACGAGCAGTTCCATGGTGATCTCGGACGCGGGGAGGGGCGCGGGGTCGGACTCCGGCACCGACGGCTCGTCCGCCACGTCCGTTTCGGTCCCGGCATCGGCCTCGGCGTCGCGTACGGCCTGCTCCGCCAGGGTGATCATCAGGTCCGGTGCGTCGAGCGCGAGCGGCGAGTCGTCCGGGGCGCCGTCCGCGTCATCGGGGTCATCGGGGTCACTGGGGCCGTCGAGGCCGTCGGGCACCTCGGCCTCTTCGACCTCTTCTGCCTCCGAACGCCCTTGCAGCACATTGGAGTTGACCTCGGCGTCGGCGCCCGGGAAGGACAGCCCCGAGCCACCGAGCGTCGATCCGGCCGACGGCGGTACGGCGACGGGGTCCGGGGCCAGCAGCGCCTTCGGCAGCACGACGACCGCCGCGACACCGCCCTGCTTCTGCTCCCGCAACTGCACGCGCACACCGTGCCGGTGGGCGAGCCGCGCCACGACGTACAGCCCGAGGCCGATCCCGTCGCCGTCCTCCTCCGTACCGTCAGCCGTCTCGTACGGGGCGTCCGGATCGAAGTCGGCGAGGCGGGAGTTGAGGCGGACCAGGCGGTCGGCGGTCATGCCGATGCCCTCGTCCTGGACGGAGAGCATGACGTCGCCGCTCTCCAGCAGCCAGCCGGAGATCTCCACGGGCAGCTCGGGCGGGGTGAACGAGGTGGCGTTCTCCAGGAGTTCGGCCAGCAGATGGCTGACGTCGTCGGCGGCGAACCCGGCGAGATGCGCGTGCGGCGGCAGCGCGGCGATGCGCACCCGCTCGTACCGCTCGATCTCGCTCACGGCGGCGCGGACGACATCGACGAGCGGGACGGGACCCGCGTGCTGCTGGCCGTGTTCGGCGCCGGCGAGGACGAGGAGGTTCTCGTTGTGCCGGCGCATCACCGTGGCGAAGTGGTCGAGCTTGAAGAGGGTGGCGAGCCGGTCCGGGTCCTGCTCGCGCTCCTCCAGGCCCTCGATGACGGCGAGTTGGCGCTCGACGAGGCCGAGGGTGCGCAGCGCGAGGTTCACGAAGGTGCCGTGGATGCTGTCGCGGGTACGCGTCAATTGGGTGGCGGCGTCGGCGAGTTGGCCGCGCAGTTCCTCGCGGGCGTCGGCCATCTTCTGGCGCTGGCCGACCAGGTGCTTGCGGTCGGACTCCAGGGTGGCGATGCGCTCGTGGACGGCGAGGGCGCGGGCGTGCAGGGCGTTGACGGAGCGGACGACCTGGGCGAACTCGTCGTTGCGGCCGGTGAACTTGACCGGGGCCTCGGCCAACGGGTCGGCGGCCTCGGCCAGTCGGGCGGTGCCGCGGCGCAGTACGGAGAGCGGGCGGGTGAGGCTGCGCGCCATGGCGGTGGCGATACCGGTGGCGACCAGCAGGAGCGCGCCGAGGGCGGCGATCCGGATCTCCAGCTCGGTGACGTCGTCGTCGCGGAGCTTGATGAGGGCCTTGGTGCGGCGGTCGTAGAGGGAGGACTCGACGCCGCGCATCAGCTCGACGCGGGCGGAGAGGGCCGCGTCCACACCGCTGAGGCTGGTGGAGAGCTCGCTCGTGGACAGCGCGGGCTGGTCGGTGAGCGCGGCGAGGTACTTGTCGGCGGCGTCGGCCTCGGGTCCGGTGACCGTCGAGTCGTAGCTGCCGACGGCGGTCTCGGGCGCCGTCTCGCGGAAGTCGGTGATCGCCGCGTCCGAGCGCAGGCGGGCCTGCTGGGCGGCGGCGGTGAGCGCGCTGCGCGTCCTGGTGTCGGCCGGCGAGGAGACGGTCTGCTCGGACGACAGACCGGTGACCTGGTCGTACACGGTCTCGGTGGAGGTCGGCACGCTCAGCGCGGCGAGGAGGAGGCCCCGGGCGGCGGCGGCCTGCTGGACGGCGGAGTCGAGTTCGGCGAGGGCGTACGCGCCGGAGCCCGCGCGGGGCGGCTGCTTCTCGGCCAGTTGGTCGGCGAGGCGGTGCAGCCCGGTGATCGCGGCGGAGTACGTCTCGTGCGCCTGGAGAGCGGTGCTCTGCCCGGTGAGCGCCGCTCTGCGCAGCACCGCGATGTCGTCGAGGTCGCCGCGCAGCGAGGCCGTGGTGTCGGGGTTCGCGCGCAACTCGTCGACCTGCCGGTCGACGCGGGCGCCGCGCTGTTCGGAGGGTGCCTTCGACTTGGGGCGGCCGGCGGCGATGAAGACGGTGACCTCGTCGCGTTCGTCGGCGAGCGAGTGGGCGAGGGTCAGGGCGTCCTGGGTCTGCGCGGCGAGCGTCACCAGGTCCTGGGAGTCGTGGAGTTGGCCGGAGGCGGCGATGACCGACGGAGCGCCGGCCCCGACGATCGCGGCGGCCACGACAGCGACGGCCACGATGAGCCGGTTGCGGACGTGGGCGGGGCGTCCCCGGCCCGCGGGGTCGGTCGTCGCGTCGCCGGTAGCGCTCCCTGCGGGAGCTGTCTGCCTGCCTGTGCGCCGAGGCCGCGTCTTCTGCACCGGTGCTCGCATTCCTGACTCGTGTGCCCATGGGCCCGGGTGACGTTCCGTCCGGACCCTGATGACGTTCCGTCAACTGGCTGGCCGCCCGGATGGTTCTGGCCTGTCGCTCACCCGGTACGGTTCCGGTTCCCCGGCACGGTCCGGCTCCCGACCCTCCCATGCCGGTCGGCGGGGAGCGCTTGTCACCTGACCCGCCACTCAAAGGAGTGAACATCAAGGAGTCAACATCGGAGGGGAGTTGGCGGGCAAGTTCCTGTGGCCTGTGCCCCCACCGTCTCCGGTGGGCCGGTTGGACGTGGGCGGCGGGCTTTGACATTATCCGCTGCCACGTCTTCACGGAGTAGATCATTCCGCCCCAAACCAGGCGTCTGACCAGCGGCTACACGCTGTTTCAGCAACCGTTGCCAGCCTTTTGAGAACCTTGTGAAGGGCTCGTGCAGACTGGCCGGATGCGCACTGAACTCGCCACGGAATCCGGTGACCGGGCCCGCCCCAACGAGGACTTCGCAGCGGTCGGACTTCCGGCCTCCGGACAGGGCGGTTCGCTCGTCCTCCTGGACGGGGTCACTCCCCCCAGGGCCGGAACGGGCTGTCTGCATTCCGTCCCCTGGTACACGGCCAGACTCGGCGGCGCACTGACCGAACTGTCGGTTTCGCAACGGGATATGCCTCTCCCTGACGTGCTGGCGGCGGCCATCTCACGTACCGCTGGGGCCCACGCACAAACCTGTGACCTTTCTCACCCCCGTACACCCCAGGCAACGGTGGTCCTCGCCCGCTGGTCCGAGGCCACCGTCGAGCACCTGGTCCTGTCCGACTCGGCCCTGCTGACCGAGTCCCCGGAGGGCACGATCACGGCCCACCTGGACGACCGCCTGGCCCTTCTCCCCCGCGCCTCCCTGGCCACGGACGCGATCGCCGACGCGACGGTCCGTAACAGGGAGGGCGGCTTCTTCACGGCGGCGGCCGATCCGTCGGTGGCGTCCCGTGCGGTGACGGGCACGCTCCCGCGCGCCGAGGTCCGCGCCCTGGCCGCCCTGACGGACGGCGCGACGCGCTGGGTGGAGAAGTTCGCCGAGGGCGACTGGAAGGCCTGCTTCACCACCGTACGCAAGGAGGGCCCGCAGGCACTCGTGGACCGCGTACGGGAGCTGGAACGGGCGGACGCGGAGAACGGAAGGGCGCTCCTGGGCCGCAGCAAGACCCATGACGACGCGACGGTGGTGTACGTGGAGCTGTAGAGCCCGCCGTCGATGAGCTGTTGCCGGATTGGCGGCGGCGAGGCCCTACTTCTCCATGCCGAGGTTCAGCTGATGCAGCAGCCGGGCCAGTTCGGCCACCTCGACGCGGTCCCACGCGGCCAGCTCACGCACGTATCGCTCCCGTCGCGCCTCCCGGACGGTACGGAAGCGGACGCGGCCCTCGTCCGTGAGGTGGACCAGCCAGGCACGGCCGTCCGCCGGGTCGGGCTCGCGGGCGATGAGGCCCAGCTGCTCCAGGGCGCGCAGCTGGCGGGACATGGTGGCCTTGCCGACGCCGATGTAGGCCGCGAGCTCGGTGGCCCGCTGGCGCCCGCACTCGTCCAACCGCACCAGCAGTCCGTACGCCGATGACTCCAGGTCGGGATGGACCTCGCGGGCCATCTCCCCGGAGTTGGCCCGGGCGCGCCGCAGGAACACCGTCAACTCGCGCTCCAGGGCCAGGAACTCCCGCTCCACGCCACGCCCGGCCACCGCGGACCCCCCGGCCTGCCCGTCGCCGTCGCCGTTCCCGTCCTCGTGCACTCAGCACCCCTGATCCGGTTTCGCCGTTCCTGAAATCTCCGCCGGGCACCGCCATCGCCGCAGCTCGGACAGTATTTCGCAGGCATGGCGCAACGGCGTCATCCAGGTCCACCTCCCGCCCGCGGGGTGGGCAGCGGAAGGCCCGGGCCCCTTTCGGGACCCGGGCCCTCACGGACCGGTCACGTCCGTCACGCCGCGACCGGAACCTCCGTCGCCGCACCGTTCGTCGCCGGGGTGAGCGCCAGTTCCAGGACCTGGCGGACGTCCGTGACCGCGTGGACGTCGAGCTTCTCCAGGACCTCGGCCGGGACGTCGTCCAGGTCGGCCTCGTTGCGCTTCGGGATGATCACCGTGGTGACACCGGCCCGGTGCGCGGCGAGCAGCTTCTGCTTGACGCCGCCGATGGGCAGCACCCGCCCGGTCAGCGAGACCTCGCCGGTCATGGCGACGTCCGTACGCACGAGCCGTCCGCTGAGCAGCGAGGCGAGGGCGGTCGTCATGGTGACGCCCGCACTCGGACCGTCCTTGGGCACGGCCCCCGCCGGGAAGTGGATGTGCACGCCCCGGTCCTTCAGGTCGCCCACGGGCAGCTCCAGTTCGGCGCCGTGCGAGCGCAGGAAGGAGAGCGCGATCTGCGCGGACTCCTTCATGACGTCGCCGAGTTGCCCGGTGAGGGTCAGTCCGGCGGCCCCGGTCTCCGGGTCGGCGAGCGACGCCTCGACGTAGAGGACGTCACCTCCGGCCCCGGTGACGGCGAGCCCGGTGGCGACACCGGGTACGGCCGTACGCCGCTCGGCCGGGTCCTGCGCGGCCTCGGGCACGTGATGGGGCCGCCCGATGAGGTCCCGCAGATCCGCCTCGGTGACGGTGAACGGCAGCTTCCGCTCCCCGAGTTCGTTCTGTGCGGCGACCTTGCGCAGCAGCCGCGCGATGGACCGCTCCAGGTTCCGGACCCCGGCCTCCCGCGTGTACTCCCCGGCGAGCTTGCGCAACGCGCTCTCGTCGAGGGCGACTTCGGCATCGTCCAGCCCGGCCCGCTCCAACTGCCGGGGCAGCAGGTGATCCCGCGCGATGACGACCTTCTCGTCCTCGGTGTACCCGTCCAGCCGGACGAGCTCCATCCGGTCGAGCAGCGCCTCCGGAATGGCGTCGAGCACGTTGGCGGTGGCGAGGAACACCACGTCGCTGAGGTCGAGTTCGACTTCGAGGTAGTGGTCGCGGAAGGTGTGGTTCTGCGCCGGGTCGAGGACTTCGAGCAGCGCGGCGGCGGGGTCACCGCGGAAGTCGGACCCGACCTTGTCGATCTCGTCGAGGAGAACGACGGGGTTCATGGACCCGGCTTCCTTGATGGCCCGCACGATCCGGCCGGGCAGCGCGCCGACATACGTACGCCGGTGGCCACGGATCTCGGCCTCGTCCCTGACCCCGCCGAGCGCGACCCGGACGAACTTCCGCCCCATGGCGTGCGCGACGGACTCCCCGAGGCTGGTCTTGCCGACCCCGGGCGGCCCGACGAGCGCGAGCACAGCACCGCCACGACGCCCGCCGACAACCCCCAGCCCGCGCTGGGCCCGCCGCTTGCGCACGGCGAGGTACTCGGTGATGCGCTCCTTCACGTCCTCCAGCCCGGCGTGCTCGGCGTCGAGCACTGCCTGGGCGCCCTGGATGTCGTACGAGTCCTCGGTCCGCTCGTTCCAGGGCAGTTCGAGCACGGTGTCGAGCCAGGTCCGGATCCACCCGCCCTCGGGCGACTGGTCGGAGGACCGCTCCAGCTTGTCGACCTCCTTGAGAGCGGCCTCGCGCACGTTCTCGGGCAGATCGGCGGCTTCGACACGGGCCCGGTAGTCGTCGGACTCCTCCCCGTCCTGCCCGCCGTCGAGTTCGCGCAGTTCCTTGCGTACGGCTTCCAGCTGGCGCTTCAGCAGGAACTCCCGCTGCTGCTTGTCGACGCCTTCCTGGACGTCCTTCGCGATGGTCTCGGCGACATCCTGCTCGGCGAGGTGGTCGCGCAGCTGCTGGGTGGCGAGCTTCAGCCGGGCCACCGGGTCGGCGGTCTCCAGCAGCTCCACCTTCTGGTCGGTGCTGAGGAAGGGCGAGTAACCGGAATTGTCGGCAAGGGCGGAGACATCGTCGATGGCCTGGACACGGTCGACGACCTGCCAGGCGGCGCGCTTGCGCAGCCAGGAGGTGGCAAGTGCCTTGTACTCCTTGACAAGTTCGGTGACGTGACCGGGCAGCGGGTCCGGGACGACCTCGTCGATCCGGGTCCCCTCGACCCACAGCGCGGCCCCCGGCCCGGTGGTCCCGGCGCCGATCCGCACGCGCCCCCGGGCCCGGATGAGAGCCCCCGGATCCCCGTCGGCCAGCCGGCCGACCTGCTCCACGGTGCCGACGACACCGGTACTCGGATATGCCCCGTCGATACGTGGCACCAGCAGAACCCTGGGCTTGCCGGTCTCGGTGCGGGCGGCGGCCTGAGCGGCCTCCACGGCAGCACGTACGTCGGCGTCGTTCAGGTCGAGCGGAACCACCATCCCGGGCAGCACGACCTCGTCGTCGAGCGGCAGCACGGGCAGTGTGAGCGGTGTGGACGTCGAAGCCATGATCTCCCCTTCGGCATTCAAGTTGAGCTATGCCGACTCAATGCTTGGGGGTGGTTGATTGTTCCCCGGGACGTGTTCGCCGTGAGCGATCACCTCTGTCACGACGACGAACGCCCGGCATACAGTCAGCAACGTAATACCCACTAGCCGCAAGCACTCATTACACAGGAGGTAGGTCATGGACGGACCCGTGCGGGCCTGGGTGGACGGCTGGGTCGTCTCGCGCGGGGCATCGCCGCCCCTGGTCGAGCCCTGGGGCTACACGATCGACGTGGGCACGGCGGAGCACGTCACCCGGCACGTCCTCGACGCGCTGAACGACGCCGTGGAGGAGCGGACCGTCCGGAAGGTCGCGGACGCGGTGACCGGCCCGGGCGTGTGGCTCAAGGTGTTCGCCGATCCGGCGACGGTCGGCAACTGGCTCGGCGAGGGCTGGTGGATCGACCCCGAGCCGGGCTACCTGATGACGCTCCCGTTGACGGCATCGGAGGCACCCTCACCCCCCGACGACTACCGCCTGCGCGTCTGGACCCGCGCCGGCGTCACCCGCGTGATGCTCGCGGCACCCGACGGCTCCTGGGCGGCCCGCGGCCAGATCGCCCCGACGGGCAGAACAGCGGTCGTCGACCAGGTGGAAACGTCCCCCGCACACCGCCGCCGAGGACTCGGCTCCTTCGTGATGCGCACGCTCACCCGAGAGGCCGCCGCCGAGGGCGCGGAGACCGGCGTACTGGCGGGCACTCCGGACGGCCGGGGGCTGTACGAGGCGCTGGGGTGGCGGGTGGAGGGGCTTCTGACGAGCGCGAAGTTCGTGGGGGCGGGCGTAGAGCGGTAATCAGTCCGGCTGTGTGTCCGGGCCGTCAAGTTCGGGCGCGTGCGGGCCTCCGAAGTCCGGGCTGCTGAAGTCCGGGCTGGAGTAGCTGGGGCGGTGGCCCGTTGAGGCGTTGTCGTCGGAGCTGCTGAAACCGGGCCGGTTGTAGCCGAGGTGAGGCATACGGCCGGTGGTGGGTTCCGGGGTCGGTTTGCGGCTGGCGGCCGACGAATCGGAGTGGGCGAGGGCCTCGCGGAGGAACGGCAGGATGCCGCGCTCCAGCAGGGCCTCGCGCCAGACTTCCCTGGCCTGAGCCACTTCCCCGGTCAGTTCGCCGTACGCCCCGGCCTCCTCCGCGTCCGGGCTGTTGCGCAGGGCGGTGAGCAGCAGGCCGACCGCGGCGACGAATATCGCTGCCGCGGTCACCGCACCGAACACCCATCCGGTGGTGAGCATGGTCTGGGCGAACGCCGGCTCAGGGTCGAGCATCCTGAGGATGTAGCCCACGAGCAGGAAGATCGCCGTGACTCCTCCGGCGAGAACCGGTGCCAGAACCGCGGCGACAGCCAAAGCGCCCGCCCCTGCCGTCCCGGTGTCCTCTCCCACAGTGGCGGCGAGAGCCGACGCGGCCCCGTCCCCCTCCTCCACGCCGTCTGATGACTCCGACCGCCGCGATTCGTCGCGTACGAAGACGTAGTGCCGGTACTCGGTCACCGCCGCAGCCGTGATGAGCCCGGTGGCGTTGAGCGCCATGGTCCGCAGTTGTTCGGGGTTCAGCCGCTGACCGACGGCGGCCAGTTCCGGGCGGTGCGGTGCGGAGCGCAGCGCCTCATCGAGAAGGCGCTCGTACTCGGAACGGTCCTCGCGCAGCAGGAACGAGGGTTTGGGGCCTCCGCGCGCATCGGCCAACTGTGCGATGTTCCGGCTCCGCCGGTGTTCCGGCTCAGAGCCGGGACTGTCTGTGCGTGGCACCCGCGCGACACGGAAACCGTCGGTCGCCCCGGACGCATTCTCAGTCTCGGCAGGCACAGGCGGATGCTCAACGCCGGTTCGCACCGATGCCCACTTGGCCTCTACGGCCGCGTCGGTCACCCGCTGCTCGATGTCGGCGGCGGACACAACCGTCTGCTGCGCGCCCGACGCGGACTCCGCCGCAACCGTCTCCGGCAGCCGCGACGCGACCCGCCGCGTGCTCACGCCCAGCACGGCGGCCAGCACCCGACGCCCAAAGGAAGGTTGGCGCTCCCCGACCGAGACCGCCGGTCGGCTCGTTCGGTGTTCGGAACCCAGTACCGCCGCAGCGATACGCCGGCTCACGGAGGGTCGTGTGCTCACGGCGTCCCCTCCTCACCAACGGCCGGACCGTGCGACAACCGTGGCGCACTCTGCCCACCACGTCCACGGCCCGGAGGCAACCCGTTCGACTGGGGCTCCAAGTCATCGGCACCCGGCGGAGATCCGGTTTCCCGTACGCCCGCGACCGCCTCGGTTGCCGCCGGAACAGCCCGGGACAGCCCATGCCCGGCGGCCTCCGACTGTCGGGCGACCGGCACTGCCTGCGCGCCCCTACCGTCCTCACCAGTGCGCGGACCGACCCCGGCGACGTACGAACCCGTGTCGACAGCAGGCGGTCCCGGTTCGCCGCTCGACGCGGGCACCCGCGCCGCACCGGTCTCCTCGCCGCTCCCGCTTCCATCGCCGGCCTCCGCCCCCACCCCACCGGTCACCGCATCGTTCACTGCGTTGACGCGCCCCAGCTGAGTAAGAATCACCGGCGCCGAAAGTCCCACCACAACCGCGGCGTACGCACCGCTGATCTGCCCGGTCGTACCGAGCAGCACCGCCGCCCCGGCTCCCAGCAGGCTGTGCACACCTGCCGCGACGCAATCCACCGCTGGATCGAAGTACGTCTGGAACCTGGGTGGCTCGCCCTCCAGTCCCGGCGGCAGGCGCCGATGAACCCGGCGTTCCGACTGCCATTCCTGGAACCGGACGTAAGCGTCGAGGACCCCGCGCAGCGCGCCGCCCACCGCTCCCAGCAGGATCAGCGTCGGCACGTCCACGTTTCCCCCGGTGGTACGGACGGCTGGGCCCCTCGTTCCGGAACCCACGCCACGAGCGTAGGGCTCGGTACAGGCTCCGAGGAAGACGCCAAAACCAATCCCGCGATGCCCTGGCCGCCTCTAGACCGGCCTCCGCCTCCGAAGCCAAGGCCACGTGGCGACCCCGATGGCCAGCGCCATCACATGCCCCCAGTTGGTCATCGGATCGGTGTACGCGACGAGGTCCTCCACCAGCATCCCGCCGAACACCACCAGCACCGGCCACCCCAGCCAGGGCCTCAACACCCCCGCCAACGCCCCCACACTCGCCGCGACCCCGAAGCTGATCCCGTAGTCGAGCCGATGCAACGAACTCTCGGGCAGCCACCCCGCCAGCACCGCGAGCCCCACCGGCACCTCGGTCGCGAGAGTGGCCAGCACATGCCCTAGCGCGAACACTCCGGCGGTACGCAGCCCCCCGATCCGCCGCTCCAGCGCGGTGAGGACGAGCAGGAACACGATGGCGTACGGCGATGTCACGCCTCCCACGACCCACAGCGCGCTGGTCACCAGCACTAGCACGGGCGTCCGTACGAGATGGGCGACGTCCGTGCTGGAGCCCTGGTGGAGGGTGTGCACGAGGGTCGGATCGGCGTGCGCGGCGATGGATGCGGTGACGAGGAGGACGGTGGCGTACGTGAAGGTGAACGGGGTTCCGGTGGGGGTGGGGAGGAGGCGCCAAGGGCGGAGGACCCGCCTGCTCGGGGCCGCGCCCCCAGGAGCCCCTGGTCGCACGGACACGGCCTCCACCGGCCCCCGCTGCCTCGGCATCCCGTCCAGCAGCCGCACGCCCTCCGCGACGGGCGCAGCCGGGCGCGCCGACACGTCCGTCACGTCACCCTTCGTATCGGCCCGTTCCACAGTGAGGCGCTCCTTCCGCTTCGCCCCACCCTTCGCCCTCCTGCCCGCCCCTGTCTGTGACCCGCGCCACCCGCCAGCCGATTCACAGCAAGCCGATAGGTCCCGCAAGGACTTGGTCAGCGGAGCGCGAGCACCATGGCGCACAGCTCGGGCGCACCTTCGAAGGGCACCGCCTCGCCGACCGTCTCGTAACCCCAGCTCGTGTACAGGGCACGTACCTTGTGGTGCTCCTTGTGGACGAGGAGCGTCGCCCGGTGTTCGGGCCTGGCCCTCACAAGGGCGTCGTGGATACGGGCGGAGGCGCCCGTGCCTCGCCATGGCCCACGGACCATCAGCTCGGACAGGGCGAACGTACGGCCCTCGGTCTCCACAGTGAAAGCCTCGGGAAGAGCCGGAGTCACCTTCGCCCACCACGTGGCCCCACCCGGTGTGAGAGGCGCTCCGTAGGCATAACCGACCGGCTGCTCCTGGTCGTAGGCGATGACGCACGCGAAGGACTCCTTCGCGGACCAGCCGTCGACGAACCTGGCGAACTCGTCCCGTGGGGCGAGGGGGTCATCGACGCCCTCGTACACCTCGTCGTGGACATCGAGGAGGAGTTCACGGATCGCGGGAGCCTCGGCATGGCCGTAGTGCCGCAGATCGAGTTCGGTGTGCGTGGTCATGGGTGTCCTCCCTGAGACTGTCCGGCCGCGATCACCTGGTCGAGACGGACGACGATGCGGCTGCTCGCGATACCGGCGCTCTGGACACCTGCAGCGGTGTCTGCGGCCCGCTGGGTGTCGCCCTGGGCAAGCTGAAGCTCGGCGAGAAGCGTCGTGTAGTAGGCGCGGTTCCGGGAGAAGCGGTCCGGGAGAAGACCGAGCGTCTGGCCGACCTGCTGCTCGGCACGGCGCAACTGCCCAGCGCTCTGGTGGGCGATGGCCCCGAGTCCGGACAGTTCTGCCGGGTTGAGGAAGGCGAGCCAACTCGGCGCTCCGGCAGGACTGGCGCGGTCGTACTCGCGTTCAGCCGCGGCGAGTTGGCGGCCCATGCCCTGCGGATCACCGGTCTGGGCCAGGCAGTCGGCGAGACGGGCGTGCAGTAACGCTGCGATGAGCGGCTGGCCGCGCAGGTGCCGTTCGGACAACGCGGCACGGTTGATGCGCGCGGCCTCTCCAGGGCGCCCGGCGTGTTCTGCCTGGGCGGCGAGATCGGACCAGGCCCGGGTGACAGCGACGGGGTCACGGGCCAGTAGCGCGGCCTGCAAGGCCTGGTTGCGTAACTGGGCGGCCCTCTCGTACTGGCCGCAGTCGTGAGCGGACCAGCCCGCACACGCAGCGACATCAGCCACCGCTCGGTGCATGGCCCGTTCGATGCGCTCGCCGTACGAGCAGTGGTCCAGGGCGTGATGCAGGCGCCGCAGGTAGTCGGTGGCGACGTCGACGAGCGCGCCGCCGCCGAGGCCGTTGAAGTGGGCGTCGAGCCGGGTGATCGTTGTCCGGACTCTGTCGATGTCGCTGGAACCGAGGCGGCCGTGTTGCGGTGTCTGGTGAGTTCCGAGCGCCGCCACAAGCGCCCCGGCGATGAAGGTACGCCGCTGCACGGGAGTCGACTCCTTGACGGGAGCCGATCGCACCGAAAGCGGTACAGGCCGCGAGGACTTGCGCGGCGTGAACCCCATGGTCTCCGGACTGCGCCCGAAGATCTCCTGGAGCGGCAGAAGGTAGCGCGACCACGGCCATTGCACCTCGCCCGCGATCCACCGGCGCACGTGTCGGTCGGTGCACTGAGTGGGCTCACCCAGCACCTCCGCAGCGACCCGGTTCACCTCGTCGGCGAGTTGCTGATGCGAGTAGCCGTACTCGGCGAGCAAGGCCTCAAGTCTGCCGTTCCGTTGCTTGCCCACGGTGTCCCCCTCGTACGCGCGCCCCTTCGACGGTAGCCCTACCGCCACCGCCTCTCCCGTAAAACTGTCCGGTCGGCTGCCGGTAACTGCCCCGGTTCCGTCCTGATGCCCGACAGGCGACTTCCGGTTCCCTCGGGTCATGAGCGAAAACCGCGCACTCAGGCCTGTCGAGACCGACCCGGAAGTGTTCGTACACACCCGCGCCGACCGGCAGTTGGCAACCGAACACTGGCTGCTCTCCGCGCACCCGACCCCCACCCGGGCGCGCCGGGAGTGGACCGATCACAAAATGGCCCTGCTGCCCCTGGGCATCCTCTTCTCCGCCGTCCGCATCCCCCAGTCCCTCGTCCTCGCCGTCGCCGTCGCCGGCCGGGCACCGCACGCGGAGGTGGACACGTTTCTCGCCGAGGCCCTGAACGACGGCCCGGTCATCTGCGATCCCCGAGGACACCGGTACTACGCACTCGTCCCCGGCAGCATGCCCGCGAAGTGGAGTGCGGCGGCGGAAGAGTGGTTGGGCCTGGGCGTCGGCTGTCTGGGCCGCGGGACATACCTGGGCGTTCCCCGGCTGGACGTGGAGGAGCTGGATCCCGAGGCCTGGATGTCCTACTGGTCGGTCCCCATTCCCTCGGCCGGCGATCTCTGCGCTCCGCTCACCGTCGCCCGCCTGCTGGCCGCCGGCAAGCACTGCCTGGCCGACCGGCCAGACCTCTAGGGGCGGCCGACGATCCGAATCACCCGATCACGACCAACGAGCCAAGGTCACATCGGCACCGGCGGCTGCGTTGTGTGCCCGGCGAGACAGAGCCTCAGGGCGCACCGGTCCTCGGCCTCGACGAACACCTGCTGACCCCAGTGGGCGCTGAGGCGGTGGGCGACGTCGACCAGGCGGCGGCGCTCCTCCGGCGAGTACGCGGGGAACCGGACCCAGCCCCGGTCTGCGATCTCGTTGCCGAGTTCACTGAACAGCACTGCCCGCGCACGCTGCTCCTCCTCGTCGGTCAGCGGCGTGGAACCGCCTTCCGCGGGCCGCCACCGGACGTTGTACAGGTCTCGGATCACTGATCGCTCGCAGGTCGCTCGGGTCTGTTCCCGGAGAGAGTACCGACACATGTCACCTGCGCTGCTTCGACGGCAACTCCTGCCCAGACCTCTCGCCAAACCTCTCCCCAGAGCCTCAACCAGCCGTTATTCACCTGGAGTTCATCCCACCGCCCTGCCAAAATGTCCCCATGCCCCACATGACCACCCTCTACAGCACCCCCGGAACCCCCGACGCCCCCGAAGTCCTGGACCGCCAACAGGGCCCGTACGGCGAAGTGGTCCTGCGGCGCCACGGGGAGTTACTCCAGATCATCGCCAACGGGTGCTTCCTGATGGACACTTCCGACGGTCGTTCCGAGCGTCTGCTCATCGACGTCGCGCTCGACGCCCTCGGCGCCGACACCCACGCCCCCCAAGCCCCCCACGTCCTCATCGGCGGTCTCGGCGTCGGCTTCTCCCTCGCGCATGCTGTCGCCGACGCCCGTTGGGGACGCGTCACCGTCGTCGAGCGGGAACCCGCGGTCATCGGATGGCACCGGGACGGGCCGCTCGCCCCATTTTCCTCCCACGCCCTCGCCGATCCCCGTACCGAGATCGTCGCAGCGGACCTCGTGAGGTACGTCAATGAGACCTGCGCCACATTTGACGCACTGTGTCTCGACATCGACAACGGGCCCGGCTGGACCGTCACGGAGGACAACGGGAGCCTGTACTCGCAGGCCGGACTGGCAAGCTGCGCAAGGGTGTTGAGGCCGGGCGGGGTGCTCGCCGTGTGGTCCGCGCAGCCCTCGCCGGAATTCGAGGGAACTCTACGGAATGCCGGGTTCCAGGGGGTGCGTACCGAAGAGGTACCCGTTGCCCGGGGAGTCCCCGACGTCGTCCACCTCGCCGTCAGACCTGGATAGCCCTCACGCGGTGACTGCCCGTACTCTGCTCCCCTGACGCCGATCACTGATCCGATCAGTGGGCGTCAATCGCAGTCATGCGCGGACAAGCGCAGCCAAGGAATCACCCCACTGATTCCGGAAAGCACACCTCAGGGGCGGGCGATGGAGCAGACACACACCTCCCAGAACGGCGCGACGGCGACTCCTGGCGCCCAGCGCCGGGTTCTCGTGGTCGAGGACGACCCGACGATCGTCGACGCCATCGCGGCCCGCCTGCGCGCCGAGGGATTCCTCGTGCAGACCGCGGGCGACGGGCCGGCCGCCGTCGACACCGCCGAGGCCTGGCAGCCTGACCTGCTGATCCTCGACATCATGCTGCCCGGCTTCGACGGGCTGGAAGTATGCAGGCGGGTGCAGGCCCAGCGGGCCGTTCCCGTACTGATGCTCACCGCGCGCGACGACGAGACCGACATGCTGGTCGGGCTCGGTGTCGGCGCCGACGACTACATGACGAAGCCCTTCTCCATGCGTGAGCTGGCCGCGCGGGTGCATGTGCTGCTGCGACGGGTCGAGCGGGCCGCCATCGCCGCGTCGACGCCGCGCTCCGGCATCCTGCGCCTCGGCGAGCTGGAGATCGACCACGCACAGCGACGGGTTCGGGTGCGCACCGAGGACGTACATCTCACGCCCACCGAGTTCGACCTCCTGGTCTGCCTGGCCAACACCCCGCGGGCCGTCCTCTCGCGCGAGCAGCTGCTCGCCGAGGTGTGGGACTGGGCGGACGCCTCCGGTACCCGGACCGTCGACAGCCACATCAAGGCGCTGCGCCGGAAGATCGGCGCCGAGCGGATCCGTACGGTGCACGGGGTCGGGTACGCGCTGGAGACACCGACGCCATGAACCGGGGGCGGCCGGCCGCACGGAGGAGCCCCGGGGAGTCCTGGGGCGGCGTACGCCCGTTCTCGATCAAGACGAAGCTGGGTGCGCTGGTCGTCGTCTCGGTGCTGATCACCACCGGTCTTTCCATGATCGCGGTGCACACCAAGACCGAGCTCCGCTTCATCACGGTCTTCTCGATGATCGCCACACTGTTGATAACGCAGTTCGTGGCCCATTCGCTCACCGCGCCGCTGGACGACATGAACGCGGTGGCCCGTTCCATATCGCACGGCGACTACACGCGCCGGGTCCGCGAGAACCGCTGGGACGAGCTCGGGGACCTGGCCCAGACGATCAACGTCATGGCCGACGAGCTGGAGGCCCAGGACCGCCAGCGCAAGGAGCTGGTGGCGAACGTCTCGCACGAGCTGCGCACCCCCATCGCGGGCCTGCGCGCCGTGCTGGAGAACGTCGTCGACGGCGTCTCGGCCGCCGACCCGGAGACCATGCGTACGGCGCTCAAGCAGACCGAGCGGCTCGGGCGGCTGGTGGAGACCCTGCTGGATCTCTCCCGGCTCGACAACGGGGTCGTACCGCTGCGCACGCGCCGGTTCGAGGTCTGGCCGTATCTCTCCGGCGTCCTCAAGGAGGCCAACATGCTCGCCGCCACCCGCGCGGGCATCGCGTCGGGCTCCGGCGGTCACACCCGTAACGACGTCCATCTGCACCTCGACGTCAATCCGCCCGAGCTGATCGCGCACGCCGACCCGGAGCGCCTCCATCAGGTCGTCGCCAACCTGATCGACAACGCGGTCAAGCACAGCCCCGCGCACGGCCGGGTCACGGTCAAGGCGCGGCGCGGGCAGCTGGCGGAGTCGCTGGAGCTGGAGATCCTGGACGAGGGTCCCGGCATTCCGCGCTCGGAGTGGCACCGGGTCTTCGAGCGGTTCAACCGCGGCGGCGTCAGCTCGCCGCACGGCCCGGGCAGCGACGGCGGTACGGGACTGGGGCTGGCGATCGCCCGCTGGGCGGTGGATCTGCACGGCGGCCGAATCGGTGTGGCCGAATCCGAGCGGGGTTGCCGGATTTTGGTCACCCTTCCGGGAGAGTCATCCGTCCCAAGTTGACGTAAAGTTCGAAGCGGAGCCACAAGATCCACCTGACGTCCGCGCTGACGGACGCGCGTGGACACGTGTGATTGGTCACAGGCCCGCGCAATTGGTGCGCCCGGTCGACAATCAGCCCATCCCCCGCGTGTCCCTTTCGGACCGGAACCTCGCTTGTTTCCCGCCATTTCACCCCCCGAAACCCGCTTCTTGATGTGACTTACGCGACGATGAACGGACCCGGACTGACCTTTCGGCCACGGGGGCGTAGCCTTAATTCCCGCTGTCCATCACCTTGTGAAGCGGAAGAGGGCGGTTGCCGCCGTGTCGTCACAGTCCCCCAGTAACTCATCGAGCATCTCGACCGACGAAGGCGCAGGGAAGAACCCTGCGGCCGCGTTCGGACCCAATGAGTGGCTCGTCGACGAGATCTATCAGCAGTACCTCCAGGACCCGAACTCCGTAGACCGTGCCTGGTGGGACTTCTTCGCCGACTACAAGCCCGGGGCGCCCGCCGCTCCTACGGCTGCGGCGGGTACTACGGCCGCGGGGGCCGCAGCTACCACCATCACGACGGCTCAGGCGGCGCCCGCCGCCCCGGCTCCGGCTCCGGCCGCTCCCGTGGCTCCGGCGGTTCCCGCGCCGGCCCCGGCGGCGCCCAGGCCCGCCGCGGCGGCCCCGGCTGCCGCTCCGGCTGCGAAGCCCGCACCGGCGCCCGCCGCCGCCAAGCCGCAGCAGGCCGCTCCCGCGCCCCAGGCCGCAGGTGGCCCGGAGTTCGTGACGCTGCGCGGTCCGTCCGCGGCCGTGGTGAAGAACATGAACGCCTCGATCGAGGTGCCCACGGCCACGTCTGTGCGCGCGGTCCCGGTGAAGCTGCTCTTCGACAACCGCATCGTCATCAACAACCACCTGAAGCGTGCCCGGGGCGGGAAGATCTCCTTCACCCACCTCATCGGCTACGCGATGGTGCAGGCCATCAAGGCCATGCCGTCGATGAACTACTCCTACGCGGAGAAGGACGGCAAGCCGACCCTCGTCAAGCCGGCGCACGTCAACTTCGGTCTGGCCATCGACCTGGTGAAGCCCAACGGCGACCGCCAGCTCGTCGTGGCCGGCATCAAGAAGGCCGAGACGCTGAACTTCTTCGAGTTCTGGCAGGCCTACGAGGACATCGTCCGCCGCGCCCGCGACGGCAAGCTGACGATGGACGACTTCACCGGTGTCACGGTCTCCCTGACCAACCCCGGCGGCCTCGGCACCGTCCACTCGGTCCCGCGTCTGATGCCCGGTCAGTCGGTCATCATGGGCGTCGGTTCCATGGACTACCCGGCGGAGTTCCAGGGCACGTCCCAGGACACCCTGAACAAGCTCGGCATCGCCAAGGTCATGACGCTCACGTCGACCTACGACCACCGGGTCATCCAGGGCGCCGCCTCCGGCGAGTTCCTGCGGGTCGTCGCGAACTACCTCCTCGGCGAGAACGGCTTCTACGACGAGATCTTCGAGGCGCTGCGCATCCCCTACGAGCCGGTCCGCTGGCTCAAGGACATCGACGCCTCGCACGACGACGACGTCACGAAGGCCGCCCGCGTCTTCGAGCTGATCCACTCCTACCGGGTCCGCGGCCACGTCATGGCCGACACCGACCCGCTGGAGTACCGCCAGCGCAAGCACCCCGACCTGGACATCACCGAGCACGGGCTCACCCTCTGGGACCTGGAGCGCGAGTTCGCGGTCGGCGGTTTCGCGGGCAAGTCCCTGATGAAGCTGCGCGACATCCTCGGCGTGCTGCGCGACTCGTACTGCCGCACCACCGGCGTCGAGTTCATGCACATCCAGGACCCGAAGCAGCGCAAGTGGATCCAGGACCGCATCGAGCGCGCGCACTCCAAGCCGGAGCGCGAGGAGCAGCTGCGCATCCTGCGCCGGCTGAACGCGGCGGAGGCCTTCGAGACCTTCCTGCAGACGAAGTACGTCGGCCAGAAGCGCTTCTCGCTGGAAGGCGGCGAGTCCGTCATCCCGCTGCTGGACGCGGTCATCGACTCGGCGGCCGAGTCGCGCCTCGACGAGGTCGTCATCGGCATGGCCCACCGTGGCCGGCTGAACGTGCTCGCGAACATCGTCGGCAAGTCGTACGCCCAGATCTTCCGGGAGTTCGAGGGCAACCTCGACCCGAAGTCGATGCACGGCTCCGGCGACGTGAAGTACCACCTGGGCGCCCAGGGCGTGTTCACGGGCCTGGACGGCGAGCAGATCAACGTCTCGCTGGCCGCCAACCCGTCCCACCTGGAGACGGTCGACCCGATCATCGAGGGCATCAGCCGCGCCAAGCAGGACATCATCAACAAGGGCGGCACGGACTTCACGGTCCTGCCGGTCGCCCTGCACGGTGACGCGGCCTTCGCGGGCCAGGGCGTCGTGGCCGAGACGCTCAACATGTCGCAGCTGCGCGGCTACCGCACCGGCGGCACGGTCCACATCGTCATCAACAACCAGGTCGGCTTCACCGCCGCCCCGGAGTCGTCGCGCTCGTCGATGTACGCGACGGACGTGGCGAGGATGATCGAGGCACCGATCTTCCACGTGAACGGCGACGACCCCGAGGCCGTCGTCCGCGTCGCTCGCCTGGCCTTCGAGTTCCGCCAGGCGTTCAACAAGGACGTCGTCATCGACCTCATCTGCTACCGCCGCCGCGGTCACAACGAGTCCGACAACCCGGCGTTCACGCAGCCCCTGATGTACGACCTGATCGACAAGAAGCGCTCGGTGCGCAAGCTCTACACCGAGTCCCTCATCGGTCGCGGCGACATCACTCTTGAGGAGGCCGAGCAGGCGCTCCAGGACTTCCAGGGCCAGCTGGAGAAGGTCTTCACGGAGGTCCGCGAGGCCGTCGCGCAGGCGCCCGAGGCTCATGTCCCGGACGTCCAGGCCGAGTTCCCGGTGGCCGTGCAGACCGCGATCTCCCAGGAGGTCGTCAAGCGCATCGCCGAGTCCCAGGTCAACATCCCCGACCACGTCACCGTCCACCCGCGGCTGCTTCCGCAGCTGCAGCGCCGGGCGGCGATGATCGAGGACGGCACGATCGACTGGGGTATGGGCGAGACCCTCGCCATCGGCTCGCTGCTCCTGGAGGGCACCCCGGTGCGCCTCTCGGGTCAGGACTCGCGACGCGGCACGTTCGGCCAGCGCCACGCGGTGCTGATCGACCGGGTCACGGGCGAGGACTACACCCCGCTCCAGTACCTCTCGGACGACCAGGCGCGCTACAACGTCTACGACTCGCTGCTCTCCGAGTACGCGGTCATGGGCTTCGAGTACGGCTACTCGCTGGCCCGTCCCGAGTCCCTGGTGATGTGGGAGGCGCAGTTCGGCGACTTCGTCAACGGCGCGCAGACGGTCGTGGACGAGTACATCTCGGCGGCGGAACAGAAGTGGGGCCAGACGTCCGGCGTCACCCTGCTCCTCCCTCACGGCTACGAGGGCCAGGGCCCGGACCACTCGTCCGCGCGCATCGAGCGGTTCCTCCAGCTGTGCGCCCAGAACAACATGACGGTCGCGCAGCCGACGCTCCCGTCGAACTACTTCCACCTCCTGCGGTGGCAGGTGCACAACCCGCACCACAAGCCGCTGGTGGTCTTCACCCCGAAGTCGATGCTGCGCCTCAAGGCGGCGGCCTCGAAGGCGGAGGAGTTCACGACGGGTGCCTTCCGCCCGGTCATCGGCGACGAGTCCGTGCAGGCGGCCGACGTCCGCAGGGTCGTCTTCTGCGCCGGCAAGCTGTACTACGACCTTGAGGCCGAGCGGAAGAAGCGCGGCAACACGGACACGGCGATCATCCGCATCGAGCGCCTGTACCCGCTCCCGGGTGCGGAACTCCAGGCGGAGATCGCCAAGTACCCGAACGCCGAGAAGTACCTGTGGGCGCAGGAGGAGCCGGCGAACCAGGGCGCGTGGCCCTTCATCGCCCTCAACCTGATCGACCACCTGGACCTCGCGGTCGGCGCGGACATCCCGCACGGCGAGCGCCTGCGGCGCATCTCCCGTCCGGCGGGCTCCTCCCCGGCGGTCGGTTCGGCGAAGCGTCACCAGGCGGAGCAGGAGCAGCTGGTGCGTGAGGTGTTCGACGCGTAAGCCTCTGGCAGTACGGCAAGGGCCCGGCACCGGAGAGATCCGGCGCCGGGCCCTTCGTCATACCCGGCCGGGTGGGTCGTAGTAGACGCCCAGGTGCCTGACCCAGTCGGTGTTCTTCTCCCGCATCCCGTTGCGGACCCACAACCCCCGTACCCGGGCCAGCAGTTCGCGCACGCTCTCCGACCCGCGCAGCAACTCCCGCTCCACCCGGTTGTAGAACGTGGCGCAGTTCGCGTGATCGGCCTGACGGCTCCACAGGACCAGCGGGTAGCCGAGGGCCCGCGCCTCGTCGAGTACGGCCGTCCCGTCGTCGTCAGCGGCTTCGTGGCGGCACCAGAGGGGTACGGCGTTCAGCGGGGCGTCGTCGAGGGAGGCCGGGAGCCGGAGACCGAGCAGGGGACCGCTCTGTACGGCGTTCCAGCGCTCCACCCGCTCCAGCTCCAGGGCCACCCGGTCGGTGCTCAGGCCGCTGACGAACACATTGGCCTCCGTACGAAGGGCCGCGCCCGGCAGCCAGTTCATCACGTCGAGCTGCCACAGGAGTTCGTCGGGCAACCGGTACTCGACCATCGCCTTCAGCTTGCCGGTGTCGGCCTGCTCCAGGGCGCGCCTCAGTTCGTCGCGCAGGTGCGGAACCGGTCCGTCCAGGCTGACGGGCTTCGACGCCTCGGCCTCGTGCAGCAGACGGTTTCCCTGCGTGGCCCGTAGCCACCAGGTGTGGGCACCGGCGCGCTCGGGTCCGACCTCGACGGTGATGCGGCATCCCCAGGAACCGGGCCAGTCGTCCGCCGTCTCCAGGACCCGCTGGACCTCCTGCCGCTGCTCCTCACCGGCCGCCCGCTGCACCCAGGTGCGCAGCGCGGCGGGCTGCCGGATGCGGCGGTCCGCGAGGTCGGCGAGGATCCGCGCCACGTAGACGACTACGGCGCCGGCGTCTCCGCGCGCGTACAGGTGTGCGGCGCCGTCGCGCCAACTCCGGGGCTCTGTGGTCGGCGAAGACCCGGCGCCCGGCGGGAGCAGGCCCAGCACTGCGCCCGGATTCTGCGGCGGCTCCAACTCGGCGAGCAGTCCGTAGAGTTCGGCCCGGCCGTCGGACGGACCACCCGTGTCCTCCGGCCGCCGCCGCGCATGGTGCAGGTCATGCGTGCGTACGAGGCGGTGCCACAGCTCGGTGCCCTTCTCGCCCTGCGTGCACAGGTCCCGCAGGGCCGCGATCCGGACCGCCCGGCCCCTCCCGCCGTCCTTCGCCGGGGGCTCAAGTACGACGCCGATGACGGAACCGTCCCGGCGGCTGATCACCGGCCCGCCGACGGTCTGTGGACCCGACGGGGCGCTGATGAGCGCCAGTTCGTGGGTGTCCTTCTGTCCTCTGACCCGGGTTGGGGAGGAGTGGACCTCGATTCCCGTGGCGTACTGCGCCGTCACCTTCTGGGGCAGCACGTCCGGCGCGTCCGTGAGCCGCAGGCAGGCGTGGTGACAGGCTGCGCCGGGCGCCTCCAACACGGCCAACTCCCCCACCGCGCGGGCAAACCAGGCGCGATGGCCGCTCCCGTTCGATGCGCGAAAAGTGATCCGGGCACGGTCGTCGTGCGACAGCCCCTCCACCGCACCCACGGAGGTGACGAGCAACTCCGGCGTGAGAAAGAAGCCGCTGCCGAGCGCCTTGCCTCCGGCGTGAAGGCTGACCACGGCACTACCGGGGGCGGCCGTGCCGGTGTCCGGGGACAGCGACACGATGTCCCCGGAGTCGGGCCAGGTGGTGTCCCGGGAGGTGACCAGCACATGTCCGCCTGCCGGAAGGGTGAACTCGGCCTCCGCACCTTCCCAGTCGTCCATGACGATCAGCCACTCGAGGGCTGTCTCTTCCAGCACCCGATACAGATCCCTGAGCCGCTGGTCGACGTCCCCAACCGCCGGCAACCCGAACTCGACCCCCAACTCCGCCAGCCGCTCCCGACGTTGCTGCTCTGTCTTCCGCCTCCCTACCCACCAGATGACGTCGTAGGTAGGGCCGTAGCGGTTCACGTACTCGACGGCGAGATCGGTCTTACCGACCGCATGCGGTCCCACAACAGCGCACACCCTGGGCCAACGACCCTGTTCCAGGCGTCCCCGCACACGCGTCATCACGCTGTCCGGCACGGAGGACGCGCGGGTCGGATCCGGCACCCCGCTCCGGATTCGCAGCGAAGGCCCTGGATAGCGCGGGCCCTGTCCGAAGCCAGGGGCTCCTGTCTGTTCGACACCGAGCCGGGTAAGCAGCCGCCTCGCGGCCACTGCCCCGGTGGTGTCCCACAGGGCGACGTCCGGACCAAGCTCCCGTAGCCACGAGAAGGGCTCCGGCCTGGTCACCGTGACCGGGACCAACCGGTCGCCTTCCAGGTCGAAGACCTCTGCCAATGGACTGGCGAAACTGATTCCGGCGTGCCAGCGGCCGACGAGGAGAAGCACACGCCTGCCACGCTCAGGGTGTCCCGGCGGCCGGTCCCGTGCAAGGTATGACAACTCCGTTGGACTGCCGTGCAGTTGCATCGGTACAGCCGCCTGCCCATGGGACTCCAGCAGGCGGGAAACCCAGTCCGCCCACTCCTCGTCCTCCTCCGCGTACAAGACGTCGAAGGTCTCACGCAGCCGCGATGCTCCCACCCCGAACCGCCGCGCCACCACCCCCGCGACCTCGGCGAACGCCCCCGGAACGAGATCCGCTTCCCCCTCCGCCGAACCGACGGAGTCCCCCCGCATCCGCGCCAGCGCAAGGGCCGGGAAATTACGCGCCCGGCGCCCGAAGTGCCGGTCGACGTACTCGCCGCAGTGCTTCAGCACCAGCATCGCGTCGCCGCGCGGCAGCAACCGCAGCAGCGCCTCCCGCACCCCGGGCCGGAACTCGTACCACCCGTCCTCCGCGCCCCGCTCCAGCAGCCCGCTCAGCAGCACCTCCGCCAGTACGGACGGCCCCGAGCGAGGATGCATCGCCCGTTGGACGAGCTGCATGACCGGCAGGGTGAGCGGTACGGCCGAGACGGACACGGCCAGCCCCACGGCCTGGCGGGACGCCGTACGGCGGAAGGCGCGGACCAGTGACTCCGGGTCCGCGACCGGCCGTTCGGGCCGTGGCGGCGACGCAGGATGGTCGGCGCGCACCCAGGCGGCCGGGGCGGACACGGCCGACCCGGTGTGGCCGGCGAGGAGCCGCGCCCACGCCCCGAGCGCCGTGCGGGTCGGCGACAGGACCGGTACAGGCAGGGCTCCTGTCGGTCGTACGGCACCGTCCGCCGGTGTGAACTCCAGGTGGGCGCCCAGCCCTTCGCGTCGCCGCAGCGTGCCGGGGAGGGCGGGCAGATGCGTGCGCTGCCACATGCGCTGGGGCAGCGGCTGTACGACGGCCACGGGCGCCGCCCGCCCCCAGTGATGGAGGAGCCGCTGCATCGCGCCCGAACGCCACAACGGGCCCGCGCAGTCGCTGAGTACGAGGGTCAGCTGGCGGCCGGTCGGATCGCGCAGCTGCTCCGCCGCCCGCGCCGCCCGGTCGAAGGCACGCGAGGGCGCGGCCACCAGATGCCCGTCCTCGCCCTCGCGGACGTAGTGCGCCGCCACCTCACGGAAGGCGCCGAGCCCGGCACACAGCTGTCGCAACTCCTCAAATGCCGTGTCCCACACACCGGTTGACGTCGAAACGTCCATGAGCAGCCGCAGCCGGGCCTCGCGGCGCGTGGTCGCGCGCAGGACGGGGAGGACGAGGCGGGTCTCCGCCGCCTGTTCCGCCGTGGCCTGTTCGTCGAGGTCCAGGGCGGGGCTGCGGACGGGCGGGCGGTAGTGCTGGAGCGGGCGCAGGGCGCGCTGGAGCGCGAGGGGGTGCGGCAGCGCGGTGGCGGAGGGGACCCGGACCCGTACGAAGTCGCCGTCCGCGTCGCCCTGTTCGCCGTCCGGCGTCCCCTCGGCGCCCGGCCGGTCGGCGTGCAGGCGGGTGCTTTCGGGCTCGGCGGGGCGCGGCCTGAAACCCGGGCGGCGGCCCGGGTGTTCGGTGACGGGCGGCGTACGGCCGGTCGTCGCCGGGGCCGCGGCGGACCCGGGCACCTCGTCCGCCGTCGACAGCCCGCCCGTCGGCTCCTCCTCCGGACGCGGCTCCGCGTGTCCCACGAACCGCGCCAGCCACAGCGCCTCGGCGAGTTCGCGTGCGGACGGCTCGACTCCGCCGAGGGCCCGGAGCCGTTCGGCGAGATCGGCGAGCTGCCCGTCCGAGGGGGACGTGTCCGGCGAGGCCATCAGCGCGGTCCGCCGCCGGGGCCGTGCTCGCCGTGGTCGAGGGGGCGCATCAGCAGCTCGGCGAGCCGCTGCCGGTCCGGCTCACGGTCGCGTACGGCCTCCTGGGTGAGGTAGATGGCGTTGAGCAGCTGGTCGGCGGCGCGCAGGGAACCGGGCGCCGAGTCGAGGAAGGTGCGGATCAACTCACCGTTGCGGACCGCGACTTCAGCACCGTTCTCGCCGAAGTGGGCGGCGACCATCGCGTCGAGCCGGTCCCTGCCCCAGGCGTCGTTGCGGGGCGAGGGGAGGTCGAGGTGCAGACAGCGACGCAACAGCGGGGCGGGGAAGTCGCGTTCGCCGTTGCTCGTCATCACGACGATCGGGAAGGCCTTGCAGCGGACGCGCCCGCCCTTCACCACGGCCCGCTCGTCGTCGTCCGTGAGCACCTCGACGTCCGTCTGCCGCCCCGCGATGCGCTGGAGTTCGGCGATCCTGAACTCGCCCTCCTCCAGGGCGTTCAGCAGGTCGTTGGGGAGGTCGATGTCGCTCTTGTCGAGCTCGTCGACGAGGAGGACGCGCGGACGTTCGTACGGCAGAAGTGCCGTCCCGAGCGGGCCGAGCCGCAGATAGTCGCCGATGTCCTCGGTGGGCGGCGGGAGTTGGACCGGTGGGTGCGCCCCCGTTCGCGCCACGCCGCGCACCTTCGCCATCTGGGTGTCCTGGAGACGGGCGATGGCGTCGTACGTATAGAGGCCGTCGCGCAGGGTCGTACGGCTCACGATGGGCCACTGGAGGACCCGGCCGAGGCCCAGTTCGTGGGCGAGGGCGTGGGCGAGGGTGGATTTCCCGGAGCCGGGGTCGCCGGTCACGAGGAGCGGGCGGCGCAGGTACAACGCCGCGTTGATCAGCTCCAGTTGCTCCGGCCGCCAGGCGATGCCCCGCCCGCTCCGGCCGCCGAGCCGCCGCGTCGACTCGGTGCCGAGCGGCGGGACGACGGTGTCGCCGGGCTCGCCGTCGAAGTCGCGCCAGGGCGGCGGGGCGGGCAACCGGCCGATCCCGTCGTGCGGTTGCCCGGCACCCCGGTAGATGTACCAGTCCGGTTCGGGAGTGTCGGTCGCGGTCGTCAAGGGGACTCCAGCAGGTCGTCGCAGTGCGGGATCGGGCGCCGCGGGTCGTCGTAGAGAAGGGCCAGGTGTTCGGCCCAGTCGGCGTCGGGGTCGGCCTCGCTGACCCGTTCACGCAGGGCGCGCAGCCGTTCCGGCAGGGCGGTGGCGCGGCCCGCCGAGCTGAGCAACTCCGCCGTACGGTCATGCAGTTCGCCGCAGTCGGCGTCGCAGCCGTGCGTGTGCTCGGCCTGGAGGTTCCAGAGGATCACGCCGTATCCGGCGGCGACCGCCTGCGACAGCGGCCCGGTGCTCTCGGCGGGCGGCCGGCACAGCACGGGGACCGCGCCCGGGGGCGCCTCGCCGAGGGCCTGGCCCGCGTAGGCGTCGGAGATCACGGGCAGCGCCTTGGGCTCGCCCTCGGCGACCGCGCGCCACCGCTCACGCCAGACGGACGTGGGCTCTCCGCGCCGCTTCAGACAGCGCACCACGACCTGCCGGTGCACCCCGAAGGGCCGCTCGGCGGGGTGCGGCCGGAGACTGCGGACGACCGGCCCCGGCCGCCACAGATGGGCGTCGACCCCGAAGTGCTCGACGGGCACGGCGAGTTCGAGCCGGGCCCGGCGCCCGCTGTCGAGCCGGCCGAAGGTACGGGCCAGCGGCTCGTTCAGCAGGTACGGCAGGTCGGCGAGCGAGGCGCCCTCGCCGTCGGAGCCCTCGTCCTCGGCCCGCACGGTCTCCGGGCCGCCGGTCCAGGTCCAGATCCGCCAGTGGAAGCGGTCGTGCGGCCTGAACAGGTCGGGCTCCAGCTCGACGGCGACGACGGGCCCGTCCGTGTCGTCCACCGCGTCGATGCCGTCCGCCTGGTCGGTGCAGCGGTTTCTGGGCCAGTCGTCGATCCGCGGGTCGGTCAGCAGGTCGTCCCCCGCTCCGAGGTCCGTGCCGCTGTCCGTGCCGGCGCTGCTCCACGGCGCGGGCGCACCGGCCACCACGCCCATGAGGAGGGCCCGCAGATGGCCGGGCAGTCCCTCGGCGCGCTGCTCGACCCAATGCTCCAGCTCGGCGGCGGCATCCGGCGCCCGTGTCCCGCACACCTGGGCGACGACCCGCAGATAGTGCAGCGCCACGACGTCGGCGCCCTCCGGATGGTCGTACAGCCAGCCGTGTCCGTCCCGCCAGTCGCGCGGGGCGACCTCTTCCTCCCACAGCGGTTCGTCGCCGAGAACGCGCTCGATCAGGGCCTGTAACTCGCCCGGCGAGCGCGGCTCGGGCAGCCCGGCGAGCAGCGCGGAGGCGTCGGCGCTGTCCCGCGGCCCCCAGCTGCGCTCGCCGCCGGTGCCTGCCCCGGCCTGCGCCTTCACCCAGGACGCGGCCCCGGCGGCCTTGCGGTGCCAGGTGTCGTGGGCTCGGATCAGCGCCGCGTAGGGGTCGGTCCCGAGTCCGTTCTCCTCCCCCACGGGCACCGCCCGCCGGAAGCCGCGCAGCGCGGTGGCGGCGACGGCCAGCCCGCCGTCCCGCTGCGCGCGGCGCGCCTTGACGACCCCGGCGACCAGGCCGCGTTCACGGTCGAGCAGCGGCCCGCCGGAGGCGCCGTGCGGGATCTCGACCAGGGGCGCGAGCGTCAGTCCGTAGCCGCCGTCCTTGCCGTTGCACTCGGTCTGTCCGCTCCAGCGCTGGGGAGCGCCGCCCGCGGGGGTGCGCCAGCCGTACGCGGCGACGGAGAGGGGAGGGTCGTAGCGGTCGGTGAGCCGCACGCACGCGTGGACGGCGTTTTCCGTCAACCGGATGAGCAGGAGATCCTGTTCGGGGTCCGTGCCGCCGCCGAGCCAGTAGGCCGGCCGGGCCCGTACGTCGAGCCCGTCGTAGCCCTGGACCCGTAAGGAGCCCACGCCCTCCGGGCCGTCCTTCGGGGGCAGGATGTGCCGGCAGGTCAGTACCCATCCGGGTGCGACGAAGAAGCCGCTGCCCCACAGGGTGCCCGGTTCGTCGTCGGGCCCGATCCGTACGGTGGCTCGCACCACCAGGGCGTCGAGCTTGGCCGCGGTCATGTGGGGTCGCTGTCCCCCCGCCAGGTGAGGGTGATGGACAGCGCCGCCTTGGCCTCCCCGTCGGCGAGCAGGGCGACGGCCTTGCCCGGCTTGACGGCCAGTTCGACCCCGAAGGTGGCGCTGACCTCGTCGGGCCGCACCGCCCGCGCCGCTTCGAGGACGGCACTGCCGACGCCCCGCACCAGCTCGTTCAGCTGGTCGATACGCGCCGCCATGTGGTCGAGGGCGCCGACGTCGTCGTACGAGAACTCGTCCGCGGCGCCCGGCAGTTGCCCCGGCCATTCCCCCGGGTCGAGCACGCTGACCCGCGCGAGCACGGTCGCGCCCCCGGGCAGTTCGATCTCCTGGATTCTGCGATGTTCCACGGCGCCCCCGAACCTGGTGACTACAGGTGATGCCATTGTGCCTGGGCGAGCACGCGCGCGTGGGGAGGATCAGTGAGGTTCCGGCAGGCAGGGCCCCGGATACGTGCGCATAACCTGGAGGGACAACGACAACCGTCCCCCAGGAGAACACCCGTGTACTTCACCGACCGAGGCATCGAAGAGCTGGAGAAGCGGCGCGGCGAGGAGGAGGTCACCTTCGAGTGGCTCGCCGAGCAGCTGCGGACCTTCGTCGACCTCAATCCCGACTTCGAGGTACCGGTGGAGCGCCTGGCGACCTGGCTGGCACGGCTGGACGACGAGGACGACGAGTAGTCGGCAGGGCGAGCAGCCCGGACCGGTTCGTCCACTTCGAGCGGTTGATGATCCCCGGAACGGGTGTCTTGACTTTCCGTGACCGCGATATATCGTGATTAACGGAGACGCGATATGGCGCGTCGCGTCCTGTCCTGTGCCTTCCTGTCCCGCTCCCGTTCCGCTCCTGTTTCGTTCGCCAAGGGGGTCCGCACCATGTCCAGCACGTCGTCCACCGCGTCCGAGTGGTTCGTCAAAGAACCCGGCAAGCTCACCTTCGACGAGCCCGTCACGCGTCTGCACGTACGCATCGTCGACGGCACGGTGAACGTGGTGGGGACCGACGACGGTTCCGCCCGCCTGGAGGTCTCCGAGATCGAGGGCCCACCCCTGGTGGTGACCCAGGAGGACGGCGTCCTGACGGTGGCGTACGAGGACCTTCCCTGGAAGGGCTTCCTCAAGTGGCTGGACCGCAAGGGCTGGCGCCGCAACGTGGTGGTGTCCCTGGCCGTCCCGGCCGACACGCGCGTCGAGGTGGGCGTGGTCGGCGCGGGCGCCGTGGTCTCGGGGGTCGACGGGCCGACGGTGGTCAAGGGCGTCACCGGCGACACGACACTCGTCGGGCTCGCCGGCCCGGTCCGCGCCGACACGGTCTCGGGCAGCCTGGAGGCCCAGGCGGTCACGGGCGACCTGCGCTTCAACTCCGTCTCCGGCGATCTCACCGTCGTCGAGGGCTCCGGCCCCTCCGTGCGCGCGGAGTCGGTGAGCGGCTCCATGATCGTCGACCTCGACCCGGAGGGCCCGACGGACGTGCGGCTGACGAACGTCTCGGGGGAGATCGCCATCCGGCTCCCTCATCCGGCGGACGCCGAGGTGGAGGCGAACACCGCGAGCGGCACGATCTCGAACGCCTTCGACGGCCTCCGCGTCCACGGCCAGTGGGGCGCCCACCGCGTCACGGGCCGCCTGGGCGCGGGCACGGGCAAGCTGCGGGCGACGACGGTTTCCGGCTCGATCGCCCTGCTCCGCCGCCCCCAGCGGGAGGACGAGCCGGCCGACTCCACCGCCTCCACCGGCTCCGGCCCGACGAACAAGAAGGTGCTCTGACATGGCTCCCGTCTTCGCCCACGGCCGCCTTCGCCTCTACCTGCTGAGGCTGCTGGACGAGGCCCCCCGCCACGGCTACGAGGTGATCCGCCTCCTGGAGGAACGCTTCCAGGGGCTGTACGCGCCGTCGGCGGGCACCGTGTACCCCCGCCTCGCCAAACTCGAGACCGAGGGCCTGGTCACCCACACCACCGAGGGCGGCCGCAAGGTGTACGCCATCACGGACGCGGGCCGCGCCGAACTGGCCGACCGCAGCGGTGAACTGGCCGACCTGGAACTGGAGATCCGCGAGTCGGTCGCCGAACTCGCCGCCGAGATCCGGGCCGACGTCCGGGGCGCGGCGGGCGACCTGCGCCGGGAGGTGCGCGCGGCGGCGAGCGAGGCCCGCAGAGGCCCCGGAGCCCCGCAGAACGGCGCTTCCGGGGACCCCGGGGACTTCACGGACATCGGCAACTCGGAAGCATGGCGCGCCGCGAAGGAGGAGATGCGGCGCGTCAAGCAGGAGTGGAAGGAGCAGGCGCGGCGCGCGAAGGACGAGAGCCGCCGGGCCCGCGAGGAGGCCCAGCGGGCCAGGCGCCAGGCCAAGGACGCCCAGGACCACGCCCGCGCCCAGGCCCAGGAGGAGGTGCAGCGCATCGCCAAGCGCGTCCAGGAACAGGTCCAGGACCACTTCACGAGGGGCGACTGGCCGACGGGGGTCCGGGAGGGTCTGACCGAACTGGCCAAGGAGTTCGGCGAGTTCGGAAAGGACTTCGGCAAGGACATCGGCAGGGGCCTGGGCAAGGACTTCGGCTTCACCCGCCCCGGCACCACCACGCCCCCCACCACACCCACACCCACGTCGACGGAACCGGAGTACCCGGAGTACGCGGACACTCCCCCGGACTTCCCGGCCGGCTACGAACCGACCTGGGCCCACGAGGACTCCACCGGCAACCCGGCCCGCGACCTGGACCGCCTCCTCGACCGCTTCCGCGACGACATCCGCGACACGGCCCGCGACCACGGCGTCACGGAGCCCCAACTCCACGAAATCCGCCGCCACTTGTCAGCGGTGGCGGCACAGGTGGGGGCGGCGCTGCGGACACCCGGCAAGTGAACCGGCCGCTACTGCCCCGGGGCGAGGGTCAGCCGGCCTTCGCCTCACCCCCGCCGTACAGGACGCGGCTCAGGCCCTCGTACGTGACTCCCTGATCGGCGAGGACCTCGGACGGTACGCCGGGGCGGGCGGCGAGGGCGAGGAGGATGTGCTCGTCGCCGATACGGCGGTCACCGTGGGCCATCGCGATGCGCAGGCAGCCCTCCAGCACCTTCTTGGGCTCCCGACCAAAGATGGGACGCCCCGACCGCCACCCCCTGTGCCTGCGGTCGCCGGACATCGCGCCGACACCGTGCACCTCCTCGACCCGGGAGACGAGGTCGGACACGTCGATACCGAGCCCGGCGAGGGCGTCGGCCTCGGCCTGGGACAGCCCGGCGCGGCGCCGGGCGTCGCCCAGGGCGGCCCGCACCGACTCCTTGCGGTCGGCGAGGCCGAGCGAGGCCAGCGCGAAGGAGGCCCGGCTCGCCTCCCGGTCGAGCAGCGCGAGCAGCAGGTGCTCGGCGTCGACGGACCGGCTGCCGGCGTGCTCGGCGTGCTCGGCGGCGCCCTTGACCACGGCGCGCGCATCGCTCGTGAACCGTTCGAACATCACTGCCTCCCGTATTTCTTGTGCACGGCCTGCCTGGTGACACCGAGTTCCGCGGCGATCTCCTGCCACGACCAGCCCTGATTGCGCGCACCGCGCACCTGCACGGCCTCCAACTGCTCGACCAGCTTCCGCAGTGCGGAGACGGCCCGCAGTCCGATCCGCGGGTCGCGGTCGCCCGCGCGCTCGGCGAGATCTGTTGCTTCGGTCATGATGTCAACGTAGGTTGACATCACTTCTCTTGTCAACCCCAGTTGACGCCGGAGGGTGCCCCGAACGCGCGAACGGCGGGCCCGGAAACCGGACCCGCCGCAGACACGAACATGTACGCCACAGGCGTCAGGACATGGTGAGGACGATCTTGCCGAACTGGTCGCCGGATTCCAGGCGTTCGAAGCCCTCACGGGCCCGGTCCAGCGGGAGCACCTCGTCGATCACGGGGCGTACGCCGGTGGCGGCGCAGAACGACAGCAGGTCCTCCAGCTCGTCCTTCGTGCCCATCGTCGAGCCGACGACTTTGAGTTCGAGGAAGAAGATGCGGGTCAGTTCGGCGTGCGAGGGGCGGTCTCCGCTGGTGGCGCCCGAGATGACGAGCGTGCCGCCGGGCCGCAGTGACTTGACCGAGTGCGACCATGTGGCCGCCCCGACGGTCTCGATGACGGCGTCCACGCGCTGCGGCAGCCGCGCCCCCGACTCCACCGCCTCCACGGCGCCCAGCTCCAGCGCCCGCTTCCGCTTGGCCTCGTCCCGGCTGGTGGCGAACACCCGCAGGCCCGCCGCCTTGCCGAGCACGATCGCGGCGGTCGCGACACCACCGCCGGCGCCCTGCACGAGCACCGAGTCGCCGGGGCGTACGCCCGCGTTGGTGAAGAGCATGCGGTACGCCGTCAGCCAGGCCGTGGGCAGACAGGCGGCCTCCGCGAAGGAGAGCTCCTTGGGCTTGGGCAGGATGTTCCACACCGGTACGGCGACCTGCTCGGCGAAGGTGCCCTGATAGCGCTCGGTGAGGATGGAACGGGGTTCCTTGGGGCCGACGCCGTGCCCCGTCTGGCCGATGACGGAGTGCAGGACGACCTCGTTACCGTCCGCGTCGACACCGGCGGCGTCACAGCCGAGGATCATCGGCAGCCGGTCCTCGGGGAGCCCGACCCCGCGCAAGGACCACAGGTCGTGGTGGTTGAGGGAAGCGGCCCTGACATCGACCGTCGCCCAGCCCGGGCGGGCCTCGGGGCCGGGGCGATCACCCAACTCCAGCCCGTCGAGCGGATGGTCGGGATCGATACGAGCGGCGTAGGCAGCGAACATGCCCTCGACGATAGGGTCCCCGCCGGTACCGGGGGAACGGTACGACGCTGTGACACGCGCCCTTCTCAAACGCCGGAGGGGCTGATTTTCAGCCCCTCCGGCGTTTGAGGACAAGGCCCGTTCAGGGCCGTAGCGGGGGTCTGGGGGCGCAGCCCCCAGGGATGGGACGGGTAGGGGCGGCGGGGGCGAGGAAACAACAAACCCTCAGCGCCGCGCGACACCCTCCGCACGGGCCGCCGCCGCGACCGCCGCGGTCACCGCCGGAGCGACCCGCGCGTCGAACGGCGACGGAATCACGTAGTCGGCGGCCAGATCCTCACCGACGACAGCCGCGAGCGCGTCCGCCGCCGCGATCTTCATGCCCTCCGTGATCCGGGACGCCCGCACCTGGAGCGCCCCCGCGAAGATCCCCGGGAACGCCAGCACGTTGTTGATCTGGTTCGGGAAGTCCGAGCGCCCCGTCGCCACGACCGCCGCGTACTTGTGCGCCACGTCGGGGTGCACCTCGGGGTCCGGGTTGGCCATGGCGAACACGAACGCGCCCTTGGCCATCGAAGCCACCGCCGCCTCCGGGACCGTACCGCCGGAGACCCCGATGAAGACGTCGGCGCCGGACAGCGCCGCCTCCAGCGACCCCGTCAGCCCCGCCTTGTTCGTCAGCTCGGCCAGCTCGCGCTTGACCGGCGTGAGGTCGTCCCGGTCCGCCGAGACGATGCCCTTGCGGTCGGCGACGGCGACATCGCCGAGCCCCGCCTCCAACAAGAACTTGGCGATGGCGACACCCGCCGCACCCGCTCCCGAGATCACACCGCGCAGATCCCCGAGCTCGCGCCCGGTCAGCCGCGCGGCGTTGCGCAGGGCCGCCAGCGTCACGACCGCCGTGCCGTGCTGGTCGTCGTGGAAGACGGGGATGTCCAGCCGCTCCTGGAGCTGTCGCTCGATCTCGAAGCACCGCGGCGCCGAGATGTCCTCCAGGTTGATCCCACCGAAGGACGGCGCCAGCCGGACGACCGTCTCGACGATCTCGTCCACACCCGTGCAGGCCAGCGCGATCGGCACCGCGTCCACGCCGCCGAACTGCTTGAACAGGATCGCCTTGCCCTCCATCACCGGAAGGGAGGCCTCGGGGCCGATGTCCCCGAGTCCGAGCACCGCCGTACCGTCCGTCACGACCGCCACGACGGACGACTTCCACGTGTAGTCGTTGACGAGTTCGGGCTGCTCGGCGATGGCGGTGCACACCCGGGCCACTCCGGGTGTGTACGCGAGGGACAGGTCGTCCTTGTCGCGGATGGGCACGGTGGCCTGCACGGCCATCTTGCCGCCCCGGTGCAGGGCGAACGCCGGATCGAAGGAGTCGAGGGAGTCGAGAGAACCGAGGGACTCCACCCCTTCACCCTGTCCGGCATCGCCGTCGGTGTCGCTGCGAGGATTGACGATCTCCGCTGCCACTTTGTTGTACCCCTTAAGTCTTCAAGGTTGGAGGGTGACCACTCCTGGTGAGGGGTGGGCGGGCACCGCGCAAGGCCCCGGTGAGTGATGCGCACGGGCACGAGCGCGACGGGCGCGCCGCACACGCGCCCTGAGCCCCGGATGAGGGGTGTAAAGAACCTTCTTACCGGACGGAGGACACCGACGACGACCCCATGGCGCGAAGGTCACACGGCGCTGACACGACTCATCGGCAGACATACCCGCATAGCCGGACATGATCCAACGAGCCGGAGGACGGACTCCTCGTACGGCCGTACGTGGTCGTCATCCATCCGCAATCCGTCCCCACGTGCGGATGCAACAGCCTCTCACCTGGCGAGATACGCCGGAGATCTTCCTGCTTGAACGAATGATTCCCGCAGAAAGTCCGGGAAGTCCGGCTCTGATGCACCGGCCTGACGCTGTCCGGGGGTCACCCGTTATCCGATTTTGACATAGCCGGTCGCATGAATGCCCAAGTCCGAATGGCAAGATGCCCTAATCACACAAGGTCTCGACACTCAAAGACGTGTGCACCCGTAGACCCGCCGGCACTGTCCGCCCCACCTGGGTGGGCGCCGGCCCCCAATGGCACACCATCCATTCGCCGGAGGATTTCATCATGACCGCAAGCTCCACCCTTCGTACGACCGCCGCGCAGAACCGGCTAGCCGCGGTCGGTGCGATCGCGGTCGCGGGCGCACTGCTGCTCACCGGATGCGGTGACCAGACCAAGGACAAGGACAACGGCTCGGCCAGCGCCTCGACGAGCACGGCCCCGCTGGCCGACAAGCTCCCCAAGGAGATCCGGGACAAGGGCGTCATCACGGTCGGCTCGGACATCACGTACGCGCCGATCGAGTTCAAGGACGACTCCGGCAAGACGGTCGGCGTCGACCCGGACCTGGCGGACGCCATGGGCAAGCAGCTCGGGGTGAAGTTCGACTTCCAGAACGGCACCTTCGACACCCTGGTCACGGGTCTGCGCGCCAAGCGGTACGACATCGCCATGTCCGCGATGACCGACACCAAGGACCGCCAGGAGGGCACCGAGAACGGCAAGAAGGTCGGCGAGGGCGTCGACTTCGTCGACTACTTCACCGCCGGTGTCTCGATCTACACCAAGAAGGGCAACGACCAGGGCATCAAGAGCTGGTCCGACCTCTGCGGCAAGAAGATCGCGGTGCAGCGCGCCACGGTCTCCGAGGACCTCGCCAAGGCCGAGTCGGCGAAGTGCACGGGCGGCAAGAAGATCGCCATCGAGCCGTACGACAACGACCAGCAGGCCCAGACCCGGGTGCGCGCGGGCGGCGCGGACGCCGGCTCCTCCGACTTCCCGGTCACGGCGTACGCGGTGAAGACCTCGGGCGGCGGCAACGACTTCGAGGTCGTCGGGGAGCAGGTCGAGGCGGCTCCGTACGGCATCGCGGTCGCCAAGGCGAACACGCAGCTGCGGGACGCCCTGGTGGCCGCGCTCGACGCGATCATCAAGAACGGCGAGTACGGCAAGATCGTCGCCAAGTGGGGCGTCGAGGCCGGCGCCGTGACCTCGGCGACCGTCAACGGCGGAAAGTGACCCAAGGCTCACGGAAGCTACGGGCACTGAAAGGCAACACCCGTGACTGTTGACATCGACAAGACGACAGGACCGGCGGACACTCCCCCGGCCGGACCGGAGGCCATCAAGGCCATCCCGGTCCGGCACTACGGGCGGTACGTCTCGGCCGTCGTCGCGATCGCGCTCTTCGTCGCGATCGTCTCCGCGTTCGCCCAGGGCAACATCAACTGGGGCGCCGTACCGGACTACTTCTTCGACGACCGGATCATGACGGGCGTCGGCAAGACCCTGCTCCTGACGGTCCTCTCGATGCTGATCGGCATCTTCGGCGGCATCCTGCTCGCCGTCATGCGGCTGTCGAAGAACCCGGTGGTCTCGACCATCGCCTGGTTCTACATCTGGTTCTTCCGCGGCACCCCGGTCCTGGTCCAGCTCGTGGTCTGGTTCAACCTGGGCCTGGTCTTCACGTACATCAACCTCGGTCCGATCTACAAGGACTACTGGTCCAGCTTCATGACGCCGCTGCTGACGGCGCTGCTGGGCCTGGGCCTGAACGAGGCCGCCTACATGGCGGAGATCTGCCGCGCCGGCCTCCTGTCGGTCGACGAGGGCCAGACCGAGGCCTCGCACGCCCTGGGCATGAGCCACACCAAGACCCTGCGCCGGATCGTCATCCCGCAGGCGATGCGCGTGATCGTGCCCCCCACGGGCAACGAGGTCATCAACATGCTGAAGACGACCTCACTGGTGTCGGTGGTCCAGTTCGCCGAACTGTTCCGCTACGCCCAGGACATCGGGCAGACGTCCGGCGCCCCGGTGGAGATGTACTTCCTCGCCGCGGCCTGGTATCTGATCCTCACCTCGGTCCTCAGCGTCGGCCAGTACTACGTCGAGCGGTACTACGCGCGCGGTTCCAGCCGTTCGCTCCCGGCCACGCCGTTCCAGAAGATCAAGGCGAACATGCTGTCACTGTCCAACCGCTCGGGGGGAGGGGCCAACGCATGACCCCCAATGTGACCAAGGCGGACTCCGGTACGCCGATGGTGAAGGCCGAGGGCGTCCACAAGTCCTTCGGCCACGTCGAGGTCCTCAAGGGCATCGACCTCGAAGTGAAGCCCCGCGAGGTCTTCTGCCTCATCGGCCCCTCCGGCTCGGGCAAGTCGACGTTCCTCAGGTGCATCAACCACCTGGAGAAGGTCAACGCGGGACGTCTCTACGTCGACGGGGAGCTGGTCGGCTACCGCCAGAAGGGCGACAAGCTGTACGAGCTGAAGGACAGCGAGGTCGCGCTCAAGCGCCGGGACATCGGCATGGTCTTCCAGCGCTTCAACCTGTTCCCGCACATGACGGCGCTGGACAACATCATGGAGGCCCCGGTCCAGGTCAAGGGCGCCGGCAAGGCGCAGGCCCGGGAGCGTGCGGGCCAGCTCCTGGAGCGCGTGGGCCTGGCCGACAAGGCCGGCAGCTACCCCTCGCAGCTCTCCGGCGGCCAGCAGCAGCGCGTCGCGATCGCCCGGGCCCTGGCCATGGATCCGAAGCTGATGCTGTTCGACGAGCCGACCTCGGCCCTGGACCCGGAGCTGGTCGGTGACGTCCTCGACGTCATGCGCGACCTGGCCGAGTCCGGCATGACGATGATCGTCGTCACCCACGAGATGGGCTTCGCCCGCGAGGTGGGCGACAGCCTCGTCTTCATGGACGGCGGCGTGGTCGTCGAGTCCGGCAACCCACGCGACGTCCTGACGAACCCGCAGCACGAACGGACCCAGTCGTTCCTGTCCAAGGTGCTCTGACGACGGCTGGCACACGGAAACGGAAGGGGCGGTACGGGATCCCCGTACCGCCCCTTCCGCGTTGTCCTAACTGCTCCTCGTCTTCAACAGCTCGGGCGTGAGCGCCAGTTCACGCAGTTGGCTCTTGGTCAGCGGCGTCGTTTTGAGCAGTGGCCCCAGTGAGTACCTGCCCGTGAAGCCGGTGGTGTCGTGGACCTCGAGCGTGCCGCCGGCCTTCAGGTAGAGCGTGGCGACGAGATACTCGCCCCAGGTGCGCTTCTTGTCCAGGAAGACGCTGCTGTGATCCCAGCCCTTCCGGAATTCGAGGACGTTGCCGTTCGGCAGCCTCTCGAAGGTGCATTCCTGTCCGTCCTCCTTGCCCGGAATCGAACAGGGATTCCTCCAGCCCGCGGTCGGACCGCTGCTGTAACTATTGATGACCCGGAGGTACCCGACACCGCCGTCCTTGGTGACCGTGTAGGAGCCGTAGTACTTGCCGAAAGGTCCGGCCTCCGCATGCTCCCCCTGCCGGAACAGGACGTAGTCCATGTCCACTTCACGGATCGCACCGACACCGGCGGGCAACAGCTTCGCGAACTCGGACGCCAGGGCGGTGGCCTCGCCGGGAGGCTTGATCGTCGCCGGGCTCGCGGCGCTGCCACCGCCCTCGTCGTACATCAGCCACCCGGGCCCGGCGATCACACCCGCCGTGACCGCGGCCGCCGCGAGGATCGTCATCCCGCCCCGGCGCCGCCACCGCAGCCGCGCGGCCCGCGCGAACACCGCCTCCGTACTGCCCGAACCGCCTCCCGTCGGCGCGGAGACCCCGCCCACGGCCCGCCCGAGGAGCTCGCGCCCCTCCAGCCACGTCTCGACCTCGTCGATCTCTTCGACGCTCATACGTGTTCCTCCTGCACCGCGGCCCGCATCGCCGCGATTCCCCTGGCCGTGTGGCTCTTCACCGTGCTCACCCGCATGCCGAGCAGGTCCGCGGTGTCGTTGACGCTGAGGTCCTCCCAGTAGCGCAGCACCAGCACCGCCCGCTGTTTGGGCGCGAGTCGCGCGAGAGCGGCCCGCACCATCACCCCCGTGTCGCTGTCCACCGACACCCCGGCCGCGTCCGGCACCTCGCCGTACGCGTGCTCGCGCCGCCAGAAGCGCCGGCGCCCCGCGATGAAGGTGTTGATCAGCGTCTGGCGCGCATAGGCCTCGAGGTTGTCCAGCCGCCCGTATCTGCGCGCCCCGAGGACGACCTTCACCAGCGTCGTCTGGACGAGGTCCTCGGCCTCGTCACGGTTGCCGCAGAGCAGATAGGCGCTCCGGAACAGCGCCGTGCGTCTGCCCTCCACGAAGGCGTGCAGAGTCGCGTCCGCGCCCCGCATCATCCTTCCCCCTCTCCCGGTCCACTGTTCGAGGACCGTCTCACCCTCTCCAGTGCGGTGGGGACACGAACAGGACGCAGCACACACGAAAAAGGGCGGTACGGATTTCCCGTACCGCCTGAACCACCTGCTCCGCCGGGCTACTTGAGCGCGAGCAGCAGCGTGTCCGAGGGTGAGCACCACACCGGGCGTGCCTCCGCGAACCCCTTCTCGCGCAGGACGCGCGCGTGCCACTCGGCGGAGGGCATGTCGCCCTCGGCGTGCTCGCCGTAGATCTCGAAGCGGCGGGCCGTCGGCCCGGCGAGGACGGGGTCCTGGGCGGCGAGCTGCCACCAGTCCGCCCAGTCGACGACACCGTCCTGTTTGGCCTGATCCATACGTGCGTGGCGCAGTGCGCGCTCCGCCGCGTTGATCCGGGGCGTGCTGTCGTCGATCATGTGGTCCGCATTCATGAACAGACCGCCGTCGCGGACGACCTCCGCGATCCGGCCGTAGAGGTCCGCGAGGGGTTCGCTGTGCAGCCAGTGCAGGGCGGTGGCGGTCAGAACGGCGTCGTACGAGTCGTACGGCAGCCCGCTCGCCCACTCCGGGTCCTTGAGGTCGGCCGTGACGAAGGTGACGCGGTCGTCGCCCGCGAAGGTGCCCTCGGCGATGGCGAGGAGCGCCGGGTCGAGGTCGACGCCGGTGCTGGTGGCCTGCGGGAACCGGTCGAACAGCCGGGACGTGATACTTCCTGTGCCGCACGCGAGGTCGAGCACGCGCGGGGCGGGGCCGACCAGGGCCTCGACCATGTCGAGCATGATCCGGAAGCGTTCCTCGCGGTCCGGCATATACCACTCCTGCTGCCGGTCCCAGCTCGTTTGCCAGGCATTCCAGTCGGTTCCGGCGTTCGTACTGGTAGTGGTGGTCATTGAAGCCCCTTCCCACGTATGCGTAATACCCTGGAAGCAATATCAGCTGTTACGTCCTCGCATCCACGACCATAGAACGCCCCCGTAAGGACTACAAGTGGAACTGGCCTATTACTCGGACTATGCCGTGCGTCTCGTCAACACCGAGGAACCGGCACGCGGAAAGGACTCGCTGACCTCGACCGACGCCGTCCGCGATCTCTTCGGCGCCAACCAGCAGGCTGCCCGTCGCGCCACCGACGCCGACGTGACCCGGTTCCGCTCCGTACGGGCCCGCCTGCGCGCGGTCTTCGAGGCGGCGGACACCGGCGACGAGACACTCTCGGTGGACCTGCTGAACTCGCTCCTGCTGGAGTTCCCGGTGAGCCCGCAGATCTCCGGGCACGACTTCCGGGACGACGACGGGCGCCCGCTGTGGCACATGCACCTCGCCGACCACCCGTCCAACGCGACCGCGGGCTATGCCGCCATCGCCGCGATGGGCCTGGCCTTCCACCTCACCGAGTACGGCGTGGACCGCCTGGGCCTGTGCGAGGCACCGCCGTGCCGGAACGCCTACCTGGACACCTCGACGAACCGCTCCCGCCGCTACTGTTCCGACCGCTGCGCGACCCGGGCCAACGTGGCCGCCTACCGCGCCCGCAAACGCCTGGAGGCGGACCGGTCCGAGAAGACGGGCCTGGCGGCCGACAGCGCCCAGCGCACCAGCGCCAACGGCGAGCGCTGACCGGGCTTCAGCGGCCGGTACCGGAACCGGACCCTGCCCAGGATCAGATCGTGCGGCACGGTTCCATAGTCGGTGCTGTCCCCACCGGCGAAGGAGTTGTCCCCGAGCACCCACCAGCCGCCCTCACGCCGTTCCGCGGCCCGCTTGACGACCAGCAGGTCCTGCTGGAACGGATGGCGCAGTACGACGATGTCACCGGCCCTGACCCGGCCGCCGAACCGCACCACGAGAAAATCGCCGTGATACAGCGTGGGCACCATCGACGGCCCGGTCACCTCGACCCACCCGAAGGGCTTCGCAGCCCCTCCATGTTCACTCTCCCGCCCGCTCTCGCGTTCGCTCACGTGTTCGCTATCCTGCGACAGCTCCTGCATGCCGGCACCTCCCCGGTTCTCGTCCTCCACCAGTCCCAGTCTGACCCCCTACTTTTGTCCTAAGCCCATGGGGGCACTCGCGAAAACCCCTCTCCCAGGGAGTAATGTCGCACCTGAGAAGACGATCACGAGGAAGGAACGCTCCATGCTTTCCCGCCTGTTTGCCCCCAAGGTCAAGGTCAGCGCTCACTGCGACCTGCCCTGCGGTGTGTACGACCCGGCCCAGGCCCGCATCGAGGCGGAGTCGGTGAAGGCCGTGCAGGACAAGATGGCCGCCAACGACGACCCTCACTTCCAGGCGCGCGCCACCGTCATCAAGGAGCAGCGCGCAGAGCTCGCCAAGCACCACGTCTCGGTGCTGTGGAGCGACTACTTCAAGCCCCCGCACTTCGAGAAGTACCCGGAGCTGCACCAGCTGGTCAACGATGCCCTGAAGGCCCTCTCGGCCGCCAAGGCGTCCACGGACCCGGCGACGGGCCAGAAGGCCCTGGACTACATCGCCCAGATCGACAAGATCTTCTGGGAGACCAAGAAGGCCTGACCCAGGCCTCCAGCGAAAAGGGCCGGTCGATTTCGACCGGCCCTTTTCGCTGCCCGGCCCGTTCAGCGACGGCACACCAGAATCCCCGCCCGGCACCCGACCTCGAACGCCCCCTGCCGGGCGATCTGTTCGGTGACGATCGTGCGGGCCCGCTGCACGGTCGCGTCGAAGGGGACGTCGTACTGGTCCGCCCATGCTCGGTAGGACGCCAGGTACGCGACGATCGGGGCGGGGTCGTGGACGGTGACCGTGCTCGGCAGTTCGAGTGTCTCCACCGTGCCGAACTCCTCCCCCAGGAGGGTCGGCGCGTTCTGCAGGGTGAAGCGGGCGCCGAGCGAGAACCGGGTCGGCTCCTGTCCGGAGCCGAGTACGTCGCTGGCGGCGCGCTGCCACAGGTCGTCGAGTTCGGCCTTGTCGCGGTCGCCGTTGGTGGAAGCGATCACCACCCCGTCACGGGAGACGACGCGCGACAACTCCCTGACCGCCAGGGCGATATCGGGCACGTGGTACAGCATGTGCATCGCCAGGGCCGCGTCGACGCTCCCCGTGGCCAGGGGTAGCCGCGTGACGTCCGCGACGGCGACCGGGCCGGGGACGGTGGCGAGGATGCCGGGCGAGATGTCCAGGCCGAGCACCACCAGGTCGGGGCGGTCCTCACGGAGGCGCTGGACGTACGTGCCGTTGCCGCAGCCGACGTCGACCACACGCCCGCCCCCGCGCACACCGGTCAGCTGCTCGGCGACGATGCCCGGCAGGTCCTGGCGAGGCTTCTGCCACTGGTAGAGCGACTGGCGGGCGGCCAGGTCCCGTTCGCTGCTGTACGCGCTGTTGGCGAGGCGCGTTCGGTCGGTGGCGGCGGAGAGTTCGGTCACGTCAGAGGCCTGCCCGCTGGGGGCGGTTCACACGCCGTCGTCGTCCTCCCCCGCCTCCAGCAGGTTCGCGGCCGCGCCCACGATGCGCGGGTCGGGGCTGCCGACGACCTCCTCGTCCTTGCCCGTGTAGTCGAAGCGGGCCAGCACGCTGCGCATCGCCTCGACCCGCGCCCGCTTCTTGTCGTTGCTCTTCACCACCGTCCAGGGGGCCTGTTCGGTGTCCGTCTCGCGGAACATGGCGACCTTGGCCGCCGTGTAGTCGTCCCAGCGGTCCAGGGAGGCGAGGTCCATGGGGCTCAGTTTCCACTGCCGTACGGGGTCGACCTGGCGGATCGTGAAGCGGGTGCGCTGTTCGCCCTGGGAGACCGAGAACCAGAACTTGATCAGGTCGACGCCGTCGTCGACGAGCATGCGTTCGAACAGCGGGGTCTGGCGGGTGAAGCGGCGGTACTCGTCGTCCGTACAGAAGCCCATGACCCGTTCCACGCCGGCCCGGTTGTACCAGGAGCGGTCGAACAGGACGATCTCGCCGGCAGTCGGGAGGTGTTCGACGTACCGCTGGAAGTACCACTGGCCGCGTTCGCGTTCGGTGGGTTTCTCCAGGGCCACGACGCGGGCGCCGCGTGGGTTGAGATGTTCGGTGAAGCGCTTGATCGTGCCGCCCTTGCCGGCCGCGTCCCGGCCCTCGAAGACGACGACCAGCCGGCGGCCGGTCTGTTTGATCCAGCTCTGGAGCTTCAGCAGTTCGATCTGCTGGAGCCGCTTGTGCCACTCGTACTCCTTGCGCTCCATGCGCTCGGGGTACGGGTAGTTCTCCCGCCAGGTCTCGACCGGCCTGCCGTCGGGCCGGATGAGGACGGGTTCGTCGTGGTCGCTGTAGTCGACCTTCAGTCCGGTCATCAGTGGTGTCATCCTGTGGGCCTCCCCGACATCTGCGTGTCGGCGGTCAGTGGAACTGCGGCACGATCAGATAGATGCCGTACGCGACCACGGCCGCGCACGTCAGGAAGCACAGCCCCGCCTGGGCGAGGCCGAGTGTGTGGGTGTCGCCGTCATTCTCGCGCGCGCCCTCGACCCGGGCGAGTCCAAGGACGCCGACGGCGAAGACGACGACCACGGCGACGGTGACCCCGAGGCTCACAGCGGCGACCCGGCCCAGTGCGGTCCAGTCCGCCACCAGGAACGTGATGTGTGGTCCATGGCCCCGATGGAAGCAAGCGCAGGCGTCCTCGCGACGAACGGCGGGCAAAGGCTGTTCCTGGAAAGCGTGCAGGTGACACGGACAGTTCGCGGACCGGACGCGGACAGCCGGTGACGTCCGAGTGGGGCCAGTGGGGGCCGGTGTGTTCCCCATGCGCTGTCCAGGGGGTCGACGGAGTCCACTCGCCGAAACCCAGGTGGCTCGAAAGAACCGCCGACCTACGATCGCCCCATGAGCATCGGTATCCGCTGGACCTACGCCTTCATCGACCGACCCGCCGCCCTCCTCGGCCCCACCCGGGCGTTCTGGACCGCCGTCACGGACACCCGGTTGTCCGAAACCCGGGGCGAGCAGGGCGAGTTCGTGACCCTGCTGCCGGGCACGGGCGATCCTTGCGTCAAGGTGCAGGGCGTCGACTCCGGGGACGGCGGTGCCCATCTCGACTTCGCCGTGGAGGACGTGGACGCGTTCGTCGGGTCCGCATCGGCGCTCGGGGCGGCGACAGTCGGTGCACATGCGGGGTGGGCCGTACTGCGGTCGCCCGCCGGGCAGTTGTTCTGTGCCGTGCCCTGGCACGGGGAGGCGGTACGGCCCGCCGTGGTGGACGGCAGCCGCCTCGACCAGGTGGCCATCGACATCCCGCCCGCCGCCTACGAGGCCGAAGTCGCCTTCTGGGAACGGCTCACCGGGTGGGACTCCCTCACCGGCTCACTCCCGGAGTTCCGCGTCCTCAGGCCCCCGGCCGGCCTCCCCGTCCGTATCCTTCTCCAGCGCCTCGGCACCGAGCGGCCCGCCGCCTCCGCCCACCTGGACCTGGCCTGCGCCGACATGGAGACGACCCGCGCCCGCCACGAAAAGCTGGGCGCGTCCCTGGTCGCCCACGGCACCCACTGGACGGTCATGCGCGACCCGGCGGGCGGCACGTACTGCCTCACCGGCCGCGACCCGGAGACGGGCGGGCTGCCGAAGGCGACGCCGTCAGCCGACCCCGCCTAGCGAGGGGTCTCGTCCATACACACCACGATCGGACCGTCCGCGTCCGGTGTCGGGGAAGCTCCCGGCTTCTCCCGGCACAGGTCCTCCACGTCCTGCCGCAGCAGCGGCGCCGGATCGCTGTCGCCCGTCCCGTACCGGCCGTAGGTCCCCGCGGCTCCGCCGAGTCCTGCAGCCACACCGTGAGCCCGCCCCCGACGGCCACCGCGACCGCCCACACCAGCACGGCCCACCGCCACGCCCCACGGGTCACCGCCACACCTCGACGTCCACCACAGCGGCCACCGGGATCGGCCCGTACACGTGCGGGAACTCCTCGGCGCCTGGCTTCGGGGCCTCGTATTTCAGGGGTACGTCAAGCAGGGCAGGGTCCACGACCAGCACCACCAGCTCGTCGGGGCCGTCGTAGGAGCCGTACAGGAAGGCTGCGACGCGCGGGAGTTGGGCACGGGTCGAGCAGTGGATGAAACCCTCCTCCTGGAGGGTGCGGCCACGCGTCGACATCTCGTACGCGCCTCGCTCCCGGGCCGCGTCCCAGAGGGCGCGTTCGGTGATGTGGAGGATGCGCGGCAGCGGTTTGGGGGCGAGTTCTGACATGGACCCAACCTACGGGCGCAGCCGCGCCGCCCGCGCCCGCAGGTAACGCTGTTCGGGCAGGCTGAGCGTCCCGGCCGCCGCCGACTCGTAGGCGGCCCTGGCCCCGGCCGGGTCGCCGGCGCGCTCCAGCAGATGCCCCCGGACCGCGTCCAGCCGGTAGTTACCGGGTCCCGACTCGCCTGCCAGCAGCTCCAGTTCGGCCAGCCCCGCGCGCGGGCCGTCGGCCATCGCGACGGCGACGGCCCGGTTGAGGCGCTCGACGGGACCGGGCACCAGCGCCACGAGTACGTCGTACAGCCCGCGGATCTCGTGCCAGTCCGTCGTCTCGGCCGAGGTCGCCTCGTCGTGGACGGCGGCGATCGCGGCGCGCAGCTGGTACGGGCCCGGCCGGCCCCGGGACAGGGCCCTCGTGACCAGTTCCACGCCTTCCTCGATCGCCGCCTTGTCCCAGCGGGCGCGGTCCTGTTCGTCGAGGGGGATCAGCTCACCATGCGGGCCGCTGCGGGCGTCCCGGCGGGCGTCGGTGAGCAGCATCAGGGCGAGCAGGCCCGCCACCTCGGCGTCGTCGGAGAGGAGGCGGTGGACGGTCCGGGTCAGGCGGATCGCCTCGGCGGCCAGGTCGCGGCGCTGGAGACTCGCTCCGGAGGTCGCCGTATAGCCCTCGTTGAAGATCAGGTAGAGGGTCTGGAGGACCGCGGGGAGGCGTTGCCCCCAGTTGTCCGGCCGGGCGAAGCGCACGCCTCGCACCTTCTGCTTGGCGCGGCTGATGCGCTGCGCCATCGTCGCCTCGGGGACCAGGTGCGCGCGGGCGATCTCCGCCGTCGTCAGGCCGCCGACCGCCCGCAGGGTGAGCGCGATCTGCGCGGGCGGGGTCAGGTCCGGGTGGCAGGACAGGAAGAGGAGCGTGAGGGTGTCGTCCTCGCGGGGCGCGCGGTCCGCCCCGGGCGGCGGGGCGGTGAACGTGTCGCGCGGCGCGAGCGCCGCCGCCTTCTCCTCCCGCGCCCGCCGCGCCTCCTCGGCGCGCAGCGCGTCGGTCAGCCGCCGGGCGGCGACCCTGATCAGCCAGCCGCGCGGATTGTCCGGCACCCCGTCCGCCGGCCACTGCCGTACGGCCGCGATCAGCGCCTCCTGTACGGCGTCCTCCGCCGCGTCGAAGTGCCCGTACCGCCGGACCAGCGCGCCGAGGACCTGCGGCGCGTGCATGCGCAGCAGGTCCTCGATGCCGGTCGGGGTACGAGGGCTCACAGGTCCCCGGCGTCGAACACGGGCACGGGCCGGATCTCCACGGGGTAGTTCGGTACGCCCTCGGGGATCGGGCAGCGCGTGACGCGGGCGGCGATCTCGGTGACCCGCTCCAGGCTCGCGCACTCCAGGAGCCAGTAGCCGGCCATCAGCTCCTTGGTCTCGCCGTACGGACCGTCGGTGATCACCGTGGAGCCGTCCTTGCCGAGCGAGACGTGCCGGATCTGCTTGGGCTCGGCCAGGCCGTTCGCGTCGAGGAACTCGCCGGTCTCGGCGAGGTCGTCGTTGATCGCGCCCATGTACGCGTACATGGTCTGGAGGTCCTTCTCGGTCCAGACCGGGCTGTCCGCGGACCCCTTGCCGTTCTGCACGTCGTAGTCCGCCTGCGTGCCCCGCACCATCACCAGGTACTTCATGACCGCTCCTTCGGCTCGGGCCACCCGGATCGGGCGGCTCTCACGGGTACGTCGGAGCCGGACGGGGATTCTCTACGTCTTCTCGCTGCTTTTCGCCGCCTTTTTCGGCTCGGCCTCGGCGCCCGGCTCGACGTACGCATCGCACTCGGGGCTCCGGCACGGCCCGGCGACCCACTTCGGTACCCATGCGCCCAGGGTCTTGTGCCGCCGTACGACCGTGGCCACAGGCTGTCCGCAGACGGGACAGGCGTGCTCTCCTCTGTCCATTCCCTCAGGGTATTGCGGGAGTGTCCGGGGCGCTCCCCGCCGGTTCGACACTTTCTGCCGCGTCAGCGCTTTCTGCTGTACGTCCGCACGAGCGCGCCGTTCTTGAACGGGCGCACCTCGTCGAGGGTGAACTCCGTGATGTCGAAGCCGGAGCCGAACATCGGCATGCCGGTGCCGAGGACGACCGGGTAGGTCTTGATGACGAGGTCGTCGATCTCGTCGAGCAGCTCGCCCGCGAGCTGCGAGCCGCCGCACAGGTAGATGCCCTGCTCGCGGTCCTCCGCCTTGAGTTCGCGGGCCCTGGCGACCAGGTCGGCGGCGATGATCTCCACGTGGGGGTCGGGCGACTCCCCCAGGGTGCGCGAGGCGACGTACTCGCGCAGGTGGGCGTACGGGCTGGTGATGCCCTCCTTCAGGGCCACCTCGTAGCTGGCCCGGCCCTGGACGACCGTGTCGAAACGGCGGTTGGGCAGGTCGCCGATGTCGCCGAGGGCTCGGCGGGCTCCGGTCGAGATGGTCTCGGGGTACTCGGTCTTCAGGAACTCCAGGAACTGCTCGTCGACGAACGGGTACATGAAGGAGGCGTCGCCTGCCTCGTCCCCGATGAAGCCGTCGATCGTGCAGGCGATGAAGTAGGTGAGCTTTCGCAAGCCGTTCTCCTGTCGATGGGGGTCGTATGGCGCTTGAACCACTTCAGTTATAGTGCTTCATCTGTAGTGGTTACCAGCGGTTTTCGGGGAGCCGTTTTCGGAGAGTTCGGGAAGGAGGTTCCGGGTGGTCAGGAATCCGGGGCGCAGGGCGGGCCTCGTCGATGCCGGGGTCGAGGTGCTGGCGCGCGAAGGGGCGCGCGGGCTGACGTTCCGGGCGGTGGACGCGGAGGCAGGCGTGCCCACGGGCACCGTCTCGAACTACTTCACCGGGCGCGACGACCTGCTGCGGCAGATCGACGCCCGGCTGCACGAACGGCTCGCGCCCGACCCCGAGGTGCTGGCCGGGCTGCTGGAACTGCCCAGGGACCGCTCACTCGTCGCGGCTTTCATGCACGACCTGATGGGCCGGGCGACCCGCGACCGCACGGGGTACCTGGCCCTCCTGGAGATGCGCCTCGAAGCCACCCGGCGCCCCGAACTGCGCGCCTCGTACACCAAGTCGGTGCGCGGGGACCTGGAGGAGGGCATGCGGTTCCATCGCGCGGCCGGGCTGCCCGGCGGCGACGAGACCGTCACGGTGCTCTACCTCGCGATGCTCGGGCTGATCCTGGAGCACCTGACGCTGCCGGACGTGCTGGACGGCGTACTACCGGGAGTCACCGTCCCGGAGGGGCTGGTGGAACGGATCGTTGCGACGGTCGTACCGGACGGGCAGGACCCGCGGGACGGGCGGGACACAGCTCAGGCCTGAGGCTCGCGCCACATCGGCCACATCTGAGGGCCGTCCGGGAGGTCGAGGGGGCGGTCCAGGAGATCGAAGCCGAGCCGCTCGTACAGTTTGCGGCTGCGGGCGCTGCTCGCCTCCAGATAGGCGGCCAGGCCCTCGCGGTCGCAGCGGTCGAGGACGTGCTGGAGGAGGGTCGTACCCAGTCCCCGGCCCTGGTTGTCCGGTGCTACGGCGATCATCCACAGGTATTCGTGGGCGCGCCCGGCGGGGTGGATGCCGGCCGTCAGCCGCCCGATCAGTTCGACCCGCTCGTTGTCGGGATCGACGGCCTCGCGCAACTGGGCGGCATCGTCGTCGCCCTGCTCTGCGTCCCCGGCGTCTCCTGCGTCCTCCGGGTGAGCGTCCGCGGGGACGGACAGCCAGAGGGCGCATGCCGTGCCGTCCTCGGCGAGGTCGACCCGGCCCTCGGCGAGCACGATGTCGAGGAAGGCGGCCATCAGCCTGGGATGCGTCGCACGGCGGTGCGCCGCGTCCGGGAAGACCCAGCCGCTCACCGGATCGTCCTGGAAAGCCCCGTCCAGCAGCCGGACGACCAGCTCTCTGTCGCCCTCGTCCGCCGTCCGTATCGCCACGCCCATGTCCCGCCCCTTTTGTCCCAACCGCCGGTGATCGTACGGCGGTTGAGCCTAACGGGTGCTTACGTGTGTGCGGGATGAGGCGGGGCCCGCACACCGTGGGGATGTGCGGGACCCGCCGGCCGGAGCGCCACCCCGGGGCGTACGGAGTCAGGGCCGTACGCCCCGCCATGGGTGGCTCCGGGGCCCTCAGGTGGTCCGGCGGGTCACGAACTCGGCCAGGGACAGCAGGCCGCCCGCAGCCTCCGGATCGGGGACCGCACGGGACAGTTCGTGTATCGCGCGGGCCATCCGGTCGGCCGCCTGGAGCTGCGCCCAGTCCCGGCCGCCCGCCCGCTCAACGGCCAGCACCGTCCGCTCCAGTGCCCCTTCCTGCTCCTTCTCGTACGGAACCGAGTACAACTCGGCCAGTTCGGCGGCCGCCGGTGTGCCGGAGGCCAGTGCGGCGACCACGGGCAGGGACTTCTTGCGGGCGACCAGATCCGCCCCGGCCGGCTTGCCGGTGCGACTCGGGTCCCCCCATATCCCGATCACGTCGTCGATGAGCTGAAAGGCGAGCCCGGCCTCACGGCCGAACGCGTCCATCGCCTCGACGTCCGCGGCGGCCCCGCCCGCGTACAGCGCCCCGAGGGCACAGGCGCAGCCGAGCAGCGCGCCCGTCTTCGCCTCGGCCATGACGAGGCACTCGTCGAGGGTGACCTCGCCGGGGCCGCACTTCTCCATGGCCGTGTCCGCGTGCTGCCCCTCGCACAGTTCCACGACGCAGGTCGCGAGCCGGGCGGATGCGATGGCGGACGCCGGGTGCGGGTCCTCGGCGAGCAGCCGCAGCGCCAGTGCCTGCAGGGCGTCCCCGGCGAGGATCGCGTCGGCGTCGCCGAACACGGTCCACGCGGTGGGCCGGTGTCTGCGGGTGGTGTCCCGGTCCATGACGTCGTCGTGCAGCAGGGTGAAGTTGTGGATCAACTCCACCGCGGCGGCGGCCCGTACGGCTGTCTCCTGCCGTCCGCCGAGTGCCGCGGCCGCGGTCAGCACGAGCGCGGGGCGGATCGCCTTGCCCGCGTTGCCCGCCGCCGGGGTGCCGTCCGCGTGCTCCCACCCGAAGTGGTAGAGCGCGACCCGGCGCATGGCCCCGGGCAGCGACTCGACCGCCCCGCGCAACACGGGATCGACCATGGCCCGGGCCTGCTCCATGATGAGGGCGGCATCCTGCCCGTCCGCACCTCCGGGTCCACCGACCTCCCCGGACTGCTTCCCGGCCTCCCCCTGGTCCTGCGTTCCGGGTGAATCCGTCATCCTTGCGCCCACGGCCGGCCGTTCCCGTGTCCCCGACCCCTCCGAAGGCGTCTGGGCCGGACTACCGATGGGGCTCCGCCTTCCCAGGGTCTGGATGGTCTCGGCCGGGCCGTGGGGCGGGGTCACCGCCAGCGGCCGATCTCGACGTTCTCCAGCACGCCGAGTGCGTCCGGCACCAGGACGGCCGCCGAGTAGTAGGCCGTCACCAGGTAGTTGATGACCGCCTGCTCGTTGATGCCCATGAAGCGCACGGACAGGCTGGGCTCGATCTCGTCCGGGATACCGGCCTGCTGGAGCCCGATGACACCCTGCTCGGCCTCGCCGGTACGCATGGCGATGATCGAGGTCGTACGGGCCTCGGTGACCGGGATCTTGTTGCACGGGAAGATCGGCACACCGCGCCAGGTGGGGATGCGGTTGCCGCTCATGTCGATCGTCTCGGGGACGAGTCCGCGCCTGTTCAGCTCACGGCCGATCGCGGAGATCGCGCGCGGGTGGGCGAGCAGGAACTTGGTCCCGCGCCGCCTGCTGAGCAGTTCGTCCAGGTCGTCGGGGCTGGGTACGCCGTCGTGCGGCTGGAGCCGCTGGTCGTACTCGCAGTTGCTGAGCAGCCCGAACTCCCTGTTGTTGATGAGTTCGTGCTCCTGACGCTCCTTCAGCGCCTCGACGGTGAGCCGGAGTTGCTGCTCGGTCTGGTTCATCGGCTGGTTGTAGAGGTCGGCCACGCGGGAGTGGATGCGCAGCACGGTCTGGGCGATGCTCAGTTCGTACTCACGGGGCCTGGCCTCGTAGTCGACGAACGTGCGCGGGATGTCCGGTTCGCCGCTGTGACCGGCCGCGAGGTCGATCTCCTTCTCGCCGTACCTGTTGGCGTGCTGCTCCGGGATCGCGCTCAGCGCCTGGAGGTGCCCGCGCAGCGAGTCGGCACGCTCGGCGACCTGCTCGAAGTGCTGACGGGAGAGGGTCAGCACGGTGCACGCGGTGACCGCGCGGGCCGTGTACTCCCACAGGGCGTCGGGGTCGAGCAGCGCCTGGTCCCCGAAGTACGCGCCGTCGGCCAGCATGCCGAGTTCGGCGTCGTCCCCGTACGGGCCCGTGCCGATCTTCTCGACCTTGCCGTGGGCCAGCAGGAACACCTCGTCGTTCGGGCTGCCGAAGGAGGCGATCTCCGAGCCGGCCGTGAACTCCCGTTGCTGGCAGCGCCGGGCGAGTTCGGCGAACACCTCCCCGTCCGCGTCCTCGTAGGTCCGCAGCGCCGGCAACTCGGAAAGCTCCGCGGGGACCACTTCCACGCGCTCACCGGTCTTGACGAACGTCAGACGGCCGTCTCCCACGGAGTAGGTGAGCCGGCGGTTCACACGGTATGTACCACCCTGCACGTTCACCCAGGGGAGCATCCGCAGCAGCCAGCGCGAGCTGATCTCCTGCATCTGGGGTACGGACTTGGTGGTCGTGGCCAGGTTCCGCGCGGCCGATGTGCCGAGACTCTGCTGCGGCTTGTCCTGCTCCGTGCGGACCTCTTCGCCTACCGACATAAAGAACTGCCCTCCCATTAACGCTTAATGCGCCGATGCGTTGATCCCCATCGGACGCCTGCGCGCACCACCCTTCCGCACAGAACGTGCCAGTGCTATTACACGAATGAGCGGGAATGGATCACCCTCGAAGTGGGCACAAAGCAGTTCTTCGTCAACCTGTTCGGCCCGGCGAACGAGAAATGCGTCTTCCGCCGCCTCGGCGGGAACTTCAAGATCGGGTCAAGCGTTTGAACCATCGACGGACAACGACTGGAGAGATCGATGGCAGGCTTCCTGGACCGCGCCAAAGAACAGGCACAGCGCGGCCTGACGCAGGGCAAGCAGAAGCTCGACGAGGTACAGACCCAGCGGGCCGGCAGCGACCTGCTCAAGAAACTGGGCGCGGCGTACTACGCGGAGCGGCGCGGCAGCGGTTCCCCCGACGCGACCCAGCGGGCCATGCAGGCTCTGGAGAGCCACATCGCGGTCAACGGGGACGCGGTCCTGCGCCAGTGACGGCCCGTCGGCGGCGCGGCTGACACCACCGGTCGGCAGCACTGACCGGATCGGCTCGCTCGCCGTACGAACAATTCGCCCGTGACCGTCGGATTCCGGTACAAGCTGCGGTACGAGGCGGTCACGACCGGTGGCCGTCGCGCAGCACGAAGGAGACGGTCATGGCCCCTCCCATGTCCGCTGCCGGATTCCGGGACCAACTCAGGGCGGAAGGCGTCACCGTCGTCGAAGTCGGCGACTGGACCCACCACAACCGCAATCACAAAGGCCCTTGGGGCCCGGTCCACGGCGTGATGATCCATCACACGGTGACCAAGGGCAGCGAGTACACGGTGGAACTCTGCCGCGAGGGCTACGCCAAGCTTCCCGGTCCCCTGTGTCACGGCGTCATCACCAAGGACGGCTGCGTTCACCTGGTCGGCTATGGCCGGGCCAATCACGCGGGTTCGGGTGACGACGACGTCCTGCGCGCGGTGATCGCGGAGAAGGCCCTTCCGCCGGACAACGAGGCCAACACGGACGGCAACCGCCACTTCTACGGCTTCGAGTGCGAGAACCTCGGCGACGGGGAGGATCCCTGGCCGCAGGTTCAGCTCGACGCCATCGAGAAGGTCGCCGCGGCGCTGTGCCGGCACCATGGATGGACGGAGCGCTCGGTGATCGGCCACCTCGAATGGCAGCCCGGCAAGATCGATCCCCGGGGCTTCAGCATGGGGTGGCTACGGGAACGGGTGCGGGACCGTCTGAAGTGACCCGGGTTCTTCTCGCCCCCGCCGCCCTTACCCGTCCCATCCCTTCCTGGGGGCTGCGCCCCCAGACCCCCGCTACGGCCCTGAACGGGCCTTGTCCTCGAACACCGGACGGGCTGAGATGCCTGGGCTGGGCTGAAGAAGCGGCGAGGGCGGGTGGGCGGGAAAGAAGCTGGGGCCGGACGGCCTTGTCCTCGAACGCCAGACGGGCTGAAGGTGCGGGCCGACGGCGAGAAGTTCCGAGGTCGTCTGGCAATCGAGGCGAGGCGGGTGGGCGGGTGGGAAACACGGCCTTGGCGGCACTGACCCAGCCTCTCAGGCACCGGACACGCCGGCCCGGGCCTGGGCTGAAGAAGCGGCGGGGGCGGGTGGGTGGGAAAGCGGCGTACGACAATGGCATCGTGCGTCTCTCCGGTCCGCTTCCCGCCCCTCTCCAGGAACTCGCTGACGTCCGCTTCGGGCGGCGCGGGCTCCGGCTGGTTCTCAAGCGGGACGACCTCATCCATCCGGATCTGGTCGGCAACAAGTGGCGCAAGCTGGTGCCCAACCTGGAAGCCGCCGCCGGTCGGCCGGTTCTTACCTTCGGTGGCGCCTACTCCAACCACCTGCGGGCCACAGCCACCGCCGGGCGCCTCCTCGGGCTGCCCACCATCGGGGTCGTCCGGGGTCAGGAACTCGCCGACCGCCCCCTCAACCCCTCCCTCGCCCACTGCACGGCGAACGGCATGCGTCTGCACTTCGTCGACAGATCGACGTACCGGCAGAAATCAGAGCCCGAAGTGCTTGGTGCTATCCGCCGCGCGGCCGGCGCCGAGGACGCGTACGTCGTGCCGGAAGGCGGCAGCAACTCCCTCGCCGTGCGCGGTTGCCGCGACCTCGGCGAGGAGTTGCGCGGAAACGCCGACGTCGTCGCGGTCGCCTGCGGCACCGGCGGTACCCTCGCCGGCCTGGCGGCGGGCCTCGCCCCCGAGCAGCGTGCCCTCGGCATCCCCGTCCTCAAGGGCGGCTTCCTGGACGCGGAGATACGCACCCTCCAGGACCTCGCCTTCGGCGGACCCCGGGGCTCCTGGAGCCTCGACCACCGTTTCCACTTCGGCGGCTACGCCCGCACCACCCCCGAACTGCACGCCTTCGCCGACGACTTCGAGGCCCGTCACGACGTACCCGTGGAACGTCTCTATGTCGCCAAGATGCTCTACGGACTTGTCGCCCTCGCGGAAGACGGCGCGTTCGCAAACGGAACGACCGTCGCGGCGGTCATCACCGGCCGCCCGTTCCCGTAGACGACGCAAAACGCCTCACCCCTATTCCGTCTCCCGGAACGCCGCCGCCTCCTCCAGGTCCAGCCGGCGCAGCAACGTCCGGAGCATCTCGTCCTCGATGTACCGCGCGTCCCGCAGCCGCACGAACACCTCGCGTTCGGCGCTGATCATCTCCCGCGAAAGCCGCCGGTACGTGTCGTCCGCCGTCTCGCCGGTGACCGGGTTGACCGCGCCCAGCCGCTCCCAGACGGCGTTCTGGCGGCGTTCCAGCACCGTCCGCAGCCGGTCCGCCAGGGGTGGGGGCAGCGCGTTGCGCTCGTCCTCCAGCAGCTCTTCGAGGCGCCCTTCCGCCGCTCTGGAGGCCTGCGCCTGAGCGTTCGCCTCCGCGAGCGTCTCGGCCTGCGCGTCGCGGCCGGGCAGCTTCAGCAGGCGGATCAGCGGGGGCAGCGTCAGGCCCTGGACGACCAGCGTGCCGATGACCGTCGTGAAGGTCAGGAAGAGGATCAGATTCCGTTCCGGGAACGCTTCCCCGCCCTCCATGGTGAGCGGGATCGAGAAGGCGATGGCCAGCGACACGACCCCGCGCATCCCGGCCCAGGAGATGACGAACGCGCCCTTCCAGGTGGGGTTCGGCTCGCGTTCCCTGATCCGCGCCGACAGGAGCCGGGGCACGAACGTTCCCGGGTACACCCAGGCGAACCGGGTGACGACGACCACGAGGAAGACGGCGATCGCGTACCAGGCGGCGTCGACACCCTCGTACTCCCCGAGGCCCTTCATGACGACCGGGAGTTGCAGCCCGATCAGGGCGAAGACGGCCGATTCGAGAACGAAGGCAACCATTTTCCAGACCGCCTCCTCCTGGAGGCGGGTCGCGAAATCGACCTGCCACGCGCGATGTCCCAGGTAGAGCGCCACGACAACCACCGCGAGGACCCCGGAGGCGTGCACCTCTTCGGCGACCGCGTACGCCGCGAAGGGGATCAGCAGGGAGAGCGTGTTCTGCAGCAGCGCTTCCTTCAGGTGCGTACGCAGCCAGTGGATCGGCACCATCAGGATCAGCCCGATGCCGATGCCGCCGACCGCCGCGAGCAGGAACTCGCCGATCCCGCCCGCCCAGGTCGCACCCTCACCGACGGCCGCCGCGAGGGCGACGCGGTACGCGGTGATCGCGGTGGCGTCGTTCACCAGGGACTCGCCCTGGAGGATGGTGGTGACCCGCGACGGCAGCCCGATCCGGCGCGCGATCGCCGTGGCCGCGACGGCGTCCGGCGGTGCCACCACCGCACCGAGGACCAGCGCGGCGGTCAGCGGCATCCCGGGCACGATCACATAGGCGGCCCAGCCGACGACGAGGGTCGCGAAGAGCACGTACCCCACCGACAGCAGTGCCACCGGCCGCAGTTGCGCGCGCAGATCGAGGTACGAGCTGTCCACGGCCGCCGTGTACAGCAGCGGGGGCAGCATCAGCGGCAGGACGACATGCGGGTCGAGGCCGTAGTCGGGCACCCCGGGGACGTACGCGAACACCAGGCCGGCCGCGACGAGCAGCAGCGGGGGCGGGATCGGGGTGCGGCGGGCGGCGGCGGCGATCGCCCCGCTGCCCGCGACCAGCAGGAGCAGTGGCATCACATGCATCGGTCCAGGCCCACTCTCGTTCCGCCCACCCTGGGTATTCCGCGCGGCTTTCCGCGCACCCGTCGTAATCTGGCAATCATGAAACAGTGCACGCATGCCGACGCGCTGCCGCTCCCGGAACCCGAGCCCAAGACCGAGACCTGTCCGGAGTGCCTCGCGACCGGTACCCATCCGGTACAGCTGCGCCTGTGCCTGGAATGCGGCCACGTCGGCTGCTGCGACTCCTCACCGATGCGGCACGCGACAGCACATCACAAGGACACCGGGCACCCGGTCATGCGTACCTTCGAACCCGGCGAGAGCTGGCGCTGGTGCTTCGTCGACCACGTCCTCGTCTGACCACGCCCTCGCCTGACCAGGGGCATTGGTGACCGGGGGCGTACTCGTGTGACTCTGGATCCGGACGGTTCGACCGTCTGACGTCTGGGTACGTCAACCCGGCGCACGCTCTTCCCAATTGGGCCCGCAGACCCCTAGCCACTGTGCGTATCCATAGGTTTACTATGAGTGACAGCAAGGGGCTGGGGTCCCGGGACAGGAAAGTCGAGAGCGCGGTAGCGTCACCGCTGCACCACGTATCGCGTTACCCCGGGGGGCGACCCTCGGCCCCCGAAAGAGCTTGTACCACCTTGGAGGTGAGGGTGTCCCAGTTCGCAGGCGAGCCCGCGACCCAGGACTTCGTCGAAGTCCGGCTGCCGGCCGCGGGCGCCTATCTGTCGGTGCTGCGTACGGCCACGGCCGGACTCGCGGCCCGTTTGGACTTCACCCTCGACGAGATCGAGGACCTGCGCATCGCAGTGGACGAGGCCTGCGCGATCCTGCTTCAGCAGGCCGTGCCCGGCTCCGTACTCAGTTGTGTGTTCCGGCTGATCGACGACTCCTTGGAGGTCACGGTCTCCGCTCCGACCACGGACGGTCACGCCCCCGCGCGCGACACCTTCGCCTGGACCGTCCTGTCGGCCCTGGCCGGCCAGGTCGACTCCACTGTCGCCGAGGACAAGACCGTGTCGATCAGTCTCTACAAGAAGCGCGGCGCGGGACCCGGGCCGGCGTGAGGAACGGGGACGGACCGGTGCGGGACGAAGAACGCGGCACACGGGAGCTGCCCGCGGAGGGCAGCGGCGGCCCGGACGGGCCGCGGGGCACGGCGGACGCCATCTCCGGCGTCGCCGGTATCTCCGGCATCCCCGAGCAGGCCCGGCCGCACCCGGAGGACGACCCCTCGGGGATCGGCTTCAAGGACGACGGGCAGCTGGATCGGGAAGGTGCCGTGCAGAGTGCGCCCCTGGAAGGGCCAAGTGAGGTCTCCCCTGTTCGCGCTGAGGCGCCGACTCGGGGAAGGTCGACGGGCGGGACGATGAGCGAGCACGAACGAGACGACGCGCAGGGCGCACAGACGGCGGAGGCGGCTCCGGCCGCGGAAGCCGCTCCTGCGGCTCCGGCGGTACACGCCACGCAGCACCACGCCTCCGCGACGGACCGCAGCGGGGCGCGGGCGCTGTTCTTCGAGCTGCGCGAGCTGGACGCCGGCAGTGCCGAGTACGCGGAGCTGCGCAACCGGCTGGTCCGTATGCACCTCCCGCTCGTCGAGCACCTCGCGCGCCGCTTCCGCAACCGCGGTGAGCCGCTGGACGACCTGACCCAGGTCGCGACCATCGGCCTGATCAAGTCGGTCGACCGCTTCGACCCGGACCGCGGCGTCGAGTTCTCGACGTACGCGACCCCGACGGTCGTCGGCGAGATCAAGCGGCACTTCCGGGACAAGGGCTGGGCGGTCCGCGTCCCGCGCAGGCTCCAGGAGCTGCGCCTCGCGCTGACCACGGCGACGGCGGAGCTCTCGCAGCGGCACGGCCGCTCCCCCACGGTCCACGAGCTGGCCGAGAAGCTGGGCATCTCGGAGGAAGAGGTCCTGGAGGGCCTGGAGTCGGCCAACGCGTACTCCACACTGTCCCTGGACGTCCCCGACACGGACGACGAGTCCCCGGCGGTAGCGGACACCCTGGGCTCGTACGACGAGGCGCTGGAGGGCGTCGAGTACCGCGAGTCGCTCAAGCCGCTTCTCGAGGATCTGCCGCCGCGCGAGAAGCGGATCCTGCTGCTGCGTTTCTTCGGCAACATGACGCAGTCTCAGATCGCGCAGGAGGTCGGCATCTCCCAGATGCACGTCTCCCGGCTGCTGGCCCGCACCCTGGCCCAGCTGCGGGAGAAGCTGCTGGTCGAGGAGTAACCCCTCGGGGCTACTCCGACGCGTTGCCGGGCCCCCGGATCCCGAGGGCCCGGGTCGTCTCCTGGTTCACCAGCAGCACCAGCGCGGTGACCGCGACCACCCCCAGCACGATCCCGCCCGGAATGGCCATGCTGTCGGCCTGGAGCAGGTTGTAGGCGACGGGCAGCGCCATGATCTGCGTGATGACGGCCGGCCCCCGGCTCCAGCCGCGCCGCCCCAGCAGCCCGCGCGCGGCGAGCAGTGGCAGCAGCGCGAGCACGATCAGGGTGATTCCACCGGTGACGGCCTGCTGCCGGTCGTCCGGATCGCCTGTCACCCCCAGTACGAGGATGTAGGCCCCGCCGACCAGCAGGGCGAGCCCCTCCAGGCCGGCGAGCACGGCCGCCGCCGTCAACCTCAGGGGCCGCGGCCCCGTCGGTTCGAGGGTTTTCGGGGTGAAATTCTGCTCAGCGCTCACTCCCGAAGGGTAGCCCTGGGGCACTGGGGCGCCCGGCCCGCCCTGTACGCCCGGGGCTGCTTCCGCACCACGGGGGCGTGCGCCCGGGTGGCCGGGCTCACTCCCGCTTCTCTTACTTGATCCCCACCTGCCCTGGGCCGAGTACCACCCAGTAGGTACCCTGCATCGCATGCGTGCACTTCTCGTGGTCAATCCGGCGGCAACCACCACAAGCGCACGTACGCGCGATGTGCTGACACACGCTCTCGCGAGCGAGATGAAACTCGAGGCGGTCACCACCGAGTACCGGGGCCACGCGCGTGACCTCGGCCGGCAGGCGGCGGAGAGCAAGGACATCGAACTGGTCGTCGCCCTCGGCGGCGACGGAACGGTCAACGAGGTAGTGAACGGGCTGCTGCACAACGGGCCCGACCCGGACCGGCTGCCCGGCCTCGCCGTGGTCCCCGGCGGCTCCACGAACGTCTTCGCCCGCGCCCTCGGCCTGCCCAACGACGCCGTCGAAGCCACCGGCGTTCTCCTGGACGCCCTGCGCGAGAACCGGGAGCGCACGGTGGGCCTGGGTGTCGCGAGAGGGACGCCGGGCACCGAGGACGAGTCCGTGCCGGAGCGCTGGTTCACGTTCTGTGCCGGTCTGGGGTTCGACGCCGGAGTGATCGGGCGGGTGGAGCAGCAGCGGGAGCGCGGCCGGAAATCCACACACTCCCTTTACCTGCGCCAGGTCGTGCGCCAGTTCCTGGGAGAAGCCAACCGCCGGCACGGCACGATCACCCTGGAACAGCCGGGCGTCGACCCGGTGACCGATCTGGTGCTGTCCATAGTCTGCAATACGTCCCCGTGGACGTATCTGGGTAATCGTCCGGTGTACGCGTCGCCTAAGGCCTCGTTCGATAGCGGGCTCGACGTACTCGGTCTCAGTCGCATGTCGACGTCCGCTGTCGCCCGGTATGGCATGCAGTTGCTTACTTCGTCCCCCGAGCGGGGACCCCATGGCCGGCATGCCACCTCCCTGCACGACCTGACGGACTTCACCTTGCATTCGAAGGTGCCCCTGCCCCTCCAGATGGACGGCGACCACCTCGGACTGCGAACGAGCGTGACGTTCACAGGCGTACGCCGTGCACTGCGTGTGATTGTGTGAGCGGAACGGGCTAAAGTCCTTCCACTCGAACGTTTAGACCAGGGTCCACCCCATGGAAGTACGGCTGTGACCGAGCCGACACCGAGGAATCAAAAAAAACTTTCCGGTAGGGGTTGTATCCGCCGCTGAGGTTTGCGAGTCTCTACGTGGCGCTCGGGACGGCCCGCAACACCGGCCCCCACAGAGAGCCAGAACCCCTCCTCACTTCCTGGACCACGTCAGTCCGTCTGACGATCGGCCCTTCACTTGTTGAGGGATTCGTGAAAGCGTTCACATTCACAAGCACCGCGCAAAAGCAACGTGCATGTAATACCAAGGAGAGGTAGCAGCCATGGACTGGCGTCACAACGCCGTTTGCCGCGAGGAAGACCCCGAGCTCTTCTTCCCCATCGGCAACACCGGTCCTGCGCTGCTGCAGATCGAGGAAGCCAAGGCCGTTTGCCGTCGCTGCCCCGTCATGGAGCAGTGTCTGCAGTGGGCGCTCGAGTCCGGCCAGGACTCCGGCGTCTGGGGTGGTCTCAGCGAGGACGAGCGCCGTGCCATGAAGCGCCGCGCCGCCCGCAACCGGGCTCGTCAGGCCACCGCCTGACAACCCACCCCGTAACAGCCTGAGCTTGGCGGCGCGTACAGCGAGTACGCATCTCCCGCCCCCGAGCCGCAGCGCGCAGTGCCCCCGATGCGCATAGCAACGAGCAACTGAGCCCCGGACCATCGCCTTTGGTCCGGGGCTCATTGCTGTGTGCGCACAGCCGCCGCGCTGTCTCCGCGCTGCCTCCGTACGGGCTGTTCGGCTCGTACGGGCCATTGGCTGTAGGTGCGGGCTACTTGTTGGTGCGTACCGGGATGTCGAGGATCACCTGTGTACCCCGCTCGGGCGCCGGCACCATGTCGAACGTTCCGCCCAACTCGCCCTCCACCAGCGTCCGTACGATCTGGAGGCCGAGGTTGCCCGAGCGGTGCGGGTCGAAGCCCTCGGGGAGGCCCACGCCGTCGTCCTGGACGGTGACGAGGAGGCGGGTCTCCTTGCTGGTACCGCCGCGGACCGCCGAGACCTCGACCGTGCCGGTGTCGCCCGGACCGAAGCCGTGTTCCAGGGCGTTCTGGAGGATCTCGGTCAGCACCATCGAGAGCGGGGTGGCGACCTCCGCGTCCAGGATGCCGAAGCGCCCGCTGCGCCGGGCTCTGACCGCGCCCGGCGAGATCTCCGCGACCATCGCGAGGACGCGGTCGGCGATCTCGTCGAACTCCACGCGCTCGTCCAGGGTCTGGGAGAGCGTCTCGTGCACGATCGCGATGGACCCGACCCGCCGGACGGCCTCTTCTAGGGCTTCACGGCCGCTCTCGGAGTCGATGCGCCGGGCCTGGAGGCGCAGCAGGGCGGCCACCGTCTGGAGGTTGTTCTTGACCCGGTGGTGGATCTCCCGGATCGTCGCGTCCTTGGTGATCAACTCGCGCTCACGGCGGCGCAGTTCGGTGACGTCCCGCAGCAGGACGAGCGAACCGATGCGGATGCCCTTGGGCTTGAGGGGGATCGCCCGGAACTGGATGACCCCGTCGGGGGACTCGATCTCGAACTCGCGCGGCGCCCAGCCGCTGGCGACCTTGGAGAGCGCCTCGTCCACCGGCCCCCGGGACGGGGCGAGTTCGGAGGTGGTCACGCCCAGGTGGTGGCCGACGAGGTCGGAGGCAAGGCCGAGGCGGTGGTACGCGGACAGCGCGTTCGGCGAGGCGTACTGGACGATGCCGTCGGCGTCGAGCCGGATCAGTCCGTCGCCGACGCGCGGCGAGGCGTCCATGTCGACGACCTGGTTCGAGGAGGGGAACGACCCGGCGGCGATCATCTGGGCCAGGTCGGAGGCGCTCTGGAGGTAGGTCAGCTCCAGGCGGCTCGGGGTTCGGACGGTGAGGAGGTTGGTGTTGCGGGCGATGACCCCGAGGACGCGCCCTTCCCTGCGTACGGGGATCGACTCGACGCGGACAGGGACCTCTTCGCGCCATTCCGGGTCGCCCTCGCGCACGATCCGGCCCTCGTCCAGGGCCGCGTCCAGCAGGGGGCGGCGGCCGCGGGGGACGAGGTGGCCGACCATGTCGTCCTGGTACGAGGTCGGGCCCGTGTTGGGCCGCATCTGGGCGACCGATACATAGCGGGTGCCGTCGCGCGTGGGGACCCACAGGACGAGGTCCGCGAAGGAGAGATCGGAGAGCAGTTGCCACTCCGACACCAGCAGATGCAACCACTCCAGGTCGGAGTCGCTGAGCGCGGTGTGCTGGCGTACGAGTTCGTTCATGGAGGGCACGAGTGCGAGCGTACCCGGCGGTTCGGACATGGCCGGAAACCGTGGCTGGCGGGGAGGCGGGGAACGGGTACGAAAGAGGCCCGGAAACACCCGCGGGCCGCGGCGCCTGAGAGGGACCCTCAGCCCTCCCGGCACCGCAGCCCGGAGCAGCAACGGCCGTGGGGTGTGCGGTCCCGGTCGGCCGATGGATGAGGAGCCGGCGCAGTCAGGGCAGAGAGCCCCGGTTCCTCGATCCGTCTTCCTGTGCGGGGAAGACGGAAGCTCTGGTCGTACGTCTCTCTACGCATTGTGGACTAGACCACAAGCCGTGTCCATGCGCAGTGAGGTTGAAGAGTGTGCGTTGCTGTGCCTTCACGAGCGGTTCGGATGCCTCAAAACCGTCCGTCCGAACTAGTCGGACGTCCCTGCATCCACCATGCAGCCTAGCCCTGTTGGTTCCTGTGCGGGGCCGGAACGCCAAGGCAATTTCCGTGGATGCCTGTTAGATTGGTCTAAACCACATTGCACTCTCGTAGCCCAGATCGGCAGGCCCAGCGTGGAAGTTGTCATCGTTCCGGATGCCAAGGCGGGTGGCGAGCTCATCGCCGGGGCCATGGCGCAGCTGCTCCGGCGCAAGCCGACCGCCCTGCTCGGCGTGGCCACCGGCTCGACCCCGCTGCCCGTCTACCAGGCACTCGCGGCCCAGGTGGGTTCCGGTGCGGTCGAGGTGTCCCGGGCGCGCATAGCCCAGCTCGACGAGTACGTGGGGCTGCCTGCCGAGCATCCGGAGTCGTACCGGTCCGTGCTGCGGCGCGAGGTGCTGGAGCCGCTCGGGATCGGGATGGACGCGTTCCTGGGGCCCGACGGGACCGCCGAGGACGTGCGGGGTGCGTGTGAGGCGTACGACAGGGCGCTGGCCGAGGCCGGCGGGGTCGACCTCCAGTTGCTGGGGATCGGGACCGACGGGCACATCGGGTTCAACGAGCCGTGTTCGTCGCTTGCCTCGCGGACGCGGATCAAGACGCTGACCGAGCGGACCCGGATCGACAACGCGCGGTTCTTCGGCGGTGAGATCGGGCAGGTTCCGCATCACGTGATCACGCAGGGGATCGGGACGATTCTGGAAGCGCGGCATCTGGTGCTGCTCGCGACCGGCGAGGGCAAGGCGGATGCGGTGGCGGCGACTGTCGAGGGGCCGGTTGCCGCGGTGTGTCCGGCGTCGGCGCTTCAGTTGCATCCGCATGCGACGGTTGTTGTTGATGAGGGTGCTGCGTCCAAGTTGAAGCTTGCGGATTACTTCCGGCACACCTTTGTCAACAAGCCTGAGTGGCAAGGGATCTGAGGGATCTGAGGGGTCTAACGGCTCTACGCGTCTGCCGGGTTCTGTTGTCTGGCGGGTGCGGGGCCGCTGTGGCTGGTCGCGCAGTTCCCCGCGCCCTTTAGGGAAAGAAGCGCGCCGGTCCCCTTTCACGGGGGCCGGCGCTTTTGTGGTCGTGTGGGTTACTCGGCCGTGATGATCTCTGCCGCTGCTCTGCCGCAGACCCTTGCCGCGCCGTGGGTTGCCAGGTGGAGGGTGCCTCGGCGGGGGGACTGGGGGACGCCCATCTCTACGACGATCGTGTCGGGGCGGGCGGCCAGCAGGGTGTCCAGGGCGGTGGACATCCAGGGGTGGCGGTGTTCGTCGCGGACCACGGCGACGATGCGGCTCGGGCCCGCTGCGGTCAGGGCCGCCGGGCCCGCCCCGTCGCCGGTGAAGGTGCCGGTGCGGGTGCCGGGGAGGAGGCGTACCAGTTCGGCCGCCACACCCCAGGGGGTCTCGTCGCCCACAGCGAAGTTGGCCACCGGGGTGAAGGCGGCCACGTACGGGGGTTGCCGTAGGGGTTCGGAGGGGCCGGAGCGTGTCACCTCCACCGCGCGTCGGGCGGCCAGGAGACCGATGTCCGCCGTGGGCGTCGTGGCGGAGGGCTCCGGTGCCGATGACGTCCAGCGGGACAGGGAGCGGACGCGTTCCGCCGCGTCCGCCAGGCGGTCCTCCGGGAGTTCGCCGGTACGGACGGCCCTGATCAGGGCGTCGCGCAGGCGGCGTACCGTCTCGTCGTCCGCGAGGCCGCCGCCCACGCAGATGGCGTCGGCGCCGGCGGCGATGGCCAGGACGCTGCCGCGTTCGATGCCGTAGGTGCCCGCGATGGCCTGCATCTCCATGCCGTCGGTGACGATCAGGCCGGTGTAGCCGAGTTCGCCGCGCAGCAGGTCGGTGAGGACCGGGTGGGAGAGGGTGGCCGGGCGGTCCGGGTCCAGGGACGGGATCAGGATGTGGGCGCTCATGATCGCCCTGGTGCCGGCGGCGATCGCGGCGCGGAACGGGGACAGCTCACGGTCGAGTACGACCGAGCGGGCAGCGTCGATGCGTGGAAGGGCGTGGTGGGAGTCGACCGCCGTGTCTCCGTGGCCCGGGAAGTGTTTCGTGCAGGCGGCGACGCCCGCCGTCTGGAGGCCGGTGACGTAGGCCGCGGTGTGACGGGCGACCAGGCCGGGGTCGGCGCCGAAGGAGCGGACGCCGATGACGGGGTTGGCGGGGTTGGAGTTGACGTCCGCCGACGGGGCCCAGTTGAGGTTGACTCCGCAGGCCCGGAGGCGGTGGCCGAGTTCGTGGGCCACGTCCTGGGTCAGTACGACGTCGTCGATCGCGCCCAGGGCGTGGTTGCCGGGGAAGGAGGAGCCGGTGGCGACCTCCAGGCGGGTGACGTCGCCGCCCTCCTCGTCGATCGCGACCAGGACGTCGTCGCGCTCGGCGCGCAACTGGGCAGTCAGGGCGGCGAGTTGGGCGGGGGACGCGATGTTGCGGCCGAACAGGCCCACCGAGGCGAGGCCTTCGCCCAATCGGTGCAGGAGCCAGTCGGGGGCTGTCGTGCCGGTGAAGCCTGGTTGGAGGACCGTCAGCGCGTCTCGGGTGAGCGTGTCCGGGCGGCGGGCGAGTGTCGTCATCGGGTGGGGTTATCCCTTCACGGCGCCAGCGGTCAGGCCCGCGGCCATCTTGCGCTGGACGAGGAGGAAGAGGACGACGATCGGCACGGCCATCAGTGTGGAACCGGCCATCATCGGGGCGTACTCGGTGCCGTGCTTGGTGGTGAAGTTGCCGAGCCAGACGGTGGCGGTCTGGTTCTTCTGGCTCATCAGCATCAGGGCGTACAGGTACTCGTTCCAGGCCTGGATGAAGCCGTAGACCGACGTCGCGACCAGGCCGGGGGCCAGGAGGGGGAAGACCACGCGGAGGAAGGCGGTCGTGCGGGAGCAGCCGTCGACCATCGCCGCCTCCTCCAGTTCCTTCGGGATGTTGACGATGAAGCCGCGCAGGGTCCACACAGTGAAGGGAAGGATGAAGGTCAGGTAGGTGATGATCAGGCCGGTCAGGCGGTCGTACTGGCCGAGGTCGTTGAGGAGCAGGAACACGGGGATGATCATCGCCACCAGGGGGACCATCTGCACGGCCAAAATGCCGACGATGACGATCTTCCGGCCGCGGAAGGCGAAGCGGGAGATGGCGAGGGCCGCGAGCAGGCCGACGAGGATGCCGACGACGACCACGGTCAGGGACACCAGAAGGCTTCGGCCGACCGGGCCCCAGAAGTCTGAGATGTCCAGCGCGCGGCGGAAGTTGGCGAGGGTGAGGCCCGTCGGCAGCAGGCTGGGGTCGGGGTCGATCGCGTCCTTCGCCGGTTTGACGGCCGTGTTCAGCATCCAGTAGACGGGGAAGCCGGCCGTCACGAAGACGAGGAGGCCCAGCAGGTTCCAGCCGGCCTTCGACTTCCGCGGCTGCCTGGTCGCGGCGGGGGTCGCGGCGCTCATGCTGGTCATTCGACGTCTCCGATCTTCAGCATCTGGCGCATGTAGACGGCCACGACGCCGAGCAGCAGCACCACGGTGAGCAGCGCTATCGCCGAGCCCTGGGCGTAGTCGTTGACCATGAAGGCCCGGTCGTAGGAGTAGGTGGTCAGGAGCTGGAACTCGGCCTCCGGATGGCCGTTGCGCATCACGAACACCTGCGGGAACACGCCCATGTCCCAGATGACCGACAGGGTCGTGAGCATCACGATGATCGGCTTGAGGATGGGCAGGGTGACGTAACGGAAGACGCCCCAGGCGCCCGCGCCGTCCAGCCGGGCCGCCTCCTCCAGTTCCTTCGGGACCTGGGTCAGCCCCGCGCCGAGCGTGATGACCACGAACGGCACCGCGCCCCACACCACGAGCAGCATGATCACGGCCAGGCCCTGCGGCCCGCTCGCGAACCAGTTGTGGCCGATCAGGTCGACGCCGGGCAGTCTGCTCAACAGTGCGTTGACGATCCCGTAGTCGGAGTCGAACAGCCACTTGAAGACAGTGGTCGCCACGATGATCGGCATGCCCCAACTGGCCACCAGGACAATGTTGATGAGCGCCTTCATCCAGCCGCTGACCCGCTGGAGCAGCAGGGCGATCAGCATGCCGATGACCATCGTGAAGACCACGCAGCCGACGGCGAAGACGATCGTGCGGACGACCACGGCCCAGAACTCGCCGTCCCCGAGCACCTTGGCGAAGTTGTCGAAGCCCACCGACTCGGCCGGCTGGAAGCCCCACAGCTGGGACTGCCCGAACTTCTGGAAGGACAGGGTGACCAGGCGTACGAGGGGATAGCCGAGGACGAGGGCGAGGATCAGGAGACAGGGGGCCAGCAGGGCCCACGGGATCGCGGCGGTGCTCCTGGAGGCCCGTCGTCCGCCTGGCTTCCCGGGCTGCGCCGCGACGGTCGGCGGGGGTGGCTGCCGCTTGGGCGGCACCTTGGCAGTGGTGGTCGTATCAGCGGCACTCATCCGCGCGCTCCTCAGCGGTCCCTCAGGTCGTACGGTCGTTGCGGTCGTCCAGGTACCGCGGCCTGCATGCGGCGAGCGAGCGGGGCCCTCCCCGTGGCAGGGCCCCGCCTCGACGCACCGGATCATCGGCGCGTCGGGCTCATCGGCTCACTTGACGTTGATGATCTTGTCGATCGCCGTGTCCGCGTCCTTCGCGGCGGCCTCGACCGTCTTGTTGCCGGTGCCGATGCTCTGCAGCATCGTCTGGAGGATCTGGGCCTTCTCGACCTGGCCCCAGCCCGGTGCCATCGGGACGAACCAGTTGGACTCGGCCGCCGTGGCCGGGACCGCCGTCGCCGGGTCGTTCTTCAGGGTGGCGAGGTCGGTCTTGTTGTTGGGCAGGTTGCCCTTGGCCATCAGGCCCTTCTGGCCGCTCGCGCCGGTGTAGGCGTCGATCCACTCGGCGGCGACCGTCTGCGCCTTCGACTTCACCGGGACGGCGAGGTCCGAACCGCCCAGGAACACCGGCATGTTCTTGCCGGACGGGCCGGGCATGACGAAGTTCACCAGGTTGCCCTTGAGCTTGCCGGACTTGTCGTTCTCCGGCGCCTCGGCGGTCGCGCCCTCCCAGGCGGCGGCGAAGATCATGCTGGTCTTGCCCTGGCCGTAGACGATGTAACGGTCGGACTCGTCCTTGGTCTTGTCGCCGTGCATGTACTTGTCGACGACGTTCTTGAACTCGGTGAGGCCCTTGAGCGACTCCGGCGAGGAGAGGGTCGCCTTCCACTCGCCGCCCGACTCCTCGGCGATCGAGCCACCGGCGTCGTACACGAAGGACATGGCGGCGTACCAGTCGCGGGTGGGCTGGTACCAGGCGTTGTACTTGTCGCCCTTCTCCTTCTGGATCTTGTCCAGGGCCGAGGTGAGCTCGGCGTACGTCGTCGGTACGGACTTCACCCCGACCGAAGCCGCCACGTCCTTGCGCCAGTTGGCGACGCGGCCACCGGCGTAGTACGGGACGCCGTACGTCTTGCCCTCGTAGGTGACGGAGGCCTTGAGGCCGTCGAGCCAGGCGGCCGAGTTCTCGAACTTCGCCGGGTCGAGGGGGGCGAAGGCGCCCTTGACCGTGTAGCCGAGCATCTCGGTGTTGCCCATCTCGACGACGTCGGGGGCCTTGTCGGTGGCGAGGACGGCGTCGAGCTTGGCGTTCTTGTCGGGCCAGCCGTAGTACTCGTGGTTGATCTTGATGCCGGGGTGCTTCTTCGCGAGTGCGGCGTCGGCGGCCTTCACCAGCTCGGGCCAGTTGTTCTGCGCGTCCACGGTCAGCCAGACGGTCAGTTCCTTGGCGTCGGCGCCGGTGTCGCCCGAGCTTCCGCTGTCACTGTCGCCGCATGCCGCGATGGAGACCATCATGCCCGCGATACCGATCGCGGCTATCAGCTTGCGCTTCACGCCACCCTCCTCAGGGACCTGGACCAATGGTGTAGACCAGTAGGCGGAGCTTGGCTCGGACCAATCGGTGCGTCAAGGGGGTCAGAACCCCTTCTGACCAGCTGTTATGCGATCTACATATGCAAGAACCTTTAAGTAAGAAGGTGGCGGAAATACCCTGCACACGCGTCCAGTTCGAGATAGACCACTCCAAAGGAGCGCTGGACCGCGACCTGGGTACAGCTTTCCGCGCGGTGGACTAGACCAGCGAGGGGCGTGACGGTATACAGAGGGGTCACGGAGCGCGCGAGGGTCCGACGAGACCGTTCACCAGGTTTGCCTCGCGATCTCCGTGCCGGTCACCCCAGCGGGCCTGCTTTTCTGCTGGGGGTCCGGGGGTCGTCCCCCGGGAAAATGCAGCACAGGTCAATCGCGGCGTCGGCCGTGCCACGATGTGAACTTGGACCGGCGGGACGCCGGCCACAGCAGGACAAGAAGCCGGAAAGGCGGAGCATGAGCACCGACGTGAGCAGTGCGGAGAACGAGGGTGGGCCTACCGTCCGTACCGCGCGCGTGCCCAAGTACTACCGTCTGAAGAAGCATCTGCTCGACATGACGGAGACCCAGGCACCCGGCACGCCGGTCCCGCCCGAGCGCACCCTGGCGGCGGAGTTCGACACCTCCCGCACGACCGTCCGCCAGGCCCTCCAGGAACTGGTCGTCGAGGGCCGGCTCGAACGCATCCAGGGCAAGGGCACCTTCGTCGCCAAGCCGAAGGTCTCGCAGACGCTGCAACTCACCTCGTACACCGAGGACATGCGCGCCCAAGGCCTCGAACCCACCTCCCAGCTCCTCGACATCGGCTACATCACCGCCGACGACACCCTCGCCGAGCTGCTCGACATCACGACCGGCGGGCGCGTCCTGCGTATCGAGCGGCTGCGGATGGCGAACGGCGAGCCGATGGCCATAGAGACCACCCATCTGTCGGCCAAGCGCTTCCCGGCGCTGCGCAGGTCACTCGTCAAGTACACCTCCCTCTACACGGCCCTCGCCGAGGTGTACGACGTCCACCTCGCGGAGGCCGAGGAGACCATCGAGACGTCGCTGGCCACCCCGCGCGAGGCCGGCCTGCTCGGCACCGACGTGGGCCTGCCGATGCTGATGCTGTCCCGGCACTCGCTGGACAAGGAGGGTCAGCCGGTGGAGTGGGTGCGGTCGGTTTATCGGGGGGACCGGTACAAGTTCGTTGCACGGCTCAAGCGGCCTGTGGAGTAGGGCCGAGAGGTCTGTGGGCGGCTGCGGGTCCGTCGTGGCTGGTCGCGCCCACGCGGCGGAGCCGCACATCGACACAGCCCCGCGCCCCTAAAGGGCAGGCCTGCTGCACGCGGTGTAGCGCTGTTCTTCGTCCCGCACTACGGTCCTTCCGTCATCGCATGGACGGGAGGACGACCCGGTGCGCACTGCGAACACCCGAACCATCGTCATCTGGACCCTCGTCGCGCTGGTGAGCGCGACCGGCTGGTCCGTGCTCGCGCTGGCGCGCGGCGAGAACGTCTCGGCCGCGTGGATGGTCGCGGCGGCCCTCGGCTCGTACGCCATCGCCTATCGCTTCTACTCGAAGTTCATCGCCTACAAGGTTCTGAAGGTCGACAGGACGCGGGCCACCCCCGCCGAACGCCTCAACAACGGCATCGACTTCCATCCGACCGACCGGCGTGTGCTGCTCGGCCACCACTTCGCCGCCATCGCGGGCGCCGGACCGCTGGTCGGGCCCGTACTGGCCGCCCAGATGGGGTACTTGCCCGGCACGATCTGGATCATCGTGGGCGTCATCTTCGCGGGCGCCGTGCAGGACATGGTCGTGCTGTTCTTCTCCACGCGCCGCGACGGGCGCTCCCTCGGGCAGATGGCGCGGGAGGAGATCGGGCCGTTCGGCGGGGCGGCGGCGCTGATCGCGGCGTTCGCCATCATGATCATCCTGCTGGGTGTGCTGGCCCTGGTCATCGTGAACGCGCTGGCCGCCTCGCCCTGGGGCACCTTCTCCATCGGGATGACCATCCCGATCGCCCTGCTGATGGGCTTCTATCTGCGGGTGCTGCGGCCGGGGCGCGTCACCGAGGTCTCGCTGATCGGCGTGGCGCTGCTGCTGCTCGCGCTCGTCGCCGGGCGCTGGGTCGCCGAGTCGTCGTGGGCCGAGACGTTCACCCTCGCGCCGTCGACGCTGGTCGTCTGGCTGGTGGCGTACGGGTTCATCGCGTCGATCCTGCCGGTGTGGATGCTGCTGGCCCCGCGCGACTACCTCTCCACGTTCATGAAGATCGGCACGATCGTGCTGCTGGCGCTGGGCGTGGTCATCGCGCTGCCCACGCTGAAGATGGACGCCGTCACCGACTTCGCCTCGCGCGGCGACGGGCCGGTGTTCGCGGGTTCGCTCTTCCCGTTCGTGTTCATCACCATCGCCTGCGGGGCGCTGTCCGGTTTCCACTCGCTCATCTCGTCGGGTACGACGCCCAAGATGATCCAGAAGGAGACGCAGGTCAGGATGATCGGGTACGGCTCCATGCTGATGGAGTCGTCCGTCGCCGTGATGGCCCTGATCGCCGCCTCCATCATCGACCCGGGGCTGTACTTCGCGATGAACGCACCCGCCGGGGTCATCGGCACCAGCGTGCAGTCGGCGTCGGAGGCGGTCGCCAACTTCGGGTACACGATCTCGCCGGAGGCGCTGGCCAGGGCGGCCGAACAGGTCGAGGAGGCCAGCCTGTTGTCGCGTACCGGGGGTGCGCCGACCCTCGCGGTCGGGGTCTCGGAGATCTTCTCCCAGGTGACCGGGGGCGGGCTGCGCGCGTTCTGGTATCACTTCGCGATCATGTTCGAGGCGCTGTTCATCCTGACCGCACTGGACGCGGGCACGCGCGTGGGCCGGTTCATGCTCCAGGACATGCTGGGCAACGTCTACAAGCCCTTCAGGAACGTGAGTTGGAAGCCCGGGCTCGTCATCACCAGCGCGGTCGTGTGCGCGCTGTGGGGCTACTTCCTCTGGGTCGGCGTGCACGAACCCCTGGGCGGGATCAACCAGCTCTTCCCGATCTTCGGCATCTCCAACCAGCTGCTCGCCGCGGTCGCGCTGGCGGTCTGCACGACGCTGCTGGTGAAGTCCGGACGCCTCAAGTGGGCCTGGATCACCGGGATTCCGCTCGCCTGGGACGCGACGGTGACCCTGACGGCCAGCTTCCAGAAGGTGTTCTCCAGCGATCCGCGCGTCGGCTTCTTCAAGCAGCGGTCCGTCTACCAGGACGCCATCGACCGGGGCGAGGTCCTGCCGCCGGCCAAGACCATGGACGACATGCACACCGTCGTCACCAACTCCACGGTCGACGGCGTCCTGTCCGCCGTACTGGCCGTCCTGATCATCGTCGTGATCGCGGACGCGGTCCGGGTCTGTGTCCGGCACGTGCGGCGGCCGGCCCTGTCCACGCTGAGCGAGGCCAAATACGTCGAGTCGAAGATCGTCGCTCCGGCCGGGCTGTTCCCGACCAAGGAGGAGAAGGCGGAGATGGAGGAGGAGCGCCGTGCGGTCGTCGGCAGTACTGCGCCGGGCCCGCCTGGCGATTAGGGGCGTGCGCTGGTACGTACGGGAACTGACCGACGAGTCGGCGTACGAGCGGTATGTCGCACACGTACGGGAGGGGAACCCGCAGGCGCCGGTGCCCACCCGGCGGGAGTTCGAGCGAATGCGTACGGACCGGCAGGAAAAGGACCCCCGGCAGGGGTTCCGCTGCTGCTGACACATTCCCCTCACTCACCGGGGATATCCGTTATGCGGACGGGGGTTCCATAAAGCGAAACCGTCCCTTAGATTTCCTGCGCGTTGCGCTAGTGATCACAGGCAATCCAGGTAATCAGCGAGGGGACGGAGCCGTGGCATGTCAGAAGCGCCTGAAGTGAGACAACCGGTGGCAGAACAACCGGTGGTGACTCCGGTACGCGTGGTCATCGGGCTCTGCCTCTTCGTGCCTTTCGTGGCGATGCTGTGGGTGAGCTCGTACGCGAAGGTCGAACCGGCCTTCATCGGCATCCCGTTCTTCTACTGGTACCAGATGCTGTGGGTGGTCATATCCACCGTCCTGACGATGACCGCGTACGTGCTCTGGCAGCGTGACCAGCGCGCCCGGGCCGCCGCGAAGGGTGGTGCGGACGCATGAACGACGGCGTGAACGGCGTGGCACTCGCCGTCTTCATCTTCTTCTTCCTGGCGGTCACGATCGTCGGGTTCATGGCCTCGCGCTGGCGCAAGGCCGCGAACGAGAACAGCCTCGACGAATGGGGCCTGGGCGGCCGGTCGTTCGGCACCTGGGTCACCTGGTTCCTGCTCGGCGGCGACCTCTACACGGCGTACACCTTCGTGGCGGTACCGGCGGCTATCTACGCGGCGGGCGCGGCCGGGTTCTTCGCGGTGCCCTACACGATCCTCATCTACCCGCTGATGTTCGTGTTCCTGCCCCGCCTGTGGTCCGTCTCGCACAAGCACGGGTACGTCACCACCTCGGACTTCGTGCGCGGCCGGTTCGGCTCGAAGGGGCTGTCGCTGGCGGTCGCCGTCACCGGCATCCTGGCGACGATGCCGTACATCGCGCTCCAACTGGTCGGTATCCAGGCCGTCCTGGACGTCATGGGCGTCGGCGGTGGCGAGGACACCAACTGGTTCGTCAAGGACCTGCCGCTGCTGATCGCCTTCGGTGTGCTGGCCGCGTACACGTACTCGTCGGGTCTGCGGGCGCCCGCGCTGATCGCGTTCGTGAAGGACGCGCTGATCTACATCGTCATCGCGGTCGCGATCATCTACATCCCGATCAAGCTGGGCGGCTTCGACGAGATCTTCAAGGCCGCGGGCGACGCCTTCTCCCAGACCAACCCGGCGACCGGCAAACCGCGCGGTGCGCTGGCTCCCGGCGAGGCCTCGCAGTGGACGTACGCCACGCTGGCGCTCGGCTCGGCACTCGCGCTGTTCATGTACCCGCACAGCGTGACCGCGGTGCTGTCGAGCCGCAGCCGTGACGTGATCCGCCGCAACTCCACGATCCTGCCCCTGTACTCGCTGATGCTGGGCCTGCTCGGACTGCTGGGCTTCATGGCGATCGCGGCCGGAGTCAAGGTCACCAACGGCCAGTTGGCGATCCCTCAGCTCTTCGAGGACATGTTCCCGGCGTGGTTCGCGGGCGTGGCGTTCGCGGCGATCGGCATCGGTGCGCTCGTTCCGGCAGCCATCATGTCCATCGCGGCGGCGAACCTCTTCACCCGCAACATCTACAAGGACTTCCTCAAGCCCGACGCGACACCGGAGCAGGAGACGAAGGTCTCCAAGCTGGTCTCGCTCGTGGTGAAGGTGGGCGCGCTGGTCTTCGTCCTGACCATGGACAAGACGGTCGCCATCAACTTCCAGCTCCTGGGCGGCATCTGGATCCTGCAGACCTTCCCCGCCCTGGTCGGCGGTCTGTTCACCCGCTGGTTCCACCGCTGGGCCCTGCTCGCCGGCTGGGCGGTCGGCATGCTGTACGGCACGCTGGCGGCGTACGGCGTCGCGTCTCCGACGCAGAAGCACTTCGGGGGCAGCTCGAAGGAGATCCCCGGGATCGGTGAGATCGGGTACATCGGTCTGACGGCGTTCATCCTGAACGTCGTCATCACGGTGGTCCTCACCTTCGTCCTGAAGGCGATGAACGCGCCGGACGGTGTGGACGAGACCAACCCGTCGGACTACACGGCGGACGCGGGGGATCCGGGCGTGGTGGAGAAGTTGCCGCCGGCCACGGCAGGCGCCGCGCACTGAGGGCTCCGCCGGGTGCGTGGTTCTTTGACCGCGGGCCCGGTGGGGGCTTGTCGCGCAGTTCCCCGCGCCCCTGAAGGGGCGCCACAACGGGCCGTTGGAGAAATCCGGCGGCCCGTTGTTGTGTCTCTTTAGGGGCGACGCGACACAACATGTGGGGGTGCGTCTGCGGCCCGGCACAAGATGTATGCTCATCTCGCTGTCGCCGCAGGGGAATCCGGTGCGAATCCGGAACTGTCCCGCAACGGTGTACACGTTCACATTCGTGCCCTCGCACGGTCGTGCGCGTGTCCAGTCCGAGGACCTGCCGACGGTGCGCCCGGCCGACCGGCCCGGGTGTCTGACGTCCGGGTCTCGTGGAGTGGGCCGGTGGACGCGCGCGTGCCCGTAAGGCGTCCGTGTGCCCCGCTGCCCTCCCGCCAGGCCCCGTGCCGAGCGAGGGAGAGCCCCCACGTGACCATCGCGCCAGCCGAACCGGTTTCAGCGACTCCGGCGGAGACCGACCGTACCGACGGTCCCGGGACCGCGCTGCTGCGGATCCTGACCGAGCTGACCGCCGACCTTCCCGACGCCGACCCCGGCCGGGTCGCCGCCGCCGCGTTGCGCGGCCGGTCAGCCCGGGCCGACGTGTCGGAGCTGCGCGAGCTGGCCACCGAGGCTGCGGCCGGCCTCATCTCCGAGGACCCCGCGTACTCCCGGCTGGCCGCCCGGCTGCTGACCGTCAGCATCGCCGCCGAGGCCGCCTCACAGGGCGTCACCTCCTTCACGGAGTCGGTCACGGTCGGGCACCGGGAGGGCCTGATCGCCGACCGCACCGCAGAGTTCGTACGGCTGCACGCGGACCGTCTGAACGCCCTGATCGACGTCGAGGGCGACGACCGCTTCGGGTACTTCGGGCTGCGTACCCTCCACAGCCGGTACCTCCTGCGCCACCCGATCACGCGCCGGGTCATCGAGACGCCCCAGCACTTCATGCTGCGCGTCGCGAGCGGTCTCGCCGAGGACGACACTGTCCGCGCCTTCGACGAAGTCGCCGCGCTCTACCGGCTGATGAGCCGCCTCGACTACCTCCCCTCCTCCCCCACCCTCTTCAACTCCGGTACCCGGCACCCCCAGATGTCGTCCTGCTACCTCCTCGACTCCCCCGTCGACGAGCTGGACTCCATCTACGACCGCTACCACCAGGTCGCCCGCCTCTCCAAGCACGCCGGTGGCATCGGACTGTCGTACAGCCGGATTCGCTCACGCGGGTCCCTCATCCGCGGCACCAACGGGCACTCCAACGGCATCGTCCCGTTCCTGAAGACGCTGGACGCCTCGGTCGCGGCCGTGAACCAGGGCGGCCGGCGCAAGGGCGCGGCCGCGGTGTACCTGGAGACCTGGCACTCCGACATCGAGGAGTTCCTGGAGCTGCGCGACAACACGGGCGAGGACGCCCGCCGTACGCACAACCTGAACCTCGCGCACTGGATCCCGGACGAGTTCATGCGCCGGGTGAACGCGGACGCCCTCTGGTCGCTCTTCTCCCCCTCCGACGTGCCCGAGCTGGTCGACCTGTGGGGCGACGACTTCGACGCCGCCTATCGCAGGGCCGAGGAGGCCGGGCTCGCCCGCAGGACCATCCCGGCCCGTGATCTGTACGGCCGCATGATGCGTACGCTCGCGCAGACCGGCCAAGGCTGGATGACCTTCAAGGACGCGGCCAACCGCACCGCCAACCAGACGGCCGAGCCGGGCAGCGTCGTCCACTCCTCGAACCTCTGCACCGAGATCCTGGAGGTCACGGACGACGGGGAGACGGCGGTCTGCAACCTGGGCTCGGTGAACCTCGGCGCGTTCGTGGTCGACGGGGACATCGACTGGGAGCGGCTGGACGAGACGGTCCGCACCGCCGTCACCTTCCTCGACCGGGTCGTCGACATCAACTTCTACCCGACCGAGCAGGCGGGCCGCTCCAACTCCCGCTGGCGCCCGGTCGGTCTGGGCGCGATGGGCCTCCAGGACGTCTTCTTCAAGCTGCGCGTCCCCTTCGACTCGCCCGAGGCCAAGGCCCTCTCCACCCGCATCGCCGAGCGCGTGATGCTCGCCGCGTACGAGGCCTCCACCGACCTCGCCGAGCGCAACGGCCCGCTGCCGGCCTGGGACAAGACCCGTACGGCCCGCGGTGTGCTCCACCCCGACCACTACGACGTCGAGCTGAACTGGCCCGAGCGCTGGGCGGCGCTGCGGGAACGGATCGCCGCGACCGGGATGCGCAACTCCCTGCTCCTGGCGATCGCGCCGACCGCCACCATCGCCTCGATCGCCGGTGTGTACGAGTGCATCGAGCCGCAGGTGTCCAACCTGTTCAAGCGCGAGACGCTGTCCGGCGAGTTCCTCCAGGTCAACTCCTACCTGGTCCAGGAGCTCAAGGACCTCGGCGTGTGGGACGCCCGCACCCGTGAGGCGCTGCGCGAGGCGAACGGCTCGGTGCAGGACTTCACGTGGATCCCGGCCGACGTACGGGCGCTGTACCGCACGGCGTGGGAGATCCCGCAGCGCGGCCTGATCGACATGGCGGCGGCCCGGACCCCGTTCCTGGACCAGGCCCAGTCCCTGAACCTGTTCCTGGAGACGCCGACCATCGGCAAGCTCTCCTCGATGTACGCGTACGCCTGGAAGTCGGGCCTGAAGACGACGTACTACCTGCGCTCCCGCCCGGCGACCCGCATCGCCCGCGCCGCGCAGGCATCCGTTCCCGTCCAGCAGCCGACCCCCGAAGACGCCGTCGCCTGCTCCCTGGAAAACCCCGAGTCCTGCGAGGCGTGCCAGTAAATGTCCAGCGAAACCAAGAACCTTCTCGACCCGGGCTTCGAACTCACGCTCCGCCCCATGCGCTACCCGGACTTCTACGAGCGCTACCGGGACGCCATCAAGAACACCTGGACCGTCGAGGAGGTCGACCTCCACTCGGACGTCACCGACCTGGCGAAGCTGTCCGAGGGTGAGCAGCACATGATCGGCCGGCTGGTCGCGTTCTTCGCGACGGGCGACTCGATCGTCTCGAACAACCTGGTGCTCACGCTCTACAAGCACATCAACTCCCCCGAGGCGCGCCTGTACCTGAGCCGCCAGCTCTTCGAGGAGGCCGTGCACGTCCAGTTCTATCTGACGCTGCTCGACACCTATCTCCCCGATCCGGAGGACCGGGCGGCGGCCTTCGACGCGGTGGAGAACATCCCGTCCATCCGTGAGAAGGCCGAGTTCTGCTTCAAGTGGATCAACGAGGTCGAGAAGCTGGACCGCCTGGAGACCCAGGCCGACCGCCGCCGCTTCCTCCTCAACCTGATCTGCTTCGCCGCGTGCATCGAAGGGCTCTTCTTCTACGGTGCTTTCGCGTACGTCTACTGGTTCCGCAGCCGGGGTCTGCTGCACGGCCTGGCCACCGGCACCAACTGGGTGTTCCGGGACGAGACCATGCACATGAGCTTCGCGTTCGAGGTGGTCGACACCGTCCGCAAGGAGGAGCCGGAGCTGTTCGACGAGCGGCTCCAGCAGGAGGTGACCGACATGATGCGGGAGGCGGTCGAGGCGGAACTCCAGTTCGGCCGCGACCTGTGCGGTGAGGGTCTGCCGGGCATGAACACCGAGTCGATGCGCCAGTACCTGGAGTGCGTCGCCGACCAGCGGCTGGCCCGGCTGGGCTTCGCTCCGGTGTACGGCTCCGAGAACCCCTTCTCCTTCATGGAGCTTCAAGGGGTCCAGGAGCTGACCAACTTCTTCGAGCGCCGCCCGTCGGCGTACCAGGTGGCGGTGGAGGGCTCGGTGTCGTTCGACGACGAGTTCTGATCCCTCCACCCGGATGTCCGGTCACGCCGCCCGGGCGACGTCCTTGGCGGCGATGGCCGGGCGGACCCGGGCCCGGGCGGCCCGGCGGGCCTGCTGGGCCTCCCTGATCTGACGGTCGACGCGCCGGTCGTGCGCCAGGCCGATCAGCGACGGGAGGGCGAGGGCCACGAAGACCGCGACGATGACGAGGATTCCGACGATGTTGTCCGCTGCTGTGTTCATGGACATCAGTCTCGTCCCGTTAGCTCCTGACCGTCAGTGGCAGTACTGCCGTAGACCCTCGATTTCCTGCCAATGCCGAGGCACACTGGCAGCATGCTCGAAAACGTGGCCGTCGTGCTGCTCGACGGAGTGCATCCCTTCGAACTCGGCGTCGTCTGCGAGGTCTTCGGCCTCGACCGCAGCGACGAGAACCTGCCGGTGTACGACTTCGCGGTCGCCTCGGCCGAGGGCCCGACGCTGACCACCCACGCGGGCTTCACCGTGAGTACGCAGCACGGGCTGGAGCGGCTCGAGACCGCCGACCTGATCGCCGTACCGGCCGGGCAGACCTATGCGGAGCGGGAGTATCCGCCGGAGCTGCTGGACGCGCTGCGGCGGGCCGTGGAGCGCGGGGCCCGGGTCCTCAGCGTCTGCTCCGGGGTCTTCGTGCTCGCCGCCGCGGGACTGCTGGACGGCCGGCGGTGCGCGGCGCACTGGCGCCACGCCGAGGAACTGGCCAGGCGCTATCCGCGCATCCGGGTCGAGCCGGACGTGCTGTACGTCGACGCCGGGCCGGTGATCACCTCCGCGGGTACGGCCGCCGGGATCGACGCCTGTCTGCACCTCGTACGCGACGAGCACGGGCCCGAGGTCGCCAACGCCATCGCCCGCCGGATGGTCGTACCGCCGCACCGCGACGGCGGACAGGCCCAGTACATCGAGCGGCCCCTGCCCCGGTCGCGGTGCGACACCGTCGGGGAGGTGCTGGTGTGGATGGAGCGCCATCTCGACGAGGAGGTGACCGTCGAGCAGCTCGCCGAGCGCGCCCACATGTCACCCCGTACCTTCGCCCGCCGCTTCCAGCAGGAGACCGGCACCACGCCCTACCGCTGGATCCTGCGCCAACGCGTCTTGCTGGCACAGCAGTTGCTGGAGGCGACGGACGAGACCATGGACGCGATCGCCTGGCGCACCGGGTTCGGCAACGCGGCGGCGCTGCGCCACCAGTTCGTCCGGTCGCTGGGGACCACCCCGCAGGCGTACCGGCGTACGTTCAAGGGCCCTGAGGCCGCCTGAACGTACGCCCGCCGCACCACCTCGGCCCCCTCAGCGCGGTATCGCGCGCAGCAGCATCCGGTCCGGGCGCAGCGTGATGCCCACGCGGAGCGAGTCGTTCGACCCGGACACCCGCTCGAAGCGCCACTTCCTCGCCGCCTCGGCCGTGAGGAGGGTCAGCATGGCCATCGAGAAGTGGTCGCCCGGACACTTGTGGTTACCCACGCTGAACGGGCTCATCGCGTACTTGGGCACGTCCTTCGCGCGTTCCGGAAGCCAGCGGTCGGGATCGAACTCGACGTTCCGCTCGTACGAACGCGGATCGCGATGCATCGCGTACAGGCTGTACACGAGGTCGGCACCGGCCGGAATCCGATAACCGCCCAGCTCGGTCTCGACCGCCGCCCGTCGCGTCAATATCCAGACGGCCGGCTGCAGACGCATGGTCTCGACGATGACATTGTTCGTGTACGTCAGCTTGCGGACGTCCGCGAATGCGATCGGGCGGTCGCCCGCGATGGATTCGGCCTCCTCGGCCACCTTGTCGGCGTGTTCCGGCTGTTCAGCGAGGACCTGGAGCAGCGACATGACAGCGGAGGCGACGGTTTCACTGCCCGGGGTGACTATGGCGACGACCTGGTCGTGGATCTCCTGTTCGCCGATGGGGTCGCCATTCCCGTCCGTGGCCGTCAGCAATGCCGTCAGCAAATCGTCCGGCTTTTGACCAGATGCCCGGCGCTCGGCCACGATCTCGTCGACGACGAGATGCATATCGGCCAGGGCCCGGTTGAATTTGCGGTTGCCCGGCAGCGGGAGCCGGTAGAGCGGTCCCGCCGGGATCACCATGCGCCGGTACATCCCCAGGAACACCGTGGCGAGCGCGGCGCACAGCCGTTCGGCCCGCTCGTCCATGGAGTCGCCGCGCAGCAGACAGCGGGCCGCGATGCGCACGGCGATACGGAAGGCCTCCGACGTGCAGTCGATGATCTCGCCGGGCTGCCAGCGCCGGGCGAACGCCCGCGCCTCCTCCTCCATGATCGGCCCGTACTCGGGAATGACGTCCAGCCTGAACGCGGGCTGGATGGTGCGCCGTTGGCGTCGGTGGGTGGGCCCGTTGGCCGTGGCCACGCCCTCCTTGCCGAGCAGCCCTTCGAGGGACTCCCACAACGGGCCGCCGATGACGTAGTCGGGGCTGAGCGCGAGGGCCCCGATCAGTTCGGGCGAGGTGACGGCGTACACCGCCTTGGGGCCCAGCTTCAGCCGTACGACGTCACCGTGGTCGCGGAGCCGGGCGAAGTAGCCCAGCGGGTCGCGGACCAGTTTCCAGCCGTGGCCGAGGAGGGGAACGCCGCCCCCCGCGAAGGGCGGATCGGGCAGGCCCCCGGTGTCGGGGGACGCGGGACGCACGGACTCGACGGTCATTTCTCACCTGCTGCTTCGTTGTTGACGTACGGGGGTGTGGAGCCGTCGTCCCAGTTGTCGACCATGTAGCGGCCGGACTCGTGGTGGAACCAGTAGACGGAACTGAACCAGTTCCGCATATTGCCGAGACAGTGGTGCACGGCGACGCTTATTTCCCTTCCGCGTACGCTGCCGTCGTCGAGCGATTCGGCGAACCGGAGAGCAGTCTGTTCCGCCGCGAGGAATTCCAGAACGGATCCCTCGACCCGCCCCCTGACTTCCGTGATGGCCTCTTCGAGCGTCAGCCCCTCGTGCTGGATGAGACTGATCCCGAGATTGTGGACCTCGTCGCCCGCGATTTCCTTCGGGAGCGAGCAGAGGTCGTTGTACAGGGCGGCGAATTCCTGACTCAACAGGGCCGCCCGACGGAACGCCGGGTTTTTCCGCACCACGGTGGGGAGTTCACATCCGGCACTCGGCTCCAGGAGGTCGGTCCAGATCCAGTGCGCGAAAGTGAGCCGCCGCAGTTCGAGGTATTCCTCGACTTTCGGCACGGTTCCGGTTGTACGGTTTCGGAACTCGCGGTTGTACGCCTCGATCACCATGTGGAAGTGCCGCGCGAAGCGGGCGTTCCACCTCCGGCCCAGGAACGAGTACAGGCGCAGCACGCTGTCGGCGAACCCCGCGACCAGCGGATCCCGGTGCCGCAGATGGCGCCCCGGTGCGTCCAGCGCCGCGTGCAGCCGGCCCCTCAACTGCCGCCAGGCGACAGGCCGTCCGTGCACGATGTCCCGGTCGTGGCGGTCGTCCCAGACGAAGAACCAGGCACTGAAGTCCGCTATCGCCTGAAGTACGCCGTCCGGGGCGCCGAGGTAGTACCCGGCCATGAGGTCGGTATAGCAAAGGCCGTCGGCATATTCAGCTACCTTGTCCGCCGACATGAGGCGTTTTTCCAGCAGCCAGCCCCTGGTCTCCTCCTGAAGTCGGGGCCAATACGGATGCAGTTGCCGGGGAAACGCCGCTTCGATCACCGGCAAGGCCAGTGATGGTGGGATCGCTACCGTTGTTGTCGCCGGTGAGGTGCTGTGTGAGAAAGCAGGCACGAACAAACCCCTCTCAGCCGCCAGTTGACGCGACGCCCCTTCCCTTGTGCCGGGCGTGCGCCGTTGCGTATCCCCGCACTTCCCATTCAGCACCACAACTGACCGTTCTGGGAACGGATTTGCTTCCTTCACTACCCCAAGATGCCGAGATTCCCCTGTTGGATGACTGATTCTGGATCACTGCAGGCGCACTTGAGTCCGAAATCCGATCGAACGTGCGACGGACATACGAACGACCCCTGGTCAGGTGCCGTCCTGACCAGGGGCCGTTCAACAGGGGTTCCACTGGAGCCCGCTGGGATCTACCGACCCCAACGGTCATTTTCTGTCACAGCTGTTCTCAGCCGTTCTCAGACGTTCTCAGTCGTTGGCGACCACGGGATACCGGGGCTCGTTCTCGGCCATCTGCCGCAGCGCGTCCTTGCGCTCGCGCTTGGAGAGCCGGTCGATGTACAGGTACCCGTACAGGTGGTCGGTCTCGTGCTGCAAACAGCGCGCGAAGTAGCCGGTGCCACGCACCTTGATCGGGTTGCCCTTCTCGTCCTGCCCGGTCACCTCGGCGTAGTCGGGCCGGGCGAGCGGCGCGTACGCGGTCGGCACGGACAGACAGCCCTCGTTGCTGTCGTCCAGCCGGCGCCGGTCGGCGGGCAGCTCGACGAGCTTGGGGTTGCAGATGACACCGGTGTGCCGTCGGCCCTCGTCGTCGGGGCAGTCGTAGATGAAGACCTTCAGATCGACACCGATCTGGTTGGCGGCCAGGCCCACGCCCTCGGCGGTGTGCTGGCTGGCGAACATGTCCGCGACCAGCCCGTCCAGCTCCGCACCGAACTCGGTGACGTCCTGGCACTCCTTGTGCAGCACCGGGTTGCCGACGACCGTGATCGGCCGCGAGGTCCCACGCTCACGCCAGGCGTTCTCGCGCGCCTCCCCGTCCTCGGTGTCGATGACGAAGCCCTCGTCGTCCACGGGAAGCACGCCCACGTGCTGCTGATCGGTGTCCTGCTGCGCCATGACCGACGATGCCTTCCTCAAACATTCGGGGGGAGAGTTGCTGATACAGGGTACGGGCAGCGCCCGATAGGGGCCGCCCCGCAGGGGCGCCCCTTAGGGGCGCGGGGAACTGCGCGACCAGCCACAACGGACCCGCAGCAGAAAACGGTCCTGGCAATCCCTAACAGACCTCTTCCAGATCCCGCCAGTCCCGACTCTCCGGACTGTCCGCGACCCACCCGTCCAGCAGCCCCCGAACAAGAGAGGCCGGGGCAGCAATGCCACACTCCCGCTCCGGCGCCCACAGCTGCCCGTCCGTGACGTGCCCCAGCGGCCCGGGATGCCCCGGCTCACTGTGGTCGTGCGGGTCGAGGTGATCGCCGTCACCCTCGTCGGACGGCATCCGGGACTCCGAGCACATCCGGCACAACAGCCGCACGGACGACGACCAGTCCTCGGCCGCGAAGCCGGCGTCGGCCGCCAGCCGCTCCAGGGCGTCCCGGTCCTCCTCGGCGGCGGCCTCCAGGAGGACCACCCAGGTCGGCACCGGCGAGGGCGCCCACAGCTCGATCTCGTCGAAGACGGGGTAGGAGTGCCCGGCCGCGGTGGTCCGCTCCCCGTGGGGCACCCCGTCGTGCAGCACGACCTCGCCCCAGCGCCGCCCGGAGGACGGCAGGGGGATCGACAGCACCTCGATACGGGCGGGGTCGAGCCGCCGCCCCCACACGACCTCGGCCTCGCCCTCCGGCGACAGCCGTACGGCCGCGCTGCCCAGGTCCATCCCGACGGGCTCACCGGCGGCCGTGGCGCCCCCGGGCACCCGCAGCCCGTACGCCTGCCAGGCCCGCCGGGCCAGCGGCCAGTCCTGGAGGCCGGTGGCCGCGATGCCCACGTTCCACCAGTCGGGCGCCCCGGTCTCCCGGTCGAGCAGGGCCACGGCGCGCAGACCGGCCGCCCTCGCCTGCTCCCAGTCGTGCCGGAACTTGTGCAACAGGGCGAGGTTGAACCAGGACTCCGACAGCCACGGTTCCAGATCGGCGGCACGTGTCAGCAGCGCGCCCGCGTCCTCGTACCGCCCGTCGCCGATCAGCGTGAACGCGCGGTCGGTGGCCTGCCGCCATGAGGCGGAGGGCCGGTGCCGTCCCTTGCCGAAGATCCTCACGATTCCCGCCTGCCAGTGCCGTGGAGTGGGCTGGCTTCTGCCCCCGTACAACCTCTCCCTCGCATCCAACCACGGACCGCTGGAGGGGCGCTCATTACCCATGGGTTACCCAACCGAGGGCAGCGTAAGACCGTCCACCCCTCTCCCACCACCACCTTCAGCCGATGCGCCCGGACACGGCCGAGCCGTTCCTGGCCAGCACACGTGCGAGCGATTCCACGACCTCGGGCTGGTAGTCCCGGCCGGTCCCGAGCCGCAGCTCTTCGAGCGCCCGCAGCGGCCCGTCCGCTCCGGCTTCCCACACTTTCTCCTCGTACGCGTTGACGGCCCGCACAATCCGCGCGGAGACCGGTTGTTCCTGGTAGGGATCGGCCTGCCGCTCCACGACCACGGCGACCGCGGCGGCCACCCCCGTCTGCCGTACGACGGCCCCGCCGAGCAGCGCGATCCGGCGCTGTTCCGCCGGCGGGAGTACGGCCGTGGCCCCGGCCGGTACCGGGTCGACGAGGCTGAGCTGCCCGATGTCGTGCATGAGGGCCGCGTACTCCAGCACGGTCAGCTCCGGCTCGGAGAGCCCCAGCTCCCGCCCCACCGCCCGGCTGAGCTCCGCGACGCGCCGGGCGTGCCCGGCCGGGGTGTATCCGGCGATCTCGGTGGCGCGGGCCAGCGAGGCGATGGTCTGGCGGTAGGTGGCCCGCACGGCCGCGTACCGCCGGAAGGAGAGCTGGGTGAGGAGCAGCGGCAGCGAGAAGACGGGCAGCGCCCAGAGCCCGACGACGGCGACCGCGAGTGCCATGACCACCCCGGTGGCACACACGGCGGTCCCGATCCCGAGGGTGGCCCGCAGCTCGTCCCGCAGCAGCGGGCCGAAGGGCCAGCCGGTACGGGAGTGCGCGAGCGCGGCGGCGAGCACGGCGTCGCAGAGCGCGGTGAGCACGAGCAGCGCGAGCAGCGGCAGGACGTACGCGGGGCCGCCCCACGCCTCGAACACGCCCTGGTTGTACAGGGGTTGGAAGCAGACGGCGGCGAACCCGGCAGTGAGGACGCGCCGGGCGAGATGGTCGGCGGTCGGCCCCTGTCCCCGTGCGACGTGCGGCACGCAGCCGACGAGGGTGGCCGCGACGACGACGGCGACGACCTGGAGCGCGCCGTGGTCCGTGGCCCGCCCCGCGTCCTCACCGAGCAGCCCGTACGACAGCGCCCCGGCAGCGGCGAGCGGCGCCGCCTCCCGTGCCTCGGGCCCGCTCCACCGGGTCAGCTCCCCGAGCGCCACGAGCAGCCCGAAGGAGAGCGCGACGGCCCGTTCGTCGAGGCCGGACCAGAGGGTGTGGGCGAGGGCGAGGGCGGCGAGGAGGGCGGCGGCGCTGTGGACGAGGGTTCTCATCTGACCGTCCCGACGGCGGGCCGAGCGGGGCCGAGCGAGGCCGAGGTCACGCCGTCCCGCCCTTGCTGCCGCTGACGCGGCTGACGCTGTCACTGCGGCCGGCCCCGCCCTCGCTGCCCACCTGTCCGGGAACGCCGTCGGGGTGCGTTCTTGCCCGACTGGCAACGGGCGGAGTGGGTGGGAAATCATCCGAAAACTGGACCCCGTCCGCCGTCACCGTCGGATGCCATCCGCCCCGGCGCTCCAGCCCCCGGACCAGCGCCCCCACCATCACCGGGTCGAACTGCGTCCCCGCGCACCGTTGCAGCTCCGCCAGAGCGACCTGCACGGGCCGGGCCCGGCTGTACGACCGGGTCGACGTCATCGCGTCGAACGCGTCCGCGACGGCGACCACCCGCGCGAACTCGGGGATCTGGCTGCCGACGAGCCCGTAGGGGTACCCGCTGCCGTCCAGCCGCTCGTGATGGTGCAGGATCGCCGACCGGGCCTCCCCGAGGAACCCGATGCCGCGCACCATCTCGTGCCCGTACTCCGGGTGCAGCTCGATCACCCGCCGCTCCTCGGGCGTCAGCGGCCCGTCCTTGCGCAGCAGCCGGGTGGGAACGCCCAGTTTCCCCACGTCGTGCAGGATTCCGGCGAACCTCAGCACTTCCACCCGCTCGTCGTCCATGCCCAGTTCCCGCGCGATCATCGTCGACGCCTGGCCGACCCGCTCACTGTGCCCGCGCGTGTACCCGTCCTTGATGTCGACGGCCTGCACGAGCGCCCTGATCGTCGCCTGGTGCGCCGCCCGCTCCCGGTGGTACTGCGCGAACACCCACCACGACACCCACATCGGCAGCAGCACGAGCAGCGCGGCGACAGGCCCGTACGGACTGCGCCACAGGACGGCCATCATCAGCCCGGCGAGCCCGTGCACGCCGACCGGCACCAGTGACCGTACGAACAGCCCGCGCCAGGCGAGCCGCACCGGCACCCGTTCGGCGAGCGCCAGGATTCCCCCGTCGAGCAGGGCCAGGACCAGGCAGAACGCGACCACGGCCGCACCGGCGGTGATCAGGGCGTACGGGAAGCCGGACGAGACGACTGTGTCCGGCCCGCCGAGCGACACGTGCACCCACGACGCCGTCCAGGCGCCGATCGAGAGCTGCCCGGCCCGCCAGAGCCGGCGCGGCCAGGGTGTCCGTCCGCCGCCCCGGGCGAGCAGCGCGCCCGGCAGCGGTACGAGCGCGGCGGCCTCGGGCGGCAGCAGGAAGGCACCGGCGAGCAGGACGGGCGTGTGCCAGCGGGGCGGCCCGCCGCCGGCGCCACCGGAACCGGCGGTGCCCGGACCCTCGTATCCCCGGCCCCCGCCGAACCGGCTGCCGGCGAGCTGCTCGCACGCGGCGCACAGCCCGGCGAACAGCGCCACGGCGCCCCAGGGGGCGTGGGCGAGCCGAACGGGCGCCGCGCAGACCACGGCGACCAGGGCGACGCTGATGACGTAGACACGCGCCCACGGCGTGATCGACCGCATGGCGCTCCCTCCCCGCGTCCCGGACCGGGGCCGGCCGGGCTGACGTCGGCACAAGCCTGTTCAGGCTCCGGGACACGGAGAATAGGGCGGCCGGCGGCAACCGGAAGGGGGCAATGGGTGAATCCCAGGCCTCAGGAGCCGCAGATTAGCCCGTTAGGGTGAGCCGCAGACGTATCGGGCGCAACCCGCGCAACCGGCGTGCGTGATCGTTCCGTACCGCCTCAGTAGGCCACATCCGCGGCCAGCGCCTTGGTCAACTCCTCCACCGTGGCCGGGGATTCGCGCTGGAACGCGGCGATGTCCAGCCCGTCGTCGCCCATGACGGTCAGCAGGGCGCGTTCGCCGACGGCCATCACGATGACGTGCCCGGAACCGCACCGGGCGATCACCTCGCGCAGGGCGCCGACGCCCGCCTGGTCGGCCATGCGGCGGCTCACTCCGAGCGTCGCGGCGGCGAGTGCGGCGACCGACTCGGGGTGCACGGAGTCCGCGTCGGCGGTGACGAGAAGGCCGTCCACCGTGGACAGGACGCTCTCGGAGACTCCCATCACCCGGTCCCGCAGCGAGATCAGAATGTCGGTCAGTGGACTCGGGGGGCTCAGAGGGCTCAGGGGACCCATGGGACGTACTCCTTGCGTTCAGTCGGGCTCCGGAAGAGCGCGCAACGCGTGGCGGACCCGCCGCAGCGTTTCGACAGAGGGTTGGTCGGCGGCCAGTTCTTCGGCCGTGGGGCCCAGCAGGGCGGGGTTCGCCGCACCCCGTACGGGAAGCGGCTTCCGTACGGGCAGATCGGGTGCGCTCACACGCGGGTCGTCGCGGGTCGCCGCGCTTCCCCCGTCGAGTTCCCCATTGATTTCCCCGTTGATTTCCCCGTTGATTTCCCCGTCGAGTCCCCCATCGGGTGCCTCGTCGCTTGCGTCAGTGCTTCGGTCATCTCGTCCGTCGTCCGCACTCACTACCCCCCTTTCTCTCCGCCACGGGGCATACGCCTCGGCAGCGGCTCGGTTCTCGACGGCGCCGGCGGTGGACCGGCGGCCGGCGTACGGCGGGGCGGAACGCGTGGCGCGGTGCTGGGCCGGCCGCCGGGTGCGGTCGGGGTCTCCCACCGGAGGAACCCGAGCGTCTCCATGCGGACCAGGTCCAGCATCACGGCGTACAGCCCGCGCCCCAGCGCGAAGGCGAGGTCGCGGGCCGTACGGCGCCCGTTGACCTGGTTCAGGATGTCCCGGTGGCGGCCGGACAGCGGCCCCTCCGCATCCTGCGCGGCCGATATGGGACGCACGCGGGCGAGTTCGCCCGGAGGTCCCCACAGGCGGCCGAGCAGCGCGATGCGGCGCGTGGTCTCCTCGGTCAACTGCCGTGGTTCCACGCCCGGTCGGGCGAGGAGCGTGGGCTCTCGCCCGGCCAGCTCCCAACTCCCGGGCGCACCCAGCGACATGGCGAAGGCCGCGTCGAACACGGCGGCCATGCAGATGACTTCGAGTTCGGCGGCGCCCACCAGCTTGTCGGCCACCAGGCGTTCACCGAGCAGATCCGCGTCGCGCTGCGCGGCGCACGCGGCGAGCCACGCCTCGTCGCCGATCCGGCCGGAGGTCAGCAGCGCCGAGGTGGCGGTCGGCGCACCCGGCGTCTCGATCGCGCCCACCAGACCGTCGCGCAGGTGAAGCGTGCCACCGGGGGTGCCCGCGACCCGAACCGTGCCGCTGAAGCCCTCCTCTCGCAGGCCCAGCAGCAGCGCGGGCAGATTGCGCGCGGCGGATGCGTTCATACGCTCACCCGCGCTGTCGTGCGGCCCCCCGGCGCTGTCATGCCAGTACCTCGCCGACCAGGTCGCTCATACTCCGCGCGGCGAGGGCGAGGTTGGCCCGGTCCCGGTCGAGCCCCACCGTCAGCAGCAGCGGGTCGCCGGCCGGGCGGCCCACCGAGAGCAGAACCTGATGGCGTCGCGCACTGGTCGTGATGACGCTCTCCAGCTCCCCCTCGGCGCCGGCCCGGCTCAGCCGTTCGGCGACGAGGGCGGCGAACTCGGAGCTCTCCTGGCCGTCCCCGGCCTCGACGGTGTCTCCCGCCACTCCGTAGGTCAGACCGGTGACAGCGTCGACGAGGGCGACACCGGTGACGCCGGGGGAGTCGAGGAACCGGGCCAGCGAAGCCTCAACTGCCGTCGTCATTTCGCCGTTCCCCCTTCACGTCCGACCGTTGCCCAGTAATTTGAACGACAACTTCCGTAACAGACACCAAAGTTGATGTTTTGTGACCCGCAAGTCGCCTGAGTTCGATCGTAGTTGCACGGACAGCGACGGGTCAGCGTCACTGAGGAATTGGGGCAGCAGAATGAACATCGAGACAGCGCTCAAGGAAGCCATGACCGTGGACGGGGCGATCGGTGCGGCCCTCGTCGACTACGACAGCGGTATGTCGCTCGGCGTCATCGGCGGCGGCCCCGGCCTGGACCTGGAGCTCGCGGCGGCGGGCAACACCGAGGTCGTCCGCGCGAAGATGCGCACGCTGGCCTCGCTGGACATGGATGACACCATCGAGGACATCCTGATCACGCTGGGCAAGCAGTACCACCTGATCCGCCCGCTCGCCAGCAGCAAGAGCGCGCTCTTCCTGTACGTCGCGCTCGACCGGTCACGCAGCAACCTGGCGCTGGCCCGGCACAGCCTGAAGAGGATCGAGAACGGCCTGGACATCTGAGGTCCAGGCCGGAGAAAACTGCGGTCGGCCCCGCTCAGCGGGGCCGACGGCGTCCGGGTCAGCTCTCGGCTGCCACGTCGTGCTCGGGCACGACCTGCCCGGAGCGGATCTTGTCGAGCCGCCCCATGACCTTCGCGCGCAGGTCGGTCGGCACGTCGTCCTGGCCGCAGCAGCGCTTGACGAGCTTCTTCACGGCCTCTTCGAGACCGTACTTCTCCAGACACGGAGAGCACTCCTCGAAGTGGACCTCGAACTTGGTGCAGTCCGAGTCCGGCATCTCCCGGTCGAGAAACTCGTAGAGATGATCGAGTACTTCACTGCAGTCCGTCTCGTGCGGCTCTCCGCAGCTCATGAGCCCGAACCTTTCGCTTCGTTCGACTCTCCGGCACCGGCCGGGACCAGGCCACGGTCACGGGCGTAGTCCTCCAGCATGCCGCGCAGCTGGCGACGGCCGCGGTGCAGCCGGGACATCACCGTACCGATGGGTGTCCCCATGATGTCCGCGATCTCCTTGTACGCAAAGCCCTCTACGTCCGCGAGATAGACGGCGATGCGGAATTCCTCCGGGATCGCCTGGAGGGCTTCCTTGACGTCCGAGTCGGGCAGGTGGTCGAGCGCCTGCGACTCGGCGGAGCGCAGACCGGTCGACATGTGCGACTCGGCACGCGCGAGCTGCCAGTCCTCGATCTCCTCGGCCGCACTGCGCTGGGGCTCGCGCTGCTTCTTGCGGTACGAGTTGATGAACGTGTTCGTGAGAATCCGGTACAGCCACGCCTTGAGGTTGGTGCCCTCACGGAACTGATGGAAGGACGCGTACGCCTTCGCGTACGTCTCCTGCACCAGGTCCTCGGCGTCAGCCGGATTGCGCGTCATGCGCAGCGCGGCCGAGTACATCTGGTCGAGGAATTCGAGCGCGTCCCGCTCGAAGCGCGCACTGCGCTCGGCGGTCGACTCACTCCTGCCCGGGCCCTCGGGCTGCTCCGCCTGACCGTGTTCGGTCCCTGCGTCGGTCCCAGTGACCGGACCCACCTCCTCCAGTGACATGGCGGCACCGAAACCGATGCCACTCGAATCGGAGGATAGACGACCTGCGGTCGGGGAGGGATGTCCTGCGGTCGGGGAAGGATGTCCTACGGTCGAGGAAGGATGCACGTTGTGTCCGCCCGCCGCCCGAATAGGGGCGGTCTTCGCCGCGTGCAGGACCGTCCAGTCCAGGTCAGCGCTGCTGCGGCGATTCGGGCTGATGGTCGAACCCATGCGGCGGACTTCCTCTCGTACGAACGGTCACCACACGCTCGTGGTATCTGATCCGCACAACAGCGGTCCGCCGCGCGACATTCCCGCCCGTCACCCGAGTGACGCGACCCACTCGACAACCCGTCCGGTGACGATCGCCAGCGCCTCGTCCGGCCCCAGAGGCGCCCGCTTCGGCACGGCGAAGCCATGATCGCCGTACGGCACCTCCACCAACTCGTGCGCCCCCACCGGGAACTCGTCCGGTTTCCCGAACGGATCGTTGCCGCCCTGGACGACGAGGGTGGGCACCCCGGCCCCGAGCAGTTCACCGGCCCGCGACTTCTCGGGCTTGCCGGGAGGATGCAGCGGGAAGGACAGCGCGAGCACGCCCACGGCTCCCAGTTCCTTCGCCGTACGACAGGCCACGCGGGCCCCGGCACTGCGCCCGCCCGCGATCACCGGCAGCCCGGGCTTCGTGAGCGCGGGCCAGATCCCCCGCCAGCCCACGTCCAGCGTCTTGGGCGCGGGCGCCACCTTCTTGCCGGCCACCCGCCAGGGCTGCTCGACGAGCGCCACGGTGACCCCGTGCGCGGGCAGCTCCCCGGCGAGCGCCTGGAGATCGCGCGCCTCGATGCCTCCCCCGGCGCCATGACTGACGGCGAGGACGAGCCGGGCGTGCTCGGCGGGACGCCAGGTGACGCGGGCGGTGCCCGCATCGGTCTCGACGGCCTCGGTCGTGTTCTCGTTCTGGGTGCTCACGTCAGAAGAGTGTGCCCTCCTCGGGCCCCTCCAGCTCGGTCAGCAGCTCCGGTCCGTTGTTGCGGACGTTGCTGACGGCCGTGGAGACGGGGTACGCGCGCAGCAGCCCGGCGGGCGGCGCGGCGAGCAGCTCACGCAGGTCGTCCACGTCCGTACGGGCCGGGTCGAGCCAGGCGTCCCAGTGGTCCGGGGTGAGCATCAGGGGCATCCGGGGGTGGATGTCGGCCAGGGCGCTCGGGCCCTCCGCGGGGGCGGCGGCGAGCGGGGAGGTCTCGGCCTCGGTGGTGATGACCGAGCACGTCACCCACCAGGCCTGCGGGTGGTCGTCGGGCAGGGTCCGGTCCCGCCAGAACTCGTACAGCCCGGCCATCGCGAAGACCGACCCGTCGGCGGGCGTCACGAAGTACGGCTGCTTGCGCGGCCGCTTCTTCTTCCCCTCGACCTCCAGGTCACGCTCGCCGGCCGCGGTGACCCACTCGTAGTAGCCGTCCGCGGGCACGATGCAGCGCCGGGTGGTGAAGGCGCGACGGAACGAGGGCTTCTCGTGGACGGTCTCCGCGCGCGCGTTGATCATCCGGGCGCCGCCCTCGGGCGTCTTGGCCCAGGAGGGAACGAGGCCCCACTTGAGCTTCCGGAGCTGCCGAACCGGTTTCGGATCCTCGGCGTCCTTCAGAGGACGGTCGAGTACCGCGTAGACCTCTTTGGTCGGGGCCACGTTGAAGTCGGGGGCGAGTGTCTCCTCCGGCTCCCACTTGTCGATCTCAAAGATTCCTGCGAGATCCTCGGGCGCACGACTCGCTGCATACCTACCGCACATACGTGCCACACTGCCAGATTCGAAGCGACGCTAGGGAGCCTCCGCCCACAATGGACAGCACCGCATCCACCTCGCTGGCCGGCCTCTGGGACGAGATATTCGGCAGCCAGCCCGACCCCGACCTGTGGGTGGTGATCGCGACCCTGGTGGCCGCGCTCGCCGTGATCCTCCCGCACCCCGTCTGGCGCCTCTCGCGCAACGCCATCACCATCGCGCACGAGGGCGGCCACGGTCTGGTCGCGCTGCTGACCGGCCGTACCCTCACCGGCATCCGGCTGCACTCCGACACCAGCGGCCTCACGGTCAGCCGAGGCAAGCCGCACGGCATAGGCATGATCCTGACGGCCGCCTTCGGCTACACCGCTCCCCCGCTGCTCGGCCTCGGCGGCGCGGCCCTGCTCGCCGCCGGCCACATCACGGCCCTCCTGTGGCTGGCCACGGTGCTGCTGGTGGCGATGCTGGTGATGATCCGCAACGCGTACGGCGCCCTCACGGTGTTCGTCACCGGCGGCACCTTCGTGGCGGTGTCCTGGCTCGCCGGCCCTCAGACCCAGGCGGCGTTCGCCTACGCGGTGGTCTGGTTCCTCCTCCTCGGCGGAGTCCGCCCGGCCTTCGAACTCCAGGCCAAGCGTCGCAGGGGCGGCGCCGGCGACTCGGACGCGGACCAACTGTCCCGCCTGACCCACGTCCCGGCAGGCCTGTGGCTCTTCCTCTTCCACGCGGTAAGCCTGTGCTCCCTGATAGGCGGCGGCAGGTGGCTGCTGGAGGTGTGACGGGGTCCGTTCTCGGCGGACGTTCAGGGGCGCTCCTTTAGGGGCGCGGGGCTGTATCTATTTTGCGGCTCCGCCGCGGGGCGCGACCAGCCACAACGCACCCGCAGCCGACAACCAACCCACATTCCCCAGCCAAACCCGACACACCGAACCCCCACTAAAGTGGGCCCCATGGCCCCGAACCCCGCAGACACCGCCCTCTGGCCCGCCCCGCACGCAAGCGGAGCCGTCGACGCGACGGTCCACGTGCCCGGTTCCAAGTCCGTCACCAACCGGGCCCTCGTCCTCGCCGCCCTCGCCTCCGAACCGGGCTGGCTCCGCCGCCCCCTCCGCTCACGCGACACCCTCCTGATGGCCGGCGCCCTGCGCACGATGGGCGTCGGCATCGAGGAGGGCGTCGGCCCGGACGGTTCCGGCGAGGCCTGGCGCATCATCCCCTCCGGCCTCCACGGCCCCGCCACGGTGGACGTCGGCAACGCCGGCACCGTGATGCGCTTCCTCCCCCCGGTCGCCGCCCTCGCCGACGGCCCCGTCCGCTTCGACGGCGACCCCCGCTCGTACGAGCGTCCGCTCAACGGCGTGATCGACGCCCTGCGCGCCCTCGGCGCCCGCATCGACGACGACGCGCGCGGCGCGCTCCCCCTCACCGTGCACGGCACCGGTGCCCTGGACGGCGGTCCGGTGTCGATCGACGCGTCCTCGTCGTCGCAGTTCGTGAGCGCCCTTCTCCTCTCCGCGCCACGCTTCAACCAGGGCGTGGAGGTCCGCCACACCGGCGCGACCCTGCCCTCGCTCCCCCACATCCGTATGACGGTCGACATGCTGCGCTCGGTCGGCGCCCAGGTCGACACCCCGGAGTCGGGCGGCGAGCCGAACGTCTGGCGGGTCACGCCGGGCGCCCTGCTCGGCCGTGACCTCACCGTCGAGCCGGACCTCTCCAACGCCCAGCCGTTCCTGGCGGCGGCCCTGGTGACCGGCGGCAAGGTGACGATCCCCGACTGGCCGACCCGCACCACCCAGCCCGGCGACCGCCTCCGCGAGATCTTCACGGAGATGGGAGGTACCTGCGAACTCACCGAGTACGGGCTGGAGTTCACGGGCTCCGGCGCGATCCACGGCATCGAGGTGGACCTGAGCGAGGTCGGTGAGCTCACCCCCGGTATCGCGGCGGTCGCCGCCCTCGCCGACTCCCCTTCCACCCTCACCGGCGTGGCCCACCTGCGCCTCCACGAAACGGACCGCCTGGCGGCCCTGACCAAGGAGATCAACGAACTCGGCGGCGACGTCACCGAGACGGCCGACGGCCTGCACATCCGCCCGCGCCCCCTGCACGGCGGGACCTTCCACACGTACGAGGACCACCGCATGGCGACCGCCGGCGCGATCATCGGGCTGGCGGTGGAGGGCGTACGGATCGAGAACGTGGCGACGACGGCGAAGACCCTCCCGGACTTCCCGGATCTCTGGACCGGAATGCTCGGGAACTGACGGGCGGACCTGGATCATGCGCCGCTACGGCAAGAACACCGACGAGGACGACATCCGCAGTCGCCCGAACCCCAAGGGCAACCGGCCCCGGACGAACATCCGCCCGAAGCACGAGGACGCGGCCGAGGGCATGGTCCTCACCGTCGACCGGGGCCGGCTGACCGTCCTGGTCGACGACCGGATCGTCATGGCGATGAAAGCCCGCGAACTGGGCCGCAAGGCCGCGGTGGTCGGCGACCACGTGGCCGTCATCGGCGACCTCTCCGGCAAGAAGGACACCCTGGCCCGCATCGTCCGCATCGGGGCGCGCACCTCGCTCCTGCGCCGCACGGCGGACGACGACGACCCCTACGAGCGCGTGGTCGTGGCCAACGCCGACCAACTGGCCATCGTGACGGCCCTGGCAGACCCGGAACCCCGCCCCCGCCTGATCGACCGCTGCCTGGTCGCGGCCTACGCCGGCGGCCTGACCCCCCTCCTGGTCCTCACCAAGTCGGACCTTGCCCCGCCGGACGAACTCCTGGGGCTGTACGGCGCCCTGGACATCCCGTACGTCGTCACGAGCCGTCAGGAGCTGGAGAGCGGGGCCGCGGTGGCCCGCGTACGCGAGCAACTGGACGGCAAGATCACGGCGTTCGTCGGCCACTCGGGCGTAGGCAAGACAACCCTGGTCAACGCGCTCGTACCGAACGACCAACGCCGTTCGACGGGAGTCGTGAACGCGGTGACGGGCCGTGGCCGCCACACCACCACCTCCGCCCTGGCCCTCCCCCTGTCGGGCGACGCGGGCTGGGTGGTCGACACCCCGGGCGTACGTTCGTTCGGGCTGCACCACGTCGACCCGTCCCTCGTGATCCACGCCTTCCCCGACCTCGAACCGGGCACCGAGGGCTGTCCCCGCGCGTGCAGTCACGACGAGCCCGACTGCGCACTGGACGAGTGGGTGGAGAAGGGGCACGCCGATCCGGCGCGGCTCTACTCCCTGCGCCGACTGCTGTCGACACGGGAGCGGACGGAAGGCGACTGACCTCCGCGTTGTTTGGCCGGGGCCACGGCCGGTAAGTGCATAATCGCACCGAGCCGGATCCGAGCGTGACGAAGCAGACGAAGCAGTCGACGTAGCACACGGGAGGGACAAGACATGGCGTGGCTGCTGGTCATTGTGGCGGGACTCCTGGAAGTCGGCTTCGCGGTCTGCCTGAAGCTCTCCCACGGCTTCACCCGCCTCTGGCCGACGGTGGCCTTCTGTATCTTCGCCCTCGGCAGCTTCGGCCTGCTGACCCTCTCCCTGAAGAAACTCGACGTGGGCCCGGCGTACGCGGTGTGGACCGGCATCGGCGCGGCCGGCACCGCCATCTACGGGATGATCTTCCTCGACGACCTGGTGTCCGTCCTGAAGATCGTCTCGATCAGCCTGGTGATCATCGGCGTGATCGGCCTTCAGCTGTCGGGCTCGTCGCACTAGACGGGACGGCCTGCGGAGTCAGTACCCCACGCCGGCGGACGTCGGCCTCTGTAAGACGCTCCGGACGAGGTCGGTGACGCCCCCCTCCCCCGGGGGCGCGGCCACGCAGGACAGGGCGAGCCGGACGGCCAGTTCGCAGGTACGGGACATCTCGGCCGCGTCCGACTTGGCCGCACCGGGCCCGGACAGCACGACCACGGCACGGTCCCGGACGAGCGCCACGAAGTCGCCGGGCGAGGGCAGCGGTCCGTCGGCCCGCCGCTGCGCGGGCACCGCGGCGGAGGACGGCACGGCGGACAGGGTCGGCGAGGGCAGCCGTTCGCTCCAGCAGCCGGTCAGCAGGGCCCGTACGAGCACGTTGTCGCGGGCGGCAGATGTCGTCCACTCGGCGGCCGCGGTGAGCCGCTCCCGGGCACCGGCACCCGGGACGGAGGGCCCGGTCAGCGCCCGCTCGACGCCCGCGAGGTAGGCGTCGGCCTCTCTGCGCACCAGGGCCCGGGCGAGCCCGTCCTTGCTGCCGAACTCGTTGTACAACGTCTGCCGGGACACTCCGGCCGCGGCGGCGACATCGACCATGCGCACCGCGGACCACGGACGGCGCGCGAGTGCGGTGTAAGCGGAGTCCAGCAGGGAATCCCGCGCTGCAGGCATCATTCGCCTCCCAGGGGCGAGCGGCTCTGGGCCCCAGGTTTGACGCGCACGGAGTCACTGTCAAGGGTTCACGACAGTGTCCTGGGGGCGCGTATCGACATTCGCACCCCGGGCAACCGCGGGTAACCGCACCCGCGTCACGGCGGACGGATCTCCACCCCTGCCGCCCCCGCTCACCGCGGCCCCCTATAGCCCCGTACCAGCCGTGAAAGATACGGTTCGCCTATGCCCGACTATCTCGATGACCTGCGCCTCGCCCACGTTCTCGCGGACGCTGCCGACGCCACGACGATGGCCCGGTTCAAGGCCCTCGACCTCAAGGTCGAGACCAAACCGGACATGACTCCGGTCAGTGAGGCGGACAAGTCGGCCGAGGAGCTGATCCGGGGCCAGCTGCAACGCGCCCGCCCGCGCGACGCGATCCTCGGCGAGGAGTACGGCATCGAGGGCACCGGCCCCCGCCGCTGGGTGATCGATCCGATCGACGGCACCAAGAACTACGTACGCGGGGTGCCCGTCTGGGCCACGCTGATCTCCCTGATGGAGGCGGGCGAGGGCGGCTTCCAGCCGGTCGTCGGTGTTGTCTCCGCCCCGGCCCTGGGCCGCCGCTGGTGGGCCGCGAAGGGACACGGAGCCTTCACCGGCCGCAGCCTCTCGTCCTCGTCCCGCCTGCGCGTCTCAGGAGTGGCGAAGATGACGGACGCGTCGTTCGCGTACTCCTCGCTCACCGGCTGGGAGGACCGCGGCCTGCTGGGCGGCTTCCTGGACCTGACCCGCGAGGTGTGGCGCACGCGCGCGTACGGCGACTTCTGGCCGTACATGATGGTCGCCGAGGGTTCGATCGACATCTGCGCGGAGCCGGAGCTGTCCCTGTGGGACATGGCGGCCACCGCGGTCATCGTCACGGAGGCCGGGGGCACGTTCACCGGCCTCGACGGCCGCCCGGGCCCGCACAGCGGCGACGCGGCGGCGTCGAACGGCCATCTGCACGACGAGATGCTGGGTTATCTCAACCAGCGCTACTGAGCCGGCGCCACGGACCCTCCGTACGCCCTGTAACAGCCGTCCGCGCCCCCTTGTTGACCGTCTCCTTAACTGCCACTCTGAAGTTCCCCCTACTTGTGAACTTGTGAAACACTGAACAAGGGCAACACTGAAAAGGGCGGGAACTCCCTAGGAGGTGGCTCCACCCCATGCTCGTACGCGACGCCATGAGCACCGTGGTCCTCACCATCGGCCCCGATCACACACTCCGGCAGGCCGCCGCACTGATGTCCGCGCGCCGCATCGGCGCGGCGGTGGTCCTCGACCCGGACGCCGGCGGGATCGGCATCCTCACCGAACGCGACATCCTCAACTCGGTCGGCCTCGGCCAGAACCCCGACACCGAACGCACCCACGCCCACACAACCAACGACGTGGTCTTCGCCTCCCCCTCCTGGACCCTGGAGGAGGCCGCGCACGCGATGGCCCACGGCGGCTTCCGCCACCTCATCGTCCTCGACGACGGCGAGCCCACCGGCATCGTCTCGGTCCGCGACATCATCCGCTGCTGGGCCCCGATACGCCGCGCGGCACGCGAGCACGCCCCGGCCTGACCGGAACACACCGAGGGCCGAAGTCCTGTATCGGACTCCGGCCCTCGGCCTTCAAGTAGCGGGGACAGGATTTGAACCTGCGACCTCTGGGTTATGAGCCCAGCGAGCTACCGAGCTGCTCCACCCCGCGTCGGTAAACACAACATTACGTCAAGGCCACCCGACAAGGCAAATCCCTTGCCGCCGGCCGCATCCATGCAGCCCATACCCGGACATCCCACCCCATCCGACACTTGAGGCCAGCCCGCATCCCCACCCCATCCGGCACCTGGGGCCGACCCTCACCCCCATTCCATCCGGCACTTGAGGCCGACCCGCACCCCCAGCCCGTCCGGCGTTTGAGGACGAGGCCGTCCAGGCCGAAGCGGGGTCTGGGGCGGCAGCCCCAGCGGGGTGGAAGGGGCAGAGCCCCTGGGGATGGGACGGGTAAGGGCGGCGGGGGCGGAAAACCCCCACCCCAGCCCCCGGCACCCTCACGCGGAAAGCTCCTCCCGCAACGCATCCCGCAACCGAGCCGCCCGCTCCGCAACCTCCCCCGGCCCAAGAGAAACCGCCAGATCAGCCCACCGCTGCCCCTCCGCCAACTCCCCCCGCCGCGCATACACCAGCGCCAGCCGCAACGCAGCCCGCCCATGCCCCGCCTCAGCCGCCCGAGCCCACCACACCGCCGCCTCGGGCTCACTCCCCTCCCGAGCCAGCAACAGCCCCAGGTTGAAAGCCCCGTTACGAGACCCGGCCTCCGCCGCCGCCCGGTACCACCGAGCCGCCTCCACCACGTCCCCCCGAGCCGACGCCAACATCCCCACCCGCACCTGCGCCCGCCGATGCCCCTGGGAAGCCGCCCGCTCGTACCACTCCTCGCACTCCGTCTTCTCGTGCGCGATCTCGCCGAGCTCGTGCGCGGGCGCCTGCGGACGCCGCGCGTCGAGCACCGAGGCCAGCCGGTACGCGGCCTCGGGGCTCCCCCCACCCGCCGCACACCGCAGATACCGCTCGGCCTCCCGATCGTCGCCCTCGCGCAGCCGGGCGATCCCGACCTGAAGCGCCGCCTCGGTGTGCCCGGCGCCCGCGGCCCGCTCGTACCACCGCAGCGCAGCCGCATCCTCGCTCCGCCCGGCATGCAGAATCCCGAGGTTGAAGGCGGCGTCCACACTCCCCGCCTCCGCCGCCTTCGAGAACCACGGCTCGGCCCCGGCCGCGTCCCCACCCTGCAACAGCAGAATCGCGAGCGCGTTCGCGGCCTCGCGATGCCCGGTGTACGCGGCGCGTCGATACCACTGCTCGGCCTGCGCGGTACGCGACTGCTCGGCGCACAGCAGAGCGAGGTTGTACGCCCCGTTCACATCCCCGGCGTCCATGGCCGCCCGGTACCACCGCTCGGCGGTCTGGGTCTCACCGCGCTCGGCGTGCAGCGCGCCCAGCGCGTTGGCCGCGTTGCCGTCCCCGTCCTGAGCAGCGCGCAGCCACCACACGGCGGCGCTCTCGGAGTCCCCCGCGTCCCGCAGCAGGAATCCGAGCGCACAGGCGGCCCGCGCCTCGCCCTCCTTGGCAGACGTCAGATACCAGCGCCCGGCCTCCTTGAGCTCCCCGCGCTTCTCCAGAATGGTCCCGAGATGCAGCGCGGCCCGCCGATGCCCCCGAGCGGCAGCCTGCCGGTACCACTGCTCGACCTCTCCGGCACCATCGCCACCCGCACCACCCGCACCGTCCTCGGCGCCCTCCGCGATCCTCCGGTCAAGCGCACGGGCCAGCCGGTACGCGGCCTCCCGGTGCCCCCGCTCGGCGGCGACCCGCATCCACTGCTCGGTGGCCGCGTCCGCACGGTGCTCCAGCAGATCGGCGAGGGCGTACGCGCCCAGGACATGCCCCTGCTCGGCGGACTGGCGCAGCCAGTACTCGGCGGCCGGCTCGTCGCCGCGCTCACGGTGGTGGCGGCCGAGTGCGTGCGCGGCGGGGGCGGAGCCGGCGACCGCGGCGATCCGCCACCATCCGGCGGCGTCGTCGGCGTACCCACGCTGGTGGAGGAGGACACCCAGGTTGTTGGCGGCGGCACGGTCACCGGCAGCCGTGGCGGCACGCAACTGAGGCTCGGCTCCGTCGAGATCACCGCGGCGCAGCATCATGGCTCCGAGGACACTCATCGCCTCGACGTCGCCGGCCTCGGCGGCGATCCGGTGGCGCGCCTCTTCTACCGCCTCGCCGGTTTCGTCCCGGTCGGAAGGCTGCACAAATCGCCCTGTCTCCAACAGAGTTGCCTTGTCCCCCATAACGTCCATCGTCGCACCACCTGCAACCTGGGTACACCTGGTATACCGCAGCCAGTGAAGTCACTTCAGCGTTTTGTCGACATGCCCACAGAGAGACAAGTCAAACACAGTTCCCCTCAACTGCCCCCGGAAGACGCGGCCTTCACCAGGTCGGCACATGCGTTCGCACACCACGAAGGCCCGGATCCTTGGAGGATCCGGGCCTTCGCGATCAGTAGCGGGGACAGGATTTGAACCTGCGACCTCTGGGTTATGAGCCCAGCGAGCTACCGAGCTGCTCCACCCCGCGCCGTTGTGTTGCAACCGTACCACGGCGCGGGAGGGGCAGTTTCCACAGCCTCAGCAGGCCGTCCGACCAGCTCTAACCACTGGTTGGAGTGCTGCTGGGACTGCCACTTGGACTACTACTGGGACGGCTGGTCGGACTACCGCTGGGACTCGGACTCGCACCACTCCCGCTGTCGCCCTTGTCCGCCGCTGCCTGCGCGTCCTCGGCCCGCTTCAGCGCGTCCTCAAGTGCGGTCTGCGCCTTGCCGTACGCCTCCCAGTCGCCCTCCTTCAGGGCCGCCTGGCCGTCGTCGAAGGCCTTCTGGGCGTCGTTCAGCGCCTCCTGGACCGTCGGGTCGTCGGCCTTCGGCGGTGGCGTCGTACCGCCACCGTCGTCCGCCGGCGGATCGACCGCTCCCTCCGCCCCGAAGACCTTGTTGAGCGCCTCGTCGAGTGTGTCCTCGAAGGCGGTCTGGCCGCCGTAGGTCACCAACACCTTGCGCAACAGGGGGTACTTGAGTCCGCTGCCTCGTACGTAGACGGGCTCCACGTAGAGCAGTCCTCCGTCGAGCGGCACCGTCAGCAGGTTGCCGTACTCGATCTCGGAGTCCCCGCCTCTCAGCAGCCTGATGGACTCGGCGATGTCCTGTTCGGAGTTGAACTGGCTCTGGACCTGTTTGGGTCCGTCGACCGTTCTGCTCGTCGGCAGCTTCAGGATTCTGATCCTGCCGTAATCACTCGTCCCCGCCTCGGCGTTGACCGACATGAAGGCACTCAGGTTGTCCCGGCCGTTCGGCGTGAACGTCGTCGTCAGGGAGAACGCCTGCGCCTGCTGGTCGGGCATCTTCATGCTCAGGTAGTACGGCGGCACCGCGTTGCCCGACTTGTTGCTCGGGTCGTCCGGCACCTGCCACACCTCGGAGCCGCTGAGGAACGTCTCGGCGTCCGCCACGTGGTAGCGGGTCAGCAGCTCGCGCTGGACCTTGAACAGGTCCTGCGGGTACCGGAGATGGGCCATCAGCGCGGCCGAGATGTCGCTCTTCGGCTCGACCGTGTTCGGGAAGGCCTTCATCCAGGTCTTCAGGACCGGGTCCTTGGTGTCCCACTGGTAGAGCTTGACCTCGCCGGTGTACGCGTCGACGGTCGCCTTCACCGAGTTGCGGATGTAGTTGACCTGGTTCTGCTGGGCCACCACCGCACGCTGGTTGTTGTTGGCGGTCAGCGAGTCGGCCGTGGTGTCGCCCAGGGTGGTGCGGGAGGCGTACGGATAGCCGTTCGTCGTCGTGTAGGCGTCGACGATCCACTGGATCTCACCGCCGACGACGGCCGGATAGGCGTCACCGTCGATGGTCAGCCAGGGCGCCACCGCCTCGACGCGCTCCTTGGGCGTGCGGTTGTACAGAATCCGCGAACCCTCGCCGATGGCACCGGAGTAGAGGATCTGCGGCTCACTGAACGCGACCGCGTACGCGGCACGGTTCATCGGGTTGGAGAGGTTGACACCGCTCTTCCCCCGGTAGCTGGTGGTCTTCTCACCGGTGTCGTCGGAGTAGTCGATCTCCTTCTGGGGACCGCCGACGATCGAGTACTGGCTGGTCTTCTCGCCGTAGTAGATCCGCTGCTGGTACGACCCCAGGTCACCCGTGGACGGCAGGTCGGACTCGGTGAAGACCGGGCGCCCCTCCGCGTCGGCCGTGGTGCCCTTGGCCGCGACCACACCGAAGCCGTGCGTGTAGCGGAAGTGGTCGTTGATCCAGTTGTTCTTCGGAATGCCGTTGAGGTTCAGCTCACGCAGACCGATGACCGTGTCCTGGTCCTTGCCGTCCTTGGCGTACCGGTCGACGTCGAGGTTGGTCGGGAACGCGTAGTAGTTACGCATCTGCTGGAGCTGCTGGAACGTCGGCGACACGATGTTCGGGTCCACGATGCGGATGCTCGCCGTCGCGTCGACGTCGTCGCGCAGTGTGGTCTTGTCCTCGGTGTCACTGCGGCCGGCGTACTCGCTGACCTTGGCGTCGTCGATGCCGTAGGCCTCGCGCGTCGCCTTGAGGTTCTTGGTGACGTACGGGGCTTCCTTGGCCTGCTCGTTCGGCTGGACCTGGAACTTCTGGACGATCGCCGGGTACAGCCCGCCGATGAGGATGGCCGAGAGGACCATCAGTCCGAAGCCGATGACGGGCAGCTGCCAGGTGCGCCGCCACAGCGTCGCGAAGAACAGCAGCGAGCAGATGATGGCGATGCAGAACAGGATCGTCTTGGCCGGAAGGTAGGCGTTGGCGTCGACGTATCGCAGACCCGTCCAGTTGCCGGTCGCCTTGAAGTCACTGGACTTCACCGCGAGGCCGTACCGGTCGAGCCAGTAGGCCACCGCCTTCAGGGCGACGAAGAGGCCGAGCAGCACGGACAGATGCCCGGTCGCCGCGGCCGTGGCACGGGCCCCCGGGCTGGTGACGCGCAGCCCGCCGTACAGATAGTGGGTGAGGGCTGCCGCGATCAGGGAGAGGATCGTGGTGGCGAAGCCGAAGCCCAGCAGGAAGCGGTACCAGGGCAGGTCGAACGCGAAGAACGACACGTCCAGACCGAACTGGGGGTCCTTCTGTCCGAAGGACACACCGTTGACCCACATCAGCCAGGTACGCCACTGCCCGGACGCCGAGGCGCCCGCGATGAGACCCACCAGAGCGGTGATCCCGAGCAGCAGCCACTTCTTGTACGGGGCGATGCCCATGCGGTACCGGTCGAGGCTCTGCTGCTCCATCGACATGGCACTCAGTGGCGGGCGCAGTCGGTGCGCCAGCCAGATGTTCACGCCTACCGCGGTCGCCATCAGCAGACCGAAGACGAAGAAGAGACCGATTTTGGTCCACAACGTGGTCGTGAAGACTGACGAGTAGTTGACCGAGCGGTACCAGAGCCAGTCTGTCCAGAAGCCCGCGAACATGACGAACGCCATGCCGAATACGGCAAGGACGCCAAGCGTCATGAGCAGGGTCCGGACGCGCCGGGACGGGCGGCCCACTCTGATCCGTGGCCCCTGCGGGCCTCCGCCGCGGTCCGGCATCTGGAAAGCCAAGGTGGCACCTCAAAAGTCGCTGTCGGTCCGTCAGGCCCCCGTGATCGCGGACCATCCGTCAGGCCCGTGATCGTAGGGGCCTCACCTATGCAACTTACTCACGCTTTACTCGGTTCCCGCTTCGGGCCATGAACGAGGCAGGATTGTGACCATGTCCAACACTCCCATGGCGGCGAACCCGCTCACCCGGGCCGTACTCGAGATCGACGAGTACGCCTCCGGCCTCGGCTGGGACCAGCCCGCTCGCCTCTTCGCCCTCGTAGACACCGCCCGGCTGCGGGTCCAGGAACCCGCTCTCGCGGCCCAGCTGGGCCTGACGGAGGAACCGGAGACCACCGGTCTCACCCCGATCGAGCAGGACGAGATCCCGGCGGGCAAGCCGCTGGACGAGTTCCTCGCCACCATCGCCTGGCCGGACTCGGTGGTCGGCTGCGCGCTCACCGTCGAGCGCCTGATGCTCCCGCCGACCGCTGAGGCGTCGGTTCCGCAGGGCCTGAGCGACAAGAAGCTGGCGGCCTGGGTCGCGGCGCACCCGGACCGCCAGGAGGTCCGGATGACGGTCGCGGTACTGCGCGACGGCACCCGCGACTCGGCGGTGCGCCTGCGCGAGAAGGACGCGCCGAAGGAGGTGCTCACGGGCTCGGGACTGGTACCGGGTCTGGCGGAGGCGCTGTCGGCAACCTTCGCGGAGTAGCGCCGGTTATTCGGTGCCGCACTTCGGCAGCTTGCCGGTGTCGCCGGAGCGAATGTCCTTGAGGGCGCTCAGTGCGTCGTCGATGGTGCCCACCTTGACGAGCGTGAGCCCCTCGGGGACGTCCTTGGCGGCGGCCGAGCAGTTGTCGGCCGGCGTCAGGAAGTACTGAGCGCCCTTCTCCCGCGCGCCGACGGTCTTCATCTCGATCCCGCCGATGGGGCCGACCTTGCCGTCGTCGTCGATGGTGCCGGTGCCGGCCACGAACTTGCCGCCCGTGAGGCTCCCGGGCGTCACCTTGTCGTAGATGCCGAGGGCGAACATCAGCCCCGCGCTGGGCCCGCCGACGTCGGCGAGCTTGATGTCGATGGTGAACGGGAAGGTGTGGTCGGTCCCGGCGGAGATCCCGACGATGGCACGCGCGGCCCCGTCGTCGGCGGACTTGGCGGTGGTGATGGTGATGTCCTGCGTCTTGGTGGTCGCCCGGTGCGCCTTCTCGGCGGCGGCCTGCTCGGCGGCGGGCACGACGGTGAAGACGACCTTGTCACCGGCCTTGTGCTTGGTCACCAGTTTGGCGACGTCGGCGGGCTCCTTCACCGTCGTACCGTCGACGGCCTTGATGACGTCACCGGCGTGCAGCGCGCCCTCGGCCGGGGACCCCTTCAGGACGGTGGAGACGATCACCCAGGACTGCACCGGAACGTCGAGTGCCTTCAGCGCCGCGACCTTGGCGCTCTCCTGGGACTGACTGAACTCCTCGGCGTTCTCCTGGGTCGACTGCTCCTCGGTCTTGCCGTTCGGGTAGAGCGTGTCGTGCGGTACGACCTTGTTGTCGTGCGCGAGCCATCCATAGACGGCCTCGACAAGATTCATCCGGTAGTCGGCGCTGGTTACCCGAACGGTGGTCATGTTCAGATGGCCACTGGTCGCATAGGTCTTGCGCCCCGAAATCTGCAGCACCGGCTCGCCGTCGTGATCCCCGAGAGTGTTCACCGTCGGCCCCGGCGACATCTCCGCATAGGGCACGGTGATGAGCAGGCCGGCGCAGAGGAGCGCGATCAGCATCAGGGTGGAGGCGAGCATCGTCGCGGTGCGGCGTGGCATGCCACGACATTACGGGACGGTCCTGTCTGCGCACCGTCAGGGCCGCCCGTACGCGGCAGGCACCGCGGTACGCCGGCTTTCCTCAGGTACGGGACTTCTCCATGGCCTCACGGAACCGCTCGTAACCGTCGAGCTCAGGGCCGTCACCGCGCGTCCTGCGCGTCCGGTTGGCCCAACTGCCCCAGAGACCTGCACCGATCGCGGCCACAAACGGAATCAGCAACCAGGCGAGTGCCGCCATGCCGACCTCCCAACCCCGACGAGGGACCGTAACTGACTGATCAGCAGATTAACCTCCACTGTGTTAACGCTCATGCCGGGGGTGCGGTTACGCAACCGGAGCGGCGCGAGGTTTCAGCAGGCGCCGACCCATTCCTCGGTCCCGTCGGAGAACGTCTGATGCTTCCAGATGGGCACCTCGTGCTTGAGGTCGTCGATCAGCTTCCGACAGGCCGCGAAGGCCTCCCCCCGATGCGGGCAGGACACGGCGACGACGACGGCGAGATCCCCCACGGCCAGGTCACCGACCCGATGCACAGCGGCGAGCGCCCGCACCGGAAACTCGGCGACGACCTTCTCGGCGACACGCCGCATCTCGGCCTCGGCGCTGGGGTGACAGGAATAGCCGAGCGCATCGACATCGGCACCCCCGTCATGATTCCGCACGGTCCCCACGAACAGGGCGGTCCCCCCGGCGGAATCATCCCCGACCGCCCGGAAAACCTCGTCCAGAGAGAGCGGCTCATCCCGAACAGCAACAAGCTTGATGGGCTCCAGAGCGGCCTGCTCACCAGGATGATCATTAAGGGATGCCATACCCCCATCGTGCCATCCCGGCCCGCCCTCCAGCCCGCCCGGCCTTTGAGGACAAGGCCCGTCCGGCCCCACCTTCATTGGGCCCCCCCCCCCCCCCCCCCCCCCCCCCCCCCCCCCCCCCGGGGCGGGGGGCCCCCCCCCCCCCCCGTCGGGGGGGGCGGCCTGGCGGGGGGGTCCCACACCGGCC
>NZ_JBIRRV010000002.1:325856-712106 GCF_044333925.1 Streptomyces sp. NPDC020898
GGGGCCCCCGGGGGGGGGGTGGGCGGGGGGGCGCGCCGGGGGGGGGGGGGGGGGGGGGGGCGGGGGGGGGGGGGGGGGGGGGGGGGGGGGGCCGCCCCCCCCCCCCCCCCCGCGGGGGCGAAACAAACCCACCCCACCCCCGCCCTCAGATCCGCCGCCGAGCCTTCCGCGCCCGCCGCACCAACGCAGCCGTACCCAACAACGCCACCGTCGCCCCCGCGGCCCCCGCCGCTGTCGCGTCCTTGCGCCCAAGCCGCCGCCCCACCACGGTATGCCGCCCGGCGACCTCCTCCAGCAGCTCCGCGAGCACCTCCTCGTTGCTCCACTGAGGCCGCCACCCGGCATCGTGCAGCCGGCTCCCGCTCACCACCCAGGGATACATCGTGTACGCCAGATCCCCGGCCGGAGAGGGCGTGAGCCCGATCCGGTGCAGCCGGGCAGCCGCGCCCAGCGCGACAGCGGACGGCAGCTCCATGCGCCGGATCCCGCTGATCTCCTCGACCTGCTCCTGCTCCAGCCACCCGTCACACCCGACGGCCAGCTCCCCCTCGACCTTCTCCAGCACCGCGTACTCCAGCGCGCTGCACAGATCCTCGACGTGACAGAACTGCCACGCGGGCCGCGACCCGGCGACCACAAGCAGCCGTGGAGACTCAAAGTACCTGGTCAGAGCGGTGTCGGTGCCCCCGATCAACACCGCGGGGCGTACAACGGTGACATTCAGCCCGGGATGCGCCCGCGGTGCGCGCCGAGCGAGCCGCTCGATCTCCAGCAGATCCCCGACCCCGGTCGCCTCGGCGGTCGCCCGCAGCTCGGCGTCCTCCGCCAGCGGGAGTTCGTTGTCCGGCAGCGCCCCGTAGACCATCGCCGACGTGCACAGCACGACCCGATGGACCCCGGCCGCCGCGGCAGCCGTCAGCACGGTCTGCGTCCCGCGCACGTTGTACGCCGTTCGGGCGGCCCCGTCCGTCTCCAGGTCCAGATCGAGGGCCAGGTGCACCACGACGTCGGCACCACGCAGCTTCTCCGCGATGGCCGGATCGCGTACATCCAGGATGTGCCACTGCGCCGCCGCGCACTCGCCGCGCCGCTCGTCGATGGCGACGACCTGCTTGATCTCCTCGGACGCCGCGAGCCGCTCGGTGAGCAGCGCTCCGATGCCGGTCGCGGCGCCGGTGACCGCGACGACTGGCCCGCGTACGGCCGGGTTGGTTGAGTGGTTTCGCGCTGCGCGAACCTGCGGATCTGGGGAACTCACCGGCGTCTCCAGCGGTTGTCTTCAGTAAGGACGCGCGTGACGCGTACGTACCAGGTGACATCCATCCTGCCGCAGGCCAGGAGTCGGCGACGCACCGAGCCCCCAACCGGCCGAGGTGTCTAGGCTGGGTGGTGTTGTCGGGCAGCCGCCGTTGGAAGAACCGACGGCCTTACCAGCCGAGGAATCCCGTGAGTGACACCCCATTCGGATTCGGCCTTCCGCCGGAGGAGCCGGAGAACGGCGACGAGGGCAAGAAGGAGGACCAGCAGAGCGGTGGTGGTCAGGGACCGTTCGGTTTCGGACTGCCCGGCTTCGGTGGTCCAGGAGGCGACAATCCGCTCGCAGCCATGTTCGGTTCCATGAACCCCAACGACCTGGGCGCCGCGTTCCAGCAACTGGGCCAGATGCTCTCGTACGAGGGCGGTCCGGTGAACTGGGAGATGGCCAAGCAGATCGCCCGTCAGACGGTCTCCCAGGGGACTTCCGACGGCGTCAAGGACTCCAGCATCGGTCCCGCCGAGCGCACCGCGGTCGAGGAGGCCGTCCGGCTGGCGGACCTGTGGCTGGACGACGCGACGTCGCTGCCGTCCGGCGCGGGCTCCGCCGTGGCGTGGAGCCGCGCGGAGTGGGTCGAGGCGACCCTGCCCGCCTGGAAGGAGCTGGTCGATCCGGTCGCCGAGCGGGTCGGCGCGGCCATGGGTGATGTCCTGCCCGAGGAGATGCAGGCCATGGCGGGCCCGCTGATCGGCATGATGCGCTCCATGGGCGGCGCCATGTTCGGCACGCAGATCGGGCAGGCCGTGGGTGTGCTCGCGGGCGAGGTCGTCGGCTCGACGGACGTCGGCCTGCCGCTGGGCCCGACGGGCCGGGCCGCGTTGCTGCCGGCGAACATCGCGTCGTTCGGCAAGGACCTGAGTGTGCCGCAGGAGGAGGTGCGGCTGTATCTCGCCCTGCGCGAGGCCGCCCACCAGCGCCTGTTCGCCCATGTGCCGTGGCTGCGCTCGCATCTGTTCGGCGCGGTCGACGGCTACGCACGCGGGATCAAGGTCGACACGGCCAAGCTGGAGGACGTGGTCGGCCAGTTCGACCCGCAGAACCCGGAGCAGTTGCAGGACGCGCTCCAGCAGGGCATGTTCCAGCCGGAGGACACCCCGGAGCAAAAGGTCGCCCTGGCCCGGCTGGAGACGGCGCTGGCGCTCGTCGAGGGCTGGGTGGACGCGGTGGTGCACGCGGCGGCCAAGCCCCGTCTGACCTCTGCGGACGCGCTGCGCGAGACGCTGCGCCGCCGCCGTGCCACGGGTGGCCCGGCCGAGCAGACGTTCGCCACACTGATCGGCCTGGAGCTGCGCCCGCGCCGGCTGCGCGACGCTTCGCGCCTCTGGGCCTCGCTGACGGACGCACGCGGGGTCGACGGCCGGGACGGCCTGTGGGCCCACCCGGACATGCTGCCCACGGCCTCCGACCTGGACGACCCGGACGGCTTCGTGCACCGCGAGCAGCTGGACTTCTCCGAGCTCGACAAGATGCTCGGCGAGGCGGCGGAGAAGCCCAACCTCAAGAAGGACAGCACCGACGGCGAGGACAAGGGCGACGGCACCGAGTGAACCTGTACGACGACGCGGTCCTCGTACTGAAGGGCTACGAGGACCAGGAAGAGTTGCGCCAGTCCTACCTGGACCATCTCGGGGCTCACCCGGACGGCATGTGGAAGGCCTGCGAGGACGGGCACATCACGGCGAGCGCACTGGTGGTCGACCCGGAACATGGTCGGGTGCTCCTCACCCTCCACCGGAAGCTGCGGATGTGGCTCCAGATGGGCGGTCACTGCGAGCCGGAGGACTTCTCCGTGGCGGCGGCGGCCCTGCGCGAGGCCACGGAGGAGTCCGGCATCAGCGGGCTCAGCCTGCTGCCGGGCGGCCCGGTGCGCCTCGACCGGCACCCGATCCCGGCGCCCTGTCACTGGCACTTCGACGTCCAGTACGCGGTCGTGGCGCCGGCCGGTGCGACACAGGAGATCAGCGACGAGTCGCTCGACCTGCGCTGGTTCGCGTACGACGAGGTGGCGGACGTGGCCGACGAGTCGGTCCTGAGGCTGCTGGCAGCGACACGCGCGAGGTTGTGAGTCCCGGGCAAGTGCCGGATGCGCGTGTGTAGATGAGCATGTGTAAGGGGCGACCACCATTGGCGGTCGCCCCTTACACAACTTACGGTCCGGGCGGTCAGCCCCAGGCGTTGCCCTGGTTCTGCGCCCGCGCCCCCTGCTGGCCCATACCGAACTGGGCGGCGGCGCCCTGCCCGATCTGGGCGTTCTGCGGCGGCAGCAACTCGCTGGGCTGGACCAGCGCGTAGCCGCTGCCCATGAAGCTGAGCTCCCAGCCCTCACCGGTGTTGCCTCGGCGCCGCCACACTCCGGAGGTGTGCGTCTGGGCCTGCATCTGCACGCGCAGGCCGGTCGACCAGGCGACGATCGCGTCGGCGTCACAGTTGACGTACTTGTCCGGCGTCACCTGCATCATCAGCGGCGCGCCCGAGGTCATCAGAGCGACCCTGCCACGGCCGGTGATGTTGAGCTGGTACTTCCCGGAACCGGCGATGCCGTACAGGCTGTCCACTGCGATCACCTCGTGATGCAGCCCGGAGTCCATCGCCAGCACGTAACTGCTGTCGACCGTCAGACCGTCCTGCTCCACGTCCACCAGATGGATGTGCTGGGCGAGGTTGGCGAGATAGACCGTGCCCTGCCCGTGGCAGCGCATCAGGTCCAGTCCCTCACCCGTCTGCGCGCGCGAGCGGCCCTGGTTGTTGCTCTGGTACTCGGCGTCGAACTCCATCAGCCCCTGGTAGGCGACCATCGTGCCCTTGCGGGCGAGGATGTCGTCGTGGCCCTCCAGGGTGATCCGGAGCATCTGCTTGTTCTGCAGACTCCAGCGTTCCTGGGTCTGTGAGTCGTTGTGCACGAAAAGTGGGCTCTGCATGGCGTTCTGGTTCCCCCTCAGCCCCGGACCCGGAGCCGGTCGGTGCTGTCCTCGCTGGGCTGGACGACGACGAAGCCCTGGCCGGAGAAGGCCATCTGGTAGGCCTCGCCGCTGCCCCGGCCGATGAGTGACTGCGCCTTGAAGCTGCGCTTGCCCTTCACCTTGAGGTTCGGGGACCAGGCGACGAGCGCGTCCGGGTCTACGTACGTCTCGTCGTCGCCGCCACCGCAGTCGACGACGATCGGCTTGCCCCGGGAGGTCAGCGCGACCCAGCCCTGCCCGGAGATCTTCGTGTTCCACAGGCCCTGCCCGGCGAATTTCGCCAGCCCCTTGACCCGCTCGACGCCCCAGGTGAGGTGTGCGTCGAAGGCGAGCAGGTTGGTGGCGTTGACGGAGATGCCGTCGCCGTTGAGGTTGATCACGATCACGTTCGCGCCGTAGTCGGCGAGATAGAGCAGGCCGTCCCCTGAGCACTTCATCAGGGGCGCGCCCTCGCCGGTCATCCAGTCCTTGGCGATCTGGCGTACGGCCGGCGGGTTGGGCTCGTACTGGACGAAGCCTTCATAGGCGACCATCGACCCCACGCGCGCGAGGAGGTCGTTTCCGGTCTGCATGGCGACCTTCAGCATGTGGTTGCCGTGGTTCTCCATGCGGGCGGTGACGGGTGCGGGAGCGTAGCCCGCGAGTGGCTGGTTCATGACGGGCTCCCTCAGACCTCGTACGGCTGGACGACGATGAAGTTGCCGGGCGCGCCTCGGAACTGGAGGTTGACGCTCTCTCCGGTGTCGCCGGGGTAGGCGTTGCGACGCATCCGTACCTGGCTGGAGACGACCACCTGGGAGGCGGCGGACCAGGCGACCACGGCGTTGCAGTCGGCGAACGTGGTGGGTGTGACCGGCAGGACGACGGGGACACCATGCGTCTTCACGACGATGGTGCCGGTGCCCGTGAACTGCATCGTGAACAGAGCGCCACCAGGGATGCCGTGTCCCTCGACCCGGCGGACCTCGTACTGGAGGCTCTCGTCGAACGCGAGGACGTTCTCCGCGGACACGCAGATGCCGTCGCCCTGGAGCTCGATGGGGTGCAGCATCGTGGAGTTGTCGGCGAAGAACACCTGGCCCTGGCCGGTACAGCGCATCAGCTGCATCTCCTGGCCGGTCGCGTTACCCGCGATCCGGCCGGCGAATCCGGCGCCCTTGTAGCTGAAGTCGACCTTGCCCTGGTAGAGCACCATGCTGCCCTGCCGGGCCAGCACCGGCTGGCTGCCGGTGCCCAGGTCGACGCGGACCAGCTTCTTGTTCTGCTGCGTCCAACGCTGCCCGGTCGGCGTCTCCTTGAACTGCTGGAGCGCGGCCGTGACGCCGGCGCCCTGTCCGCCACCCTGCGGTACGCCCTGGGGCACGCCGTAGGGGGCCTGCTGGCCGGGGACCTGCCCGAACGGGGGCTGCTGACCGTAGCCCGGGGGCGCAGTCGGCTGCCCGTGGCCGGGAGGACCGACCGGTGCCTGGGGCTGGCCGTAGCCGGGGGGCAGCGACCCCGTCTGGCCGGGTGCCTGGCCGTACGCGGGCTGCGGGGGCCCCGGCTGTCCGTAGGGCGCGGGCGCCGGCGCCGGGGGCGGCACCTGGGCGCCGCCGGGCGGTGTCAGGGGCGCGACGATGGTGGGGGCGGCGTGCACCGCCGGCGCGGGCGCCGAGGCCGGGGGCGCGGCGGCTCCCGGAGGGGGCGGCGCGAAGCCCTGGGCCGCGGGCTGCGGAGCGGCCGGGGCCGGCGCCGGAGCACCGAAGGCGGGCGGCGCGAAGCCGGGAGCGGCACCGGTCTGCGGCTGCTGCGGAGCGGGCGTCTCCTCCTCCTCGGCGACCTCCCCGCCGAAGTTCTTCAGCAGCGCGTCCAGGCCACCGTCGAAACCCTGTCCGACCGCGGCGAACCGCCACACGTCCTTCAGGTAGAAGTCGCCCAGCATCACGGCCCGCTCGGTGGAGAACTCCGAGCCGTTGAAGGAGTAGCGTGCCACCTCCTCGCCACCGGCGACGATGCGGACGTATCCAGGGGCGATCTGCGACAGCTGCCCGGCGCCGTCGAGCGTAGCGGTGAACGAAAGTTTCTGGATCTGCGGCGGAATCCGGTCGAGCGTGACGCGGAAGGACTCCGTGTCGCCCGCCTGAGCGCCCAGGATCTGGATGGACTCCTCGGGTGACTTCGGCTGGTTGAAGAAGACGAAATACCGGTCGTCCGAGAGCCGCTCGTCGGCGTCGAGGCCGAAGCAGCTGATGTCGAAGCTCAGCCCCGGTCCGGAGATCTGTACACCTACGTACAGATCTGTGCCTGCGGTGAGATCACTGATCCTGGCCTTGTGGCCGCGTTGGAATTCCCTGGCCATACGTAACGACCGTCCCCCATCCCGAATGCCGAATGCGTCGGGTCAGGCTAACGGCTATTTCCGGACGTGAGCCGAAGCCGGTACAAACCCGGTACACAACGGCCCACCGCCCGCGCACCTACCGCGCGAAGATCAGTCCCCGCGCGCGGGAGGCAGCTGCGGCAGCCGGTCGGCGGCGACCACGCCTTCGAGGTAGCCACGAGCCCGCTCGGTCCGCGGGTAGGCCTCCAGGAGCCGCCAGAACCGGGGACCATGACCGGGCACCAGCAGATGCGCCAGCTCATGGACGAGGACGTAGTCGACGACGTACTCGGGCATGCCCTGCAGCCGGTGCGACAGGCGGATGCTGCCCTCGGCCGGCGTGCACGAGCCCCAACGCGTGTTCTGGTTGGTGACCCAGCGCACCGAGGCAGGCCGGGCGCGGCCGGCGAAGTACTGGGCCGACAGTTGCTCGGCGCGCTCGGCCAGCTCGCTGTCGCCGGGCACCCGTTTGTGTTTGCTTTCCTGGGCGGCCAGTTTGTCGAGCATGACAGTCACCCAGCGCTGTTCCTCGGCCTCGGACATCCGGGCGGGGATGAGCACGACGGTGCGATCGCCCTCGCGGTAGGCGGAGACCGTCCGGCGTCGCCGGGCGCTCCTGCGAACCTCGATCGCGCTCGCCCCCGAGCCGCTCGGCGGCTGGCTCGTCGTGCTGCGCTGTGGGTTTCCGGCGCGGTGCAAGGGGTCGGCGGGCACGGCACGACGTTACCCGCTGCACACGGGGGAAGTCTTGACTCCGGGACGGTTCGGCGCCGATCCCCCACCATGCGCTCAATTTGTACGACGAACACCCACCGCCTGTGGACAACTTTCGACGACCTTCGAGCAAACCGGGCATGCTGGCACTCGTCGGCGGAACGAGCACTGAAATCCACCGACAAACAGGGACTTTCAACGGGGACTTTCTCTGGCTACGGGGGCCTGCCATGCGATCAACCACCACACCTGCGCCCGCGTCGGACGCGTCTGTCACGCTGTCGACCACGGCCCACTCGGACAAGACCCGCCCGCGTGTCACCCATCCGATGACGAAGCCCGCGCTGCGGCGTGGCTGGCGGGATCTGAACACGGTGCAGTTCGGGATGACACCCGCGCACGCGATGACACTCGGCCCGATGGACACGGCGACGGGCAGCTTCCTGAACCTGCTCGACGGCACCCGCGGACGGGCGCGGCTCCACGAGGAAGGGCACCGGATGGACCTGCCGGCCGATCATGTCGACGGACTCGTGGAGCGGCTGAGCGAGGCCGGCCTCCTCGACGACGCGACGGGCGGCGGCCCGGCCGTCGACACCCTGCGCGGCAAGAAGAAGGTTCTGGACCGGCTGGGTCCCGACCTCGCCTCCCTCTCCCTGGTCGCACCGGCGCCGGGCGAGGCGATGGCACGGCTGGCCGCTCGCCGGTCGCTGCGTGTGCAGGTCCGGGGCGCGGGCCGGGTCGGCGCAGTGGTGGCCTCGCTGCTGGCGGGGGCGGGCGTGGGCCACGTCGACGTACGCGACGGCGGCGTGGTCGAGCCGTGGGACGTCGCACCAGGTGGCCTGCCCGCCGATTCCGTCGGCGAACGCCGGGACGAGTCCGCCCGGCGCGCTGCCCGACGGGCAGCCCCGGACCGCCCACCACGGCATACGGCCGCTCAGCCGCCGCCCGACGAGAACAACCCCGGTTTCTCCCTGGTGATCCTCGCCCCACGCGACGACCTCGCCGTCCACGCACCCGACCCGGCCGCCGCCGAATCTCTCGTGAGCTCGGGCACACCGCATCTGTACGCGGGCGTCGTGGAAGGAACCGGCATCGTGGGCCCCCTGGTCCTGCCCGGCGAGACGGCCTGCGCCGGCTGTCTGGACCGGTGCCGCATCGACCGGGATCCGACCTGGCCGCGCCTGGTCGCGCAGTGGCGTTCCGCACGGCCACGCCAGGTCAGGGCATGCGACCTGGCCCTGGCGACGACAGTCGCGGGCCTGACCGCCAGCCACGCACTCGCCTTCCTGGACGGGAGGATCCCGTCCACCGCAGGCGCCCGCTGGGAGGTCTCCGTCCCCGGGCTCGACTGGCACGCCCGCCCGGTCTGGGCACACCCCGCATGCCCCTGCGGCACCGAGGAGAAGAGTAAGAAGGGGGAGCACCCCTCGGAGGACGGGGAGCCACACGAGACAATGGCCGAGCAACGGCCGTCATCGGAGTTACGCCGTAAGGCACACGCGGCGCGGCTGTCCGGAACTTGGAGGGCGCATGTCTGATCTTCCCCGGAAGGCGGTCACCCGAACCGCCAAGCTCGCCGCGCTCCCGCTCGGCTTCGCCGGGCGGGCGACGTGGGGGCTCGGCAAACGGATCGTCGGCGAATCGGCGGACATCGTCGGCCGCGAGCTGCAACAGCGCACGGCGGAACAGCTGTTCAAGGTGCTCGGTGAGCTCAAGGGCGGCGCGATGAAATTCGGGCAGGCCCTGTCCGTCTTCGAGTCGGCCCTGCCCGAGGAGGTCGCGGGTCCCTACCGCGCCGCACTGACGAAGCTCCAGGAAGCGGCCCCGCCGATGCCGACCCGCACGGTGCACTCCGTACTGGAGAAACGGCTCGGCGCGGACTGGCAGGAACTGTTCCTGGAGTTCGAGGAGAAGCCGTCCGCCGCGGCCTCGATCGGCCAGGTGCACCGGGGAGTGTGGCACGACGGACGCGAGGTCGCGGTCAAGGTGCAGTATCCGGGCGCCGGCGAGGCGCTGCTCTCCGACCTGACCCAACTGAGCCGCTTCGCCCGCCTGTTGGGTCCCCTCATCCCCGGGATGGACATCAAGCCGCTCATCACCGAACTCCGGGACCGTGTCTCCGAGGAGCTCGACTACGGCCTGGAGGCGCAGGCCCAGCAGGCCCACTCGGAGGAGTTCACGGACGACCCGGACGTGTTGGTACCGGCCGTTGTCCATCACTGCGAGCAGGTCCTGGTGTCGGAATGGATCGACGGAATACCCCTGTCGGAGGTGATCACCGACGGCACCCAGGAACAGCGCGACCGCGCCGGCCAACTACTGACCCGCTTCCTCTTCTCGGGCCCTGCCCGCACCGGCCTCCTGCACGCCGACCCGCATCCCGGAAACTTCCGCCTGCTGCCGGGCGGCCCGGCCGACGAGGACGACTGGCGCCTGGGCGTCCTGGACTTCGGCACCGTCGACCGTCTGCCGGGCGGCCTTCCCGCCACGATCGGCGAGTCTCTGCGCCTGACGCTGGACGGCCAGGCCGAGGCGGTCTACGAGACGCTCCGCGCGGAAGGCTTCGTCAAGGACTCGATAGACCTGGACCCCGACGCGGTCCTCGACTATCTCCTGCCGATCATCGAACCGGCCCAGGCGGACGAGTTCACCTTCACCCGCGGCTGGATGCGCAGCCAGGCGGCCCGCATAGCCGACCCGCGTTCCCCCGCACACCAACTGGGCAAGCGCCTCAACCTGCCCCCGTCGTACCTCCTGATACACCGGGTGACCTTGAGCACCATCGGTGTCCTGTGCCAGCTGGGAGCGACGGTCCGCATGCGCGCGGAACTGGAGGAGTGGCTACCGGGATTCCTGCCTGAGGCCGAGGAGGAGCCGTCGGCTGCTGAGGCATGAGCCGGTTCACCACCAAGCCGGGTCCAACCGAGCCTCGATCGCCCTGAGGTTCTCCCGGGCGCACGTGTCGCAGAAGTAGTGACGCGTTCCGTTCTCCATCGAGCAGGTCCAGGTCAGCGGTGGAGTGTCGGCGCGGGCGCCGCAGCGGGTGCACACGATGGGGCGGAGCTCCGCCGAGGAGCCGCTGTCGCCGCTGCCAAGGGGAACGTCGCTGCCACCGGGAGGACTGGTCACGCGGCGACGATATCGCCGTGACCGGCGGTTGGCCGGGCACAACGCACCGCGGGGGCCGGTCCGTTCGGACGGACCGGCCCTCGCGGGAAGGTCTTGCCTCCCGAGGTCGGGAGGCCACCGCTTCCGGTGTGGTGGGGTACTGCTGTTACTACTGAGGCTGCCGTGGTCGTTACTGCATGACCGCCATGGCGAGCGCGCGGCGGGCGCGCAGCGAGGCGCGCTCGGCGCGGCGCTGGAGCCGACGGGCCGTCACCACGCGGTGCGCCCGGCGTTCCTGCTCGGCCTCCTGGAGGCGGTCGTGCATATGCGCACGAGCCAGGGCTTCTGGGATGAGTTGCATCTCTCGGGTCCTGTTCTGGCGCGAGTCGTTCGCACCGGTGGTGGTGAAGTCCGGGGTCGCGGAGCCGACGGGCTCGCTGGTGGTCGGCGTCATCGGGGCCTGCTTCTTGGGGTCGTGCGTGAAGGGGCGGTCGATCGTTCCTGTGATGTTCATGCCGTGACCGGGTTCTTGCGCGGACGGCCACGGGGCCGCTTGCGGGCCACGACAACACCCTGGACGAACAGTTCGCCGCCCCAGACGCCCCAGGGCTCACGCCGCTCCTTGGCGCCGGCGAGGCAGGCCTCCATCAGCGGGCAGGTGCGGCACAGGGACTTGGCGTACTCGACGTCGGCCGGCGACTCGGCGAAGAAGACCTCCGGGTCGTAGGAACGGCAGGGGACGGGTACGCCGAGGTTCTCGATGGCGTCGTCGAGCGCGGTGAGCGCAGTGAGCGGGATCAAGGTGGAGTCCTCCGTGAGGCCGGGCGGGGGGATCGTTTCGGAAGGCGGTACGGACGGGGCGTGCGCTTCGAGTTGCACGGTTCGTCTTCCTCGTCTGGTCGTTCCGGCCCTGTTGGGCCGGGTTGCGGCTGGTACCGGCGGGTTTTCTCTTGTCCCGAGGCCCCTTCACTCCGTCGTCCCCGTTCGGGGAAAACAGAAGGGCCGCGGATCCCGGATGGGGTTCCGCGGCCCTGAAGGCGCCGGCCTGATAGATCAGGCTGGATCACTCCAGGGTTCTGGCCCACGGAAGGCCCACATCGTGTGGTGCTGCGTCGTCTGCTTGAGGGATCCGGCACCGGCCGCGAAGGCATAGGCCGGGGCCTTTGCCTCTACTGCTCCTGCTTCCAGTGCCTTACTCGGTCGCTCATTGCGCTCGCGGACAGGGAGACCTGCGAGAGACACGGTGGACGCCGGCCGGACGGCAGGAATGCCGGACAGACCGGTGCCCAGGTTCGAGACGCCGAGCATGCACAGGGAGACGGCCGAGAGATCGGTCATTTTGACCGTGCTGACAGAGCTGGTGTAGATGCTGATCACTGGACTCGCCTCCTCTCGGCGTCTTGAAGGGACTGGGGTGAACCAGTCCAACGGATATACGACTATGAAGTACAGCACGAAACCAGGGCTTCTGAGAAGACTCTGTTCCCGTGGCTAAGAACCTATGGGGATTGCCGGGGCATGCGCAAACTATTTTTCCGTCGAGTTTGAATCAGTCACCCCCGCCCTCCCCAGCAACTTCCTGACCTGCACAGATGGCCAGAACCTCGGCTCCGTACCGGTTGAGCTTGCGCACTCCGACGCCAGGGATGCGGGCCAGCTCACCCTCTTCGTCGGGAACGGTCTCGGCGATCGCCATCAGGGTCCTGTCGGTGAAGACGCAGAAGGCTGGTTGCCCGCTGCGCGCCGCTTGGACCGCTCGCCACTCACGCAACCGCTCGTAGAGGCCCTCGTCCATGTCGGAGGGGCACTCGTCGCAGCGCATCAGTTTCATCTCGCCCGCGTCGGTCAGCGTGCGCCCGCAGACCCGGCACCGGGCCGGGGTTCTCTGTGTCCGGCGCGGGGCGAGCCCGGGACGGCCCCCGAAGCCGCGCTCGATCCCACCCGAGCCGGCCGCGCCCGTCCGTACGGCGGTGGTGACGGAGCCGGGACGCAGGCCGTCGAGGAAGCGGCTGGGGCGGCGGCTGGGCCGGCCTCCGGGTGCGCGGGAGAGAGCCCAGGAGACATGGACGCGGTCGCGTGCGCGGGTGACTCCGACATACAGGAGGCGGCGTTCCTCCTCGATCTGCTCCTCGGTCTTTGCGTAGGTGATCGGCATCATGCCCTCGGCGACGCCGACGACGAAGACGACGTCCCATTCCAGGCCCTTGGCCGAGTGGAGGGAGGCAAGGGTGACGCCCTGCACCGTCGGGGCGTGCTGGGCGTTCGCCCGCTCGTCCAGTTCGGCGACCAGGTCGGCGAGCGTGGCGCCCGGTTTCGCGGTGGTGAAGTCCTGCGCGAGGTTCACCAGTGCGGCGAGCGACTCCCAGCGCTCCCTGACGGCGCCTGAGCCCGCGGGCGGCTGGCCGGTCCACCCCTCCCCCGACAGTACGGCGCGTACCTGGGAGGGCAGGTCGACGGCGTCGTCCAGGAGGGAGTCGTTGCCTCCGAAGCGGGCGGCGGCGCGCAGCGCGCTGCCCGCCTTGCGCACCTCGGGCCGGTCGAAGAACCGTTCGGCACCGCGCAGCTGGTAGGGGACTCCGGCGTCGGCGAGGGCCTGTTCGTAGGTCTCGGACTGGGAGTTCGTCCGGAACAGGATGGCGATCTCGCTCGCCGGGACACCCCCGGCGACGAGGTCGCGGATGCGGCGGGCAGCACCCTCCGCCTCGGCGGGTTCGTCGGCGTACTCGATATAGCCGGGCTCGGGTCCCGGGTCGCGCTGGGAGACCAGCTCCAGCCGGTGTTCGGCGGCGCGGCCCCTGGCCTGGGCGAGCAGGCCGTTGGCGAGGTGGACGACCTGGGGGGTGGAGCGGTAGTCGCGGACCAGCTTGACGACGGTGGCACCGGGGTGGCGGGTGCGGAAGTCGAGCAGATGGTCTGGAGTTGCTCCTGTGAACGAATAGATCGTCTGACTGGCGTCGCCCACCACGCACAGGTTGTCCCGCTCTCCGAGCCACAGCTCCAGCAGCCGTTGCTGGAGCGGGCTGACGTCCTGGTACTCGTCGACCACGAAGTGCTGGTACTGGGAGCGGACCTGCTCGGCGATGTCGCGCCGGTCCTGGAGGACGGCGACGGTCAGCAGGAGGACATCCTCGAAGTCGATGACGGAGCGGTCCCGTTTGAGGTCTTCGTAGGTGGCGTAGAGCTGGGCGATCTCGGCCGGGTCGCGGGGGGCGTCGCGGCCGGACTTGGCGATGGCGGGCACATAGTCGGCGGGGACGATCTGAGTGACCTTGGACCACTCGATCTCGGCGGTGACGTCCCGCAGTTCGCCACGGTCGAGACGGATGCGGCAGGCAGCCGCGGCATCGGCGACGAGCTGGATCTTGCGGTCGACGAGCCGCGGCATGGAACCGCCGACGGCTTTCGGCCAGAAGTACTGGAGCTGGCGCAGCGCGGCCGAGTGGAAGGTGCGCGCCTGGACTCCGCCGGCACCGAGCTGGCGCAATCGCCCCCGCATCTCACCGGCGGCGCGGTTGGTGAAGGTGACGGCGAGCACGCTGGAGGGCTGGAGGATTCCGGCGCGCACCCCGTAGGCGATGCGGTGGGTGATCGCCCGTGTCTTTCCCGTGCCGGCGCCTGCCAGCACGCACACCGGACCGTGCAGGGCCGTGGCCACTTCGCGCTGCTCGGGATCGAGTCCTTCGAGCACCGCGTCGGCCGAGTCCGGAACCTGTGGGAAGAGGGTGGAGTGCGTTGCTGCTGTCACATGGCCATGCTGCCAGGTCGCCGGAGACAGGTGAGCCGGTTGTCCACAGGCACCCCCATGCAGTCGTACTAATGCGGCAGGCGTCGTCCCGCCTCGGGAGCCGGGGATACCCCCTGCGGGAATGGCGGCCGGGTCACGTACGTTCCATCACCGCGAGCACCCGTCCCCGAACTGCTGAGGAGCGCGAGAGACATGCCGGGCACTGTGACGATGTACAGCACCACGTGGTGCGGCTACTGCACGCGGCTGAAGAGCCAGATGGACCGCGAAGGCATCGCGTACAACGAGATCAACATCGAGCACGACCCGGACTCCGCGGCCTTCGTGGAGAAGGCGAACGGCGGCAACCAGACGGTTCCGACAGTTCTGGTGATCCCCTCCAACAACGGCCCGGAGGTCGTGATGACCAATCCGAGCCTCGCGCAGGTGAAGCAGGCCCTCGGCGCCTGACCCACGCATCCTCGACCCCCGACCGGCACGACGGCCGTGCGGGGGTCTTCGCGTACGTCAGAGCGCGCTGCCCGGCTTCGGCAGCGGCTTGCCGTACCAGAGTTCGATCAGGCGGGCCGCGATCGAGATGCCGTACGGCGGGAGGACCTCGCCGGATTCGAAGCCCGCGCGCAGTTCCTCGCGGGAGAACCAGCGGGCCTCGTGGATCTCGTCACCGTCGACCTCGATGTCGGTGGAGACGGCGCGGGCCATGAAGCCGAGCATGAGGCTGGACGGGAACGGCCAGGGCTGGCTGGCGACGTACTCGACCTGACCGACGTTGATGCCGGCCTCCTCGAAGACCTCGCGGCGCACCGACTGTTCGATGGACTCGCCGGGCTCGACGAAGCCGGCGAGCGTCGAGAAGCGGCCCTCGGGCCAGTGGACCTGGCGGCCGAGGAGGATGCGGTCCTCCTCGTCGGTGACGGCCATGATCACGGCCGGGTCGGTGCGCGGGTAGTGCTCGGCGCCACAGGCCTGGCAGCGGCGGATGTGGCCGGCGGCGGCGATGACCGTGCGCTCGCCGCAGCGGGAGCAGAAGCGGTGCAGGCGCTGCCAGTTCTCCAGGGCGACGGCGTGCACCATCAGGCCCGCGTCGCGAGGCGAGAGGAGCAGCCCGGCCTCGCGCAGGCCCGCGGCGCGCGCGGACTGGTCCATGCGGCCGGGCAGGGCGTCCTTCTGGAGGGCGAAGTAGCTGGTGCCGTCGTCGTCGCTGCCCAGGAAGTAGCGGTGTGCCTCGGTGAGGGGGGCTTCGAAGGAAGGGGTCATGACGAGTTCGGTACGCCCTTCGGGCGTCTCGTCGATGAGGACCTGGCCGCCGGAGACCACGAAACAGCGGGTCGTGGGGTGGCTCCACGCTGCGGCGAGCCAGGCCTCGTCGAGCCGGTGGTGCGCTGCCCGGTCGATGCCGCTCGGGGCGGTGAGTGAGATGGGACGGTCGGCGGTGTGGTCGGTCCAGGTGGTCACAGGTGCTTCCAACTCCCCCGGTGGAACGGATATTTCGGCGGGCGATTCAGAGGGACGTGGGCGGGGATGTGTGGAGGGCTGCGGTTTTCGGGCGTGCGGGCCGGTCTGCGGAGCGGCGCTTCCAGTGTGCCCCGGGACGGCTGCCGGTCCGGACCGCGGGAAGTCGTCAGGCCGCATGGTGCCAGTTCCCTGCCAGGTCGCCCCAGAGGTAGGCGGTGGTCTCGACGCCTTTGAGGAGCAGGTCGAGTTCCACTTTCTCGTTGGGGGCGTGCCAGCCGTCGGAGGGGACGGAGATGCCCAGGAAGAGCACGGGGGCACCGAGGACGTCCTGAAGGTCGGCCGCCGGGCCGCTGCCGCCCTCGCGCGTGTAGCGGACGGGCTTTTCGAAGGCGCGGCTCATAGCGCGTACGACGGATTGCAGGGCGGGGTGGTCCAGCGGGGTCAGGCACGGGCGGGTGGCCGCCGCGAACGTGATCTCGTAGCGGATCCCGGCGGGAATCCGGGCCGCGGTCCAGTCGCGGACGATCTTCTCGATGTGGTCGGGGTCCTGGCCGGCGACCAGTCGGAAGGAGAGTTTCACCATGGCCGAGGCCGGGACGATGGTCTTGCTGCCGGGGCCCTGGTAACCGCCGCCGATGCCGTTGACCTCGGCGGTGGGGCGCGTCCAGACGCGCTCCAGGGTGGTGTGTCCGGCTTCGCCGTGGGCGGCGTACGACTTGGCGGTGCGCAGCCACTGCTCCTCGTCGAAGGGGAGCTCGGCAAGGAGTTGGCGCTCGCGTTCGGTGAGTTCGGCGACGCCGTCGTAGAACCCGGGGATCGTCACGCGCGCGTGCTCGTCGTGGAGCGCGGCGACCAGACGGGCGACGGTGGTCGCCGGGTTGGGCACGGCGCCGCCGAAGGAGCCGGAGTGGATGTCCTGATCGGGTCCGTACAGCTGGATCTCGCACTCGGCGAGGCCGCGCATGCCGGTGCACACCGTGGGGGTGTCCTCGGCCCACATGCCGGTGTCGGAGACGATCACGGCGTCGGCGGCGAGCCGGTCGGCGTGCTCTTCGACGAGGGAACGGAAGTGGACTGAGCCCGACTCCTCCTCGCCCTCGACGAGCATCTTCAGGTGCACGGCGGGTGCGGTGCGGCCGGTGGTGGTGAGGTGGGCGCGGACGCCGAGTGTGTGGAAGAACACCTGGCCCTTGTCGTCGGCAGCCCCGCGCGCGTGGAGGCGGTTTCCCCGGACGACCGGTTCGAAGGGGTCGCTGTCCCAGCCGTCCTCGCGGGCCGCGGGCTGCACGTCGTGGTGGCCGTAGACGAGGACCGTGGGGGCTGCGGGGTCGTCGGCGGGCCACTCGGCGAAGACCGCCGGCGCGCCCGGTGTCGCCCAGACCTCGACGGTCGGGAAGCCGGTTTCCCTGAGTTTGGCGGCGAGCCAGTCGGCGCTGCGGCGTACATCGGCGGCGCGGTCGGGCTGGGCCGACACGGACGGGATGCGCAGCCACTCGGCGAGGTCGTCAAGGAAGACGTCGCGGTGCTGCTCGATGTACGTACGGACGGCGCTGACGTCACTGTCAACGGGATGGCTCATGGTCAAGAGCCTATCGGCCCGCACTGACATCCTCGTCCGGTACTTCGAACGCACCCGGGTCGTCCAGGAGCAGCCGCTCCAGCGCCGACCGGTCCGGGAGATCCTCCGGTCGTACGGTCTGCCCACTGCGCACATACAGGAAGGCGGCCCCGACAGCCTCCAGGGGCACGCCCTGCTGTTCAGCCCAGGCCAGGCGGTACAGGGCGAGCTGAAGCGGGTCGGCGGTGGGGGCGCGATGGGTCTTCCAGTCGACGATCTCGTACGTCGCTTCCTCTCCGTCGCCTTCCTTGTAGACGGCGTCGATCCGGCCTCGTACGACGCGTCCGGCGATCGCAAGCTGGAAGGGGGCCTCGACCCGGTAGGGCGTGCGGTGTGCGTACGCGGTGTGTTCGAAGGCGTCCTTGAGCATCTCCAGGTCGCGTTCGTCGGCGATCTCGGTGTCGCTGCCGGGCAGTTCCTCGGGCTCCAGCATGGGCAGCCGAAGTTCCTCGAAGCGCGCTTCGACCCAGGCGTGGAAACGGGTGCCCCGGCGGGCTGCGGGCTGCGGGGGGCGTGGCATGGGACGGGCCAGTTCCTGCGCGAAGGCGTCCGGGTCGGCGGCCAGGAGCATCACCTGGGACGCCGTCAGCGACGGGGGCAGGAGTACGTCGGTGACGCTCTCCCGCGCGCGCAGCAGTTCCCCGGTGAGCGCGTCGAGGTCACGGTCCCAGGAGGCGACGGCGCGGGCCTCCTCGGGCGTGAGATCCGCTTCGGCGGGGTGCCTGCGGGCGTGGGGCACGGCGGGCGGGCGGTGGTGGTCGTGTCCGGGGTGGGGTGGTGCCTGTGAGGCGGCTTCCGGGCGGTCCGTGGTCCACGCGTCCCAGTCGGCGTCGTCCTCCGGTGGGAAAGCGCCGTCTTCTTCATGAGGGCGGGCACCAAGAGGTTCGTCGTCCTCGTACGGATTCTCGTCGTCCGGCGGCGGGGGCCAGTCGGGGTCGTCGTACGCGTTCGGGTCGTGGGTGGCCGCGGGGTGACCGTCCTCGTGGGAGGCGAGCGTCTCCAGGTGGGCGAGGACCGTCTCCGCGGCGGCCCGGCGGCGGACGAACGCGGCGTCGTCCAGGGGCAGCGGCCACAGCTGGTCGGTGGCCGTCGCGTGCAGGACCGGGTTCTCCTCGTCCTCGGCGGGTTCGTCCGCCCAGGCCTCGGTCTCTCCGTGTCCGGCCGCGCAGTGGTCGTACAGGGCCCGGAGGAAGTCGGAGGGACCTCGGGGCTTCTTCTGGGAGGGACCCCACCAGTGGCCGGAGCCGAGCAGGAGGGAGCGGGGGCGGGTGAAGGTGACATAGCCGAGGCGGAGTTCCTCGGTGTGCTGGTGGTCCTTCATCGCCTCGTGGAAGGCCTTCATGCCCCGGGAGTCCCAGGCCTCGATGTCGGGCAGCGTGGCGGTGTCGCCGCGCAGTTCGTGTGGCAGGACCTTGGCCTGTGAGGTCCACTTCTCGCGGCCCCGGTCGCTGGGAAAGGTGCCGGTGACCAGGCCGGGGACCGCCACGACGTCCCATTCCAGGCCCTTGGACCTGTGTGCGGTGAGCACCTTGACGGTGTTCTCGCCCCCGGGCAGGGCGTTGTCGAGGCCCTTCTCGTACTGCGCGGCCGTGCGCAGGAAGCCGAGGAAGGCGAGCAGTCTGGCCTCGCTCTCGTTCGCCGCGAACGAGGCGGCGATGTCCAGGAAGTTGGAGAGGGTCTCGCGGCGGCGGGCGGCCAGGGCGTGCGGGGACGCCGACAGTTCCACCTCCAGACCGGTGACGGCGAGCACGCGGTGCAGTACGTCCATCAGCGGGTCGGCGAGGGAGCGGCGCAGGTCGCGCAGTTCGGCGGCGAGCCGGGCGAAGCGCACGCGCGCGTCCGGCGAGAAGGGCAGCCCGTCGTCGTCGCCCTCGCCTCGCAGAGGTGTCTCCAGGAAAGTGTCGAGGGCATCCGCGAGCGATATCACCTCGGAGGGGTCGACCCCCTCGACTGCTTCGGCGAGTCGGCGGTCCGGGTCGTCGGCGTCGCCCACGCGCGCGTGGGACACGAGATACCGGGCCCGGCGTCCCAGGAGGGCGAGGTCGCGCGGGCCGATGCGCCAGCGCGGGCCGGTCAGCAGCCGGACCAGGGAGGCGTTGGCCCCGGGGTCCTGGAGAACCTCGCAGACGGCCACCAGGTCGGCGACCTCGGGCAGGTGCAGCAGCCCGGAGAGGCCGACGACCTCGACGGGGATGTCCCGGGCGACGAGCGCACCCTGGATCTCGGCGAAGTCGGTTGCCGTGCGGCACAGGACGGCGATCTCGCCGGGGGCCTTTCCGGTGTGCACGAGGTGGGCGATGGAGTCGGCGAGCCAGTCGATCTCCTCGGCGTGGGTGGGCAGCAGCGCGCATCGCACCTGGCCGTCGCGCTCGGCGCCGGGTGCGGGGCGGAGGGCCTCCACGCCCGCGTGCATGGCGCGCAGGGGCTCCGCGAGGCCGTTGGCGAGGTCGAGGAGGCGGCCTCCGCTGCGGCGGTTCTCACTGAGCGACTGGCGCGCGGCGAAGCCGCCGTCGGCGCGGGCGAAGTGCTCGGGGAAGTCGTCGAGGTTGGCGACGGAGGCGCCGCGCCAGCCGTAGATCGCCTGGCAGGGGTCGCCGACCGCGGTCACCGGGTGGCCGGTGCCACCGCCGAACAGGCCTGCCAGGAGGACGCGCTGGGCCACCGACGTGTCCTGGTACTCGTCGAGGAGGACCACGCGGAACTCGTCGCGCAGGACGCGGCCCACTTCGGGGATCCGGGCGAGCGTCGCGGAGAGGGCGATCTGGTCGCCGAAGTCGAGGAGGTCGCGCTCGCGCTTGGCGGCCCGGTAGCGGGTCACCAGCTCGGTGAGTTCGCGGCGGGCGGCGGCCGTCTCGGGGACCTTGCGCAGGTCCGCGTTGGTGAGTTTGGCGCCCTCCAGCGCGTGCAGCAGTTCGGCGTCGTACGCGCGCAGTTCCTCGGGTCGGACGAGGTGTTCGGCGAGTTCGGAGTCGAGGGTCAGCAGGTCGCTGACGAGGTCCGGGAAGGAGCGGGTGAGCGCCGGGTAGGGGCCGGGGGCTTCGCGCAGTACCCGCGCGGCGAGCTGGAAGCGGGTGGCATCGGCGAGGAGACGGGCGGTGGGTTCGAGGCCGATGCGCAGCCCGTGGTCGGTCAGGAGGCGGCCGGCGAAGGCGTGGTAGGTGGAGATGACCGGTTCGCCGGGCGGGTTGTCGGGGTCGATGACGTCCGGGTCGGTGACGCCCGCCTTGATGAGCGCCTTGCGGACGCGCTCGGCGAGTTCACCGGCGGCCTTGTTGGTGAAGGTGAGCCCGAGCACCTGTTCGGGGGCGACCTGGCCGGTGCCGACCAGCCACACCACGCGTGCCGCCATCACCGTGGTCTTGCCCGACCCGGCTCCGGCCACGATGACCTGCGGCGCGGGCGGTGCGGTGATGCAGTCCGTCTGCTCCGGGGTGAACGGGATGCCGAGGAGCTCCTTGAGCTGCTCGGGGTGGCTGATACTGGCTGGCACGTCAGAGAGGCTAGCGGCGGACACTGACAGTGGGTGCCGGATCGCCGTCCGGGTCGGCAGAAGCGCAGGTCGGCACGGGTGGTGCCGTACATCACTCCCGTACGGTCGTCACCCTCGTACGTGCTCGGCCGGTGTCACTCGACCACGTGCCGGCCTTCCGGGCGGGCGCTGCACGACGCCCGAAACGCGCAGTGCGTGCAGTGCTGGCCGGCGGTCGGGGTGAAGCGTTCGTCGAGCACCTTGCCGGCGGCGGTGGCCAGCAGATCGCCGATCCAGTCCCCCTCCGCCCCTTCCCCTGTCGTCCCCTCAAGGGGTGCCTGGGCCTGGACCTTGGGCAGGGTCTCGCCGCCGTCCCGTTTGGCGGCGCCCTGACGCAGCTGGACGAGTTCGGCGCCGCCCGGTTCGGGACGGACCCCGTCGAAGGCGTCGTCGACGGCGCCTTCGCGGACGGCGAGCTGGTAGACGGCGAGCTGGGGGTGGCGGGCCACCTCGGCGGCGGTGGGTACCTGTTTGCCGGTCTTGAAGTCGACCACGTACGCGCGGCCCTCGCCGTCGGTCTCGACACGGTCCATGGAGCCCCGGATGCGTACTTCGTATGCGCCGGCACCGAGGGTCACGTCGAAGTCGTGCTCGCTGGCCACGGGTGTACGGCCGGTGCGGGCGCCGCCGGAGTCGACATGCCAGGTGAGGAAGCGTTCGAGCGCCACACGCGCGTGCTCCTTCTCCTGTGCCGACTTCCAGGGCGCGTCGAAGGCGAGCGCGTTCCACACGGAGTCGAGGCGCTCCATGAGGACGGCGAGGTCGGCGGGGGTGTGCCCGGAGGCGACCTCGTCGGCGAGGACGTGCACCACGTTGCCGAAGCCCTGCGCGGCGGTCGCGGGGGCGTCGGCCTTCACCTCGCGGCCCAGGAACCACTGCAGGGCGCAGGTGTTGGCGAGCTGGTCGAGGGCGCTGCCGGAGAGCACGACCGGCTGGTCGCGGTCGCGCAGCGGGACCTTGCTCTCGGTCGGCTCGTACATGCCCCACCAGCGGTAGGGGTGCGCGGACGGCACGAGCGGGCGGCTGTCCTCGTCGGTGAGCGCGGCGAGCCGGGCCAGACGGCGGGCGGCGGCCTCCCGGAGGGAGGCAGAGACCCGCGGATCGACTGTGGTGGCGCGCAGTTCGGCGACGAGCGCGGCCACGGAGAGCGGGCGGCGCGGGCGGCCCGTCACGTCCTTCGCCTCGACGCCGAGTTCGGTGAGGAAGCGGGAGGGCTGGTCGCCGTCGTCGGCGGGGGCCTTCACCGCGGTCACGACCAGGCGCTCACGCGCGCGCGTGGCGGCCACGTAGAACAGCCGGCGTTCCTCAGCGAGCAGCGCTCCCGGCGTGAGCGGTTCGGCGAGGCCGTCGCGGCCGATGCGGTCGGCCTCCAGGAGGGACCCGCGGCGGCGCAGGTCGGGCCACAGTCCCTCCTGGACGCCGGCGACGACCACGAGACGCCATTGGAGGCCCTTGGAGCGGTGCGCGGTCATCAGACGCACGGCCTCGGGGCGTACCGCGCGCCGGGTGAGGGTGTCGGCGGCGATGTCCTCGGCGTCGATCTCCTCCAGGAAGTTGAGGGTGCCCCGGCCGCCGGTGCGCTCCTCGGCGCGCGCGGCGGTCGCGAACAGTGCGCAGACGGCGTCGAGGTCGCGGTCGGCGTTGCGTCCGGCCGCACCGCCGCGCCGCGCGGCCCGTTCCAGCCGTCCCGGCCACGGTGTACCGGCCCACAGCTCCCAGAGGGCCTCTTCGGCCGTGCCGCCGCCCGCGAGGCGCTCACGGGCCTTCCTGAGCAGCGCGCCCAGTCGCTGAGCGCCGCGCGCGTACGTCGGGTCGTGGGCGATGAGGCGTTCCGGTTCGGCCAGCGCACGGGCGAGGAGGTCGTCCGAGGGCGGCGGTACGGGGTTGCCGGCGGCCCGCTCCTCCTCGCGCAGGGCACGTCCGAGGCGGCGCAGGTCGGCGGCGTCCATGCCGGCGAGAGGGGAGGTGAGCAGGGTCAGGGCGGTCTCTGTGCCGAGCCAGGCGGTGTCTCCCGACAGGGCGACGTCGGCGTCCTCGCCTGCGGCATCCCCTGCTGCCTCGATGCCTGGTTCCTCGACCGCACGGGACGCCTCCGCCGTCGCCACGGCTCTGAGCGCCGTCAGGAGCGGTGCCACCGCTGGTTCGTGGCGCAGCGGCACGTCGTCGCCGTCGATGTCCAGGGGGACCCCGGCGGCTGTGAGGGCGCGCCGGACCGTCGGGATCGTACGGCCGCCGGCCCGCACCAGGACGGCCATCTCGCCCCAGGGGACACCGTCCTCCAGGTGCGCTCTGCGGAGGATGTCGGCGATGTTGTCGAGCTCCGTACCGGACGTCGGGTACGTACAGACCTCGACGCGGCCTCCGCCGCGGACCGGGGTGAGGTCCCGGTGCGCGCGTACCTTCTCGGCCGGGAGGCGGGACAGGGGCATGCGCTGGGTAAGGAGGCGGCTGGCGGTCAGCAGGGTGCCGGCCGAACGGCGGGATGTCCGCAGGACTTCGACGGGGGCGGGGCGGCCGTCCGCGCGCGGGAAGGCCGCCGGGAAGTCCAGGATGCCGTTCACGTCGGCGCCCCGGAACGCGTAGATCGACTGGTCGGGGTCGCCGAGGGCGACGAGTGTCCGACCGCCTCCGGCGAGCGCGTGCAGCAGCCGCACCTGGGCCGGGTCGGTGTCCTGGTACTCGTCCACGTAGACCGCGTCGTAGCGGGCGGCGAGTTGCCCGGCGGTGTCGGGGCGGTCCGCGAGGAGTACCGCGCGGTGCACGAGTTCCGCGTAGTCGAGGACTCCTTGCATGTCGAGTACGTCGAGGTACTCGGCGAGGAAGGCGGCGGCGGCGCGCCAGTCGGGGCGGCCGATGCGCCGGGCGAAGGCGTCGAGGGCGTCCGGGCCGAGGCCCAGTTCACGGCTGCGGGCGAGGACCGCGCGGACCTCGTCGGCGAAGCCGCGGGTGGTGAGGCAGGCGCGCAGCTCGTCCGGCCAGCGCACATGGGCGAGGCCGAGCCGCTCCAGGTCGGGCTGTCCGGCGAGCAGTCCGCGTACGGCCACGTCCTGTTCCGGGCCGGAGAGCAACCGCAGGGGCTCCGCGAACAGATCGCTGTCCTGGTGGGCGCGGACCAGGGCGTAGCAGAAGGAGTGGAAGGTGGTCGCGCGGGGAGCGCGGGCTGCTCCCATGCGCAGTGCCATCCGGTCGCGCAGTTCGACGGCCGCCTTGCGGCTGAACGTCAGTACGAGGATCCGCTCGGGGTCCCCGCCACGGGCGATCCGGGCCGCCACGGACTCGACGAGCGTGGTGGTCTTTCCGGTGCCCGGACCTGCGAGAACGAGCAGAGGTCCGGTCGTGTGGTCAACCACCGCGCGCTGTGCGGCGTCCAGATGAGGGGGATCCTGCCGGGTGGGCGCGGTACGCACCAGTCGGTAAGCGCCACGGTTCCCCTGTCGCACCTGGGGGTGCGACAGGCGCCTGGTGGAGAAAGAGGAGCTCACGTGGTTCGCCGGTCCTGGTGGGTGTGCCATCTATCGGTGCCGGCGCGAGGCGCCGTCTTTGCAGGGTGGTGGTCGGGTGACGGGTGGGATGGCCGTCACGCGTGGACGGTGGCTGGGAGGTGAGGGGGGTACGTGGAGCCGACGCTACGCCGACGGGCCGCTCGGAAGCGGCACTTCCGGTTGTTCCCTCCCGACCCGTACGTCACCCGGGCCCCTCGCTCCACGAACGTACGCCATGGCACGGACGTGCCCGCTTTACCCCGTACGGGCCACAGGTCCCCCGGATGCCCGCCCGATGGCGGAAGCTGTCAGGTGTGACCCTCCGCCCGCTCGCCGCCGTCCCATCGCGCCCGTCTCATGTCGAGGCGTGGCAGATGCCCCTCGGCGGCCCTGCTCGCCTCCTTCAGGGGTGTGCCCTCCGCGCGGTAGTGGCCGAGGGCCTCCAGTTCGTGGCCCGGGAGAAGGACGCCGTCCGCGCGGACGACCCGCCACCACGGAACAGCTCCTCCGTAGAGGGCCATCACCCGGCCGACCTGGCGGGGCCCACCCTCCTCCAGCCACTCGGCGACATCGCCGTACGTCAGGACACGCCCGGGCGGGATCAGTTCCGCGGCCTCCAGGACCCGCTCGGCGTACTCCGGCAGGGCACCCGCCGGAAGGCTCTCGTCGCTCATCCGCCCCATCCTGCCCCACCCCACCGACAATGTGACGAGGCGGCGACCGTGGGTATCCCTCGCCCCGGAGCGGCGCTTGGGGCAGACTGTGCGCCCCCGCATCGCACCCTGATGCCCCTGTGTGTCAGTGGGGCATGCCACCATCGTGCGGGCGGTGACCGGTGATACGAGACCAAGAAGAGACCATGAAGCAGCAGGGCGTGCACCCCGAAGGGGCGGAAGGCACCTCTGAGGTCTCGCCGCGCCCCGACACCGACGGCACCGGCCACGCGCGCGAGCGGACGCCGGCCGAGCAGGCCGTCGACTGTGCGGACGACGACGCCCATGCCGAGGAGGTCGAGGGCGACGAACCACTGCTCCCCGCGCGCGTGCACCGCCCCTCCGATCTCATGCGGCTCCTGGCGGGCGTCGTCGCGGTCGTCGTGCTGCTCGCGATCGCCGCGTTCGCGCACGGCACCACCTCGGGGCTCGAACAGGACATCAACAAGGGCACCGGCCAGGCACCCGATCTGCTGATCAAGATCGCGGGTCTGGCGTCGAGCATCGCGATCCTCCTGGTGCCGGTCGCCTTCGCGATCGAGCGGCTGATCAAGCGGGACGGGCTGCGGATCGCCGACGGTGTCCTCGCGGCGGTCCTCGCACACGGGGTGACCCTCGCCACCGACCTGTGGGTCGCCAAGGCCGCCCCGGGCTCCGTCCGGGAGGCGCTGACCCAGCCCTCCCCCGGCGACATCCAGGCCCTCACCGACCCGGTGCACGGCTATCTCGCGCCGGTCATCGCGTACATGACGGCCGTCGGTATGTCCCGTCGGCCGCGCTGGCGTGCCGTGCTGTGGGTGGTGCTGCTGCTCGACGCCTTCTCGATGCTGGTCACCGGCTACACGACACCGTTCTCGATCATCCTGACGGTGCTGATCGGCTGGTCGGTGGCGTACGGAACGCTGTACGCGGTCGGCTCCCCGAACGTGCGTCCCACCGGGCGCAACCTGATGGCGGGTCTGCGGCACGTCGGTTTCCGCCCCGTGAGCGCGGCCCGCGAGGAGGTGCCGGAGGCGACGGACAGCGGCGACCGCGGACGGCGCTACTTCGTCACCCTGGAGGACGGCCCACCGCTGGACGTCACCGTGGTCGACCGCGAGCAGCAGGCGCAGCACTTCTTCTACCGCATGTGGCGCAACATCACGCTGCGCGGACTGGCCACCCGCAGCAGCCTCCAGTCGCTGCGTCAGGCCCTGGAGCAGGAGGCACTCCTCGCGTACGCGGCGATCGCCGCCGGGGCCAACGCGCCCAAGCTGATCGCGACTTCAGAACTCGGCCCGGACGCCGTGATGCTCGTCTACGAGCACACCGGGGGCCGCACGCTCGACTCACTGGAGGACGAGGACATCACCGACGAGCTGCTGCGCAACACCTGGGACCAGGTGAAGGCGCTGCAGTCGCGGCGCATCGCGCATCGCAGGCTCACCGGTGAGGCCATTCTGGTGGATCGTTCCGGCAAGGTGATCCTCACCGACCTCCGGGTCGGCGAGATCGCGGCCGGCGACCTGCTGCTGCGTATGGACATCGCCCAGCTCGTGTCGACACTCGGCCTGCGCGTCGGCGCCGAACGCGCGGTGGCCTCCGCGGTCGGGGTGCTCGGCCCCGATGCCGTGGCGGACTGTCTGCCGATGCTCCAGCCGATCGCTCTGTCGCGCTCCACGCGCGCGACGCTGCGCAAACTCGCCCGCGAGCGCTCCCAGCGCCAGCGCGAGGCGGTCCTTGAGGCGTCCCAGCAGGCCAAGCAGGCCCGCCTGGAGGCAGCCCACTCCGACGCCGGGCCCGTCGTACTGGAAAAGCCCGACAAGAAGGCCGTACGGGCGGAGCAGCGGGCCGAGAAGCGGGCCATCGACGAGGCCCTGGAGGGGGCCCGCGAGGAGGATCTGCTCACCCAGATCCGGCATCAGGTGCTGCTGATCAGACCGCAGGCACCGGTCGAACCAGCCCGCCTGGAGCGGGTGAGACCGCGGACGCTGATCAGTTTCATCGCCGGCGCGTTCGGCGCGTACTTCCTGCTCTCCCAGCTCACCCATATCGAGTTCGGCACCCTGTTCGACAACGCCGAGTGGGGCTGGGTCATCGCGGCCGTCATGTTCTCGGCGCTGAGCTACTTCGCCGCGGCGATGAGTCTGCTCGGCTTCGTGCCGGAGCGGGTGCCGTTCATGCGGACCGTGGCCGCGCAGGTCGCCGGGTCGTTCGTGAAGATCGTGGCGCCCGCGGCGGTGGGTGGTGTCGCCCTGAACACGCGCTTCCTTCAGCGCTCGGGCGTGCGGCCGGGGCTCGCGGTGGCCAGTGTCGGTGCGTCACAGCTGTTCGGGCTCGGCTGCCACATCCTGATGCTGCTGTCGTTCGGCTATCTGACGGGCACCGAGAAGACGCCGTCGCTGTCGCCGTCCCGGACGGTCATCGCGGGCCTGCTGACCGTCGCGGTGCTCGTCCTCGTGGTGACCTCAGTGCCGTTCCTGCGGAAATTCATCGTCACGCGCGTGCGGTCGCTGTTCGCCGGTGTCGTACCGCGCATGCTGGACGTTCTCCAACGGCCCCAGAAGCTGATCACCGGCATCGGCGGCATGCTGCTGCTGACCGCCTGCTTCGTGATGTGCCTGGACGCGTCGATCCGCGCGTTCGGCGACGAGACGACCTCCCTCAGCCTCGCCAGCGTCGCCGTCGTCTTCCTCGCCGGCAACGCGCTGGGGTCCGCGGCGCCGACCCCCGGTGGTGTGGGCGCGGTCGAGGCGACCCTGACGGTCGGTCTGATCGCTGTCGGTCTCCCCAAAGAGGTCGCCGCCCCGGCGGTGCTGCTCTACCGGCTGCTGACCCTGTGGATTCCGGTACTGCCGGGCTGGTTGTTCTTCAACCACCTGACACGGAAGGGCGCCCTCTAGAGCGAGCGGCCATGTGCGGTGCTCTTCGGGACCTGCGCGGTACCTCGTACGGCTCGCGCCCCGAGCGTCCTGCCGGATGCGACCGCAGGATGGGGGGCATGCCCAACCCCTTCCGGCCGCGTGCCGCCGCCCTGACCGTCACCGCCCTCCTGCTGTCGTTGCTGGTGGCAGGGTGCAGTGACGAATCCGGCTCCGCGGAGAAGGAGGAGAAGGACCTGTCGGCGCAGAAACCGAACTGGAAGGACTGTCCCGCACCGGCCGAATCGGAGGGCGGCGGCGAGGCACCGTCCCCGCTGCCGGGCGGCGACACCTGGCAGTGCGCCACCTTGAAGGCGCCGCTGGACTGGGGCGAGCCGAAGGGCGACACGATCGGGCTCGCACTGATCCGGGCGAAGGCGAGCGGCGACGCGAGCAGACGCATCGGGTCCCTGATCTTCAACTTCGGCGGGCCCGGCGGCTCGGGAGTCACCACGCTCCCCGCGTTCGGCGCCGAGTACGCGAGCCTGCGCACCCGCTACGACCTGGTGAGCTTCGACCCGCGCGGGGTCGGCCGAAGCGCCGGTGTGCGGTGCGAGGACGGCGAACAGCTCGACGCGTACTTCCAGCAGGACGCGACGCCGGACAATGCCGCCGAACGCACCGAACTGCTGGACAGCACCCGGGAGTTCAACGCGGCCTGCGAGAAGCACTCCAAGAAGGTGCTCCCGCATGTGCGAACCACCGACGCGGCCCGTGACCTGGACCTGATGCGCCAGGTTCTCGGCGACGACAAACTGCACTACTTCGGCATCTCGTACGGCACCGAACTCGGCGGCGTCTACGCACACTTGTTCCCCAAGAAGGTGGGGCGTGCCGTCTTCGACGCGGTCGTCGACCCGACCCGGACACCCGAACAGGGCTCGCTCGGACAGGCCGAGGGATTCCAGCTCGCGCTCGACAACTTCGCCGAGGACTGCACGTCGAAGGCCGAGGACTGCCCTGTCGGTGACACCGCGCAGGACGTCAAGGACCGGATCACCAAGCTCCTCAAGGACCTCGACGCCAAGCCGATCCCGGGTGTCTTCCCGCGCGAACTGACCGAGAGCGCGGCGGCCAACGGCATCGTGCAGGCGCTGTACTCCAAGGACTTCTGGCCCTACCTCACCGCGGGACTTGAACAGGCGTACGACGGTGACGGCAGGGTTCTGATGCTGCTGTCCGACTCGATGAACGGACGCAACGCGGACGGCGAGTACAGCAACCTCACCGCGGCGAACATCTCCATCAACTGCTCCGACCAGAAACCGCGTTACACCGTCGGCGATGTCGAGGCGAGGCTGCCCGAGTTCCGCGCCGCCTCGCCCCTGTTCGGTGAGTTCCTGGCCTGGGGAATGCTCAGCTGCACCGACTGGCCCGTGCCGGGCGCCGCCGACCACCCCGACGTCGGCGCGGCCGGCTCGGCACCGATCCTCGTCATCGGCAACACCGGCGACCCGGCCACGCCGTACGAGGGCGCGCGGAAGATGGCGGCGGCGCTGGGTGAGGGGGTGGGTGTCGAGCTGACGTACAAAGGGCAGGGGCACGGCGCGTACAACAGCGGGAACAAGTGCGTGCGCACGGCGGTGAACGGCTATCTGCTGAACGGGAAGGTACCGGCGGCGGGCACCGTTTGCTCCTAGAAAAGTGCAGGTCAAAAGGTTATCCACAGGCTGATACGGCCTCGGCGGGATCCGCCTACTATGGCCGGACCGCCATCCGCTGCTCCGAGCGGACGGCTCTCAGGGGGAGTTCGCATGTCCCGTTTCGTACGCTGGACAGCCGCGACCGCGGCTGCGTTGCTGTTGGCCGGTTGCAGTGGTGGCAGGTCCGACGACGGTGACGACAAGGGGACCGGTACCGCCACGCCTTCGTCGACCACGCCCTCGTCCCGGGCCTCGCCCGGGCTGCCCGCCTCGCTGACCTCGCAGAAGCTCGACTGGGGCCGCTGCAAAGGCACATCGGACTCTCCCACGCCCGGCAGCGACTGGCAGTGCGCGACGCTCAAGGTGCCACTGGACTACGCGAAGGCGGACGGCGAGACCATCGGCCTGTCACTCATCCGCGCCAGGGCGAGCGGCGGCAACCGCATCGGGTCCCTCCTGTTCAACTTCGGCGGACCGGGCCAGTCGGGCGTCTCCGTGATGCCCTCGTACGCCGGCACGGTCTCCGCACTCGGCGAGCGCTACGACCTGGTGAGCTGGGACCCGCGCGGGGTCGGGGCCAGCGAGGGTGTGCGCTGCCGCAGTGACAAGGAGATCCGGGCCGCCGAGTCGGTGGACCCGTCGCCGGACGACGCTGCGGAGGAGAAGGCGTACTTCGAGGATGCCGCGAGCTTCGGCAAGGGGTGCGAGAAGTCCGCCGGGAACCTCATCGCACATGTCTCGACGACCGACTCCGCCCGCGACATGGACCTGATGCGCCAGGTCCTCGGCGACACAAAGACGCACTATTTCGGCATTTCGTATGGCACCGAACTCGGCGGTGTGTACGCCCACTTGTTCCCGAAGAACGTGGGGCGGCTGATCCTTGACGCCGTCGTCGACCCGAGCGCCGACACGGTGGGACACGCGAAGAACCAGGCCAGGGGCTTCCAGCGCGCCCTCGACGACTATCTGAAGTCGACGGGCCAGGACCCGGAGCAGGGATCGCAGAAGATCACGGCCCTGCTGAAGCGGATCGACGCCGAGCCCTTGCCCACGCCCTCCGGGCGGAAGCTGACACAGGGCCTGGCGGTCACCGGCATCGCCGTGACGCTGTACAGCGAGCTGAGCTGGCCGGCGCTGACCGGCGCCCTGGACTCGGCCGAGCAGGGCGACGGATCGGACCTGCTGGCGCTCGCCGACCAATACAACGACCGTGACGCGTCGGGCCACTACGGCACGACGACACATGCCCAACGGGTCATATCGTGCCTGGACGACAAGCAGCGGCCGACGGCGACGGAGACCAAGAAGCTGCTGCCCGAGTTCCGGAGGATCTCGCCCGTCTTCGGGGACTTCATGGGCTGGGACACGGCCGGCTGGTGCCACAACTGGCCGGTGGCCGGTCAGCACGACACCCCGGAGGTCAGCGCGCCCGGCGCGGCGCCCGTCCTGGTGGTCGGCAACACCGGGGACCCGGCGACTCCGTACGAGGGCACGCGCAAGATGGCGGACGAGCTGGGCAAGGGAGTCGGCGTGATGCTCACCTGGAAGGGCCAGGGACACGGGGCGTACGGCAGTGGGAGCGACTGTGTCGACTCCACGGTGAACGCGTATCTGCTGGAGGGGACGGTGCCGCAGGACGGCAAGGTCTGTTCATGACGGCGGCGGGGGCCCCGGGCACCTGTGGTGCGCGAGACCCCCGCCGACCGAACAAGGCAGACGAGGCTGCCGGGGTGGTGACCCTCGGGTCAGTACACCGGCTTGTCCGGCTCGATCTGGTGGACCCAGCCGATCACACCGCCGCCGACGTGCACGGCGTCGGAGAAGCCCGCGGACTTCAGGACCGCGAGGACTTCCGCACTGCGGACACCCGTCTTGCAGTGCAGGACGATCTTCTTGTCCTGCGGGAGAGTCGCCAGGGCAGTGCCCATGAGGAACTCGTTCTTCGGGATCAGCTTGGCGCCGGGGATCGAGACGATCTCGTACTCGTTGATCTCGCGGACGTCGATGATCTCGATGTTCTCGCCGTCGTCGATCCACTCCTTGAGCTGCTTGGGAGTGATCGTCGAACCGGCCGCCGCCTCCTGGGCCTCCTCGGACACGACGCCGCAGAAGGCCTCGTAGTCGATGAGCTCGGTGACGGTCGGGTTCTCGCCGCAGACCGCGCAGTCGGGGTCCTTGCGGACCTTGACCTGGCGGTACTGCATCTCCAGGGCGTCGTAGATCATCAGGCGGCCGACGAGCGGCTCACCGATGCCCGCGAGGAGCTTGATGGCCTCGTTGACCTGGATGGAGCCGATGGACGCGCACAGCACACCCAGGACGCCGCCCTCGGCGCAGGAGGGGACCATGCCCGGCGGCGGGGGCTCCGGGTAGAGGCAGCGGTAGCAGGGGCCGTGCTCGGACCAGAAGACGGAGGCCTGGCCGTCGAAGCGGTAGATCGAGCCCCACACGTACGGCTTGTTGAGCAGCACGCAGGCGTCGTTGACGAGGTAGCGGGTCGCGAAGTTGTCCGTGCCGTCGACGATCAGGTCGTACTGGCTGAAGATGTCCATCACGTTCTCGGCTTCGAGCCGCTCTTCGTGCAGGACCACGTTCACGTACGGGTTGATGCCGAGGACCGAGTCGCGGGCCGACTGGGCCTTGGAGCGGCCGATGTCCGCCTGGCTGTGGATGATCTGACGCTGCAGGTTGGACTCGTCGACCTCGTCGAACTCCACGATGCCGAGCGTGCCCACGCCCGCGGCGGCCAGGTACATCAGCGCCGGCGAACCCAGGCCGCCGGCGCCGACAGCGAGCACCTTGGCGTTCTTCAGCCGCTTCTGCCCGTCCATGCCCACATCGGGGATGATCAGGTGGCGGGAGTACCTGCGGACCTCGTCTACGGTGAGCTCAGCAGCTGGCTCGACCAGGGGTGGCAGCGACACGGGGACTCCGTTGGTCGGTCAATCACTACAGTTGTTCTCCCCGTAACACTGCCACGCCCTTCTTCATTCCGAGACACCCGTTCCGAGGCGCGAGACGAGGTCGTCCCAGTAGCCGGGCATCGTCTCCCAGGGGTCGGTCCGGCCGCCGCGGTCCGTGCGGTCGGTGAAGTAGATCGTGGCGGCGCCCTGCCAGCGGGCGACACGCAGCGCCTCGTCGAGATGGCCGTGCGGCAGTCCGTGCACGAAGTGGCAGAAGCGTTCGGGCGGATGGTCGGCGGTCCACTCGGCCACCTGCGACCAGCGGTAGTCGCTCCAGTGGCCGGAGAACGTGACGAGTTGGTCGGCGTGCTCGGCATAGGCCGGGTGCGGATGGGTGCCGTGGCCCAGGACGATGTGCGCGTCTCTGTCCGCCGCACGGAGCGTGTCGACCGTGCGTCGGATCTCCGGGAGCGCGGCGCGGTCGGCCGGACAGCGGTCCAGGAGGAAACCGTCGGCCCTGTACCAGTCGCGGTACCGCTGTGCTTCGGCGGTCAGCTCACCGTGGGTGCGCGTGCCGTGGGCCGTGTCGAGGTGGCCGAGGACGCGGACGCCCGCGTTGCGCAGGCGGCCCGCGGCCTCCAGACAGTGCGGATCGGGGCGGCTGCCCGGGCCGTCGGCGACATTGAGGACGGCCCAGTGCAAGGGCGTGCCCGGGCGGGTGAGTTCGCCCCACTCGGTCGGGGCGACGAGTGGATGCGCGAAGCCCGGGACGCCGAAGCCGGTGCGGACGCCGGTGCTCGCGGTGCCCGCCCTGGCGCTGGTCAGATGCGGCATGCCGCCTCCATCCAGATGTCGGCGAGGGACTCCTCCAGGTTGATCCGGGGCCGCCAGCCGAGCCGGTCGCGTGCGGTGCGCACATCGGCCTGCTGCCAGCTGCCGCAGCCGTCCGGATACGGGTACGCGGCCGGGGGCGCGTGGTCCGGGTCGGTGCGGGGGTGGGCGATGGACGCCCTCAGCGGGCCGGGCGGGCCGTCGAGTTCGTGCAGCGTGCCGCCGTATCCGGCCACGCGGGCGAGGACGGACGCGGCGTCGCGCAGGCGCACGGCGCGGCCCGAGCCGATGTTGATGACGCCCTGCGCGGCCGAGAGCGAGGCCGCGTGGACGGCACGTGCCACGTCCCGTACGTCGATGAAGTCGCGCTGCGCGCCCAGCCCGCCGAGCTTGAGCTCACCGTCACCGGCCTGCATCGCGCGGCGCATCGCCTCGGCGAGCCGGCCGAGCGGGGAGCCCGCGGGCGTGCCGGGGCCGGCCGGAGAGAAGACGCGCAGGACGACGGCGTCGAGGCCGGAGCCCAGGACCAGCTCGGTGGCGGCGAGCTTGCTGACGCCGTACGGGCCGCCCGGGCGGGGGACCGCGTCCTCGGCCGTGGAGGAACCGGGCTGGCTGGGCCCGTACTCGGCGCCGCAGCCGAGCTGCACCAGACGGGCGCCGCAACCGCTGCGCCGCAGCGCCTCGCAGACGGTGGCGACGGCGACGGTGTTGTGGCGGGTGAGTTCGCGGGCACCGCCGCGAGTGGCGCCCGCACAGTTGACGACGACTCCGGGGTGGACGGCGTCGAGGAAGCGGGTGAGTGCGCCGGGGCTGCCGGACGCGAGGTCGAAACGGACGTCGGCGTCGTCGCCGCGGCCGAGGACGGTGAGCTGCACGGCCGGGTCGGCGAGCAGTCGGTCGGCGACGAAGCGCCCGAGGTAGCCGTTGGCTCCGATCAGCAGAACCCTCATCGGACGGCTCCCTCGGCGGACTCTCCGGCTCCGGGTCGAGAGGTGATCATCGGTCTACTCCTTCGGGGTGTGCGGTTGCGTTCGTGGGCGGGGCCGATGTCCGGTTCGTCCGGCGGTCGGGCCGAGGTGAGCTGCGGTGCTGTGCGGATGCCTCCGGTTGTCCGCCGGGCGCTGTGAGTTCGTGGTGGGGCCGCACCGGGGCGTAGGCGTCCTCCGCCGGGTGCGGAAGGTCAGGGGCGGGATCGGTCACCTGCCGGGGTCGTGATCCGGGCGTCATCCGGGCTCACCCGGCACCGCGTGCGCCGAGGCCCTGCTGAGCGTGCGGGTCGCGTGGAGCAGGAGGACCAGGGCTGCCCCACCGCAGGCCACTGCCGGGATACCGGTCGGCCCCCAGATCGCCACGACCGCCTCCACCGGGGCGGCCAGGAAGGCGCAGCCGGGGAGGTGGGACGCGAAGGCTGTGGCCAGGGCCGCCGCCTCGGTTGCGGCTGCCGCGCCGAGGACCACCGCCGGGGCGTGGGTGAAACCGTGCGTCGTGAGGAGGCGGGCCAGGAGGAGCAGGGCGCCCAGGGTGACGGTCGTGGTGTAGGCCGCCGGTTCGTGCAGGACCGTTCCGCAGAGGGCCACGAGCGCCGCCAACGCGCAGAGGAACAGGGCGAACGTGCCCAGGAGGAGGGGTTTCACGGATGCGGTGAAGTCCGCCAGGCCTCGACTGGCGGCCAGTTTGCGGTGGGCCCCCGTCGCGAAGAGATGGGCGCACCAGGCCGCCGGTGCACAGGCCAGGGTGAGGGCCAGTACGGGAGCGGTGGACAGGTCCCGCAGGGCGGCCGGGAATCCGGCGAGGCCACCCGTCAGCGCGGCGGCGAGCAGGTCGGTGCCCAGGAAGGCGTACGCGACGAGCCAGTACGCCCAGGCGCGCGTGGACGTCGGGGTGTGCCTCTCGTGTGTGCCGGCCGGCGCCGGACGGGACCTGGGGCTCAGGGGACCCCGGCCGAGTGCCGCGCGTACGGCGAGGGCCACGGCCAGCGCGCCCAGCATCGCCACGGCCAGCCGGGAGCGCCCTTCGGTCAGGTGCAGGCCCGTCACCGTCGCCGCGCTCAAGGCGCCCGGCAGCAGGGTGAGCAGCGCCCAGTCGGCCCGTACCCCGGGTGTCGTCGTCGGGGTGGGCTGCGGTGCCGTTTCTGCGTCTCGGGAGACCCGGGCGTACATCTCCTCGGCCAGGGAGAACACGTCCCGGTGGCGGAAGCGGGCGGCCGTTCGGTCCGTGACGCCGTGGGCCTCCAGGCCCGCCGCGATCTCCAGGGGGTCCACCGCGCGCTCGCACAGCTCACGGTGCCTGTGCATCAGCGCCTTCACGGGGTCGCCGGTCCCCCGTCGGGGGGCGCGAGTGGAGGGGGTTCCGCGGTCGCTGTCGGCTCCGAAAGACGTGCCTGACTCCGCCGCCTCCGACGCCCCTGCCGCCCGCGTCCGCGTGTCTCGTACGTCCGTCTCGTCCGTCTCGTTCGTCTCCTCGGCGCCCGTGAGCCACTCCTCCGAGCGTTCGTCCCAGGCTCCCGGGCTGTTCGGTGTCCCCGGGCGGTCCAGTTCTCCCAGCTCGCTCATCGCGCGCCCTCCCCGGCCGGTACGGGGGTCGCCTGTACCGGTGCGGAAGCGTGTCCTGTTGCCCAGCTGGGCCCGCCCCGGGCCACCACGCCTATGCCGGCCTGGGTCCAGCGGCCGGGGACGTGTGCCTCCGCCGGTACGGCGAACGGGAGCGGTTCGCCGGTGTCGTCGAGGACCACGCGGCTGACAGGGCAGCGCGAGACGACCTCCAGGTAAATGCCGCGAAATGCCTCGACGTTCTGCTCGACGGTGAACAGTTCGAGCGCGCGGGCGCGGGCGGCGGCGCCCAGTCGCTCGCGGCGCGCCCGGTCGCGCAGCAGCGCCACGCACGCCTCGGCGAGCGCCCGCGGATTGCGCGGCGGCACCACCAGTCCCGTACCGCCGATGATCTCGACCACCGCGCCCACGTCCGTCGACACGGTCGCCCGGCCGCAGAACATGGCCTCGACCAGGCTGATCGGGAAGCCCTCGACCACGCTCGACAGGACGACGACCGCGCCCGCCGCGTACGCCTCCGCGAGCGTCGGGGCCTCCGGGCCGCCGATCTCCTCGAACGACACCGGGTTGTCGCCGACCGCGTGGATGCCCTCGGCCTCGTCGGGGAAGAGCTGCGCGGCCAGTGCCTGGCAGTGGCCGAGATACGCCTCGCTCTCGGCTCCCGTGGCCGCGCCGATGATGCGCAGGCGGGTCTTCGGTTCCTCCTTGCGGACCTCCGCGAACGAGTGCAGGAGGGAGATCAGGTCCTTGGCGGGTTCGATACGGCCGACCCAGATCAGCGTGTCGGCGTCCGCGGTCCCCGGCGACTCGCCGACCTCCGCGAAGTGGGACACCTCCATGCCCGGGTACACCGTGCGCAGCTTCTCCCGGTCGGCCCCGCATCTCTCCTGCCAGCGGCGGGTGTGCGTGTTGCCGGGGGTGACGAGCGCGGCCTGCCGGTAGACCTCCGAGGCCAGCCTGCCGTGGAAGGCCGCGAGCAGGGACCGTACGGCCGGGGCGCAGTCGCCCGCGCCCGAGGCCAGGTAGTGCGCGCGCAGCGGGACCCCGTACTCGGTGACCAGCAGGGGTACGCCGGAGAAATGGTGGGCGAGCAGTCCGGGGAGCGCCGCCGGGCCGCCGGCCGCGGCATGGCAGAGGTCGACCGCGCCGAGTCCGTCGTCCTCGTACCAGTCGAGGGAGAGGGGGCGCAGGGCGCGCTCCAGTTGCGCGGCGACAGTGAGCAGGTCCGGGACGCGCGCCTCGCGCGCCCCTCCGAGGGCGCCGGGCGCACGACAGGCGTGCTCCAGGGCGCGTACGGCGGCCTCGGAGCGGAGCGCTCCGACCAGCCCGCCCTCGTCCCGGGCAATTTCGGCGAGCCCGTACAGCGCGCTGCCGAAACGGTCCGCCTCAGCGGTGGACGCGTCCGGTCCGTCCGGCGCGTTCCCCGTGTCGGGCCCGGCACACAGCGCCGCCGCCAACTCCCCGTAGCACTCGGCGAACCGGCGGCGCGTGCGGCGGCCGTACACCACTCCGTCGTCCTCGGCCGTCCACAGTGGAGCGGTCCGGACCCGGCTGACCTGCGGCGGCAGCTCGATCCAGCCCTCGTCCTCCTGCCGCTCGCTGCGGCTGAGCGCGTAGATGTCGAACTCGTGGCCGTCGAGCCCGCGCACGAGCCGGTCGCACCAGAGTCTGGCGTCACCGCTCACATACGGATAGCCACCCTCCGTCAGCAGTCCGATGCGCACGAGTACACCCCCGATCTCCCGTATGGGGAGCCGCCGTTGACCCGGCGGCTCGCAGCGGGACGAACGTATGCGGACATGACGGTGGTACGACGGACGGTTGTCCGTCGCACCACCAAAAGGGGTGAACGGTCGTAACTTTCCCGTGCGGGTCGCGTTCCGTCGCGCTAAGAGATCATTCGCGCACGTATGGTCACGAACAAACGTATGGTCAGGCGGGGGCCAACTCCCGTCGGGCGGTGCGTCGCCGGGCCGCGATCTCGGGGTCGAGGACCGGTACGGCCGTCAGCAGTCGGCGCGTGTACGGATCCCGCGGATTGTCGTACACCTCGTCAGCGGGCCCGGACTCGACGATCCACCGGTTCCACATCACCGCGACGCGGTCGCTGACCTGGCGTACGACGGCGAAGTCGTGGGCGACGAACACCAGCGTGAGGCCGAGTTCGCGCTGCAACTCGCCATGCAGGGCGACCACCTGGGCCTGGGTCGTGACGTCGAGCGCCGAGACCGGCTCGTCGCAGACGATGACGCGCGGCTCGGCGGCCAGCGCCCGTGCGATGCCCACGCGCTGGCGCTGGCCACCGCTGAACTCGTGCGGGTAGCGGTCGAAGTGCGCCGGGTCGAGCCCCACACGCTCCAGCAACTCCCCCACGCGCCCCCGGCCGCGCCCCTCGTCTCTCTCGCCGCGCGCCCGCAGCGGGTCGGCGATCGACTCGCCCACGCTGCGGCGGGGGTTGAGGGAGGAGACCGGGTCCTGGAAGACCATCTGCACGGCCGGACCGACCCCGGAGGGCGCACGCCCCTCGTACCGCACCTCGCCGCCGTCGGCTCCAGCAGCCCGACCAGCATCCGCCCGAGCGTCGTCTTCCCAGCCGCTCTCACCGACGATCCCGAGGGTCTCGCCCCGGCGCACGGTCAGCGACACGTCGTCCACGGCCCCGAACGCCCGCCTCCCGCGCCCGAACACGCCGCAGGCCGACGGCCTCCAGCACGACCTCCTGCGGGCCGGAAGCGTCCCCAGGGATCCGCCGCGCGTCCACGCACGGTCCCGCGGCGAGCAGTTCGCGTGTGTACGCCTGGGCGGGCGCCCCTCAGTACGGCGGCGACCGGCCCGTGCTCGACAACTTGTCCGCTCCGCATCACCAGCACATCGTCGACGCTCTCCGCCGCGACGCCCACGTCGTGCGTGACGAGCAGCAGGCCCATGCCGGTCTCCTCGCGCAGGGCGTGCAGCAGCGGGTCGTAGAGGTGTCGGCCACACAGAGAGCGGTCACGCCGATCAGCGCCAGCTCGATGGCTACGCGTTCGACAACATGACTGGACCACATACGCAAAAATACGAACGAACCTTCAGTTCATGTCAGCGCGACCCGGGCGGACCCCCCGCGCGCCCCGGCCGCCACACCCGTCAACTCACCGGAAACGGCCAGGGGTTGGCCCGGCAGTGAATTCCGTCATGATCGAGGAACTTGCTCTGCTGCTGCATGACCGGGGCGAGGTCGCCGTCCTTGTCGCAGGTGACGTGCCCATAGCCGAGCCGATGGCCGATCTCGTGGTTGATCAGCATCTGCCGGTAGGCGTAGATCTTGTCGCCGTAAGTTTCCGACCCCTGCGCCCATCGATAGGCGTTGATCATCACGCGGTCGGTGGCGGCCGAGTCGCAGGACACGTTGTCCTCGGTGGTGTCGAGCCCGGACTTGGCACACCAGAAGGCGGTGGTGCCAGGGCTCGCCAGCGTGATCACGAAGTCGGGCTGGCCGGACGAGATCCGCTCGAACGTACGACCGCCGTTGTGGGCCCAGCTGCGGTCGTCGTTGAGCGTCTTCTGTACGGCCTGCGCGAACAGCTCCCCCTCAAGGCCGAGCCCCTGCTCGACGTCCACGCGGTACCTGTACTTCTGCCCCGCCCCCGGCGCCCGGGCGAAGCCACGGATCGCGTCGAACTTCCCCGAGCCCTTGAGAGTCGCCCCGAGGGCGTATGTCCGGGCCATCTTCTGGTCGTACGTGAGTTTCGTCACCGCGGCCGGCGCGTCGGACGAGTCCGGGAGGCTGTCACTGCGCTCGGCGGAGTCTTCGGAATCCGTGTCCCGTACGTCCTGTTCCGCGCCGTTCGCGGTCTGCGTGCGCAGGCCACCGCCGTCGTCCTGGCTGTCGGTGACCTGCCCGGCCACGACGACCGCCAGCACGGTGGTGACGGCCGCGGCCGCGATCCCGGCGAACGCCCGCCCCTTGGTCTTGCCCTTGCCCCTGGCCTTCTCCTCGACGGGCGGTGCGTACGCGTCGGCGGCGTTCGCCGCCTCGGCGTCGGCCTCCCAGGCGGTGACGGAGGCGTAGGGGTCGACAGGATGCCGTGTCCGGGCGCGGGACGCGAAGAGATCGACGTCCTCGGCATGAGCGCCGGACATACCGGCCCGGTCAAAGGCGTCGACGTACGACTGCCGGGGTCCGGGCCCGTTCGGAGGCGCGGGACGCTGACGCGGTATGGCGGGTCCGCCACCGGACCGCCCGCCGACCTCGCCCCAGCCCCCGCCGGTTTCGCGCTGCTCGGGGTGCCCGCCCCGAACCCGGGGAACGCCATGGGCGGGGGTGCCGTCAGGGAGGCGCGGGAAGCCGTGCGCAGGAGTGCCATCAGGGAGCCGTGGGAACCCGTGGGCCGGCGTGCCGTCAGCAAATCGAGGCATCCCATGAGCCGGCGTACCGTCGGAAAAGCGAGGCGTCCCCGGTCCGGGACCCGCCGCACGGCCGTCAGCCCCTGCTTGACCCGCACCGCGGCGATCCCCGCCCGGGCCGATCCCCTGCTGCCCCTGCCCTTGGCCCTGCCCCTGTTGAACCACAGGGATGTTCGTCGTGTCGCCCGTCCTGGCGCCCCCGCGCCCGCGGCGGCTGTGCCGTCCCACGTCGCGTCTCAGCTCCCCGCATTCGCGGCGTCGGCCCGGCTGCCGAGCGTCCTCGCCGCCACAGTACCGGCATCCACTTTCAACTCACCTGTGTCCGAGAGCAGTTCACGGAACGCCGACGCCACCGTCTCCGGGTATTCCATCATCGCCACATGCCCGGCGTCCGGCAGCGAGAGCAGCCGGGAGTCACGGAAGGCGCGCGCCGCCCGCTGGGCCATGCGGTAGGAGACGAGCTGGTCACGGCCGCCGTAGACGAGAAGCGTCGGCGCGAGCACCCGCTCGGCCTGACGCCACAGCCCGTGCTGGCCGCCGAGCGTGTACGCGTTCACGATCCCGCGCGTGGAACGCGTCATCGCGTCCCAGAAGTACGGCAGTTGCTGCCGGCGTTCCATCTCTTCGACCGCGTTGCGGAATCCCTCGGGCGTCACCTGCCCAGGATCTCCGTAACACAGCCCCATGACGCCGCTGACGCGCTGTTCGGCGCTCCACTGCTGGGTCAATCGGGTGAACAGGCGGGCCACGCCGGGCACGGCGAGCAGCGCGGTCGGCACCGCGGTGCGCTGCACGCGGACCTCCGGCAGCGCGGGAGAGACGAGCGTGAGCGTCCGGACGAGGTCGGGCCGCACCGCCGCGACGCGGGTCGTGACCGCGCCGCCCATCGAGTTCCCGAACAGGTGCACGGGACCGCGCCCGGAGGAGTCGAGGTAGCGGATGACGGCACGCGCGTGCCCGGTGATCGAGTAGTCGCCGTCGTCCGGAGGCGGGGAGTCGCCGAAGCCCGGCAGATCGAGCGCCTCACTGTCGACGAGCTCGTCGTGCAGCGGCATGAGCGCCGACCAGTTCTGCGAGGAACCGCCCAGGCCATGGACGTACAGAGCGGGCGGCAGTCCCGCGCGCGCGGGGGGCCGTGACCGCACGGTCAGGGTGATCCCGGGCAGGCCGACCGAGCGCAGCCGCTCGCCCTCCGCGATCCGGACGGGCGCCACCTTGGGGAGCACATTGGTGGCCGGCACGAACGGCAGCTCGGTCGAAGACATGCGGCAATGTTACGAGACGATCACGCAGTGGTTCGTGTGTTCGGCATCACAGGCCGCGCCGGGGCCGTCCGCAGGGCCCGGAACGGCACCCGATCACATGGCATCCCGATCCGGTGTCTCCTAGGCTCGTAAACAGGGCACCCGTAGGAGAGCCACACCCCCCTGCCGCCTCCCCGGGCTCCAGGGACGTTCTTGGGAAGGGAGCCCAACATGGCCGTCGACCCCACCGAGCCTGACACCTTCGAGGACACCTTCGAGGAAGAGGACGGTGCCAGGGAACTCGACGTCGAAGCCCCTGAAGCCGACGCCGCCGAGCAGCGCGCGGACGTCACCCCACACGGCGACGCCCCGCTGACCGGCGAGAACACGGACCGCGCCAACGAGGCCGACCTCGCGGAGCAGGCACGCGTCGTGCAACTGGACGAAGACGACTACCGATAGCCGCCACCACAACGTGCACTCTGCACCCACTAGTGGACCCACTGGCGGTTTTATTACCATTTAGGAACATCGCCCGGAATATACAGCCACTCGGTCGAGGAATTTCTCCGCTCGCACCGCGCACAGCAGGGTTACCGAAAAGTACGATGGCGGCGCGGCGCACACCGCACGTGGACGAAATTGGGAGGCGGCGTGACAGCCATCGAGCAAACTGAGGCGGCACGCCCGCGGGGCACGCGGTTGCCGCGTCGCGCCCGGCGGAACCAGCTGCTGGGCGCCGCCCAGGAAGTGTTCGTGGCGCAGGGCTACCACTCCGCCGCGATGGACGACATCGCCGAGCGCGCCGGAGTCAGCAAGCCGGTGCTCTACCAGCACTTCCCGGGCAAGCTCGACCTCTATCTCGCCCTGCTGGACCAGCACTGCGAGTCCCTGATCGAGTCGGTCCGCGCCGCACTGGCGTCGACGTCCGACAACAAGCAGCGCGTACGGGCGACGATGGACGCGTACTTCGCCTACGTGGAGGACGACGGCGGCGCCTTCCGCCTGGTCTTCGAGTCCGACCTGACGAACGAGCCGGCCGTACGCGAGCGCGTCGACAAGGTGACGCACGAGTGCGCGGAAGCGATCTCCGAGGTCATCGCCGAGGACACCGGCCTCTCCCCCGCGGAGTCGATGCTGCTGGCCTCCGGTCTGGGCGGTCTGTCCCAGGTGGTGGCACGGTCCTGGCTGCACAGTGACCGCAGTGTCCCGCGCGAGCAGGCGGTCCAACTGCTGGCCTCGCTGGCCTGGCGCGGCATCGCCGGTTTCCCGCTGCACGGCACCGAGCACCAGTGACCGTGCGTTTGTTCCCGTCGGCTGTTCGCTCTTGGCGTTCCGACGCGGAACATGTACGTCCCCTCACCGGGCTAATGTGTGCGGAGTACGGCGCGGAAGCCCGCGCATTTCACTGACCGTCGGAGGGACAACCGTGGAGGTCAAGATCGGCGTGCAGCACGCGCCCCGCGAGATCGTTCTGGAGAGCGGTCAGAGCGCTGAGGAGGTCGAGCAGGCCGTGGCCGAGGCCCTGTCCGGCAAGTCGGCGCTGCTCAGCCTCGTGGACGACCACGGCCGCAAGGTCCTGGTCCCGGCCGACCGTCTCGCGTACGTCGAGCTGGGCGAGCCGACGGCCCGCAAGGTGGGCTTCAGCGCGCTGTAGGGATACGTAGTGGGTGGGGCCCGGCGGTTTCGACCGCCGGGCCCCACCCATGTCCGTCCCTTCCGTCCCTGTCGGTGTGCACGTCCCCACGCACAGGTTGACCACACGTCACCCTTACAAGTGGGTTGCTCGCCGCAGGTCACGGGTATGACGGGCTGTGAACGTCATACGCACGCAGGCTGTGGGAGGGACCTCGACATGTTCTTGGAAGCGCTCGGCTCCGCGATCCTCGGCCTCGCCCTGGCCTGGGCGGCGGCCCACCGGCTGCCCGACCGCCTCCCCGCGCGCCAACTGGTCCTGTCGACCGGTGTGGCCGGAGCCCTCTTCGGGGCCTTCGTCACGCACAGCGCGCTGAGCGCCGGCCACTTCCTGGCGATCCTCGTCGGCGCGGCGGTCGTCTCCGGCGCGTCCGTCTCCCTGCTGCTCCGCCCGAAGGGCAGACTCCGCCGATCATCGGCGACGGCATAACCGTCGGCCCGCCAACGGCGTGAACCGACAACGGCATGCCTAGGGCCTGTCCGGCGGATCATGCCGCAGACGCGGGGTCTGGCACGCCGATCTGCGGCGTTGTCGTCGGTTGCCGACTCCCCCACGCTCGAACAACCTCGCGCGGGGGCCCCCATCGCGTCGACGCCCTTCTCCGCCTTGCAACTCGACGCACCAGACCCCGCTCACCGGCGCTGATCGGGCGCCGTTGATTCCCTGCGGCCTGATCCGCCGGACAGGCCCTATGCGGCGAGCCCCAGCGCCGCCATCCGCTTCGTGTGTGCCTCGGTGATCCGGGAGAACATCCGGCCGACCTCCGCGAGGTCGAACCCGTCCGCGACGCCCCCGACGAGCATCGTGGACAGCGCGTCCCGGTCAGCCACGACGCGTTGCGACTGCGACAGCGCCTCGCCCATCAACCGCCGCGCCCACAGCGCGAGTCGGCCGCCCACACGCGGGTCCGCGTCGATCGCCGCGCGCACCTTCTCCACGGCGAAGCTCGCGTGCCCGGTGTCGTCGAGGACCGTGAGCACCAGCTGACGGGTGTCCGCGTCGAGGCGGGCCGCGACCTCGCGGTAGAAGTCACTGGCGATCGAGTCACCGACGTACGCCTTGACGAGTCCCTCCAGCCAGTCGGAGGGTGCCGTCTGCTTGTGGAAGCCGTCGAGCGCGGCGACGAACGGTTCCATCGCCTGTGTCGCGTCGGCGCCGATCTCGGTGAGCCGGTCCCTGATCTGTTCGAAGTGGTGGAACTCCGCCGACGCCATCTTGGCCAGTTCCGACTTGTCGAGGAGTGTCGGCGCCAGCTTGGCGTCCTCGGCGAGCCGCTCGAACGCGGACAGTTCGCCGTAGGCGAGCGCTCCGAGCAGGTCCACGACCGCGGCACTGTACTGCGGGTCGGTGGCAGCCTGCGCCCAGTCCTGGGCGGCGACTCCGGTGGGTGCGGGAGCGGCGTCGGCCGCGGTCTCGGCGGGGGTGGTGGAGGTACCGGAGGCGTTGTCAGGCGTCGTCATGAAGCGCACAATAGCCCGCTGACCGTAAGGCGGAAGTCCCTGCTCAGTCAGTGTGACGACCACTACGTGACCGAATCGGCCATCGCATGTGCGCGATTCCGGGGTATGGTGGTAATGCGCTCGTTGAGTTTACAGACGTATTCTCGACGGGCCACTCGAATGAGGATGCCCGGTCGGTGGCCCGATCGGCTCCGACCCGACAGCTCTCCTCATCCGTACGGCACAGTGCGTACGGAATTCGGAGGGACCCTCAGCGGTACGAGCGCTCGAGCGTCGGCAGTGGTCCCGTGCCACTCGGCCCGCCCGTGAGGCGGCCGACTTTTTCCGGCACGGTCCCGACACGACCCCCGCGCTCGCCTCGCACCGCGTACACAGAAGAGGCATTGCCCTGACTACCACTTTCCGCGATCTCGGGATCCTTCCCGAGACGGCCGAGGCGCTCGAAGCCGTCGGCATCGTCACCCCCTTCCCCATCCAGGAGATGACCCTCCCCGTCGCCCTCACGGGCACGGACGTCATCGGCCAGGCCAAGACCGGCACCGGCAAGACGCTCGGCTTCGGACTCCCGCTCCTGGAGCGCGTGACCGTCCCCGCCGACGTCGAGGCCGGCCGCGCCAAGCCCGAGCAGCTCACGGACGCCCCGCAGGCCCTCGTCGTCGTCCCGACGCGCGAGCTGTGTCAGCAGGTGACGAACGACCTGCTGACGGCCGGCAAGGTCCGCAACGTGCGCGTTCTCGCCATCTACGGCGGCCGGGCGTACGAGCCGCAGGTCGAGGCGCTCAAGAAGGGCGTCGACGTCATCGTCGGCACCCCGGGCCGTCTCCTGGACCTCGCGGGTCAGAAGAAGCTCGACCTCAAGCACATCCGCGCGCTCGTCCTCGACGAGGCCGACGAGATGCTCGACCTGGGCTTCCTGCCCGACGTCGAGAAGATCATGAACATGCTGCCGCCCCGCCGTCAGACGATGCTGTTCTCGGCGACCATGCCGGGCGCGGTCATCGGTCTCGCGCGCCGCTACATGTCGCAGCCCACGCACATCCGCGCCGCCGCGCCGGACGACGAGGGCAAGACGGTCGCGAACACCGCGCAGTACGTCTACCGCGCGCACAACATGGACAAGCCCGAACTGGTCGCGCGCATACTGCAGGCCGACGGCCGGGGACTGGCCATGGTCTTCTGCCGTACGAAGCGTACGGCGGCCGATCTCGCCGACCAGCTCGCGCAGCGCGGCTTCGCCTCCGGCGCCGTCCACGGCGACCTCGGCCAGGGCGCCCGCGAACAGGCGCTGCGCGCCTTCCGCAACGGCAAGGTCGACGTCCTCGTCTGCACGGACGTGGCCGCGCGCGGTATCGACGTCGAGGGTGTCACGCACGTCATCAACTACCAGTCTCCCGAAGAGGAGAAGACGTACCTGCACCGCATCGGCCGTACGGGCCGCGCGGGTGCCAAGGGCATCGCGATCACGCTGGTCGACTGGGACGACATCCCGCGCTGGCAGCTGATCAACAAGGCGCTGGAGCTGAAGTTCAACGACCCGCCGGAGACGTACTCCACGTCCCCGCACCTGTTCGAGGAACTGAGCATCCCGGTCGGCACGAAGGGTGTGCTGCCTCGTTCGGAGCGCACGCGTGCCGGTCTGGGCGCCGAGGAGGTCGAAGACCTCGGTGAGACGGGCGGACGCGGTGGCCCGCGCGGTCGCGGCGGCCGTTCCGGTGGCCCCTCCGCCGCCCCCGCCGCTGCTTCCGCGCCCTCGTCGGAGCGCGAGCGCCCGGCACGTACGCCGCGCAGTCGCCGCCGTACCCGTGGCGGGGCCGCCTCGGACGCGCCGGTCACGTCCGGCAGCCCGGTCACCGAGGCACCCGCCTCGTCCGAGCAGCCCACCGAGCGCCGTACGCCGCGCCGCCGTCGCCGCACGCGTGGTGCCGCCGCGGAGCCGCTGGCAGCCGCCACGGCAACGGTCGTCGAGCCGTCGGCCGAGGCCGCGGTCGCGACGGCGGAGGGCACTGTCCCCGAGCCGTCGGAGCAGCCGCGCCGTCGCCGCAGCCGCAGGACGGCGGAGCCGGCGCTGACCGCCCCCGCCGAGATCGTCCCTGCCGAGGCCCCGGCGGCCCCCGAGGCGGAGACGCCCCAGGAGCAGCCGCGCCGTCGCCGTACCCGCAGGACCGCCGAACAGACGGTCACGCCGGTCGTGACGACGGAGACAGTCGTCGAGCCCGTCACCGAGCCGGCCCCGGTCGTCGCGGAGACCAAGCCGCGCCGTGCGACGCGCAAGGCGACCGTGGCTGCGGAAACGGCCGTGGACACCGCCGAGGCAACGGAGACGAAGCCGCGTCGGGCGACACGCAGGGCGACGACGGCTGCGGAAGCCGTCGTCGACACCGCTGAGGCCGTCGAGGCCAAGCCGCGCCGCCGGACCCGTAAGGCCGCGGAGCCCGTCGTGGCCGTGGTCGAGGCCGTTACGGAGACGCCGGAGCCCGAGGCCGTCAAGCCGCGCCGGACCCGCAAGGCCGCGGTGACCGCTGTGGACACGGTCGAGGCCACCGAGGTGATCGAGGCCAAGCCGCGCCGTGCGACGCGCAAGGCCACGACGACTGCGGAAGCCGTCGTGGACACCGCTGAGGCGGTCGAGGCCAAGCCGCGCCGCCGGACCACCCGCAAGGCCGCCGAGCCTGTCGTCGCGGCGGACACCGTGACGGCCGACATCCCGGCCCAGCCGACCTCGGCCGAGGCGACGGAGACGAAGCCGCGCCGTGCGACGCGCAAGGCGACGGCGACCGCTGCGGAGGCCGCGGTCGACACCGCCGAAGGCGTCGAGGCGAAGCCGCGCCGCCGGGCCACGCGCAAGACCGCCGAGGCCCCGGTCGTCACGGAGACGGAATCGGCGGAGCCGAAGCCGCGCCGCGCGACCCGCAAGGCGACGGCAACGGCGACGGAGGCCGCGGTCGACACCGCGGAGGCCAAGCCGCGCCGTACGACCGCCCGCAAGGCCGCCGCAGCCGCACCGGCGGCGGAAGCCGCCGTGGACACGGCCGAGGCAACCGAGGCCAAGCCCCGCCGTCGCACGACACGCAAGGCGGTCGCGGCCCCGGAGACCGTGACGGCCGACATCCCGGCCCAGGCCGCGGACGAGGCGGAGGCCAAGCCGCGCCGCCGGGCCACGCGCAAGGCCGCTGAACCGGCGGTCGTGGCGGAGCCGGCCTCAGAGGCCACCGAGGCAAAGCCCAGGCGCCGCGCCACCCGAAAGGCCACGGTCACCGCTCCGGTCACGGAACCCGCGGACGCCTGACCCCCGCGGAGGGCCCGTCCCTCCGCAACACCGGCAACACCCCCGACGGCCCGGCCCACCCCACCAGGTGGCCGGGCCGTCGGCGTTGCCACAGATGCCGTGGCCGCCCCGCATACCCCGGGCGCCGAGCTCCCGCTGCACGCCCTCAGCGCCGAGCCCTCCCCGCCGCCCTCAACCACCCAGGCCGTCGGGGGACGCCCAGGCACCATGGCCGTCCCCGCACACCCCAAACGCCGCTCACCCCTGCACCGAACCCCGCCGCCCTCAAGCGCCCAAGCCATCAACGCACGCCTAGCCACCACGACCCCGGCACCCCACACCCCAGACACCGAACGGCCGCCACTCACGCCCAGCACCGAACCCCCGGTGCCTCCAAGCACCCGAGCCACCGGCGCACGCCCCGGCACCATGGCTGTCCCCGCACACGCCAGCACCGACCCCCGCCATCGGCCCCAGGCCATCAGTGCTCCCCCAAACACCATGGCCCCGGCCCGGGCTCCCGCCCCGGACACCGAACCGTCAGAGTTCGCCCAGGCTGCCGAACCGCCGCCCTGAGCCCACCGGCTACCCCAGCACCGGCCCGAGCTCTCTGGCCACCCCACCCACCTCAGCCGCCCTAACCACCTCAGCCACCTCAGCCACCTCAGCCACCTCAGCCACCAGCCCGAGCCCTCCCACCACCGAGCGGCCCTCAGCCCCGACCCCAGCGACCAACTCCAACCCCAGCCCACCGAACCCCAGGCACCACTCCCGGCCCATCAAGCCACCCCCCTCTCAGGCCCCCGCCCACCCGAGCCACCGACCACCCCCGCAGGTTCGCCGGATAACCTCGGCACATGAGCAGGCCTTCGACCTTCGCCCCGCCCCCCGGTGCCCGTGCGTACGCCCTGCGTACCGCGCGTGGTGAGTTCGCCGTCATCGATGCCGCCATGGATGGCGGCGTCGAGCCCAAGGGGACCGTTCTGCTGCTGCCCGGGTTCACCGGCAGCAAGGAGGACTACATCGGGATGCACGAACCGCTGGCCGCGCGCGGGTACCGTACCGTCGCCGTGGACGGGCGCGGGCAGTTCGAGTCGCCGGGTCCCCGGGACGACGAATCGGCTTACGCCCAGGCCGAGTTGGCGCAGGACGTGCTCGCGCAGGCGGCGGCCGTCGGCACCCCCGTGCATCTCGTCGGGCACTCGCTCGGCGGACAGATCGCCCGGGCCGCCGTGATCCTGGACCACTCCCCCTTCCTCTCGCTGACCCTCATCTCCTCGGGCCCCGCCGAGATCTCCGAGGCACAGCAGCAGCGCGCGAAGCTGCTGCGGGACGCGCTCGCCGTGATGACCATGGCCGACGTCTGGGAGGCCATCCAGGCCATGGACGACCCCCAGACCCGCGCCGGCGACCTCGATTCCGTGGACGCCGTCGACGCGGGGCTCGACGACCGCGAGGATCTGCGCCGCCGCTGGATGGGCAACAGTCCGGCCCAACTCATCGCCACAGGGCGTCAGTTGTGCGCCGAGCCGGACCGGGTGGCGGAACTCGCCACCGTACCGCTGCCCTTCCATGTCCTGTCCGGTTCGGAGGACGGCACCTGGGCCGTCCCCCTCCTCGACGACATGGCCGTACGACTGCGTGCGCACCGGACGGTCGTGGCGGGAGCCGAGCACTCCCCCAACACGGACCGCCCGCTGGAGACCGCCCGCGCTCTCGCCGACTTCTGGGACACCGCAGCGGACCGGTGAGCGCGTGAGGTGAGGGTCAGTACTGGGTCTGAAGGTGCTCCCAGAACCCGTCCCGCAGCGACCGTCGCAGCTCGGCCTGCCCGCGCAGCGAGTACTGGAGCAGCCCCTCCGCCTCCACCAGCAGGTCCTGGTCGACGGACCCGGGCAGATACGGATGCCCGGGCAGCAGCTCGACCAGTGCCTCGCGGCCTCGCGCGGCCAGCCACTTCGCCGCGATCTGCGCGCCCACGAACCGGACATCCTCGCGCGAGGGCCGCGCTCCCGCCGAAGAGTCGTACGACGCCGCCGTGCGCCGGGCGACGTACGGCTTGAAGAAGTCGAGGTCGAACGTGCGCTGGCTGTCGACCTCCCAGAGGAGCGGCTCGGCCTGGTTGCGGCCCTCGGGCGCCTCGATGCCCCACAGGTGGACCCGTGCCCCGTACCCCTGGGCCGCCTCGACCGCCGACACCAGGTCCTCGTCGCCACCGATGAGCGCGGCGTCGCTGATCGCGCGGTGCCGGGCCAGTGACTCCAGGTCGGTGCGGATCAGCGAGTCGACGCCTTTCTGCTGGTTGTTGGCGTTGAGGTTGCCCAGGCGAACCTTCACATCCGGCAGTTCCGCGATCGCCTGCTGTTCGATGGTGTGGATGCGGCGCCGGGCACCGTCGTACCAGTAGACCCGCAGCAGCCGACTGTCCGCGAAGATCGTGCGGGCCTTGTCGATGAGCGCCTCGATGAGACCTTCCGCGTCCAGTTCGTAGGAGCGGCGGTCCTCGGTTCCGGCGACGAGCCGTCCCGCCGCCGCGTACAGATACCCGGCGTCGACGAAGATCGCGTGCGTCGAGGGTGTCTTCGCCACCTCGGCGAGCATCCGGTGGAGCAACTCGTTCGTGCGGTCGATGCGGGCGCTCAGCTCCGCGTGGTCGTCGTTGTTCATATGCCTCCATTGTCTCGGTGGTCACGCTGCGAACACAACCGGTCCCGGTCAGTCTCCTACACGCCTTCTATACGGCTCTTACCGGTCGGTAGTTAGACGTTCGAAAAATTTATTTAGCGTAGGGAATGTTCGTAACACGCACGTAGTTGTCTACCTACGTAACGCAAGTAGTTCTCCTCAGGAGGATGACCAGACGAAGGGAGAAGCCCATGCGCTTCGAAATCATGCGTCTTGACGACGTCGACGGCACCCCCGTCGACAGTACGGTCGTGGACGCCGCCTCCGTCAACCGGATCGTGCAGCAGGCCGCCGCCATAGGACAGCGCCTCTGGATCCGCCCGGCCGACACCTCGGCCTCATAACGCGCGTATCGCGCGGATGACGCTCGCGGACGACGAGCAGACTTCGGAACCCCCGTACGGCACATGCCGTGCGGGGGTTCCGCTTATCGGCTTGTCGGCGCCCGCAGCCGCCAACACCCATCAGCTCTGCTGAACCACCAGAGTGACCCCGTTGATGATCTGCTGCACGGCGATCGCGGACAGCATCATCCCCGCGAGCCGGGTCACCAGGACCACGCCCCCGTCCTTGATGACGCGGATGATCACCAGCGAGTACCGCATCACCACCCACAGCACGACATGGACCGCCAGGATCGCCGCCCACACCGACACCTGCATGGCCGCGCCGTCCGCCTTCTGCACGGCCAGGATGACCGACACGATCGCACCGGGCCCGGCGAGCAACGGCATGCCGAGCGGTACGAGGGCGACGTTCACGTCCTTGGTCTGCTTGGGCTCGTCCGTCTTGCCGGTGAGCAGGTCGAGGGCGATCAGCAGGAGCAGCAGCCCGCCCGCGATCATCAGGGCGGGCACGGAGACGTGCAGATAGCCCAGGATCTGATGCCCGAGCAGCCCGAACACGGTGATCACACCGCCGGCCACACAGACGGCCTGGAACGCCATCCGCTTCTGCACCCGGGCGGGCCGCCCGGCGGTGAGCGCGAGGAAGATCGGGGTGATCCCGGGGGGATCCATGATCACGAAGAGGGTGAGAAAGAGCGAGCCGAAGACAGCGACGTCGAACATGGGTGAGCAAGCCTTGCGTAGGTACGGGGACGGTGAGCGCGGGTGACTGTCAGGCTCCGCCGGCCCCCGGCACCGGGAACGCCCCGGTGGCCCGCCGCGTGATCTCCCCGTACACCTCGGGATCCGTCACGTTCTCCCCGAGCACGCACGTCTTCCGGCTGCCGTGGTAGTCGGAGGAGCCGGTGGCCAGCAGCCCCAGCTCCGCCGCGAGGCCCCGCAGCCGCGCCCGCGTCGCCGGTTCGTGGTCCATGTGGTCGACCTCGAGCCCGTCGAGCCCGGCGGCGGCCAACTCGGCGATCGCGGACTCCGGAACCGTCCGCCCCCGCTTGCTCGCCGCCGGGTGCGCGAAGACGGCCACCCCGCCCGCCCCCTTGATCAGCCGCAGCGCCTCGAAGGGATCGGTCTCGTGCTTCGGTACGTAGGCCCGGGCGCCGTCGGCCAGCCAGTCCCCGGTGAACGCGTCGTTCACGGTCGGTACGACGCCCAGCTCGACCAGCGCCGTCGCGACATGCGGGCGGCCCACGGATCCGTCGCCGGCGATCCGCGCGACCTGCTCCCAGGTGACGGGCACGCCCAGCTCCTGGAGCTTGGCCACCATGCCCCGGGCCCGCGGCACCCGGTCGTCGCGCACCAGCTCGCGCTCGGCGAACAGCGCGGGCTCCTCGGGATCGAACAGGTAGGCCAACATGTGCATGCTGATCCCGTCGAGCCGACAGGACAGCTCGGCGCCGGTGACCAGCGTGAGCCCGGCGGGCAACGCGGCGATCGCCTCGGCGTACCCACGCGTCGTGTCGTGATCGGTCAGCGCAACGACGTCCAGCCCGGCCCCGGCAGCGTTCCGCACCAGCTCGGCAGGCGTGTCCGTACCGTCGGAGGCGGTGGAGTGGCAGTGCAGATCGATGCGCACGGTGCGAACTCCAGGCGACGACGGGGCAGAACAAGACGCGCCAAGCATAACGGCCCCCAGAGGCCCGCCTGTCACACCTGAACCCAGCATCCGACCCTTACAAGGGCGGACCTATAGGGGCGCGGGGAACTGCGCGACAAGCCCCCACCGACCCGCACGCGACACGGAACCCAAGACACCCCAAAAAACGCGACCAACCTCTACGGCTCAAGCAACCGAGGCGACAACGCCCCGCAGGGAACCAGCTCCAACTCGGCCCCCGCATCCCGCAAATCCGTGAGCACCAGCTCGTCATACATCAGCAACCCGGACTGCTCGGGCCACACCACCGCCCACAACCACAACCCGAGCGCCTCACCCGCGAACACCGCACGGTCGTCGGGCCCGCCGGGGACATGCCACAACGGAGTGGGCCGCCCCGCCGCCAGCACCTTCGCCTCGGCCGGCTTCTCCACGTTCATGTACGGCCCCGGGTCGGGCCCGTCGATGCCCGCGTACCGCGCGCCGAGGCCGACACCGAGTTCCTCGGCGACCAGGATCAGCTCACCCATGCCGCCGAGCGGGCCGGGGCCCGAACAGGCCACCGCCGTCGCACGGCCGCCACTGCGGTCGTCGCCCGCACAGACCACGCCCGTGAAGAGCCAGCCGACCGGCAGCGGCCACGGCATCCACACCGGCACCTGCGTGCGGTGCACCACGACGCCGAGGGCCTCGACACTGGGCGGGATCGCGGGTTGCAGCGGATGCACCGTCCCGTGCACATCACACTGCCAGGAGTCGGCAAAGAGTCCGGGAGCCCTGACCCGGCCACCACACTTCGGGCAACTGGGTTCGCCCCTCATAGAGCCCCACGGTCCTCCCCGTCCTTCCTCACGTCAAGGACGATCACCCGTCCGGAGTGACACGTTTCCACCCTTTCCACCAGGTGAAAATAGATGCAGCTTGCACTCGTTAGCCGATCTAACTTAATATGTGTATAGACCAACGATCTATCCGCGGGTTGTGCCCGCGAGTCGTCAAGGAGCAGGCATGCGCAGCAGTACAGCCACCACGGAAAGCACGGGAGGCCCCGTCGAAGCCGACCCCTCCGAAGCCGATCCCTTCGACGCGGGAGCCGGCGGGCTGCTCCGGCAGCCGAAGGCCGTCTGGGCGACCGCCGGCGCGTCCGTCGTCGCCTTCATGGGCATCGGTCTCGTCGACCCGATCCTGCCGTCCATCGCCAAGGGCCTGGACGCCACGGCCGGCCAGGTCTCCCTGCTCTTCACGTCGTACTTCCTGATCACCGCCGTGGCGATGCTGGTCACCGGCTTCGTCTCCAGCCGGATCGGCGGCAAGAAGACCCTGCTGCTCGGCCTCGCGTTCGTCGTGGTCTTCGCGGGCCTGGCCGGCACCTCGGGCTCGGTCGCCGAACTGGTCGGCTTCCGGGCCGGCTGGGGCCTCGGCAACGCGCTCTTCGTCTCGACGGCCCTCGCGGTGATCGTCGGCGCGGCGGCCGGCGGCAGCGCTGCGGCGATCCTGCTGTACGAGTCCGCCCTGGGCCTCGGCATGGCCTGCGGGCCCCTGGTCGGCGCGCTGCTCGGCAACGCCAGCTGGCGCTACCCCTTCTTCGGCACCGCGTTCCTGATGGCGGTCGGCTTCCTGTGCGTCACGGTGTTCCTCAAGGAACAGCCGAAGCCGGCCCGGAAGACCTCGCTGCTCGACCCGCTCAAGGCGCTCGGCCACGGCGGCCTGGCCTCCGCCGCTGTCTCGTCCTTCTTCTACAACTACACGTTCTTCACCGTGCTGGCCTTCACCCCGTTCGTGCTCGACATGACGCCCTACAGGTCCGGGGCCGTGTTCTTCGCCTGGGGTGTCCTGCTCGCCGCCTTCTCCGTGCTCGTGGCACCGCCTCTCCAGCGACGGTTCGGCTCACTGAAGGTGCTCGGCGGCTCGCTGGTGCTCCTCGCCGCCGACGTACTGCTCCTCGGCTACGGCAGCCACACCACCGCCGTCGTCTGCACGATCCTCTCGGGCGCGTTCATCGGCGTGAACAACACCGTCTACACCGAGCTGGCGCTGGGTGTCTCCGACGCACCGCGCCCGGTGGCGAGCGCCGGCTACAACTTCGTGCGCTGGTTCGCCGCCGCCGCGGCCCCTTACTTCGCGCCGAAGATCGAGGAGTGGAGCAACGTCCGTATGCCGTTCGTCGTCGCGGCGGTGACGGCCGTGCTCGGCGCGGTGGTGGTCGTCGTACGCCGGAAGTCCCTCACCCACGAGGCCGAGGACCTGGAGACCCGGCACGCCACCGAGGACGGCGTCACCGTCTTCGCGAACTGAGGGCCAGGCCAACTGGCGCCTTCCGGGCGCCGGTTGGTGACATCGGTCACGTGGCCGTCGGACTCGGGCGTCAGTCCAGCGGGACGGACCTGCGGGCGGGGTCCCGGAGGTCCGTCCCGTTGGTGAGCCAGCGTTCCTGGAGAGCCTGGGCGCCGTGGACGCGCTTCCAGGCGGCCTCGTTCGGGGTCATCGGGAGGAGGGGGAGGAAGCGTACGGGGTCCAGGGGCTCGTCCAGCTCCAGGTCCTCGACCAGTCCTCCCGGTTCGGCGACCAGGACCGAGGTGAAGGGCGCCCCGGGCCAGAGCGGCTCGCCCACGTCGAGCGAGGCGCCGGGGGCCACGATCACACCCTCGACCTGCGGGGACGCGGCGAGGATCGCGAGCGGGCGCAGCACCTTGTCGGTGTCGGCGAGGCCGGCCCGGACGGAGATGACCAGTTCGGCGCGCGGGCCCTTCACCGGGTCGGCGAGCACGGCGGTGGGGTCGGCCATCGGCTGCGCGGACATGCCGAGCGTGGCGTAGCGCAGGATCTCCCCGTCCTGGTCGCGGTCCTGGAAACGCAGCACCTCGACGCGGTCGGTACCGACGAAGGTGACCGCGGCACGCGCGTCCGGTTCGCCCAGCGTCGTACGCAACCGGGCCTCGACCAGAGGAAGAACATCAGCCATGCAGCGAGCATAGAACTCGTCAGTTACGGGTAAACGCGCGCCTTGACAGTTCCGTCGGCTGTTACCCTAGGCCGGGTTCGGGGCAGCACGCAGAAGCGTCGCGATCGAGTCCCGACACCGCTGAAGTTCCCCCCAGGGGGCTCCCCTTGAAGGGGAATGGATCGTCCCTCACGAGGGACCGGCCGGAGGAGGTGGGGCTGCAATGGATCGAAGTCATCCGTGCAGTAGCACCCGCTCTTCCGCCCGCTGACGTAGTCGCTCCGGCCACTCCCGCTGGGTTGTCACCTCTCGCATTCGCGTCGTCTTCGCGTCTTCGCGGAAGAGCACTTGGTTTCGTTTTGCCTGATCCGTTTGCCTGATCCGTGTGATCTGCGTCAGTTCTGAATCAGTAGCGAAGCTCACCACCGCGACGGTGCGGTGCTCCCCGCTTTGTGGACGTGCCAACCATCCCCAGCCAGGACGTCCCCATTCCGGGCAGTTCCAGCCGTTGTCGGCGGTCTTTCGTTGCGTGTCGCGAAGGAGCCTGCCACATGTCGATGATCCACAACCTGCGTGCCGCGGTCCGCCCGTCCCGTCCCTCCCTGCGCAAGGACGGCGGTGCCTACGACACCACCCGCGACCCCTCGACGCCCTCCGCCGTCGTCGACTGCGCCGTCTACCGCGACGGCGCCCGCATCGACGTCTCGAAGTCGCTGACCCCGCACGAGGCGGTGCGCAAGGTGCGCCGCGACGGCGGCTTCGTATGGATCGGGCTGCACGAGCCGACCGAGGCCGAGTTCTCCGGTATCGCCAGCGAGTTCGGACTCCACCCGCTGGCCGTCGAGGACGCGATCCAGGCCCACCAGCGGCCCAAGCTGGAGCGGTACGACGACACGCTGTTCACCGTCTTCAAGACCATCCACTACGTCGACCACGCCGAACTCACCGCGAGCAGCGAGGTCGTGGAGACCGGCGAGGTCATGTGCTTCACCGGGCGGGACTTCTTCATCACCGTCCGGCACGGCGGCCAGGGCTCCCTGCGCGCGCTGCGCCACCGCCTCCAGGACGACCCCGAGCTGCTCGCCAAGGGCCCCTCCGCCGTGCTGCACGCCATCGCCGACCACGTCGTCGACGGCTACATCGCGGTCGCGGACGCCGTGCAGGACGACATCGACGAGGTCGAGACGGAGGTGTTCTCGCCGGGCCGCAAGGGCACCCCGCGCGGCACCGACGCCGGCCGGATCTACCAGCTCAAGCGTGAGGTCCTGGAGTTCAAGCGGGCGGTCTCGCCGCTCCTGCGGCCCATGCAGCTGCTGAGCGAGCGGCCGATGCGGCTGATCGACCCCGACATCCAGAAGTACTTCCGCGATGTCGCCGACCACCTCGCCCGGGTCCAGGAGCAGGTGATCGGCTTCGACGAGCTGCTCAACTCGATCCTCCAGGCCAACCTCGCCCAGGCTTCCGTCGCGCAGAACGAGGACATGCGGAAGATCACGTCCTGGGCCGCGATCATCGCCGTACCGACGATGGTGTGCGGGGTGTACGGCATGAACTTCGACTACATGCCCGAGCTGCACTGGAAGTTCGGCTACCCCGTGGTCATGACGGCCATGGTGGGCCTCTGTGTCGGCATCCACCGCACGCTGAAGCGCAACGGCTGGCTGTGACTACCCTTCTGCCCATGACTGACACGCTGCTCGACCGGGCCCTCGTCGAGGAGGCCACGAAGAAGTCCGGCCTCATCTGGGTCAAGGGCCCCGCCGGCCCCTCCCGCGCCCTGTGGCACGTCTGGCACGAGGGCGCGGCCGTCCTGGTCGGCGACGGGCCCGGTGAGCAGCCGCTGCCGGGGCTCTCCGAGGGGGCGGAGGCGGAGGTCACCGTCCGCAGCAAGGACAAGGGCGGACGGCTCGTCACCTGGCCGGCGACGGTCGTGGAGCTGGCCCCGCACTCCCCGGAGTGGGAGGCGGCTGTCGCCGAGCTGAAGGGCAAGCGCCTGAACGCGCCCGACGGCGAGGCCATGCCGGAGCGGTGGGCGCGTGAATGCAGGGTGGTGAGGTTGGTCCCGCACGCCGGAGAAACGCGTGCACTCCCCGACGGTTCACTGTCGGCGCCGCCACTGCCGACCCCGGCAACGACCCGGGAACCGATCCCGGCGGGGGTACCTCGTCTGCTGTTCAAGAAGCGCAAGCGGTCGGCCGGATAGGCGGTTCTTTCGCCTGCGGGCCGGTGGGGGCTGGTCGCGCAGTTCCCCGCGCCCCTTAAGGGGCGCTCTACCGCACCGGAGTTCACCAGTCCCGTTTGGACGCCCGGCCTCTCAGGACGACGGCAACTGCTGACCGTAGTCCACCGTCTCGTCCTTCTCCGGCTCCTCCAGGGGGAAATCCTTGCCCCAGTCGCTCAGCAGCAGCGTCCCCGCCCCGCCCGCGCGCACCAGCCGCAGGGGGTACGGGGAGCCCTCCAGGGAGACGTCCAGCGTGCCGCCGGAGCCCTCGTCGCCGGTGATGCGGATCGTGCGGACGCCCGACTGCTTGTGGCGGCCGTCCGTGGCGAGGCTGCCGTGCAGGGTGAGCAGACCGTCCAGGAGCACGTCCTTGTCCGTGAACCCGCTGAACTTCTTGTACGAGGGGTCGCCGACCGGCACCTTCACGTACAGGCCACCCAGCTTCTCGGCGGCTGCCGCGTCCGAGCCGCTGTCCTCCCCCTTGCCGTTGTCCTCGTGGCTCCAGAACGCGGCGTTGGCCTTCAGGAAGAGGTGCTCCCCGACCCTCAGCAGCCGGAACGTCGCCCCCTTCGAGGTGACCGACCCGGTGCCGCCGTCGTCCTTGAGGCGCATGTCGAGGGTGTACGTGGTCCCGTTGGTCACCACGCTCCCGGAGAGCCGTACGGAGGTGGCGGACTCGGCGGCGGTACGGGTCTTGGTCTGGATGGTGTCGGCCGGCAGCTTGCCGACCCCGTTCGTGCCCTCGTCCGGATCGGCGCCGCATCCTGTCAGCCCTGTCCCCGTCACGACCAGGGCGCACATCGCGCCCACCAGTCCGGCGCTGCGGGTACGGCCACGGGGATTCGCAGACACAGGCGGGGCTGCCTCTCGTACGGGTGTCCTGAGGGGTGTGGACGGCAGCGTACCGGTGCCGTCGGCCCCCGGCGGAGCCAGTCCGTCCGGACCCCCCCACCAGGGCGGACCCGAACGGGACGGGCTAGCCTGAAGCCCATCCGAGCAGGCATTTCGGAACCCCCGGACGCAATCCGACGCGCTCCCCGCAGCGCACACAGAGACCGTACTCAGAGGCAGGAGGCGCGGCATGGCTGCAGGCTCACCCCGGGTCTTCGTCTCGCACCTCGCCGGTACGGCCGTCTTCGACCCGAACGGCGATCAGGTGGGCCGGGTGCGCGACCTCGTCGCCATGCTGCGCGTCGGCCGCCGCCCGCCCCGGCTGCTCGGTCTGGTCGTCGAACTCACCACCCGGCGCCGTGTCTTCATGCCCATGACCCGCGTCACCGGCATCGAGTCCGGCCAGGTCATCACCACGGGCGTGCTGAACGTCCGGCGCTTCGAGCAGCGCCCCACCGAGCGGCTCGTCCTGGGCGAACTCCTCGACCGGCGCGTCACCCTCGTCGAGACCGACGAGGAGGTCACCGTCCTGGACGTGGCGGTACGACAGCTGCCGGCCCGCCGGGACTGGGAGATCGACCGGGTCTTCGTACGCAAGAAGGGCCGCGGCGGAGCCTTCCGGCGCAACACCGGCGAGACGCTGACCGTCGACTGGTCCGCCGTCACCGGGTTCTCCCTGGAGGAGGACGGGCAGGGCGCCGAGAGCCTCCTCGCCACCTTCGAGCAGCTGCGCCCCGCCGACCTCGCCAACGTCCTGCACCACCTCTCCCCCAAGCGGCGCGCCGAGGTGGCCGCCGCCCTCGACGACGACCGGCTGGCCGACGTACTCGAAGAGCTGCCCGAGGACGACCAGATCGAGATCCTCGGCAAGCTCAAGGAGGAGCGCGCCGCGGACGTCCTGGAGGCGATGGACCCGGACGACGCGGCCGACCTGCTCGGTGAGCTGCCCGAGGTGGACCAGGAGCGGCTGCTGAGTCTGATGCAGCCCGGCGACGCGGCCGACATGCGCCGGCTGATGGCCTACCGGGAGGACACGGCGGGCGGTCTGATGACGACGGAGCCGATCGTGCTGCGGCCGGACGCGACCGTCGCCGACGCGCTGGCCCGGGTCCGCAACCCCGACCTCTCCCCCGCGCTCGCCGCCCAGGTGTACGTGTGCCGTCCGCCGGACGAGACGCCGACCGGCAAGTACCTGGGCGCCGTCCACTTCCAGCGGCTGCTGCGCGACCCGCCGTACACGCTGGTCGGTTCCCTCGTCGACGACGACCTGCAGCCGCTCTCCCCGGACGCCGAACTGCCGGTCGTCGCCGGTTTCTTCGCGACGTACGACATGGTGGCGGCGCCGGTGGTCGACGAGAGCGGGTCGCTGCTCGGCGCGGTGACCGTGGACGACGTCCTCGACCACATGCTGCCCGAGGACTGGCGGGAGACGGAGTTCCACCTCGACGAGGCCGCTCCCTCGGCCGGGGAGGCGGGTGTCCATGGCTCCTGAGCGCGAGACCGGCACCCGCGAGCGCGCGGCCACCGGAGCCACGGCGGCCGGCCGTCCCAGGGTGCGCCTCGACCAGCCGCGCGCGCCCCGGCGCCGGCTGCTGCCCGAGTACGACCCCGAGGCCTTCGGACGGCTGTCCGAACGCATCGCGCGCTTCCTCGGGACCGGGCGCTTCATCGTCTGGATGACCGTCGTCATCATCATTTGGGTGCTGTGGAACACCTCCGCACCGGCCGACCTGCGCTTCGACCACTACCCGTTCATCTTCCTGACGTTCATGCTGTCGCTCCAGGCCTCGTACGCGGCCCCGCTGATCCTGCTCGCGCAGAACCGGCAGGACGACCGCGACCGCGTCAACCTCGAACAGGACCGCAAGCAGAACGAGCGGTCGATCGCCGACACCGAGTACCTGACCCGCGAGATCGCCTCACTGCGCGCCGGGCTCGGCGAGGTCGCGACCCGGGACTGGATCCGCTCCGAGCTCCAGGACCTGGTCAGGGACCTGGAGGAGCGGTATGCGGAGGGTCCGCCGGACCGACCCGGCGTATTCCCGGCAGAACGGCCGCGGGGACGTGACGTAGACGACCGGTAACGGGCTTTCCGGGGTTCGTGTGCGGCGCCGTACCATCGTGGTTATGGCTACGGAAGACGCGGTGCGTGAAGCACTGGCGACGGTGAACGACCCCGAGATCCAGCGACCCATCACCGAGCTGGGGATGGTGAAGTCGGTGGTCGTCGGCGCGGACGGGGCGGTCGCGGTCGGCGTGTACCTGACGGTCTCCGGCTGCCCGATGCGTGACACGATCACGAAGAACGTGACGGAGGCGGTCTCGCGGGTCGAGGGTGTCACGCGCGTCGACGTCGAACTGGACGTCATGAGCGACAGCCAGCGCAAGGATCTGGCGTCCGCCCTGCGCGGCGGCCAGGCCGAGCGCGAGGTCCCCTTCGCCAAACCGGGCTCCCTCACGCGCGTGTACGCGGTCGCGTCCGGCAAGGGCGGTGTCGGCAAGTCGTCCGTCACGGTCAACCTGGCGGCGGCGATGGCGGCCGACGGCCTCAAGGTGGGCGTGGTCGACGCCGACATCTACGGCCACTCGGTGCCGCGCATGCTGGGCGCCGAGGGGACTCCGACCCAGGTCGAGAACATGATCATGCCGCCGTCCGCGCACGGCGTGAAGGTCATCTCCATCGGCATGTTCACCCCGGGCAACTCCGCGGTCGTCTGGCGCGGCCCGATGCTCCACCGTGCCCTCCAGCAGTTCCTGGCGGACGTCTACTGGGGCGACCTGGACGTCCTGCTCCTGGACCTCCCGCCGGGCACGGGCGACATCGCGATCTCCGTCGCCCAGCTGGTCCCGAACGCCGAGATCATCGTCGTGACGACCCCTCAGCAGGCGGCGGCCGAGGTGGCCGAGCGTGCGGGCTCCATCGCCGTCCAGACCCACCAGAAGATCGTCGGCGTGGTCGAGAACATGGCCGGCCTGCCCTGCCCGCACTGCGACGAGATGGTCGACGTCTTCGGCACGGGCGGCGGCCAGAGCGTGGCGGACGGCCTGACCCGCACGACCGGGGCGACGGTCCCGGTCCTCGGCTCGATCCCGATCGACGTCCGCCTGCGCGAGGGCGGCGACGAGGGCAAGCCGATCGTCCTGACGGACCCCGACTCCCCGGCGGGCGCCGCCCTGCGCGCCATCGCGGGCAAGCTGGGCGGCCGACAGCGCGGCCTTTCGGGTCTGTCCCTCGGGATCACCCCGAGGAACAAGTTCTGACGGGCGTCAGCCGGGGCCTTTAGGGGCGCGAGGCTGTGACATTTACGGCTCCGCCGCGTGGGCGCGACAAGCCACGACGGCGCAGCACCCGCCACACAACCCCACGCACCCACGAGGAAGGGGCGCCGCAACCCCACGGCGCCCCTTTCTCATGCGTACACGCCAATATCCTTGATCACGGCGAAGCCCAACCCGTACGCGCTCATGCCGCGCCCGTACGCGCCCACGTGGACGCCTTCCTGGGTCGACCCGGCGAGCACCCAGCCGAACTCGGACTCGCGGTAGTGGAAGGGCGTCGGCACCCCGTCGACCGGGAGGGAGAGGGTGGACCAGTCATCGCCGGCGAGATCGTCCGCGAGGACCCATGCCGTCTCCGTCTGCTGGTCGAGCCAGTCGTCCCGCAGGGTGTGGTCCATCTGGCCGGGCCACGTGAAGGACAGCAGCCCCACACCGGCCAGCCAGGCCGCCGACGAGACCGACGTGGCCTCCAGCAGCCCCGTGCCGTCCGCGCTGCGCCGTACCGGATTGGCGGCCACGGTGACGACCACCGCGAACCGCTCCTTGTCCTCCCCCATGGCCTCGTGCCTGATGGAGGGTTCGTCGCCGTGCCCGATCGAACCGTGCTCGACGGCGCCGTCGGCCGCCGTACCCACCTGCATCAGCCAGCGCGGTCCCGTGAAGGCCTCGTCGAGGCCGTACCAAGGGAAGGGCGCCAGCAGGTAGCCGTCGACCGTGCGCCGGGCGGAGGGGACCTGTTGTCCGCCCTCCGCGGCCGGCGCCTGCGCGCCCACCCGACTTGTCGTCTCCATGTACCCGGACGCCTCCTCGTTCTCGTCGGCCCGGAGCGGCCCGCCCCCCTTCGGGCGGCGTTGCTCGCTGACGTACGGCCCCACAACAACTCGGCAGCATAGCCACCCCGCTCCGAGCAGCACGGAAACCGCCCGGCGCGCGGGGCGTGCGAACGTCCGGATCAGGCCGTGCGAGGCCCGCTCGGAGTATGAGTCACGTCACGCGCACACGGGCGTTCGGCAGCCGTACGACGGTCAGGTGGCGTCCGCGTCGAAGGGCGGGCGCTCGTCCGGCTCGGGCTTCTTCGTCATGTCGATGGTCCCACCGGAGGAACCGGAAGAGGACGACGCGGAGGACGAAGAAGAAGACCCCGTGTCCGTGTCGCGGCCGTGGACCGCGTCCGTGACCTCGGCCATCTCCTTCTTCAGGTCGAAGCCGTTGCGGATCTCCTTGAGCCCCAGCTCGTCGTTGTCCAGCTGCTTGCGGATGAACGTCTTGGGGTTCAGGTCCTCGAACTCGAAGTCCTTGAACTCCGGGCCCAGTTCCTGGCGGATGTCCTGCTTCGCGCCCTCCGAGAACTCCCGGATCTTGCGGATGGTGCGTGTGACGTCCTGGATCATCTTCGGAAGCTTCTCCGGACCGAAGACGAGCACAGCGAGGAGCACGAGCGTGACCAGCTCGAGCGGTCCTATGTCATTGAACACCTGAAGCTCCTTGCGATGTCCTCGGTCCTCGGCCCTCGGTGGTCCGTGCGGTCTTCGCGGTCTTCCGTGGTCCGGGCCGGTTCCACGGTACCCGGCGATCCTGTCGGACCGGTACCGTCCGGGGGTCCGAGAGTGCGTGTACCCGACCGGTTTTCCGCGATGTTTGCCTAGCGGGGGGCGCTACGGGCCCCCCACCTGTGACGTTTCTGTCAGTTACCTCCGGAAGAGCCCAGGACGAGGGTGACCGTCCGTTCCAGGCCACCACGCTCCAGGGACATCTCCAGGCGGTCACCGGGGCGGTGGGCACGGATCTTGACGATCAGTTCCTCACCGGAGTGCACGCGCCGTCCGTCGACCTCGGTGATGACGTCGCCGGACTCCAGGCCGGCCCGGTCGCCGGGGCCGCCGGCGGTGACCGCCGGCCCGCCGTCGTTGCTCTCCGTGCCCACACGGGCGCCGTCGCCGGTGTAGTCCATGTCGAGGGTGACGCCGATGACCGGGTGCGTCGCCCTGCCCGTGTTGATCAGTTCCTCGGCGACGCGCTTGCCCTGGTTGATGGGGATGGCGAACCCGAGCCCTATCGAACCGGACTGCGTGCCCTCCAGCCCCGAGCCCATGTCGGCGGACCGGATCGCCGAGTTGATCCCGACGACCCTGGCCCGGGCGTCGAGCAGCGGCCCGCCGGAGTTGCCCGGGTTGATGGGCGCGTCGGTCTGGAGCGCGTCGACGTACGACACATCACTCCCGTCCGCGTCGCCGCCCCCGGCGGTGATGGGCCGTTCCTTGGCGCTGATGATCCCGGACGTGACGGTGTTGGCGAGGTCGAAGGGGGCCCCGATGGCGACGACGGGGTCGCCCACCCGCACGTCGTCGGAGTTCCCGAGGACCACCGGCCGGAGCCCGCCGACCCCGCTCACCTTGACCACGGCGAGGTCGTATCCGCTGTCCCGTCCGACGATCTCGGCCTCGGCCGTCTCACCACCGCTGAACGTCACGGTTATCTCGCCGTCCCCGCCGGCGGGCTCGACCACGTGGTTGTTGGTGAGGATGTGTCCCCGGCCGTCGAGCACGAACCCGGTGCCGGTGCCCTGCGCGTCGGCGCCGCGCACATGCAGCGTCACCACGCTGGGCAGCGCACGCGCGGCGATCCCGGCCACGCTGTCCGGGGCCCGCCCGACGGACTCGTCGCTCTCGGCCTGCGGCAACTGCACACTGTCGCCGCCCGCACCGTTGCGCTCCAGATACGACCCGACGGCACCGCCGACGCCCCCGGAGAGGAGTGCGAGCAGCACGGCCCCGACAACGAGCCCGCGCTTCCGCGTCCTGGGCCGGCCACCGGGACCACCGGCAAGGGCGGCCCCGCTCTGCTGGAGAGGGGCGGGGGCTGCCCAGGGGTCGTAGCGCCGCCAGGGGTCGGGGCCGGCGGGAGACTCCGGGGGCGGAACGTCCGACACGGGGGCGGTGGCGGTGGCGGGCACGCCATAGGGCGGGGGCGCCGGAGGGAGACCGGAAGGGGCCTGGGGGAAGCCCGGAGGGGCCTGAGAGGCGTCCTGAGGCGTCTCCTGGGGCCCGTCCGCTCCAGGTACGTCGGACAACACGCCCTGGGGCGCCGGCGGCCCCGGTACGGCCGTGCCGTGCGTCGGGGTCACCGCGGGGTGCTGAACCGGCGGAGCTGGCGCCCAGGGGCCGGGGTGACCGTAGGGCGGGGTGCTGTAGGGATCGGGGTCGTGGAGAGGCTGAGGGGCCTGGAGGGATTGGGGTGGCTCGACGGCGAGCGCGTCGGGCACGGCGTCCTCGATGCCGTCGGCGCTCTTTCCGCCCCCGACGCCCGCGACCGCAGCCGCGTTCGCCGAGTCGCCCCGCCCGGAGAACTCAGGGGCAGGCGCGAGGCCGGGCACCGCAACGGGCAGCGGCAACTCGAAGTCGCCGTCTGCGTCCGTGCCCTCGTCCCTGTCCTCGCTTTCGCCCGTCCCGTCACGATCCCGGCCCGCCGCCTCAGGCACCGCAAGCTCGAAGTCCCCGTCGCCGTCCCGGTCCCCGCCGTCGGCCCGACCGGGCACCGCCCGAGGCCGCTCCAGCTCGAAGTCGCCCCCGACGCCGCCTCCGACCGAGCCCTCGCCGGAAGCCGGAGTCTCCTGACCGGGCGTCCCTGCTCCCCGGGGCCGACTCCACCACTTGGCCTTCGCGGGCTTCCCCTCGTTCATGCTCTCCCCACACCCGCACCCGGCCCGCGGTACGGCTCCTCGGCGGAAGCCGCGGGTCGTCGATACCGCGAACCGCCGCTCCACGGACCGCTGCTGCGCGGTCCGCACCTCGGATTCAACCAGGTTCGCCGGGTCAGCGGATCGTGCCGGAGGTGGAAGGGGACGGTGAGGAGGACGAGTCGGACCCTGGTGCCATGAGCAGGCCCTGGACCGTCGCCCCGGGTGCGGTCGACCACGAGGTCAGGTCGACCCGCGGGGCCTCCAGCGGACGTATGAGCGGAGACAGCACCGCGGCGGCGGCCAGGACGGGCGTGGTCAGCGGATGCATCGCCGCCCGGTCGCGGTCCCCGGACACCGGTGCCGGCACACCCGGCAGCAGCGGCGCGGACGCCTCGGTGGACGCCACCGGCGCTTGCCCGAAGGTGCCCTGTCCGAACGTGCCCTGGCCGAACCCCTGCCCGAGCAGCGGAGCGACCGTCCGGCGCCGCTGGCTGTCGGGAGCCGTCGCGGCCCCCGCCCCCTGCGGACGCATCGGCGTCACATTGCTGCCCCCGGAGGTGCCCCGGGCGTCCGTGGTGTCGCCGGGAACGCCCGTCGACACCCCGCCCAGCGCGATCGCGGCCAGCGACACCGCGCCGGCGGCGGCGAACGCGAACCGCATCCCGCGCGAGGACTGCCGGTCGGCGTCGTGACGGCTGACGTCATGGATACGGAAGCCCCGGCCCGGAGCCGACGGGAGCACGGAGGTGTGCGGCCGGGCGGGAACGTACCCGAACGACTCGCTCCTCATCCCGAAGATTCCTGAGCCGCCGGGGAGTTCAGCCCGTCCGGAGACTCCGGAGATCCCGGAGAGTTCGTCGGCGAATCTTCCCCCGCCCAGCGGCGGGCCGCCGGCGGTGTCACCTCCCCCTGGCAGCCCCTGGAGGCGGGCCAGGAAGCTCTCGGACGGCGGTGGCGGTGCCATCTCCGCGAAGACGCTCTTCAGACGGCGCTGTGCGTCGGCCTCCGACTTGCACTTCGGACAGGTGGCCAGGTGCGCCAGGACGCGCTCGCGCGTCTCATGACCGAGTTCCCCGTCCACCAGGGCGGAGAGTCGGTCTCCCAGATGCTGCTCGGCCAGGCGACGCTCGGCAGAGTACGGCCGTGATCCACTCACGCGCTCGCGCCCCCTCCTCCCAGCGCGGCCACCCGTGGCACCGCGAAGCGGCGCTCGGCGCGGGCCTCCGGAGAGCGGTGCGCGAGGGCCTTGCGGAGCTGGGAGCGGCCTCGGTGGATACGGGAGCGGACGGTGCCGAGCTTCACGCCGAGCGTCGCGGCGATCTCCTCGTACGACAGTCCCTCGATGTCGCACAGGACGACGGCGGCGCGGAACTCGGGCGCGAGGGTGTCCAGCGCCTGCTGGACGTCCGCGTCGAAGTGCGCGTCGTTGAAGACCTGCTGCGGGGACGGCTCGCGGCTGGGCAGGCGCTCGGCCGCGTCGTCGCCGAGGGCGTCGAAGCGGATGCGCTGCTTGCGGCGGACCATGTCCAGGAAGAGGTTGGTGGTGATGCGGTGCAGCCAGCCCTCGAAGGTGCCGGGCGTGTACGTCGACAGCGAGCGGAAGACACGGACGAAGACCTCCTGTGTGAGGTCCTCGGCGTCGTGCTGGTTGCCGGTCAGGCGGTACGCCAGGCGGTAGACACGGCCGCTGTGCGTGCTGACGATCTCCTCCCACGAGGGCGGAGTCCACGCCTGCCCGTCCGCGTCGGTGGTGAAGGTCGCGGTCTGGGCTCGGTCAGCGGCGTGGCTGGGGTCAGCAGCAGTCTTGTTCACGGATTTCGGCCGGCCCGCTGATCCGAGAAGACGCCGCAGCGCTCCTCCCCGATCCACAGGCGCAGCCGCACCTCCCCTGTCGGCTCTGGTGGTGTCCAGTGGAGCCCCTACCATAGCCACCTCGCCCGTTAGCTCCGGATAAGCCGCTTTACGAGAAATTGATCTGCGCTGATACGGCTCATACTGCTGCTCCAGCACCTGCACGGCGTTCCCGCTGCCCTGGTCCATCCGCTCGCCCCCATGTCTTGTGCCCGTCCGTACCCACCTCGTCCCGTACCCCTCTAAACGCCCGGTCCCATCTGCGGGTTCCCGGCGGCAACGGATACAGTCACGCCCAGGCAACTGCGGGGACAGGAGAGGGTCATTACCGGCAACCGGCAGACGAGCTGGGCGTTCGCCGACGCCTTTGTCGCCGAGGACGAAGCACTGCGCTGGGCCCGGGACCGGGCCCGCGAGGCAGGGCTGCGCTCGGTGGCGCCCAGCACGGGCGCCGCGCTGCGGCTGCTGGCCGCCTCCGTGGACGCCAAGTCGGTGGCGGAGATCGGCACCGGGACGGGCGTCTCGGGGATGTACCTCCTGCACGGCATGCGCGCGGACGGTGTCCTCACCACGGTCGACCCGGAGCCGGAGCACCAGCAGTTCGCCCGCCAGGCCTTCCGGGCGTGCGGCTTCGCCAGCAACCGTGCCCGCTTCATCCCGGGCCGCGCCCTGGACGTGCTGCCCCGGCTCGCGGACGCCGGCTACGACCTGGTCTTCTGCGACGGCGACCGGCTGGAGAGCCTGGAGTATCTAGCTGAATCGTTGCGTCTGCTCCGTACGGGTGGCGTGGTGGTCTTCGAGGGCGTTTTCGCGAACGGCAGGACGGTCGATTCGGGCCCGCAGCCCACCGAAGTCATACGGCTGCGGGAGCTGCTGCGCGCGGTGCGGGAGAGCCAGGAACTGGTGCCGTCCCTGCTGCCGGTGGGCGACGGCCTGCTGTGCGCGGTCAAGCGCTGAGCCGTCACGGCAGACGGCAAGCGGGGCATACCCACGACACAACAGTGCCCCGGCACCGTACGTTCACGATGCCGGGGCAGCTGCAAGGGTATGGACGCGTCCGCGTCAGCCGACGACCTTCTTGAGGGCGTCGCCCAGTGCGTCGGCCTCGTCAGGGGTCAGCTCGACGACGAGTCGACCGCCGCCTTCGAGCGGAACGCGCATGACGATGCCCCGCCCCTCCTTTGTCACCTCGAGCGGGCCATCGCCCGTCCGCGGCTTCATGGCCGCCATGCTCGTTCCCCTTCCTGAAACCAGCTCATCGTCGCCGACGGCCCCTTAGGAGGGCACGCGCATCCCCTCATGGGACGCACGTCACCGGCATCGAACACATTGCTTCCCAGCCATTATCCCGCATCTCAGGACCCTATGACCAACATCAGTCGGCATCGCTTGGGCAACGCGCGCGAGCAAAACCACCCAATTCGGCGATGTGACTGCGATACTTCGCCGCCGTGCGGACTCCCGCCGACTGCGGATGATCCGGAATTCTTTGACGCAGGTCACATGACCGGCCCTCTCCTCGGGGCGTGATCTCCGCCATGCTGTCATGGGACGAGGGCGTACTGATCAGTACGCCCGACGGAGCTGCGACTTCCGGAGGGGACCCCCATGGCCGACACCGTGCTCTACGAGGTGCACGACGGGCTGGCGACGATCACGCTGAACCGCCCCGAGGCGATGAACGCGCTGAGCATCGCGACCAAGGTCGCGCTCCGGGAGGCGGTCCAGGCAGCGGCCACGGACGGCGCCGTACGGGCGGTGCTGCTGACGGCCGCAGGCGACCGGGCGTTCTGTGTGGGCCAGGACCTCAAGGAGCACATCGGGCTGCTGGCCGCCGACCGCGAGGCCGGCACGGGCCAGACCATGACCACGGTCCGCGAGCACTACAACCCCATCGTGCGGGCCCTGACGAGCATGCCCAAGCCCGTGGTGGCGGGCGTCAACGGCGTCGCGGCCGGGGCCGGCTTCGGCTTCGCGCTCGCCGCGGACTACCGGGTCGTCGCGGACACGGCGGCCTTCAACACCTCGTTCGCGGGCGTCGCGTTGACCGCCGACTCCGGCGTCTCCTGGACGCTCCCGCGCGTGGTCGGCCCGGGCCGCGCCGCCGACCTGCTGCTGTTCCCGCGCAGCATCAAGGCGCAGGAGGCATACGAACTGGGCATCGCCAACCGGGTCGTCCCGGCGGCGGCGCTGCGGGCCGAGGCCGAGAAGACGGCGCGCGCCCTGGCCGCCGGCCCGACGGTGGCCTACGCGGCCCTCAAGGAGGCCATGGCGTACGGGCTCACCCACTCCCTGGAGGAGACCCTGGTGAAGGAGGACGAACTCCAGTCACGGGCGGGCGCGTCGGAGGACCACGCGATCGCGGTGCAGGCGTTCGTCAACAAGGAGAAGCCGAAGTATCTGGGCCGCTGAGGTTCCCTCCGGGGGAGCGGCATGGGGAACTGGGGTCCGTGGTGGGGTGCGGGTCCGCGGTGGGCTGGTCGCGCCCACGCGGCGGAGCCGCACATCGATACGGCCCCGTGCCCCTAAGGGGCGCTTCTCGCCACGCAGGTTTCCAAGTGGTCGTCGACCAACCCGCACGCCTGCATCAGTGCGTACGCCGTCGTCGGGCCCACGAAGCGCAGGCCGCGCTTCTTCAGGGCCTTCGACAGGGCCGTCGACTCCGGGGTGACCGCGGGGACGTCGGACAGGGTCTTGGGGACCGGACGTGTGGTGGCATCGGGGGCGTGGGACCAGATCAGTTCGTCCAGCTCGCCGGGGGCCCATTCGGCCAGCACGCGCGCGTTGGCCATCGTCGCGTCGACCTTCGCGCGGTTGCGGATGATGCCGGCGTCGGCGAGGAGCCGTTCGCGGTCGGCGTCCGTGAAGACCGCGACGGACGAGATCTTGAAGTCGGCGAAGGCGGTGCGGAAGCCCGCCCTGCGGCGCAGGATGGTGATCCAGGAGAGGCCGGACTGGAAGGCCTCCAGGGAGAGCCGTTCGAAGAGGGCGTCGTCGCCGTGGACCGGGCGGCCCCACTCCTCGTCGTGGTAGGCCACGTAGTCCTCGGTGGACAGGGCCCAGGGGCAGCGCAGCGCGCCGTCGGGGCCCGCGAGGGCCACGCCCTCGTCGCTCACTGCTCGGTCCCCTCGGCCGGCTTGTCCATGGTGACCCGGGATGCGGCCCGGGCACCGGCCAGCGCGGACTCCAGGTCGGTGATACGGGCGTCCCGCTCGGCGAGTTCGGCGCCGAGGCGGGTGAGCGCGTCGTCGACGTCCGACATCCGGTAGCCGCGGGCGGCGACCGGGAAGCGCAGGGACTCGACGTCGTCCCGGCCGACCGGGCGGTCGAGCGGCAGGGGGTCCTGCAACCGCTCGGGCGCGACATCCGGCAGGACGGCGCTCTCGCCGCCGCCCACCACGGCCAGCGTCACCGCGGCGACCACGACGGCGAGCGCGACGACCAGGAACAAGAACATGAACATCGCTGGGTCCCCACGGGATTCGGATGGATCGGAAGTAGCGGTGCCTAATGCGTCAGGGTCCGATCGTGCCATGCGAGTCTGACGGTTAGGGTCGCAGGCGGCTGATTGGCAGGCCGGACACAGGAACGTACTAGGAGAGGTCACAGGGGATGCTCAGGCTGGGCAGGCGTGAATTCGACGCGCACGAACCGGTGATCATGGCGATCGTGAACCGGACCCCGGACTCCTTCTACGACCAGGGAGCCACCTTCCGCGACGAGCCCGCGCTCGCGCGCGTGGAGCAGGCGGTGTCAGAGGGTGCTGCCATCATCGACATCGGTGGGGTGAAGGCGGGACCTGGTGAGGAAGTCACGGCGGAGGAAGAGGCGCGGCGGACGGTCGGCTTCGTGGCGGAGGTGCGCCGCCGCTTTCCTGACGTGATCATCAGCGTGGACACCTGGCGGGCCGAGGTCGGCGAGGCCGTGTGCGAGGTGGGGGCCGATCTGCTGAACGACGCGTGGGGCGGCGTCGATCCGCGGCTCGCGGAGGTCGCGGGGCGGTATGGGGTGGGGCTGGTGTGCACGCACGCGGGCGGTGCGCGGCCTCGGACGCGTCCGCATCGGGTGGCGTACGAGGATGTCATGGCCGACATCCTGCGTGTGACCGTCGGGCTGGCCGAGCGGGCGGTGTCGCTGGGGGTGCCGCGGGAGTCCGTGATGATCGATCCCGGGCACGACTTCGGGAAGAACACGCGGCACAGTCTGGAGGCGACGAGGCGGCTGGGGGAGATGGTGGAGACGGGGTGGCCGGTGCTGGTGTCCCTGTCCAACAAGGACTTCGTGGGCGAGACGCTGGACAGGCCGCTGAAGGAACGGGTGGTGGGGACGCTGGCGACGACCGCGGTGTCGATGTGGCTGGGGGCGCGGGTGTACCGCGTCCACGAGGTCGCGGAGACGCGGCAGGTGATCGACATGGTGGCGTCGATCGCGGGACACCGGCCTCCGGCGGTGGCGCGGCGGGGGCTGGCGTAGGGGCGCTTCTCCCCCCCGCCGCCCCTACCCGTCCCATCCTCGGGGGCTCCGCCCCCCGAACCCCCGCTCCTCAAACGCCGGAGGGGCTGACATACCAGCCCGTCCGGCGTTTGAGACAAAGCCCGTTGAGGCCAGCGCTAGCGGCCCGCCTCCTTCGACACCAGCGCGACCGCCTCGTCCACGTCGTCCGTGACGTGGAACAGGAGCAGGTCCTTCTCGGAGGCCTTGCCCTGGGCGATCAGGGTGTTCTTCAGCCAGTCGATCAGGCCGCCCCAGTACTCGGTCCCGAAGAGGACGATCGGGAAGCGGGTGACCTTCTGGGTCTGGACGAGGGTGAGGGCCTCGAAGAGTTCGTCCAGGGTGCCCAGGCCGCCCGGCAGGACCACGAAGCCCTGCGCGTACTTCACGAACATCATCTTGCGGACGAAGAAGTAGCGGAAGTTCAGGCCGATGTCGACGTACGGGTTGAGCCCCTGCTCGAAGGGGAGCTCGATACCAAGCCCCACCGAGACGCCCTTCGCCTCGCACGCACCCTTGTTGGCCGCCTCCATCGCCCCCGGGCCGCCGCCCGTGATCACCGCGAACCCTGCCTCCACCAGGCCCCGGCCGAGGCGGACGCCCGCCTCGTACTCCGGTGAGTCCGCCTTCGTACGCGCCGAGCCGAACACACTGATCGCGGCCGGGAGTTCGGCGAGGGTGCCGAAGCCCTCGATGAACTCCGACTGGATGCGCAGGACCCGCCAGGGGTCCGTGTGGACCCAGTCGGAGGGGCCGCCCGCATCGAGGAGACGCTGGTCGGTGGTGCTCGCCTGGACCTGGTCGCGCCTGCGCAACACGGGTCCCAGCCGCTGCTCCTCCGGTGGCTGCTGCTTGCCCTCGGGGTTGCCGTTGGCCATGGCCGCTCCCTTCCTCCGCTTGCTGTCGTTCCACCTCAGCGTAGATCTACGCCGGTTACGGACGGGGGACGTGAGCGTGTCCGCCAGGAAGCGCTGTCCCGGCCCCCGGCCGGGTCGTCCTTCGGGTCATGACGTCAGCCAGGCCCGCAGCCGTTCCTCTCCCGCCAGGATCTTCGCCGTTTCCACCCTTTCGTCCCGCTTGTGGGCCAAGTGCGGGTTCCCGGGGCCGTAGTTGACCGCAGGCATGCCCAGCGCGCTGAAGCGCGACACGTCCGTCCAGCCGTACTTGGGCTGCGGGGTGCCGCCCACGGCCTCGATGAAGGCCGCGGCGGCCGGGTGGGAGAGGCCGGGCAGGGCCGCGCCGCTGTGGTCGTCGACGACGAACTCCGTCACTCCGCAGTCCGCGAAGACCTCCTGGACGTGCGCCAGCGCCTCGGCCTCCGAACGGTCCGGCGCGTAGCGGAAGTTGACCGTCACCACGCACTCGTCCGGGATGACGTTGCCCGCCACTCCGCCTCCGATGCGGACCGCGTTGAGGCCCTCGCGGTACTCCAGGCCGTCGATCACCGGGTAACGCGGCGTGTACGAGGCCAGCTTGGCCAGGATCGGGGCCGCCGCGTGGATCGCGTTGGAGCCCATCCAGCTGCGCGCGGAGTGGGCGCGCTCCCCCGCCGTCTTCAGCAGCACCCTCAGCGTGCCCTGGCAGCCGCCCTCCACCTGGCCGTCGGACGGCTCAAGGAGCACCGCGAAGTCGCCCTCCAGCCACTCCGGGTGGGCCTCGGCCACATGCTTGAGGCCGTTCAGCTCGGCGGCGACCTCTTCCTGGTCGTAGAAGACGAACGTCAGGTCCCTGTTCGGTGCCGGGACCGTGGCCGCGATCCGCAACTGCACCGCGACCCCGGACTTCATGTCACACGTCCCGCAGCCCCACAGGACCCCGTCCTCGTCCAGCCGCGAGGGGACGTTTTCCGCGATCGGGACCGTGTCGATATGGCCGGCCAGGATCACGCGCTCCGCGCGGCCCAGGTTCGTCCGCGCGACGACGTTGTTGCCGTACCGCTCGACCGTGAGGTGCGGGAGGCCGCGCAGGGCCGTCTCGATCGCGTCCGCGAGCGGCTTCTCGCCGCCGCTCTCCGAGGGGAAGTCGACGAGCCACGCGGTGAGGCGAGCAGCGTCCGACGTGAGGTCAAGCGGGGTATCGGCCATGCCGACGACCCTAACGCGCCGACCCTCCGCGCCCCTGGGCCCCCTTCCGTCCGCCCTCCTCACCCAACACGGAAGCCGCGGACCCTACTCTCCAGTACCTTGGACGGATGCCGGAACCGTCCCCCACCCGTACACGCCGTGGCCGCCCCCTCCGCCGGGGGGCGTCCTTCCTTGTCCTGCTCGGCGTCGCGGGCTATCTCGCGGTGCAGTACGTCACCGGTGGCCCCGGCGATCCGGCCTGCGAGGTCGTGTCGGCCGACGGCGACGGAACCGCGTACACGTTCACCCCCGAGCAGGCGGTCAACGCGGCGACGATCACCGCGGTGGGCACCGCGCGCGGGCTGCCCGAGCGGGCCGTCACCATCGCGCTGGCGACCGCGCTCCAGGAGTCGGGGCTGCGCAACATCAGCCACGGCGACCGGGATTCACTGGGCCTGTTCCAGCAGCGGCCCTCGCAGGGCTGGGGCACGGAGAAGGAGATCCTGGACCCGACCTACTCGGCGGGCGAGTTCTACGACCACCTCGTCAAGGTGTCCGGCTATGCGCGCCTCCCGCTCACCGTGGCCGCGCAGCGCGTGCAGCGCAGCGGCTACCCGGAGGCGTACGCGAAGCACGAGCCGGACGCCACGCTGCTGGCGGCGGCTCTGACCGGGCGCGCGGCGGCCACCCTGACCTGCGAGGGCCGCCAGGACGCCACCCCGACCGGCGGCCCGGACGCCGTACGGGCCGCGCTCGTACGGGACTTCGGCCGCGATGTCCTGGACGTGGCCGGCGCGCAGGTGGGCCGTACCGCCGCCGCTCCCACGCCCGCACCCACGCCGACGACGGCCGCCGAACGGCGGACCGTGACCCTCCCCGTGCTCCCGGACACCGACACGGCCGCCGGGACGACGGTCCGGCAGCGCGGCTGGCAGCTGGCGCACTGGGCGGTGGCCAACGCCTCGGCGCTGCACATCGAGAACGTGTCGTACGCGGGGCGCCGGTGGACGGCCGGCAACACCGACAGCGAGTGGCGCCCGGTCGGCACGGAGAAGGGCACGGACGCGGTCCGGATCGTCACCGCGCAGTAGTACGGGCAGGTGTACGGACCGTCACTCGCACGGGTCACTCCTGGCGGGTCCCGGCGGAAGTCTGCGCAGGTTTTCGCCGAGTCGCTCCCGTATCCGTGCCGTATCCGCCAGAACCCTTGCGAACAAAGGGCTGCAACGAGCCGTAAGGATTCACCCGACTTTCGGACCGGGCGGCTTTTGCCCGTTTTTATCCGCAGGCGATAATGCGACGCATTGCCAACTCTTTACGTTGGGGCGCCGCAACCTTCAGGGGGCTTCGAGCGGTAGTCACTGCGTCCGAGTCCGGACGATCAACAGTCAACCGACACTCAGGAGCATCATGTCCCTCCCCCTGACCCGCCGGATCGCCCGTGCAGCGCTGCTCGTCGCTGCGGGAGCGGCAGCCGGGGTCGGTGCGGCCGGTTCCGCCAGCGCGGCGCCCGCCGGTCTGCCCGCCACCCCGAACCTCGGCGGGCTGACCGCCCTGGACACGGCGAACGTCGGCGGCACCGTCGACGGCGCGGCTCAGAACGTCTCCGGGCTCGCGGGTGAGACCGGCGGCGACGCGGTCAAGAAGTCCGTGCCGACCGCGGGCAAGACCGGCGGCCAGGTCTCCAAGAAGGCCACGCCCGCCGCGCAGAAGACGGCCGGCGGCGCGGCGGGCGACGCCGGTGACATCGTCGGCGGCACCGCGGAGACGGCCACGAAGGGCGGCCTGCCGACGGACGCGCTGCCGACGGGCGGCCTGCCCGGCGCCGGCCAGCTGCCCCTCCAGGGCCTGCCGCTGGGCTGACCCGACGCGAGACCAGGTGATGGCGGAGGGGCCCGGGGATCTTCCCCGGGCCCCTCCGTCGTACACCTACAGGGCGGACCTACAGGCGGATCTACAGGCGGGCGACCGCCGCCGCCACCCGCTCGTCCGTGGCCGTCAGGGCCACGCGGACGAAGGTCTCGCCCGCCGTGCCGTAGAAGTCGCCCGGTGCGACCAGGATGCCCAGGGCGGCGAGGTGGGCGACGGTGTCCCAGCAGGACTCCTCGCGGGTGGCCCACAGGTAGAGGCTGGCCTCGCTGTGCTCGATACGGAAGCCGTGCCCCACCAGGGCCTCCCGCAGGGCCGTACGGCGGGCCAGGTACCGTTCGCGCTGCTCGCGCACGTGCGTGTCGTCGCCGAGCGCGGCCACGACCGCGGCCTGGGTGGGCGCCGAGGTCATCATGCCGCCGTGCTTGCGGATCTGCAGGAGCGGGCCGAGGACCTCCGGGTCACCGGCGAGGAAGGCGGCCCGGTAGCCCGCGAGGTTGGAACGCTTGGAGAGGGAGTGGACGGACACGATGCCCTCGTACGAGCCGCCGCACACGTCCGGGTGCAGTACGGAGACCGGGTCGGCCTCCCAGCCCAGCTCGATGTAGCACTCGTCGGAGAAGATCAGCACACCGTGCTCGCGCGCCCAGGCGACCGTCCGCGTCAGCTCCTCCTTGCTCAGTACCCGGCCCGTGGGGTTCGAGGGTGAGTTGAGCCAGAGGAGCTTGAGGTTCGTGGGGTCCAGGTCCGTCGTCGGGTCGTCGTAGACCTCGTACTCGGCGCGGGCCAGCCGGGCGCCCACCTCGTACGTCGGGTAGGCCAGGCGCGGGTACGCGACCTTGTCGCCGGGGCCGAGGCCCAGCTGCGTCGGCAGCCAGGCGACCAGTTCCTTGGAGCCGACGATCGGGAGGACGTGGCGGTGGGTGATGCCCCGGGCGCCGAGGCGCCGCTCGACCCAGGCGGTGAGCGCGTCACGCAGTGCGGGCGTGCCCCAGACGGTCGGATAGCCCGGCGAGTCGGCCGCGTCGACCAGCGCTTTCTGGATCAGCTCGGGGACCGGGTCGACCGGGGTGCCGACCGACAGGTCGACGATGCCGTCCGGGTGCGCGGCAGCCGTCTTCTTGTACGGCTCCAGCTTGTCCCAGGGGAAGGTGGGGAGGCGGTCGGAGACTGCGGACACGGGCTCTGGCTCACTTTCAGGTACGAAGGACACGTACACATGCACATACGTGCGTACGGCAAACGCCTCGGTCCCGTACGGCGATCAAGGTGATCAGGCCGTACGGGACCGAGGCGGCGCAGGTTTCTCGCGGGCCGCTCTCAGCCGTTCTGTGGCGGCAGCGCGGCGATGAAGGAGTGATCGCGTTCGATCAGTCCCAGCTTGCTGGCGCCGCCGGGCGAACCGAGCTCGTCGAAGAACTCGACGTTCGCCTTGTAGTAGTCCTTCCACTCCTCCGGAGTGTCGTCCTCGTAGAAGATCGCCTCGACCGGGCAGACCGGCTCACAGGCACCACAGTCGACGCATTCGTCCGGGTGGATGTACAAGGACCGGGAGCCCTCGTAGATGCAGTCGACCGGGCACTCTTCAATGCACGCCTTGTCCTTGACGTCGACACAAGGCTGCGCGATGACGTAGGTCACGCTGTCGTTCCTCCTCGATAGGGCGCTGGCGAGCCGCTTCAGGCTCCGCCACCTGGCGCGCGGGAGCGCGGCGTCGTCGATGCCCACACCTAGTATCTCCGTTCCCGGGCATGATCCATACAGGAGGGGTGAACTGACCTGTGGAAATCTCTGCGGCCGGACGTCTTGAGGTCCGTATCACCGCTGCTGACGTGGGCAAACGGGTCTCCGTTCGACGGCTGAACGAAGAAGGCACAGATAGTGAGAAGTTCACCGACACGGTGGGTGTTCTCACATCATGGGACGAAGACGCCGGTGTGCTTCTGATCACACGGCGCAACGGCGAGCGCGTTCAGGTCGCGGAATCGTCGCTGGTCGCGGGCAAGGTGGTCCCGGCGGCCCCCGCCCGGCGTCGTGGTCCCGCCGCCTCGTACGAGGAGCTGGCGCGGGTCTCCGCGCGGTCCTGGCAGCCCGTCGAGAGCGAAAGTCTCGGTGAGTGGGAGCTGCGGGCGGCGTCCGGGTTCACGCGGCGCGCCAACTCGGTCCTGCCGCTCGGCGACCCCGGCCTGCCGCTCGACGAGGCGCTGGCCGTCGTACGGCGCTGGTACGGCGCTCGTGGCCTGCCCGCGTACGTCCAGACCGCCACCGGCGCCAAGGGCACGCAGGAGCTGTTGTGCGCGGAGCTGGAGGAGCGCGGGTGGACGCGTGAGGTGACGGCCGAGCTGTGGGTCGGGGGGCTGGCGCCCGTCGCCGACCGGGGCAGCGACACGGCGGAGGTCGTGCTGTCTCGGGGGGCCGATGAGGTGTGGCTCTCGGGGTATCAGCGCAAGGGTGTGAGTGAGGTGGCGCTGGCGGTGCTGGGGAGCGGGCCGTCGGTGTGGTTCGCGACCGTGCCGGGGGGTGCGGGTGAGCCGCCGGCTGCCATCGGGCGGTGTGTCGTGGACGGACGGTGGGCCGGGTTCGGCGCGGTCGAGGTGGACCCCGGTCAGCGACGGCGGGGGCTGGCCACGGCTGTCATGGCCGCGCTGGCCGGGCGGGCGCTGGAGGAGGGGGCGTCGGCTGCCTGGCTCCAGGTGGAGGAGGACAACTCGGGTGCGCGGGCTTTGTACGCCGGGATGGGGTTCGGGGCGCATCATTCCTACCATCACTATCGGGAGCCCGAGGGACGGTCTGCCGATGGTGGTGGCGACGGCGAGCTGTACCGATCGGTGTGAGAGGGCACGGGCCTGTTATGCGTTTCCCTCATCCCCCGCCGTATCCTCCGGGGCCCGAACGGTCCGCCGAGCTGCGGAGGCTGTTCGCCGACGAGGCGCGGTCCGAGCGGCCCGATCTGACGACGCTGTGTCTGCTGATGGGCTCGGTCGCGGACAGAGCGCTCGACGAGGCCGCCGTCGACGCCGTGCAGATGGAACTCGACCGGCTGGCCGGGCAGTTGCCGTTCCGGCCCGGCCACCCGCACGCCTGGGCAACGGCCCTGCACGAACTCCTGGGCGTGCGCCTCGGGTTCCGTGGCAGCCCCGCCGACTATCAGCGACTGGAGTCCTCGCTGCTGCACGAAGTGCTGGTACGGCGGCGGGGGTTGCCGATTCTGCTGTCCGTGGTGTGGATGGAGGTCGCGCGGCGGGCGGGGGCGCCGGTGTACGGGGTCGCGCTGCCCGGGCACTTCGTCGTGGGGTTCGGCCCGGTCGACCAGCAGGTGCTCGCCGATCCCTTCGACGGGGGGCGGGTGTTGAGCGGAAGTGACGCGGAACTGCTGGTGGCCGGGGCCACCGGGGAGGCCTTGCATCCGTCGATGCTGGCGCCCGCGGATCCGCTGGGTGTGGTGATGAGGGTGCTGAACAACATCCGGGCGTGGGGGGAGGCGCGGCCGGAGCGGTCCGAAGTGTCCTTGTGGGCCGTGGAGTTGGCGTTGCTGCTGCCTTCCCATCCGGCTCGGCTGCGGTACGAGCGGGCCCAGTTGCTGGTGCGGCGGGGGGAGTTCCTGGTGGGGGCGGCCGAGCTCGACGGGTACGCGGAGATCGTCGCGACGTTCGACCTGCCGGCGGCCGAGCGGATGCGGGAACAGGCCCGGGCGGCTCGGGCCAGGCTGAACTGAGCCTGTACTCCTACCGGTTGACCTTGTACTCCTACAACTGAGCACGTACTCCTACAGCCAGCCCTTCTCTCTCGCGATCCGCACCGCGTCCGCTCTGTTGCGTGCCGTCAGTTTCTGGATGGCCGTGGAGAGGTAGTTGCGGATTGTGCCCTGGGACAGGTGCAGGGTCGTCGCCAGTTCGGCGTTCGTCGCGCCGTCCGCCGCCGCGCGGAGCACCTCGCGCTCACGGTCCGTCAGGGGGTTCGCGCCGTCCGCCAGGGCCGCTGCCGCCAACGTCGGGTCGATGACACGTTCGCCCGCCAGCACCTTGCGTACCGCTGCCGCGAGTTGGGCGGCCGGGGCGTCCTTGACCAGGAAGGCGTCCGCGCCGGCCTCCATGGCGCTGCGGAGGTAACCGGGGCGGCCGAAGGTGGTGAGGACGACCAGTTTCAGGGCCGGGAACTCCCGGTGGAGCAGGGCCGCCGCCTCGATGCCCGTGGCGCCCGGCATCTCGATGTCCAGGAGTGCCACGTCCAGGTCGGCGTGGCTACGGGCGGCCTGCAACACCTCGTCGCCCCGGGCCACTTGGGCCACGACCTCGATGTCGGACTCCAGGCCGAGCAGCGCGGCCAGCGCCTCGCGGACCATCGACTGGTCCTCCGCCAACAGGACCTTGATCATGCGGCTCATGAACCGGATCCTACGTCCGCCGAAGCGGGCGTCGGCCGCACCGGCACCCTTGCCACCAGGCGGAAGCCGTGTCGCGTACGGCCCGTCTCCAGGGCGCCGCCCGCCTTCTCCAGGCGTTCCGCGAGGCCCGTCAGTCCGTTGCCCGGAGTGCCCGCTGAGCCGTCCCCCGAGCCGTTGTCCTCGACCGACAGTTCGAGCATCGGGCCGGACAGGGTCTGGCGGCTCAGCACCTCCACCGTGCAGCGCCGGGCGCCGCTGTGCCGTACGACGTTCGTCACCGCCTCGCGCAGCGCCCACGCGAGGGCCGACTCCGCCTCCTCGCCGACGTCGGTCGGGGCATCGGCCGTCGGCAGGTCGGCTGTGATCCCCGCCGCCGTCAACGCGACCTTGGCGCCCGCCAGTTCACCGGCCAGCCGGGGGCGCCGGTACCCGGTCACCGCCTCGCGGACGTCCACCAGGGCCTGGCGGCTCACCTTCTCGATGTCGGCCACCTGCTGGGCCGCCTGCTCGGGCCGGCCGGGGAGCATCCGGCCCGCCAGCTCGCTCTTCAGGGTGATCAGGGAGAGGGAGTGGCCCAGGAGGTCGTGCAGGTCCCTTGCCAGACGCAGGCGTTCCTCGTTCGCCGCCAGCTGGGCGACCGTGGCCCGGGCCTCGCGCAACTCGATCGTCGTACGCACGAGTTGTCGTACCCCCGCCATGGCGCCGCCGCCGAGCAGAGCCGGGATGAGGAGCCCGGCCAGGTAGAAGTGGCCTCCGGGGACCGCCAGGGCGACCGCCGTCATCAGTGCCGACACCGCCACGATCGCCCAGCGGGCTATGCGCGTCGGCAGGGCGGCGCCGGACGCGGTGGACACGTACACGAACAGGACCAGCCACTCGCGGCCCAGAGTGAGGGACAGGAGGGTCGACTGGGCGGCGAGGACCGCCAGGGAGCCGATGACCAGGCGGTTCGTCTCGCCGCGGCCCGTGCGGAAGACCATGGCCACATACCAGGCCACGAACACCGCCAGGCCCAGCCAGCCGAGGAGCCGTACGCCCGTGCTGTGGCCGCCGTGCAGGAGGTCGCTGACCGGTGCGCTCAGGTAGACGAGCCAGATGCCGATCCACAGCGACTTCACCAGCCGCTGCTTACGGGTCGTCGGGCGCTGCCCGATGCCGACGCTGCTCACGCCTTCAGCGTGTCCTTCCGGTACAGCCAGGCCGCGCCGCCCGCGAAGAGGACGAACGAGACGGCCAGGATCGCCACATCCCTCAGGTGCGGGGCGTCGCCCAGCTCCATGGACTGCCCCAGGGCAGCGTACGCGTGCGTGGGCAGCCACTTCGCGATGTCCTGGAGCCAGTCGGGGAAGGTCGTCGTCGGCATCCACAGACCGCCCAGCATGGACAGACCGAAGTAGACGATCATCGTGAGCGGCCGGACCGCGTCCCCGCTCGCCAGATACCCGAGGGCGACCCCCAGGGCCGCGAAGACCAGGCTGCCCACCCAGATCACACCGGTCAGCGCCAGCCACCTCCAGGCGTCCAGGCGTACGTCCTTCACCGCCGCCGCGACGACGAAGACGATCACGATCGACGGGAGGCTGACCACGGCCGCGCTCGCCGTCTTCGCGAACACGTATCCCCGGCCCGGCAGCGGGGTCAGCCGCAACTGCCGTACCCAGCCGCTCTCCCGCTCCTTGGCGATGCGTTCGCTGTTGCCCATCAGGACGGCTGTCAGGGCGCCGAAGGAGGCCATGGCCACCATGAAGAAGGTCGGGAGGGTGAGTTCCGTGCCCGTCACCTTCGTGGTGCTGTCGGCGCTGCCCGCGATCAGCAGGAACAGCGCGGACGGGTAGATCACCGAGAAGAACAGGAACTTGCGGTTGCGCAGGGCCCGGGTGATTTCGAGCCGGATCAGGTCGTTCATGCGGTGCGCGCCTCCTCGGCTGCGGCGGTGAGGGTGACGAACGCCTGCTCAAGGCCCAGGCCGGCCACTTCGAGGTTGCGCGGGTAGAGCCCGAGCCCGTACACGGCGTGGACGGTCGCGTCGGCGTCGGAGGACTGGATGCGGACCGTCCGACCGGATATGTCGAGGGAGGTGAGGAAGGGCAGGGTGCGCAGGGTCTCTTCCTCCGCCGCGGGCTCCACATCGAACTCCAGGTCGAAGGAGATCCGGCGTGCGCCCGCCTTCGCCTTGATCTCGGCGGCCGTGCCGTCGGCCAGCAGGCGGCCCCGGTGCAGGACGAGGACGCGGTCCGCGATCGCGTCCGCCTCCTCCAGGTAGTGGGTGGCGAACAGGACCGTACGGCCCTGGTCCGCCTGCTCGCGCATGGTCGCCCAGAAGGCCTGGCGGGCGGTGACGTCCATGCCGGTCGTGGGCTCGTCCAGGACGATCAGGGCGCTGTCCCCGGCCGTGGCGAGCGCGAACCGGACACGCTGCTGCTGGCCGCCGGACAGCTTGTCGACCTTGCGGTCCGCGAGCTGGGTGATCCCGGCCCGGGAGAGGACCTCGCCGACCGGAAAGGGGCGGGGGTGCAGGGCGCAGGCCAGCGTCACGAGTTCGCGGACGGTGACCTCGTCCATCAGGCCGCCGCTCTGGAGCATGGCGCCGACGTGCCCGCCGACGATCGCGTCCCGGGGGCCGCGGCCGAGGACACGCACCGTGCCGCTGTCGGGCTGCCTGAGCCCCAGGAGCAGGTCGAGGGTGGTCGACTTGCCGGCGCCGTTGGGGCCCAGCAGGGCGACGGTCTCGCCGGGGCGCAGGGTGAGTGAGAGCCCGTCGACGGCCCGGAGTTCGCCGTAGCTCTTGGTGACTTGGTCGAACGCGACCACGGAAGTTGTTTCCGCAGAGTCCATGGGGTCCATGGGAGTCATCGTGGCCGTGGGGGTGCCCTGCCCGGCAGTGCCGGGGATCCTGACTCGCGGATGACAGATGTCATGCGCCGGTACGGCAGGAGGGGCGCCCGGTGGCTCCGGGCGCCCCTCCTGTCACTTCCCTCTGTGCCCTACGCGGCTAAGCGGTCCTGGTGAAGTCGGGTGCGCAACCCGCGCCCCGAAGGGGCGCGGGGAACTGCGCGACCAGCCCCCACCGGCCCGCGGCAGACGAACCGCATATCCCGCGGAGCGCTCAGCTCGGGTTCGTCTCGATGATCCCGACCCGGTTGCTCGTGCTGACCAGGGCCGGGCGCAGGGCGCCGATGACGTCCTCGACGGTGACCGGCGTCTTCTCGCCGTTGCCGCGGGCGATCAGGACCTGGTCGAAGGTGCTGCCGTACAGCTCCTTCAGCGCGGCCTTGTCGTAGGCCTCGACGAGCTTGCCGTTGATCGGCTTGACCTGGAGGAACCTCCACAGGGAGTTCTGCGGGCTGAACTCCACCTGGGCCGTGCCGGTGTCCACGCGGACGGTGACGTTGGCGGACATCGCCGGGGTGGCGAACGCCTTCATCATGCGGTCGACCTCGGCGTTCGAGATCGTCGGCTCCTGGGTCTTGGTGGGGACCTGGATCGGCGTGCTCGTGCCGCTCTCCACCTGGCTGCGGTAGGCGTTCTCGACGGACTCGGCCGCCGCGGCGGCGTCGATGCCCTTGCCCGCCTTGCCGTAGACGGCGACGGCCTTGCCGGACTGGAACGTGATCGTCCCGTCGCTCGCCGAGCTGGCCCCGCCGGCCGTGCGCTGGAGCGCTGCCGCCAGTTTCTCCTCGTCGACCGGCATGACGGGCTCGACGACCCGCTGCTGCCCGAAGAGCGAGCCGATCACCGACATGGGGTTGTAGTCGCTGCCGGCGGCTGCCCGGACCGTGGCCTGGGTGTCGAACTGGAGCCCTGCCTGGTCCGGCTTGAGGGAGACCGGCTTGCCGTCGACGGACAGCGTCAGCGCCTGGTTCATCCGCTTGTCGAAGGCGTCGTCGAGCTTCTTGACGGCGTCGTCACGGGTGCCGCCGCCGATGTCGACGCCGAACACGGTGGTGCCCTTGGGCACGTCGAAGCGGTTCATCAGCAGCCCGGCGCCGTACGCGCCACCGGCGATGAAGAAGACGGCCACGATCAGCAGCGTCAGTTTGCTGCGGCCCTTCTTCTTCGCCTTCTTGCCCTTGGGCGCGGCAGCGGCGGGCGCGTTCGGCGACACCGGCTCGGGCAGCTTCGGCGGGGTGTGCGGAAGCGGTCCGTCGGGGTGCGTGCCCGGCGCGAACGGGGAGTTGCGGTCGCTCGGGACGACGGGCATGCCGCTGGTCAGGGTGGAGCTGGAGATGTTGTCCACGGAGCCGCCGTAGCCGCCGCCCGGTTCGGGGGCGTGCTTCTGCGGGGTGAGGATCGCGGTGTCGTCGCTGAGCCCGCCGCCGAGCCGACCCGTGCCGGGGGCGCCGGAGACTCCCGGGCCGTCTCCGGTGACCGGGCCGCCGGTCGGGCCCGCCGGGCCACCCGAACCGCCGGGTCCGAAGCCGTTCTGGCCGTTCTGCCCGTTCGGACCGCCGAAGTCGGCCTGGGCAGCACCGAAGTCACCGAAGTCGTTGGACTGGGTGAAGTCATTGGACGCGGTGAAGTCGTTCTGCGGGCTGAACCCGCCGCCCTGACCGCCGAAGTCGCTCTGCCCGTTCTGGCCGTTCTGACCGTTGGGGCCGCCCTGTCCGTTCTCCGAGAAGTACGGCAGGTCGTCGCGGCGCGGTTCACCACGACCGTCGGCAGCCGCAGGACCACCCGGGTTACGGGGATTGCCGGCCGACGGGTAGGGGGACGTGCTCAGCGGGCCCGCCCCGGCCGCCAGCGCGGACACGTCGAAGGAACCGGTGCCGCCGCCGTGCCCCGGGGCCACGGGACCGGCGCCGGTGGCACCGCCGAGTCCGGCACCCTTCGTACCGCCACCGGCGGCGCGAGGGCCGCCCGCGTTGCCCGCGGCGCCCATGACGCCCAGGCCGGGGCGTGAAGAGCCCGTGGAACCGCCGCTGTTGGGACCGCCGGGGCGTGAAGTGCCCGCCGGGCCGGTGCCGTTGGAGCCGCTGGACCGGGGGGCTGCGGGTGCCGGGCCCGAACCGCCGGGCAGACCGGCGCCGTTGCTCGCGTCGCTGCCCGGACCGCCCTTGGGCGCACCGGACTTGCGCGGCGCGAACCAGTCGCTGGTCTTCTCTCCGGGCTGGCCCGGGGGCTCGGCGGACGGCTCGGCGGCGCCGTTGGACTGGGGCGCGCCCTGCGTTCTGGCGTCGCCTCCCGTCCTCGGCCGCTTGTGCGTCCCGGTCTCCTCGGAGGACTCGGTGTCCGCGACGGGCGTCCGGACGACGACCGGCGGAATCGGCCGGGATCCGGGGATGTTGATCCGGATCCGGGTCGTCAGCGTGGTCTCGGTCTTGGGCCCGTCCGGCTCCGCGGCCGAACGGCCCGCGTCCGGACCGCCGTCGGACGCCATGGGCGTGCCGTACGGCGGTGTCCCCGAGGGGTAGGCGGCACCTCCGCGCCCGTTGGGCCCGGAGGACGGACTGTCAGTTTCACGACTCAAGGCAGGTTCTCCCGGTTGGCTCCGCCGCCCGACGCGACCTCACGCGGGCAGCTCGGCGGCGCGCACCACCATACTGGCCACTTCCGGCGCGTATCCCACGACCGCTGAGGAAACCATCACGGGACCCCCACCGGTCGCGGCGGCGAAGTAGTACGTCACTTGCCAAGTCGGACCGCGGAACCGTCTGGTTGCCGCGTCCGGGCGAGGGTGGCGCACATCACAGCGACGGCCATCCCGCCGAGGAGGAAGAGGTACGAGCCGGCTCCTGCGGAGAACAGGAAATCCCCTTCCGGACGGTTGGCCGTGAGCAGGATGACGGAGACCATCCAGCCGGCCGCCGGCGCGACCGCCCCGGCGCGAGTCCCGACGCCACGCGCTCCACCGAGGAACAGCCCAGCCGCCCCGCCCAGCGCGAGCAGCAGCCCGCCGGGGAACCACGCGGCCTGAACAAGCGCGCCGGCCGCCCCGACGACGGCCCCGAGCACGAACAACCCCAGATAGCCCGCCGCCCGCCCGGGGGAGGGCCCGACGAGCGGCTGGGCCAGCAGACTGCCGCCCCCCGCTCCCACTCCCCCTGTGCTTGCGCCTGCGCCTGCTGCCACTCCCGATGCCGCTCTTCCTCGCGTTCCGCGAGCGGGGACCTTTCCGTTCGCACTCTTCGCACTCTTCGCGCTCTTCGAACTCATCGCACACCCGCCCCGGAAACCTCGTCGGAAATCCCGTCGAAGAGATCCGTCTCACGCGGATCCTTCTCACGCCCCGGGGTGCGTTCCCCCCGGTCGCCGCGCACCAACTCGTAGTACTCGTCGGTGAAGAGCGGCTGGGCCTGCTGGTTGGAGAGGACGAACCAGGGCTCGGCCACCTCGATCTGTGTGGCGTGGGCGCGCATCGCGGCGGCCTTCGCAGCCGCATACGCGGTGCCGTCGACGGCCGTGGTGATCCGGTCCTCGTCCACGACACCCGGTACGTCGTCGACCACGCCGGCCTCGGCGAAGGGCAGCCCCGGCAACGCCTCCTGAAGACGCGCGAAGCCCTTCTCGGCGACCGGACGGGGCACGCGGTTCCAGTAGACCTTGGGGACACTCCAGCCGGCCTCGGCGGCGAGCTCCACGGCGCGCGTGGCGACGCGGTGGGCCTGGATGTGGTCGGGGTGGCCGTAGCCGCCGTCCGGGTCGTACGTCACGACGACTTGGGGGCGGACTTCGAGGATCACCTCCACGAGGTACCCGGCGGCCTCGCCGACGTCCGCCTGCCAGAAGCAGCCGGGGTCGTCGTTGTCGGCCAGCCCCATCATCCCGGAGTCCCCGTACCTGCCGGGGCCGCCGAGCAGACGGTGGTCGGTGACTCCGAGCGCGCGCATCGCCGCGTCCAGCTCACGCAGCCGGTACTCGCCGAGGGCGGCACCGCTGAGATGCGCGAGCTCGGGCGGAATGACCTCGCCGCGCTCACCGAGGGTGCAGGTCACCAGGGTCACCCGGGCGCCCTCGGCCGCGTACCTGGCCATGGTCGCGCCATTGTTGATCGACTCGTCGTCCGGGTGCGCGTGCACCAGAAGAAGACGCCGGTCGGGCAGTTCCGTCATGGGCCCACCCTACGAGGCGCGGGGTCTCGGTCCGCCGTCCCCTGTCCGCGCCTCACTCCTCGCGGTAACGCGGCAGGCCGGTTGTCGGAATCGTCCAGTCGGCGATGGTGACGTCGTCGCCGTAGACGAAGTCCTTGCGGGTCGCGTAGCGGGGGCCGCCGGGGGTGGGGTGGATCTCAGTGAGGACGGCGCCGGTGCCGGTGCGGGGATCGAAGAAACGTGAGAAGTGCTCCGCTGTGCGTCGCCCGGGCCAGTGGCCATCGCACTCACTCCTCGTCGCCTTCATGCCGGGCGGCCTCCAGAAGATCGGGGCGGCAGTCGCGGCAGCGACCGGGCTCGGGCGCGCGGAAGGCGCGCTCGCAGCCGTCGCAGGTCTGGAGCGGGCTCCGGGCGGCCGGTGGTGAGACCACCGCCGGTGCACGAAACGGCGCCGGGGGCGGTAGCTGGGTGGTGAGGCGGTGGGCGAGGAGGGCGGCTGGGCGGCGGGTGCCTTCGGGTGGGAGGTCGTGGGTGAGGGCGTGGCGTACGGCGGTGGGGCTGGCGTCGCGTTCGAGCCAGGCGGCGACGCCGGGGGCGAGGTGGGCGGTGTCGCAGGCGGACAGGAGCAGGTCGGGGTGGTGGCGGCGCAGGCCGGCGAGGAGGTCGGTGGCGGCCTGGAGGAGTCCCGGCCCGGAGTACGCGGGCTGCGGTACGGCGGGGAGGGGCTTGCGTGGGGTGCGCTTCTTGGGTGGGCCGGGGGTGGTGGGGTGCGCGGGGCGGGTCGGCTCGGGGGCGGGCGCGTGGCGGGTGGGTGCCCCAACTCGGATTCGGGTTCGGGCTCGGGCGCCGTACGGCGATCGGTGTGCTCCCCGGTGTGGCGTCCGGGCTGGTTGCAGGAGACCGTGCGGGTGACGATGCGGCCAGCGGGGGTGCGTTCGCGGAGGCGCCGCAGGTAACCGTGGGCTTCCAGTTCGCGCAGGGCGGCGGCGATACGGTCCGGGCCCTCCGGGAACTTCCTGGCGAGGGTCTTGATGTCGACGCGGGCACCCGTCGGCAGCGACTGGATGTGCACGGCCAGCCCGATCGCGAGCAGCGACAGCTCGGGGTGCTGGGCGAGGTGGTTGCCGATCACTGTGAAGCGGTCTTTGTGGCGGGCGTTGTCGTGGATGACGCCGGAGACGCCGGAATTGGGGCGCCTGTGGGGGTGGTTTTTGCCCGCGATACGGGCTTGGGCGTGCGAGGGCACGCTAAGGTTTTTCGTATCCATCGGGAAGCCCTAACTTCCTTGGTGGTCAGGCCCTCGCATTGGGAGTGCAATCCCGGCGAGGGCCGTCGCATGTCTGCGGTTGTCTGTGATGTCCGTGGTGGTGCTGCGCTGAGCGTAGGGCAGGTAACCGGTCGCAGATCCAGCCGAGTTGGCGATGTCCACTCGCGCGGGTGAGTTTGTGCGGTGGCGGCGGCCTGGCCCTCGGTGGCCGTCCCGGCGGACGGGAGGGGTGGGGTTTGGTTGAGGTTGTTTCTCTCCAGACGTTCCTTTGAAAAGAGCGCCGGTCACGCCGGAACCCACGCGGCCAGGATCCGGAGCGGGAACACTCCGGGCGGCCTTCTCCAGTACGGCGCGCACAGCTCCCGTAGAGCATCGCGCGCCGTCACTTGGACCTCGGTATCACGTTCTGCCTCCCTGCCGTACGACGGTCACCTCGGCCCACACCGTCTTGTGTGGCCTCAGCCCCGGACCCCACCCCCACCGATCGCCGAGCGCCTCCACCAGAGCCAGGCCCCGCCCGCACTCCGCGTCGTCGGACGGGTGCTGTGGGCGGGGCGGAAGATCCCCGCAGGTATCGGTCACCTCGATGCGCAGGGTGCTGCCGATGACGTACATCGTGAGCCGGAAGTCGCGGCCCGGGACGCGTCCGTGCGTGGCGGCGTTGGCCGACAGTTCGGCCACGATCTGACGAGCCGGGTCCACGGGCAGTCCCCAGGAACAGAGTTGCTCGGCGACGAGCAGCCGGGCCAGACGGGCACCACGGGGCGTGGGTGACAGACGCACGCTGAAGTTGCGGAAGGCGTGTCCGAGTTGGGCCTCGGGAGCGGCGGTTTCTTGATTCACGTCACTCAGAGTGGCCGTACATGCTTACCGTGAGCAGTGACTCAGTCGATACGTACGGTGACTGTCCGGAGCTTGTCCGGTCCTGTCCGGGCTGTCGGGACGGCGCGTACGGGTAGGGCGGGGGCAACGTACAGCGCGGTGCGACGGAGGGGTGCGGCATGAGCGTGGACAGTGACGCAGGGCAGCTCAAGAGCGAGGCGGACGAGCCGGGTTGGGAGGTGGACCCGGACGACGCCTGGGGTGTGGCCGTCGTGGAGACCGTCGGCCGGCAACTGAAGCTGCGGCGGGAGGCGGTGGGGATGAGCGCCGCCGACTTCGGCCGGGCCCTCGGGTACGGCGAGGACATGGTCTACAAGATCGAGGGCGGGAAGCGGATCGCTCGGCCCGAGTACATGAGGAAGGCGGACGAGGAGTTGGGGGCGGGTGGGCTGCTCGCGGCGATGAACGAGGACTTGGAGAAGGTCCAGTACCCGAAGAAGGTGCGGGCCATCGCGAACATGGAGGCGAAGGCGGTGGAGATCGGCGTGTACGTCGGACTCAGCCTCCACGGCCTGTTGCAGACGCCCGAGCATGCCCGGGCGTTGTTCGAGGTGGGGCAACCACCGGCCTCGGAGCAGGAACTGGAACGCCTGGTAGCAGCTCGCATGGCCCGACAGTCGATCTTCGGCCGTGAACCCGCCACCTCACTCAACTTCGTCCAGGAAGAGGCAACGCTCCGACGCGATGTCGGAGGCACAATGGTGAGGCGACGGCAGTTCGAACGCTTGCTGGAGGTGGGGCGATTGCGCAACGTCTCGCTTCAAGTAATGCCGATGAACTCTGGGGCTCACGCCGGGCTGAGTGGCAAGATCGAGGTGCTGAAGTTCGCGGACGGTACGGCGCTGGGCCGTTCCGACGGTGCGTTCAACGGCCGTCCGACTTCTGATCCGAAGCAGCTGAGGATCCTTGAGCTGCGTTTCGGCGCCATCCGGGCTCAGGCGCTCACCCCAAGGGAGTCGCTGGCCCTCATCGAGCAACTGCTGGGAGAAACATGATCCGCAAGACCTCCGCCGGGGACGCCTCCGAACTGGCGTGGTTCAAGAGCAGCTACAGCGACGGCCCTGAGGGGGACTCCTGCGTCGAGATCGCCACCACCCCCGGCACCATCCACGTCCGCGACTCCAAGAACATAGAGCGCGCCCCCCGCCTGGCCTTTGCCCCCACCACCTGGGCCGAGTTCGTCCCGTACGTGGCCGAACGCTGACAGGCTCAGCGCGAAGGTCACTGGAAAGCGTCCAGCCAGTTCATCGACCTGTTGAGGAAGGCGCGAACGGCCCCGCCCCGAGTGAGGTTGCGGGTGTTGACGCCGCACATCACGGCGGCCAGAGCGAGGTCCGTGGCGTCGGCCGGACCCAGGACGGTGAAAGTGGCCTTCTTGCGCGCACCTCTGCCATGCCGACTGGTCCGGATCTCCACACCGTTCCGGACGAGGGTCCTGTCGCGGTGCCGTGCGCTGGTCGCGAGGTAGCGGTACTCCCGCCCGGCAACCTGCATCCGCAGGGCCCGTCCGGCTCTGGTCTGCGCCCAGCGGTTGCGCTTGAGCCGGATTCCGGCACCGCCGACGCTGAGCTGTCCCATGTAGAGCGAGGGCTTTCGTCCGTAGGCCCAGCCGCCGAAGGAGGTGGCGGGCATGGAGTCACCCCTGACCTCGGTGACGTGACGGTCGCCGCGACGGCTCGCCGGGTAGATCACCTCGATCTTCCCGAACGGCCCTGCTGCGCCCCGATACCCGAACTTCCAGGTCAGCCGATGACCTGAACGGTCATCCCAGTAGTCGAGGGTGTACGTATGTTGCTGCATGGTTCCTTTCCCTCGCGCAGCTCGATGCCGGCGCCACGAATCCATCCGGCGGCCTTGGTCGCATTGGCGGGACCGCCGCGTTGGGCGACGCGAAGCAGGTTGGCCTCTGTGCTTGTCCCAGTGGCCGTTGATAAGACGTGCGGTGAACGTGCTCGGCGCATTGAGCACTTGGGAGCTCTTGAAGTATGAAATGAGCGACTTGTGACCCATTATCGCCATGGTTGGCGACGTGAAGAACGCCGCCAGGTCTGCAGCCCCCTCGATGTACGTCGATACCGCCGGAACGCACACTGGACGGCACCGTCGGAAAGGCTGTGCCTGGCCACATCTCCGTCCTCGGATCCCTCGTCCTCCGCTGTGGAGGACAGGCCCATCGCGGGTTAACGAGACTCCGGCGGATGCTTTCGCCGCCGCAGTACAGTACGAGAATCAGACGCACTATTCCTTGGAGAGCTGCGCCGTCTTCCCGTCCTCCTCCACGGCCAAGGAGCTTGAGGGGGAATCGTCCTGCGGGGATACCTTGGCGAGGCTAAGAACCTGACGGCGGCGGAGTGTCAGAAAGGCCGCAGCTGCCAGCAGGAACAGGGCCAACGCTGCAGTTCCCAACATCGGCAGATTTACGAGGGGCGGGCTATTGACCCAACTTTCAGTAAGTACCCGAGAAGAGTCCTGGGGGTCGTAGCGAACCGCCAGGGGCTGCCCGACCTGTACTTCTGGGCGCATCCCCGCATAGTCGTGCAAATTTGCGGTGACGGTCTCACTAGGGCCTCGGAAGCGTACTTCTACGATCTCAGGTTTGTCGTCGACCTTGGTGACTGTCGCCGTCGCAGTCACCCCGCGGGAACGAAGGTCATCAACGACTGCTTTCGAGGGAAGCCAGAGTGCGAGGAAGATGACGATGCAGAGAATCCCCAAGCCCGCCAGAGTGAAGATAAGACGTAGCTGAGGGAGCAACGGGCGAGGATTACGCTCTTCGGCGACCTTCCTGGCTGCCTCTTTGGCCGCCGCCGCTCGGGCAGAACTCTGTGGGTTCTGAAAAGAGCTGGGTGAGCGTTTCCGTTGTTTCTTGGCCATTATCTTCATCCCTCATGAGAACCAACCTGAAACGGTATTCTTCACCACTGATGCCCCATCACTGATGGACTTTCCGGCGCTCTTTGCTGCTCCGCTGACCGCGTTGACGGCCTTCCTTCCGATCTCAGTGTCCTTGAGGAGGTACGAAGCGGTGTAGCCAACACCGAACCCTACGACAATTCCAGCAGCGATTCCCCAGCCGACCGGCCCACCGACGGCGGCAACGGCTGCCATACCGGCCCAGGTGCCAGCCATGCCGGCGCCCATACCGGCAACGTTGGCGGCAATGGCAACATCTTTCTCCTCGCCACCGTGGATGTCCCAGGCGATTGCGCCAATCGTCAGGATCGAACCCACCAGCGGGAGTTTGCCACCGGCCCGCAGAATTTTACCGAAGGCGCCGGTGCTGCTTGGCGGATGCACACTGGGAATGCTCTTCATGACCCAACTGCCAGCATCGCCCACTGACACCTCCATCAGGCGCGAAAATGGCCCCATGCCGTACTTTGCCAGAGCGCGCTCGGCCTGGCGACCCGACGACTTTGCTGCTTTTGCAGCTCTCCGCGTTTCCTTCTTGAACGCGCGCTTTTCTTCTGGAGTCATGGCATTGAGTCGACGCTGGTGGAGGTCGGAAGCCTTGTCACTAAAATTCTGCGCCTGAGATCGGAAATGGTCAGCATACTTGAACTGCACGCCGATAATCCCTGCAATCAATCCGGCGTGGTCGGACCAGGTATCGGCGGGATCGCCGAGCTTGGCCACCGCTTTTTTGGTGTGATCCCATGCGACCTCCCAGAGCTCTGGATCGTTGCTCTGCATCAAGGCGCGATTGAATACCGCCCCTGGCTGATCTTTGGGGAGGTCACCACTGAAGACGGAATAAGCCTTGTCAAAGCCAGGCGCGGGGGACTCGGAATTGACTGCCGCTGTGAACGCAGACCCGAAGATCTTGGTGTCCTCTTTTGCGGTCGACGCATTCGCGGCCGCAATAGCCAAAGGGAGGTTCTCGAGTAGCTCAGGATTCATTTTGGCATAAAAGGCCGAAGCGAAGTCCGGATCACCCTTGTGCATTCTCAGAGTTTCTGCGATCCCGTGGAACTCGGCTCCCGCCTGGCTGGGATCAAGATCTCCGGCCTTGTTGGCGGCCTCGGCAAGCTCTTTCCCGTCCTTCATTGCCGCGGCTCCGGTGAGGACGGGCTCTCGGAGTTGAATCATCGTAACCTTTGGGCCATAGCCGCCCTCCGTCTCCATTGCAGCCGCCAGCGTCTGACGCCGCCGCAACATCGGGAGTTCGTCATCGACCCAACTGGCGATCTTTCCGATCTCTGTCAGGTTGCTGGAATCGAGGCCGTGCTTTTGGAATCTGCTGAGGAAGGCTGCTTTGGCGCCATGCAATTTCTTGCCGCCGGACTCCAGGGCACTGATGGTCCTGAGCAAATTATCGGGATTGATTCCCGAGAAGTTCGGATCAGTCATTGGGACGACCGCCTCTTGCCCCATCCGCCAACTGAGGGTCCACCAAGATCCCTTGGGCGCCCGACCCCTGCAGCGCCTTTTCCATTCGTTGGGTCGGGATCATCACCCAGGCCTGTTCTTGGCCCAGGGCTTCGACAAGCAGGGGAACGGAGGTGAACGCCAGACATACCAGTTGTTCCCCACCGCCTTCGGTAGCTACAGGTACGAGCATCACGTCAACGGTGCCGTGCTGGACCGGGGAGCCGTCGGCGTTCCGAGGAACCTGACTCATGGTGGGAAGTGCCAACAGATCGGGAACCTTGGCGGGTGCTGCTGCTGCGGTCATGGAATCAGGCTAGGCGGGATGGATGACGGGAAGCAATGCGGTGGCCCGGGCACTACACGATCGAGTCGTGATTGCCACATTTGGGATCGCGCCGCTCGGCGCGGGAGCCACGGGTTCGGGTTGGTACGGTGTTGAGCAGTCGGCAGGTCAGTGTGCATAGGGGCGTGCGGTTATGACGGGTTCCGAGCCAAAAGTGTCAAATCCTCGCAAAGCGGACTTGGAGAAGTTGCGGCGAGATCTGGCGAAGGAAGTTGAAGATCTGAAGAAGGCGCTCAAAAAGCCGACCGAGGAAATCGGTGGTGACCAGGTCTGGGTAGGAAAGAACGCTCGGGCATGGCACAAGGAGCTGGAGGGCCGCAACAAGAAATTGGGCGACCAGGTCGATAAACTGCTTCCCGTTATCGATGCGGCAATCCGAAGTGAGCCGGAAAAGGTATCCGCCACTGAGGCGAGGATGTACCATAACGGCATCTAATGGCGCCGAATATTTTCGACGCTCAGGAGCACTTTCGTGTTTTTTGAGCTTCGATGGGTGGGCGCCGAGTTCCACTTCACCGGTGTGGTGGTGCGGGTTGTCGGGACGGGCGATGTGGTTGGTCAACCAGGGTTCAGCAGGGCGTGGAGCCTGACGATCGCGTGGCTGATGACAGCGGTCCAGGGCCCTCGGGCGGGCAGGCGGAGCCAGCGGCTACGGCCGGTGTTCACGAGCTGAGCGGCGGCGGAGAACAGCCGAAGCCGGAGCTTCTTGGGTTCCCAACGGCGGGCCTCGCAGGTCAGCGCCAGCATGGGCATCCAAGTGAGGAGGTCGAGTGCGAGGGAGACGTCTCCAGCCAGATCCGGTTCTGTGCGGTGTCGTGCAGGGGCAGACATCCGATGCGTTGATCTGTCAAGCGGCAGAAGGGAGTTGTTGTTCCGCTGATGCGGGGAAGATGGTCGCTTCGTCGTTGTGGCGATCTCCGTCGTTGCGACGCCGGTAATAGTGGGCCTTGGCGCCGGTAAGACGGTCAGGGCGAAGAATGCCCATACGTAGCCGACGGAGGCCAGGCGCTGGTTCTTGACCCGGCGAGCCAGGACCGCGACGCTCTTGCCGGACGCTCGTGTGACTGGTGCGGCCCCGGCGTATGCTTTCAGGGACTTGGCGTCGGAGAAGCGGGATCGGTCGTCGCCGATCTCGGCGTCGTTGCGGCCCTGCGGAGCTTGTAGAAGGCGTCACGGCTCCAGCCGACGAGCACGCCCACCCGGGGCAGCGGGTTGAGACGGTCGACCTGCCGGGTGCCCTCGACGCGCGTATCGGTACTGGTGACGAACTACCCGGCCAACACCTCGCCGAACTGCCCAGCGCTCCCATAAGCGGTGTTCGGATCGCCAGGCCGGGTTGGGTTCCGCCTGTGACTCGAAGACGGCCAGGAGGGGCCGGTAGCCACACAGACGCCCGAAGCTGGGCGATGCCTTCGCCGGCCGCCCGGAGCCGATCGTCGGCGTTGTGGCCGTCCACCCGGAACATGTCCGCCAAGGTCGGGCCCCGGACACTCACCCTCCGGAGCCCGCCGAAGCCCACGTACCCGCGCCCAACAGCAGGCGCAGGTCAGAACTTGAGGTCGCCGATCATGCCCGCGATGCTTGTCGTCAGGTCGCTGATCGTCGGGGCGAAGGTCGACGAGGCCATGTAGAACCCGAGGAGCATGCACACCACCGCGTGGCCTCCCTTGAGTCCTGACTTCTTGATCAGCAAGAAGACGATGATCGCCAGCAGCACGACCGCCGAAATCGAGAGTGCCACGGCGGCTCACCTCCAAGGGGCCCAGGGACGCGGGGGGTCGGACTATGGGGGCAGTAAATCCATACAGTGGCCAGCAGGTTCATACCCACTAGCCGCCAGTGATCATAACTATTCGCCCGCGCGCATTGGTCAGCGCACTGCCGCACAAGGGGGCGCATGGCCAATATGGTCGGGGGATGACGACCGAGCCTGTCTCCTTCCCCCGCCGGCACGCCCGCACCCAGCGATTCACGCTCGGCGCACCCCGCGCGTTCACCGTGGCGCCCGACGGTTCGCGGGTCGCCTACCTGCGGTCTTCCTCCGGCACCGACCGGGCGAACAAGCTGTGGGTGCTGGACCTCCCGGACGGCGGGGAGCGGGTCGCCGCCGACCCGGTCACCCTTCTCGGCGGGGCCGACGAGGAGCTGTCCGTGGAGGAGCGGGCGCGTCGGGAACGCAGCCGTGAGGGCAGTGCCGGGATCGTCGGATACGCCACCGACTCGGCCGTCGAACTGGCCGCGTTCGCCTTGTCCGGGCGGCTTTTCGTGGCCGAGTTGCCGGCCGGGACGGTGCGTGAGATCCCGGCCCGGGGGCCCGTTCTCGACCCGCGCCCCTCCCCCGACGGACGGCTCGTCGCGTACGTCGCGGACGGCGCCCTGTGCCTCACGGACCTGGTCGGTAAGCGGGCCCTCGCGCTCGCGGAACCCGAGTCGGAGACGGTGACGTACGGGCTCGCGGAGTTCATCGCGGCCGAGGAGATGGCCCGGTCGCGCGGCTTCTGGTGGTCCCCGGAGTCCGATCGGCTGCTGGTCGCCCGGGCCGACGACGCGCCCGTCAACCGCTGGTGGATCGCCGATCCGGCGCATCCGGAACGCGAACCGCAGCGGGTCGCGTATCCGGCGGCGGGCACCCTGAACGCGGAGGTGCGGCTCTTCGTACTCACCCTTGAAGGGGTGCGGACCGAGGTTGTGTGGGACCGGGCGCGCTATCCGTATCTGGCGCGTGTGCACTGGTCAGGGGCGGGTGCGCCGCTGATTCTGGTGCAGTCGCGGGACCAGCGTGGGCAGTTGTTCCTGGCCGTGGACCCGGACAACGGGGCGACCCGGATGGTGCACGCCGACGAAGATCCACATTGGCTGGATCTTTTCCCCGGCGTGCCCTGCTGGAGCCCCTCCGGACAGCTCGTCCGCATCGCCGACGAGGGTGGCGCGCGGGTGCTGGCAGTCGGCGAACGGCCGCTCACCGGGGCGCAGTTGCACGTACGGGCGGTGCTGGACGTCTCGGACGACGACGTGCTCGTGTCGGCGTCGGCAGGTGAGGAGGCGATCGGCACCGAGATCGGCGAGGTTCACGTCTATCGAGTGAACGAGCTTGGGTTGGAGCGCGTCTCGCACGAGCCCGGCGTGCACTCGGCGGTACGCGCGGGGGGCGTGACCGTGCTCGTGTCGGCGGCGCCGGACCGGCCGGGGGCCCAGGTGCAGGTACTGCGCGACGGGAAGCGTGCGGCGACTGTCGTCTCGTACGCCGAAGATCCCGGTATGTCCCCGCGCATGACCCTGACCCAGGGGGGCGCACGCCGAATTCCATGCGCCCTGCTTATGCCGACCGACTACGACGGCGACACTCCCCTCCCTGTCCTCATGGACCCCTACGGTGGCCCCCACGGGCCCCGCGTGGTCGCCGCGCACAACGCGCACCTCACCTCGCAGTGGTTCGCCGACCAGGGGTTCGCGGTGGTCGTGGCCGACGGGCGAGGGACTCCGGGGCGCTCGCCGGCCTGGGAGAAGGCGGTCCACGGGGACTTCACGGTCTCGCTGGACGATCAGATCGACGCCCTGCACGACCTCGCCGAGCGCCACCCGCTCGACCTCTCCCGGGTGGCGATCCGGGGCTGGTCGTACGGCGGTTGGCTCGCGGGGCTGGCCGTGCTGCGACGGCCCGACGTCTTCCACGCGGGCATCGCGGGCGCCCCGGTGACGGACTGGCGGCTGTACGACACGCACTACACGGAGCGGTATCTCGGTGACCCGGCCGCCGCCCCGGAGGCGTACGCGAAGAGTTCGCTGATCACGGACCTCGGACTGTCCTCGCCCGCCGAACCGCATCGGCCGCTGCTGGTCGTGCACGGCACCGCCGACGACAACGTCGTCTTCGCGCACGCCCTGCGTCTGTCCTCGGCCCTGCTGGCCGCCGGCCGGCCGCACGAGGTGCTCCCGCTGTCCGGCGTCACGCACATGACCCCGCAGGAACAGGTCGCGGAGAACCTGCTGCTGCTTCAAGTGGACTTCCTGAAGCGGGCGTTGGGGCTGCCCCAGTAGGCAGGCCGGGTACGGCAACGGGCCGGGGCTACATGGCGAGCCCCGGCCCGTTTACGGCACCCGCACGGCCGTACGTTCATCAGAGTGGACCGTCCGTATATCGAGATCGGGTCGGCCAAGTTGCCTGCGTGTTAACGCGGTTCATGTGTCTTTATGCTGCTATTTCAGCCCGTTCGCATGATCGTCCGGAGAATCCGCAGGTGATGCGGGGGGCGGCTCCTCCGTCGGCACCACCCGCTTCTCCTCCGCGAAATGGCAGGCCGAGTCGTGCGCGGCCGGTCCTGTCGTGAGCCGGAACTCCGCGGGCACCGCCAGCAGCGGGACCTCCAACTCGCACCGTTTCTGGGCCTTCCAGCAGCGGGTGCGGAAGCGGCAGCCGGAGGGCGGGTTGGCCGGGGAGGGCACCTCGCCGTAGAGGATGATCCGCTCCCGGCGGTCGCGCGCCTCGGGGTCGGGGACGGGCACGGCGGACAGGAGTGCCTGTGTGTAGGGGTGCGTCGGGTGGTCGTAGATCTCGGCGTCCCGCCCCAGCTCCACGATCCGGCCGAGGTACATCACCCCGACCCGGTCCGAGATGTGCCGCACGATCGACAGGTCGTGGGCGATGAACACGTACGAGAGATCGAACTCGCTCTGGAGGCGGTCCAGCAGGTTGATCACCTGGGCCTGGACCGACACGTCGAGCGCGGAGACCGGTTCGTCGGCCACGATGATCTCGGGGCGCAGCGCCAACCCCCGGGCGATGCCGATGCGTTGGCGCTGGCCGCCGGAGAACTGGTGGGGGTAGCGGTTGATGTACTCCGGGTTGAGACCCACCACGTCCAGGAGATCCTGGACCTTGCGCCGGCGATCCCCCTTCGGCGCGACCTCGGGGTGGATCTCGTACGGCTCCCCGATGATGTCGCCGACCGTCATCCGGGGGTTGAGGGAGGTGTACGGGTCCTGGAAGACCATCTGGATGTTGCGGCGTACGGACTTCAGGGCGCGGCCCGACATCCGGGTGATGTCCTCGCCCTTGTACAGAATCGTGCCGGCCGTCGGCTTCTCCAGATTGACCAGCATCCGGGCCACCGTCGACTTGCCGCAGCCTGACTCCCCGACGATGCCCAGGGTTTCGCCGGCTCCGAGGGCGAAGTCGACGCCGTCGACCGCCCGGACCGCGCCCACCTGCTTCCGGAACAGGATGCCCTGGGTGAGCGGGTAGTGCTTGACAAGGCCGGTGACTTCGAGAATCGCCTCAGGCATCGAGCGTCTCCCTCCAGAAGAAGCAGGCGCTTCTGCGGACCCCGTCCGCCGAGTCCACATCCGCCAACGGCGGTACCTCCGTACGGCAGATGTCCTGGGCCATCGGGCAGCGCGGGTTGAAGGCGCAGCCCGGCGGAATGTTCATCAGGTTCGGTGGCAGGCCCTTGATGGCGTACAGCTCGCGGCCCTTCTGGTCGAGGCGCGGGATCGACTCCAACAGGCCCTTGGTGTAGGGGTGGGCGGGTGCCTTGTAGATGTCGTGGACCGGCGCCGACTCGACGATCCGGCCCGCGTACATGACGGCGATCCGGTCGGCGACGTCCGCGACGACTCCGAGGTCGTGGGTGATGAGGATCAGGCCCATGTTCAGTTCGCGCTGCAACTCGGCCAGGAGGTCCATGACTTGGGCCTGGACTGTCACGTCGAGGGCGGTGGTCGGTTCGTCGGCGATGATCAGGGCCGGTTCCAGGGCCAGCGCCATGGCGATCATGATGCGCTGGCGCATGCCTCCCGAGAACTGGTGCGGATAGTCCCGTACGCGCTGGGCGGCGGCCGGGATGCGGACGCGGTCCATCAGCTCAACTGCCTTGGTGCGGGCGTCTTTTCGGGACATTCCCCGGTGGACCACGAACATCTCGCCCAGTTGCTCGCCGACGCTCAGGACCGGGTTCAGGGACGACAGCGCGTCCTGGAAGATCATCGCCATCTGGGCGCCCCGGACCTTCCGCCGCTCCTCCTCCTTGAAGGCGAGCAGGTCCTTGCCCTGGAACAGGATCTCGCCGCCGGTGATCTTCCCGGGCGGGGTGTCCAGGATGCCCATGACCGCCTGGGCCGTGACCGACTTGCCGGAGCCGGACTCGCCGAGCACGGCGAGGGTCTCGCCCGCGTCCACGCTGTAGGTGACGCCGTTGACGGCCTTGGCGACCCCGTCCCGGGTTCTGAACTCCACGTGGAGGTCGCGTACTTCGAGCAGCATGGCGCCGGTCACCTCAGCTTCGGGTCGAGGGCGTCGCGCACCGCGTCGCCGAGCATGATGAACGCGAGCACGGTGACCGCGAGCGCTCCGGAGGGCCAGAGGAGGGCGTGCGGGGCGTTGCGGATGTACGGGGAGGCCGCGCTGATGTCGATGCCCCAGCTGACCGTGGGGGGCTTCAGGCCCACGCCCAGGTACGACAGGGTGGCCTCCAGGGCGATGTACGTGCCCAGTGCGATGGTCGCCACGACGATCACCGGGGCCACGGCGTTGGGCGCGATGTGCCGTAGCAGCATGCGGGAGTTGGAGGCGCCGAGGGCGCGGGCGGCCTGGACGTAGTCGTTCTGTTTGGCGGTGATGACCGAGCCGCGGGCGATGCGGGAGATCTGGGGCCAGCCGAGCAGCACCATGAACCCGATGACCGGCCAGACCGTCGAGCTGGTCACCACGGAGAGCAGGACCAGGCCGCCGAGGACGACCGGGATCGCGAAGAAGACGTCGGTGATCCGGGACAGCACCGAGTCCCAGATCCCGCCGAAGAACCCGGCGAGCCCGCCGAGGACCGACCCGAGGATCGCGACCCCGAGCGTGGCGCAGACGCCGACCGTGACGGACGTACGGGCGCCGTAGACCGTGCGCGTGTAGACGTCGCAGCCCTGGCCGTCGTACCCGAAGGGATGGCCGGGGCCCGAGCCCTCCTGGGCCTTGGCGAGGTCGCACTTGAGGGGGTTGCCGGAGGCGATCGCCGAGGGCCAGATCGAGATGATCACCAGGAAGAGGATGATCAGCCCGGAGACGATGAAGACGGGGTTGCGGCGCAGGTCGATCCAGGCATCCGACCAGAGGGAGCGGGGTTTGTCGGTGGGGCCGCCGTTGTTGTCGGCCGGGCGCTTCTCCAGGGTTTCCGCCTCGCTCATGGCGAGGTCCATGGCACCTCCCATGCCGGTCGAGGCGATGGCGCCCTCGGGTGCGCCGGATGCGCCCGAGTCCTGGCGGTCAGGCATAACGGATCCTCGGGTCGAGTACGGCGTACAGGAGGTCGACGAGCAGGTTGGCGACCAGGAAGACGAGGACGAGGACGGTCACGAAACCGACGACCGTCTGGGTGTTCTGGCGGAGGATGCCCTGGTAGAGCTGGTAGCCGACGCCGTGGATGTTGAAGATCCGCTCGGTGACGATCGCCCCGCCCATCAGCGCGCCGATGTCCGTTCCGATGAACGTGACCACCGGGATCAGGGAGTTGCGGAGCAGGTGCCGGGTGATCACCCGGCGGCGCGGGAGTCCCTTGGCGACGGCTGTACGGACGTAGTCGGAGCGTCTGTTCTCGGCGATCGAGGTCCGGGTCAGGCGGGTCACGTAGGCCAGCGAGACCGAGGCCAGGACCAGGCCCGGGACGATCAGTTCGCCGAAGGTGGCGTCCGTGGACACCGACGGTTTGATCCAGCCCCACTCGACGCCCAGGAGGAGCTGGAGGATGAGGCCCGTCACGAAGGTCGGGACCGAGATGACGACCAGGGTGACGAGCAGGACGCCCGTGTCCTCCGGCTTTCCCCGGCGCAGGCCCGTCACCACACCGAGCGTGATGCCGATGACGATCTCGAAGAAGATGGCCACGATGGTGAGCCGGATGGTGACGGGGAACGCCGTCGACATCAGCTCGGTGACTTCCTGGCCGTTGAAGGCGGTGCCGAAGTCGCCGGTGAAGACGTTGCCCATGTAGGTCAGGTATTGCTGCCAGACGGGCTTGTCGAGGCCGAACTCCTTGCGCAGCTGGGCGGCCGTGGCCGGGTCGCACTGCCGGTCGCCGCAGAGGCCCGCGATGGGGTCGCCCATCACGTTCACCATCAGGAAGATCAACAGGGTGGCGCCGATGAAGACCGGGATCATCTGCAGCAGACGCCGGATCACGTACCGTCCCATGAGGGCTCCGGAGGTAGTGGGACAGCCGTCCTTGAACTCTTGAACGGCTGTCCCTACGGCTCAGCCGGTCAGCTGACCTTGATCTCGCTGTACACGGGCAGGCTGAACGGGTTCAGGGCCACGTCCGAGAGGCGGTCCGAGTAGCCGGCGCTGCCGTTCTGGTACCAGAGCGGGATGGCGCCCATGTTGTCCCGCAGGACCTCCTCGGCCTGCTGGAACAGCTCGACGGCCTTGGCCTGGTCGGTCTCCGCGTTGGCCTGGTCGACGAGCTTGTCGAACTCCTTGTTGGTCCACTTGCCGTCGTTGGAGGAGGCGTTGGTGTAGTAGAGCGGCTGGAGGAAGTTCTGGATGAGCGGGTAGTCCATCTGCCAGCCGGCCCGGAACGGGCCCGACATCTTCGACTGGGTGATCTGGTTGCGGAAGTCGGCGAACGTGCCGACCGGGTTGGCGACGCAGGCCTTGTCGTTGTCGAGCGCGTTGTTGACGCTGTTGCAGACCGCGTCGACCCACTGCTTGTGCGAGCCGGTGTCCGCGTTGTACGAGATCTTGACCTGACCGCCGGGGAACCCGCCGCCCTCCTCGATGAGCTTCTTCGCCTCCTCGGGGTCGTACTCGCAGGCGTCGCCGCACAGGCCTTCCTTGTAGCCGCCCTCCACGCCGAGGACGGGTGAGGTCCAGTCGGTGGCGGGGGTGCGGGTCTTCTGGAAGATCGTGTCGGTGATCTGCTCGCGGTTGATCGCCCGGGAGAGGCCGGTGCGGACCTTCTCCATACCGGGCTTGTCCCAGTCCTTGTCGTAGAACGGGAAGGCGAGGGTCTGGATGATGCCGGCGGGCGTGTTGATGTACCGGTCGCCGAGGTCGGCCTGGACGTTCTTGAGCTGGGAGGCGGGCACGTCGTCGACGAGGTCGAGGTTGCCGGCCATCAGGTCGGTGTAGGCGGTGTTGTTGTCGGTGTAGACCTTGAGGTCGACGCCGCCGTTCTGGGCCTTGTCCGTGCCGGAGTAGCCGTCCCACCTGCGCAGGGACATCTGGGAGCCCTTGGTGTACGAGTCGATCGCGTACGGGCCGTTGCCGACGGGCTTGCTCACCCAGGCCGCGTGGTCCGTGAAGAAGGCCTGGGGCAGCGGCGAGAAGGCCGCGTAGCCGAGGGTGTCGGGGAAGGTCGAGAACTTCTGGCTGAGCCTGACGGTGAAGGTGTTGGTGCCGGTCACCGCGAGCCCGGAGAGCGTGTCGGCGGTCTGCTTGCCGCCGTCCTCCGGGTGGGCCTTGTCGTAGCCGTCGATGTAGCCGTAGAAGTACGCGTTCTTCTGGTTGTTCTTGAGGCTGGCGCCGTAGTTCCAGGCGTCGACGAACGACTTGGCGGTGACGGCCTCGCCGTTGCTGAACTTCCAGCCGCCCTTGATGGTGATCGTGAAGTTCTGCGAGTCGGTCGTCTCGATCTTCTCGGCCATCATGTCGTTGGCCTTGCCGGTCTTGGCGTCGTACCGCTTCAGCCCCCGGAAGACCATGTCGAGGACCTTGCCGCCCTGCACCTCGTTCGTGTTGGCCGGCTCCAGCGGGTTCTGCGGATCGCCCCAGGACGAGCTGAGGACTCCGGAGCCGTCACCGCTGCCACTGCCGCCGCCGCTGTCGTCGTCATCGCCCCCGCAGGCGGTCGCCGCGAGGGCTACCGCCACCGCGCATGCGGTCCATCGGGCGTGCGTGGCTCCACGCATGGAGTGCCTCCTCTTCCCGTACCTCTACCGCGCCTGTACTGCGCCTGTACTGCATCTGTTTCGCGCCTCTACCTTTAACGGTCAATATCAATGCATAGCGCGCATACCGCACATTCATCCGGACCGTATGGGTGCACTTCGCCTTGGTCATGGCCGTCCAAAGCCGAACCAAGCGGCCGTCCTCTCTCGGGTCACCCGCGGGTCAAAGTGCAAAAGTCCAGATCAAAGGCGTCTGTGAAGCATTGACGTCGGATGAACCGGCGCTGAAAAGTCGCATTCAGCCCGCTGTTCTGCTGTGCGCGGGACCCCTTCTCCATTCCGGGCCTGGAGCACCATGACCTCGCCTATGCCTTCCGTCACCGCACCCCAGGTGGCGGCCGATTCCGGTGCCGTACCGCCGGCGCCCACCGCGCCGGTCCGCGGCGGCACCGGCCGCTCGCCGGGCCGGATCGCTTGGCTGCGTTTCCGGCGCGACCCGACCGGGGTCGTCTCGGCCGTCGTGGTCGTGCTGTTCTTCGTGGCGGGCATCGCCGCTCCGCTGATCGCCAAGGTGTACGGCAAGGACCCGTACACGACGTACGGCCAGAACGGCGCCGGTCTGCTCAACGAGTTCGGTTTCCCGATCCGGCCCAACGGCGGGATCAGCGGCGACTTCTGGTTCGGCGTCGAACCGCAGCTCGGCCGGGACGTCTTCACCCTGCTGCTCTACGGCATCCGCAACTCGCTGCTCATCGCCACGGTGACGACCGCGCTGGTCACCCTGCTCGGCATCGCCATCGGCCTCACGGCCGGCTATCTGGGCGGGCGGATCGACGGGTTCGTCGGCCGGGTCATCGACATCCTGCTGGCGTTCCCCTCCACGCTGTTCTTCATCGCCTTCTGGCCGGTGATGATCTCCGTCTTCGTGTCGCCGGAGGAGAACACCCCGACCTGGCTGACCATCGTCAGCCTCATCTCCGTGATGACCGCGTTCGGCTGGGCGCCCATCGCCCGGCTGCTGCGCGGTGAGGTACTCGCCCTGCGCGAGCGGGAGTTCGTGGAGTCCGCCAAGGTCACCGGCGCCTCACCGGCCCGGATCATCTTCCGGGAGCTGCTGCCCAACCTGTGGACCCCGATCCTCATCCAGGCCACCCTCGCGCTGCCCATGTACGTCACCACCGAGGCGGCGCTCGCCTTCCTCGGGGTCGGGCTCAGCGACCCCACGCCCGACTGGGGCGTGATGATCCAGCGCGGCGCGCAGGTCTACCAGAACGACATCACCTACATGCTCTTCCCCGGGCTGGCGATGGTGATCTTCGTGATCGCCTTCAACCTCCTCGGCGACTCCGTGCGCGACGCACTGGACCCGAAGACCAGGCGCTGAACAACAGCGCCGATCACCGCCGCCCCGCACCGGCCGCCCTCCCCTCCTCCTCGGACACACCCCTTTTACTCCCCGATTCAGGCAGGACACCCCATGTCTCTCTCCCGCAGAAACTTCGTCATCGCCACCTCGGTAGCCGCCGGCGGCTCCATGGTCCTGTCCGCGTGCAGCAGCGGTGGTGGAGGCGGTGGCGCTACGTCGGGGGGCGGCGCGGTCACGGCCGGCAAGTACTCGTCGGTCAGCATCGGCACCAAGGAGGACTCCACGGGGCCCGCGCCGGAGATCCCGGGAGCGAAGAAGGGCGGCACGATCCGTCCGATCGGCCCGCAGGACTTCTCGCACCTCGACCCGCAGCGCATCTACTACTCGTGGAACTCCGAGGTCGCCAACCTCTACGTCCGCTGCCTGACCGGCTACCGCGTCGACGGCGGCGCGATGAAGCTCGTCGGCGACCTCGCCACCGACACCGGCACCATGGCGGACGGCGGCAAGACCTGGACCTTCACCCTGAAGGACGGGCTGAAGTGGGAGGACGGCAGCGAGCTGACCGTCGAGGACGTCCGGCACGGCATCGAGCGCGGCTTCGCGAGCTTCACCACCGAGGGCGCCACCTACCTCCAGGCCGCGCTGACCGGCAGCAACGACTTCCGCGCGGCCTACAAGGGCCCGTACAGCGGCAAGCACCTCGACTCGGTCGTCACGGACACCGCGAAGAAGACGATCACCTTCCACCTCAAGACGGCCCGCCCCGACCTCAACTGGACGCTGGCGATGCAGTCCTACGGAGCGGTGTCCGCCAAGCACGACACCAAGGAGAAGTACGACAAGGACCCGTTCTCCTGCGGCCCGTACCGGCTCAAGTCGCACTCCGTCGACAAGTCGCTGACGATGGTCCGCAACACCCACTGGGACCCGGCGACCGACCCGATCCGCAACGCCTACCCGGACACGTTCGCCTTCGAGTTCGGCCCCGAGTCGCTCCAGAGCACCGACCGGCTGATCGCGGACTCCGGGACCGACCAGTACGCGGTGATGGCGTACAGCGGGGTGCCGGCCGAGCGCATCCAGAAGGTGCTGACGACGCCCGCGCTGAAGAGCCGTACCGTCGACGGACTGCTGACGGGTCTGTATTACTACGCCATCAACTGCAGGCGGATCACCGATCTGAGGGTCCGTCAGGCGCTCAACTACGCTTGGCCGTTGCAGCAGATCCGGACCATCTACGGCGGTCCCTCCGCCGGCGACTACGCGACCACGGTCCTCGGCCCGGACATGGCGGGCCGGGTGAACTTCGACATCTACGGCAAGCTGACGAAGCCGCAGGGCGACACCGCGAAGGCGAAGGCGCTCCTGAAGGAGGCCGGCAAGCTCGGCCAGAAGATCGTCTACACCTACCCGCAGGGCGGCAACGACGCGTACGAGAAGACCAAGGTCGTCATCGCCAACGCCCTGAAGGAGGCGGGCTTCGACCCGGTCGTCAAGCCGGTGGAGTCGACCAGCTACTACGACCAGGTCCAGCAGATCGACAACTCCTTCGACGTGATGTGGTTCGGCTGGTCCCCGGACTGGCCCACCGGCTACACCATGCTCCAGCCCCTCTTCGACGGCCGGACGATCGCCAACGGCGCGAACAACGTCTCGCAGCTGAAGGTGAACTGGGTCGACGCCGCGATCGACAAGGCCGCCACCCTCACCGACCCGACGAAGGCCAACGCGGCGTGGGCGGCCCTGGACAAGGAGCTCATGGAGAAGGAGGCGCCAATCATCCCCGAGACGTACCAGCGCCGCTTCTACCTGTACGGCAGCAAGGTCGGCGGTGCCGAGTACGACCCGCTGTACTCGTCGTTCGTCCTTTACAAGCTGTACGCGAAGGCATAGGTGGTTCTTCGGCTGCGGGTCGGTGGGGGCTGGTCGCGCAGTTCCCCGCGCCCCTGAAGGGGCGCGTTACCGCACCGGAGTTCATCGATACCCCCCTCCCGCACACCCGACCACCCCGGCATCGGTCCCACCCACCAGGGACCGGTGTCGGGGGTTTCGCCAGGGAAACCGATCGCCATGTTCCGCTTCATCCTCCGCCGGACGCTCAGTGCGCTGATGATCCTCCTCGTCATCAGCGCGATCACCTTCGTCCTCTTCTACGTCGCCCCGCGCGACCCGGCCCGCAGCGCCTGCGGCAAGCTCTGTACGCCGGAGACGCTCGCGCTCGTCCGGCGCAACCTGGGCATCGACGACCCGCTGCCGGTGCAGTACTGGCACTGGCTGGCGGGCGTGTTCGTGGGCCGTGACTACGCCGGCCTCGGCCACTGCGCGGCGCCCTGCCTCGGCTACTCCTTCACCAACCACGAGCCGGTCCTCGGCCTGATCACCAACCGCTTCCCCACCACCCTGTCCCTCGCCCTCGGCAGCACGGTGGTGTTCGTGGTCCTCGGTGTCGGTACGGGCATGCTGGCGGCGGTGAAGCAGGGCCGGGCACTGGACAAGATCGCGTCGTCGATCTCGCTGGTCGGCTCGTCCCTCCAGATCTACATCGTCGGCGTGGTGGCCATGTACTACCTCTCCGACCAGTGGGGCATCCTCCCCCGCCCCCAGGACAGCGTCGGCTTCACCCAGGACCCGACGGCCTGGTTCAAGGGCCTGTTGCTGCCCTGGTTCGTCCTCGCGATCATCTTCACCGCCAACTACACCCGGATGACCCGCTCCCAGCTCGTGGAGACCCTCGCCGAGGACTACGTCCGTACGGCCCGCGCCAAGGGCCTGTCCCGGCGCACGGTGTTCTTCCGGTTCGCCTGGCGGGGCGCGATGGGCCCGATCGTCACGATCCTGGGCCTCGACATCGGCTATCTGCTCGGCGGCGCGATCATCACGGAGGAGACCTTCGGGCTGCACGGCATCGGCGCCCTGTCCATCAAGGCGGTACGCGACAACGACCTGCCGCTGCTGCTGGGGGTGGTGCTCGTCGCCGCCGCCGCCATCGTCGTGGCGAACATCGTGGTGGACGCGGTGTACGCGCTGATCGACCCGCGGATCAGGCTGGCGTAGAGAGGACCTGGTGACCTTGGTGCCTGCCGAAGTGTCCGGCCCCCTGCGCGAACCCTTCCTCTCCGTACGGGACCTGAAGGTGCACTTCGCCACCGACGACGGTGTGGTGAGGGCGGTGGACGGACTCTCCTTCGACGTCGGGCGCGGCAGAACGCTCGGCATCGTCGGCGAGTCCGGCTCGGGCAAGTCGGTGACGAACCTGGCGATCCTGGGCCTGCACGACCGCACACGCACGACACTGTCCGGGGAGATCGTGCTGGACGGCCAGGAGTTGCTGACGGCGCGGGAACGGGACCTGGAGCGCCTCCGGGGCAGCAAGATGGCGATGATCTTCCAGGACGCGCTGACGTCCCTGTCGCCCTTCCACACGGTGGGCCGGCAGATCGCGGAGACGTACGCCAAGCACAGCGGGGCGTCCAGGAGGGCGTCCAGGGCCCGGGCGGTGGAGATGCTGAGGCGGGTCGGCATCCCGCAGCCGGATCTGAGGGCGGACGACTACCCCCACCAGTTCTCCGGCGGTATGCGCCAACGGGCGATGATCGCCATGGCGTTGGTGTGCGACCCCGAACTCCTGATCGCCGACGAACCGACGACCGCCCTCGACGTCACCGTCCAGGCCCAGATCATGGACCTGCTGGGGGACCTCCAGCAGGAGTTCGGCACGTCGATCGTCTTCATCACGCACGACCTGGGCGTCATCTCCCGTATGGCCGACGACATCCTGGTGATGTACGCGGGCCGCGCGGTGGAGCGCGGCGCCCGCAACGAGGTACTGAGGGCGCCTGAACACCCGTACACCTGGGGCTTGTTGGGTTCCATGCCGACGCTGAGCGCCCCGGTGGACGTCCCGCTCTCCCCCATCCCGGGCACGCCCCCGTCGCTCCTCGACCCGCCCCCGGGCTGCCGCTTCCACCCACGCTGCGCCTTCACGGAACAGGTGCCGGCGGGCCGCTGCGCGAGCCGACGCCCCCAGCTGCCCCGCACGGCCACCCATGGCGCGGCCTGCCATCTGACGCCGGTGCAGCGCGCCGAGTTCCACGCGGACTACGTCACCGCGGAGGCCGGCTGATCAGCCCGACTCCCCGCGCTCCACGCAGAATTCGTTGCCCTCGGGGTCGGCCATGAGGACCCACCCGCTGCCGTCGGCCCGGCGGTGGTCCGCGACGACCCGGGCGCCGAGGGAGGCCACCCGCTCGACCTCCTCGTCCCGGGTGCGCCCGTGCGCCGCCGTGAGGTCGAGGTGGACGCGGTTCTTGACCGTCTTGCCCTCCGGCACCCGGATGAACAGCAGCCTCGGCCCGCCGCCCGGGTCCTCGATCACCGCCTCCGGGTCGCCGGGCTTGTCGTCGTCGGCCAGCGGGCGGCCGAGCAACTCGCTCCAGAACAGGCCGAGATCGTAGGGGTCACCGGTGCAGTCGAAGGTGATGCTGTGGATCGTGGGGAAAGACAACCGAGGCCTCCAGGCCGTGTGAGGGACACCACGGAAGAGCGTCCCGGAGACGGCACGCGCATGTCGAGCGAATAAGGCCGACACAGCAGAAAACCGGGGGCAAGGAGCCCATGCTCCTCACCCCCGGCCGGGGACACACCCAGTCCCTCAGTCCTTCGTGACGTCCGCCTCCAGCGCCTTCAGCGCCGGGTCCAGGATGACGTCCTCGTCGCGGGCCTCCGTCGTCGGGTCCTCCGGGAAGTGGCAGGCCGTCAGATGGCCCTCACGGTTGCCGGAGATCTGGACCAGCGGGGGCTCCTCGCTCGCGCACTTGTCCTGGGCCTTCCAGCAGCGCGTACGGAAACGGCAGCCGGACGGCGGGTGGATCGGCGAGGGGACGTCACCGGCGAGGCGGATGCGCTCGCGGGACTCCGTCTCGTCGTCCAGCGCGACCTCGGGGACGGCGGACAGGAGCGCGTGCGTGTACGGGTGACGCGGGCGGTTGTAGATCGAGTCCCGGTCGCCCACCTCGACGATCTTGCCGAGGTACATCACCGCGACCCGCTGCGAGAAGTGCCGCACGATGGCCAGGTCGTGGGCGATGAACAGGAACGCGATGCCCATCTCCTCCTGGACCTTCTTGAGGAGGTTCACCACCTGGGCCTGGATGGAGACGTCCAGCGCGGAGACCGGCTCGTCCGCCACGATCAGCTTCGGCTGGAGGGCGAGCGCGCGGGCCACCCCGATGCGCTGACGCTGACCGCCGGAGAACTCGTGCGGGAAGCGGTTGTAGTGCTCGGGGTTGAGACCGACCAGCTCCAGCAGCTCCCGGACCTTCTTCTCCCGGCCGCCCGTGGGCTCGATCCCGTTGACCTCCATCGGCGACTTGATGATCGAACCGACCGTCTGCCGCGGGTTCAGCGAGGAGTACGGGTCCTGGAAGATCATCTGGATCTCGGAGCGGACCGGCGCCAGCTGCCTGCGCGAGGCGTGCGTGATGTCCTGGCCCGAGTACGTGATCTTGCCGTTGGTCGGCTCCAGGAGCCGGGTGATGAGCCGGCCCGCGGTCGACTTGCCGCAGCCGGACTCGCCCACCATACCGACGCTCTCGGCGACGCCGATGGTCAGATCGATGCCGTCGACCGCCTGTACGGCGCCGACTTTCCGTTTGATCGGGAAGCCACCGTAGATCGGAAAATGCTTCGTCAGTCCCTCGACCTTGAGCAGTTCCTCGGTCGACGTACCGGTGGAACCCTTCTGTGCGGGGAGGGTGAGGTTGTCACTCATGGCTCGGTACTCCCTAGCGCAGCCGGGGCTGGATCTTGTCGATGAAGATGGTCTGCTTCTGCTCCGCCGACAGGTGGCACGCGGAGGCGCGCCCGTCCGCCAGCGGCGGCCGCGCGTCGGTGCAGAGGCTGCCCGACACCTCGCCGGTGAAGGCGCAGCGCGGGTGGAAGGGGCAGCCCGACGGCGGGTTGAGCAGCGAGGGCGGTGCGCCGGGGATCGGCTCCAGCGCCTCGTTGATGTCGCCGTCCAGACGGGGCATGGAGCTGAGCAGACCCCAGGTGTACGGGTGCTTCGGCGTACGGAGCACTTCCTTCACGCTGCCGCGCTCCACGGCCCGGCCGGCGTACATCACCAGCAGGTCGTCGGCCATGTTCGAGATGACGCCGAGGTCGTGCGTGATGAAGATGATCGCGGAGCCGAACTCCTGCTGGAGGTCCTTGAGCAGGTCCAGGATCTGGGCCTGCACCGTCACATCCAGCGCGGTGGTGGGCTCGTCGGCGATCAGCAGGTCGGGGTCGCACATCAGCGACATGGCGATCATCGCGCGCTGGCGCATACCGCCGGAGAACTGGTGCGGGTAGTCGTCGAAGCGCGTCTTGGGCTGCGGGATGCCGACCTTCTCCAGCATCTGTACGGCCCGGTCCCTGGCCTCCTTCTTGGAGGCGCCCTTGTGCTTCATGTAGGGCTCGGACAGCTGGCGGCCCACCGTGTAGTACGGGGAGAGCGCGGTCAGCGGGTCCTGGAAGATCATCGCCATCTTGTTGCCGCGGAGCTGCTCGAGTTCCTTCTCCGTGGCTGTTACGAGTTCCTTACCATCGAGGACGATTTCGCCGTCGACGGTCGTGCTCCTCGGGTTGTGCAGACCGAGGATCGTCAGGTTCGTGACGGACTTGCCCGATCCGGACTCCCCCACGATGCCCAGGGTCTTGCCTCGCTCGACGTCGAAGGAGAGGCCGTCGACCGCCTTGACGATGCCGTCCTCGGTGGAGAACTGCACCTTCAGGTCGCGAACCGAGAGGAAGCTGTCCGGACCGGTCGGGGCCGGTGCGCCCTCGGGCTTGGTCAGTGTGGTCACGGTGGTTCGTTCTTCCTAGGAGAGCCGGACGCGCGGGTCGATATAGGCATACACGATGTCTACAAGAATGTTCAGAATCAGAATGAAGAAGGCTCCGAACAGCATGACGCCCATCGTCAGCGGGAGGTCCTTGTTGACCGCGCCGTCCACGGCGAGGCGGCCGATTCCCTGGAGAGAGAAGGTGATTTCGGTGACGACACCGCCGCCGAGCAGGCCGCTGATGTCGATGCCGAGCACGGTGACGATCGGGATCAGCGAGCCGCGCCAGGCATAGCGGAAGAAGACGTACTTCTCTGACATGCCCTTGGCCCGGGCGGTGCGGACGTGCTCCTCCGCGAGCTGCTCGATCATCGAGGAGCGCGCCATACGCGTGTACTGCGCGGTGAAGATGGTGGCCATGACGACCATCGGGATGGACAGTCCGACGAGCCAGCCGACCGGGTCCTCGGTGAACGGCACGTACTTGGGGTACTCCACCCACCCGGTCTGGTAGACGAGCACCGTCAGCACGATCGGGCCGAGGAAGTAGATCTGGAACGAGCTGAGCACCATGGACGAACCGCTGGCGATCTTGTCGACCATGGTGCCGCGCTTGAAGGCGGCGAGCATGCCCGCGCCGATACCCACGAACAGGAAGACGACCAGCGCGCCGAGCGTCAGCGACAGGGTCAGCGGGAAGCGATCCATGATCGTGTCCCACACCATTTCCCCCGAGTAGAACGACTGCCCGAGACACGGGGCGGGGCAGTGACCGGTGGGGAAGTCACGGCCCATCACGATGCCGGACATGAAGTCCCAGAACTGCTGGTGGATCGGCAGGTTGAGCCCGAGTGCCGCTCGGATCTCCTCGAGTCTCGTGGGCGAGCAGTCCTTGCCACAGGCCAGTGAGGCGTAGTCGGAGGGCGCGGCGACGAACAGGAAGAACGTGGCCGCACCGATCAGGAACAGGGTGACGACGGCACCGACCGTGCGCCGGATGATGAACTGAAACATGGCGGGAGGGCTGCTCTCTGCGGAGACGGTGAAGACGGTGTGGGGCAGGTTCACGGAACCGCGGGGGTGCGCTCCGCCTGGTGCACACCCCCGCGATCAGCCGTACAGAGTTACGACTTCAGGAACAGTCGGGTGACGTCGATGTAGCTCGACTCGGCGCTGTAGCGGGCGCCGCCGACGTTCGAACCGAACAGCTGGAGCTGCTTGGTGTACCAGAGCGGAGCGCTCGGGACGACGTTCTCCATGATGTAGTGGTGCGCTTCCCGCCAGGTCGCAGCGGCCTCGGTCGGCTCCTGGGTCAGGGCCTTCTTGATGAGCTCCTGGACCTTCGGGTCGTTGATGTGCGAGTAGTTCGGCGACCCGTCGGCGACCTGGTCACCGTCGTAGACCGGCGTGACGACCGTGGCCGGCGACGGCCAGTCCTGGCCCCAGCCGTTGATGTACACGTCGTACGGGTTGTCGAGCTTGGCGACCTGCTCGCTGTAGCTGGCGCCGTCGACCTCCTTGGCGACGACGTCGATGCCGATCTTCGTCAGCGCGTCCACGATGGCGACCTTGCGCTTCTGGCCGGCCTCGGTGTTGGCGTACGCGAAGACGAGCTTCTTCTCCGCGGCCGGAACGTCCTTGAGGAGTTCCTTGGCCTTCGCGATGTTGCCCTGGGGCGCCTTCAGGCGACCGTACGGGTCGTAGGTGGGCTCGTAGCCCGGCAGGGTCGGGGCGAACAGGTTCGGGGCGACGTCACCGCCGTACACACCACCCTCACCGGCGATGAGCGACTTGGAGTTCACGCCGTAGGCGACCGCTTCGCGGACCGCCTTGTTCTTGACCCGGTCCAGGTTGAAGTTCAGCACCATGACGTAGGGCTGGTAGCCCTTGATCGTGCGCTTGTTGACGGCGGCGTCGCCGACGACGTCCTGGATCTGGGTGGCCTCGACGGAGCCGGTGAGCTGGATCGCGTTCTTGGTCGTGCCCTGGTCGGCGATCAGACGGCTCGTCTGGGTCGACTCGGTGACACCGAAGTCGAAGTTGAAGCCGTCCACGTACTGGTGACGCACCGAGTCGGTCTTCGGGTCCCAGTTCTCGTTCTTGACGAGCTTCATGGACTTGCCGGCCTTGTACTCGGCGATCTTGTACGGGCCGGTGGAGACCGGAGCCGTGTCGTACTTCGCCTTCGTGTCGGTCTTCTCCGGGACGACGGTGTAACCCGGCATGGCCAGCGTCTGCGGAAGGTCCGGACGCGGCGCGTCGAAGTGGAAGATGACGGTCTTCGCGTCCGGGGTGTCCAGGACCGAGGCCGGCAGGTGCTTGGAACCGAAGCCGCCGTCCGGCAGCGCGTCGCGGTACTTCGCGCCGCTCAGCCAGGTCTGCAGGTAGGTCGGGCCGTCGAAGATGAACTCCGCGTACTGGCGCTCGACCGTGTGACGGATGTCGGCGGACGTGATCACGTTGCCGTTCTCGTCCTTCACGCCGTCCTTCAGCGTGAACGTCCAGGTCTTGCCGCCGTCCGAGGACGTGCCCGAGTCGGTCGCGAGGTCACCGACGACCGAGGTCCCGCCCTTGCCGTCCTCCTCGAAGTTGGTCAGACCGCGGAAGAGTAGGTTGGCCATCTGGCCGGCGTCCGAGACGTAGATCTGGCCCGGGTCCAGGTGCGTGAGGCCCTGCTCCTGGTAGACCTCGATGGTTCCGCCGGGCTTGGCGCCGGGCACTTCCTCGGCAGGGCCGGTCGACGCGGCGGCGTCGCCGTAGACGACCGGCTTCGACTGGACGGAGGCCTCCTGCTGGTCCTGCTTGGGGTCCTTTTCGCTGCTGCTGTTGCCCTTGTTCTCGGAGCAGCCGGTGAGCACGAGGGAGCCGGTCGCGACGACGACCATGATGGCTCGCGCTCTGCGCGAGGTGAACGACTTCATGTGGCTAAAGCACCTACCTGTCGGTTTGTTATCCATGAGTACTGCCTGACGCGGCTGGTAGGCCGACGCGGGGGCGGCAGCCACCCCCCACCAATGGACGATCAGCGTCCGGACTTGGGGTCGAACGCGTCCCGAACGGAGTCTCCGAGGAGGTTGAAGCACAGGACGAAGATCACCAGTGCCGTGCCCGGGAAGAACATGAACGCCGGATCCTGCTTGGCGTAGTCGGAGGCGGCGGCGAACAGCCGCCCCCAGTCCGGAGTCGGTTCGACGAACCCGACACCGGCGAAGGAGAGGAACGCGATGGTGAGAATGGTGCTGGGCAGCTGGTACGTGAACTGCACCAGGATCGGCGACACCACGTTCGGCAGGATCTCCTTGCGGATGATCCGCCAGGGCGAGGCCCCGGAGACCTTGGCCGCCTCCACGAACTCCCGCTCACGCAGGGACAGCACCGTGGAGCGCACCAGCCGTGACATGCCCATCCAGCCCAGCAGCCACAGCACGAGCAGGATCGCCAGCGCGCGGAAGTAGGTGGGGGTCTCTTCCTGCGGGTCGACGAAGAAGGCCGTGACGACCGGCATGAACGCGATGAAGAACAGCTGCGACGGGAAGGACAGGAAGAAGTCCGTGACCCGGCCGATCCAGTAGTCGGTACGACCGCCGAAGTAGCCGCCGACCAGACCGATGACGATGCCGGTGACCATGAGCAGCACGGTCACGCCCAGCGCCATGAACAGCGAGGTGCGCATGCCGTACATCAGCATGGCGAACAGGTCACGTCCGTACTGCGGCTCCACACCGAACCAGTGGGTCCCCGAGACACCGCCGAAGTAGCCCAGCGGCAGCCCGAATTCATCCAGGATGGGGCGGTCCGCGTACGTGGGGTCCTGGCCGTACAGCGTGTAGGGGTTCGTCCCGCTGAGCTGAGTGAGCAGAGGGGCCGCGAGCGCGATGACGAAGTACAAAATCACTACGCACGCGCAGACGACACCGGTACGGTCACGCTTGAAGCGCTGCCACATCAACTGCCCGGGGGAACGGCCCTCAAGCTTCTTCTCACCCTTGGCGGGCTCGGTGTTCGTATCGAGCTCGGGGTCCAAGGCGATCGAGGGCCCGGAGCCTTCAGCCTTGGCTGGACTGGTCATGTGTGTTCTTCCCCCGGGGGGTTGGAGAGTTGAGCGCAGCACGGATACCGGCGGGTTCTGTGGTTTGGGGGAACTTTCGCCAAGTAAGTCAACGCGCGTCAAGGCCGGAAGACATAGGGATCTCCCTACCGTCGAAATTTTGAGCAAAAATTGCAAAGATTGACACCTACGCGCGCTTGACACATCAAACAGCAAAACCACCAAACGGACATAAAGGGATGGATTTCCGTTTACATGTCCGAAACTTGATCGTTGGTTCACCGGTATCCGAACAGCGTGGCACAGCCCACGAACAGGACGCCGACAGGGAAGCGCACCCGTTTTTGCCGTGGCCATACCGAGGTGCTGTCAGAGCGTCGCGCAGGACATCACGAGCACGCCGAAAGCCCGGTTCCCCACCTGCGGGGAACCGGGTTCTCTGACGTCGTATCAGCCGTGCTTGGCGCGGCTCGCGGAGCGGGCGCGCTCGCGGGCGTCCAGCCTCACCTTGCGGATGCGAACCGCCTCCGGGGTGACCTCGACACACTCGTCGTCGCGGCAGAACTCCAGGGACTGCTCCAGGGAGAGCTTGCGCGGCGGGACGATCGCCTCGAACGTGTCGGCCGAGGCCGACCGCATGTTGGTGAGCTTCTTCTCCTTGGTGATGTTCACGTCCATGTCGTCGGAGCGCGAGTTCTCGCCGACGATCATGCCCTCGTACACCTCGGTGCCGGGGTCGGTGAACAGCACACCGCGCTCCTGGAGGTTCGTCATCGCGAACGCGGTGACGGCACCCGCGCGGTCGGCGACCAGCGAACCGTTGTTACGGGTCGTCAGCACACCGAACCACGGCTCGTGACCCTCGTGGATGGAGTGCGCGATGCCCGTGCCACGGGTACCGGTCAGGAACTCCGTACGGAAGCCGATGAGGCCGCGGGACGGTACGACGAACTCCAGACGCACCCATCCCGAACCGTGGTTGGACATGTTGTCCATCCGGCCCTTGCGGACGCCCATGAGCTGTGTGACCGCGCCCATGTGCTCCTCGGGCACGTCGATCGTCATGCGCTCGACGGGCTCGTGGACCTTGCCGTCGATCTCCTGGGTGACCACCTGCGGCTTGCCGATGGTCAGCTCGAAGCCCTCGCGGCGCATCTGCTCGACCAGGATGGCGAGCGCGAGCTCACCACGGCCCTGGACCTCCCAGGCGTCGGGACGCTCGGTGTCGAGGACCCGCAGCGAGACGTTACCGACCAGCTCGCGGTCGAGACGGTCCTTGACCTGCCGGGCGGTGACCTTGCGGTCCTTGACCACGGCCTTGTTCTCGGCACCCTTGCCGGTGCCGCCGCGGCCGACCATCGGCGAGGTGTTCGTGCCGATGGTCATGGAGATCGCCGGCTCGTCGACCGTGATGAGCGGCAGCGCGATCGGGTTCTCGGGGTCGGCGAGGGTTTCGCCGATCATGATGTCCGGGATACCGGCGACGGCACAGATGTCACCCGGTCCGGCCATCTCGGCGGGCCTGCGGGTGAGCGCCTCGGTCATCATCAGCTCGGTGATGCGGACGTTGGACATCGTGCCGTCACGCTTGATCCACGTGACGGTCTGGCCCTTGCGCAGCTCGCCCTGCTCCACGCGGAGCAGCGCGATACGGCCGAGGAAGTTGTCCGCGTCCAGGTTGGTGACGTGCGCCTGGAGCGGAGCGGCCTCGTCGAACTCCGGGGCCGGGACGTGCGACAGGATCGTGGAGAAGAACGGCTCCAGGCTGTTGCTGTCGGCCGGGACGCTGCCGTCCGCCGGCTTGGTCAGCGAGGCCACACCGTCACGCGCACACGCGTAGACGATGGGGAACTCGATCTGCTCCTCGTCCGCGTCCAGGTCCAGGAAGAGGTCGTACGTCTCGTTGACGACCTCGTCGATCCGGGAGTCCGGGCGGTCGGTCTTGTTGATGCACAGGATGACCGGCAGCCGCTGCTGGAGCGCCTTGCGCAGCACGAACCGGGTCTGGGGCAGCGGGCCCTCGGAGGCGTCGACGAGCAGCACCACGGCGTCCACCATCGACAGACCGCGCTCGACCTCGCCGCCGAAGTCGGCGTGGCCCGGGGTGTCGATGATGTTGATGGTGATGACGTCCCCCCCGTCCTTCGGGTGGTACTTCACCGCCGTGTTCTTGGCGAGGATCGTGATGCCCTTCTCACGTTCCAGGTCGTTCGAGTCCATCATGCGGTCGTCGAGCGACTCGGCGGCGTGCGCGGCGAAGGCACCGGCCTGCTTCAGCATGGCGTCGACCAGTGTCGTCTTCCCGTGGTCGACGTGGGCGACGATGGCGACGTTGCGGATGTCGTGGCGCGTGGCCATATTGCGGCGTACTCCCGGCTTGAGTGGATGGCCTGCGCGTACATCTGTGTTACGCGGACCCTGCCGGGCTGAACATGCCACGGCCTTACCCCATGGTACGGGCCCTTGGGCGCGGGGGCTCGCCGGGCCGTATGGGTGAGGCGACCGTCACGGTCGGGGGGAGGGCTTGCTGCCCGACGTGGCGCCCTTCTTCAGGAAGCCCATGTCCTCGTAGAGGGGTGTCTGGAAACCGAAGGCGCCCAGGTTGGCGACGGTCTTGCGCACGGCTGTGAGCTGGGGCCGCTGGAAGAGGGGGATGGACCCGCCGGCCGCCCAGATCCGGGCGTCGGCCTTGCGCACGAGGGAGGCCGACTTGCGCTCGTCCAGGGTGGCGATCGCCTGGTCGAAGAGGTGATCGACCTGATCGGTGCCGACGCGGGTGTAGTTCTGCTCGACGTTGAGCGACCCGTCGGCGGCGGGCACCGGCTTGGCGTAGATGGGCCGGGCGTCGGTGGCGGGAAAGGCGGACGCGGGCCACGAGTACAGCGCCAGGTCGTACTGCCCGGAGGCGATGTGGTCCTTGAAGTAGCTGTCGTCGGACACCTTGGTGACGGCGGTGCGGATTCCGACCCGGTCCAGCATTCGCGCGATCCGGTCCCCCACCGCCCGCAGCGTGGCCGATCCGGGTCCTGAGGGCAGCACGAAGCGCAAGGTCAGCGGCTTGCCGTCCTTGGCGAGCGCCCCGGCGGCGGCCCCGGCCGGAGCAGCGGTGCCCTTGGGCGCGTACGCACCGGGCGCCCCGCCCTGCTCGGGGTGTTTGCGGACGTACTGCTTGCCGTCCTGGGCGAGGCTCTTCTTCTCCCCGCGGTCCGGACGCTCCTCACGGACGGGTTCGCCGTACGGCTTGTCGTCGTCGCCGCCGACGACGTAGGTCCCGTCGTCCTCCTTGGCGGAGGCGGAGGATGAGGCGGAGGGTTTGGCGGGCTTTGCGGGCTTGGCGGACTTGTCGGGGCCGGACTTCTTCCCCTCGCCCCCGGCCGCCTTCTCGCCCCTTTCCCCTTCCTTTTCCATCTCCTTCTTCTGCTGCTTGCCGAGCGGGCCGCCCTCCACCCACCCGGCGTCGGCGAGCAGCGCCTCGGCCTCGTCGGTGTCCTGGCCGCCCAGCGCGCCGCTGTTGTCGGCGTAGGCGGCCTGCCCGGAGAGCGCGAGATGGCTGCCGACCGGTACGGCGGGCAGGCCCAGCGGCTTGAGGACGAGCCCGGCGATCTCCTCGCGGTCCAGGGCCCGGGCGACGGCGCGGCGGACGCGCTCGTCGGCGAGGGGGCCGTCGGCGCCGTTGAGGGCGAGCTGGGTGTAGGCGGGTTCGAGGGACTTGCGCACCTCGAACGCGCTCAGCGCCCGCTGCTGCTCGGTCTGCCTGGTGAAGGCGTCGCGCTGCTTGCGCCGGGCGCTGGTCTCCACCTTGGCGGCTTCCTTGTCGGAGCCGTGCGCGAGGGCCCAGGAACGCAGGGCGCGGCCCGGGGTCAGCGCGGCGCCGGGGCCCTGGAGGGGGGTGGACTTGCCGCGGGCGGCGAGCACGATGCGCTCGGCCTCGGCGGGGTCGATCTCGGCGACGTCCACCTTCTGGGCGGCGAGCGCCTCGGCGCGCTTGTCGCGCGGTACGGCGTGCAGCACGATCCCGTCGAGCCGGGGGGTACGCCCCCACCAGCGCGGGTTGCGTACGAGGACGACGTCTCCGTCGGCCTTGGCGATCTTCTTGAGGTGGAACGGCCCCGCGGTGACCTTGAGCTTGCGCCGCGCCCCGTCGTTGAAGGAGTCCGGGGTGCCCATGACGTCCTTGGGGTACAGCGGCGAGAAGAGCGACTTCCAGTCGGCGTACGGGCGGCTGAAGGTGACCTTGACCTCGAGGTCGTTCGCACCGCGCTGCACCTTCTCGATGCGGTCGTACCCGGCGTTGCGGGCGGTCCAGTACGCGGAGTCCTTGCCGGACAGGGCACGCCACTGGGCGGCGAAGTCGGCGGCGCCGATCTCCCGGCCGTCGCTCCACACGGCCTGCTGGTGCAGCTTGTAGAGGACGACCTGCTTGGGCTCGGTCTCCACGACCTTGGCGGACTCCAGGAAGTCGGCGTTGCGCACCGGCCGCCCGTTGACGTCGAGCCGGTACATCGACGGCAGCACCGCCTGGGCGATGCGGGTGGTCGTCGCGTCGGCGTCCGCCTGGAAGGTGTTGAGCGTCTGGGGCAGGGAGTCCACGGCCCAGCGCAGGGTGCCGCCGTCGGCGAGTTCGGCGCGGGCGGCGGGGGCGATGTCCTGCCCGGCGAGCGGCCTGCTCACCTCGTCCTCCTCGCCGCTGCACGCGCTGAGTACGGGCACGGCGAGCACGCCGGCGGTGAGGAAGGCGACCGAGCGCGTGACCGCGCGCAGTCCGACGCCGTGGTGGGACATCTGCTTACCTCCGGGAGCCGCGGGCGTTATGATCACTTTTGGCGGTATATGGAGCTGATCGCATGTATCCGGCCACTGAAGAGGAAAGGGTTCGGCAACGGACGGCGACACGGCGACGACGGCCGGGAAGCCCACCCGTGCGGCGCAGTGCACCGCGGGATGCACCCATACGCCTCGGCCAATCGGTGCACATCCCTTCCCACCGGAAGGTGTGACGCGCAACACTCTCAGGCGCATGAACGTTGCCGTCCAAGGCCCCGGCCTACGGAAGTGAGGTCACGTCATGTCCGTGAACGACGAACTGACGTCCATCCAGCGCTGTCTCGACGACCTGTTCCGGTCGATGGGCCGCCTGGAACAGCAGATCGGCAAAGGCGGCCTCGAACTACGCCGCCTCCGCAGCGACGCGAACCACCTGCGCGAGAGCCTCGCGCTGCTCCGCGAGGCCGCCCCCGGGCTCGCGCAACCCCAGCGCCCCGACCTCGTGTCCATCCCCGACACCCCGTACGACAACAGCCTGTGGACGGACTCGGACGACGAGGGCCTCGGTGCCCGCGACCGGCACGCCCCCTGACCGGAGTTCTCCTTGGCCACTGACACGGAACCCCAGCCGAAAGGCGGCGGCGTACGCGACCGTACGCGCGCCGCCATCGACGCCCCGCACCTGCGGACCGACCGCTGGTGGCTGGCGCCCGCCGCGACGGCCGCCGGGCTGCTCGCCTTCATCGTGTACTCGACCTGGCGGGCGTTCGCGAACGCCGACTACTACGCGGCGCCGTACGTCTCGCCGTTCTACTCGCCCTGTCTGGCGGACAACTGCGCGCCCATGCGCAACGGCCCCAACGCCGACCTGTTCGGGAGCTGGTGGGGCATCTCGCCCGCGATCATCATCCTGATCTTCCCGCTGGGCTTCCGCCTGACCTGCTACTACTACCGCAAGGCCTACTACCGCGGCTTCTGGGCCTCCCCGCCCGCCTGCGCGGTGGCCGAGCCGCACAAGAAGTACACCGGCGAGACGCGCTTCCCGCTCGTCTTCCAGAACATGCACCGGTACTTCTTCTACGCGGCCCTCGTGGTCGCCGGCATCCTCACCTACGACACCGTGCTCTCCTTCCGCGACGAGCACTACGAGTGGGGCCACATGGGCCTCGGCACCCTGGTCTTCCTGCTCAACATCACGCTGATCTGGGCGTACACGCTCTCCTGCCACTCCTGCCGGCACATCGTCGGCGGCAAGCTCAAACACTTCTCCAAGCATCCCGTGCGCTACCGCGCCTGGCAGTGGGTCGGAAAACTGAACGCCCGTCACATGCTGCTCGCCTGGGCGTCGTTGGTGAGCGTGGCGCTCGCCGACTTCTACGTGTACCTGGTCGCTTCCGGCGCCTTCGACGATCCGAGGTTGTTTTAATGTCCGTGGTCGACCGCCAGGAATGGGACGTTGTCGTAGTGGGCGCGGGCGGCGCCGGACTCCGGGCCGCGATCGAGGCACGCGAGCGCGGCGCCCGTACGGCGGTGATCTGCAAGTCGCTGTTCGGCAAGGCGCACACGGTGATGGCCGAGGGCGGGATCGCCGCCGCCATGGCCAACGTGAACTCCCACGACGCCTGGCAGGTCCACTTCCGCGACACCATGCGCGGCGGCAAGTTCCTCAACCAGTGGCGGATGGCGGAGCTGCACGCGCAGGAAGCGCCGGACCGGGTCTGGGAGTTGGAGACCTGGGGCGCCCTCTTCGACCGTACGAAGGACGGCCGGATCTCCCAGCGCAACTTCGGCGGCCACGAGTACCCGCGGCTGGCGCACGTCGGTGACCGCACCGGCCTCGAACTCATCCGCACCCTCCAGCAGAAGATCGTCTCCCTCCAGCAGCAGGACAAGAAGGAGACCGGCGACTACGAGTCCCGCCTGAAGGTCTTCCAGGAGTGCACGGTCACCCGGGTGTTGAAGAACGGCGACCGGGTCTCCGGTGTCTTCGCCTACGAGCGTGAGACCGGCCGTTTCTTCGTCCTCGAAGCCCCGTCCGTCGTCATCGCGACCGGCGGGATCGGCAAGTCCTTCAAGGTGACGTCGAACTCGTGGGAGTACACGGGCGACGGCCACGCGCTGGCGCTGCTCGCGGGGGCGCCGCTGCTCAACATGGAGTTCGTGCAGTTCCACCCGACGGGCATGGTCTGGCCGCCGTCCGTCAAGGGCATCCTCGTCACGGAGTCGGTGCGCGGTGACGGTGGGGTGCTGCGCAACTCCGAGGGCAAGCGGTTCATGTTCGACTACATCCCGGACGTCTTCAAGGAGAAGTACGCCGAGTCGGAGGCCGAGGGCGACCGCTGGTACGAGGACGCGGACAACAACCGCCGGCCACCCGAACTGCTCCCCCGCGACGAGGTGGCCCGCGCCATCAACTCCGAGGTCAAGGCGGGCCGCGGCTCCCCGCACGGCGGCGTCTTCCTGGACGTCTCCACACGCATGCCGGCGGAGGTCATCCGGCGCCGACTGCCGTCCATGTACCACCAGTTCAAGGAGCTGGCGGACGTCGACATCACCGCCGAGGCGATGGAGGTCGGGCCCACCTGTCACTACGTGATGGGCGGTATCGCGGTCGAGTCCGACACCGCGGCGGCGCGCAACGTACAGGGCCTCTTCGCGGCCGGCGAGGTCGCGGGCGGGATGCACGGCTCCAACCGGCTCGGCGGCAACTCCCTCTCCGACCTGCTCGTGTTCGGCCGCCGGGCCGGGCTGCACGCGGCGGAGTACGCGAACACGCTCGCCGCCCGCCCACCCGTGGACGACCCCCAGATCGACGAGGCGGCGGCAGAGGCGCTGCGCCCCTTCTCGGCGGAGGGCCCGGCCCCCGGCGAGGACAACGGGCGCCCGCCGGAGAACCCGTACACCCTCCACCAGGAACTCCAGCAGACCATGAACGACCTGGTCGGCATCATCCGCCGCGAGGGCGAGATGGAGCAGGCGCTGGAGAAACTGGCCGAGCTGCGGGTACGGGCCCACCGCGCCGGAGTCGAGGGGCACCGCCAGTTCAACCCGGGCTGGCATCTCGCCCTCGACCTGCGGAACATGCTGCTGGTCAGCGAGTGCGTGGCCCGGGCGGCGCTGGAGCGCACCGAGTCGCGCGGCGGCCACACCCGTGAGGACCATCCGACGATGGACCGCGAGTGGCGCAACGTGAACCTGCTGTGCCAACTCCTCGATCCCGCCGCTGGGTTGGCGGCCACGGACCAGGTGGGCGGCCTGATCGCCCTCACCCGCGAGACCACCGAACCCGTCCGCCCCGACCTGCTCGCCCTCTTCGAGAAAGAGGAGCTGGTCAAGTACCTCACCGACGAGGAGCTTTACGAGTGAGCAGCAGCGGAGTGAGCAGCAGCTACGAGGCCCGTTTCAAGGTGTGGCGCGGTGACGTGAAGGGCGGTGGGCTCAAGGACTTCGCGGTCGAGGTGAACGAGGGCGAGGTCGTCCTCGACATCATCCACCGGCTCCAGGCGACCCAGGCCCCCGACCTCGCCGTCCGCTGGAACTGCAAGGCGGGCAAGTGCGGTTCGTGCTCGGCGGAGATCAACGGGCGTCCCCGGCTGCTGTGCATGACCCGGATGTCGGTGTTCACCCGGGAGGAGACGATCACCGTGACTCCCCTGCGGGCCTTCCCCGTGGTCCGGGACCTCGTCACCGACGTCGGCTTCAACTACGACAAGGCCCGCGAGGTGCCGTCCTTCGTGCCGCCGGAGGGAGTGGGCCCCGGTGAGTACCGGATGATGCAGGAGGACGTGGACCGCTCGCAGGAGTTCCGCAAGTGCATCGAGTGCTTCCTGTGCCAGGACACCTGCCATGTGGTCCGCGACCACGAGGAGAACAAGCCCGCGTTCGCCGGCCCGCGCTTCCTGATGCGGGTCGCGGAACTGGACATGCACCCTCTGGACGCGGCGGCGGAGTCCGGCCTGGACCGCAAGAAGACCGCCCAGGACGAACACGGCCTCGGCTACTGCAACATCACCAAGTGCTGCTCGGAGGTGTGCCCCGAGGGCATCCACATCACGGACAACGCGCTGATCCCCTTGAAGGAAAGGGCAGTTGACCGTAAGTACGACCCGCTGGTGTGGCTGGGCTCGAAGATCAGGAGGCGTTCAGGGAGTTCATGAGCTGTTCGAGGCTGTGTTCGGCGATCCCGCGCATGAAGGCGGGGTCCGGGAACGCACCGACGTCGAGCAGCCTCAGCGGGCCGGTGGCCAGGGAGAGGTGCATGGCGAGCCGGTAGAGGCGCAGGCGGTGCGGGTCGAGGTCCGGGGCGGCCAGGCTCTCGTACAGCGTCCCGAACCGCTGGCGCAGGAACACGTGCTCCCACTCGGCGTCGAAGTACAGCAGGCCCTCGATGTCGATGAGCGCCGGTTCGCCGTCCGGGGTCACCAGGACGTGGTCCGGGCCGAGTTCGCCGTGGATGAGGGAGAGAGGGCCGGGGCGGGGGCGCACCTCGGCCGCCAAGTGCCGTACGAGAGACGCCAGTTCGTGCTGAAGGGCGGCGGCTCGCGGCTGTCGTACGACGAGGTCGTCGAGGTCGTACAGCGCGCGGTCGGTGATGATCTGCTCGCACGAACTCCCGTGGGACACCCCGCCCTTGTCGACGAGGCCGACCTTTCCGAGGCGGGGTCCGGTGGTGCTGTGCAGGGCGGCGAGCATGGTCCCCAGCCGGTCCAGGACCCGGGCGCCGGTCTCCGGGTCGCGCTCCAGCAGCACCTCCAGGTTGCCGCCGCCCGGGTGCCCCCGTACGTCCTCGACGACCGCCGCGTCCGCCGGGAGGTGGGTGTGCGTCGGGTCGGCGTACAGGAGGCGGGGCGTGCGGACGCCGACGGCCGTGAGGCGGTCGTGCGACGCCGTGAACAGGTCGAGACCCGTGGCGTGGGCGAGGGGGTCGCGGTGGTCGACGGGCCCGGCGTCCCAGAGGTCCTCGTCCGGCGACCAGACGTACGCGATCACCGTCGTGCCGTCGTCGAGGGCGAGCCGGTAGACGCCCTTCTTGCTGCCGCCGCGCACCCGGGTGACCCCGGCCAGCGTGCGGGACGGGCCGAGGGCGGCGCGGGTGAGGGGGGCGAGGTCGGTGACGGTGAGTTCTCTGCGGGGCATGCCGGTCATCCGTCGAGGCGTTGGCGCGTGGACAGTGCCTGGAGGTAGCCGCCCGCCGCCATCAGCACCATGCTGGCGAGAAACGCGCCGTCGACGGGGCCCGAGGAACTGTCGAACACGCCCAACGACCCGTACGACATCATCAGGAGCAGGCCCGTGCCGAAGGAAATCGTTCCGTAGCCCCAGAGTTCGGGCCGCAGGACCCGGCGTCGCAGCCACGGCAGCAGCCAGCCGGTTCTCGTCGCCACAGCACCGCACACGACCAGGCCGCCCAGCAGCAGTGCGGCCGTCCCCACTATGAACCAGTGCATCCCCCGCCCCCTTCGAACACGTCTGCGAAAATCCTACCCACTGCCCCTCTCCCGCCACCCCCGCCCCACCCCGGTCGCGGGACCGCGATCATCCCCATACGCTCACAAATGTGACGCCCTCCCTTACCAGGGGCCGGCCACGGCGAGCCGCGTCCCACATACCCGTGCGCGTGGCCCATGCCGTGCTGGGCGCGGTGATCGGGGTGATGTGGCTGCTGCTGCCCGGCATGACGGCCGGGCCCGAGAAGCCGGTGCCGGCGGTCGGCAGCGCGGCGACCGCCGCCGCTCCCGTGGCCCCGGAGGACGAGACGTCCGCCGGTGACCTGGTCCTGCCCCTCGTGGTGGCGGGCACGGCGATCGCGGTGGCCGCGTACGGCTACGCCCGCCGCAGACGCCGTACCAGGACCCGCACGGCTTCCGCCGCCCTGGCTCCTGTCGCGCAGCCCACCGCCTTCGCACTCGACCGGCAGGCCCGCAAGTCGCTGGTCGCGGCCGACGACTGCGTACGCACCAGCCGTGAGGAACTCGGCTTCGTGGAGGGGCGGTTCGGGGCCGAGGCGGTCGCGCCCTTCACGGAGGCCGTGCGGTACGCCGAGGCCGAGCTGTCGGCCGCCTTCCAACTGCGCCAGACCTACGACGACAAGCCGACCGAGGCCTCACGTGAAACCCTCGACGAGATCGTCGCGCGGTGTGTGGACGCGGGTCGGCGACTGGACGCGGAGGCCGCCGGTTTCGACCAACTGCGCGCCCTGGAACGGGACTTGGGCGGGTCGCTGGAATTCGCCGAGGCGCGCTTCCGGGAGCTGACCGGCCGTACGGGGGCGGCCGAGGCCACCCTCTCCGAGCTGGCCGAACGGTACGCGCCGACCGCCTCGCTCCTGGTCTCCGGCCAGGTCGAACAGGCCAAGGACCGGCTCGTGTTCGCCACGACCGGGCTCAACCGGGCCCGCCAGGCGACCGACCTGGGCGACACGGACCGGGCTGTGCTGCACCTGCGCGCCGCCGAGGGAGCGATCGCCCAGGCCGAGGTGTTCGTGCACGGCGTCGACCGGCTCGCGTCCGCACTGGCCGCCGCCGCACAGGCACTGCCGGAGGCCCTGGACGAGGCCGAGGCGGCGGTCGTGGAGGCACGTGAGCGGCTGGCCGACGGTACGGCGACCGAGGTGCCCCCCGGCGAGCTGGCGGGGCATGTCACCCGGGCCGAGGCCACGCTGGCCGCCGTACGGGAAGAGGTACAGGAGGGGTCCCACGGGGCCCATGACCCTCTGGAGGCGCTGCGCCGGGTCGTGGGGGCTGTCGGGCCACTCGGGACGGTTCCCGGGGCCGTTGTGCTCGTCGCGCGCGGTGCCACCGCCGGTGCGGCCGACTTCGTCACCACGCACCGGGGCGCGGTGGGTGCCGAGGCCCGGACCCGGCTGGCGGAGGCCGGGCGACTGCTCGACCGGGACCCGGTGGAGGCGGACGTCTTCGCACGGCAGGCCCGTGAGCTGGCCGAGCGGGATGTCCGGGCGCACGGGAACCCGTACGGCGGGCGGCCCGAGCACGCGAGCGGGGTCGCCGGGGCGGTTCTCGGCGGGATCCTGCTCGGCGATCTGCCGGACACGCAACCGGAGATGCGCAGCGGCGGCCCGCCGGGGTCCTTCGGCGGGCCGGCCACCCGGGCGCGGCGGGGTGTCGCTCTGTAAGAAGTGCCGGGAATCCCGTAAGAGAGTCTGGCGTCGAGCTCAGAGCCTCCGTCAGAACAGGCTCAGCAGGGCCTCCGCCGGGTCCGCGAGGACCTTTCCGGCGTCCGGCAGCGGGAGTTCGAACCACACCGTCTTGCCGCGCGGGGTCCGGCGGGAGCCCCAGGCCGCGCTGAGCAGGCCGACCAGCTGGAGTCCGCGTCCGCCCTCGTCGGTGTCGCGGGCACGGCGGCGACGCGGCTGGACGAGGCCGGCGTCCCAGACCTCGCACACCAGCATGCGGTCGAGGAGCAGCCGGAGCCTGATCTCGCCCTCGCCGTACCGCAGGGCGTTGGTGACCAGCTCGCTGACCAGCAGCTCCGTCGTGTCGATCAGGGCTTCGAGGCCCCAGGCGGTGAGCTGGGTGCGGGTGTACTCGCGGGCGCGGCCCACGCTGCGCGGTTCGCGCGGCAGGGTCCAGTCGCCGACGGAATCGGCGGGCAGCCCCTGGACACGGGCCATCAGCAGGGCGATGTCGTCCTCGCCGTGGTGGGTGTCGAGGGTGCTGAGGACGTGGTCGCAGACGTCCTCCAGCGGCTGGGAGGGGTCGGTGAGGGCGCCGACGAACGCCTGGAGGCCCTCGTCGAGGGGATGGTCGCGGGATTCGACCAGTCCATCCGTGTAGAGCGCCAACAGCGAACCTTCGGGTAGTTCGACCTCGACCTCCTCGAACGGCTCGCCGCCGACACCGAGCGGCATGCCCGGCGGCACGTCGAGCATCAGCGCGGCCTCGCCCGGTTCGAGGATGACGGGCGGCAGATGGCCGGCGTTGGCGAAGGTGCACCTGCGGGTCACCGAGTCGTAGACCGCGTAGATACAGGTCGCGAGGTACACCTCGGAGAGGTCGGCGTCGCGGGGCTGGCGGGCGGTGCGGGTGGCCTGCTGGACGCCGCCGGGGGTGCCGAGGCCGCGCGCGATCTCGTCGAGCGCGGAGAGCACCTCCGCCGGTTCGAGGTCGAGGAGCGCCAGGGTGCGCACGGCGGTACGGAGTTCACCCATGGCGACGGCGGCGCGCAGCCCCCGGCCCATCACATCGCCGACGACCAGCGCGGTGCGGTGCCCGGGGAGTTCGATGACGTCGAACCAGTCGCCGCCGACCTCGGTGGCCGCGTTGCCGGGGAGGTACCGGCAGGCGATGTCGAGGCCGGAGGCCTCCGGGTCGCCGGGGGGCAGCAGGGAGCGCTGGAGGATCAGTGCCCGCTCGTGCTCACGCCGGTACAGCCGCGCGTTGTCGATACTGACGGCGGTCCGCGCGGCCAACTCCCAGGCCAGCGCCCGGTCCCGCTCCCCGAACGGCTCGCTGCCCTTCGTACGGGAGAACTGCGCGAGGCCTACGACGGTGTCGTGGGCGACCATCGGGACGGCCAGCGTGGACTGGATGACGCCGTTGTCCTCGGCGGGGATGAACTGCGGGCGGGCGGTGCGCAGGGCGTCCGCGCTGGGCGAGTTGAACGGGAAGTGGTGCACGGCGCCGAGGGTGACGGGCTCCTCGCCACCGATGAAGGGCGCGTCGGAGACGGCGCTGGCGAAGGCGACGCGGCGCAGGGCGGCACTTCCGTCGGCCAGGCCCGGCGGGGCCTCGTCGCCGGCCAGCAGCCCTTGGTACAGGTCGACGGTCGCGAGGTCGCAGAAGCCGGGGACGACGACGTCGAGGAGTTCGCGCGCGGTCGTTTCCAGGTCCAGGGAGTTCCCGATGCGGGAGCCGGCCTCGTTCAGAAGGGCGAGATTGCGCCGTGCGGCGGCGGCCTCGCGGGCGGCGGCGCGGCGGGCGGTGATGTCGAGGGCGAGCCAGGCGATACCGATGGGGCGGCCGGTGCCGCTGTGCACGCGGTACAGGTTGACCGACCAGTGCCGGCGCTCGTCGGAGCCGGGCACGAGGCCGGTGATGTGCATGTCGGTGATCGAGTCGCCGGTCTCCAGGACCCGGCGGAGCGTCGCCGAGACCCGCTCGGCCTCGGGAGAGCGCAGGTAGTCGTAGACACCGCGGCCCCGGTGGTCGTCGACCGTGCCGCCGTAGATCGAGGCGAACCGCTCGTTGGCGCGCCGGATCCGGAGATCGGTGTCGATCAGCAGAAAACCGAACGGGGATTGTCCGAAAATCGCCTGCGAAGCGGCAAGGTCCGTCTCGATCTGACGCAGCGTACGGACATCGACGACGATGCATACGGCGGCCTTCTCGCCCTCCTCCGTCCGCGTCGGCATCACATAGACCTCGGCGAGTCCCTCGCGCCGGCCGTCCTCACCCAGCCCGGGCTCGCGGATGCGGAACGGAACGACTCCGGTCCACTCCCGGCCGTCGAGGATCTCCGCCATTTTGCGGTGTCCGCGCTCGCGCAGATCGGGGTCGATGAACGCCGCGATGGGGTCCATGCCCACGGCCCGTGCGGCGGGGATACCGAAGATCTTCTCCGCGCGCAGGCTCCACTGGTCGACGAGGCCGTCGGGACCGATGGAGAACGACGCCACCTTGATGTAGTCGTAGATCGAGCCGGGTGGGCTGCTCTGCCACATGGGTTCACCTGTCACATCACGCGCGTGTTCCTGCGCGGTGTCACGTGTCGTATCGCGCACCGGGTCGCCCATGGTGTCACGCGTGGTTTCACGTGTCGCATCGCGTATCGCGTCCCCGTCGGCCGGACTCCCGACGCCCGCAGCACGGCGTGGCACACCGGCCGCGGCATCACCCACGGCCCCTGCACTCGCGCCGCCCGACGGGTCCTTGGACTCCGTGGCCTTCGCTGGTATCTCGCTCACGCGAACCGTCCCCTCCAGCTCACCGCGTCCGGCACCGGTCACCGGGGGCGGCTGCCCGCAGTATCCAGCACTACGGCGCCCCACAACACGGTGTTCACGATCACAGGACAATCCCGATGCTTTTCGGACCTGCCCGCGACAACACTCCCAGTCTTCTAACCAGGGGAGCACCCGTCGAACCCCGATCGAGGACAACTGCCAGTGGCCTGAACCACACGGTCGACAGTGCGGGGGCGGCCGTACAGCCGCTGTTCACCCCGGCGCACAGTTCACTGTCAGCCGCACGCGGGGTTCACTTTCGGCCTGACGCCGGTTTACCGCCCGGCGATCACCGGGTTCACCGTCCGGCCGGCGCCCGGTTCGGTCTCATCCCGGCACCGCCAGTTCGAACCACACCGTCTTGCCGGCGTCGGCGAGCCGGGTGCCCCAGCGGTTGGACGAGCGGGCGACCAGCTGGAGTCCGCGACCGCCCTCCTCGTCGGGCCGGGCGGCCCGCTCGCGGGGCGGGTCGGGCAGCGGGTCGGAGACCTCGACCAGGAGCGTGGCCGACATCCCGGCGGGCCGCACCAGCCGCACCCCGATGGGGCCCGTGGCATGCCGCAGGGAGTTGGTCACCAGCTCGCTGACCAGCAGGGCCGTGATGTCACCGAGGGAGTCGAGCCCCCAGCTGCGCAGTTGTCCGCGCACGACCGCACGCGCTCCGCGCACGGCGCCGGGCTCCGCGGGGAAGCTCCACTCGGCGCAGTCGCCTTCGGTGTCGAACACGCCGATCACTTCCCAGGCCAGGGACCCACCCATGTCCGGTTTCATGGGGTTAATGGGCACATACCCGATATTTGACGCCCAGTACCGCCCGCGAGGGCGCACTGTGGCACGAACGGCGTAGGGGGCGCGCACATCGGGCACCACACGCGTCTCACCAGCCCCGGCCGGCAGCCCCTGAGCCCTCGCCCCGACCGAACGGCCGGGTCAACTCAACCGGTTCAACTCCCCTTGGCACCTCAACCGGTCACCTCAACCGGGTGACCGCTTCCCGCACCGCCGGTACGTCCTGATCCAGCCAGTCGACGTCCCAGATCTCGGCCGGGGTCAGCCAGCGCAGTTCGTCGTGGTCCTGGAGGGGCTTCGGCTCCGCCGAGTCCGCGGGGAGCCGCGCGGTCCAGACCCACAGGACATACGGCGGCCTCAGCGGCCACTCCCCCGGGATGCGCTCGACCGGCTCCGCATCGACACCCAGTTCCTCGCGCAGCTCGCGCACCAGCGCGCCTTCCGGCGCCTCACCCGGCTCGACCTTGCCGCCGGGCAACTCCCAGCGGCCGGCCAGCTCGGGGGGCGCGCTGCGGCGGGCGGCGAGGAGGCGACCGTCGCGCAGCAGGGCGGCGCCGACGACCACGGTCCGCTCGGGCGCCCCTTGATTCCGTTCCGTCATGGCCGGAGCCTAACGGGAGCGCGGATCAGCCGACTCGGGCCGCCGGGCCCCGGATCACCGGGTTCCGTTCTGCCCGATCCGCTCGACCCAGTAGAGCTGCTTGTGGCCACGGTCGTCGAGGCTGTCGGCGATCTTCTGGGCTTCCGCGCGGGTCGCGTACCGGCCCACGCGATAGCGATTGCCGTTGTCGTCCTGCCGTATGACGAGCCAGGGCAGAGTGATCGTGCCGTCGCTCATGGAGCCCCTCCACTTCCCGCCCCCGGCTTGCGCCGCGCTCCGCTCGCTAAGGAAACCGCAATCCGCATATGCCCGAGCCTACGCCTAACCTTTACGCAGCGAATACGGATTTTCACAAAGAGATACGCAACCGGCCAGCGCCCAGGGGGCGCACCACATCGAACGCGCCGTCGAAAGAGCACGGCGTGTCCGGTCAGCGGCGCGCCGCGCCCCACAGGGCGACCTGCGAGAACGGCCAGAATCCAACGGCCCGGCGGGCAGCGGCGGTTGACGGTGCAACGACCGGGAGGGGAGCACTCGGGCGGTCAACCGCCCCGGAGTGTGGGCTACTTCACCGGCAGGTGGTACGCGACCCGGTAACGGTCCGCGGGGATCACGACATCGGCCGTCTCGACCGGGCGCCCCGAGGCGTAGTACGTGCGCTGCACGACGATCACCACATGCCCGGGGACTCCGCCCAGGGCCTGGAGTTCCTCGGCGAGGCCGGGACGGGCGCCGACCTCCTCCGTGACGTTGTCGACGATCACGTCGATGGCCGCCATGCGCTCGACGACGCCCATCCCGCCGAGCGGGCCCTCCTCGGGCAGCATCACCGGCGTACGGCCGGTGACGGCGAGGGGCTCCCAGGAGGTGGACAGCATCATCACCTCGCCGGCGTCCCGGAAGACGTACTTCGTGCACATCACGCGGTCGCCGGGCGGGAGGCAGAGCCGCTCGGCGACCGCGCCGCCCGCCTCCGCCTGCGCACTGCTGGACTCCCAGGTGCCGCGCGCCTCCCCGTCGGCCTGCTCCTGGCGGAACGGTGTCGCGCCGCCGTCCGGACGGAAGCCGGAGCGGGCGATCCGGCGCGGCACAGGCCGCTCACGCACATAGGTGCCCGACCCCGAGCGGCCCTCGACGAGGCCCTCGGCCATCAGCACCTTGCGCGCCTCCAGCGCGACGGTGTCCGAGACGCCGTACTCCTCCCTGATCCTGGCCTGGGAGGGGAGACGGGTGTGCGGTGGCAGCGAACCGTCGACGATCTGCTTTCGTAGATCACCCGCGACACGCAGGTAGGCCGGCTGCTCACCGAATGTCACGGGCCGCTCCCATCAGGTTGTACAGACAGCAACAGCGTGGCAACCGTAGGTTGTGACATGCAAGCAAAGGCCAGAGAATCACTCGATGTGATGAGTGCGCGGCCGGTGGGCTTCACGCAGGCACTTTCTCCCCGCTGTGGCCGCCGTCACACCTCGATGCCGGTGTCTCCTTCCCCAGCGCCCCCGCTGGTGTCGCCACTCCCGCCGCCGCCCTCCTGCTCGTACGTGGGCGGGGTCGTCGCCAGCCCCAGGGCCCTGCGCACAGTGACCGTACGGTCCGGGTCGAGCAGCTCGCCGCCGGCGTCGTAGTGGTCGTAGAAGAGGTCCACGTCGGTGGCGTCGGCCGCCCTCGACCACTCGACGCGCGCGCGTGCCAGGTCCTCGACGAGCGCGGCGACACTGGGCGCGGCCGCGGCGGCGAACCGGTGTTCGCCGAGGAGACGGGTCTGCTCGACGAGCGCGTCCGCCACCTTCCGCGCCCACTCCTTGTGGCCGGGCAGGTCGTCCTCGACGTACTCCGCCTCCGGTGCCAGGTCCATGGCCGCGTTGAGGACGTGGGCGCCCTTCAGGTACGCGAGCTGGTCGGCGTCGAGCGTCGTCTCGTCGTTGCGCAGTGAGCCGGTGAGACTGGCGTTCGCGTCGATGTTGCCGAAGACGCAGGTGACTTCGTGGTCGCCGAGGCGCCAGCTCTCGCTGGTCGGGGTGAGGTAGTAGACGTCGACGTCGCCGGGCACGGCCCAGGCGTCCATGGCGTAACTGTCCTCAAGGGCATAGCACTTCTCGTCGGCGGCCTCGGTGACACGGTCGTCGCCCGGGAAGGAACCGGCCGGCAGCTGGAAACTGGCGAACACCTCGCCGTCGTGCGCGCCGGAGCAGGGCACGGTGTCGACGTCGTAGGCCAGGCCCTCCAGGGAGCCGTCCGGTGCGTCGAAGCAGTCGCCCTTGGCGAGGGAGAAGGTGCTGTTGTTCTCCTTGGCGGCGTCCTTGAAGCCGTCCCAGGCGGAGGACAGGCCGCCGTTGGCGAGCAGCAGCGCCCACAGCACGAGCCCGACGGTCGACAGCGCGGCGCCGGAGACCGCCATGCCCTTCCCGCGCTCCCCCTTCCTCCGGATCTGCGCGAGCGCGACGATCCCGAGGACGAGCCCGAGGCCCGGGAGGAAACAGAGGATGCCCAGCACGAGGGAGGCGATGGCGACGCCGTTGACGGGGGTCGGCCGGTTGTAGGGGGAGTAGCCCTGGCCCCAGGGGGCGTAGGGGGTGGGGTAGGAGGGCGACGGGGGCTGGGCGTACGAGGGGTACGAAGGGTTCGGCGGCTGCGGGTACGGCCCCTGGGCCTGGGGGTGCTGCGGGGGGTGTGGTTGGGGCTGTTCGGGTCCAGGGGGCGGGGGTATGGCCACGAGTGCCGGGCTCCTCGTCGGGAGGGGGTGGACATGAGGGCGAGGGTGAGGGTGGAGGTGAAGGCGTGTGGTGGGAACTGGCGTGCGACTTGGCGCATGGTAAGTGAGTTTCGCCCCCGCCGCCCCTACCCGTCCCATCCCTGGGGGCTGCGCCCCCAGACCCCCCTTTCGCGCTGGGGGTGCCGACCGGCGCTCGAACAGCGCGCGACGCTGGGGTTCCGGGCGGCACTGGAGAACACACAACCGGGTCGGCACAACTACCCTGCGTACATAACTACTCTGCGCACATGACCCCACTGCCGGACTGTTACTGCCCCGCCGACGGCACCCGCGTCCCTGCAGGCTCCCTCACCTGGTGCTGTCCCCTCTGCCGGGGGCCTCTGGACCTCGACTTCGCCCCCACGCCCGCGCCCCTCAAGTCGCTGGTCGGCAGGGTGAACTCACTCTGGCGCTACGCGGAAACGCTCCCCCTCTCCGCGCCCACGACAAGCCTCGGCGAGGGCCGCACCCCGCTCGTCGAGCTCCGGGAGGGCATCTCGGCGAAGCTCGACTTCCTGATGCCGACCCTCTCCTTCAAGGACCGGGGCGCGGTGCTCCTGGCCGAACTGGCCCTCCGTCTGAAGCCCCGTCAGGTGATCGCCGACAGCAGCGGCAACGCGGGCACGGCGATCGCCGCGTACTGCGCCCGCGCCCGGCTGCCCTGCACGGTGTACGTCCCCGAGGGCACCTCCGCGAAGAAGCTGGAGCAGATCGAGGGGCACGGGGCGCGGGTCCGGGTGATCGACGGGGACCGGGAGGCCGCGGCGTCGGCGGCCCGCGAGGAGGCGGACACTCCGGGCACGTTCTACGCCTCCCACGTCTACAACCCGTACTTCCTGCACGGCACGAAGACGTACGTCCACGAGCTGTGGGAGGACATGGGAGGCCGCCTCCCCGAGGTGATCGTCGTGCCGGTCGGCAACGGCACGCTGCTGCTGGGCGCCGCGCTCGCCGTCGCCGAGCTGCACGGGGCGGGCCTCATCGACCGGCGGCCCGCGCTGTACGCCGTGCAGGCCGCGGCGGTCGCCCCCCTGGCGCACGCCTGGACGGAGGGTGCCACCGATCTGTCCGCCACCGTCCCGCCGCCGATGTCGCCCACTCTCGCGGAGGGCATCGCGATCCCCAACCCGCCCCGGGCCCGCCAGATCCTGCGCGCGGTGCGCGACTCGGGCGGGACGTTCCTGACGGTGACGGAGGATCAGATCCGGCACGCGCAAAGGGACTTGGCGTCGCAGGGGCTGTACGTGGAGTCGACCGGGGTCGCCTGCTGGGCGGCGGTACGGGAGATGGCGCTCGGGACGCGAACGGCGGTGGTGCCGTTGTGCGGGGCAGGGCTCAAGACAGGGCTGGCGCCACAGAGTTGACCCCCTCACCGGACCGCCGGACCGTCACCGGCCGTCGAAGGCGGTGTCCCGCGCGCGCTTCTCCCAGGCGGTGACATCACCGCGTACCCGATCGAGATGGCCGAGTACTCCGGTGACCGAGTCGTCGCCGAGGGGCAGGCGCAGCGGGGTGTCCTCGGTGGCGAGGGCGGCGAGGATCAGGGCCGCCGCCTTCGCCGGGTCGCCGGGCTGGGTGCCGTCGTTGTCCGCGACCATCCTGCGTGTCGCGCCGACCGTGCCGGTGTAGACACCGAGGTCCCGGCTGGCGCCCGCGCGGCCGCTGTCGAACAACTCGGTCCTGAAGGCCCCCGGTTCGACGATCAGCACCTTGATCCCGAAGTCCCGGACCTCCGCCGCGAGCGCCTCGGACATGCCCTCCAGGGCGAACTTGGTCGCGCTGTACGCCCCGAAGCCCGGCGCGGAGAGCTGTCCGCCCACGCTGCTCATCTGCACGATCGCGCCCGAACGCCGCGCCCGCATGTGCGGCAGCACGGCCCGTACGAGTGCGGCGGGCCCGAACACATGCAGGTCGAACAGATCACGCAGCTCGGCGTCGGTGGTCTCCTCGACGGCACCGACGTGCGTACGCCCTGCGTTGTTGACGAGCACATCGATCCGCCCGTGCCACGCGAGGACGTCCTGTACGGCGGTCTCGACCGCGGCCAGGTCGGTGACGTCCAGGCGCAGCGCCTGGACCTGTTTGGGGTGCGCGGCCACGAAGCCGTCCAGCGCGCCCGTACGCCGTGCGGCGCCGACGACGACGTCACCCGCGGCGACCGCCGCCTCGGCGACCGCCCGCCCGAAACCACTGCTCGCACCAGTGATGAACCAGACCCTGCTCATGAGGTGAGCCCTCCCGTAGACCGCTGTCCGCTCACTGCGCCAACCCGCTCAGGCGCTCGGGCAGCAGCCTAGACGGACAGCGGCTTCCGCAGGTGGTGCACGCCTCCACCGGGCCGAAACGGGATCCCCTCGTTCCGGACTCAGACGTCGGCCTTGACGGCATCGGTCCTGACGGCATCGGTCTTCGGGCGGGTGCCCCCGGACCCGGCGGCGGGCGGCTGTCAGTGCGGCGGTGATGTCGCGGGTGCCGGTGGCGACGCACAAGGTGTAGCAGACGTCGTTCAGCCGCTGGAATGCCTCACCACCACATGGTTGCGCAGTCCCATTCCGTACCTCCTCGGCTGTCCGAGCCGGACGTCCTGTGTCCGCCTCCGTGGCGCACCGGGTACCCGCGACCGGCGAGTCACCTCAGTTGCCGGCGATCCGATTCGGGACAGTGTGAGCGGACCTCCCTGGGTACCCGGTGGACGTCGGCCACCGCCGACACGCCGTCGATCCCGAGGGAAGTGGGTCCCATGCACGACCGCGCGAACCGAACCAACACGGACTTGCTCGGCATCTACCTCAACGACCATCTCGCCGGGGCCACCCTCGGTACGGACCGGGCCCTGTCACTGGCCGAGTCCGAGGTCGAACGGGACCCGGCGCTCGCCGACGCCGTGCGGCCGATCGCCGACGAGATCGCCGAGGACCGCGCCGACCTGTTGCGGATCATGCGGTCGCTCGATGTCCCCGTACGCCGCTACAAGATCGTCGCGGGCAGGGTGGCCGAGCGGGTGGGCCGGCTCAAGGCCAACGGCCGGGTCGCCCGGCGTTCTCCGCTCTCGCCCATGCTCGAACTGGAGCTGCTGCGGGTGGGCGTCGAGGGAAAGGCCGCCGCCTGGCGGACCCTGCGCCGGCTGGCCGACGCCGAGGACCGCCTCGACCCCGCGCACCTCGACGGCCTGCTCCAACGTGCCGACCGGCAGGTGGAGACGCTGGAACAGCTGCGCATGCGACAGGTCACCGAGACCTTCCGGCCCTGGGACGCCTCCCTGACCGCGTCCCAGGGGTCACGCGTCTGAGCGACTGCGCGTAACCGTGCGTTCTCGCAGGTGAGTGTCCCCCTCCACGGGCCGGGCGTGGCGCTCGCGGAGGGGGACACCGGCGGCCGGGATCAGGCTGCCTTCGCCACCATCTTTACGAGGCGCCGCGGCCGACGGACAGGTTCGCCGGGCGGTACGGGATGTACGCGGCCCCGTCCAGACCGAGCGCGGTGGCGGACTTCTGAAGCGCGGCCGGGGTGGCGACGTCGTCCCAGCGGCCGGTTTCGACGCGGTGTTCGAGGGCGTGCAGGGCGGCCACGGTCTCGGCGGTGGTGAACGCGCAGTGGCCCTGCCGCTCGATGTAGGCCTGCCGCAGCAGCGCGCCGTCACCCGAGGCGCGCACGCGGTCGGCGAAGCGGTTCTCCTGCTCCACCGGGACCAGGTTGTCGGCGGTGGTGTGGATGTTGAGCAGCGGTACCTCAAGCCCCTGCCCCGCGGAGGACGTCCGTTGCGCGGTGCGGACGGCGGCGGGATCGGCGGTGATCGTGGCGCCCTTGGTCAGGATGCGCAGATCGGCGCGCAGATCGAGACCGGCCGTCTTGTAGAGCGCGCGGACCTGCGGGGCGTACTGGGAAGCGGCGAGCAGGCCGGCGTAGTCGACGCCCCGGTTCCAGGAGTTGTTGCCGCCGACGGACTGCTCGATGGCGTACCGGCCGCCCTCGACGAACGACAGGATGCCCTGCGCGAACCACGCGTACTGCTGCTCCTGCTGCCCCGCCCAGTCGGTCGGCGCCGGACGGTCCTTTCCGGGCGCCCAGGCGGGCAGGTTGAGGAAGGCGGCGGCCAGCGCGATCCGGGCGCGGCCCTGCGGGGTGCCCTGCGCGGCGTTGACCGCCCTGGTGAGCAGGTCGGCGGTGGCGGCGGCCTCGGCGGGCGTGCCGAACCGTACGAGTTTCACGTCCTGTTCGGGCAGCAGCAGACGGGCGATCGTGTACTCGGCGTCCAGCTGGTAGTTCTCCAGGTCGTTGGCGCCCGCGACCAGCGCGCACTGGCCGAGGGCGCCGTCGATGCGCCCGCCGCCGTCCCGGGCCATCTGCGCGTTGACGAGGCCGCCCATCGAACTGCCGATGGCCAGCGTGCGCGACGGCTCGCCGATCTTCGCGGCGACGGCGTCGATGGTGGCGAACTGGTCACGTTCGGCGCTGTTCAGGGCCCACATGGAGCCGCCCGGGTCGTACGACGACCCGGCCATCGCATAGCCCTGGGCGAGCAACGTGGTGCGTACGGCCTCGGTGGGGGCGTTCCTGGCGACCAGCGGGCCGAAGCCGTGGCTGAACACCAGCAGGGTGCCGTTCCAGTCCTCGGGGACGTCGGCGATCCAGGTGGCGCCGTCGGAGAGGGTACCGGTGAGGTGACCGGCGACCGCCGCGTCCGACGGGGCGGCCGAGGAGGGGACCGTGGTGAGCGCCGCGGACGTCAGGGTGGCCAGGACGGCCAGGGCGACGCGCGAAAGGGTGCGGGGGGTCTTGCGGGTGGTGCGGGGACGGGTGCCTGCGGGCATGGAGCGGCTCCTTGTGGGGCGGTTTACGGAGCGGGACCGGACAGGTTCTCGGTGCACTGACGAAGACGTGGAGGAATGTAGGGCTGATTTCTTGCGGCCGTCAAGATAATGCACAACTTTCATGGTGCGAGCGTGGTCGTACTCCAGGTACCCGGTGAGGGCTCCGGGCTCCGGCGTGAGTTCCCCGTCGGCGGTGAGGAAGAACCCCGTGGCCTGTGCGTCGTGCGGCGGCCAGGCCGAGCCGGATTCCCAGCGGCCGCCGTGGTCGATCCGGCCCTCCGCGGTGCGCTTGCCGGACCCGCCACCCATCCGGAAGTAGCGGACAGCCGGGTCCGTCGACGTCGACGGCGTCGGGGAGAGCTGCGAGTCGAACCAGTTCGCCCGGAACTCCACGTAGTCGGCCGCCAGGTTGCCGTCCAGGGTCGCCTCAGGACCGAAATCGACGTCCCCGGCGTAGGAGACGCTGCGCCGGCCGTGCGTCCACGGGCCGAGCACCAGATACGCCGGGCTCGTCTTGCGAACCCCCAGCTCGTGGAAGTTCTCGACGGCGGTCCGGATGTAAGGGTCGTACCAGCTGGAGATGTGCAGGCTCGGCACGTCGGGAAAACGGTCGAAATGGCCCCGCCCGTAGATGCCGAGCTGCTGCCAGTACGGCCCGAACCGGCCGTGCTCCCACTGCTCGAACAGATAGTCCTCGTACTCCGGGGCGTGCCGCAGGGGTGAGTGGCCGCGCCGCCAGGGCAGCTGCCTGAACCACTCCTCGATCGACTCGCTCCCGAGCGCGGCACCGCGCACCGGGTCGGCCAGGGTCGCCGCGCTGGTCCTCGCCCTGGCGAAGGCCCAGGTCGCCTGCTTGAGTTCGAAGGCTCCGCCCAGCCGGACACCGGTCTCGTAGGCGCTGGCGAAGCCACCGGAGTCGAGGAACATCGCCGACAGGGACGGTGTCCCCAGCGAGGCGAGCGCGGTCTGTACGTGCGCCGCGTAGGAGACGCCCATCGTGGCCACCCGGCCGTCGCACCAGGGCTGGGCCGCGATCCATTCGACGGTGTCGTAGCCGTCCTCGGCCTCATTGAGGTACTTGACGAACTCACCGCCGGAGTCACCACGGCCCCGGCAGTCCTGCCGGACCACGTGGTAGCCGCGTTCGACGAAGCGCCGGCACACCGCCTCCGGCGGAGGCGGGTTCCAGGACGCGAGGGCCCCGTCCGAGCCGCGCGCCGTCCGGCGGCCGTAGGGCGTGCGCTCCAGCAGGACGGGCCGCGGGGCCGGGTCCGGGTCGGCCGCGTAGACGTCCGCGACCAGCTCGGTTCCCTCGCGCATCGGTAGGCGGATCACCCGGCGCCATCCTGATCCCGGCTCCGCGACGGCCTGCCAGGTGCTCTCTGTCCCCGGGCTTTCGACCACGTTCGTTCCCTCGCAACGTTGTGCCACTGATGAGGCGGGACACTAGGTCGCGGGGGGAAGTATTGGCCCGACTGTTACCGCGAGAGCGGTAACTGTTCGTCTACAGTCACCGGATGCCAGTACTCCTCGATCTCAGGGGCGCGAAGAGTTCGGACGTGACGATCGGAACGTCACCGATCTCCGAACTCCAAGCCTGCTTGCACTCGCTGGCCGAGCCCGACCATCACCTGGACTCCCGGTCATGGCTGGCAAAGGTCAGCGAATCCCTTCCACGGGAATTCCGTCATGAGCTGACGCGATTCGCGCCGCTCTGGGCCCGCCGCCGCTTCCGCCTGATGCTCCCGCTGAGCCCTCCGCTCGACGCGGAGATCGAGACGGAGATCGATCGCCTGTCGCGACTCGACGTGACCACGTTCGTCGAGGCCGCCGCGTACGCGATCCAGGGCGGCGCCTTCGACCCGAGCGGAGCGCTCACCCGGCCGGCCGAATTCGTCACGGCATGCGAAGCACGCTCGTTCTCGCGAGGCGAGTTGGCGAAGAGACTGGTCGACGATCCGGAGGCGTTCCGGAAATCCCTGGTACGGATACTGGAGGGCTCCGTCGAGGAGTTCTTCGCGGAAGAATGGGACCGCATTCGCGACCGTCTGCGCGACGAGGCCGAGCAGGCACGTTCCCGGCTCCGGAAACTCCCCCTCGCGGAGCTGATCTCCTCAGTGAGCCCGGCCGCACAGGTGGTTCAGGACGGCAGAGGCGTACGCTTCGACAAGTTCCAGGATCTCAACGTCCCGCTCCGCGGGAGCCATGTATTCCTCGTACCGACCATTCACGGCCGCCCCCACCTCGTCATTCGAGGCGAACCAGGATTCCCGGTCGTGCTGCATTACCCGGTGGCATGGCAGCGCCAACCGTCCTCCATCGACGATGTACGCCAGCGGCTGCTGATCCTTTCCGACCCCGCCCGCCTGAGCCTGTGCCGGCATATGGTCAACGAAGCGATCACGACATCGGATCTCGCCCGTCGCGCGAACATGACGCGACCGCAGGTTTCACGACATCTCGCGAAACTCCGCTCGGCCGGACTCCTGACGTCGGAGAGAAACGGCAGGAACGTCTATCACCGAGTCGATGTGAACCGCCTCATGCATATCGGCGTAGAACTTCTCCGGGTCATAGTTCGGTGAGTTGAGCACTCTGGTCATCCTTTTCCCGCTGCAAACCCAGACCTCAGCGCATGTACGGATCGGTCAGCGGCAGCGGCGTCCGAGCCGCTTCCAGCGCCGACTCCGGAAAGGAGGGACCCGGAGAGCAGTTCGAACTTGCTGTGGCTTTCCGTGCCGGGGCGGGTGGTCAGTACCACCAGGGTCTGGGCGCGGTTCTCGGTGTACAGGAGCTGGGCGTCGACGTCGATGCGGCCGAGTTCGGGGTGGAGGATGGTCTTGCAGTCGTCGTAGCGTTGGGCGACTTCCTGCAGTTCCCACATGCGGACGAACTCGGGGCTGTGTTCCTGGAGTTCGGCGAGGATCCGGGCGGCCCGGGGGGTGTCGCTGCCGGCTGTCAGCGCGGCCCGCAGGCGTGCCGCATGGGCACGGCCGTGGTGTTCGTGGACCTCCTCGGGATACACCAGACGCTCGGCCGGGTCCATGAACCAGCGGTAGTAGCCGCTGCCGGCCAGACCGGTGTGGCGGGTCTGGTCGCCGAGCAGCGCGATGGCCAAGGGGTTCATCGCGAGGGTGTCGAGCAGGTCGGTCTGCACCAGGGCCGGGGTGTCGTCCAGGCGGTCCAGGACCCGCAGCAGCGTCGGGCTGACGTGTTCGGAGCGGTGGAAGCGGGCCGGGGCGTTGTGGCCGATGAGGACGAAGAGGTGGTCGCGTTCGTCCAGGGTCAGCCGCAGCGCCCGGGCCAGGGCCGTGGTGATCTGGACGGAGGGCTGCGGTGCACGCTGCTGCTCCAGCCGGGCGTAGTAGTCGGTGGACATGCCGACGAGCTGCGCGACCTCCTCGCGGCGCAGCCCCTGCGTACGCCTGCGCGCCCCCTCGACCAGCCCGACGTCGCGGGGGCGCAACATCTCACGCCGGTGGCGCAGGAATGCCGCCAGTTCCTTCTTGTCCATGCCCCCATACTCGCCGTATCCCGCCCGGCTATCCAGAGACCGCTGATCCATGGCTGAGCAGTCCCATGATCACTTGACCCGCATGACCCGCATGACCTGCTGACCTGCTGACCTGCTGACCTGCTGACCTGCTGACCTGCTGACCTGCTGGGACGCTCGCCGACCGTCGGCGGTGCGCCGCCTTCCGTCGGCAGGGAAGACGGCCCGCGGCGGCTGTCCCCCGTCGGCGGAGCCGAAGACGCTTCCGTGCCGTTCCGTGCCGTTCCACGTCGGTCATGACCGGGTGGTCAGCTGCTGTTGATCATGGCGAGGACGTCGCCGTAGGAGCCGTTGGCCACCGCGCCGCGGAGGAACCCGGCGCGCTCGACGACCAGCTCCTTCGCGTCGGGCTTCTCACGCAGCAGACCGAGAACCTCGGTGAGGAACTCGTCCAACGGCATGGCGTCGTCGGCATCCTGCTGACCCATCAGGGTCGTGCGCACACCCGGCGGAACCATCTCGATCACCTGGATACCGGCGTCGGCACCGGCGAGCTGGATGCGCAGGCTCTCGGAGAAGGAGTGCAGCGCGGCCTTCGTCGCGCCGTAGGTCGGAGCGATCGCGTACGGGACGAACGCCAGCGCGGAGGTGACGTTCATGACGGCCGCGTCGTCCTTGCCCGCGATCAGGGGCAGGAAGGCGTACGTCATCCGGATCGAGCCGAGCAGGTTGACCGTGATGTGATCCTCGGCGACGGCGAGTTCGGCCGGGTCGAGAAGGTTCTCCGGCAGCATGATGCCGGCGTTGTTGACCAGCACGTTCAGCCCCGGGTGGCTCGCCGCCACACTCTCACGGGCCCGGGCGATCGAGTCGGGGTCCGCGACATCGAGGACGAGCGCGTCGATGCCCGGGTACCCGGCCGTGATCTCGTCCAGGAGTTCCTTGCGCCGGCCGGCGACGATCACCTTGTTGCCGGCCTCGTGCAGACGCAGGGCCAGACCGAGGCCGATGCCCGAGGTCCCGCCGGTGATCAGGATCGTGTTGCCAGTCATCTTCATGGGGGTCTTGTTCCTTCGCTACGGCGGGCCGGTGCACGCCCGCAGCCTCGACCGTAGAGACCCCAGCACAGGGGCGGGAGAGGAAGGTTTATCCATGGATCGGCCGTCTCTGCCTCGTGAAGGTCAGAGACGATCCGCGAGGGGCGGCCCTCCCCCGCGCTTTACCTCGGCGCCGACGGGACCTGGTCCCTGGGCGGGCGCGCAGCTGTGGAAGGAGACTCGAATGTGCCCTGCCCCGAACTGAGCCCGTCCAGCAGGAGGTCACCGAGCTCGGAGAAGGCGTCGCCGGCGGTCAGGCCGGTCCTCTCCAGGAGGACCCCCGACTGCACCGCGTCGATGGTGACCGCTACGACATGGGCGGCGAAATGGCCGTTGAGCGCGCGGAAAACGCCGGCCTGTACGCCTTCCTCGATCAGTTCGTGGACCCGGCGCGCCGCGGCAGCGGAGTTCGTGCGGTAGATCTGCGCCGTCGGTTCGTAACCGACCATGTCGTCGTAGAACGCGTGGGAGTGCCGGCGCATGGCCGTGCCGACACCGGTGAGGTAGACCCGGATCCGCTGCCTGGGGTCGGGCTCGGCCTGGACCGCCTGTTCGATCTCGGCTGTCGCATCCCGGAAGAAGGCGCGGGTGACCGCCAGGACCAGCTGTTCCTTCGTGGAAGCGAGGCTGTAGAGCGTCGCCTTGGAGCACCCCAGTCGCTGGGCGAGCTCATCCATGGTCACCGCGGTGAAGCCCTCGGTCAGGATGATCGCCTCGGCCTGGCGCAGCAGTTCGTCCCGACGCCGAGTGTCGACGACCCGTCTGCGCGCGGTTCGGCGCGGGCGTCGGTCACGCGAGTCAGTTTGGGCCGTCACCGCAGCAGTCTCCCATGAGCGTCTCCGCCTGGAGCGGCGGATGGTCGTCCGGACTGGAAGGCCGACCCTTGCAATTGGGTACTAAAGTACCGCATAACGTACCCACACCTGCTCGTCCGCCGGGTTCGCCGTTACCGGATCGAGGATCCGATGGAGATGCCGCCGTCGACGTCCAGGACGATGCCGGTGATGTAGCCGGCGGCTTCGCTCGCGAGGAAGGCTGCGGCTTCTGCGATGTCCTCGGGGCTGCCGGTGCGGCGCATCGGGACCTTGTTCGTGAGCTTGTCGCGTGCCGGGCCGTTCATGGAGGCGAGCATGGGTGTGTCGATGAGGCCGGGGGCTATGGCGTTGGCGGTGATGCCGTGGCGGGCGCCCTCCAGCGCGAGGGTGCGGGTCATGCCGACGATGCCGGCCTTGGCGGCCACGTAGTTGGTCTGGCCGAAGTTCCCGCGCCACGACATGGAGGAGAAGCTGATGATGCGTCCGTAGCCCTGGCGTTTCATGGGGCCGAACGCGGCCCGGGCGCAGTGGAAGCCGCCGGTGAGGCTGACGTCGATGACGGCGTGCCAGTCGTCGTCGGTGATGTCCTCGACGCGGTTGTCGCGGATGATGCCGGCGTTGTTGACGAGCACATCGAGGCGGCCGAGATCGGCGGTGATGCCGGTGATCCAGGCGTCGACCTGGGCGGAGTCGGTCACGTCCACGACGTCGGTGCGGAGTTTCGCGTCGTGGGCGTCGGCGATGGTCCCGGCGGCGTCGTTGAGGGCCTGTTCGTTGACATCGGCCAGTGCGACGGTGGCGCCCTCGGCGGCGAACCGGGTCGCCATGGCGAGGCCGAGGCCTTGTGCGGCACCGGTGATGGCGACGACGCGTCCGTGGTAGCGGTTCACTTGGTGTCTGCTTTCGTGGTCCGGGGTGCGAGGAAGGCCCGCAGGGCGTCGGCCACGGAGCTCGCCGTCCAGTTGTCGGCGAAGGTGGCCAGTTCCTCGCGCAGGGCGTGCTCGGGTGCGGCCCCGTCGATCCGGTGCAGCAGCGTCTTGAGCCGTTGCTGGGCGGGGCTGCTGCGGTCGGCGAGTTGCCGGCAGACGCGGGTGGCGGCGGCGTCGAGGTCGGCCTCGGGCACGATCGCGTGGATCCAGCCGGTGTGCGCGAAGGAGGTCGCGGGCAGCAGTTCGCCGGTCAGCAGGAGCCAGCGCGACAGTCCGCGTCCGACCGCACCGGGAAGCCGGACGCTTGACCCGCCGGCCGGTACCAGCCGCTGCTTGACGTGGCCGTCGCCGATGAGGGTGGTGTCGGCGGCGACGACGACGTCGCAGGCCAGCGCGAGTTCGAGGCCCCCGGCGACGGCGTGACCGTGCAGCACGGCGACCCAGGGTTTCGGGCTGGCCGCGATGCGGCTGAGGCAGGCCGACACGTCGGTCAGGAAGCCGACCGGGTTGTCGCCGTTGTCGTGCAGCTGGAGGAACTGGTGGAAGTCCCCGCCGGCACAGAAGCTCGGTCCCCTGCCTGCCACGGCGACGACCGCTGTGCCGGGGTCGGCCTCGGCGCTGGTGATCTGCTTGTCCAGGGCCTCGATGAGGGTGACGTCGAGGGCGTTGCGCCGCTCCGGGCGGTTGAGCAGCAGCCATCGGACGGTGCCGCGTTGTTCGACGAGGAGAGGTTCGGTGTCGGTCAACGTGGCTCCGGGGTGGCGAGTTCGGTGCGTCGGCGGCTGCGCAGCAGGTAGCGCTGGGTCTTGCCGCTGGGCGTCTTGGGCAGGGTGTCGATGAAGTGGATCGTGCGCGGATAGGCGTGGGCGGCGTACCGGGTCTTGACCAGCAGCTGGAGTTCGGCGGCCAGTTCCGGCGAGGCGTCGTGGCCGTCGCGCAGGACGACGTACGCCTCGATGACCTCGCCGCGGACATCGTCGGGTGCGCCGATGACACTGCACTCGGCGACGGCGGGGTGCTGGGCGAGGACGCTCTCGATCTCGAACGGCCCGATCCGGTAGCCGGCCATGATGATGACGTCGTCGTCGCGGGAGGAGAAGAAGAAGTCGCCGTCGGCGTCGATGCGCCCGGCGTCGCCCGTGAGGTACCAGCGGCCGTCGGCGGTGAACTTGGCGTCGCTCTGCCCGGGGGTCTGGTAGCTGCTGAAGGTCATCAGCGGGCTGGCGGCGACGTCGATCGCGACCCGGCCGAGCACGCCCGGTTCGACGGGCTCGTCCTTCTCGTCGGCCAGGACGGTGAGGCTCCAGCCGGGCAGCGGCCGGCCCATCGATCCGGTCTTGAGGGGGCGGGCGAGTTCGGGATGGTGGTGGTTGGCCAGCGGCATGCCGACCTCGGTCTGCCCGAAGTGGTCGTGCACGGCCAGGCCCAGCGCGGAGCCGGCCCACTCGTTGACCTCGGGAGTCAGCGGCTCGCCCGCGCTGGACGCCCGTTCCAGCCGCAGCCCTTGCGGCACCGGCGCCGACGAGGAGCGCAGTCCCCGGTACACCGTCGGGGCAGCGGCGAAGTCGGTGACCTGGTGGTCGAGGAGGGTGTGCCAGGTCGTCTGAGGGGAGAACCCGCCGGACAGCAGCAGACTGGGGACGCCGGCGGCCAGCGGGGCGACGACGGCCGCGTACAGCCCGTACGCCCAGCCGGGGTCGGCGGCGCACCAGTAGCTGCTTCCCCGGGTGACGCCAAGGCCGTACTCCAGGTAGACCTGCCATCCGGCGATGTAGGAGACGGGGTGGACGACCCCCTTGGGCTTGCCGGTGGTGCCGGAGGTGAACATGTGCACCAGCGGTCCGTCCCCGCTGGTGGTGACGGCGGGCACCGGCTCCGGCGACGCGGCGGCGACGAGGTCGGCCAGCGAGGCGTCACCGCTGGAGGCGGCGGTTCCGGTGACGACGATGCGGCGCTGAGGGTCGTCCGGCATGTCGGGGCCCGGGTCGAGTTTGTGGCGCTGGTCCGGGTCGACGACCACGACGTGCGCACCGGAGCCTTCCAGGCGCAGGGCGATGGCCTGGGGCGCGAACGCGGTGAACAGCGGGACGTAGACGGCGCCGAGCCGCCAGATCGCGAGGATGACGGTGACCAGGTCGGTGCTCTTGCCCATCAGGGTCGCCACCCTGTCCCCCGGACCGACGCCAAGCTCTTGCAGCGCCCGCGCACAGCGGTGGGAAGCCGCGGCGAGCTCTCCGTAGGACAGCGTGGAGGGCTCTCCGGTGCCGTCGACGACGGTGAACGCGACGCGGTCGGCGGGGTGCTGGTCGCACAGCAGCCGGGCCACGTCGACGGACGGAGCGGTGAAGGTCGCGGTCAGTTCGGCGACCCTGTCGGCGGCGCTCACTGCTGGTCCTTGCGGTCGATGACGGGCAGGATCAGGCGGCTGGGGTGGCTCGGCCCGTGGTGGATGTGGTTGACCGCGGGGATCATCTGCTCCTCGCTCTCGCGGGCGATGACGCCGCCGGTGTTGGTGTTGCGGTCGTAGCGCGGGAAGTTGCTGCTGGAGATGTCCACGCGGATGCGGTGACCGGGCAGGAACACGTTGGAGGTGGCGGTCATGTCGACGGTGATCTCGTAGACCGTGCCGGGGTCCATCAGTTCTTCCGTGGCGAGGCCGCCTCGATAGCGGGCGCGCAGGATCCCGTCGCACAGGTTGATCGCTTTGCCGTCGGGGAAGACGTCGACGAGCTTGGCGGTGAAGTCGGTGTCCACCGCCGAGGAGGACACGAACAGGGTCAGGCTGACCGGACCGGTGACCTCGACGGGCTCCTCCAGTACGGGGCCGGCGAAGCACAGGACGTCCTCGCGGCCGGCGACGGTCCGCTGGTCGACCGGGCCGCAGAACCCCGGTGTCACCGGCATGGACGCCCCACCGGCCGAGGGAACCGGGCGGCGCGGGTCGTAGAGGTAGATATCGTGCCCGGCGCCGGCCGGTGGCTCGGTCGTCAACCCGCCGTCGCCGCCCGCCGTGTTCGCGTGACCGGCGCTCGTCAGGTGGAAGTCGGTCCACCTCGTGTCGGGCAGCGGCCAGTCCTGCTCGTCGCGCCACTGGTCGATGCCCATCACGAAGATCTTCACCGGTGCCACGTCGTCCAGAGCGGTGGTGTCACCACGGAGCCAGCGGTCGAAGAACTTCACATGCAGGCCGGTCAGGCCCATCATCTGGGCACTGGCCAGCGGACCGAAGGAGCGGTCGGGATAGACCCCGCTCGCGGACAGGTGATCCCACGGGCCGATGACCAGCCGTTGCCCCTCGCGCGCCTGCGCACTGCCCGCCTGCCGTCGGGCGGTGGTGTAGGTGCGGACGGTCTGGCCGATGTAGAGGTCGTACCAGCCGCCGATGTTGAGCGCCGGGACGGTGACGTTCTTGAGCTCGGGCGTGAGCTCCATCGCGTCCCAGTACCCGTCGTGGGACGGGTGGGCCATCCAGTCGTCCCACCACTTGCCGTACGCCGCAAGGACCGGGACCTCGGCCGTCGGCAGCACTTCGTTGAGAGACTCTTGGGTCAGGAGGGCCTGACCGAGCTGCTGCAGGTGGGACAGGGTGTCCTCGCCGGCCGCCAGGGACCGCTGCGCGTCGGCCGCGTACATCATGGCGTTCCACAGCGTGACCAGGCTCAGGGAGAGCGCACCGCCCGCGGAGTACCAGGGCGACTCGTAGTTGTCGATCGAGGTGAAGGTCGGCGCGATCGCTTTGAGGGCGGGGGCACCGGTCACCGCGGTTTCCCACTGGACCATCCCCAGGTAGGACGGCCCGTACATGCCCACCGTGCCGTCCGACCACGGCTGGTCGGCGATCCAGGCGACGGTGTCCTCGCCGTCGGCCCGGTCGGCCATATGAGGAACGAACTCGCCCTCCGAGCGGTGGGTGCCCCGGCAGTCCTGCACCACCACCGCGTAGCCGGCCTCCACCAGAGCCAGGAGGTCGGGGATGGCTGACTGGCCGAAGCCCATCACGTCCTTGCCGTACGGCAGGCGCACGAGCAGCGTCGGAGCCTCCCCCTCAGTGGGATGCCACACGTTGGCGGCGAGGGCTACGCCGTCACGCATCGGAACCTGGACATCTATGTCGTAGAGGTGCTGCATCGGTGCTCCTCGTTGAGCTGCCGGCGTCGTCCTGAATGTGGGTACGTTAAGAGGTACGTTCGTACCCTGTCAATTACCGGAGCCGCCGGCGAGGTGGCGGCCGGCAGGAGCGGGGCCCCGGGGACGACGTCCCGGCTCGGGCACCGCAAAGCGCCGCCACCTGCGCCGTATGAAGAATTCATGCCCGTGGGCTTTCAGCCTTCACCCGCTTCTCGTGGCGCCCTCACTGTTGTCCTCCCGACGCTGCGTGCCAGGCTCGCGCCATCAGGAGAGAAGGGAACTGGCATGGCTTATCTGGACATTGGACTGCTCGGATCGTTCACGGCCTCGGTGGGCGGTGCGTCCATCGTCCCCAGCGCGGCCAAGCAGCGCAGGCTGCTGGCGCTGCTCGCGGTCGGCCGCGGACGCGAGATCAGCATGGCCGTCATCGCCGAGGAGCTGTGGGAGGGGTGCCCGCCGGCCGGCCCGTCGGCCGCCGTGCAGACGTACGTGAAGCAACTGCGGCAGCGGATCGCCACCGCTGTCTCCCGGCTCACTCCGAGTGTCGATCCCAAGGAGGTACTCAGCCGCGGGCACAGCGGCTACCGGCTCGACATGCCCGAAGTTCGGGTGGACGCCCGGGAGTTCGAGAGTCTCGTACGACAGGGCGAGCAGGCCGTCACCCGTGGTGAGGACGAGAAGGGTGTCCAGCTGCTGTCCGAGGGACTCGCCCTGTGGCGCGGGCAGGCACTGAGCGACGTACGGATGTCGGGGGTCCTGCGGGCCGAGGCGCTGCGACTGGACGAGGTTCGGCTCGCCGCTGTCCAGTCGCGTATCGACGCCGACCTGCGGCTCGGCCGCCATGTGCATCTGGTGAGCGAGTTGACGGCGCTCACCACTCTGCATCCGCTGCAGGAGCATCTGCACGCTCAGTTCATCGTCGCGCTCTATCGCAGTGGGCGTTCCTCACAGGCGCTGGAGGCGTTCCGGAGGCTGCGTGCGGAGTCCGTGAGGGAGCTGGGGATCGAGCCGTCGCGGCGGCTTCAGGAACTGCACCGTTGGGTACTGGCCGGTGAGCCGCTCCTCGATGCCCGGGTCCGCACCCTGACCGCGTTCTGACCGGCGTCAGGTTCCCTCGAAAGGAGGGCAGGCAATGCCACACACACCTGCTGACGTCGTCACGGTCCGCCTCTGGTCGCTGTCCGAAGACGTGACCGTCGAACACGACGAAGGGCACGACCAGGTGGTGATCAAGAGCCGGTGGGGCACGGACTGTCTGGAGCGGCCCGAGCCCGAGGTCCGGGAGGCTCTGCGGCGGATGGAGCTGGGACCCGTGGTCCTCGCCAACGCCGCTGATCAACACGTCGACCTGGACGCGGTGCTGATCCCGGTACTGAACAAGCTGTCCCATCTGGTGGTGCACACGCTCGGCGTCGGCGACCTCAGGGGCCCGCTGCTGTCGGTGTTCCCGGTGGCCCAGGACGCACTCTTCACCCTGGTCTGGCTGCCGGACCGGCGGGCCCTGCGGCTGCCCCGCGGGATGGTTCTGACCGTGCTCGACTCCGGGCTCTCGCTGGAGGCCGAGGACAGTCCGCACCGGGTCGTGCTGCACCGGCCCGAGGCCGCGCTCGTCCTGGCGATGCTGGCCTGGCCGGTCACTCCGGACAGGGCGAAGGCCGCGCTGCCGCTGCCGCTGCAGATGACCGAGGGCATCATCCGCTATCTGGCAGCGGCAGGAATGGCGTCACCCGTGGACGACGACGCGTACGACGACGTCTGAACCGCCGGCCTTCTCGATCAGACCAGCCAGCCGGCGTCCCGGGCGATGCGGATCGCGTCGACCCTGTTGCGGGCGTTCAGCTTGGCGACCACCGTCGTGAGGTAGTTGCGCACGGTCCCGGTGGACAGGTGCAGAGCGGAGGCGATCTCCTTGGCCTCCGAGCCCTCCGCGACGAGGCGCAGCACCTCCGTCTCGCGCTCGGTCAGGGGGCTTTGCGCACCGCTCCACGAGGCGAGGGCCAGCTTGGAGTCGATGACCAGATGCCCCGCGACGACCCGCCTGATGGCGTGGGCCAGTTCGGCCGGCGACTCGTCCTTGAGGAGATAGCCGTGCACCTTCGCGTTGAGCGCCCGGCGCAGGGTGCCCGGGCGACCGAGGCTGGTGAGCATGAGCGTCTTGCAGCTGGGCAGCCGTTCATGAAGCTGGACTGCGGCGCTCAGGCCGTCCAGGCCCGGCAGGTCGATGTCGATCACTGCGATGTCGGGTCTGACCTTGAGGGCCGCGTCGAGGATCTCGTCCCCACGCTCCAGTTCACTGACTACTTCGAGATCCCTCTCCAGATTCAGAAGCGCCACCAGCGCTCCCCGGACCATGTTCATGTCTTCTGCGAGCAATATCCGAATCATCGCAGCGCTCACCCCCCGTTGGCACAGCGGCATACGGCCGTCAGCTTATCAACTGGCCTATTCTGGCGGGCTGTTCATGGTCAAGCCGCCGACTTGCTGTCGTCCGCGCGGTACCGGTCCGCGTCGGCGGTGCTGTCCGGATCTCGCTGTTCGGGGGCCTGGGCGACCACCCGGAACGTTCCGTCGTTCTGCTCCACGCCCAGGGTGCCGTCGACCGTGTTCAGTCGCGTCTGCAGGTTGCCGAGGCCGCTGCCGCTGTGCGGGGACGGGTCCCGATACCCCTTCGCCACACCGTCGTTGACGATGGTCAGCCGTACCTGGCCGGCGTCCCCCTCCGCGGCGATCTCGCAGTACGTCGCGCGGCTGTGGCGCAGTACGTTGGTGACGGCCTCGCGGAGCACCGTCGCGAGCACGGTGTCCAGCTCCCGGTCCAGCTGCCCGATCCGCACGCGCGCGGTGACGCGCACGTCGGCGGCGCTGAGCACGGACTGGGCCGAGCCGATCTCGTCCTTGAAGGACATGTCACGGTAACCGCTGGCCACACTGCGCACGTCGGCCAGCGACTGGCGGGAGATGGTGAGCACGTCCTCGACCTCGGCCTTGGCCCGGCCAGGATGCGCGGGCAGCAGGCGGTGGATGAGCTCGCCCTTGAGCGTGATCGCCGAGAGGCTGTAACCGAGCAGGTCGTGCAGGTCCCGTGCGAAGCGGAGGCGTTCCTGGGTGACCGCGACGCGGGTGAGTTCACCGCGGGTCTCGTGCAGGACGCGGATCAGGTCGGCGAGCCGGGTGAGGCCGAAGATCACGAGGCCGGTCAGCAGGGTGGACTGGACGTAGTAGAACGTTTCAACCACAGGCAGGCCTCGAAGCAGGGGCGGGGCGAGCATCGAGGCGCCCACCACCCCGTACAGGAGCCAGCCCTGACGTGGGGGCAGGAGCAGCAGGAGGGAGCCCGCGAGGAAACCCGCCATCGAGCCCCACTGCGCCTTGAAGACGAGGAGGGGAAGGTAGGTCAGCAGTGCCTGGGCGCTCAGAGTGAGGATCTTGCAGCTGGTGGACGCGAGGTGCGCACCGGGTCTGGAGTGCAGTAACTGCAGTCCGAGGATCCCGAGGAGACACACGACCGCCGCGGTCAAAGGGACGACCGAGGAGTGTGAGCTCAGGATGTTGAGCAAGGTGATGCTGAAGTAACACAGCAACGCCGCGAGCAGGACGAGCCGGCCCAGCCGGGGTGCAGGGATGTTGCCACTCCTGGCGAGCAGTTCGTCCGGCTGCCAGGCGTCCTCGGCCGCCTCGTGCGAGCCTGGGCGCCGATACGTCATGTGTGAATCCCCTCTCGCACAGCCCCGTCCCCGTGCGGAGCATAGGCGAGTGGGATGTGGGTCACGTAAGGATTACGGCGCGGCAGGCGGCTGGATAGCAAGCGCTTGCCCGGCGGAGCGGGCCGACGGAGGGCAGCGGCGCCTCGGGGGCGGGGGCACCCCGAGCTCAGGAGCGGGCGAGCAGCCCCTGTTCCAGGGCGACGACGACGGCGCGGGTGCGGTCGCTCACGTCGAGTTTCGCGAAGACCCGCAGAAGGTGCGTCTTCACCGTGGCCTCGCCGATGACCAGGCGCCGGCCGATCTCGGCGTTGGACAGGCCGTCGGCGACCGCGTCCAGCACATCCCGCTCGCGGGCGGTGAGCGCGACCGGCTCGGGGCGGCGCATCCGGGCCACGAGACGCTCCGCGACCTTGGGCGCGAGGACCGTCTCACCGCGCGCGGCCGAACGGATGGCGTCGGCGAGTTGCTCGCGGGTGGTGTCCTTGAGGAGGTAGCCGACGGCGCCGGCCTCCACGGCTCGTTCGATCTCGACGTCCGTGTCGTACGTGGTGAGGATCAGCACCCGGGTGGCCACCGGCAGGGCGACGATCTCGGTGGTGGCGGCCACGCCGTCGAGCACCGGCATGCGCAGGTCGAGAAGGGCCACGTCAGGAGCGAGCCGCTCGACGAGGTCGACGCCCTCGCGGCCGTCGCTCGCTTCGCCGACGATCTCTATCGTGGGCTCGTTGGCCAGCAGGGCGATGACTCCGGCGCGCATCACGGCGTGGTCGTCGACCACGACCACGCGGATCCGGTCGTATGCGGTGTCGGTCATGGTCAGTCCTGACTGTGCGTCGGAAGGCTGGCGAGGACACGGGTGCCGTCCCCGAGGGAGCTGGTGACGGCGAGTTCACCGTCGAGCTCGGCCAGCCGTCGGCGCATGCCGTCGAGGCCGAACCCCTGGGAATCCTCGACGACGAAGCCGCGGCCGTCGTCAGTGATCTCCAGTTCGACTCCGCCCGCGAGTTCGGTGAGGACGACGCCCACGGTGGAGGCGCCCGAGTGTTTGCGCACGTTGGCGAGGGACTCCTGGGTGCAGCGCAGCAGGGCGACGCGGGTGCGCTGGTCCAGGTCCATGTCGGGCAGTTCGGCGGTGACGGTGAGGCCGGTGTCCTGGACGAAGCGGTCCAGGGTTCTGCGCAGGGTGGTGGCCAGCGAGCCGGGTGCGACGCCGCTCTCGGGGGCGGAGCCGACGAGCACCCGGGCCTCGGCCAGGTTCTCGCGCGCGGTCTGCTCGATGGAGGTGAGCTGCTCGACGCAGCGCACGGGATCGGTGACGGCGGCGGTGCGGGCGGCCTCCGCGAGCACCACGATGGAGGCGAAGCCCTGGGCGAGGGTGTCGTGGATCTCGCGGGCGAGCCGTTCGCGCTCTTCGGCCGCGCCCTGCTGCTGATACACGGTCGCCAACTCCTCCTGGGTCAGGGTCAGTTCTGCGGTCAGTTGTTCCTGCCGCTCGTTGCTCTGGCCGACGAAGCGGTACACCCACAGCCCCAGACCCACGCCTGCGGCGTAGGCGACGACGGTGAGCACGACGTTGCCCGTGAGGAACTGGGAGCTCCAGCCCTGGCCGAGCATGCCGCCGGACACGGTGAGGGCCGCGGCGGCCCCGCTGAGCGTGATCGCGTCCCGCGGGGTGCGGGCGAAGAGCCAGAACTGCGGCAGGGACACCATGTAGAAGGCGGCCCCGCCGTCCAGGAGGTAGGCCGTCGCGCCCAGGACGAGGACGAGGACGACGAGGTAGGTACGGGGACGCAGGACGGGGTTGTCCGGCCGGGTGAGAACGACGGTGTGACACAGCGCGATCAGGGCGAGCAGGCCGAACAGCCAGTACCTCCGGGCCGGCGACGCGTCGAACACGGCGAGGGCCGGGGGCAGCAGCCCGAACAGGATCCAGCCTGCCGAGTTCCAGCGACGGATACGGTCCGGGGTGAGCCGGTCACCCGGCTGCTGCTGCCACTGACTCACGCTGATTCACCTCGTTCGTAAGGGAGTTGAGAGCCCGGCGGTCGAGTCGATCAGCTTACCGATTCCAGCGGGCGGGGGGCCTGTTCGGTGGTGCGGCGGGCACGGCGCACTCCACGGGAGGGCCACCAGTTGGCCTCGCCGAGCAGGAGCATCATGGCCGGCAGAACCAGCATGCGGATGACGAAGGCGTCCAGGAGGACGGCGACCGCGAGGCTGAAGCCGATCTGCTTCATCTCGATCAGGTGCAGGGCCGCGAAGCTGGCGAAGACCGTGACCATGACCGCGGCCGCGCTGGTCACCACGCCCGCCGAGCTGCCGATGCCCTCGATCACGGCCTTGCGGGTCGGGACTCCGCGCAGGGCGGCCTCCCGGATCCGGCTGATCACGAAGACCTGGTAGTCCATCGACAGGCCGAACAGGATCACGAAGAGGAACAGCGGGACACGGGTGCCGATCGACCCGGTGGAGGTGAAGTCGACCAGGCCTTCGGCCCAGGTGTTCTGGAAGACCAGGACGAGGATGCCGAGCGAGGCGGCGGCGGAGAGGAGGTTGAGGATGATGCCGACCAGGCCGAGGACCACGGAGCGGAACGCCCAGACGGTCATGCCGAAGGTGACCAGGAGCAGTGCCCCGATGATGAGGGGCAGCTTCTGTTCCTGGTGGGCCGGGTAGTCGGTGTAGCGGGCGACGTCACCGGTCACCGCGGAGTCGGCACCCTTGACCTGGCCGACGGTCTGCGGGAGGTACGTGTCGCGGATGTCCCCCAGCGACGACTGGGCCTCGTCGCTGCTGACGAAGTACGGGACCTGTAGCTGGAGCATGGTGATCCGCTTGTCGGGCGACATCGTCAGCTGGGAGGTGCCGCTCAGGCGCGGGTCGTCCTTGACGTCGGCGGCGAGTTCGCGCAGGGCGGCGGTCACCTCGGGCGAACGGCCGGCGTCGGCGCGGACGACGACCTGGTGCATGGACTTCAGCTCCGGGTAGGCCTCGTTCAGCCGGTCGTAGACCTGCATGGCTTCGATGGAGCGGGAGTGTGTCTCGCGGCCCATGTCGGTGAGCTTGATGCCGAGGACCGGGGCGGCGAGGGCGAGCAGCGCGACAACGGTGGCGGTGAGCGTGGCGACGGGGTGTTTGGCGACGGGGCGCAGGACCGCCGCGGTCAGACGGCCGGGGCCGGTGTGGTGCGTCTTCTGCTTCTTCGGCGCGAGCCCGCGGGCCGCCCGGCGCTCGGCACGGCGTTCGGCGCGCATGCCCAGTTTCGCGAGGAGGGCGGGCAGCACGGTCAGGGAGCTGATGACGGCGACGAGGGTGACGAGGATCGCGCCGGTGGCGATGGACGAGAAGATGACGTCGTCGGCCAGGTAGAGGGTGGCGCTGGAGACGGCGACCGCGAGGCCGGAGACGACGACGGCCCGGCCGGAGGTGGCGGCGGCGAGTTCGACGACGGCCTGCGGGCTCAGTTTGCCGCCGGCGCGGGCCCGTTCCTCACGTTCACGCTTGAGGTAGAAGAGCGTGTAGTCGACGCCGACCGCGAGGCCGATGAGCAGGATGATGTTGGTGCTGATGCCGTTGTCGGGGAAGACGTGCGAGGCCACCATGGTCAGGCCGACGGCCGCGGCGATCGAGGACAGGGCGAGCAGCAGCGGTACGAGGGCCATCGCCACGGAGCTGAAGACCAGCAGCAGGGTGATGAGGGTGACCGGCAGGGCGATCATCTCGGTGCGCGCGAGATCGTCACCGCGCAGCTTGTCGACGCCCTTGCTGATGGAAGGCGATCCGGTCTCCTCGACGCGCAGCCCGGGGTTGGCCTTCTGTACGGCCGCGCTCTGTTCGAGCAGCGGGTCGACGTGCTCCTTGCCCTCCAGTTCCGGGCCCTTCATGGTGACGGTGACCCGCACCGCCGTGTTGTCCGCGGCGCGTACCGGGTCGGTGACGGTGAGCACCTCGGGCAGCTTGCGCATCCGGGCGACGACGTCGGCGGCGGCCGAGTCGGCCGCGGCGATGTCGAGCTTTCCGGTGCCCGGCTTCGCGGTGATCAGGACGTGTTCGACGGGGCGCTGCTGTAACCCGCCCTCCGCGGCGATCGTCTCGCCGCGTCCCGCCTCTCCGATGCGGAAGTCCTCGGTGGTCGCCGCGTTGGTGCCGACGGTGATTCCGATACCGAGGCACAGGACGACGAACACGAACCAGCCGACGATGCCCCGCCAGGGGTGGACGGCGCTCCAACGAGCCATGCGTACGGGAAGATTCTTCATGTCGTCCATGCTCGTCGTCGGGGGTGCGGTGCCGACAGCAGCGACCGGTTGAACTTGGGGTCCACCGACTGGTGGACCCCCGTCAGAGCCTGTGTCATGTCCCCGGCCGGATCAGCGCGCGGCGTCTGGTGCGTGCGATCGCAAGGCGCCGGAGCGCCCTCGTAGCTCCGCTACGAGGGCGTTTCGGCAACGCGGCGAGCGTGCGTGCCAGACGTCGCGCGCCCGGCCGGGGGTATGACACAGGCTCTCAGGCTCAGTGGAAGCTGAGGGTGTGGAAAACCGTCACGTTGCCCTCCAGTTCCTGGCACCGCTGCGCGGCGGCGGCGAGCCGGCTGCCGCTGTCGGGCGCCGTGGTGTCCAGGAGGATCCCGAGCGAGGTGCCGCTGTGGCCGATGACGACGCCGAGACCGCCGACCTCCTCGCAGACGCGGATCATCGGCTCCAGCGACCTCTTGTGGCGCAGCACCTGGTTCATCCGGGCACTTTCGGTGGCCACCCGGCCGACCTCGGCCAGGTCTTCGCGGGCCACTGCGCGCGTGATGCGGTCCAGGAGACGGGCGTACGTCCGCCGGTCGGCCGTGGTGAACGGTTTCGGGATGGCGTTGAAGGCGACGGTGTCGACCGCGCCTCCCTCGTCGATCCCGACGACCGTCATCGGTGGCAGTGAACCGAGTTGCGCGCGCAGCCGCACGCTGCGGTGGTGGAAGGCGACGATCGCCGGGTACAGGACGCCGTCGGTGGGTTCGATGCGGGCCAGGTACGACTCGATACGGCGCGGCGGCATGGGTTCGCCGAGGGCGTTGGCGACGGCCCGCGCCGTGGCCACCAGGTCGGCGGACGAACTGGCGAGGCCCTTGCCCTCGGGCAGGGTGCTGTCGATGACCAGCGCTCCGCCGCCGGGTCTTCCGGCGTCCTCCAGGATGATCCGGGCCAGCCGCAGCGCCTTCTTCTTGTGGGCCGGTTCGACGACCACCTCCGTCCGGTCCGCGGCGAGTTCGAAGCGTGCCGTGGACCAGCGGGCCACCGGCAGGGTGACCAGGAAGTCTCCGTCCTCCTCGGGCAGCACGCCCTGGAGCAGTTCACCGAAGGTGCCGAAGGCCGTGCTGACCCCGGTGGCCGCCACCTGGCGGTAGTCGGTCGTGGTCATGTGCGACTCCTGTCCTGTACGGGGCTGCTCTGCGCGGGTGTCCGGGTGGTCGCCTCCCGTACACGGGCCGCGCTGAGGGCCGGCCTGGTACCGATGAAGTAGTGGCCGCCGTCGTCCAGTTCGTGGAGCGTGACGCGCTCGGCGAGGGTCCGCCAGGCGCCGACGGCACGGGCCGCGTCCGCGGTCTGCGGGTCGTCCCGGGCGACGACGACGTCCACCGGGGCGGCCAGGCGGTGCGGGTGCGGCTGTTCCTGAAGCCGGATGAGGTGCCGGTGGGAGGCGTCGACGTCGTGCCGGTAGGCGCGGTCGGCGACCTCGGCCCGCTCCGGCTGGTACGCGTCCAGTTCCACGTAGGCGCGGCCGCCGCGCAGCCGGCCGAGCAGGGTGCGCCGGTCCACGCCCGCGAGCTCGGCCAGTTCGGTCCGCAACGCCTCGGCGTCCGGGAGCAGTTGGGCGCCGAGAAAGACCCGTTCGACGGGTCGGCCCGCCGCCTCCAGGAGCCGGGCGGTCTCCAGGGCGGCCGCGGCGCCGGCGCAGTGGCCCCACAGCAGGACGGGCGTGGTGAGGTGGGCGAGGATCTCGTCGCTGGCGCGGCGGGCCAGCTCGGGCACGTCCAGCAGGGGTTCGTCGGGGGCGGCGAAGTCGTGGCCGGGCGGTTCGGCCCCGTACACGGCGACGCCGTCGCGCTCCAGCTCCTGTGCGAGCGCCCGGTAGTTGACGGCGTTCCCGGCGGCGTACGGGAAGCAGACCAGGGTGTGGTGCGGGCTGTGCACCGGAAGGAGCGGATGCAGCAGCCGGTGGCGGTGCGGTCGGCGGGGCCCGCCGTCGCGGCGGCGGGTCAGGACGCGGGCCAGGTCGGCGAGGACCGGCTGGGCGACCAGGTCGGCGACGGTCAGGCGGCGGCCGAGGTGGGCGATGAGCCGGGCGGCGGCCAGGGAGGTGCCGCCGAGCGCGAAGAAGCTGTCGTCCTTGCCGATGCGTTCCAGGGGGACGCCGAGCACTTCGGCCCAGGCCACGGCGAGGCGCCGCTCGTCGGGGGTGGCCGGGGCGGTGCGGGTGACTCCGCCATGGCCGAGGGTGCCGGCGAGTCCGGCCAGCGCCGCCTTGTCGACCTTGCCGTTGGCGGTCAGCGGAAGGTGGTCGAGCCGGTGGCAGTAGGTGGGCACCATGTAGTCGGGCAGCCGGGCCGCGAGGAAGTCGCGTGCCCGTGCCGCGGTGTCGGGGGCGGCGGTGTCCGTCTCGTCCGTGGTGAGGAAGGCGACGAGGGTGCGGGTGGCACCGAGGTCGCCGTCGATGACGACCGCCACGTCCCGCACGCCCGCCATGGTCGCCAACTGGTGCTCGATCTCTCCGAGTTCGATCCGGTAGCCGCGGATCTTCACCTGTTCGTCGTGGCGGCCCAGGAACTCGAGGCGGCCGTCGGGCAGCCAGCGGCCGAAGTCGCCGCTGCGGTACATCCGGGTGTGGGCGCGGAACGGGTCGGGGACGAAGGCCTGCCGGGTGCGTTCCTCGTCGTTGATGTAGCCGCGGCCCACGCAGACGCCGGAGAAGGCGATCTCGCCGGTCGTGCCGAGGGGGACGAGCTCCAGGTTGTGGTCGAGCACGTACGTGGTGACGTTCCGCAGGGACCGCCCGAGCGGCACGAAGCCGCGCTCCGGAACGCCGTCCAGGATCTCGTGCATGGTGTCGTCGCACACCTCGGTGGCACCGTAGGCGTTGACGAGGCGGATGCCGGGGTGGGCGGCGAACCAGCGGCGGACCGCTTCGAGGCCGAGGACCTCGCCGGTGACGGAGAGGGTGTGCAGGGCGCCGAGGTCGCGCGGGCGGCGCTCCAGGTGGCGCAGCAGGACGTCGAGATAGGAGGGCACGGTCTGCGCGACGGTCACGCCGCGGTCGACGAGCTCGCCGAGGAACCCGGAGACGTCGAGCATCACGTCGGTGTCGATGATGCGGGTGGTCGCGCCGGCCAGCAGCGGCGCGGCGAACTGCCACAGGGAGATGTCGAATCCCACGGACGCGGTCTGCGCCACCACCTGCCCGTGACCCGGTGCGAGCCCCATGTCGTCGATCTTCGCGTAGAGGTGGTTGACCAGCCCCGCGTGCTCGCACAGGGCGCCCTTGGGGGTGCCGGTGGAGCCCGACGTGAAGTAGATGTAGGCGGCCTGGGCGGGAGTGGGCGGACTTGGGAGGGGGTGCTCTGGGGAAACGTCGCTCAGGTGGCCGAGCGTCAGAACGGGGAGCTCGCCTTCGAGTTCGGCGGCCGCCTTGCGGACCACGGACTCGCAGTGGTGGTCGGTGAGGGCCAGTACGCAGACGGCTTCCTCGAGTTGGACGGCCACGCGTTCCACGGGCAGGTCGCGTGGCATCGGGAGGTACACGGCCCCCGCCTTGAGGACGCCGACGGCGCTCGCGATCCAGTCGAGGGTGCGGTCCATGACGACCGCGACCACGTCTTCGGCGCCCGCTCCCGCCGCGATCAGGGCACGCGCGACGCGGTCGGAGCGTTCGTCGAGCTCCCGGTAGGTCCAGGTCCGGTCGCCGTGAGCGGCGGCGGGGGCGCCGGGGCGTTCCCGTGCCCGTTGCCGGAACAGGTCCACGAAGGTGAGGCCGGGCGGGTCGTCGCGCGGACCGGCGAGTCCGTAGAGCTGGGTCGCGGTCTCCTCGGGGGACAGCAGGCTCCGGCGGTCGTGACGGGCCGACGGGTCCTCGGCGAGCAGGCGCAGGGCGGCCAGTTGGTATCCGGCGAGGCGTGCGGCGTGGTCGCCGTCGAAGGCTCGCAGGTCGTACGTCACGTGCAGGGCTAGGCCGTCCGGGCCCTGAGCCCACGCGAACCGCACCATGGCGCCCGGACCGTGGCCGGGGGTGCCGGTCGTGAGGCCGGACAGGTCGAGCACGGTGTCGGTCGCGCCGGGCGCCGTCCGAGGCGCGAGGGAGACGGCTTCGGCCAGCTCGGCCCAGGTGGAGGGGTCGACGGTCAGGCGCAGCGCGCGCGGTGAGGACCCCCTCGGCGGCACGTAACCGCAGGCGACGCCGCGTTCGGAGGTGAGCGTGGCCAGGACCCGGGCGTGCGCGGTGAGCAGGAGGCCGGGCAGGTCGGTGCCGAGGGCGCGTGCGGTGCGCTCCAGGTCGCCGGCCAGGCCGGGGGGAACTGCGGTCCGGTGGGTGCCGGCGCCGGGACCGCCCGCGTGCGGGGCGCGCCAGCGGGGGACGGTGGCGGTGAACCCGGCGGTGGAGGGCTCGGGCGGGCGTCCGTCCCCGGGACCCGGGTGCCGGGCGTGGTCCTGGTGTGCCCGGCCGGAAAGGCTCGTCGCGGTCATCTGGTCGCGGCCCTCTCTCGTGATGGGTGCGGGGCGGGTACGGGATCCAGGTCGACCTCGATGAGGTCCGCGGCCGCCAGGGCGCGGCGGGCCGCCTTCAGCGGGTCGGGCGCCACGGCCACCACGCAGGCCAGGCGGTCCTGGAACGAGTGGGTGATGCGGATGTCGCGGCCGGGTGCGGTGGTCGCCCGCACGGCCAGGACGCCGGGGGCCGCGGCGGCCGCGGACAGCCCGCGTACCGCGCTCACGCGGCCCTCGCGGGTCGCCCGGACGAAGCGCACCGCTGCGTGGCCCGCGCCGGGGGCCGGCGCCGCCGCCGGGAGGCCCGCGGCACGGGCCACCACGGCGTCCACCAGGTCCACGCCCAGAGCGGCTCGTACCGCGACCGGGATCATGCCGCCCGCCAGGCGCGGGTTGACCTCGATGACGACCGGGCCGCCGGCGGACCAGCGCAGTTCGGTGTGGGCGGCGCCCCAGCCGAGGCCCAGCGCGGACAGGGCTCGCACGGCCGTCTCACCCAGGGCGCGGGCCGTGGGCCCGGGGGTGGCGGCAGGGACGTCATGACCGGTCTCCACGAAGTACGGGACCGGGCCCACGTGTTTGGCGACCACCGTGACGACCCGGCCGTCGAACGTCTCGACCGAGAACTCCGGTCCGTCCACCGCCTCCTCCACCAGGATGCGGGTGTTCGCGCCGTCGGCCAGGAGCCGGTGGGCCCAGTCGCCGGTGTCGTCCGCGTTTCGGCACAGGCGTACGCCGACCGAGCCCGAGCCGCTGACCGGCTTGAGCACGACGGGGTATCCGAGGGACTCGGCCGCGGCGACGGCCGCATCGGCGTCCGCGACGGCCTCGAACCCCGGCACCGGCACCCCGGCCGCGCGGTGCCGCTCCCGCTGCACGTCCTTGGCACGGCAGGCCGCCACCGCGTCGCCGTCGGGACCCGGCAGCCCGAGCACCGCGGCGGCGCGGGCCGCTGCCGCGACGTAGTACTCGGAACTGGAGGTGACCCCCGCGAGGCCGCCGGCCGCGGCCAGGCCGGTCAGGGTACGCAGCACCGCGTCCGGGTCGGTGGTGTCCAGGGTCCGGGTGTCGACGGCGTCCTCGGCGGCGTACGGATACCGTCCCGGGTCGCGGGCGAGCAGCACCGGCCGCAGGCCCCGAGCGCGTGCGGCGGCGCAGAACTCCCGTCCCGTACCGGTGGTGTTGCTCTCCACGAAGGCCATCCAGCCGCCGGTCATCGGGTGCCTCCCGGCGTGTGCCGCGCCACGATCGCCTGTGCCTCGGCGTCCAGTCGCCGGCGTGCCTCCCGCAGGCGGGCGTGGTGGGCGGCGGCCCACTCGGCGTGGTCGTGCAGACGGCCCCGCAGGGCGTCGACCACCTTGTCGCACTCCCCCGGGCCGCCGCCGCGGTTCAGCTCGGCGACCACCTCGCGCAGTTCGGGGAGCGGCGTTCCCAGGCCCTCGTACGACAGGTCCGCCGCGCTGAGTTCGGTGGAGCCGGACTCGACCGCCCGGCGTACGGCCGCGCCGACGGCGTGGTGCGCCGTACGGAACGGGACGCCTCCCGCGACCATCCGGTTGGCGACCACGGTGGCTGTCACGAAGCCCTCGTGGGCGCGGGCCTCCATCCGCTCGGCGACCGGGCGGGCCCCGGAGACCAGCACCTGGCCGAGCAGGATCGCGTCCCGTACGGCGGCCAGGGCGGGCCAGGCCACCGAGACGGCTTCCGTGCCGACCTCGATGGAGTTGGTGAACGGGGTCGACTTCATCGCCGAGGCCGCCGCCGTCCAGGCGCCGATGGCGATGGCCGCCTTCGCCTTGACGTGTTCGAGCAGGAACGCGTTGCGTTTCTGCGGCATCGCGGAGCTGCCCCCGACGAGTCGTTCGGGAAAGTCGACGAAGCCGAACTCCTGTGTGCTCCACAGCTGGAGATCGGTGGCGAGCCGGCTGAGGGTGACCGCGGCCGTCGCGACCACGGCGAGCCCGCGCAGCAGGGTGTCGCGGGTGGCGACCGCGTCGGTGGCGTGCAGCGGCGGCGCTGTGAAGCCCAGCAGAACGGCCGTGCGCTCCGGGTTGACCTGGAGGTCGGTACCGGCGACGGCGCCCGCCCCGAGGGGGCAGCGGTCCAGTTCGTCGACCGTGTGCCGCAGTGCCGCGAGGTCCCGGTCCAGAGCGGCGGCGACGCCCGCCAGGTAGTAGCCGTAGGTCACGGGCATCGCGGGCTGGAAGTGGGTGTAGATGGGCATGACGACGTCGGCGTGCGCGCGGCTGCGGGACAGGAGGACACCTTGCAGGCGCATCAGCTGCCCGTGGAGGCCGGACAGCTCGTCGCGCAGTCGCATCGCCGTGACGGTCGCCTTGAGGTCGTTGCGGGATCGGGCGGTGTGCAGCTTGCCGCCGACGTCGGCCCCCAGTTCGGCGGAGAGGTGGCCCTCGTACATGAGGTAGGCGCCGCGCGGGGCGTCCAGGCCCTCCAGTTCGCGAAAGCCGCTCGCACGCAGTCGCCGTACGGCCTCGATGAGCCGGGCCGCGGCCTCGCCCGGCAGCAGTCCGCTCTCGGCGAGCATCACCACGTGCGCGAGGTCGACGGTGGTGATGGGTTCGAGCTCGCGGCGGATCTCACCGGGGCTCTGTTCGCCGTAGACGATGCGGCGGGTACGGGGGGCGAGAGTGCCGGTGAGGCGGCCGGTGTGCTTGCTCCGGGTACTCATGACAGGGCCCCTTCGGCCAGCGGGGCGCGCGGGACGACGCCGGGCACCGCGTCGTAGGAACGCCGTCGCCAGACGAGCCGGGACCAGCGGTCCCCGGCCGCCCCCGGCGCGGTGACCCGGGTGGGCTCGGCCGGACGGTCCGCCGCCGTGTGGCCGCCCGCGGCGAGCCAGGCGTCGTCGTAGACCGTGGCCTGGTAGCGGTAGCCCTCGTCGGGGAGCATCACGACACAGGTCCGGTCGGGGTTGCGCGCGGCCCACCAGCGGGCGACCTGGTAGGCGGCGCCGCTGGTGGGGCCCTGGAACAGGGCGTGCCGGGCGTGCAGTGCGCGGGTGCTGGCGTACGCCTCCGCGGCGGACAGCCAGTGCACCTCGTCGAAGACGCCGTGGTCGAGGTTGGCCGGCCACAGGCTGTTGCCGAGGCCGCGCAGCTCCCGCGGGCCGTCCGGCTGGCCGAACAGAACGCTGTGGTGGGTGTCGACACCGAGCGCGACGGTGTCCGGGGTACGGGCGCGCAGGGCGCGCGTGGTGCCGCACATGGAGCCGCCCGACCCGACCGGGCCGACCAGGCAGTCCACCGTGCCGAGAGTGCGCTGCAACTGGTCGGCGACCGTGCCGTACGAGCGCGGGTTGTCAGGGTTGCTGTACTGCTCGGGGCAGAAGGTGTCGGGCAGTTCGGCCCGGATCTCCGCGAGGCGGTTCAGCCGGGCCGTCTGGTAGCCGCCGACCGGCGCGGGCTCCCGGCAGATCTCGACGCGGGCACCGAGATCGGTGAGCCTGCGGTACAGGTTGGCGTCGATGGCCGGGTCGCTGACCAGGATCAGCTTCCGGCGCATCAGGGCGGCCTGCATGGCCAGGGCGAGTCCGAACGTGCCGGAGGTGGTCTCGACGATGACCGTGTCCGGCCCCAACTCACCGTTCTCCTGGGCGCGTTGCAGGATGTAGTGGGCGGGAAGCAACTTCATCAGGGTGAAGACGGCACCGTAGAGGTTGGAGTCGATCCGGATGAGGCGCGGCATCATCGTGGCCTCGGTGATCGAGGGGTACGTCGAGGTGGCCGGAGGCATGGTGCTCCTGGGATCGTGGGCGGGCTCGGGGCTCCCGGGGTGAAGGCGGAGGCTCTTCGCATGCTGACGCGCCGGCCTGACACGGGACTGACACCGGGGCGGGGGCCGCCTTGTCAGCGGGGTGTCAGCGCGGCTCGGGACCATCGCCCGGGCACCGGTGGATGCCGGAGCGACTGACGACCCCTGGGGGCAGGATGCTGTGGACGCAGATCGTGGAACCGAGGCCCTTCGCCGAGCGGCGCCTGGTGTGCTTCCCGCACGCCGGCGGTTCTCCCTACTTCTTCCGTGGCTGGAGCAAGGCTCTGCACGAGTTCGAGGTGCGTGCGGTGTGCTATCCGGGGCGCGCCGAGCGTTTCGGTGAGCCGTACGCCACCGAACTCGCCCCGATGGCACAGCGGATCGCGGCGGAGCTGCTGACCGACGACGACCCCCGCCCGCTCGCCCTGTTCGGCCACAGCATGGGCGCGACCGTGGCCTACGAGGTGGCCAGGGCCCTGGAGGCGGCGGGCCGCACCGTGCACCATCTGTTCGCCTCCGGCGCCCGCGCCCCGCAGCTGCACGTGCCGGACGCCGCTGCGGCGACCGCCTGGGACGAGGCCGCGGTCGTCCAGACGCTGATCGAACTGGGCGGCACCGACCCGGAACTGCTGGGCAACCGGGCGTTCGTGGACCTGGTCCTGCCGTACATCGGTGCCGACTTCCGGATGCTCGCCGGTTACGGGCGTGGCCCCGCCGAGCCGCTCACCTGCCCGGTCACGGCGCTGGTCGGCACCGACGACCCCCGGGTGACCGGTGATCAGTCGGCGGCCTGGCGGGAGACCACCCGGGGGCGCTTCGCGTTGCGGACCCTGCCCGGAGGGCACTTCTACCTGGAGCAGGATCCACCGTACGAAACAGTGGCCGGGACGCGACGCGGCGAGTAGCCCGGCCGGCCCGGTCACTGGTCGCGGTACATCTCCGCCAGCAGGAACGCGAGGTCCAGCGACTGCGTGTGGTTCAGGCGCGGGTCGCAGGCCGTCTCGTACCGGTCCGGCAGTTCCTCCACGAGGAGCGCGTTGCCGCCGCCGACGCATTCCGTGACGTCGTCGCCGGTCAACTCGACGTGGATGCCGCCCGGGTGGGTGCCCAGGGCGCGGTGGACCTCCACGAAGCCGCGTACCTCGTCGAGCACCGTCTCGAAGCGGCGGGTCTTGTGGCCGCTGGGTGCCGTTGTCGTGTTGCCGTGCATCGGGTCGCTGACCCAGCAGACCTGGGCTCCCTCGGCGCCGACCTTCTCGACGAGGACCGGCAGCACGTCACGTACGCGCTCCGCTCCCGCCCGCACTACGAACGTGAGGCGGCCCGGCTCGCGGTGCGGGTCGAGGCGGTCGATCAGTTTCAGCACATCGTCGGCGGCGGCGGACGGGCCGAGCTTGACGGCGATCGGATTGCTGATGCGGGAGAAGAACTCGACGTGGGCGCCGTCGAGTTGGCGGGTGCGCTCACCGATCCACAGCAGGTGGCCGCTGCCCGCGTAGACCTGGCCGGTCGCCGGGTCGGTGCGGGTGAGTGCCGTCTCGTAGTCCAGGAGCAGCCCTTCGTGGCTGACATAGAACTCGGCGGTGCCGAGCTCCCGGGTGTCGACGCCGCACGCGTGCATGAAGGCCAGGCTGCGGCCTATCTCGTCGGCGAGCGACTCGTACCGCTCACCGGCGCGTGAGCGGGCGACGAACCCCTGGTTCCAGGCGTGCACCTGGCTCAGACCGGCGAAGCCGCCCGTGGTGAGGGAACGGACCAGGTCGAGTGTGCGCGCCGATGCTTCGTACATGGTGCGCAGGCGGGCCGGGTCGGGTCTGCGGGCCCCGGCGGTGAACTCCAGGCCGTTGACCGCGTCCCCGCGGTACGACGGCAGGGTCAGATCGCCCTGCCGCTCGATCGGGCTGGAGCGCGGTTTGGCGTACTGGCCGGCCATCCTGCCGACCTTGACGACCGGCAGGGCGGTGGCGTGCGTGAGGACCACGGCCATCTGCAGCAGCGTCTTCAGCTTGCGGCGCACGGAGTCGGCGGTCACCTGCGCGAAGGTCTCGGCGCAGTCGCCTCCCTGCAACAGGATCGCCTGACCGCGGGCCACCGCCGCCATGCGCCCCCGCAGGTCGGCGCACTCGCCGGCGGTGACCAGCGGTGCGTCGGCGGCGAGCCGGCTGGTGACGTCGCGCAGCGCGGCGGGGTCGGGCCAATCGGGCTGCTGAACGGCCGGGAACGTGCGCCGGAGTTCAGCGAATTCTGCGGTCTTCCCTTCCAGGACTTCCATGGCCGAGCCTTCCCTGTGGGTGTCGAATATGCGCCCACTACATATCCACCTCCGGCACCCGGTCAAGCAATTCGAGAATGGACCGCATCGGCTCCACGGAATTGGTCTGGCTCTGTTCGCAGGGCGGTTGATTGACTCTTCACGGCATGACACCCAATTCGGTGGGGAGTTCGTCTTGAACGGAACGGGAACCATTGAGGTGCGGATGGCCGCTGCCCGTCTGCCCCGGCATGAACCACTTGCCCTCTACGCCTTGTTGACCGGCGGCCGTCCCTCGGCGGACGTGTTCCTCCTGGAGAATCTGCCGGACCACGGCGAGGAGGGGCGCTCGGCCGTCGTCGGCGTCGGGCGGCTCGCCGAGATCCGGGTGTACGACCGGTATCTCGACATCGACGGCGTGCCGGCGGTGGCGGCGGCCCTCGCCCGGGCCGCCGGATCGGCGGGGCTCACCGAGGACGCGCCGCCGGGCCCCGAGTCCGGCGACCCGTACCGGCTGCGCTTCGGGGGCCAGGACATGCTGTGGGCCGCTCTCGACCGGGTCCGGCGCGTCTTCGCGGTGCACGGTGACCTGCCCGAGCAGGGTCACGCGTTCGGATTCCTCTCGTCGTTCGCGTACGAGTCCGCCTGGCACATGGAGACGCTGCCCGGGCGGACCAAGGAGCCGCACGGCCCCGACATCACGCTCTCGCTCTTCCGGGACACCGTCCGGTACGACGCCGCGGGCGGTGCACCACGTCAACTGCGGGCGCACAGCGCGGCGTTCGCGGGCGCCGGACCGGCGGCCGACGTCGCCGCGGCCGCCGCCGGGGCGGCACGGACCGGTGCCGTGGCGGCACCGGAGGCACGCGCACCCCGCTCGGTGCGCGACAGCGTCAGCCGGGACACGTTCCTGGACTGGGCGGACCGCTGCCTGCGGCACATCGCGGTCGGCGACCTGTACCAGATCCAGATCGGGCACCGTATCGACGTCACCACGGACCTGGAGCCGCTCGACGTCTACCGGCGGCTGCGCGCGCGGAACCCGTCGCCGTACATGTATCTGATGCCGAGAGCGGGCGGCACGCTCATCGGTGCGAGCCCGGAACTGTTCTTCCGGATCGAACCCGACGACCTCACCGGGGACGAGATCGTGATGCGCCCCATCGCGGGCACCGCCCGGCGCGGCCCCGACGACGAGGTCAACCGGCGTCGCATCAAGGAGATGCGGGAGTCCAGCAAGGAACAGGCCGAGCACATCATGCTCGTCGACCTGTGCCGCAACGACATCGGCCGGATCAGCAGGCCCAGCACCCAGCCGGTGGACCGGCTCATGGAGGTGGAGACCTTCTCGCACGTCTTCCACCTGGTGTCGACGGTCTCCGGCCGCCTGGAGCCGGACGTGGACGTGTGGCAGGCGGTACGCGCGACGTTCCCCGCCGGAACCATGACCGGGGCGCCCAAGGTGCGCGCCATGGAGATCATCGACGGCCTGGAGACGGAACGCCGCGGCAGCTACGCGGGCGCGGTGGGCCTGATCGACGTACGGGGCCGGTGCGAACTCGCCCTGTGCATCCGCACGATCGAGTACGACGGCGCCGTCTACTCCACACAGAGCTCGGCCGGCATGGTCGCCCAGTCCGATCCGGAGGCGGAGTGGCGGGAGACCCTCGCGAAGATGGGCGCGGCGTACTGGGCGCTGACCGGAGAGGAGCTGCTGCCGTGAAGGTGCTGCTGATCGACGCGTACGACAGCTTTGTGCACATCATCGACCAGTACCTGCGCACCCTCGGCGCCGACACCCTGGTCGTCCGCTCCCTGACCCGGACACCCGCCGCTCTGGCGGGGCTGGAGCCGGACGCCGTGGTGCTCGGGCCGGGTCCCGGGCATCCGGCCGACTCGGGGCACGTGGAGCTGGTGCACGAGTTCGCGGGGCGGGTGCCGCTGCTCGGCGTGTGTCTGGGGCACCAGGCCATCGGGCTCGCGTACGGCGGACGGATCGAGGTGGCCGAGCGGGTGATGCACGGGCGGACCAGCACCGTGCGGCACGACGGGGCGGGGCTGTTCCAGGGGCTGGGCCACACGCTGGAGGCGACCCGGTACCACTCGCTGCTGGTCGCCGAGCCGCTGCCGGAGGAGCTGATCACCACGGCGGTGGCCGCCGACCACGGCTATGTGATGGGGCTGCGGCACCGGACGCTGCCCGTCGAAGGGGTGCAGTTCCACCCGGAGTCCGTGATGACGACGGGCGGGCTGACCATGATGCGCAACTTCCTGGAGCTCCGCACCTCCCCCGTCAGCTGAGGAGCGCGCCCAGCTCCGCGACGGCCTCCCCGATCCCCGTACGCGGAAGCTGGGCATGCCCCACCACCAGCGCGGGCGGCCCCTCCCCCGGCCGCGCGTGGAACGCCGCCGCGCCCCGCACCAGGACGGAGCGGCCGAGCGCCCCCGCCACCAGCGCCGCCTCGTCGGTGCGCGGGGGCAGCTGTATGCAGGCGTGCAGTCCGGCCGCCGGTCCCAGGACCGTGGCACCGGGCAGATGCCGTCGCACCGCCGTGTCCAGGACCTGTCGGCGGTCCCGGCACAGGGAGTTGAGGCGGCGCAGATGACGGTCGTACAGGCCGCTGCGCAGGAACTGTGCGAACGCCAGCTGCGCCAGGCTGTCGGTACCCAGGTCGTGCCGGGCGCGGGCACGCAGCAGCGGGGCGAGGATGGCCGGCGGTGCCACGAGCCAGCCCAGGCGCAGGCCGGGGGCGAGCGTCTTGCTGGCGGTGCCCGCGTAGACGACGTGGTCCGGGGCGAGCCGACGCAGGGCGAGCGGCCGGGGCGTGCCGCGCTCGTACCAGAGGCCGCCGTCGTAGTCGTCCTCCACGATCCAGCCCCCGGTCTCCCGTGCCCACGCGACGAGTTCGGCCCGCCGCCGCATGGAGAGGGTGACACCGGTCGGGTACTGGTGGGCGGGCGTGACGAGCACGGCACGCACCCCCGACGCCCGTAACGCCGCCACATCGAGGCCCTCCGCGTCGACCGGCAGCGGCACCGGCCGCAGTCCGCACTCGCGCACGAACTGGCGCTGGCGCGGATGCCCCGGGTTCTCCATTCCCAGGGCGTCCACGCCCAGTTCGGGCAGCGCCGCGCCGAGCAGCCCAAGGGTCTGGGCGAAGCCCGCGACGACCATGATCCGGTCCGGTGCGCCGGGCACACCGCACACCCGGCCCAGGTAGTGGGCGAGTTCGGTGCGCAGGGCCGGCACCCCGGCGGGCGGCGGGTAGTCGTGGTCGGCCGGGTCCGCGGACTGCAGGGCCCGCTGGTAACAGGTGAGCCAGTCGCGGCGCGGGAAGTGCGGGAACACGGGGGCGTTGGGACGCAGGTCCCAGCGCACGTCCGGCACCCGGCAGTCCTCCAGCAGGGTCGGTACGACCGGCTCGGGCCGCAGATGCCGTACGACGCGGGTGCCCGCGCCCTGCACCGCCTCCAGATAGCCCTCGGCGACGAGTTGTCCGTACGCCTCGACGACCACACTGCGGGAGACGCCGAGGTCGTCGGCGAGGCTGCGGCTGGAAGGCAGCCGGCTGCCCGGGTGCAGCACTCCGGCAGCGACCTCGCTCTTGATGAATCGCTGGATCTGTGACGTCAGCGGGACGTCGGAGTCCCGGACGACGTTCATCGCCACCTGCATGCCGCTCACATCCCTTTCGCCGAATTGGACCGTACGAACAATGCGGCGGTGGTCTGGAAAGGACCCGTCGCATTTCCCAGACTGAAACCGGACGGAAAAGTGAACCCATTCGCGCAGGAGGAGAACGCCGTGGAGAACTGGCCCCAATTACTGAACGCTCTGCTGGCCCGCCAGGACCTGTCCGCGCCCCAGACCGAATGGGCGATGAACGAGGCCATGTCCGGTGCGGCGGGTCCGGCACGCCTCGCCGCCCTGATGATGGGGCTGCGCGCGAAGGGCGAGACGGCCGCGGAGATCGAGGGCCTGGCGCGCGGCATGCTCCGGCACGCGGTGCCGCTGACCGTGCCGGGCCGCTGCCTCGACATCGTGGGGACCGGCGGCGACGGCTCGCACAGCGTGAACATCTCCACGATGTCGGCGCTCGTGGCGGCCGGGGCCGGCGCACGGGTCGTCAAGCACGGCAACCGCTCCGCGTCCTCGGCGTGCGGATCGGCCGACGTACTGGAGGAGCTGGGGGTGGCACTCGACCTGCCGGCCGCCGAGGTGGGAGCGGTCGCCGAGGAGACCGGCATCACGTTCTGCTTCGCCCCGCTGTTCCACCCGGCGATGCGGCATGCCGCCGGGCCGCGCCGCGAACTCGGCATCCGTACGGTGTTCAACGCCCTCGGTCCGCTGACCAATCCGGCGCGGCCGGCGGCCCAGGCGATCGGGGTCGCCGACCCGGCACTGGCCGAGCGCATCGCCGAGGTTCTCGCGCGGCGGGGCACGGACGCGCTGGTGTTCCGCGGCGACGACGGGATGGACGAGCTGACGGTCACCACTACCTCCACCGTGTGGTCGGTCACCGGCGGCGAGGTGCGCCGGGAGTCGTTCGATCCGCGGGACATCGGTGTCCCGCGGGCCGCCGCGGGGTCGCTGCGGGGCGGGGACCGGGTGTACAACGCCCGGGTGGCCCGGGACGTCCTGGCCGGGGCGCGGGGGCCGGTCAGGGATGCGGTGCTGTTGTCGGCGGCGGCGGGGCTGGCGGCGCTGGACGGTGGTACGGCGCCCCTGACCGAACGCCTGGCGGCCGGTCTGGACCGTGCGGGGCGCTCCGTGGACTCGGGGGCGGCCGCGGGGGTGCTGGAGCGGTGGGTGGCTCTTGCGGGGCGGGGAGTCGCGGTCGCGTGAGCGGGGTGGGTGCGGGTGTCGCTGGGCGGCTGCGGGTGCGTCGTGGCTGGTCGCGCAGTTCCCCGCGCCCCTGAAACGGCGCACTCCGTGCACCGTTTCAGGGCACGCTTCCCGCCCCGCCGTTTCAGGGCACGCTTCCCGCGCCGCCGTTTCAGGGCGCGCTTCCCGCGCCGCCGTTTCAGGGCGCGCTTCCCGCGCCGCTTGAGTGCGCGGCGGAGCCGCGCATCTCAGGGGCGCGGGGAACTGCGCGATCGGCCACGACGGGCCCGCAGCCGGCGACGGCGTCAACCCCGCAGGCGCGAGACCGCCGACGCCGCGTCACCGTCGGTGACCAGTAACGAGCCCACCAGCACCGCATCCGCCCCGAGCGCCCCGTACTCGGCCACGTCGGCAGGCGTCCGCACCCCCGACTCCGCGACCCGCACGACGTCGGCCGGCAGATACGGAACGACCCGGGCGAACGTCGACCGGTCGACCCTCAGCGTCCGCAGATCACGCGCGTTGACGCCGATCACCCGCGCCCCGGCCGCGAGCGCGCGCTCGGCCTCCGCCTCGTCGTGGGTCTCCACCAACGGCGTCAGGCCGACCTCCGTGGCGAGTGCCGACAGATCGGCCAGCAGCGGCTGTTCGAGCGCCGCCACGATCAGCAGCACCAGGTCCGCGCCGTGTGCCCGCGCCTCCCAGACCTGGTACGGGTCGACGACGAAGTCCTTGCGCAGCACCGGCAGGGCGACCCTGGCCCGCACCGCGTCCAGGTCGGCGAGGCTTCCGTCGAACCTGCGACGCTCGGTCAGCACACTGATCGCGGCCGCGCCGCCCTTCTCGTACGCCGCGGCGAGCCCGGCCGGGTCGTCGATCGCGGCCAGCGGACCGCGGGAGGGACTCGCGCGTTTCACCTCGGCGATGACCCGGGGGCGCCCGTCCGCGGCCCTCAGCAGGGGCACGCAGTCCGCACCCGGGCCGCGCGCCGCCGCCCGCTGCCTCACCTCTCGTTCCGGCACGGCGCGCCGGCGCTCCGCGAGGTCCTCGCGCGCGCCCGCCACGATGTCGTCGAGCACTGTCATCCGTACGCTCCCCCTGGTTGTCTGCCGTGCCGGAGGGACCCGGCACTCTGGGCCGGGCCCCTCCGAACCGTTCGGTGCGCCCCGCTCAGGTCATCGAGACGACGACCTTGCGCGTGCCGGTGAACGCCTCCCGGCCGTGCAGGACGGAGAGGTTGTGGACGATCATCACGTCGCCCCGCTGCCAGGGCTCGGTCAGCAGGTGCTCGCGCTGCGCCGCGCGGACCTCGGCGAGGTCCTCGTCGGAGAGGGGGGTGCCGTCGGCGTACGTCACCCAGTGCGGCAGGTCGTCGACCGAGTCGGTCAGGGACAGGAGCAACTCCCCTTCGTCGTCGGGGAGGTTGGAGGGATGCCACTGGTCGGCCTGGTTGAACCAGGTGTCGCGGCCGGTGCGCGGGTTCTTGCGGACGCCGGGGCGGTGCTGGCTGACCCGCAGGCCGCCGTCGGCCGTCCACACGAAGTCGGCGCCCGACTCCGTGAGGAACTCCTCGACTGTCGCCCTGTCGTCCGTCTCGAAGGTGTCCTGCCAGGACTTGCCGAGCCCGGCCCCGCCGTGCAGGTACTGGCGGTAGACGACCCCGGCGGCGAACCGCTCCCGTACCTCGGGGGAGAGCGCGCCGAGCAGGGCCTCGCCGTCGCAGACGGGGGTGGCGCCGCCGGTGTCGGGTGCGTCCAGGCAGCAGAAGTACAGCCGGTCGGGCCAGCTACGGGCGTACGACAGCTCGTTGTGCAGGGTGATGTCGTAGCGCGCCGGGTACTCGGTGGAGGTGAAGACGCCGTCGGAGAGCGTCTTGCGGGGGGTGTTGCCGCCGCGATAGCTCTCGATGAGGTCGTCGCCGAAGCCGCTGACGGCGGCGTGGAACGCGGTGGCGTCGGGGATTCCGGCGCCGCGCAGCAGGACCACCCCGTACGAGTCGAGCAGCACCCGCGTCCGGCCGCGCACCTCCTCCCAGCGTGCCTCGTCCCAGGCGTCGGCCGGGGTGTCGGTGTGCAGGATCGCGAGCGTGGTGCCGCCCGTGGTCCGTGTCGTGTGCCGCATCTCAGCGAACCTCCTCGACGGCCGGCTCCGCGCGCAGTGCGACGGGCAGGCCGCTGTAGCCCTGGATGAAGTTGGAGTAGAGGCGCCGCGGGGGGCCGAGCAGCGTGATGTCGGCGACCATGGCGCGCAGCGCCTCCACCATGGCGTTCACATGGACCCGGCCCAGGAAGGCGCCGAGGCAGAAGTGCGGGCCGTGGCCGAAGACCACGTGCTTGTTGGGGGTGCGGCCGACGTCGAAGGCGCACGGGTCGGTGAACACGTCCTCGTCGAAGTTGGCGGAGGCGTTCCACAGGGTGACCACGTCACCGGCCCGGACGATCCGGTCCCCGAGTTCCACGTCGGTCAGGGCACGGCGTCCGAAGTGCATGGCGGGCGTCGTCCAGCGCAGGATCTCCTCCGTGGCCGACTCCGAGGTGACGTCGCCGCTCTTGAGGCGGCGCCACTGTCCGGGGTTCTCGGCCAGCGCGATGAGCCCGCCGGTGATCGACATCCGGGTCGACTCGTCGCCGCCGAGGATGAGGCTGTAGCTGTTGAGGACGATCTCGTCGTCGGTCAGGAGTTTGCCGTCGATGGTGGCGGTGGCCAGGGTGCTGAGGACGTCGTCGCCCGGCTTCGCCCGGCGCTCGGCCGCGAGTTGGGAGAGGTAGAGCAGGATCTCGTTGCGCGCCAGGAGCGATTCGAACTCGCTCTCCTCGGAGCTGTGCCGCGACAGGGTCCGGGTGTTCCACTCGACCAGCTGCGGGCGGTCGGCGGCCGGGATGTCGAGAAGGTCGCCCATGGTGTGCATCGGAATGTGGTCGACCACGTCGGTGACGAAGTCGATCCGGTCCGACTCGACGGCCGCACCGAGCAGTTCACGGGTGTGCCGGTGCACGCCGTCCACGACGGGCGCGAGGACGCGCGGCGAGAACGACTTCAGCATCAGGTTGCGGATCTCGCGGTGGCGCACTCCGTCGGTGACGGCGAGCATCTTGCCGGAGGCCGAGTCCGCGCCCTGGAGCAGCGTGGTGAGGACGGTCCCCTTCTCGGAGGTGAACCGCTTGTTGTCGCGGTAGACGGCGACCGCGTCGGCGTACCGGGAGATCACCCAGAAGCCGGGGCCGGCCGGGCCCGCCGGGTGCCAGTGCACGGGGCTCTCGGTGCGGAACCTGCGCCACATGGCGTGCTGGTCGACGTCGAGGAAGGTCTGCGGATCGGTGAGGTCGAGCGAGGCGGGATCAGGTGCCGCCGCGCGTTCTGTGACAGGCATGGTGGGTGTTCCTCACGGCTATCGGGGCTCAGGGCTTCGGGGCTCAGGGCTTTCGGAATCGGCGCAGGCTGAGGGTGAGGCAGGCCGCGAACAGCACGCTCAGGGTCACCGCGACCACGATCAGCGGGTGCTCGCCGACGAAGCCGGGGCTCGTGGTGGCGGGGTTGCCCCACAGGTCGCGGCAGGCCGCGATGACGGCGCTGACCGGGTTCCACTCGGCGATCGGGCGGATGGCGCCCGGCATGGACTGCGGGGAGAGGAAGGCGCTGGACAGGAAGGGCAGCACGACGACGATGAACGGCGCGACGACGCTGATCGTCTCGATGCTGCGCAGGGTCATGGCGAGCAGCACGCCGAGCCACAGCATCACGTACGTGAAGACCGCGACCAGGGCGAACCCGGCGAGCGTGGGCAGCGGCCCGGTGTGCGAACGCCAGCCGAGCAGCAGCCCGGCGCCCGTGGTGACGGCGAGCGCGGCCAGGGCGACCAGGAAGTCCGCGCCGGTGTGCCCCAACGGCACGGCGGACCGGCTGATCGGCAGCGAACGGAACCGGTCGATGATGCCGCCCTGCAGGTCCATCGCCATCGACACGGCGGTCGGTCCCACGCAGGCGAGCCCCACCTGGACGGCGCCGCCGGCGAAGACGTACTCCACGTAGCTTCCGCCGGCGGGCAGCGTGATGGCGTCCCGGAACAGATAGCCGAGCAGCACCATCGACACGAGCGGGTTGAGCACGACGCCGATGGCCCGGCCGGGCCCCCGGCGCAGCCGCCTGAGCCTGCGTCCCAGTACGGCGAGCACCTCGGTCCCGAAGGTCCGGGCTCCGCCCGGCCGGGCCCCGTCGAGGAGGGGGTTCGCGACGAGGGCCCGGCCGGGGCCGGGCGCCGCGGGGGGCGGCGCCTGCGGGAGGGTGGTCGTCATGAGGGCTTCCGTTCGTCCGGGGCGGGGTCCGCCGGCCGCCACGGCGCGCGGGGCGACGGGCCGTCGTGGGTGTCCCGTGCCGCGCCAGGGCCTGTCCGGCGGATCAGGTCGCAGGAAATCGGCGGCACTCCATCAGCGCCGGAGAGCGGGGTCATGGGGCTCCCCCCGCGCGAGGGTGTTCGAGCGTGGGGGAGTCGGCGACCGACGACAACGCGGCAGACGAGCGTGCCAGACCCCGCGTCTGCGGCATGATCCGCCGGACAGGCCCTAGGTCCGGCGTCAGGAGGACGCCCTTCCAGCCGGCCCGGCGGGCGGCCGCCCACAGGCGACGCCGGCGCACGGCCCGGGCGCGGGCGGCCGCCGCCGTCACCGCCCGCTCCTGTCCGACTCCGCGTGCAGCCGTTCCAGCTGGGCCGCGACCGCGCGTCCTATCTCGTCCAGCGGGCCGGGGCTGAGCATGTCGTCGTGGGCGCAGTCGACGTGGTGCGTGGTCACGGTGCCGTTGGTGTACGGGGCCCAGAGGCGTTCCTTGTCCGTCTCCTCGCCCCACGGGGAGCGGTCGGCCAGGAACAGATGCATCTCGCCGTCGTAACCGCGGGGCCGGTAGCGGGTGTTGAGGATCTGGTGGCGGGCCATCAGATCCACCATGCGGGCCATCCGCTGCTCCCCCGTCCGGGCCAGCGCGCTGCCGTCCCGGCGCAGGGCGTCGACGATGTCCGCCGGGGTGAGTTCCCGGTCGCCGAACTCGTCACGGCTGTGCCCGATGCCCTCCAGCAGCCAGGCCAGGCTGCCCTGCACGTCCCGCTCGTCGACGGCGCCGGTCCGGGGGTAGGAGTCCAGGTTGGCCAGCAGGCCCACCTGGTGTCCGGCGGCCCGCAGTTGCACCGCGATCTCGTACGCGAGCAGTCCGCCGAACGACCAGCCGAGCAGGTGGTACGGCCCTTCCGGCCGGACCTGGCGGATGAGGTCGATGTACGCGGCGGCGTTCGCCTCGATGCTCTCGGGCAGCGGCGCGCCGTCGACGACGCTGGGCGACTGGATGCCGTAGACCGGATGGTCCGGCCCGATGTAGCGGGCCAGCGGCAGGTACGAGAGCGCGAGGCCCACACCGCTGTGGACGCAGAAGACGGGCGGGCGCCCGCCGGTCGGACGGATGCACAGCATCCGTGCGAACGTGTCCGCGTGGTCGAGGCTGTCGATCTCCTCGATCGCCTCGGCCGCCAGGCGCATGGTGTCCCTGGGGGCGGGGGCCGTCGGCTCCTGCGCCGTCCCGGGATCCGGTTGTGGGCGCAGCGCCGTCGCGAGCGCGGCCACGCTCTGGTGGGTGAACACGTCGGCGATGCTGAGCTCGATACCGGCCTTGCGGGCCCGGGCCACCAGGCGCAGCGACTTCATGCTGTCCATGGACCGGGTCTCGAAGAAGTTCTCCGACGGGGCCACGGACTCCGCCCCGACCACCTCGGCGACGATCTCGCAGAGCCGGGCCACGAGCGGGTCGACCGCCTCGGCCGCGTCGGCGACCGGCCGCGGCTGTACCGGCTGTGCCGGCTGCGTCATAGCGTTGGCGCCCCGGGTCACCTTCCGGCCCGTCCGCCACATCCGGGCCCCCGCCTCGCCCCATGGATCGGCGACGAACCGCTCGGCGGTGACGCCGCCCCGGCCCGCGTAGGACCGGGCGACGGCCGCCCCCGCGAGATACAGCTCGCCCTCCGTGGCCGGGCTCAGCGCCTCGTCCAGTACGTAACCGTGGGCCGGCCATCGGTCCGTGTCCGCCGGGAACGTGTCCGGTGCGGCCCATGCCGCGGACGGGCGCTCCCGGGTGGCGACGCCGGTCCCGGCGAGCAGCGCCCCGAACAGCCCGGCCTCGCCGGGCCGTCCGCCGTCGAGCGCGGCGGCGACCCGGGCGGCGGCCGTGCGGTGCTCCACCACCGTGCCCGCCGTGCCGCCGCGGATCACATACGCGGCCTGCTCGGGCCGTGCCGTGGCGGTCACGGGCCGGCCCGCGTCGCCGGCCGTGCCGCGCAGCCCGGGGACGTCGAGGACGAGCACCGGCACCCCGGTCGTCCGCAGCCGTCCCGCCATGCCCACCGTCGTCAGGACGCACACGGGGTCGGTATCCGCGAACAGCGCCCGGATCCCGTCACCCGGTTCGTCCGCGGCCAGCGGCACGTACGCCGCGCCCGCCTTGAGGATCGCGAGCGCCGCGAGGGCCTGGTCGGCCGCGCGCGGCACGGCGAGCGCCACGGTGCGCTCGGGGCCGGCCCCGGCCGCGACCAGGGTGTGCGCCAACGCGTCGGCGCACCGGTCGAGTTCGGCGTAGGTCAGCGCCTGGGGCCCGCTGCCGGTGGCGACGGCGTCGGGTTTCTGGGCGACCAGTTCGGCGAACAGGTCGATCAGGGTCACCTCGGGCAGCTCCCGTACGACCTCGGCGAAGTCCTGGGCGGAGGCCTCCGGGGCCCGGGCCGGCGCCGTCGGCTCGTCCGCGCCCGCGATCTCCAGGTCCCCGATCCGTACGCCGGGATCGGCCACCGCGTCCCGCAGTACCTGCGTGAACTGCCGCACCAGGCCCTCGGCCGTCTCCCTCGTGAACAGGTCCTTGCTGAAGGTCAGCAGCCCCTGCATGCCGTCCTTGTCGGGCCACGGCACCAGTTCGACGACGAGGTCGAGCTTGGCCTGCCGGGACGGGACGTACTCGGGGCGCGCCGTCAGGCCGGGCAGGCCGAGGTCGCGTACGCCGTCGTACTGCACGGTCAGCGACACCTGGAACAGCGGGTGCCGGTTCAGTGCGCGGGCCGGCCGCAGCGCGTCGACGACCTGGTCGAACGGCACGTCCTGGTGGGAGAAGGCCGCGAGGTCGGTCTCCCGGAGCCGGTCGAGCAGTTCGCGGAAGGTCGGGTCGCCGCTCGTGTCGCCGCGCAGCACCAGGGTGTTGAGGAACATGCCGACGACGTCCGAGAGCGCGTCGTCCGTGCGGCCCGCCACCGAGACACCCACCGGGATGTCGGTACCCGCGCCACGCCGGGTCAGCAGGGCCGACAGCGCCGCCTGGAAGACGATGAACTCGGTCGTACCGGTGGCGCGGGCCAACTCCCCTGTCGCCGAACGGAGGTCGGCGTCCACGTCGAACAGCACCGCGTCGCCCTCCCGCGTACCCCGCGCCGGGCGGGTGAAGTCGGCGGGCAGCGGTGTCTCGTCGGGCAGGCCCGCGAGCGCGTCGCGCCAGAAGTCGAGCTGTTCGGTGGCGAGGCCGTCGGGGTCGTCGCCGCCGAGCAGTTCGCGCTGCCAGACGGCGAAGTCCGCGTACTGGACGGGCAGCGGCTCCCAGCGGGGGGCGCGGCCCTCGCTCCTGGCCCGGTAGGCGGCGGTGAAGTCGCCGAGGAACGGGCCCATCGACCAGCCGTCGAACGCGATGTGGTGGATCACGAACAACAGCACGCACTCGTCGGGTCCCACCGGGAAGAGCCGGACGCGCAGCGGGGTCTCCTCGGTGAGGTCGAAGCCGCGGTCGGCCTCGGCGGCCACCGCCTCGGTCACCTCGTCGGCCGGCACCGACACCACCTTGACGGCGGGCGCACCCGCGGCGGTGTCCAGGACGCGCAGCGACGGCACCCCGTCGGTGTCCGGCATGACGGTGCGCAGCACCTCGTGCCGCCCGGCGACGTCGCGCAGCGCGACCCGCAGGGCGTCCGTGTCGAGTTGCCCGGTGAGCCGGAACGCGAGCACCGAGTTGTACGAGCCGTCCGCCGCGCCCTCGCGGCGGTTGAGGAACCACTGCCGTTGCTGGGTGAAGGAGAGCGGCCGCTCGGTTCCGGCGGGCGCGGGTGCCAGCGGCGGCCTGGCCCGGTCCGCCTGCTCCACCCGGGCGGCGAGGGCGGCCGCGGTGCGGGCCTCGAAGAGGGCGCGGATGGGCAGTTCGGCGCCGAGGACTCCGCGGACCCGGCTGACCAGCCGCGTGGCGAGCAGCGAGTGCCCGCCGATCTCGAAGAAGTCGTCGTCGGCGTGGACCTGGTCGCGGCCGAGGATGTCGGCGAAGAGGCCGCACAGGATCTCCTCGACGGGCGTGCGCGGGGCGCGGCCTCGCGCACCGGCGCCGAGGTCCGGGTCGGGCAGGGCGGCGCGGTCCAGCTTTCCGTGGGCGGTCAGCGGGAGCGAGTCCAGGGCGACGACGGCGGACGGCACCATGTAGTCGGGCAGTTCCCGGGCGAGGCGGTCGCGCAGTGCTCCGGTGTCCGCCCCGGCCCCGGCTCCGGAAGCGACCACGTACGCCACCAGGCGCCGCTCCCCCGCCTCGTCCTCGCGCATCACCACGGCGGCCTGCTCGACCGTGGGCATGGCCGTCAACGCGGCGGAGATCTCGCCGAGTTCGATGCGGATGCCGCGCAGCTGCACCTGGTCGTCGGCGCGGTCCAGGTAGTCCAGCTCGCCGTCGGGCAGCCAGCGCACCAGGTCGCCGGTGCGGTACATGCGGCTGCCGGCCGGCCCGTACGGGTCGGCCAGGAACCGCTGGGCGGTCAGCCCCGGCCTGCCGAGATAGCCGCGGGCCAGTCCTCCGCCGACGTACAGCTCACCGACGCAGCCGACCGGTACGGGCCGCAGCGCGCGGTCCAGGACGTACGCGCGGTGGGCGTTGGTCGGGCGGCCGATCGGCGGCCGGCCGCGGCCGGGGACGAGGGGGCCGCTGACGGTGCAGCCGACGACGGCCTCGGTGGGGCCGTACCCGTTGAACATCCGCACGGAGCCCGCCCAGCGGTCGACGACCTGGGTGGGGACCGCCTCGCCGGTCACCACCATGCGCAGGTCCGCGGGGAGCGTGCTGCCCTCCGGGAGCGCGCCGACGACGACGGGCGGCAGCGCCGCCAGGTTGATCCGGGCGTCGTTGATCAGGTCGACCAGGGGACGGCCCGGGGTGCGGTGCTCCTCGTCGGCGATCACGAGGGTGCCGCCGTTGAGCAGCGCCAGCATGATGCCGAAGACCGACGCGTCGAAGCTGAAGGACGCGAACTGCAGGACGCGCACGTCGTGGTCGAGGTCGAATCGCTGGGTGAGGCTGTCGACCATCGCCATCAGCCCGGCGTGCGGCACGGTCACGCCCTTGGGGCGGCCGGTGGAGCCGGAGGTGTAGATCATGTACGCGGTGTGCAGCGGGTGCAGTGTTCCGTTCCGGTCCGCGTCGGTGAGGTCGGCGCCGGAGAGTCCGTCCAGCTCCGCCACGGTGTCGGGGGCGTCGAGGATCAGGGGCACGTCGGTGCGGCCCGGCCGTTGCGGCAGCCCTGTCGCACGGGCGGCGGTCGCGGTGTCGGTGAGCAGCACCGCGGGGCACGCGTCGTCGAGGAGGTGGCCGACGCGGTCGGCCGGGTAGCCGACGTCGACGGGCAGGAACACGGCGCCCGCCTTCAGCGCGGCCAGGGCCGCCACCACCAGCTCCACGGAGCGCGGCAGCATGACGGCGACCGGTTGCTCGGGACGCACCCCTCGGGCGACGAGGAGCCGGGCGATCCGGTTGGCCCGGGTGTTCAGCTCGGTGTAGTCGAGGACCTCGGCACCGAGGGAGACCGCGGGCTTGTCCGGGAACCAGGTGGCCCACCGCTCGAAGGTTTCGGTGGCGAGCAGGGCGGGCTCGGGCAGTGCGGCCTCGGCCCCCGCCCAGTCCGCGGTGAGCAGGCGCCGCTCGTTCTCGTCGAGGGTGTCGAGGCGGCCGAGCGGGACCCCCGGGTCGGCCGCCAGGCGCTCCAGGACACGGAGGAAGCGGCGGACGAACGCGTCCGTCTGCTGCTCGGTGAACACGTCGGGCCGGTACTGGGCCTCCACCCTCAACTCGCCGTCCGGGGCCGGGAAGACGCCGATCGCCAAGGGGTACTCGGCGACGACGCGCGCCTTCCAGCCGAGCATGGTCAGGCCGGGGATGTGCTCGCCGATGCGGTCGAGGGCGCCCGTCGGATAGTTGTGGAAGCTGACGACGGTGTCGAACAGCTCGCCCGTGCCGGCGCACTGCTGTACCTCGGCGAGGCCCAGGTGGTGGTGGGGTTCGAGGCCGAGCTGGCGGTCCTGGAGGTCGGCGAGCATCGCCTCGAAGGGCTGCGCGGCATCGAGCCGGGCGCGGACCGGGAGGGTGTGCAGGAACGCGCCCACCATCCGTTCCACCTCCCGGAGTTCGGCCGGCCGGCCGGAGACGACGGCGCCGAAGGTGACGTCCCGTCGTCCGGTGAGCGCGCCCAGGACCGCGGCCCAGGCACCCTGCATCACGGTGTTCATGGTGAGACCGCGGGTGTGCGCCCAGGGGGTGAGCGCGGCGGTGACCTCGGCGGGCACGTCTGCCACGAGGGTCTCGGGCAGGCCGGAGACGCGGTCGCGGTCCGCGGGGCCGAGCCGGGTCGCACCGCCTGCTTCCTCGATGTCGGCGAGTTCGGCGCGCCATGCCTCGCGGGCGGCGTCCTTGTCCTGGGCCGCCGACCACTCCAGATGGCGGTGGGCGGGGGCGACGCGGGCGAGGGCGGTGGTGTCGGCACCGTTGGACCACAGGGTGACGAGTTCCCCGGCGAGCACGGCGGACAGGGACCAGCCGTCGACCAGCATGTGGTGCGTGGTCCACACGACACGGTGCCGGTCGTCCGCGATCCGGTAGACGGTGAACCGGGTCAGCGGACCGCGGGTGACGTCGAAGCGGTGCAGCCACTCCTCGTCGGTGCGGCGGGCCACCTCGGCGTCCACGTCGGCTGCGGCGACGCCGGTCAGGTCGACCTCCGTCCACGGCAGTTCGACGTGCTCGGGGATCAGCTGGACCGGGTCGCCGGTGTCGCGTTCGCGGAAACTGGCGCGCAGAGCCGGATTGCGGTCGAGGAGCGCGACGGCGGCGGCCCGCAGCGCCGAGCGGTCCATGGCGCCGCCGACGTCCATGACGACCTGGAGGGTGTACGCGTCCATGCCCTGACGGTCGAACTCGGCCTGGAAGAGCAGTCCGCGCTGCAACGGGGAGAGCGGCAGGATGTCGGTGACACCGCGCAGTTCGCTCTCGTACGCGTCGATCTCCCGCTGTTCGACCTGGACGAGCGGGAAGTCGGACGGAATGCGCCCGGTGGTGCCCGGCCGGTCCGCGTGCCCGACCAGGGTTTCCAGGGCGCGGAACCAGGTCTCGGCGAGATCCCGTACGTCGGCCTCGTCGAGCAGGGCGGAGGCCCAGGTCCATTCGGCGACGAGGACGGGGCCCTCAGGGCGGTCCTCGGTGACGGCCACGAGGTCGACGGGCTGTCGCAGCGGTGTGCTGGGGGCCGCGGTCTGGCCGGCGCCGCCGGCCTGCATGGACCAGTCGCCGCCGCTCGCGGCGAACCGGCCCAGGTAGTTGAAGCCGAGCTGCGGGACGGGGGTGCGGGCGAGAACGGCGGCGGTCTGCGGGTTGAAGTGGCTCAGCAGACCGTGGCCGATGCCGTGGTCCGGCAGGGCGCGCAGGGTGGCCTTGACCCGCTTGAGCGCGGCCGTGAGGGAGGGGCCGCCCTGCCACACGTCGGCCCGGTCGAGCTCGCCCACGTCGAGGCCGACGGGGAAGACGCTGGTGAACCAGCCGACCGTACGGGACAGGTCCAGGTCCCCCGCGATCTGCTCGCGGCCGTGTCCCTCCAGTTCGATCAGTGCTCGGGTGGCATGCGGGGCTCCGGTGCGGCGAGCCCGTTCGACGAGTGCGAGGGCGAGGCCGGTCAGGAGCACCTCGTTGATCTCGGCGTGGAAGGCGGCGGGCACCTGGGTGAGCAGGGCCGCCGTGTGCTCGGCCGGCAGTTCGACGCGCAGCCGGCCGGCGCTGCCGTGCACGTCACGGGCCGGGTCCAGCGGCTGTTCGGTGAGCGCTGCGGACGTCCCGCTCGACTGCTGTGTCCACAGCGGCAGTTCGGCCATGCGGTCCGCGGTGCGGGCCTCCTCGGACAGGGCCTTCGCCCAGCGGCGGTAGGAGGTCGGCACGGGGTCGAGCCGCGGTTCGCGGCCCTCGGCGACGGCTTCCCAGGCGGCCTGGAGGTCGGGCAGCAGAATCCGCCAGGACACGCCGTCGACGGCGAGGTGGTGGATGACGAGGAGCAGGGTGCCGGTGCCTTCCTCCGTCAGGAGCACCGCCTGCGCGACGAGGCCGTCCTCGGGACGCAGGCGGGCGCGGGCCGCGGCCAGTTCCTCGGCCAGGCGTACGGCCCGGTCGGCGCCCTCGGGAACAGTGGCGGTGGTGAGTACGTCGGACGCCGCGACGGCGCCCGGGGGCCGGGTGCTCAGGGACCACAGACCGGGAACCGGGCAGGCGAGGCGCAGACGCAGCGTGTCGTGGCGGTCCAGGACGGCCTGCAGCGCGCGTTCCATCCTCGGGGCGTCCACCGCGGCGGGCACGGTCACGGCGAAGTGCTGCGCGAACTCCTTGGTCTCGTCCGGAAGATGGGACAGGAGTTCACGCAACTGCTCAGCCACGGGAAGGAGTTCGACTTCTCCGATGCCGTCCTCCTCGGCTGTGGGCGCTGCCTGTCCGGCGTGTCCCGCGACGGCGGCGATGGCCGCCGGGGTGCGGTGCCGGAAGACGTCGCGGGCCGTGACGACCAGGCCTTCCCTGCGCGCCCTGCTGACCACCTGGAGGGAGCTGATGCTGTCGCCGCCGAGGGCGAAGAAACTGTCCTCCGGGCCGACTTCGGGCACCCCGAGGACCTCGGCGAGGACCTGGCACAGGATGCGCTCGTCGTCGGTGCGCGCGGCGCGCCCCTGTGCGGAGGCCCCGAAGTCGGGGACCGGCAGGGATGAGCGGTCGACCTTGCCGTGCGCGGTCAGCGGCAGTTCGTCCAGGGCGACGAGGACGGTCGGCACCAGGGCACCGGGCAGCCGCTCGGCCAGCAGGGCGCGGGCGGCCGCGGTGTCCGGGCGGGCTGTGTCCCCGACGACGTACCCGACGAGCCGCTGCTGTCCGGCCGGGTCGGTGACGGCGGCGGCCACCGCGTCGGCGACGCCGGGCAGCTGACGCAGGGCCGTCTCGACCTCGCCGAGTTCGATGCGCTGGCCGCGGATCTTGACCTGGTGGTCGACGCGGCCCACGAAGGCGAGCTGTCCGTCGGGGCGCAGGACGACATGGTCGCCGGTGCGGTACATGCGGGAGCCGTCGGCGGCGAACGGGTCGGGCACGAACGTGGTGGCGGTGCGGCGCGGGTCACCGAGGTAGCCGCGGCCGACTCCCCGGCCGGAGATGAACAGTTCGCCCTGCGCGCCGCGCGGCACCGGCCGCAGGTCGGCGCCGAGGACATGGAGGCGGGTGTTGCGCAGCGGCCGGCCGATCGGCACGACGGGCGCGTCCAGATCGCCGGTGGTGCGGACGTAGGCGTGGGTGACGTCGTCGGAGCACTCGGTGGGGCCGTAGAGGTTGGCGAGCGGGATGTCCGGATAGCGGGCGAACCAGCGCCTGCAGAGGTCGGCGGGAAGGGCCTCGCCGTTGGAGATCATCCAGCGCAGGGCGGGGAGTCCGGGTGCCGAGCCCGCCGCGTCCCAGACGTCGAGGGTGGCGCGCAGCAGCGACGGCACGACCTCGATGACGGTCAGCTTCTCGGCGCCGATGGCGGGGAACAAGGCGTCCGGGTCGGCGGCGTCACCGCGGCTGAAGGCGCGGACGCGTCCGCCGACGAGCAGCGTCGTCAGGGTCTGCCAGACGGTGACGTCGAAGGTGACGGGTGCGTTGTGGACGAGCGCGTCGGCGCTGGTGAGCCCGAACTCCTCGATCTTGGCGAGGAGATGATTGACCATGCCGCCGCGCTGCACCATGGCGCCCTTGGGCTTGCCGGTGGAGCCGGAGGTGTAGATGACGTACGCGAGGTCGAGCGGGCCGCCGGTGACGGGGGCCAGTTCACCGGCGGTGTCGGCGCGGGCGTCGAGGACGTGCACGGGCAGCGGGTCGGCCAGGGCAGCCGCCGCCGCGCGCGCCAGGCCGGCGTGCTCGTCCTGGGTGAGCAGGAAACCGGCGCCGCTGTCGCGCAGCAGTGCGGTCAGCCGGGCCAGGGGCGCCCCGGGGTCGAGGGGCACAAAGGCGCGTCCGGCGCCGAGGACGGCGAGTTCGGCGGTGACGAAGTCCCGGCCCGGCTCGGAGAGGATGGCCACCGGGCCGTGGCCGGTCAGGACACGGGAGACGGCGGAGGCCCGGCCGACCAGTTCGGCGTAGTCGGCGCTTCCGCCGTCGTCGGTGACGGCCACCGCGTGCGGCGCCCGCGCCGCATGCTCCCGTACCCGCTCCACGACTCCGCGGTAGGGCGTCTCACGGACGGGCCCGGTGAGCGCGGCGGTGAGGCCGGCCCGCTCGTCGGCGGTGAGCAGGTCGAGGCCGCCGAGCCGGGCGTCGGGCGGGGCCTGGAGGAAGGCGTCCAGGAAGGCCATGAACCGGTCCAGGTGTGTGCGGATCTCGGCACGGTCGTAGCGTGCGGTGTTGCCGCTGAGGTCGATGGCGATGCCCGCGCCTCCCTTGTCGAAGACGGTGATCTCCAGGTCGTCGACGAGTCCCGTGGAGGGGGTGTAGATGGTGGCCTCGCACGGACCGATGGCCAGCTTCTCGGGCTGCGGGATCATGTTGAGGTACGGGCCGAACGGCCGCCGGTCGTCGCTGGGAAGACCCATGTCCCTGCGGATCCCGCTGACCCGGTGGCGCTGGTGTCGGAGTCCCTGCGAGAACACCTCGTGCGTCGCCGTGAGCAGTTCGGCGCGCGTGGCGCCGGCGGACACGGTCAGGCGCAGCGGCAGCGTGTTCACGACCACGCCGGGGATGCGCTGCATCGTGCCCCCGAGGCGCCCGGTCACCGGCAGGGCGAGGAGGACGTCCTCGACGGCGGCGGTGCGCGCGGTGTAGGCGAAGAGGGCGGCGGCGAACGTGCTCTGCCAGATCACCCGGGACTGCCAGGCGACCGTGCGCAGCAGCTCGGCCGTCCGCTCGGGCAGCACCGCGCTCTCCTGGTGGAAGGACGGGGCGGGCTGGGCGTCCCGCGTGGCCAGGCTGATCAGTGCGGGGCCGTCGCCCACCTGCTCCCGCCAGTACGCCGCGTCCCGCTCGCCCTTCACCGAACCGGTCGATGCGGCCTCGGCGTCGACCAGTTCGGCGAGTGCGGGGAAGCGGCCCTCGTCGAGCGAGGTGCCGTCGAGCAGGGCGTCGTAGATCTCGGAGAGCCGCTGGAAGGAGATGACGTAACTGAACCCGTCGGAGACGAGGTGATGGGTGAGGAGGCAGAGGAAGGTGCGCTCCGGGCCGAGCACGAACACGCTCAGCCTGAACAGCGGGCCGTGTCCTTGTGTGCCGTCGGCGTCGTCGTCGAGCGGGAAGGGCACCGCCAGGTCGTCGCGGATCGCCTGCCGCGCGGCCGCCGCGGGGTCGGGTGCGATGCTGACGTCGGTGACGACCAGCGGCAGCGTCTCGACGGGTTCGACGAACTGGCGCGGGTCGCCGCCCTGTTCGTCGAACCGGGCGCGCAGGCACTCCGACTCGTCGACAAGCCGTGCGAGCGCGGTGCGCAGGAGGTCCGTATCCAGCGGGCCGCGGATGTCCCAGTAGGCGGAGTTGTTGTAGGTCGCGCCCCCGCCGGAGAGTTTCGCGTCGAACCAGATGTCCTTCTGGCCGGCGGTGAGCGGGAGGCCGACCGTCTGAACAGGTGTCATAGCAGTGTCCCCTAGGTGAAAGGTGGTGGGGGCGCGGCGGCGGTCAGCCGCAGCCGCCCGCGTGCCCGTCGTCGGTGGCCGTGCCGATGCCGGCGGCGGTGAGCTCGCGCGGTGCCGCGGTGGCCGGCTCCTCCTGGGAGCGCAGGTGCTCCACGAACGCGTCGAGCCGGTCGATCCCCCAGAAACGGCTGTAGCCGTGCACGAAGAACGGGACGCCGAACACACCGTCCGCGCAGATGTCCAGGAGGATGCGGATGCCCTCGGCGCGCAGCTCGGGCCGGTCGCTGGCGCGGGACAGGCTCAGTGGGTCGATGCCCAGCTCCCAGCCGATGTCCTCGATGGTCCGCCGGTCGCAGATGTCGCGGCCCTGGCCGAACCTGGCCCGGTACACCGCGTCGATGTAGTCGTGGCCGCGGCCCTGGGCGCGGGCGACGAGATAGCCCAGGTGCGGGACCTCCCAGATGGAGTCGCGGTCGACCGGCCAGACGACCTTGATGCCTCGGGACTTGGTGAGGCGGCCGATGTCCTGGAGCACGTAGCGGTGCTTCTCGCGGGACATCTCCGAGTAGGGGAACCGGCCGCCCTGTTCTTTCATGAGCCGTGCGCTGAGCTGGTCGGGCTCGAAGAAGGGCACCCATTCGAGGCGCTCCGCGAGGTCCGGATGTTCGGCCATCACCGTGCGGTAGGCGAGCCAGGAGTATGGGCTGCGCAGGGAGAAGTAGATCCGCGGCGTCTTGTTCTTGGGCATGGTGGCGCCCCTTTCCGGTCAGACGACGAGACCGCCGTCGACTCCGAATACCTGTCCTGTGATGTACGAGGCGCGGTCGGACGCGAGGAACGCCACCAGGTCGGCGACCTCCTCGGGGCGGCCGAGGCGGCCGAGCGGGATGCGCTCGGTCATCCTCTCGACGTGCCCGGCGGCGAGGCCGGAGAGCATGTCGGTGTCGATGAAGCCGGGCGCGACCGCGTTGGCACGGATGCCGTAGCGACCCGACTCCTTGGCGAGGGCCTTGGTGAAACCGATGATTCCGGCCTTGCTCGCCGAGTAGTTGGCCTGGGTGGCGTTCCCGTACACGCCGGCCACGGACGACAGCGTGATCACGGAACCGGCCTTGCGCTTCATCATCGCGAAGACCGCGGCTTTGCAGAGGTTGTACGTGCCGTCGAGGTTGACCCGCACGACCGCGTCCCAGTCGGCCGGTGCGAGGAGCACCAGCGGGTTGTCGCGCACGATGCCCGCGCAGGACACCACGGTGCGCAGCGGACCGAGTTCGCGTTCGGCGGCCTTGACGAAGCCGCGTACGGCGTCGTGGTCGGCCACGTCCGTACGCGCCGCGTACACCCGGGCGCCCGCGGCGGTGGCCTCCTCGGTGACGGCTTCGGCGGCCTCCTTGTCGGACTGGAAGCAGAACGCCACGTCGTAGCCGTCGCGGGCGAGCCGGGTCACCACATGGCGGCCGATGCCGCGCGAGCCGCCGCTGACGAGGGCGACGGGTCGATCGGTTGCGGACATGCTGGTCTCCTGAAGGTTCTTGAGGCAGGGCTCCGTCGGCTCGGGCCCGGATGTGGGCACGGCTCAGCCGCCGACGAACACGGCGCAGCCGACCTGGCCGTCCCGCTCGACACCGGTCACCAGGGCCGCTTCACCGGGTCCGAGGCCCCGCTCACCGGCCGTGGCGAGGACGGCGGCCAACTGGAGCGCGGTGGCCGCGGCGGAGGTGTCGCCGATCCGTTCGCGCAGACGTATCCACTCGGGGTGCGCGCCGGGCAGGGCGTCGGTGACGGCCTGCTCCTCCTCGGCGGCCAGTGCCCCGGCAGGCAACGTTTGCCCATTAAGGAGCGGCGTCCGGTGCGTGCTCTCGGCGTGCCGGCCGGAAGCCCTCGTACTGGATGTACTTGGGCTTTCGGCCGGTGCGGCGAGAGGGCGTGCCGGGCGTCGCGACGGGGCGAACGTTGCCTGTCGGGGCACTGGCTTCCCACCGCCCCCGAGCGGGGCCACGAACCGGATGTCCTCGGGTGCCACCCCCGCCGTGTCCAGCACGTTGCGAACGCACACGGAGAGCGCCTCGCGGGGGCCGTCGGTCCCCCGGTAGCCGCGGAAGCGGACGGCTGCGACGCGGGCCAGGGCGGTGCGGCCCGCTGCCGCGGCGTCCTCGGCGGGCTCGACCAGGAACACGGCGGCACCCTCACCGAGGGGGGTACCGCGCTCCTCGTCGGCCCGCCCGTGCCACTCCAGCCAGGCGCGCTGCGTGGTGAACTCCTCGGCCGCCCCGCAGAACACGCGCGTGCAGTGTCCGCCCCGGTGCAGCCGCAGCGCGTGGTTAAGGGCAAGCAGGCCGGTCAACGAGCCGCCCGCCACCGTGGTGTTGGGGCCCTTGATGCGGTGCCAGATGGCACTGTGTCCGGCCGCCCGGTTCATCACGGTGTTCGGGAAGCGGGCGGGCTCCACGTGGTAGGGGCGCTCCCCGGTGAGGGAGTCCTTGGTGAAGTCCATGATGCTCTGGACGCTGCCGGAGCCGGTGCCGAGGACCAGGGCGGTCTGCTCGGGCTCGGCCGCAAGTTCCCCGGCGACGGCCTCGACGACTCCGCCGACGGCGGTGACGGCGAGCGCGGTCACCCGGTCCATGGTCCGGGTGCCCTTCTTGCCGAGGTACTGGGCGGCGGTGAAGTCCGGCACCAGGGCGGCCTGCTGGAAGGGAACCTCGTAGATGGCGCGGTCGAGGGCGGCCACGGCGTCGCGTCCCTCGGCGAGCCCTTTGCGCAAGGGGGCGTTACCGACGCCGTAGGGGGAGATCGCCGACCAGGCGGAGATGACGAGGGACGACATCAGGCAGCCTCCTTGACGGGCTCCGCGCGTTCCGCGCGTTCCGCGCCCGACACGCGGTTCACGCGGCCGAGGATCACCACGGCGTTGTTGCCCGCGAAGGCGAGGGCGTTGTTCTGCACGACGTTCAGGACGGCCGGACGGGCCTCGTTCGGCACGCAGTCCAGTGCGCACTCGGGGTCCGTCTCACGGTGGTTGAGGGTCGGCGGGATGAAGTTCTCGGTGATGGCAAGGGCGCAGGCCGCCGCTGCCAGGGCGCTGGCCGCCCCCATGGAGTGGCCGAGCATCGACTTGATGGAGATCGTGGGCGGCGGGGTGTCGAAGACCTGCCGGATCGCGCCGGCCTCCGTCACGTCGTTGGCCCGCGTCCCCGTGCCGTGCGCGGAGATGAAGTCGATGTCCTCCTGCGCCACACCGGCGTTGCGGTGCGCGATCTCCATGCAGCGGGCGAGGCTGTCCTGGTCCGGCGACACCGGGTGGTGCGCGTCGCAGTTCAGTCCGTAGCCCAGCACCTCGGCGTAGATCCGCGCCCCGCGCGCGAGGGCGGAATCGAGGCTCTCCAGGAGGAGGACACCCGCTCCCTCGCCGGTGAGGATGCCCTTGCGGTCGATGTCGAAGGGCTGGCAGACCTCCGGAGCGATGGTGCCCAGGCGGTAGAAGCCGGTGAACGTCTTGCGGCAGACGGCGTCGGCGCCGCCGCACAGGGCGGTCTCCACCTCTCCGTGCCGGATGGCGTCGAAGCCGCTGCCGATCGCGTAGTTGCCGGCGGCGCAGGCCGTCGGGATGGTCAGGGCCTCGACATCGACCAGGCCGAGTTCCCGGACGATGCCGCTGGACAGGCGCCCGGCCTGCGCCCTGCGCGCCAGACCGGGCGACAACCGCTCGGGTCCTTCCTCCAGTTGGATGCCGGCCAGGGTGTCGAGATCGCGCGACTCGGCGTCGGTGGTGCCGATCGAGACCAGCACCCTGCGCTCGCGCAGGTCCCGCGCGCTCAGACCGGCGTCCGCGACAGCCATGTTGGCCGCCGCGACGGAGAACTGGGTGGCCCGGCCCAGCTCCTGGGGGTCGACGTGGTGGATCCACTCGGTGGGCACGAAGTCGGTCACCTCGCATGCGTTGGCATGCGCGAAGCCGGTCGTGTCGAAGGCCGTGATGGGCTTGACCTCGCTGCGGCCGGACTTCAGTCCGTCCAGGAAGGCCGGGGCTCCGAGCCCGATGCTGGTGACCGCGCCGAGTCCGGTGATGACCACCCGGCGCGGCCGCTGCTCCTCGTCGTACACCATGCTCTCCCGTCGTGTCCGTCAGGCCGCGGTTGCTAGTTGGTCCGGGCGAGCTTGGCCGCGACGGCCTCGCCGACCACGGTCACGACGCTGTCCAGGTCGACCATGCGGGAGAGCTCGGCCTGGTCGATGTCGGCACCGAAGGCCCGCTCCAGCTGGGAGAGGATCTCGATGGCGCCCATCGAGTCCGCCTCGTGGTCCTCCTTGAAGCGGCTGGTGCCGGTCATGTCCTCCGGTTCGATCTCCAGGATGTCGCAGATGATCTCCTTGATCCTGGCGCGGTCCTCGGCGTTGAGCTCATTCGTTGTTGTCATGCCGACGATGCTGGCGGACCGCGCTGATCCCTCACTGACGAGTCACTGACCACCCGCTGACAGACTCGCCCCAAGGTCTTGTGTCCCGCGGTTCTGTGAGGAACTACGTGAGGAACGGCTGGAGTTCGGGAAGCTCGGCGTGGTGCTCGACGAGCCATTCCCAGTAGCCGGGCACCGTGCGCGCGTAGGCGCAGTAGTAGTCGCGGACCGCGTCCACGAGGCGGCGCAGCGTCTCCTCGGTGACCGCGCCGCGGCGCCACACCAGGAGCATCTCGACGAGCTCGGTGTCGGGGAGCGGCTGCAGGCGTACGTCGGCGGTGGCACCGGAGGGCGTGGCCAGGGCCGCGGCTCCGCTGTCGTGCACCCATGTCATCGCCTCGCGCTGCGTGCTGACCTGGTGCAGCACCGTGGCGGGGCCGGCCCGGCCGAGCCGGCCGAGCAGCCGCTCCTCGACGGTGTGCAGCCAGTGGTGGCTCGAGTAGCGCACCCAGACCCGTCCGACCCGGTCGCCGTCCGTGGGCAGCGCGAGCCAGACGGGCTCGCGCACGACGACCGCGCTGCCGAGGGCGGGATCGGCCACGTCGGACGCGTGGCCGGACAGCAGAGCGAGGCCCGGCACCAGGGCCACGGAGAGCGCGCCGCGGCGCACGCCCGCCACCGCGGCGGCGGGTGAGAGGGTCTCGGTCGCCACGGTGGTGTCGGGCAGCACGCTCTGCAGGGCGTCGCCGAGGGTGGGCGGGGTCCATTCGGTGTTGCCGAGGCGCAGTTGGCCGGCGGTGGCGCAGCTCGCCTGGGCGACGACCTCGTCGGCTCGCTGCACGAGATCGCCGAGCAACGGGATCAGCCGTTCCCCCAGAGGGGTCGGTGTGACGCCGGTTCGGGACCGCACGAACAGGGTGCCGCCGACTGCCCTTTCGATACGTTTGAGCTGGGCGGTGAGACTCGGCTGGGGCAGATTGAGTTCGCTGGCGCCGCGCGAAATGCTCCCGGCTTCACTAATGGTGACGACGATCCGCGCATGCCTTAGTTCGATGTCCATGAGCCGCCTTACGTCCCAGAGCGGGCATACGGACTCCGCCCGTTCCGGGACCTGTTCGGAAGGTCAGGAGCCGGAAGGGGCGGAGAATCCACTGCCGATCCACGTTAACTGCGACGCGGGAGGACGGACAGTCACCTATTGCCGTACTTCAATATCCTTTCAGCATTCCCTCAGCATTTCCTCAGCAGGACTTCAGCGGTGGGCGAGAACCTGCCGCGGTTCACCGAGTCTGGGGTCCTGTTCCAGAATCGCCTGATAGGCGTGGTGCAGTGCGCGGCCCGGTTCGAGCCCCATGTCGTCCACGAGCCTGCGACGCGCGCGATGAAACACATCGAGGGCTTCGGCCTGCCGCCCCGCGTGGTAGAGCACCAGCATCAACAACTCGCTCAGCCGCTCCCGTTCGGGATGTTCGGCGGCCGTCCCGCGCAGTTCCGGCAGTGAGATCCGGTGCGGGTCCACCGCCAGACGCGCGGTGATCAGATCCTCGTACGCGGTGATCCGCTGCTCCTCCAGATCGGCCGCGGCGATCCGCACCCGAAGCCCGTCATGGACATCGCTCAGGGCGGGACCGCGCCACAGGGACAGGGCCTCTTCCAGCACGACGGCGGCCAGGGCGGGGTCACCCGTCACCAGGTCGGCACCGCTGCGTGCCTGCTCACGGAAGCGGTGGGCGTCCACAGAGCCGGCGGGGACGTCGAGTTGGTAGCCGCCGCCCACGGTGCGGATCAGCTCGTCGCCGCGCAGGCCCGTGATCGACCCCAGATGTTTGCGCAGCCGGCCGACGCTGGCCTGCAACGCGTTGCGCGCATTGGTGAGGGTGCGGCTCGCCCACAGCTCGTCCTCGAGCTGGTCCGCCAGGATCGTGCGGCCCGGCGAGAGCGCGAGCAGGGCGAGGATCGCCGTCAGACGCTTCGACACCACGGTGTGCTGCCGGGTGCCGTACCGCACAGAAACAGAACCGAGAACCTGTATGTCCACTGAGAATGCCCCCGTATTCGTCGGTTGGTGGGGCCAAATATCGCCTGTGTCCACCGGTCGGGGGAAATACCATTCGCGCCACCGACAAGCACCCGGATGGTATGGCCACAGCGGGAACAAGCCTGTCCGGTACGCGCACACGCCCCGGCACCCCTTGCCGCGCGTGCGGCGCGTGGGCATAATTCCGAACCTCACTGACGGTTCGCTGACGCCGCCGGATCCCGGCCACCGAACCGTTTCAACCGGCGTGTTTCAGCGCCCGCTTAACAACCTGTTGCGCTCCTTGGCCGGTTCCTAGGCTCCTCCCGTGTACGGGAAGTCGGTCAGCGAACAGGAGTCAACTCATGCTCAACAGACTTGTGATTGTCGGCGGCGGAACAGCGGGATGGATGACTGCCTCGTACTTCAAGGCGGCATTCGGGGACCGGATCGACATCACGCTGGTGGAGTCCGGCAACGTCGGCACGGTCGGTGTCGGCGAGGCGACGTTCAGTGACATCCGGCACTTCTTCGAGTTCCTCGGGCTCAAGGAGAAGGACTGGATGCCGGCGTGCAACGCGACGTACAAACTCGCCGTCCGGTTCGAGAACTGGCGAGAGAAGGGTCACTCCTTCTACCACCCCTTCGAGCAGATGCGATCGGTCAACGGCTTCCCGCTGACCGACTGGTGGCTGCGCGGGGGCCCCACGGACCGGTTCGACAGGGACTGCTTCGTGATGCCCTCCGTCATCGACGCCGGGCTCAGCCCCCGCTACCTGGACGGCACGCTGATCGACCAGCCCTTCGTCGAGGGCGCTGACGAGATGCAGGGCCTGACGATGTCCGAGCACCAGGGCAAGACGCAGTTCCCCTACGCCTACCAGTTCGAGGCGGCCCTGCTCGCCAAGTACCTGACGACGTACGCGGTGGAGCGCGGCGTCACGCACATCACGGACGATGTCGAGAAGGTCAATCTGGACGAGCGCGGCTGGATCTCCGGTGTCACCACGGCCGAGCACGGCGACATCGAGGGTGACCTGTTCGTCGACTGCACCGGGTTCCGCGCACTGCTCCTGAACAAGGCCCTCGAAGTCCCGTTCATCTCCTACGCGGACACCCTGCCCAACGACAGCGCGGTCGCCCTCCAGGTCCCGCAGGACATGAAGGCACGCGGCATCCTGCCCTGCACCACCGCCACCGCCCAGGACGCCGGCTGGATCTGGACGATCCCGCTGATGGGCCGCATCGGCACCGGCTACGTGTACGCCAAGGACTACCTGTCCCCCGAGGAGGCCGAGCGCACCCTGCGCGAGTTCGTCGGCCCGGCCGCGGCCGACGTCGAGGCCAACCACATCCGCATGCGGATCGGCCGCAGCGAGAACTCCTGGGTCAACAACTGCGTCGCGATCGGCCTGTCCAGCGGCTTCGTCGAGCCCCTGGAGTCCACCGGCATCTTCTTCATCCACCACGCCATCGAACAGCTCGCCAAGAACTTCCCCGACGAGTCGTGGAGCCCCGTCCAGCGGCAGCTCTACAACGACTCGATCGCCCATGTCATGGACGGAGTACGGGAGTTCCTCGTCCTGCACTACGTCGCCGCCAAGCGCGACGACACGCAGTACTGGCGCGACGCGAAGACCCGGCGCATACCGGACGGGCTGGCGGAGCGCATCGAGACGTGGAAGACCCAGCTCCCCGACACGGAAACGGTCTTCCCCTACTACCACGGCCTGCCGCCCTACTCGTACATGTGCATCCTGCTCGGCATGGGCGGAATCGAACTGAAGCCCTCCCCGGCCCTCGCCCTGTCCGACCCGGGCGCGGCGGAGCGGGAGTTCGCGGAGATCCGCGACAAGACACGCCGGCTGACCGAGACCCTGCCGAAGGCGTACGACTACTTCGCCGCGCAGCACTGACCGGCTGGAAGGTGCTGCGCAATGGACTTCCTGCATACGTTGGGCCACGCCGCGCACCTGGCGGCGCTGCTCGCCGCAGTTCTGCTGCTCGCCCGCATGGGCCGGGGCGTGGCCCGCCGGCTGCGCCAGCCCGAGGTGATCGGCGAGATCGTGGTGGGGCTGCTCGCCGGGCCCGCCGTGCTCCATCTGCTCGGCCAGGACACGTTCGACGCGGTACTGCCCGGCTCCGCCCTGGACGCGCTGAAACTCGTCGCCAAGGCCGGGCTCGTGCTGTTCCTCGTCGGGCTGGCCCATGAACTGCGGGCCGGGTCCGGCGCCGGGCGGCGCGCCACCCTCTGGGTGGCAGCCGGATCCCTGATCCCGCCGCTGTTCGCGGGCACCCTGCTCGCCGGTTTTGTGCTGCTTCAGGACGACCCCGCGGTGCGCGGAGCCGCCCCGCTTCCCGCGTTCGTCCTGATGGTCGCCGTCACGTTGTCCATCACGGCCGTCCCGGTCATGGCCCGCATTCTCGCCGACCGCGGCATGAGCTCCACCTCGGCCGGACGGCTCGCGCTGGCCGCGGCCGTCGCGATCGACGCGGTCGGCTGGCTGCTGTGCATGCTCGCGATCAGCCTGGGCGCCGGAAGCGCGACGGGTTTCCTGCACTCCGTCCTCGGCATCGGGTTCGGTGCGGCGGGCGCGCTCGCCGTGCGGTACGGGCTGCGCACGTCGGCCGCGCGGCAGGCCTGCGCGCGCCGGCCACGGGCGGCCACCGTGGTGCTCGGTGCGGCGGCGCTCGCCGTGGCGCTGACCGTGGAGCACCTCGGCATGACGGCGATCCTCGGCGCCGCCCTGGTGGGTCTCGCGATCCCGACGGGCGACGACACCCCGTGGACCCCGGTCGTGGCGAACCTGACCCGGGCCGGGCGGACGCTCGTACCCGCGTTCTTCGTCGTCACCGGCATCACCGTGCTCAACAAGGCCTTCTCCCAGCTCTCCTGGACACTGCTCGTGGCGACCCTCGTGCTCGCCTGCGCGGGCAAGGGGATCGGCGGCTACCTCGGGGCGCGCCTGGGAGGTCAGCCACGCGGAGCGTCCCGCCGGATCGCGGTGCTGATGAACGCACGCGGGCTCACCGAACTGATCGTGCTCCAGGCCGGCTTCAGCGCGGGGATCCTGACGGCTCCCCTGGTGCTCGCGCTGACCCTGATGGCGGTGGCCACCACCGCCGCGACGGGTCCGCTGCTCGGCCTCCTCGACCGCGGTGCGAGCGGACCCGAACCCGCTCGCACCCCCGAACCGGTCGCCGCGGCGGCGGAAAGCGGTACCCGATGACCCGGTCCAGCGTCCGGACGGCGACGGCCACCACCCCGTCCGACGACTTCCGCACGATGATGGGCAGCTTCCCCACCGGGGTCGCGGTGATCGCCGCGGAGGATCTCGACGGCACCCCGCGCGGCATGACCTGCTCGTCGGTGTGCAGCGTCGCCGTGGCCCCGCCGACCCTCCTGGTGTGCCTGCGGGACGGCAGCCCCACGCTCCAAGCCGTGCTCGCCTCGGGTGAGTTCACCGTGAACCTGCTGCACGAGGACGCCCGGAGCGTCGCCGAACTGTTCGCCTCGGGGGACCCGGAGCGGTTCCGGATCACCCACTGGGAGAGGACGGCCGGCGCCGCCGGACCGCACCTCCCCCGGCACGCGCACACGATCGCCGACTGCACCGTGTCCCTGACCCAGCGCATGGGCGACCACGTGACGGTCTTCGCAACGGTGCGGCACATCAGCCGACCGAGCGGGCGGCCCCCGCTCCTGTACGGGCTACGGCAGTTCGCCGCCTGGCCCACGACCCCCTGACCACCGGGTGCGGGGCGCCCGCCTCCCCGGAGGCACGCCCCGCACCCCCGATCCGGCCCTGCCATTCCCACGCCCCTAAGGACACCCATGAACGGGACCCAGGACCCGCCCGCCCAGCCAGTCGTCCGCCTCGAATCCGTCAGCCGCCTCTACGGCGGACCCAAGAACGGGGTGACGGCACTCGACAACGTCAGCATCAGCCTGGAGAGGGCTACCTTCACCGCCGTCATGGGCCCCTCCGGATCGGGGAAGTCCACCTTCCTGCACTGCGCCGCGGGCCTCGACCGGCCGACGTCCGGGTCGGTGCACCTGGACGGGGTGGACCTCGCCTCGCTGCGGGAGAAGTCCCTGACCAAGTTCCGCCGCGAGCGCATCGGCTTCGTCTTCCAGGCGTTCAACCTCCTTCCCGCGCTCAGCGTCGTGGACAACGTGACGCTGCCGCTGCGCCTGGCGGGCACCCGCCCCAAGAAGGCCGTCGTCGACGAAGTCCTCGAACAGGTCGGTCTGTCCGGCAAGCGGCGCAGCCGTCCCGGTGAGCTGTCCGGTGGCCAGCAGCAGCGCGTCGCCATCGCGCGGGCGCTCGTCACCCGGCCCGCGGTGATCTTCGGCGACGAACCGACCGGCGCTCTGGACACACGTACCGCCGCCGAAGTGCTCACGCTGCTGCGGCAGTCGGTGGACGTGGTGGGACAGACGATCGTGATGGTCACCCACGACCCGGTGGCCGCCGCATACGCGGACCGGGTCGTCTTCCTCGCCGACGGCCGGCTCATCGGCACGCTCGAACGTCCGTCCGTCGACCAGGTCACGGAGCAGATGCAGAAACTGGGCACATGGAGCGACCCGTTCGCGCTCCAGGGACCGGAACACGGGGTGCGCCGGTGATCCGCATCGCGCTGCGCACCCTGCGCTTCCACAAGGGCGGCTTCATCGCCTCGTTCGTGGCCCTGTTCTTCGGTGCCGTCATCGTCATCGGCTCCGGCGGGCTCCTGGAGACCGGAATCCACAACGCGGCGCCGCCGCACCGGCTGGCCGCCGCGCCGATCGTCGTCACCGGCGACCAGCGCTACGCCTACACACGGCAGGAACTCGTCTTCCCCGAACGGCTCCACATGGACGCCGCGTACGCTGACAAGATCGCGGAAGTCCCGGGCGTCGAGGCGGCGGTGCGGGACCTGTCGTTCCCGGCGGCCCTCACCGAGGGCGGCCCGGTCACCGGTCACGGCTGGTCCTCCGCCAAGCTCTCCCCCTACCGGCTCACCGACGGTACGGCCCCCGGCACGGACGGCCAACTGGTCCTGGGCCAGGGCCTGGCGGACCGTACGGGGCTGAAGACCGGCGACCGGATCCGCCTCCTCGTCCACGGCGTGGAGAAGAGCTACCAGGTCTCCGGACTCGCCACCGGTCCCGACGACGGCGCGGACGTCTTCCTCGCCGACGCCGAGGCCGCCGAGGTCGCCGACCGCGTCGGCACGACCGACAACATCGGCGTCTTCCCGGCCTCCGGCGCGAACACCCAGGAGGTCGCCGCCGCTGTCCGCGAGGTCGTCGACGGCTCGGCCGTCACCGTGCTGACCGGGGACGAACGCGGCCGCGCCGAGGACCCGGACGTGATGGCCGACGGCAGCGATCTGGTTCCGCTCGCCGCCGCGTTCGGCGGTCTGTCGGCGATGGTCACCGTGTTCGTGGTGGCCAGCACGCTCGGCCTCTCCATCCAGCAGCGGCAGCGCGAGATGGCACTGCTGCGCACGATCGGCACGACACCGGGGCAGCTGCGCCGCCTCATCCTCGGCGAGACCCTGTTCCTCGCGATCATCGCCACCGGGCTCGCCACCATCCCGGGCCCCCGCTTCGGCCACTGGCTGCTGAACGCGTTCGCGGACGCGGGCGTCGTACCGGAGTCGATCGCCTACCGGGCCGGTTCCTGGCCGGTGATCGTCGGCGTGGGCACGGCGCTACTCACCGCTGTCGGCTCCGCGTACATCGCGGCGCACGCCGCGGCGCGCACCAGGCCGACCGAGGCGCTGGCCGAAGCGACGCTGCAGCGCCGCTGGTTCAGCGCGTTCCGGCTGATCGTCGGGCTGCTGTGCCTGGCCGGGGGCGGGGCCCTCGCCTGGGGCACCGCGCGCTCGGCGGGGCCGGACGCGGCCGGGGTCGCCACTCCGGCGGCGATGGTGTGGGCGGCGGCGTTCGGTCTCCTCGGACCCGTCGTCGTACGCGCCATGGTGGCCGGGCTGCGCCGTCCTGTCAGCAAGGTGTCCGGGCTCGCCGGTGAACTCGCCGCGCACAACGCGCGGGCGCGCACGGCCCGCCTCGCGTCGGCCGTGATGCCGGTGATGCTGGCGAGCGGTCTGGCGGTCGGCCTGATCTACATGCAGACCACGCAGTCCGACGGTGCCCAGCAGGCGTTCGACGAGAACCTGCGCGCGGACGTCGTCGTGACATCGGCCTCCGGTGGTCTGCCGCTCGGCCTCGTCGACACGGTCCGCAGGCAGCCGGGGGTGGCGGCGGCGTCCGCGCAGATCCCCACGACCGGCTACATCGAGCCGGACGAGCCGATGCGGCCGAGCGAGGGCGAGGACAAGGGCCCGCAGCCCACCGAGCTGTCGCTGCAGGGAGTCACGCCCCAGGGCCTGGACCGCACGACCGCCTATCACGCGGCGACGGGCAGCCTCACCGCCCTGAGCGGCGACTCCGTGGCGCTGCCCGCCACGTACGCCAAGGACCGTGAGCTCGGCGACCTGGTCCCGATGCGGCTCGGTGACGGTACGCAGGTCAAGCTGAAGCTGGTCGCCACCATCGACGGGCGGCGCGGTTACGAGACCGCGCTCGTGCCGGCGTCGGTACTCGTCGGGCACACGAACGGCGGGCTCGTCCCGCAGATCCTGGTGCGCGCGGCCCCCGGCACGGACCCGGCACGGCTGAGCGCGTCACTCTCCACGCTGGCGAAGCAGCAGCCCGGCCTCCAGGTGGTCGGACGGGAGGTCCTGGAGGCGGCGCAGGCCGACGCGGACGACACCCAGGCGTGGATGGCGTACCTGGTCCTCGGAGTCGTCGTCGGCTACTCCACACTCGCCCTGATCAACACGCAGGTCCTCGCGACGACCGAGCGACGCAAGGAGTTCATGCTGCAACGCCTCATCGGGGCCACGCGCCGCCAGGTCCTGCAGATGATGACGGTCGAGGCGTCCCTGGTGGCCCTGGCCGGCATCCTCCTCGGTCTCCTGGTCGCCGGGGCGACGCTGGTGCCGCTGAGCATGAGCATCCTCGGCACCGCGCTGCCCGGCGGCTCACCGTGGATCCTCGTCGCGGTGGTGGCCGGAGCGGCGGCGCTGACCCTCACGACGACCTTGCTGACGGCGGGCGCCGTCCTGCGCGGCCGGCCCGGGGACATGGCCGGCATCAAGGAGTAGCGGAGCACACGCCGACGGCGGTGCCCGGCACGGTGGTTCGTGCCGGGCACCGCCGTCGGCGTCGCAGCGGGGTGCGCACAGCGGTGCGCACAGAACACGCCCCGGCGCCGGGCCGGAGGGAGAGACGGAACGTCAGGCGGCCGGAGTCGTGCGTGCCGTCAAGTCGGTCACCGGGCGCGGCTCACGGTGGCCCACCGCCCCGCCGGCCGGGCGACGGCGGGCCGGGACCCCCGCGGCGGCCGGTTTCGCCGGGCGGGGGGAGATTCCCTTGAGGAGGGCGACGCCGAGGGGGGTCAGGGTGTGCAACACCGTGTTGCGGATGCGGCGGGTCGTGATGAGACCCGCCCGGCGCAGTACCGCGGTGTGCTGGCTGGCGCCCGCCGCCGAGATGCCGAGCCGGTCCGCCAGCTGGCTGGTGGTGCAACTGCTGCGCAGGGCGTGCAGCGCGGCGGCCCGGGTCTGCCCGACCAGGGCGCCGAGCGACTGGCCGCTGTCGTCCGGCTCGTCCCACAGCCCGGTCGCCTGGTGGGTGTCGGGCGGCGCGGCGAAGGCGAGCACGACCGGACCGTTGTCGTCGAGGCGGCGGGTGACCCTGCCCGGCCGGTGTGCCAGGAACACGGACGGAGCGAGCACCAGACCGCGCCCGTCGAGGCGGATGTCCTCGTCGGGGCCGTCGTGGATCTCAAGGACCGGAGCACGCCAGGTGATCTTGGAGTGCAGGGTGGTCAGGAGCAGTTCCACCCCGCCGGCCATCAGTACGCGGCCGCGGGCCTCGCACTCGGCCTCCAGATAGGCCCGTACATGCTCCCAGTACGGTGCCACGGCGACCCGCCACACCAGCGACAGATCGCCGGCCGCCGGGTGGAAGGGCGGACCGGGTGCGTTCCGCGCGGCGGCGGCGTCGGTGCCGACGTAGCGGCCACTGCGTTCGATGAGGTCGATCAGCCCGTCGAGTCCGGGGGCGGCGCTGCCGCCGGTCAGCGGGAGCGGCCACTGGGCCAGCCGCTCCCCGACCTGGCTGCGCCAGCGGGCGAACGGCGCACCGACGCCGCGCCCGAGCAACCCGTACGCGAAGGCGCTCTCCACGAGCGGGCCGGCGGTCGTCCGCAGCCGGACCCGGGCGAAGTCAGCAGGGATGAAGTGGATTCGTTGCATGGTGATGCCCCCGTGGTCGCGCTGCTGGCGGCGACCGCCGCTCAGGTCGACTTGCCGGTGAGGGAGATGAAGACGTCGTCGAGGGTGGGTCTGCGCAGGGCGAAGTCGGCGACGTCGACCCCTGCCTGGCGCAGCGCTGCCGCAGCGGTCTCGATGCTCTGTATGCCGTCGCTCAGGACGATCGACACGGTGCCGTCGGCGAGGTCCGCGGACGGCTCGCCGGGGGCGACGCGGCGCAGCGCGTCGGCAGCCCGCGTCACGCTCTCCGGCCGGGTGAGGGACACTTCGAGCCGCTCCTCACCCGCGGTGCGTTTGAGCTCCTCCGGGGTGCCCTCGGCGATGACCCGGCCGGTGTCGATGACCGCGATCCGGTCGGCGAGGACGTCGGCCTCTTCCAGGTACTGCGTGGTCAGGAGCACCGTCACACCGTCGGCGACCAGCTCCTTCACCGCGTCCCACAGCCGGGAGCGGCTGACCGGGTCGAGGCCCGTCGTCGGCTCGTCCAGAAAGAGGACGGACGGCCTCGCCACCAGGCAGGCCGCCAGGTCGAGGCGGCGCCGCATACCGCCCGAGTACGTGCGCGCCGGGCGGTCGGCGGCCCCGGTCAGCTCGAACCGGTCGAGCAACTCGGCCGCCCGGGCGCGCGCGGCACCCCGGCCCAGGTGGGTCAACGTGCCGATGAGGACGAGGTTCTCCCGTCCGGTGAGCATGTCGTCCACCGCCGCGTACTGTCCGGCGAGGCCGATGCGCCGCCGTACCTCGGCCGGCTGACGCACCACGTCGTAGCCGGCGACCCGGGCCCGGCCGCCGTCCGGTTCGAGCAGGGTCGCGAGCATTCTGACGGTGGTCGTCTTGCCCGCCCCGTTCGGACCGAGCAGGCCGAGCACGGTTCCCGACGGCACCGCCAGGTCGACTCCGCCCAGCGCCTGCCGTCGCTCGTACCGCTTGCACAGGCCCTCGGCCTCGATCGCAAGTTCCACCGCTGCCACCGCTGCTCCTCCGCCCCGACTCGGCCGGGCTCGTCAGGCGGCCGGAGCGTCGGCGGACGGGCCGCGCAGGCTGCGCGGGCGCAGGTCGGTCCAGTGCTCCTCCACATACGCGAGCGCCTTGTCGCGCGAGCTCTCGTCGAGGGCCACCGTCCAGCCCGCGGGGCGGTCCGCGAAGGCGGGCCACAGGGAGTGCTGGCCCTCGTCGTTGACCAGCACCAGGAAGGTTCCGTCCGGGTCGTCAAAGGGGTTCGCCACGTCACACACTCCAGGTCGTGTCGGTTTCGATCGCCGGTTGTCGTCCACCGGACTCATCGAGGATCTCGACCCGCGCTGACGAAACGCTGACTGCTCACTGATGTGCGCCACGCGCGACCCGATGGTGAGCGGCCGCTCCCGTTCACGCCACGCGCGACCTCGTCGCCGCGACGTCACGCTTGCCGTTGGCGTTCACGACGATCTCCGGCACGGTGTGCACGGTCTCCGGCACCAGGGCCGAGGGCAGCACCGCCGTGAGCGCGGAGCGGACGGCGTCGGCGAGGCCGTCGGTGCCGGCCGCCGCGACAGGCCGTACGAACAGCTCCAGCGTGTCGATCGGGCCGCGCACGACGTCGAACACCGCGTCGGCGACACCCGGCACGGACAGCACGTGATGGCGGAGTTCCCCGAGTTCGATCCGGTGACCGTTGACCTTCAACTGGTCGTCCGCGCGCCCGAGGTAGAGCAGCGTGCCGTCGGGCCGCAGCTCCACCGTGTCGCCCGTGCGGTAGGCACGCCCGGCCGCCCCGCCGAGCTCGGCCTCGTCGATGAACCGCTCGCCCGACGGCTGCGGGCCCAGGTAGCCGGCCGCGACCGCGCGGCCGGCGATGACCAGTTCGCCCGGACTGCCCTGCCCCACCGGACGCAGCTGGTCGTCCACGACGTACGCCCGGGTGTTCCACGCGGGCCGGCCGATCGGCACGGTCGGCGTCGCGGGCAGCGTCGCACGGTCGAAGGGGAACGCACAGCAGCCGATGGTGGTCTCGGTCGGACCGTAGTGGTTGACGAGCCGGACCCCGTCGAGGCGGTCACCCAGGGAGGCGATGAGCGCCGGGTCGAGGCCTTCGCCGCCGAACATCAGCAGCCGCGTCACCCGGTCGTAGCGGGGCGGCTGCGCGAGGACGTCGAAGAAGCGGGCGTGCGAGGGAGTCATCTTCACGAACGTGTACTTCTCCGGGCGCTCGCCGAACAGCGTCTTCTGGTCCCACAGCCCGGCGACGGTCACGACGGTGCGGCCCTGCGCGAGCGGGAGCCACAGCGACGTCATCGCCAGGTCGAAGCCGAGGCTGCCGAACAGAGGGCTGCCGGTCCCTTCGGAGCCCACCAGCTCGCCGCACCAGGACACGTAGTTGACCAGCGAGGCGTGCGGCACCAGAACGCCCTTGGGGACGCCGGTCGAGCCGGAGGTGAACACGACGTACGCGATGTCCTCCGGGCCCGGCAGGGTGGCGCTCCGGTCGGGGGCGTCGGCGTCCGGCAGGGCCGCCATGTCGATGAACGGTATGGATCGGGCGGGCAGTCCCCCGGTCGCGTCGGGTCCCGAGTGCAGCAGCGCGGTGGGAGTGGCGCCGGCGAGTACGGCGGCGGTGCGCTCGCCGGGGTGCTCCGGGTCGATGGGCACATAGGCCGCGCCGAGCGCCATCACCGCGAGGGCTCCCGCGACGGTGTCCGGGGTCCGCGCGGCGATGAGGGCCACCCGGTCCCCCGCGACGACGCCCGCCTCGTCCAGGGCGGCGGCCACGACAAGGGTCCGTCGCCACAACTCCCGGTAGGTGAGCGCGCTGTGGGCCGACCGCACCGCCACGGTGTCGGGCCGGGCCCGCGCGTGCCGTACGACCAGGTGGACGACGGACGCCTCCGCGACGGGGCGCACCGCGCCGGACACCGAGCTGGGGTGGGGTACATGGACCATGACGGGGGCTCCTGGGTGCGGACGGGTCAAGGACAGCGGCGCGGTCTTCCGGACGATCGCCAGCGTAGGAACACGCGGCCGCCCGGACCACGCTCTTAAGCCCCCGCCGAAACTCACCGGTCAGCCGTCGAAGGCGACGGCCACCAGAAGCCCGTCCCTCGCGAGCCAGCGGCCGGTGAAGTCACGCCGGTCCGGGACCAGGACAGCGGCTCGGAAGGTGTGGTCGGCCGGGTCGAACGCCACCGACACGTCCCGGAAGGTCAGTTCGGTCCCGGTGTCCGGGAACCACGCCTTGTAGACCGCTTCCTTCGCACAGAACAACAGCCGGTCCCAGCAGGCGAGTCGGGAGTGTGACGCCTCCAGCGCCGCCAGCCGTTCGCGTTCCCCGGGCAGCGAGACCGTGCCGAGCACACCCTCGCGCAACGGGCGCCAGGGCTCGGCGTCCACCCCCAGTGCGCGCACGTCGCTGCGCCGCGCCACGACGGCGGCCCGGTATCCCCGGCAGTGCGTCATGCTCCCCACCACCCCGTCGGGCCAGCGCGGCACCCCCCGCGCGTCCGGTATCAGGGGCGCGGGGGTGTTGCCGAGCGCGGACAGCGCGCGGCGGGCGCAGTGCCGGACCGTGGTGAACTCGCGGCGTCGCCCCTCGCTCACCCCGGCGACCGCGGCCCGCTCCTCGGGGTGCAGGGCGTCGTCCGCCGCGTCGGCGCGGGCCTCGGCCCCGGCGACGTACGACGGCAACAGCCCCTCGATCAGCGGCCGTTGCACAGGATGCCCAGCACCGCGGCGCCCAGCACCGTGTCCGGGTCCGCCAGGTCGAAGGGCAGGTCGAAGTGGTGGCGTCCGGGTACGACGAGATCGGTCACCTCGGTGCCGCCCTCGCGGGCGGCACCGACGAACCGGTGGTGCTGCGCGGTGAACGCGTCCGTCTCGTTCTCGCCCAGGGCGACGACGAGCCGGGGAAGCCGGGTGGGCATGCGGTGCAGCGGGCTGCAGTCGCGGGCCTCGTCGGCGTCCATGCCGAGGGCGTCATTGACGTAGGTGTGGCGCAGGGGCTCCAGGTCGTAGACGCCACTGATCAGCGTCGCGGAGGCGATCGTTTCGGCGGGGCCGAGGCCGTCGGCGTCGAGGAGTGCGCTCGCGACGAGGTGGGCCCCAGCGGAGTGACCGCCGAGGTGAACGGCCCTGGGCGCTATGGGCAGTTGGGCCCGGCCGGTGCAGATTCGGCGCAGTGAGTCGCTGACGGCCGCGGTGATCGCGCGCAGGCGGTGGCGCGGCGCCAGGCCGTAGCCGAGCGCCGCGAAGGAGATGCCGGCGGCCAGGAAGTCCCGTGCGGCGAAGGCCGCTTCGGACGTGCTGAGCTCCTGCCAGTAGCCACCGTGCACGAACACGAACAGGGGGGCGTGCGGGTCGGGCGCCGGGAACAGGTCGAGCCGCTGCTCGGGCAGGGGGCCGCAGGGCAGGTCCAGGTGGACGGGGAGATCGGCGCGGGCGCGGGCGCTGTCAGTGGCGTACCGGGTGAGGTGGACGTCGAGGTCGGTGACGCGCGAGCTGGGCGAGTACTCCCGGTCGAGGCGGGTGCGCGCCGTGTCGGGCGCGGTCACGGCAGGGGGGTCCAGACCTCGGGCAGCATCCGGCGCAGGGCGGCACGCCACAGGTAACCGGCGCCCTCGGATCCGGCGGTGCCCACGGCCGTGCCGAGGAAGCGCTCGGCGAGCACGGCGTGCCGGGCTCGCCAGACGGCCGCGGCGTCGTCGAACTCAAGAAGGGCCAGCCGCACTCGTTCGGCGGCCGCCGGGTCCGCGCACCTGCCGACGAAGTCCCGGTAGGCCTCGGCCACCGTCCGTTCCCCGAGCCGCTTCTCGAGCCGCGCCCGGTCCTCCTCGGTGAAACCGCCCGTGGTCAGGTAGCGGGAGTCGCGCAGGCCGCAGAGGAACTCGATCTCGCGGAACTGCGCGGACTGGAATCCGCTGGCGTCGCCCAGGGCTGTCCTGATGCCCTCGAACGCGGCCGGGGTCAACGTCGCGAGGACGTCGAAGTGCCGGGTCAGCGTGGCCATCAGCCGCGGCAACGGGGCCGCCCTGCGTACGGCCTTGTCCGCGTCGCCCGTGTCCAGGGCCGCGCGTATCTCCTCCAGATGGCGCAGGGTGACGGCGAAGAGGATCTCGCAGGACTGGTGTGTGGCCAGGAAGAGGACGTGGTCGACATCGTCGTCGTGGACACGGGCGGTCCGCAACAGCTCGTCGAGCCGAAGCACGTGGCCGTAGGGCGGGGAGGCGGTCTCGGCAGTCACAGGGGCCTTCTTCCTCGCGTACGGAAGCCGAAAAGGAGCGTCCCGTGAGCGTGCCACGCGACGCCGGACGGATCACCGTGATCAAGCGGAGCCTTAAAAGGCCACCTCCGGCCCCACGTGAGTTCTTCATCTCCCAGTGATGAGACCGGCACTGTGCGCAGCGAGGCCGACTTCGCAGAATCTTCCACGGAGCACGCAGCACCACCGAGGCAAGGAACACACACCAACACACACCACACCAACGAGGGATGAGACATGAATCTGCTTTCCTCCGGCATTCAGTTGAAGGCCGACAGCACCGTTCCCGCCCGCGCCGCCCGGTCCGTCCTCGTGATCGAGGAGCTCGACTCGGTGGCGGACCACATGGTCGCGCTCTCCACGTTCTGCATCCAGGCCGAGAGCGCTGTCCCCGCCGCCGCGCGGAGGGCCGGGCGGCTCGACGCGTGACTCCTTTTGACGTACGGAAGGACGGGTCCCCCGTGCTCGCTGCGGGGGACCGTGTCCTGGTGGGTTTCAAGAGCCACCTCCGCCCCACGGTCCTGCCGGACGACGCGACGTATCTGGTGTCGCGCCGCGGCGTCACAGCACTGCACGGCCACCCGGCGGAGGTCCTGGTGCCGCTTCTGGACGGTACGCGCAGCCCGCATGCCGTGCTGCGTGAGGCCGCCCCGGAACTCGGCATCGAGGACGCCGAGGCGGCGCTGCGTGCCCTGGACGGTGCGGGTCTGCTGCGCTTCGACGTTCCCGAACCGCCGCACACGGACCCGGCCGCCGAGGCGTACTGGGACCTGATCGGCCTGGACGGTGGCCGGGCCGCGGCCACCGTCGCGGGCGCCACCGTCGCGGTCGAGGCGCTGCCCGGAGTGGCGGCGGATCCCGTGGTGCGGGCCTGTCGCGCCGAGGGGATCACCATCTCCCCGCCCGGCACCGACGCCGACCTGTCCCTCGTCCTGTGCGACGACTATCTGTCACCCCAACTCGCCAAGGTGGACGCGGCACACCGCGCCGCCGGGCAGCCATGGCTGCTCGCGAAGCTGTGCGGGGCGGACCCGTGGGTCGGTCCGGTGTTCCGACCGGACAACGGCCCCTGCTGGCACTGCCTTTCCGTACGGCTGCGCGGGCACCGCCACTCGGAGGTGCCGGTGCAGCGGGCCCTCGGGCTCGACGGGCCGCTCCCCCGCCCCGTCGCGTCCCTGGCCGCGGGACGCTCTCTCGCCATCGGCATCGCCGTCCTGGAGACGACGAAGTGGCTGGCCGGGGTGCGTGATCCGGAGCAGGGCCACATCCACACGATGGACACGGTCCGTCTGCGCACCGCCTCACATCCGGTGAGCCGACGCCCGCAGTGTCCCGAGTGCGGGGACGCGGATCTGGTCGCCCGGCGGGTGCGCGCCCCGTTCCGGCCGGTCACCCGCCTCAAGGCCGTCACCGTCGGCAGCGGCCACCGGGCGCTGACGGCACAGCAGATGCTCGGCACGTACGGCCATCTGGTGAATCCGGTGACCGGTGTCGTCAAGGAGATCAGAAAGGCGCCCGGCTGCCCGGACTTCGTCACCTCCTACGTCTCCGGTCACAACCTGGCGATGGGGTCCGCGACGCTCGCCGGGCTGCGCTCCGGTCTGCGCGCGCTCAGCGGCGGCAAGGGCCTGAACGAGACGGAGGCCCGCGCCAGCGCCCTGTGCGAGGCGGTGGAGCGCTACAGCGGAACCCGGCACGGTGACGAGCCGGTGGTACGGGACTCCTACCGCGGCCTCGGCTCAGCAGCCGTGCACCCGAACGACTGCCAGCTGTACGCGGACCGACAGTACGCCCAGCGGGAGCTCTGGAACGCGACCCACTCCCGGTTCCAGCACGTCAGCGCCCCCTTCGACGAGACACTGCCCACCGACTGGACCCCCGTCTGGTCCCTCACCCACAACACCCGGCGCCTGTTGCCCACGTCGATGCTCTACTTCGCGGGCGCGGGAGCGGGTACACGGACGGGGCCAGGAACCGACGACGGCCTGTGGGCCGACTCGAACGGCAACGCCGCCGGCAGCAGCCCCGAGGACGCCCTCCTGCAGGGCTTCCTCGAACTGGTCGAGCGGGACGCGGTCGCCCTGTGGTGGTACAACCGCACCCGGCAGCCCTCGGTCGACCTGGACGCCTTCGACGAGTCCTACGTGGAGCGGCTGCGCCACGGATACCGGCGCGTCCACCGGGAGATCTGGGTCCTCGACCTGACCTCGGACTTCGGGATCCCCGTCATGGCGGCGCTCTCCCGTCGCACCGACAAGCCGGCCCAGGACGTCATCTTCGGGTTCGGCGCCCACTTCGACCCGCGGACGGCGCTGCGGCGCGCGCTCACCGAGATGGGGCAACTGCTTCCCGCGGTGTCCGACGTCCTGCCCGACGGGTCCGGGTATCGGATCGACGATCCCGAGCCGACGCGCTGGTGGCGGCACGCCACGGTCGCCAACCAGCCCTATCTGACGCCGGATCCGCAGGTCGCGCCACGCGGCCCCGGACACTGGCCGGCCCCGCACCGCCCCGACCTCCTCGACGATGTGCACGCGATCACCGAGCTGGTCCACGCCACCGGTCTGGAACTCCTGGTCCTCGACCAGCTGCGTCCCGACCTGAGCCTGCCGGTGGTGAAGGTGATCGTGCCGGGCCTGCGGCACTTCTGGGCCCGGTTCGCACCTGGCCGCCTGTTCGACGTACCGGTGGCGCTCGGCCGTCTCCGGGAGCCGACCGCGTACGAGGAGCTGAACCCGACACCACTCTTCGTCTGACAGCGGCGGAACATCCTCACAGCTGCCGAAGGTCCCGTACCCACCCTGCCGGGCAGGGGACCTTCGGCGTAATTTAACGCTCAATTAAACATTGAAGCGGAACGTTCACCACAGCGCTCCCACCTGCGGAAACAAGATCCTGAGAGATCCAGGTGAGCACAGAATCAGCACGGGTTCAAACAAGTCGGCATCAGCGGCGTCCAGACAGCCGCACATGCTCCCCTTACAGGGAGATCGGGTTCGCGCCGTACCCGTCGCGCAGGGCGGTGAGCACGTCGTCCAGGCCGGGCACCTGGTTCTCGCTGCCCGGGCGCCAGGCCACCCCGATGGACACAGTGATCCGCGGTGCGCTCAGCGGCACCAGCCGGTAGTCCGGGGAGCGGAACACCCTGGCTGCGGGATGGTTGGGGCCGCCCGGTGTGAGGTTGAGGGCTCCGGTCCGTGACACCTGCGTGGCCACCTGTATGGCATCGGTGTGCGGGAGGTCGATGATCCGGGTGATGCCGGCGGCGAGCATGGCCGCTCGGATTCCACCCATGAAGAAGGGATGCACCTTCGGAGATGCCATCAGGAATTCCCGGTGCCGCAACTCCGAGAGGGCCAGTGAATCGCGCCCGGCGAACTCGTCGTCGGCTCGCATGGCCACCGCGTACGGGCCGCGGCCGACGGTCAGGCTGTTCAGATCCGGTACGCCGATCGGAAGGTGGACGACCGCGAGGTCGAGGCCGTCGCCGGTCAGTTCGGCCAGCAGTTCCGCGGAGGGAGCGGGCGTGAGCGGCAGCTCGACATCCGGTGCCGCCTTCTGGAAGGCGTCCAGGACCGCGTCGACGACCAGCGGAGCCGCCAGCGGCGCCACCCCGAGCCTGCAGCGGCGGCGCCGGTAGGCCTCCGGGTCCTGGGAAAGGTGTTTCAGGGCGTCGAACCGTTCCAGGACCTCGCGGGCCGGTTCAAGGAAGTCGAGGCCGAAAACCGTCAGCCGGACGCGGTGATATTCACGGACGAACAGATCCGATCCGAGCTCGTGTTCCAGTTCCCTGATGCGCCGGCTCAACGGTGACGCGGTGACGTGCAGACGCTCCGCGGCACGTCCGAAGTGCAGCTCGTCGGCGACTGCCACGAAACAGCGCAGCTGCTGGATGTCCACATTGCCCAGTAGATCACCGGGATCCCGCCACGGCTACGGTCGTGCACGGCCGGAGGCACATTGCGGTTACGAGCACGTACACGTGCGGAAATCGGCCATGGGCAGGGGCGCGGTCCGAGTGTCACCATGACGCCGGCGCCGTTAACAGCACGGTAACGCGGGACGACCCGAGCCGCCGGACCGGCGGACGCCCGGGCCCGCGTCCCCGCGCACCTACCGCTCTCCCCCATTCCCTGACGGGTCCCCCCAGGTCATCCGGCATGCCCGGACGCCTCGGCGACCCCGGACGGGTCCGAAGCGCACGGAAGGAACGTGGTGACCGATGGCAGCTCACCGTGACACCGGACCGGGACCTCTGTCCGGGGTGCGAGTGGTCGACATGACCGACAGCCGTGGGGAGACCGCCGGCCGATTCCTCGCGGACCTCGGAGCCGACGTGATCCTGGTCGAGCCGCCCGAGGGCGCCGCCGCCCGGCGCCTGCCCCCGCTGATGGGCGACATCAGCCTGTACTTCGCGACGCACAACGCGAACAAACGCGGCGTCACGCTCGATCCGCGCGTGGACACCGACCGTGCACGGCTGCTGACGCTGCTGGACAGCGCCGACATCTGGATCGAGTCGGGCGCCCCCGGCGCCACGCGCGGACCGGGGCTGGACTTCGCGGCGGTGGCCGCTCGCAACCCCCGGCTGGTGACCGTCTCCATCACCGACTTCGGCCACACCGGCCCGTATCGCGACTACTCCGCGACCGAGCGCGTCCACTGGGCGCTCGGCGGCGTCCTGTCGCGCTCCGGCCTCCCCGGACAGCCCCCGCTGTTGCCCCCCGGCTCCCTGGCCACGGAGTCCGCGGCCCTCCAGGCGGCCTGGTACGCCGTACTCGCGTACCTCAACCGGCTGGACACCGGGCTCGGCGACCATATCGACTTCTCGCTCCACGAGGCCGTGGTCCAGGTCCTCGACCCCGGCTTCGGCATCGGCGGCTCGGCCACCGGCGGCCGCCGGGCCAGCGAACTCCCCAGGGGCCGCCCCGACGCGCGGCACATGTATCCGATCTTCCCGTGCGCCGACGGCCATGTCCGGATCTGCGTCCTCAGCCCCCGGCAGTGGCGCGGCATGCGGGCCTGGCTCGGCGAGCCGGAGGAGTTCGCGGATCCGAGGTACGAGTCGCTGGGTACCCGGTTCCAGGCCGCCGGCCGGATCCACCAGCTCATCGGGGAGCTGTTCCGGGACAGACCACGGGATGAGCTCGTACGGGAGGGTCAGCGGCTGGGCGTACCGATCGCCTCCGTCCTCACTCCCGGCGAGGCGCTGGAGGCAGGGCACTACCTGGAGCGGGGTGCGCTGACCGACATCGAGGTGGCGCCCGGCCTCGATGCCCGCGTACCGACCGGCTTCCTCGAACTCGACGGCACCCGGGCGGGTTTCCGGCACCGGGCCCCGCTGCTCGGCGAGCACAACGCGGAGGTCTTCGCGGAGCCGGCCCGTACGGCGTACGCCACCACGCCGCCTGCCACCGAGCAGGAGGCCACCCCCCGGCAGGAGCCCGCCACCGAGCAGGAGGCCGCCGCCCGACGGCACCCGCTCAACGGGCTGCGGGTCCTCGACCTGGGCGTCATCGTGGCCGGGGCCGAGCTGGGACGGCTCCTCGCCGACTACGGCGCCGACGTCGTCAAGGTGGAGAACCGGGCGTTCCCCGACGGCGGCCGCCAGTCGATCACCGGGGAGGCCATCACCGCCTCCTTCGCCTGGGGCCACCGCAACAAGCGCGGCCTCGGCATCAACCTGCGCTCACCGGAAGGCGTCGAGCTGTTCAAGCGGCTCGCCACCGGAGCCGACATCGTCCTGTCCAACTTCAAGCCCGGCACGATGGACTCCCTCGGCCTCGGCCACCAGGAGCTGTCGAAGCTCAACCCGCGGATCGTCATGGCCGACACCAGCGCCTTCGGCTCCTGGGGACCGTGGAGCGACCGCATGGGATACGGACCGCTGGTACGGGCTTCCACCGGACTCACCGAGCTATGGCGCTACCCCGGCGTGGAGGACGGCTTCAGCGACGCCATCACCATCTACCCCGACCACCTCGTCGGCCGGGTCGGCGCCGCCGCCGTCCTGGCCCAGCTCGTCGCCGTGCGCCGCACCGGGCGCGGCGGCACCGTCAGCATCTCGCAGGCGGAGGTCATCCTCACCGCCATGTCGGACCTCCTGCTCGGCGAAGGGCTGAATCCCGGATCTCTCACCGCCCGGGGCAACCTGGGTGTCTCGGACGCCCCTCAGGGCCTCTACGCCTGCGCGGGCGACGACGAATGGTGCGCCGTCGAGGTCAGGGACGACGACGACTGGCAGAGCCTCACCGCCGTGATCGGCCGGGCCGACCTTTCCGGGGACCCCCGGCTGAGCACCGCCGAGGGCCGCCTCGCACACCGCCAGGAGATCGACGAGGCGCTGTCACGGTGGACCGCCGGGCACGAGCCGCGCAAGGTCATGGAACTGCTCCAGCAGGCCGGCGTTCCGGCCGGCGCGATGCGACGGGTGCCCGAGCTGACGAGCGACCCGCAGCTGACGGCCCGCGGCTTCTTCGGCGTACTGCGACAGCCGGGCATCGACGAGGACCTGCCCACCGAGGCGCGGCCCGCGCTGTCCCGGCGGATCGCCGACCCGCCGCTGCGCCCCGCTCCCCACCAGGGCGAACACACCAGGGAGCTGTGCCGGGAGTGGCTGGGCCTCGCCGAACACGAAATCGACACACTGGCAGCCGCCGGTGTGCTGGAAGAGGGAGAGTCCGCGTGAGCAACGACACCGTCGCACCCCCCGTACTGGTCGAGCGCCAGGACCACATCATGATCGTGACGCTCAACCGCCCCGAGGCCCGCAACTCGGTGAACCTGGAGGTCACCCTCCGGGTCGGCGAAGCGCTGGAGGAGGCCGAGCAGGACCCGGACGTGTGGGTCGTGGTGGTGACCGGCGCCGGGGACAAGGCGTTCTGCGCCGGAGCCGACCTCAAGGCGGTGGCGCGCGGCGAGGCGTTCTTCCCGGAGGGCAAGGAGCACTGGGGCTTCGCGGGTTACGTCTCCCACCACATCAGCAAGCCCACCATCGCCGCCGTGAACGGCTTCGCGCTCGGCGGTGGCACCGAGATCGCGCTCTCCAGCGATCTGGTGGTGGCCGCCGACACCGCGCACTTCGGCCTCCCCGAGGTCAAGCGCGGCATCATCGCCGGCGCCGGCGGTGCCTTCCGGCTCGCCGCGCAGCTCCCCACGAAGATCGCCATGGAGCTGCTGCTCACCGGCGACGCCGTGGACGCCGCCACCGCGCAGGGGCTCGGGCTGGTCAACCGTGTCGTCCCGCAGGACAAGGTGCTCGACGAGGCGCTGGTCCTCGCTGAGCGCATCACCGTCAACGCGCCGCTGTCGGTACAGGCCAGCAAGCGCATCGCGCTCGGGATCGTCGACGGAAGGGTCGCCTCCGAGGAGGCCGCGTGGCGGCTCAACGAAGCCGAGATCAAGGTGCTGATGGCGTCGGAGGACGCCAAAGAGGGCCCGCGCGCCTTCGCCGAGAAGCGCGCCCCGGTCTGGCGGGCCCGCTGATGTGCGGCGCCGGGCACAGCGTGCCCACGGCGGGTACACAGCGGCGCACCGAGACGACCGCGACCGGAACGCCGCCCCGGACCCCGGCCGCGCCCCGGACCACGACCCCGACGCGGACCCGTACCCCGGCCATGACCCGGACTCGGACCACGATCCCGACGCGGACCCAGACCCCGACCACCAGTGAAGGAGACCCCGCGTGAACAGCACGTCAGGAGTCGGAGCGCGCCGACCGGTGATCGCCGGACTCGGTCTCACCGAGATGGGCAAGGTGTACGGCCGCTCCCCCGCGGAGTTCGCCGCCCAGGCCGTACGGCTCGCGGCCGAGGACGCCGGGCTGCGGCTGTCCGACATCGACGGCCTGCTGTTCAGCAACGGCGTCGGCGGGGGCGTCGGGCTGACGCTCCAGCGGGAGCTGGGGCTGCGGGACCTGCGCATGCTGTCGGAGGTCCAGGCGTACGGGTCGACCGCCGGCGCGATGGTGCAGTACGCGTCCATGGCCGTCCAGTCCGGCATGGTCGACACCGTGGCCTGCGTTTTCGCGGACGCGCCACTGCGGGAGAAGGGTTCGGCCGGCGCCGCGTACAGCTCCGGCCTGAAGTTCACCGGCTGGCAGCAGCTGGACTTCGCGAGCGGCCTGGCCGGCGCCAACCCGATGTACGCGCTCGCCGCCCGGCGTCACATGGACACGTACGGCACGACCAGCGAGCAACTCGCCCACATCGCGGTTTCCCAGCGCGCCTGGGCCGCGAAGAACCCGCTGGCCCAGATGCGGGACCCGATCACGATCGAGGACCACCAGAACTCCCGGATGATCTCCGATCCGTTCCGCCTCCTCGACTGCTGCCTGGTGAGCAACGGGGGCGTCGCCGTCATCGTCACCTCCGCCGACCGGGCCGCCGAACTGCGGCAGCCGCCGGTGCACGTACTGGGCTGGGGCCAGGCGCACCCGGGCTACGAGATGGGCCGGGACAGCGAGTTCGGGCTGGTCAGCGGGGCGGCCGTGGCCGGGCCCGCGGCGATGAAGATGGCCGGGGTCGGCCCGTCCGACATCGACATCGCGGAGATCTACGACTGCTACACCTACACCGCGCTGATCACCCTGGAGGACTACGGCTTCTGCGCCAAGGGCGAGGGCGGCGCCTTCGTCTCCAGCGGGGTGCTGGGCCCCGAGGGCTCGTTCCCGCTCAACACCGGGGGCGGCGAGCTGTCCTCGTACTACATGTGGGGCATGACCCCGCTCTCCGAGGCCGTCATCCAGGCCCGCGGACAGGGCGGCGAGCGCCAGGTGGCCAGACACGACCTCGTCCTTGTCAGCGGCAACGGCGGCGTCCTCGACCACCACTCGACGCTCGTCCTCAGCCCTCACCCGCACAGCTGAAGGGAGACCGCGATGACGGTCGGCATCATGCAACGGGACCCCGCCACGGCGGAGTTCTTCGACGGTACGGCCAGGGGCGAGCTGCTGATCCGCCGCTGCGCCGACTGCAACCACCACAGCGCGCCGCGCTGCGAAACCTGTCCGGCCTGCGGCTCGGCGGCACTCGACCGGGTCCCGGCCAAGGGTACGGGGACGATCGCCTCCTGGACGCTGGTCCACGGTCGCCCGCCGCGCGACGGCGGGCCCGCTCCGGTCACCGCCGTGGTCGTCGTCGAACTCGACGAAGGCCCCTGGCTGCACTCGCAGGTCATCACCACCGCCCCGCAGAAGGTATGCACCGGCCTGCGGGTGACCGTGGACTTCGAACGCCCCGAAGGCGGGGAAGCGATACCTGTCTTCCGACTGGCACCGGACACCGTGCCCGAGTAGGCCCTCCCCTCCCCCGCCCCTCCTCCACCCCCTCCCGCCCACGCCAGGAGCGCGCATGTCCGACAACGAAGTCATCACTGCAGGCGGAAGCTCCGACTTTCTCCTCTACATCGACGGCGAGTTCACGTACCCGCTGTCGTCCGCCACCATCCCCGTCGTCGAAGCCGCCACCGAGAAGCCGCTGGGGCACATCCCCGATTCCTCCGCCAAGGACGTCGAGCGCGCCGTCGACGCGGCGCGGCGGGCCCGGTCCGGCTGGGCGGCCACCGACCCGACCGAGCGCGCCGCGCTGATGGAGCGGCTGGCCGAGGAGGTGGAGCGGCGGGGCAAGGAGATCAGCGAGACGGTCTCCCGGCAGAACGGCATGCCTCTGATGCTGTCCCGGATGTCCGAGGTCGATTCGGTGGCGGGCACGCTGCGCTACTACGCGTCCCTGGCCCGTGCCGGCTTCGACGACGAGAAGCGCCCGGCGCTGGCGTTCCCGGGCGAAGTGCGCATCCAGCGGGAACCGGTGGGTGTGGTGGCGCTCATCGTGCCGTGGAACTACCCGCTGGGCCTCACCGCCATGAAGCTGGCCCCGGCGCTGGCGGCCGGCTGCACCGTGGTGCTCAAGCCGGCGCCGGAGACCTCGCTGGACACCAGGTATCTGATGGAGGCGGTGCACGCGGCCGGCCTGCCCGCCGGTGTCGTCAACCTGGTGACCGGCGGACGGGACACCGGAGAGGCCCTGGTCCGCCACCCGGGGGTCGACAAGGTCGCCTTCACCGGCTCGACGGCGGCGGGGCGTGCCATCGGCGCCCTCTGCGGCGAGGCCCTCAAGCCCGTCACTCTGGAACTCGGCGGGAAGTCGGCCGCCCTGGTGCTGCCGGACGCGGACCTCTCCCAGGTGCTGCCAGGTCTCGCCTTCCTGTCCTTCGCCAACAACGGCCAGTCATGCTTCCTCAACTCCCGGGTGCTGGCGCCTCGGGAGCGCTACGACGAGGTCGTCGACGGCCTCGCCCAGCTCGCGCAGTCCTTCAAGCTCGGCAATCCCCTGGATGCGGACACCACGATGGGCCCGCTCGTCAGCGACCGGCAGCGGCAGCGCGTGGAGTCGTACATCAGCGCCGGCCGGAGCGAGGGGGCGCGGGTGGTGGCCGGCGGCGGCCGCCCGCGCGGCCTGGACCGGGGCTGGTTCGTCGAGCCCACCGTCTTCGCCGATGTCGCCAACACCATGACCGTGGCCCGGGAGGAGATCTTCGGACCCGTGATCTGCGTGATCCCGTACGACACCGAGGACGAGGCCGTCGCCATCGCCAACGACTCTGACTACGGGCTCGCCGGCAGCGTGTGGAGTACGGACTCCGCACACGCGCTCTCCGTGGCGAGCCGTATCGAGACCGGCAGCATCGGCGTCAACATGTGGACGCTCGACCCCGGTTCGCCGTTCGGCGGCTGGAAGGCCAGCGGCATCGGCAAGGAGTTCGGCCCCGAGGGCCTTGCCGCGTATCTGAAGACGCGGTCGGTCTTCGTCCCCTCCGTCGCCTAGCCATCTCCTTCCCTTGGCCGCCCTGGCCACCTCTTTCCCGTGGGCGTCCGCGGGCGACCCCACCTTCCGTACAGCAGGAGCACCCATGAAGATCACAGCCGCGGTGTCGCACGGACCGCAGGAGCCTTTCGCGATCGAAGAGCTGAACCTCGACGGACCCCGGGGCGGAGAGGTCCTGGTCCGCCTGGTGGCGACCGGCGTGTGCCACACCGACCTCACCATCAAAGGGATGCTGCCGGACGGTCTGGCGTACGTCCTCGGACACGAGGGCGCCGGCGTGGTGGAGGAGGTCGGCCGGGACGTCACCGGTGTGCGGCCCGGCGACCAGGTACTGCTCAGCTTCAACTCCTGCGGCACCTGCCTGCCGTGCGCCGCAGGGCGGCCCGGCTACTGCGACAGCTTCCGGGTGCTCAACACCGGCGGCACCCGGCCCGATGGATCGACCGTGCTGACGAAGGACGGTACGCCGGTCCTCGGCTCCTTCTTCGGCCAGTCCAGCTTCGCCAGCCATGTGATCACCACACCGCAGAACACCGTCGTCGTGCCGGACGACGTCGACCTGCGTATCGCGGCCCCGCTGGGCTGCGGCATCCAGACCGGCGCCGGAGCCGTGCTCAACGTACTGCGACCGGGCGAAGGCAGCCGGTTCGTGGTCTACGGGGCCGGCGGTGTCGGACTGGCAGCGCTGATGGCCGCCGTGACCACCGGAGCCACTGCCGTCGTCGCCGTCGACCCGGTGCCCGCCCGGCGGGAGCTCGCGCTGAAGCTGGGCGCCACCGCCGTGATCGACCCCGCGGACGGCGACCCCGTGGAAGCGGTGCGGGAGCTCACCCAGGGCGGCGCGACCCACGCCCTCGACACGACGGCGAAATCCGCGGTCATCTCGGGCGGCGTCAAGGCGCTCGGCGGCGGGGGAACACTGGTGGCGGTCGGCATCGGAGCCCCGGACCTGACCGTCGACGTGCAGGACATGATCTCGGGCGGCAAGTCGCTGCGCGGCAGCATCGAGGGAGACGCCGTGCCCCACGACTTCCTGCCGAGGCTGCTGGAGATGCGTGCCGCCGGGCAGCTCCCCGTGGAGGAACTCATCAGCTTCTACCCCTTCGCGGAGATCAACCGTGCGGTCGACGACACCCGGTCGGGGGCAGCCGTCAAGCCAGTGCTCGTCTTCTGACACCGTTCCCGTTAGGGAATCCGCAGGCAGGGCCCACCACTTGCAGCCCGTATCGACGCCTGCCTGCTGGCGGGTCGGCTTCGACGCGGGCACCTGCCGCGAGGCGCCCCACAGGTCAGCACCCAGCCAGCACGCGAATGCAGAAGGGGTCGGACTCGCCAGAGCCCGACCCCTTCTGATCTGCACGCTTGACGGATTACCTAGCATGCAGTAGCTGGACGATTACACGTTGAAGCGGAACTCCACGACATCCCCGTCCTGCATCACATACTCCTTGCCCTCCATACGCGCCTTGCCCTTGGCGCGGGCCTCGGCGACCGAGCCCATCGCGACCAGGTCCTCGAAGGAGATGACCTCCGCCTTGATGAAGCCCTTCTGGAAGTCGGTGTGGATGACTCCGGCGGCCTCGGGGGCGGTGGCGCCCTTCTTGATGGTCCAGGCGCGGGATTCCTTCGGGCCGGCCGTCAGGTAGGTCTGGAGGCCCAGGGTGTCGAAGCCGACGCGGGCCAGGGTGGCCATGCCGGGCTCCTCGACGCCGACCGACTCCAGGAGCTCCATGGCCTCCGCCTCGTCGAGCTCGGCGAGGTCCGCCTCCAGCTTCGCGTTGAGGAAGATCGCCTCGGCGGGGGCGACCAGGGCGCGCTGCTCGTCCTTGAACGTGTCGTCGACCAGTTCGTCCTCGTCGACGTTGAAGACGTAGAGGAACGGCTTCGTGGTGAGCAGGTGCAGGTCGTGGAGGAGTTCCTCGTTGCCGGAGCCCTGGACGATGCCCGCGGAGAACAGGGTGTCGCCCCTCTCCAGGATCTCCTTCGCCGCCTCGACCGCCGCAACCTTCGGACCGATGCCCTTCTTGATGCGCGACTCCCGCTGGAGGCGCGGCAGGACCTTCTCGATCGTCTGGAGGTCCGCGAGGATCAGCTCGGTGTTGATCGTCTCGATGTCGTCCTTCGGCGAGACCTTGCCGTCGACGTGCACGACGTTCTCGTCCTGGAAGGCGCGGATGACCTGGCAGATCGCGTCGGACTCGCGGATGTTCGCGAGGAACTTGTTGCCCAGGCCCTCGCCCTCCGAGGCGCCCTTCACGATGCCCGCGATGTCGACGAAGTCGACCGTGGCCGGGAGGATCTTCTGCGAGCCGAAGATCTCGGCCAGCTTCGCGAGGCGCGCGTCCGGGACGCCGACCACGCCGACGTTCGGCTCGATCGTGGCGAACGGGTAGTTGGCCGCCAGCACGTCGTTCTTGGTCAGGGCGTTGAACATGGTCGACTTGCCGACATTCGGCAGACCGACGATTCCGATCGTGAGCGACACGTTGCGACTTCCCGTACGAGAGGAGGGTGCGGAGGGGTGGAAGGGTGGAGACGATCCCCCAGTCTACGGGCTGCCGTGACCCCTGCCCGGCTGTGTATCGAACGCTTGGCCAAGGCCAGTTTGTCGGCGTGTCTTCGGCGCGGCTTCGGCGTGTCTGAGGGGCCGTTCCGCGCACAGGCCGACCTAGGTTGGTCCAGTGGAGCAACACAGGATCCGACACCGCCCCCCGCACTCCGGCGCCGCCCGGCCAGGACGCGGCGCCCCGCTGCCACCTCAGGCCGGGCGGGCGGCGGGCGGATCCCGGCGGCCCGCTCCGCCGGTCGTGCAGGCCCTGCGCCGGATGCCGAACCCCCGGCTCACCGGGCTCGGCGGCGGGCTGTTCTGCGCGGCGGTGATGTTCGCGCTCGGGTGTCTCGACCAGCTGCTGTTCGGGGCGTCCCTGACGGTGTACGGCGTGCTGTTCCTGCCGGTGTGCGTGCTGACCGCCGCCTGGGTGCGGGGCGCGGACCTGGTGACCGCGCCCGTCGTCGTACCGATCGCCTTCACCGTGGGCCTCCTGCCCGTGGCCGACGGCGACGGCGGGGTCTTCGCCCGCCTGATGGGCCTCGTCACCGCACTCGCCACCCAGGCCGGGTGGCTGTACGGCGGGACGCTCGTCGCGGGCGTCATCGTGACCGTCCGGAAGGTCCGCCTGATGAACCGGCGACCGGGGCGGGGCGGGGGCGGAACGGTATGACCGTGTGACCCCGTCGGCCGACCCGGCCGCCCGTCCACCTACACCCCTTGCGCCTCCTTGGCCGCCCGCATGGCCGCGCCCACGATGCCCGCGTTGTTCTGCAGCTGCGCCGGGACGATCTCCGCCTTGATGCCCTCGATCAGCGGCAGGAACTTGTGGGACTTACGGCTGACTCCGCCGCCGATGATGAACAGCTCCGGGGAGAACAGCATCTCCACATGGGCCAGGTACTTCTGGACGCGCTGGGCCCAGTGCTCCCACGTCAGCTCGTTGTCGTCCTTGGCCTTGGTGGACGCGCGGGTCTCCGCGTCGTGGCCGTGCAGCTCCAGGTGGCCCAGTTCCGTGTTCGGGACCAGGACGCCCTCGACGAAGAGGGCGCTGCCGATGCCCGTACCGAAGGTGAGGAGGGCGACCGTGCCTCTGCGGTCACGGCCGGCGCCGAACTGCATCTCGGCCACGCCCGCCGCGTCCGCGTCGTTCAGCACCGTCACCGGGAGGCCGCCCAGCCGGTCGCTCAGCAACGCGCGCGCGTCCGTGTCGATCCAGTCCTTGTCGACGTTCGCCGCCGTGCGGATCGTCGCCCCGCCCGTGACGACGCCCGGGAACGTGATGCCGACCGGGCCCGTCCAGCCGAAGTGGCCGACGACCTCCTTCACGCCGTCCGCCACCGCGTCGGGCGTGGCCGGGTGCGGAGTCAGCACCTTGAAACGCTCCTCCGCGAGGTCACCCCTGTCCAGATCCACAGGGGCACCCTTGATCCCTGACCCGCCGATGTCCACGCCGAAGATGTGCATGGCTCTACGTTACGGCGTACGACTGACAGTCACTCACCCGAGGGGGTGGTAGCGGTGCGCCCGGCCATCAGTGCCGCCGCCTCCGCACGCAGGTCGCGGCGCAGTTCCTTGGGCAGCGAGAACGTGATGGACTCCTCGGCCGCCTTGACGATCTCCACGTCCTCGAAGCCGCGCTGCGAGAGCCACTCCAGGACCTGCTCGACCAGGATCTCGGGGACCGACGCGCCCGAGGTGACGCCGACCGTCGACACGCCCTCCAGCCACGCCTCGTCGATCTCGTCGGCGAAGTCCACGAGGTATGCGGCGCGGGAGCCGGCGAGCTTCGCGACCTCGACCAGCCGGATGGAGTTCGAGGAGTTCCTGGACCCGACCACGATCACCAGCTCCGCCTCCTCGCCCATCTGCTTCACCGCGAGCTGACGGTTCTGCGTGGCGTAGCAGATGTCGTCGCTGGGCGGGGAGATCAGCTGCGGGAACCTGCTCTTGAGGGCGTCGACCGTCTCCATCGTCTCGTCCACGGAGAGCGTGGTCTGGGACAGCCAGACGACCCTCGACGGGTCGCGGACCTCGACCTTGTCGACGTCCTTGGGGCCGTCGACCAGCGTGATGTGGTCGGGGGCCTCGCCGGAGGTGCCGATGACCTCCTCGTGGCCCTCGTGACCGATCAGGAGGATGTCGTAGTCCTCGTTGGCGAAGCGGACGGCTTCCTTGTGGACCTTGGTGACGAGGGGGCAGGTCGCGTCGATGGTCGCGAGCTTGCCCGCGGCGGCCTCGTCGTGCACGACCGGGGAGACGCCGTGCGCCGAGAACATGACGATCGCCCCCTCGGGGACCTCCGCCGTCCGCTCGACGAAGATCGCGCCCTTCCTCTCCAGGGTCTGTACGACGTACTTGTTGTGCACGATCTCGTGCCGGACGTAGATGGGGGCCCCGTACTGTTCCAGGGCCTTCTCGACGGCGATCACGGCGCGGTCCACACCCGCGCAGTAGCCCCGGGGGGCGGCGAGCAGGACACGGCGGCCAGGCGAAGCAGTCATGGGAACCATCGTAAGGCCGCGCCCGGCGGGGGCGGTGATCGTGCCCCGGCGGGACCCCCCAAGGGGCTGGAATCGTTGCCCGGTGTTGTCAGTGGCGGCCGATAGTCTCGCGGTATGGGTCTCAATACGTCCGCTGATGCTCCGCTGCCCGTCGGTGAGGTGTCGCGGCTCATCGGGGGGTGGATCGACCGGCTCGGGGCCGTGTGGGTCGAGGGGCAGATCACCCAGCTGTCGCGGCGGCCCGGCGCCGGTGTGGTGTTTCTGACGTTGCGTGATCCCTCGTACGACATCTCCGTCGGCGTCACCTGCTATCGGCAGGTGTTCGACTCGGTCGCCGATGTGGTCAGCGAGGGGGCCCGCGTCGTCGTGCTCGCCAAGCCCGAGTGGTACGCACCTCGGGGGCAGTTGTCGCTGCGGGCCACCGAGATACGGCCCGTGGGGGTCGGGGAACTGCTCGTGCGGCTGGAGCAGTTGAAGAAGGCCCTGGGCAACGAGGGGCTGTTCGCGGCCGAGCGGAAGAAGGCACTGCCTTTTCTGCCCCACCTCATCGGGCTCGTGTGCGGTCGGGCCTCCGCCGCCGAGCGGGACGTGCTGGAGAACGCCCGGCGCCGCTGGCCGGCCGTCCGCTTCGAGGTGCGCAACGTCGCCGTGCAGGGCGTGCACGCCGTGCCGCAGGTCGTCCAGGCCGTGAAGGAGCTGGACGACCTCGACGAGGTGGATGTGATCGTCGTGGCGCGGGGCGGCGGGAGCGTGGAGGATCTGCTGCCCTTCTCCGACGAGCAGCTCGTGCGGGCGGTCGCCGCCTGTCGTACGCCCGTCGTCTCCGCCATCGGGCACGAGCCCGACCAGCCGCTTCTCGACTACGTGGCGGACGTACGGGCCTCCACGCCCACCGACGCCGCCAAGAAGGTCGTACCGGACGTGGGTGAGGAGTACGAGCGGGTGCGGCTGCTGCTCGACCGGGCCCGGCGGTCCGTCCACGGCTTCGTCGAGCGGGAGGAGCGGGGCCTCGCGCACGCCCTCGGCCGGCCTGTCATGGAGGATCCGCACCGGATGATCGACGAGCGGGCCGATCAGGTCGCCGCCCTCGTCGAGCGGTCGCGGCGCACCCTCGGCCATCTCCTCGACCGCGCCGATTCCGAGCTGTCCCACACCCACGCGCGCGTGGTGGGCCTCTCCCCCGCCGCGACCCTGCGGCGCGGGTACGCGGTGCTGCAACAGGCCGACGGTCACGTGGTCCGGGATCCCGGCGAGGTGGCGTCCGGTGAGGCGCTGCGGGCGCGGGTCGCCGAGGGTGAGTTCACTGTCCGAGTCGATGTCTAGGGTGGGCGCATGACCAGCAACGTGAGTGAGGCGCTCGGCTATGAGCAGGCGCGGGACGAGCTGATCGAGGTCGTACGACGGCTGGAGGCGGGCGGTACGACGCTGGAGGAGTCCCTCGCCCTCTGGGAGCGCGGCGAGGAGCTGGCCAAGGTGTGCCGGCAGTGGCTGGAGGGTGCGCGCAAGCGGCTCGACGCGGCCCTGGCCGGGGAGGCGGAGGGCGAAGAGGGAGGCACCGGCGCCAGCTCCGAGTGACCCTACGGTGAGGTCGTATCCCGCTTCCTGTGAAGCGGATCACCATCGCCCGATTTTGGTTGAACTTTGAATTTGTTTTTCGTACCGTCGATGTCGTCAGCCGATCCCCACGGATGACGTACGTCTACAGAAAGTTCACCATGTCCCTCGTTCTTGACCCCGCCGCCCAGGACCTGCTCTTCCGCGAGGCCCGCACCTCGAACACCTTCACCGACGAGCCGGTGTCGGACGAGCAGGTGCAGGCGATCTACGACCTGGTCAAGTACGGCCCCACCGCCTTCAACCAGACCCCGCTGCGTATCACCCTGGTCCGCTCCGCCGAGGCCCGTGAGCGCCTCGTGAAGCACATGGCCGAGGGCAACCAGCCCAAGACCTCCACCGCGCCGCTGGTCGCGATCCTCTCCGCAGACAACGAGTTCCACGAGGAGCTGCCGGCCCTGCTCCCGTCGTTCCCCCAGGCCAAGGACCTCTTCTTCAGCGAGCGTTCCGCCCGTGAGGGTGCCGCCGGGCTGAACGCCGCCCTTCAGGCCGCGTACTTCATCATCGGTGTGCGCGCCGCCGGCCTCGCCGCCGGTCCGATGACCGGTCTCGACTTCGCCGGTGTCCAGAAGGAGTTCCTGGACGGCGACCACACCCCGCTGATGGTCGTCAACATCGGCAAGCCGGGCGCCGACGCCTGGTACCCGCGTTCGCCGCGTCTGGCGTACGACGACGTCGTCACCACTGTCTGACGTACCCCTGAGGCAGACCCGACATGACAGAGGCCCCCGGCTCGCGCCGGGGGCCTCTGTCATGTCGTGTGTCCCACGTGTCCTACGTCGTCTTCAGGGCCTGGGCCATCTTCGTGAGGTGGTCGAAGGACGCCGTGCCCGTCACCACCGTCGTGGAGCCCTTCTCGCGCAGCACCAGCGCGTCGTACCGCTCACCCTCGTACCGCGTCCAGGTCGCGTTCCCGATGCGCTGGGTGGCCTTCGTCTCCTGGGCGCGCTGGGTGGCCTCGCTGATGAAGGCGGACGGCTTCTGAGCGGACTGCTCGACCGCCACGTACTGACCTTCGGGGTCATGGAAGCCGAGGTGCCACGCGTCGAAGTCCGCGCCCGAGAAGCGCACCGAGGTCGCCTTCCAGTCGGCCGACAGGCCCTGGGGCGCGGCCACCGGGTAGCTCGCGGCGCGGCGAGCGGTCAGCAACTCGACGCGGTAGTCGACCCGTTTGAGGTCGGGAGCGGAGTCGTCGTGCGGGATGAAGAGGTAGATGAATCCCGCCGCGAGACTGATGAGACCCAGGGAGAGAATCATGTCCCGAGCCGTCTTCTGCTTGCCGGTCTTTCCGGTCGAACCTGCCACGCCCCCTATCGTCGCAGGTGCACCAGCCCGCTCATCCGTGGGGCCCCCTGCTCATTTTGTCTACCTGGCGATAGAGTCGGGCCAATACCCTCATCCGGCCGTCGCCGTATCAGAAAGGTGCGTCTCGATGACCGAGCATCACCATCTGCCCTCCGAACTCGAAGTGCCCTCCGAGGCCCCCGACCGCAACCTCGCCCTGGAGCTCGTCCGGGTGACCGAGGCCGCCGCGATGGCCGCGGGCCGCTGGGTCGGCCGCGGTGACAAGAACGGCGCCGACGGCGCCGCGGTGCGCGCCATGCGGACCCTCGTCTCGACCGTCTCGATGAACGGCGTCGTCGTCATCGGTGAGGGCGAGAAGGACGAGGCGCCGATGCTGTTCAACGGGGAGCGCGTCGGCGACGGGACCGGGCCCGAGTGCGACATCGCCGTCGACCCCATCGACGGTACGACCCTGACCGCCAACGGCATGACGAACGCCATCGCGGTGCTCGCGGCGGCCGACCGAGGCTCGATGTTCGACCCGTCAGCCGTCTTCTACATGGACAAGCTGGTCACCGGGCCGGACGCCGCCGACTTCGTCGACATCAACGCGCCCGTCTCCGTGAACATCCGGCGGGTCGCCAAGGCCAAGCGGGTCACGCCCGAGGACGTCACCGTCGTCATCCTCGACCGGCCTCGCCACGTCGGCATCATCAAGGAGATCCGGGAGACCGGCGCGCGCATGAAGCTGATCTCCGACGGCGACGTCGCCGGATCGATCCTCGCCCTGCGCGAGGGCACCGGCGTCGACCTGCTGCTCGGTATCGGCGGGACCCCCGAGGGCATCATCTCGGCGTGCGCCGTGAAGTGCCTCGGCGGCACCATCCAGGGCAAGTTGTGGCCGAAGGACGACGAGGAGCGGCAGCGGGCGGTGGACGCGGGGCACGATCTGGACCGCGTGCTGCTGACCGACGACCTGGTCTCCGGCGAGAACGTGTTCTTCGTCGCGACCGGGATCACCGACGGCGAGTTGCTGCGAGGCGTTCGTTATCGGTCGGAGACGGCCACGACCGAGTCGATCGTGATGCGGTCGAAGTCGGGGACGGTTCGGCAGATCTCGTCCGAGCACCGGCTCAGCAAGCTGCGGGCCTACAGCGCGATCGACTTCGACCGGGCGAAGTAGCTCCGCCAGGCAGCTTCGTCGGCATACGGAAGAAGGGGGCGCCCTCTGTGCGGAGGGGCGCCCCCTTCTCCGTGCCCGGGTCGATGCCCGGGCCGGGTCAGCCGGCCGCCGCTATCGTGCCGCGGGCGGCCTTCTGGAGTTCCATCTCCCTGCGGCGGCGCCTGGCCAGGACCACCCGGCGCTCGGCGGCGGTGAGGCCGCCCCAGACTCCGTACGGTTCGGGTTGCAGCAGGGCGTGTTCGCGGCACTCGACCATCACGGGACAGCCACCGCAGACCCGCTTGGCCGCTTCCTCCCGGGAGAGCCGGGCCGCGGTCGGTTCCTTGGAAGGGGCGAAGAAGAGTCCCGCCTCGTCGCGCCGGCACACCGCCTCGGTGTGCCACGGGGCGTCCTGGTCCCTCTCGCGCACTGGCACCCGCTGGGGCGGAACGGCGGCGACCTGCAGGGACGAATGCGGCGGTTGCAGCACGGTCTACTCCTGACGACGGCTTCGCGAGCTTGAGGGAGCCGTGGGAGCCACGTGGACCGGGGCGACGGGTCCGGGGCGCCCGGAGCGTGCGATCGCAAGTCGCGCGCATGCCGGGCGTACCGGGTTCCGCGTGAAGCCCACGGCACCCTCCGAGAGACGATGCAGCAAGGCCTACCCGCTGTGCGCGCGCCTATGCACTGAGTTCCCAACCGCTGGGGTTCCAGGGCATTGTCGAGGCGCGGTGACCTGACGGAATCACGCCAGGTGCGACCGAATTCACAACCGTCAACGGTCCAGGTGTTTGCGCAAACTCCTGTCGACCTTGCGGGAGACGCGGTCGAGGATGTCCTCGATCAGCTTGCCCCGCTTGGGCTTCGCCTCGACGTTTCCGAGTATGGCCAGTCCGTCCACATAGACCACGGGTGCGTCCGGTTCGCCCGAATCCAGCGTGCTCACCTCGAAGTTGCCGAGCACACCGCCGCCGGTGCCGCGCAACGAGACGTTCTCCGGGACGCGGATCTCGACGTTGCCGAAGACCGAGATCGCCTTGATCACGACCTGCTGGTACTCGAATATCGCCTCGCTGAGGTCGATCTCGACGGTGCCGAAGATCGCGTACGCGTGCATACGCCGGCCCGCGCGCCAACGGCCCTTGCGGACGGCGGCACTGAAGACCGCCACCACGTTCTCGTCGGGCTCGATCGGGATCGCGCCCGGGGTCGGGTGGTTGGGCGCGGGGGTGTGGGCGGGTGCGTAGCCCCGGGTCGCGCGGGACTGGTGACCGGCGGGCAGGTCCCGCACGAAGACCTCCAGTTCGCCGACCGTCTTGGCGCGCAGCACCCCATCGACGCGCTCCGAGTGCTCGTCGGGCGTGAGGCGGCCCTCGACCAGCGCCTCGCGCAGGAGGTCCGCGATGCGGTCGCGGTCGGCGTCCGAGGCACGGAGTTCGGAGGCCTGCGCTTCGGAGACCCGGGCTTCGGCTACGCGCGGTTCGGTGTGCTTCTGAAGGTCCACGACAGCAGAATACCCAAACGCGATAGATCGCGACTAGGGGTGGGGAAAACTTGTCCACACCCCGCTCCACACCCCCGCACCCTCTCAACTGAGTCTTACCTAACAAGCTCCTCGTTCCCGGCAAGTCCTACTCTGGTTGGCGCCCGCCAATGAAGGCAGGCCGCTGTCTTCGTCAAGTGAGGAATGGGCGAGATGCCTGAGTTCGCGTACACCGATCTGCTCCCTATGGGAGAGGACACCACCCCGTACCGGCTGGTGACCTCCGAGGGTGTCTCCACCTTCGAGGCCGACGGGCGCACATTCCTCAAGGTCGATCCGGAGGCGCTGCGCAAGCTCGCCACGGAGGCCATCCACGACATCCAGCACTATCTGCGGCCGGCCCACCTGGCGCAGCTGCGGCGGATCATCGACGACCCCGAGGCGTCGGCCAACGACAAGTTCGTGGCGCTGGACCTGCTGAAGAACGCCAACATCGCGGCGGCGGGCGTGCTCCCCATGTGCCAGGACACCGGCACGGCGATCGTCATGGGCAAGCGCGGGCAGAACGTCCTCACGGACGGCGGGGACGAGGCGGCTCTCTCCAAGGGCATCTACGACGCGTACCTGAACCTCAACCTGCGGTACTCGCAGATGGCTCCGCTCACCATGTGGGAGGAGAAGAACACCGGGTCCAACCTGCCGGCCCAGATCGAGCTGTACGCGACGGACGGGGGCGCGTACAAGTTCCTGTTCATGGCGAAGGGCGGGGGGTCGGCGAACAAGAGCTTCCTGTATCAGGAGACCAAGGCGGTCCTCAACGAGGGCTCCATGATGAAGTTCCTGGAAGAGAAGATCCGTTCGCTCGGTACGGCCGCCTGTCCGCCGTACCACCTGGCCATCGTGGTGGGTGGCACGAGCGCCGAGTACGCCCTCAAGACCGCCAAGTACGCCTCCGCGCACTACCTCGACGAGATCCCGGCCGAGGGGTCGGAGCTCGGGCACGGCTTCCGGGACACGGATCTGGAGGAGAAGGTCTTCGAGCTGACGCAGCGGATCGGGATCGGCGCGCAGTTCGGCGGCAAGTACTTCTGCCATGACGTACGGGTGGTGCGGCTGCCCCGGCACGGTGCCTCGTGTCCGGTCGCGATCGCCGTGTCCTGCTCGGCCGACCGGCAGGCCGTCGCGAAGATCACCGCCGAGGGCGTCTTCCTGGAGCAGCTGGAGACGGACCCGGCGCGGTTCCTTCCCGACACCACGGACGAGCACCTCGAGTCGGACGGCGACGTGGTGAAGATCGACCTCAACCAGCCGATGGACGACATCCTCGCCGAGCTGACCAAGTACCCGGTCAAGACCCGGCTCTCGCTCTCCGGGCCGCTGGTCGTGGCGCGTGACATCGCGCACGCCAAGATCAAGGAGCGGCTGGACGCGGGTGAGGAGATGCCGCAGTACCTGAAGGACCACCCCGTGTACTACGCGGGGCCGGCGAAGACGCCCGAGGGGTACGCGTCCGGGTCGTTCGGGCCGACGACGGCCGGGCGCATGGACTCGTACGTCGAGCAGTTCCAGGCGGCGGGCGGGTCCAAGGTGATGCTGGCGAAGGGGAACCGGTCGCAGCAGGTCACGGATGCGTGTGGCGCGCACGGCGGGTTCTATCTCGGGTCGATCGGCGGGCCTGCGGCCCGGCTGGCCCAGGACTGCATCAAGAAGGTCGAGGTCGTCGAGTACGAGGAGCTCGGCATGGAGGCTGTCTGGCGGATCGAGGTCGAGGACTTCCCGGCGTTCGTCGTCGTCGACGACAAGGGCAACGACTTCTTCAAGGATCCGGCGCCGGCGCCTACGTTCACGTCGATTCCGGTGCGCCGGTCGTAGGGCGGGTTCTCGCCCCCGCCGCCCTTACCCGTCCCATCCCGTTCCTGGGGCTGCCGCCCCAGACCCCGCTGTCGGCCCTGAACGGGCCTTGTCCTCAAACGCCGGACGGGCTGAAGATGCCGGCCCACGCTTGAGAGGTACCGCCTTGGCCGCAGAAGCGGCGGGGGCGGGTGGGCGGGCAGGAAGCTGGGCTGGACGGGGCTTGTTCTCGGATGCCGGACGGGCTGAAGATGCCGGCCCGCGCTCGAGAGGTACCGCCTTGGCCGCAGAAGCGGCGGGGGCGGGTGGGCGGGCAGGAAACTGGGCTGGACGGGGCTTGTTCTCGGATGCCGGACGGGCTGAGAGGGGTCGGCCTACGCTGAACAGATACGGCAAACGGGTGGGCGGGTGGGAAACACGGCCTGGGCTGCACCGGCCTTGCCTCTCAGGCGCCGGACGGGCTGGGTGGGCCTGGGCCTGGCTGCAGAAGCGGCGGGGGCGGGTGGGCGGGTAGGAAGCTGGGGCTGGACGGGGCTTGTTCCGGCCGGCATCGACAGGTTCGAGGGCACCCGGTAAACGGACCGAGACGGGCGGGTGGGTGGGCCAGTGGGAGGACTGGACGCCCCGGGGGAATACGTCCCTCCAGGCCCGCGCTGTGCCTTCCGGAGGTAGGACGATGACATCGACTGGCAGTGGCGGCGACGGGCAGCAGTACCCGGAGTACCGGGTCGAGCACGACTCGATGGGGGAGGTGCGGGTCCCCGGTCACGCCAAGTGGCGGGCCCAGACCCAGCGGGCTGTCGAGAACTTCCCTGTCTCCGGGCAGCGGATCGAGCGCGCCCATATCGAGGCCCTCGCCCGCATCAAGGGTGCCGCCGCGAAGGTCAACGCCGACCTCGGTGTGGTCGACAAGGACATCGCCGGCGCGATCCAGGACGCCGCCGACGAGGTCGCGGCCGGGGACTGGGACGAACACTTCCCCGTCGATGTGTTCCAGACCGGGTCCGGGACCTCGTCCAACATGAACGCCAACGAGGTCATCGCCACGCTGGCAAGTGAACGGCTCGGCAGGGACGTACACCCGAATGATCATGTCAACGCGTCGCAGTCGTCCAACGACGTGTTCCCCTCCTCCATCCACATCGCCGCCACCGCCGCCGTCACCCGTGACCTCATTCCCGCCCTCGATCATCTCGCCGACTCCCTCAGCCGCAAGAGCCAGGAGTTCGCCGATGTCGTGAAGTCGGGGCGTACGCATCTCATGGACGCCACGCCGGTGACGCTGGGGCAGGAGTTCGGGGGGTACGCGGCCCAGGTGCGGTACGGCGTCGAGCGGCTGCGGGCCTCGCTGCCCCGGCTCGCCGAGCTGCCCCTCGGGGGTACGGCCGTCGGGACCGGGATCAACACGCCTCCCGGGTTCTCCGCCGCCGTGATCGAAGAGGTCGCCCGGACCACCGGGCTGCCCCTCACCGAGGCTCGCGACCACTTCGAGGCACAGGGCGCCCGGGACGGGATCGTCGAGACGAGCGGGCAGCTGCGGACGATCGCCGTGGGACTGACGAAAATCGCCAATGATCTGCGGTGGATGGCCTCCGGGCCGCGGACCGGACTCGCCGAGATCAGCCTTCCCGATCTGCAGCCGGGGTCGTCGATCATGCCCGGCAAGGTCAATCCGGTGATTCCCGAGGCCGTGCTGATGGTCTCCGCGCAGGTGATCGGCAACGACGTCACCGTCACCACCGCCGGTGCCGCCGGGAACTTCGAGCTCAATGTGATGCTGCCGGTCATCGCGAAGAACGTGCTGGAGTCCGTGCGGCTGCTCTCCAACGTCTCGCGGCTGCTTGCCGATCGGACCGTCGACGGGATCGTCGCCCATCGGGAGCGGGCGCGTGAGTACGCCGAGTCGTCGCCCTCCGTCGTCACTCCGCTCAACAAGTACATCGGGTACGAGGAAGCGGCCAAGGTGGCCAAGAAGGCACTCGCCGAGATGAAGACGATTCGTCAAGTCGTCCTGGAATCGGGGTATGTGGAGCGCGGCGATCTGACGATCGAGCAGCTGGACACCGCCCTTGATGTCCTGCGGATGACGCGCCCGTAACGTCATCCGGCCACCGGCGAGAACCGTGGCACGCGCCGCAGCGTCGTATGCCCATGGCACCTAATATCTCTCCATGGCAGACGACGGAGCGGTGAGACAAGTGGAAGCGGGCGGGCCGGCGGGGTACTGGGCCCCCGGGAGTCAGATCCTGTGGCGATACCGTGAGAACCGCGGCGAGCGCTTCCACATCGCGCGTCCCGTCACCGTCGTACGGGACGATCGCGAGCTGCTCGCGGTGTGGATGGCCCCGGGAACCGAATGCGTCAAGCCCGTGCTCGCCGACGGCACTCCCGTGCACGTGGAACCGCTGGAGTCGCGCTACACCAAGCCCCGCACGGTGCAGCGCGACCACTGGTTCGGCACCGGGGTGCTGAAGCTGGCGCGGCCCGGTGAGCCCTGGTCGGTGTGGCTCTTCTGGGAGCCCGGCTGGCAGTTCAAGAACTGGTACGTGAACCTGGAGGAACCGCTGGTCCGTTGGGGCGGCGGGGTCGACTCCGAGGACCACTTCCTGGACATCACCGTGAATCCCGACCGGACGTGGGAATGGCGTGACGAGGACGAGTTCGCACAGGCCCAGCAGGCCGGGCTGATGGACGCCCAACTCGCCGAGCGGGTAAGGGAAGCGGGCCGTTCGGCGGTCGACGTCATCCGCGCCTGGGGGGCGCCGTTCGCGGATGGCTGGCAGCACTGGCGCCCGGATCCGTCCTGGGCTGTACCGTCACTGCCGGAGGACTGGGACCGTACGCCCGCGCACATGTCGTCATGAGACCCTTGATGCGCCCCCGGTACGCAACCGTAGGATCGGCCTCCGCAAGGGCGCACAACCGTAACTCCCGGAACATGCGCTGGGCTTGACCGTACGTCACCGAGGGGCGGCAGGACGTGAGCGAGGGGTACGAGGGCAACACCGGTCCGGGCCGACCACGGCCCGCCGGTGCATCAGGAACAACCTCTGACCACGCCGGTTTTCCGTTCCTGGGGCATGTGTTCCGGGTATCGGAAAGTCGGCGGGACCAACTGCGTGTACAACGCGCAGCCCCGGACGGATGGATTCGACACGCGTGACGGAGCAACCCACCTCGCACGAGCGCCGTCGGCCGGGCACCGGCCGGCCGGACATCCCCGCGGAACCCCGCGGGGCGTTCCTGCGTTCCCCGGAGGCGGCGGCTTCGCCTCTGCCGGTGCAGACGACACGGCCCTGCGACGACGCCGACAGCCGCCCTGAGGCCGCTGTCGGCTCCGTGGCAGGCTCCGAGAGCCCCGAGACCGTCGACGGCGTCGGTACGACCGCGTCCGACGCGGGAACAGCGGCGCGAACAGAGGCGGGAACAGGCGCTATGGCATCCAGCTCCGGTACCGGCACGGGCACGCCCGGCTCCGCGGGTCCCGACCCGGTCGGCCCGCCGGCCGCACCCGGGCCCGAGCACTCCCAGTCCGCCCAGGCCTCGTCCACCGAGCCGGACGGACACCGGCCGCGTCCGGCGCCGGACAGCATCCCGGCCCAGCCGGGCGGGGAGAACCACGCCACCTCGAACGGCCCCGCGCCCGCCGACAGCGCCGACCCGGCCACGGGCACCGCCCTCGCGGGCAAGGAGCGGCGCAGCGGGCAGGGCAACGCCGCCGGCGCGCCCCTGCCCATGCGGCGGGACGGCGACCGGCTGCGGTTCGTCGGCGCGGCCACCCGGCGGATCGCCCGGGGCATCGACCTCGACGAGATCGTGATGGGGCTGTGCCGGGCCACCGTGCCGACCTTCTCCGACACGATCCTCGTCTATCTGCGCGACCCGCTGCCCGTCGGCGACGAGCGGCCCACCGGCCCCCTGGTGCTGCGGCTGCGCCGCACGGACCGGCTTCCGGCGGAGCGGGACACCGAGAACGGCTTCCTGGCCACCTCGGCCGCCCCTCCGCAGCTTCCCGAGCTGTCCCCGGTCAGCGCCGAGCTGTGCGAGGTGCGTCCCGGCGGCGCGCTCGCCGAGGTGCTGCGCGGTGTCCGGCCCGTCTTCGCGGACGCGCCCGCCGCCCGCGCCGCCCTGCCCGAGCTGCTCGGCGAGGGCAGCGACCTGGTCGTACCCGGCGGACAGCGCGCGATCCTCGCGCCGCTGCGCGGCCGGCGCCGGGTCATCGGGGCCGCGCTGTTCCTGCGCCGGCCGGACCGGATCCCGTTCGAGACGGACGACCTGCTCGTCGCCGCCCAGCTCGCCACACACAGCGCCCTCGGCATCGACAAGGCGGTGCTGTACGGCCGCGAGGCCTACATCGCCGACGAGTTGCAGCGCACGATGCTGCCGGAGACCCTCCCCCGGCCCACCGGTGTGCGGCTGGCGTCCCGCTATCTCCCGGCCGCCGAGACCGCGCGTGTCGGCGGTGACTGGTACGACGCCATCCCGCTGCCGGGCAGCCGCGTCGCGCTCGTCGTCGGTGACGTCATGGGGCACTCCATGACCAGCGCGGCCATCATGGGCCAGCTGAGGACGACCGCGCAGACCCTCGCCGGCCTCGACCTGCCCCCGCAGGAGGTCCTGCACCACCTCGACGAACAGGCCCAGCGCCTCGGTACGGACCGCATGGCGACCTGCCTGTACGCGGTCTACGACCCGGTCACGCACCGGATCACCATCGCCAACGCCGGCCATCCGCCGCCCGTCCTGCTGCACCTGGGCGGCCGGGCCGAGGTCCTCAAGGTGCCGTCCGGAGCACCCATCGGCGTCGGCGGTGTCGACTTCGAGGCCGTGGAGCTGGACGCGCCCGCCGGCGCCACCCTGTTCCTCTACACGGACGGCCTCGTCGAGTCCCGGCTGCGGGACGTCTGGACCGGCATAGAGCAGCTGCGCGAGAAGCTCGCCGCGACCGCCCAGCTGACCGGGCCCGACCATCCGCCGCCCCTCGAAGCGCTGTGCGACGAGGTGCTCGACATGCTCGGCCCGGGTGACCGGGACGACGACATCGCGCTGCTCGCCGCCCGCTTCGACGGCATCGCGCCGAGCGACGTCGCGTACTGGTACCTCGACCCGGAGGACGCGGCGCCCGGCCGGGCCCGGCGGCTCGCCCGGCGCGCGCTGTCCCGCTGGGGTCTGGAGGACCTGACGGACTCGGTGGAGCTGCTGGTCAGCGAGGTCGTGACGAACGCGGTGCGGTACGCCTCGCGGCCGATCACCCTGAGGCTGCTGCGGACCGACGTACTGCGCTGCGAGGTCGGCGACGACGTGCCGCAGCTGCCGCGCCTGCGGCAGGCGCGGGCCACGGACGAGGGCGGTCGCGGACTGTATCTCGTCAACCGGCTGGCCCGCCGCTGGGGCGCGACCCGGCTGAGCACCGGGAAAGTGGTCTGGTTCGAGGTCAACCGGACGTGAGCCGGTCGTGAACCGGACGTGAGCCGGTTCTGATCCCGTACGTGTGAGAGGGGCGCCCCGCGGTCTGCGGGGCGCCCCTCTCGTTCGTACGCGGCTACTGGTCGTCGTCCGGTACGGGCGGCTCCGGGGTGATGTCGCCGTCCCCGCTCGTCGGGGTCGCCGGCGGGCTGAACGTCGGGGTCGGCGTCGGGGTCGGGGTCGGCGTCGGCGTCGGCGTCGGAGACAGTGTCGGCGTCGGGGTCGGGGACAGTGTCGGCGTCGGGCTCTTGGTGGGCGTCGGCGTCGGCGTCGCGGACGGCGTCTCGATGAGCGTCGGCGTGGGGGTCGGTGTCGGCTTCACACCGGCGCCCAGCGTGGTGTCCAGGTCGAACTTGGTCACCTTGCCCATCGCGCCGAACGTGTACGTCGCCCAGATCTTCGCCGGGTAGCCGCCGCCGTTGATCCGGCCGCCGCCCGCGGGGATGAGACCCGTGGCGCCCTTCAGGCTGACCTGCTTGTTGGCCTTCGTGTTCTCGCCGAACAGACCGACCGAGGTGACCAGACCCGGCGTGTAGCCGGTGAACCAGGCCGACTTGTTCTCGTCGGACGTACCCGTCTTGCCGGCCACCTGCTGGCCCTTGCGGTTCTTCGCCTGGGCCACCGAGACCCGGGCCGTACCGTCGTCGACCACGCCGGTCAGCACCGAGGTGACGGCGTCGGCGGCCTCGCGGGTGATGATCTGCTTGCCGAGCGGGGAGGGGAAGTCGGCCGTGACGTCCTTGTGTTCGGCGGACTTCACGACGGCCGGGGTGACCTTGCGGCCGTGGTTGTCGAGGGTGGCGTAGACGCCGGCCATCTCCAGCGGGCTCGCGCCCATCGTGCCGAGGGTCTGCGCGGGCACCGCCTGCAACCCGGTGGTGTCCAGGCCGAGTTCGTCCGCGACCTTCATGACCTCGGTCATCCCGACGTCGACGCCCATCTGCGCGAACACCGAGTTGATCGACTTGTTCATCGCGGTCTGGACGGTGACGTCGCCGTAGTCCTCTTTGTCCTCGTTCGGCGGGGCGAAGCCGACCTTCTTGCCGTCGTCCAGGACCTGCCGGCCGCTCGTGCCGTCGTAGATCGTGTCCGGCGTGATCAGATCGCCGTCCTGCGTCCGGGCCTCCTGCTCCATGGCCGCCGCGAGGATGATCGGCTTGAAGGTGGACGCGGGCTGGTAGTCGCGCCGGGTCGCGTTGCTGACGTAGTGGTCGAAGAAGTTGGTCCCGCCGTACAGCGCGAGCACCCGTCCCGTCTTCGGGTCGACGGACGCGGCACCGGCCTGGACGTAGCCGTCGACCTTGCGCTTCTTCGCGTCGAGTTTGCTGGTCAGCTCGCTCTTGGCGGCCTGCTCCAGCGCCGCCTGCTTCTTCCGGTCGATGTTGAGCGTGATCGTCCAGCCGCCCGCGTCGACCTGCGCGGTGGCGTCCTCGGCGTCGCTGGCCGTGCCCTGCGCTTCGAGCTGCTTGGCCAGTTCCTTCTTGGCGGCGTCGACGAGATAGCCGGTCTGGCCCTCAAGACCCGGGGCGCCCTTCGGGTCCTTCGGCACCGGGAACTTCATCGCGGCGCGGGCGGTCTGGTCGAGCCAGCCCTCCTCGACCATGTTGTCGAGTACGTAGTTCCAGCGGGCGGTCACGAGCTTCTTGCTGGTCGGGGACGCGACCGCCCAGTCGTACTGGCTCGGCGCCTGGAGCAGTGCGGCGAGGTACGCGCCCTGCTCGACGCTGAGCCTCTTGGCGTCGACGCGGTAGTAGGCCTGCGCGGCGGCCTGCACGCCGTACGAGTCACGGCCGTAGTAGTTGGTGTTGAGGTAGCCGGCGAGGATGAAGTCCTTGGACCTCTCGCGGTCCACCTTCAGCGAGATGACCAGTTCCTTCAGCTTGCGCGTGACGGTCTGGTCCTGCGTCAGGTAGTAGTTCTTGACGTACTGCTGGGTGATCGTCGAACCACCCTGCTTGCCCTTGCCGGACAGCGTGTTGATCAGACCGCGGGTAGTGCCCTTGAGGTCGACACCGGAGTCCTTGTAGAAGGACTTGTTCTCGGCGGCGACGAAGGTCTGCTGGACCTTCTTGGGTACGTCGGCCAGGTCCACGATCTCGCGGTTCACCGTGCCGGTGCGGGCGAGGACGGTGCCGTCGCTGTACTTGTAGATGTTGCTCTGGAGCTTCGCGGCGTCGTTGCCCGCAGCGGGCACGTCGATCGTCAGGTAGAGCACGACGAAGGCACCCATGCCGAGCAGGGCCAGACCGAAGACGGTGCCGAGGATCTTCTTCCAGGTGAAGAGGCGGCGTAGGAAACTCTTACCGTCCTTGCCACCCTTGGTACCCCTGGCGCTCCTGCCGGCCGTTTCCGTCGTCCCGGTCGCCGCACTTCTGGACGAGCGCTTGGGCGCCGCGCGGCGGCCACCGCGATGCTGCCGCGCTCGTCTCTCTTCCGCTCGTCCCATGGATTGCTCCGCTCCGCTTCCTTCTGGCGATCCGTCGTGCGTTCCGTCTTGCGTTCCGTCTCGTGCGTCACACAGGTTCGTGGCTCGGGCCAGCTCAGAAAACTAACACCGGCAGATATGACGACGAGCTTCCGATCCCATGTTTTACGGACGTGACAATCAGCACCCGTCCCACTAGGAACCGACTACTGGGAGCCGCGGAAGGTTGTCGGGCGAGATAAAGTGATATCACTTAGTAAGCACACTGCTAGACTCCGGAACGACAGCCACAGAGCACGACCATCACGAAACGGGGGAACCGTCCATGACCAAGGACAAGTCCGCTCAGACCGCCGATCCCGGCGCCGACCTGCCCGCGATGCCCGAACCACAGGTGCGGGAGGTCCCGGCCCACAGCATCGGGGGCGGACTCGCCCTGCTGCTGGGGCTGGTCGGACTCGCGCTCGGCGTCGGCATGATCGTCGGCGCGACGGCCGTCACCGGCGGCGGAGCCAAGGCCGCGCTGATCGTCCCCGGCATCCTGATCGGGCTCTTCTCCTTCATCGCCATGTGCGGGCTGAACATGGTGGCGCCGGGCGAGGCCCGGGTGGTCCAGCTCTTCGGGCGGTACCGGGGGACGATCCGGCAGGACGGCCTGCGCTGGGTGAACCCGCTCACCTCACGCACCAAGATCTCGACCCGGGTACGCAACCACGAGACCGCGGTCCTCAAGGTCAACGACGCCTACGGCAACCCGATCGAGCTCGCCGCGGTCGTGGTGTGGAAGGTCCAGGACACCGCGCAGGCGACGTTCGAGGTGGACAACTACCTGGAGTTCGTCGCCACCCAGACCGAGGCGGCCGTCCGGCACATCGCCATCGAGTACCCGTACGACGCCCATGACGAGGGCGGGCTCTCGCTGCGCGGCAACGCCGAGGAGATCACCGAGAAGCTGGCCGTCGAACTGCACGCGCGCGTGGCGGCCGCCGGCGTCCACATCATCGAGTCCCGGTTCACCCACCTCGCGTACGCTCCCGAGATCGCCTCGGCCATGCTCCAGCGGCAGCAGGCGGGAGCGGTCGTCGCGGCGCGGCGGCTGATCGTGGACGGCGCGGTCGGGATGGTCGAGGCCGCGCTCACCCGACTCACCGAGCAGGACATCGTGGAACTGGACTCCGAACGGAAGGCGGCGATGGTGTCGAACCTGTTGGTCGTACTGTGCGGCGACCGCGCTGCGCAGCCGGTCATCAACACCGGGTCCCTCTACCAGTGAGCACTCCCTCCGAAGGTTCGGGCGCCGAACACCCCGAGCGCCGGCCGCAGCAGCAGCGCAAGCAGGTGCTGCTGCGGCTGGACCCCGCCGTCTACGAGGCACTGGCCCGCTGGGCGGGGGACGAGCTGCGCTCGGCCAACGCGCAGATCGAGTTCGTGCTGCGGCGGGCGCTGGGCGAGGCGGGGCGGTTGCCCGGGGAGGCGGGGCCCATCCCGCGCCGCGGGCGGCCCCCCGGGGGCTCCACTCCCGGACCCCCGACGGGCTGAATGAGCCTTCTGCTGATCCATCCCTGATCCATCCCTGGTCTATACACAGCAGGTATACACACCACGTATACCTGCTGTGTATAGTCCTCGGCATGTCCATCGGTCACACACTTCTGGGACTCCTGGAGTCCGGCCCCCGGCACGGTTACGACCTGAAGCGGGCCTTCGACGAGAAGTTCGGTCACGATCGCCCGCTGCACTACGGGCAGGTCTACTCGACGATGTCCCGCCTGCTGAAGAACGGCCTCGTCGAGGTCGACGGGATCGAGGCCGGCGACGGTCCCGAGCGGAAGAGGTACGCGATCACCGACGCCGGGGTCACCGACGTACAGCGGTGGCTCGCCACGCCGGAGAAGCCCGAGCCGTATCTCCAGTCGACCCTCTACACGAAGGTCGTCCTCGCGCTGCTCACGCACCGGAACGCCGGTGACATCCTCGACACGCAGCGCTCGGAGCACCTGCGGGGGATGCGCATCCTGACCGACCGCAAGCGCAAGGGCGACCTCGCCGACCAGTTGATCTGCGACCACGCCCTGTTCCACCTCGAAGCCGATCTGCGCTGGCTGGAGCTCACCGCCGCGCGTCTCGACAAGCTCGCCCTGGTGGTGGCGCCGCGATGAGCCCTTCCCTCACCCCTCCTCCCGGCTCCCTGCTCGTCGCGAGCGAGTTGCGCAAGGCCTACGGTCCGACCAAGGCGCTCGACGGCGCCGAGTTCTCGATCCACCCCGGCGAGGTCGTCGCGGTGATGGGCCCGTCCGGGTCCGGCAAGTCGACGCTGCTGCACTGTCTCGCCGGGATCGTGCCGCCCGACTCGGGGTCCATCACGTACAACGGGCGCGAGATGGCCGGGATGAGCGACGCGCAGCGCAGTCAGCTGCGGCGCTCCGAGTTCGGGTTCGTGTTCCAGTTCGGGCAGCTCGTGCCGGAGCTCACCTGCGTCGAGAACGTGGCGCTTCCGCTCCGTCTCAACGGGACCTCCCGCAAGGAGGCCGAGCGGACCGCGCTGTCCTGGATGGAACGGCTGGAGGTCGACGACCTCAAGGGCAAGCGGCCCGGCGAGGTGTCGGGCGGGCAGGGGCAACGAGTCGCCGTCGCACGGGCGTTGGTCACCGGTCCCCGGGTGCTGTTCGCCGACGAGCCCACCGGCGCCCTCGACTCGCTCAACGGCGAGCGCGTGATGGAGCTGCTCACCGAGGCCGCCCGGTCGACCAACGCGGCCGTCGTACTCGTCACGCACGAGGCACGGGTGGCCGCCTACTCGGACCGCGAGATCGTCGTACGGGACGGGAAGTCGCGGGACATGGAGCGCGTCGTATGAGCGTGCGGAGGGGGCACCTCCCGCGCGAGCGAAGCCGAGCGTGGGGGAGGATACGGGACCTGGGCATGGGGGTCCGGTTCGCCTTCACGGGCGGGCGCGAGGGCTGGGGGCGGGTCCTGCTGACCGCCGTCGGGGTCGGGCTCGGGGTGGCGCTGCTGCTGCTGACGACCGCCATCCCGACCGCGATGTCGGTCCGGGGGGAGCGCGAGAGCGCCCGTACGCACGTCATGTACGTCGACAAGCAGATACCGAAGGCCGACAACACGCTGATCGTCGCGAGCGTCGACACGACCTTCCGCTCGGACGACATACGCGGGCGCGAGCTGGAGCCCGAGGGGGCACGGGCGCCCATACCGCCGGGGATCGACCGGTTCCCCGCGGCCGGGGAGATGGTCGTCTCCCCCGCTCTCGAACGGCTGCTGAAGTCCGGCGACGGCAAGCTGCTGCGGGAGCGGCTGCCGGACCGGATCGTCGGCACCATCGCCGAGTCCGGGCTCGTCGGACCGGCCGAACTCTCCTTCTACCGGGGGGCCGACGATCTCTCGGAACACCTCAGCCAGGGTGTGGTGACGCGGATCGACCGGTTCGGGGATCTGCAGCAGACGACCGAGGCGATGGACCCGGTTCTGCTCCTCCTCACTCTCGTCGTCTTCGTGGTGCTGCTGATGCCGGTCGGTGTCTTCATCGCCACGGCCGTACGGTTCGGCGGTGAACGGCGTGACCGGCGGCTGGCAGCGCTGCGGCTGGTCGGGGCCGACGGCCGGATGACCCGGCGGATCGCCGCCGGCGAGGCGTTCGCGGGCGCCGCGGTCGGGCTCGTCTTCGGTGCCGTGTTCTTCCTGATCGGGCGTCAGGCCGCGGGCTCCGTCGAGATCCTCGACATCAGCGTGTTCCCGAGCTATCTGGACCCGTCGCCCGCGCTGGCCGCCCTGGTCGGGGTCGCGGTGCCGCTGGCCGCGGTGCTGGTCACCCTGTTCGCCCTGCGCGGTGTGGTGATCGAGCCGCTCGGCGTGGTGCGTACGGCACGGCCCCCGCGGCGCCGGCTGTGGTGGCGGCTGCTGGTGCCGCTGGCCGGGATCGCGGCGCTCTCCCCCATGATCGGACAGGGCCGCGCCGGCGGGCAGTTCAACGACTTCCTCGTCATCGCCGGTGTCATGCTCCTGCTCATCGGGGTGACCGCGCTCCTTCCCTGGGTCATCGAGGCCGTGGTCGCCCGGCTCGGCTCCGGCGGGCTCTCCTGGCAACTGGCCGTCCGGCGGCTCCAGTTGAGCAGCGGTACGGCGGCCCGCACGGTGAACGGCATCGCGGTGGCGGTGGCCGGGGCGATCGCGCTGCAGATGCTGTTCTCGGGTGTCTCCGGCGGCTACGTCACCCCGTCGGACAAGGACCTCTCACTGGCCCAGATGGAGATCGCGCCGCCGGACGGCGTCTCGCTCTCGGCAGCCGGCCAACAGCTCGCCGAGACCGAGGGGGTCCGGAAGGTCACCGTGCTGGCCATCGGTTCGGTGGGCGAGAAGGCCAAGGACTCCGAAACGTACATCGAGTTGACCATCGGGGACTGTACGGCGCTGCGTGACGTGGCCCGGCTCCCCTCGTGCCGCGACGGCGACTCCTTCACCGTGCGGGGCGCCGAGTACGACCTGGACACACCCCAAGTGGTCAAGCCGGGCCGCACGGTGTACCTCAACCCGTCCTACACCGGGGCCGAGAAGGCGTCGGTCGCCTGGACGGTGCCGACGGGCGTCAAGCAGGGCGTCGCGATGGAGGACCCGTCCGGGGTCGTGCGCGGCGGCGTCCTGGCCACGCCGGGCGCTCTGCCCGAGGAGGTCGTGGCGCAGGCCTCCGGGCGGATCCTCGTCGGCCTCGACCCCGCGGTGGCGGACGCCCGCGACCTGGTCCGCAACACGACGGCGCGGATCGACCGCTTCACGGAACCCGCCACCTGGACGTCGACCAACCGCTCCGAACGGTTCGGCTCGATCCGCACCGGGCTGTTCATCGGCGCCACCTGCGTCCTGGTGCTGATCGGCGCGAGTCTGCTGGTCTCCCAGCTGGAGCAGCTCCGCGAGCGCAGGAAGCTGCTGTCGTCGCTGGTCGCCTTCGGCACCCGGCGCCGCACGCTGAGCCTGTCGGTGCTGTGGCAGACGGCGATCCCCGTCGGCCTGGGGCTGCTGCTGTCGTCGGTGGTGGGGCTGACCCTGGGTGTGGTCCTGCTGAAGATGACGCGCACGTCGGTCCACATCGACTGGGTCGCGCTCCTGTCGATGACCGGCATCGGTGCGGGAGTCGTGCTCCTGGTGACGGTGCTGAGTCTGCCGCCGCTGCTGCGGCTGCTGCGGCCGGACGGCCTGCGTACGGAGTGAATCCCGCGCCGCCGGGCCCCTCCCCCGGACTTCGGTCCTGGGGAGGGGCCCGTCGGCGTCCCGCTCACTTCCCCTCGGCTCCCCTCGGCTCCCTCAGAGCGTGTACTCCTTGACCACCCGCCGTACCTGGGCGAAGAGCATGCCGACGTTGACCGACTTGCGGCAGACGACCACCGCGACGACGTCCTGCTGTTCGGTCAGCCGGACGAACAGGTGAGTGAGGTTCTCGCTGTTGACGAGGATCTCCTGGAAGAAGTGGTTGTCGCTCTGGGTGCCCCGCCGCTCCTTGAAGACGTCCTCGATCATCACGACCGTACGGCCCTGGAACAGGTCGAGGGTCGCGCCCGCCAGCAGGTCGAGCACCTCGGGCGGATGGTTGTCGATGGTCTCGTACGAGAGCAGCATCCCGGTGGCCATGTCGACCACGCCCGACGCGACGCAGTCGGGGGCATCGGTGCGGAGCGCCTTGACCAGGCTCATGACCTGGTCGGAGAAACCTGTGGTCATGCGTTTCGTCGCCATCCTTTCGTTCACACTCCTTCGGTCGCGCCGGCGGTGTCCGTCGCGGTGAGGATCGAGCCGATGCGGCGCAGGGCCGGCTGGGTCGCGCGGTGCAGCCGGTCGAGGTCGACGCCCTCGTCGCCGAGTACGACCATCAGCGCGGTGTCCCCGACGGCGTAGAACGCGGCGCAGCCCTGGCTGCCGTAGGTGACCGTCTGGCGCAGGGTGCCCCGGCCCGTCGCCTCGGCGGCCCGGCGGGCGAGGCCGAGTCCGGCGGCGGCGAGGGCGGCGAGGCCCTCGGGGTCGATCGACTCGGCGGTGTCCGCCGCTATCAGCAGTCCGTCGGTGGCGGCGACCGCCGTATCGGTGATTCCGTCGACCTGTTCACGCAGGTCGCGCATTTCCATGGCCAGCGCTTTGTGGTCCATGTATTCAACTCCCCTATGAGCGTTGCTATATATGCTGCGAGCTTTTTGCGAGGTATTGCGTCGGGATTATTTGGCGGTTCCGTTCCGCATGCGGAAGAACCCTTTCCAGCTCGTCCCGCGCTTTTCCGGGGCGAGAGATTCGGTGATGCCACTGGCGCCGGGCATGCGGCGGGGCAGCGTGGGAGCGGGGTCCCTCGGTACCGGTTGCGGCGGCTGGGGCGGCCTGCGCTGCCGCAGGCCCTCCTCCGGCACCCGTACGACCGGGATGGGCGCGCCCCCCTCGGCGCACTCCAGGAGCCCGGCGCCGAGCATCCGCGCCAGCTCGACCGTCACCGTGTACACGCCCCGGCCGGTACGGAAGGCGAGGTCGCGGGCGGTCCGGCGGCCGTCGGCCTGGGCGAGCAACTCCCGCTGTACGGGGGTGAGTCGACCCTCGTCCACCGGTTCTGGTGCCGAACTCGGGCGCGGGCGCTCGCGGTTGGGGCGGACCGGGTGGGGCAGGGCGCCGAGGGCTGCCAGTTTGCGGTTGGTGTCCTGGAGCAGGCGGATCGGCGCCTCGCCCACCGGGACGGGGGCCAACGGCTCGGCCCCGAGGTCGCGTTCGCAGGCGTCCACCCGGCCCGCGACGACCGCGAAGACGGCGTCCCGTAACGCCATCATGCAGACGACCCGCAGCTGGGCGGTGCCCGCGTACCCGTGGGTCGTCAGCTCCGCGCCCGGCCAGCGCACTCCCCCGGCCGCACGCACCAGCTCGGCCCACTCCTCGCCGCTGATCCGGCGGGAGCGCAACAGAAGGGCCTCCGGCCCCGGGGCGCCCGGGCTCTCGACGGCGACGACCAGACCGCGCCGGAGATGAAAGGTCCCGCCGGGGCTGCCGGCCACGCGCAGCGCCCCGGTGAACTCCTCGCGCCCGCAGTCGGCCAGGGCATGCAACAGCAGGTCGTAGCCGATCCGGCCGAGGAAATCGGCGACGGCTTCGGAGTCGGACGCCGAAATGGAATCGCGGATGGCCGACATCACTCCCCTTGCCGTTCGCCCGGGCATTTCGCCCTGGCATTCGTACATACGCCTGACGCGTAGCACCGAGGGGGTATGTGTATCAGTCCGGCAGCATATTCAGGCCGGGTTCTTGTCACCTGACGGAAGTTGAGATCTCTCGCCGCTCAACGGTCTTTGTTCGACGCTCATTTGAACGAACAGACACCTTTTTAGTCATCCAACACCCGTGCATGACTGATAGCTTTCACTGATCAATGCGACAGTGAGTCGCGATTCTGCTGATCGACGGCGGTGAGTGAGCATGGGCCTCGCGGAACTGAAGTCCGCGCTGCCGGACTTCGCGACCGACCTGCGTCGCAACCTGGAGTCGGTCGTCGACGACTCCGGGCTCACCCGGCAGCAGCTCTGGGGCACGGTGCTGGTCTGCGCGATCGCGTCCCGCTCACCGCGCGTGCTGCGCGAACTGGGTCCGGAGGCCAGGGCGCACCTCTCGCCTCAGGCGTACACGGCCGCCCGGTCGACCGCGGCCGTCATGGCGATGAACAACGTCTTCCACCGCACCCGCCATCTGCTCTCCGACCCGGAGTACGGGCGGCTGCGCGCCGGCCTGCGGGCGAACGCGCTCACCGATCCGGGCGTCGAGCGGACCGACGTCGAGCTGTGGTCGGTGGCCGTGTCGGCGGTCAACGGCTGCGGCGCCTGCCTGGACGCGCACGAACAGGTGCTGCGCGCGGCGGGCGTCGACCGGGAGACCGTCCAGGAGGCGTTCAGGATCGCGGCGGTCGTCCAGGCCGTCGGCACGACCCTGGACGCGGAGGCGATCCTCGCCGAGTAGCTCCCCTTGGCTGGGTACGCGACTGGACTCGGCACGCGGTACGTCCGACAATGGGCGGACCCTCACTCCGTTCGTCGCCGCCTTCGTCGTACCGGCCGCGAGGACGTGTTTCTCCGACTGAGATCGATCGAGGGAGCCACCCGCATGACCGTCGTCCTGGTGCTGATGGCCGCCGTCGCGCTGACGGCCGCCGCCGTCCTGCCGCGCGTGCTGACCCGGGCCGGCTGGCCCGAGCGGGAGCCCGTGCTGGGGCTGTGGGTATGGCAGTGCCTGGTCGCCACCGTGTTGGTGTGCTGCCTCGCCGCGCTGCTGCTGGGCACGACGGCCGCCTTCGGGACCGTACGGGCCCACGCCTTCGCGCCGGCGCCGCCCTCGGTGACGGCGGCCTACGAACTGGGGCCGGCGCCCCCCTGGCTCACCGTACTGACGCTGCTGCTGGCCAGCGGGGCGGCCTGGACGGTCGCCATGCTCGCCCGGGAACTCGCCGAGGCACGCAGGCGGCGCCGGCTGCGGCGCGTACACCTGCGGGAGCGCGCGCCGGACCTGCCCGCCGGTTTCCCGGCCGCCCGGGGGCCGCTGCTGGTCCTGGAGGACGAGTATCCCGACGCCTGGCTGCTGCCCGGCCAGGCGCCCCAACTCGTCGTCACCACGGGCGCGTTGCGCCGACTGTCCGACCATGAGCTGGACGCCGTACTCGCCCATGAACTCGGGCACGCCCGCGCCCGCCACGACTGGCTGCTGCACCTCTCGCAGGCGCTGGCCACCGGCTTCCCGCGTGTGCCCGTGTTCGCGCACTTCCGGGACCAGACGCACCGCCTGGTCGAACTGGCCGCGGACGACACCGCGTCGCGGCGCTGCGGGCATCGGACGACCGCGGTCGCCCTCATCGAACTCAACCGGCACCGGGGCGTGTTGTCCTGCGCGTGTACCCGCGGGCAGCTGGGCGATCGGGTCGAGCGGCTTCTGGCGCCTCCGCCGCGTCTGGACGTGCCGTATCGCGCGGCTGCACTTCTGGCCGCCGGGCTGGCCCCATTGATTCCGCTGCTGATTGCTCTGGGGCCGGCTTTGAAGGTGCTCAACTGACCTTTTAGGTGGGTGGGTTGGCTGCGCCGTGCAGAACCTGCGGTTCGTTGTGGCTTGTCGCGCAGTTCCCCGCGCCCCTTGAGGGGGCCTGCGGCCCCCTCAAGGGCGCTCGGGCTGGTCCTTGGTCAGGGCGATTTCTGCTGCCGTCGCTCCTCGTGGCTGGGGTGAGTGGCGTAGGGACGCTGTTTCCTGGGTGGGGGCCTGGGAGTACGTGCGCAGGTAGCCGACGACCGTGTTCGTCACGGCGACCAGGGGTACGGCGACCACCGCGCCGCCGATTCCGGCCACCAGGCCGCCCGCCGCCACGGACAGGACCACCGCCAGCGGATGGACCCGGACCGCCCGGCCCAGGATGAACGGCTGGAGGACGTGCCCCTCGATCTGCTGGACGGCCAGTACCACCGCCACCACCAGCACCGCCGTGAAGACGCCCTGGGTCACCAGCGCCACCACCACCGCCAGGGCGCCCGAGGCGACCGCGCCGACCAGCGGGATGAAGGAGAACAGGAAGATGAAGACGGCCAGCGGGACGGCCATCGGCACGTCCAGGAAGTAGATGCCCAGGCCGATGAAGATGGCGTCGATCAACGCCACTATCACCGTGCCGCGCACATACGCCGTCAGCGTGCGCCACGCCCTCGGGCCCGCGCCGGCGACACCGGGCCGCGCGTCCGCCGGGACCAGCTTCAGCGTCCACTCCCAGATGCGCTTGCCGTCGTAGAGGAGGAAGAGCGTCGAGAAGGCCGCCAGCAGTATGCCGGTCAGCGCCTCGACGATGACCGTGACGCCCTCCAGGCCGGCCGACGTGATCTCGTCCGTGTTGGCGCCGACCGCGTCGCGCAGGTTCTCGGCGATCTTGTTGATCTGTTTGTCGGTGACGTGGAAGGGGCTGTTGAGCAGCCAGTTGCGCAGCTCGTCGATGCCGTCCTGGACCTGGTCGGAGAGCTGGTCGGTGTTCTCGATGACCTGCCAGGTCACGAACCAGCCGATCAGCCCCATCACGACGAAGCCGAGGATCGCGGTGAGCGCGGTCGCGATCCCGCGCGGCATGCCCCACCGGGTGAGGCGGGCGACCGTGGGCTGGAGCAGCGCGGTGATGAGCAGCGCCACCACAAAGGCGAAGACGACGAGTTGGACGGCGCTGATGACCCGCATCAGCACCCAGAGGGCGCCCGCGAGGATCAGCAACCGCCAGCTCGCCTCGGCCGCGACCCGTACGCCCCACGGAACCACGGAGGCGGGCTCGGGCCGGACGGCGACCACGGTGGGTGCGGCGGCGGGCTGTACGTGTGCGGGCGGGGGCGAGGAGGTGTCCGGCGGCGGCGCGGCGGGTCTGTGGTCCACGGGCGCGCCGTCCGTGTGCTCCTTCTCCACCTCGGCGCGGCGTCGGTCCAACCGCTCACCCACCTGGGTCAGTCGGACCCCGACCCGGCCGAGCCAATTCGGCACTCGCGACATGATCCGCCCTCGTCCCCCGTCTCTCCCTCTGCCCACCGCTCTCGCCCGGAGCATCGGGAGCAGCAGTCCGCGTCCGACCGTACATGGCCGAAGCCCCTCACCGAAGGACGGTGAGGGGCTCGGAAAGGTTGAGCGACTGAGCAGCGCGACCGGCTCAGTAGTAGTTGTTGGCCTGCCAGAAGTCCCAGCTCTCGCACGGACTGCCGTAGCGGTCGTTCATGTAGCTCAGGCCCCACTTGATCTGGGTGGCCGGGTTCGTCATCCAGTCGGCGCCGGCCGAGGACATCTTGGAACCCGGGAGCGCCTGCATGAGGCCGTACGCGTCGGAGGTGGGATTGTCCGCCGTGTAGTCCCAGTCGGACTCGTGGTCCACGATGTCGCTGAAGCACTGGAACTGGTCCGCCGGGACGATCTGGCGCGCCATCTCCTGGATCTCCGCGGCGGAGTACGAGTTCTGGATGGGGAAGCTGGACGGGTCGCGGGTCGCGGCGCGGCTGGCCGCCTCTTCCGCTTCCTTGCGCGCCTTGGCTTCCTCTTCGGCCTTCTCCGCGGCCTTCTGCTTGGCTACCGCGTCCTTGGCCGCCTGCTTACGGGCGGTCTCTTCGGCGTCCTTCTTGGCAGTGGCGTCGGCGGCGATGGCCTGGACATCGGCCTGCTGCGTCAGGGACGCGGTCTGGACCTGGGCCTGGGAGCCCACGGGTATGTCCGTGAGCAGCGTGGCATCGCCTGCCAGTGCCTCGGCATCGTTCGGGGTCCCGGCGGTGTTGCCCGAGGCCGCACCGGTAAAAGCGCCGACAGCGGTGACCGCGGTGGCCGAGGCCACTGCGAGTCCCCGGACCGAAATCCGGCTCACACGGTTTCCTTCCAGCATCGCCCGCTTCGGTGACCTTGGCGGACGCAATCTTGCCCCCGGTCACTGGCCTCCCAACTGCGGGGTCACGGGAGGCACGGGCCCGGTGGGCAACTCCCTTGCGGGGAGCGCCGCGTGGTACACGGGCGGCATACGACGGCAGGTATGGAGTTGAAGGTGGTGCTGCTGTGGTGCCGTACTGCTGGGGGCACAGATGTGTCGTATGCGGGGCCTGACAGGAGTGAGACTCTGCCGCACCCGGGCGCCGGGTGGCAATTCTGTGCTGAGTGTGAAAGCTCACACCTCGTTTGTCCCAGGTGATTTGAGGAAAGCGCAGACGCGGAAGCGCCGCCCGGCTAGGCTCTTCGCCTTTTGCCGGACGGCGCCAACTGTCAGGTGATTCGGACCCTTTGGGTCAGATCTGGCCGTCCTCCAGCATTTCGGTCACCAGGGCCGCGATCTGAGACCGCTCGGACCGGGTGAGCGTGACGTGCGCGAAGAGCGGATGCCCCTTCAGCTTCTCGACGACGGCGACGACACCGTCGTACCGCCCGACCCGCAGATTGTCCCGTTGTGCCACGTCATGGGTGAGAACCACCCGTGAGTTGGAGCCGATGCGGGACAGCACCGTGAGCAGGACGTTCCGCTCCAGCGACTGTGCCTCGTCCACGATCACGAACGCGTCGTGCAGTGAACGGCCGCGGATGTGGGTGAGCGGAAGGACTTCGAGCATTCCGCGTGCGGTGATCTCCTCGATGACCTCGCGGCTGGTGACCGCGGACAGCGTGTCGAAGACCGCCTGCGCCCAGGGGCCCATCTTCTCGGACTCGGAACCCGGCAGATAGCCGAGCTCCTGCCCGCCCACGGCGTACAGCGGCCGGAAGACCATCACCTTCTGGTGCTGCCGCCGTTCCAGCACGGCCTCCAGCCCCGCGCACAGCGCGAGTGCTGATTTACCGGTGCCGGCCCGACCGCCCATCGACACGATCCCGATGTCCGGATCGAGAAGGATGTCGAGCGCGATCCGCTGTTCGGCGCTCCTCCCCTTGATACCGAACACCTCGCGATCCCCGCGTACGAGACGGACGTTGCCCTCGGCCGTGACGCGCCCCAGGGCCTTGCCTCGCTCCGACTGGATCATCAGACCGGTGTGCACCGGCATTTCGGCGGCCTCGGGGACGTAGGCGTGACCTTCCTCGAAGAGGAGGTCCACCTGTTCGCCGGGCAGGGTCAGTTCGGACATTCCGGTCCAGCCGGAGGAGCCCGTGATGGCCAGCTCCGCGCGGTACTCCTCGGCGAGGAGACCGACGGACGAGGCCTTGATCCTGAGCGGCAGGTCCTTCGACACGACGGTGACGTCGTATCCCTCGGCCTGGAGGTTGCGGGCGACCGCGAGGATGCGGGAGTCGTTGTCCCCCAGGCGATAGCCGCTTGGCAGCACGCTGGGGTCCGAGTGGTTGAGCTCGACACGGACGGTCCCGCCGAGATCCCCGATCGGAATCGGGGCGTCGAGACGGCCGAACCGGACGCGGAACTCGTCCAGCATGCGCAAGGCCTGCCGGGCGAAGTAGCCGAGTTCGGGATGGTGCCTCTTGGCCTCCAACTCCGTGACCACGACGATCGGCAGCACGACTTCGTGCTCGTCGAAGCGGTTCAGGGCGCCTGGATCGGCCAGCAGGACGCTGGTGTCGAGAACATAGGTGCGCCGGTCTGGCATACGGCGCTTTGTGCTGGTCACCACGGAAGGACGTACCCCCTCGGATGAGGTCGGGGAGCGACGAAGGAGATCTGGACCGGTCGACGGCCGCGCTGCGCGGGCCGAGAACCGGCCCTCCGCCTGTTCGCCCGTGCTGTGACCACACGGTCGGGCTGGTGCAAAGGGCCTCCCGGGCGGACGGCCCCGTGCCGTCTGCTGAGATACGACACCCGTGGTTCGGGTGTCGACCTGCTTGGCTTATGCCCTCGAACATGCGCCGCCATGCCACACCACAGGGCGGCGCGCTGATGAACTCCTTGTTACTTCCGCACCCCGGGCCCCGCTCAGGGGCGCGGGGAACTGCGCGACCAGCCACCACCGAACCCGCAGCCGAACGAACCACCCACCCAGCGGAGCGCTGCCTCAGCTGCCGAAACGCCGGTGGCGGGCCGCGTAGTCGCGCAGGGCGCGCAGGAAGTCGACCTTGCGGAAGGCCGGCCAGAAGACCTCGCAGAAGTAGTACTCCGAGTGGGCCGTCTGCCAGAGCATGAACCCGGACAGCCGCTGCTCGCCGCTCGTGCGGATGACGAGGTCGGGGTCGGGCTGGTCACTGGTGTAGAGGTGCTTGCCGATCATGTCGATGTCGACGCTCTCGGCGAGTTCCTCCAGCGAGGCGCCCTTGTCGTGGGCGTCGAGCATCATCGAGCGCACGGCGTCGGCGATCTCCTGCCGGCCTCCGTAACCGATGGCCACGTTGACGAGTATTCCGCCCGTCACATGCGCGGTGGCCTCCTCGGCCTCCTTGAGCTGGGTCCGGAGCTGACCGGGGAGCAGATCGAGGTTGCCGACGTGGTGGACGCGCCAACGGCCGTCGGCGGCAAGGGAGGTCACGACGTTCTCGATGATCTCGAGGAGCGGTGCGAGCTCCTCCGGCGGACGGGTGACGTTGTCCGTGGAGAGGAGCCAGAGGGTGACGACCTCGACATCGGTCTCGGAGCACCAGCCGAGGAACTCCTCGATCTTGTCCGCGCCGGCCCGGTGCCCCTGGGCGGTGGTGGAGCCCGCCGCCTTCGCCCAGCGCCGGTTGCCGTCCACGATGACACCGATGTGCTTGGGCACCTGGTCGTGGTCGAGGTGGCCCTCCACCCTGCGTGTGTAGACCCTGACCAGCAGTCGGCGCAGGTTGTCGCGCAGGTTCACGGTTTGTCAGCCCCTCCGTACGGATCGGACAGGCGCAGCCGGGCGCAGTCCCTGCGATCCCTGGCGCGATCTCTGCCCGTTTGGTGGTCCCCGGGGGTGGCGATCCCCAGGGGCGAAGCCTACCGCTGCGGGGCGGCCGGTCTTGCGCGCGGGGGAACAGGGGGCCCTGTGCCTCGGGGAAATGGGCGGGAGGGAGCACGGAAGAAGCACGCAGAGAGCGGAGAGGGAACGAGGGGAACGAGGGGACGGAGAGAGTGCGGGGAGGGCGCGGAGGCGACGGAGGGAGCGACGGAATCCGGCTGGCTCCGGCGGGGTCCGACCGGGCACAAAAAACGGGCCGGTCCGTGGGGGGGAGACGGACCGGCCCGAGGGGGGGTTTCCACCATAACCCTTCGTGAGTGATGTCGCGTACATCGGCGTGCCACAACTACTCTCCGAAGTCGCCCGGCAACGCGTGGATGGCCCCGGAAGCCCGCATTTAGGGCCTGATCATGGCCGGAAAACAGCGGATTCCCAGGAAACAACGCGGGATTCAGAGTGATCCAAAGGGATCTGACGGGTTTCACCCCCACGACGGAACCCGGGACCACCCCAGGGCCATTCGGGTACCGCACGCCCGCCGGCGAGGTTCCCTGCCAGACGCTCCCCCCAGGGGTGACCCCGGTCGCGAACGCCCGCTTGACGCCGTCGCTAACTTCGCACCCATGGCCACGTTCACCACCACAGAGACACCGGAACCGGTACCGCTGGAGCTCGCCGAGTCCGGACGCGCACGCCGGCGCGGGCTGCTCGGCCGGGACGGGATCGAGGGCGCGCTCCTGCTGACACCGGCGAGTTCGGTGCACACGTTCGGGATGCGGTTCGCGATCGACGTCGCCTATCTGGACCGAAAGGCGCGGGTCCGGACGGTAAGGACCATGCGTCCGGGCCGAGTTGGACTCCCTCGCCCCTGGGTACGGTCGGTCCTGGAGGCAGAGGCCGGGGCGCTGGAGCGGTGGGGGGTACGGCGGGGCACACGGCTCACGATCCGGGCCGACGACACCTCGCCGGACGACCACTGACCACCCACACCGTTTTGCTGGCGCGAATCACCTTCGCCGGAATTCACGTGCCGCCGACTCCAGGGAGCGGGCTACAGCGGCAGCGACGTGGAAACCTCGTGAAACCTTTTCGGGCATACGTACACATGCCTCGCATGAGGCGAGGGAGGCAGCTCGCTCGTCGCCGAGATTTCGCCAATATTCGGACGGCTCCGCTCGATATGCGGATGTTTGCTGGCTATAAGTCATGTACTGCTATGAATTGCCGGAAATATTCAGCGGCTCGGCGGACAGCCGCTGTCCTAGTGCGGGCCTAGCGTCGGCCCATGACCTTGCGGACCAGAAGGATCACTTGGGCCGAGGCGAGCGCACGACGACTCGAACGGCAGTTACTCGCCAGTTCTGCTCCTGCGACGGAAGCGGGGACTCCGGTCGGCCGGGCCGGTCCCGTCAGTCCGGCCGACGTCGCCGCCTCGATGCTGGGCGCACACGCGCAGGTGCTGTCGGCGGCCGAACTGTCGGTGGGGGTACGGACGGAGGGCCTGACCCGGTCCGACGTACGGGCCGCGCTCTGGGACGACCGGCCGGAGAAACGCACACTCGTGAAGACGTACGGCCCACGAGGCACCGTCCACCTCCTCCCGGCCCGCGAACTCCCGCTCTGGACAGCCGCGCTGACCGCGCTCCCGACCGGCACGAGCCCCTTCCCGCCGGACGTGCGGCTGAGCGAGGAGCAGGCGGACCAGGTCGTGGCGGCGATCGGGGACACGCTGGCCGAGGGCGCGTGTCTGACGATCGACGAGCTGAGTGAGGCGGTCGTGGCCCGCACGGGGCCGTGGTTCGGGGAGCCGGTGATGCCCGCGTTCCAGGGCATGTGGCCGCGCTGGCGCCAGGTCATGCACCGGGCCGGCCAGTCGGGCGCGCTCTGCTTCGGCCCGGACCGGGGGCGCAAGGTGACGTACATCCGGCCGCCCGCCTTCACCCCGCTCCCACCGACAGAGGCCCTCGCCTCCCTCGTACGGAACTATCTGCGCGCCTACGGACCGGCGACGCCGGCGCACTTCGCCAAGTGGGCGGCTGTGCAGGGGGGTTGGGCCGGTCGGCTGTTCGGTTCGTCGGCGGAGGCGGGGGAGATCGAGGAGGTGGAGTTCGAGGGCGCGCGGGCGTGGGTGGTGGCGGGCGACACGGAGTTCCCGGGTCCGGGGGAAGGGGGTGTGCGGGGAGTGCGGTTGCTGCCGTACTTCGATGCGTACGCCGTGGCCGCACAGCCGCGCGAACTGCTGTTCCCGGGGGCGGCGTACGAACGGGCACTGGCGGGCGGCCAGGCCGGGAACTTCCCTGTGCTGCTGGTCGACGGTGTGGTGGGCGGGGTCTGGCATCAACGGCGCCGGGGGCGTCGTACGACGGTCACGGTGGAGCTGCTCGACCAGCTGGGGGGACTGACGGCGCGGCAGAGAGGGGAGTTGGGCGAGCGGGTGGAACGGGTCGGCGAAGTGCTGGAGGCGACGGCGGAGTTGGTCATCGGGAAGGTGGAGGTGGGCCCGCACGCGTAGCAAGGAGGCGCAGCAAGGGAGGAAGGGAACTCGGGAAGTGTTACTTCTTCGGCTTGCGGGCGTCGAAGAGGTGGCGGGTGCTGTGGGCCACGAACGGCCCCTCCGTCTCGATCCGCTCGTGCAGGGACCGGAGTTGGGGACGATAGGCATCGACGGTGAACCCGGGGACCATCCAGATCACCTTGCGCAGAAAGTGCACGACAGCGGCAATGTCGTAGAACTCCATCCGCAGCCGCTCGGCGCGCAGTTCGACGATCTCCAGCCCGGCGGCCTCCGCCCCGGCACGCTCGCGGTCGGGATGGCGGGCGCTGCGCCGCCCGTCCGGCTGCGGTCCGAGGAAGTGCTCGACAAGTTCGTACGCGCTGGAGGGCCCGACGTGCTGGGCGAAATACGTACCGCCGGGGCGCAGGACGCGGGCGATCTCGGTCCAGTGCGGAGCGACGGGGTGCCGGCTGACGACCAGATCGAAGGCGTCGGCGGCGAAGGGCAGCGGCGCGTCGTCCGGTACGGCGACGACCGCCACGCCGCGCGGGTGGAGCAGGGCGGTGGCCTTGGCGACGTTCGGCGGCCAGCCCTCGGTGGCGACGGTGAGCGGGGGCAGCGTCGGAGCGGTGTTGAGCACCTCTCCTCCCCCCGTGTGCACATCGAGCGCGGCGGACACGCGGGCCAGCCGCTCCCCCATGGCCCGGGCGTACCCCCACGAGGGCCGCGCCTCGGTGGCCCGGCCGTCGAACCAGGAGAAGTCCCAGCCGTCGGTGGGGACGGCGGAGCCTTCGGCAAGGAGCTGTTCGAAGCCAGGGGTGGACTTGGACCTGGGCGTGGGTGTGGGCGCGGGCATGAGGGTGATATTCGCAGGCAGTTGTCAGAGGGCGCTGATAATTTCCGCCGCGTCGAAGGAAGCCGGGTCGGCAACGGAACGGAAGCGGAACGGAAGCGGAGGTGGTGCGGGACATGTTGTACGCCGATGACGAGACGACGACGCTGCGCGCGAAGCTGGACCAGGAACGGGACGCGGTCCTGTGGAAACTGGAGGGCCTGGACGACGAGCAGGTCCGCAGGACGGTGACACCGTCGGGTACGAGTCTGCTGGGGCTGGTGAAACACCTGGCGTCGGTGGAGTACGGCTGGTTCGTCGAGACGTTCGGCAGGGAGACGGAGCCCTTCTGGTTCGACCCGTACCTGGGCGAGGACATGACTGCGGGCCCGGACGAGACCACGGCTCAGATCACCGACTTCTACGCCCGCGCCCGCGCCGCCGCCGACCGCGTACTGACGGAACTCCCGCTGGACACCCTGGGCAAGCCGGCCTGGCGGGACGACGAGTGCTCGTTGCGCTGGGTCCTGGTCCGCATGACGGCGGAGACGGCGCGGCACGCGGGGCACATGGACATCGTGCGGGAGCTGATCGACGGGGCGACGGGAGCGTACAACCCGTCATAGCTCCCCCATCACTTCACGGGGCTACGGCTTCTCGGCGTCGAGGACGAGCATGGTGTGCTCGTCCTCGCCGTGGCGGACGGTACCGCTCCGCCGGAAGCCGTGCTTTTCGAGGAGGCGGACGGAGCCGGTGTTCTCGGCGAACGGGTCGGCGTAGAGGGGCCGGTTGGGCTCGCGGAGCAGGAACTGACCGAGGGCGACGGTTCCGACGCCTCTCCCCCAGTAGGGCCGCCCGAGCCAGTACCCGATGAAGCGACGGTCATCGAGGTCGGGGACACTCTCCCACCAGGCCATGATGTTGCCGGCGGGCTCACCGTCCACGGTGACCGTCTGCACGAACACGGTGCTGTCGCCGAGGATCTTCGACTTCCAGTGCGTCATGAAGGCGTCCCGCGGCCGAGGCGTGAACCTCGACCGCCGGACCGCTTCGGGATCGTGCTCGTACGCGAGCAGGAACTCCAGGTCGGCGTCCACCACGTCCCGGAGCTGTACGTCGTCGTCAGCCACGTTGTCGGTCATGGCGGAAAGTCTGGCAGGGACCACTGACAACGGGCGGTGGGCAACCGGGAACGGTCAGGGGACGAGCGGCCGGACCTCCTCCGCGACGAACCGTACGAAGCCCTCGGGGTCGGGCTCGTCCCCGGTCGGCTGAAGGATGACGGTGTCGGCACCGGCCTCAGCGAGCTGCCCCACGGCCTTGGCGACGGCACCGGCATCCCCGGCGACACCAAGCCCCGGCACGGAGGCCACTCCTTCGGCGTCCAGTTCGGCGCGGAGCCGCTCACCGGCGTCGGCCCCGGTGGCGGCAAGGAGATAGACGACCACCTGATGCGCGCGCTCACCCCGCTCCCCCGACTCCCGCCCTTCCTCGATGAGCCGCAGCGCCTGCCGTACCCCGTCGGGAGCGGTACCGGCATGGAGAACGGTCCCGTCAGCCACCTCACCGGCGAGCCGAAGGGTACGGGGCCCGGTGGCGCCGACGAGAAGAGGAAGTCCAGGTTCCGGGGGCCAGTCGAGACCGACATCGTCCAGCTTCACGTACCGCCCGTCGACGGTGACGCGTTCCCCGTCGAGCAGGGCACGCAACGCGAGCACATACTCCCGCAGCAGGAGGAGCGGCGATCCGACCCGCGCCCCGACCTGGCCCATCCAGTCCTGCACCCCGTGCCCGACGCCGAGGATGGCACGCCCCGGAAACAGGCGGTGCAGGGTGGCGGCCTCCATCGCGGTGAGGGCGACGTTGCGGAGAGGTACGGGGAGCAGGCCTACGCCGATGCGCACCCGCTCGGTCCAGGCGAGGGCAGCCGCGGCAGCGGAGACACCCCCTTCCCGGAAACAGTCCTCCCAGAGCCAGAGCTCCTCGATCCCACTGTCATCGGCGAGTTGAGCGAGGGCACGCAGCCGCTCGGGCGGAAGTTGCGGCCGGAATACCACTCCGAGTCCAGTCATAGGGCTTTCCTACCGAGCGGGGCCACGCAGGACAACACTTTTACCGGTCGCCGCCACCGACCCGTTCGTACCGCGAGTACGACACCGTTGCCGAAGGCACGTGACTCGGCGACCAGTTCCGCACCGCTGACCGCGCGATCCCCGCCGGGCTGCTCCTTCAGCGCCCGGATCTCCTCCGGAACGACCTCCCGCACGACGGTGGTGTTTCAGTCGGCATGCTCCAAGGTCCGCGAGAACACATACTTCGGCATGTCCCGCCAGACGCCGGCGAACTCGACCATCGGTTCCGTGCTGTCGGGGTCGGAGTCGGCGGTGGGCCAGAAGTCGGCCATGAGCTGGTGGGTCCTGCGCCCACTGACAAAGGCGCCCATGGTCCTGGTCTTCTCGTTGAAGTACCGGCGCAGCTCTTCATCGACCAGGTGCCAGTCGATCTCACGCTTGGGTCCCTCGAAGCGGTGTATTCCGAACGCGTATCACGAGTGGGCGGGGTAAATACCTACGCGTCGACCGCGCTCAATATCCTCCGGAGTGGCACCCCAGTCCGTAAAACTCTGACCATCCTCTAGCTCTGTCCGCTGTTCAAGAACTTGCATGCGGCGAGGCGCCGCCTCATCATGCGTGAACGCTGCGACAAGACCGATGAACCGTGGGTCGCCCGCGAACCAGATAACATCAATCTGCGACTTCAGCTCCGGCTTGGCACGGGGAGCCATCCGGCGGTGCCACCATTCCGTACGGAGATGTTGAGAGAAAACAAGGGCAAGTAGCCGATCGGAGCGAGCTGGGTTGGGGAACTCAAACCAACCGTGATGCTTGCCGGGGACGTTCGGGTGGTTGCTCAACCCATGGGAAATATTGCGCAGTACCTGCCATGGGTACGTCCACAAAATGCGTTGCATGCGAAACGCCGGTGAAAAGTAGCGCAGCTGAGCTACAGCTCGGTAGAAACAATATCCGAGGGGCAGCACAAAAAGGAAAACGAATCCCGGCGACAGGAACACGATAAGTACATACAACAGGCCGATCCAAGCGGCAATCCAGCCGACAAGGCCAGCAACATTCATCACCATGTGTGCCGTCCAGGCCCGACGGGTGGCTGGATGCTCCCAGGCAATCAGGTAGTCAGTGGGGTTCATGGACGGTGTCTCTCCGATCAGGAAGCGTCAGCCGACATGACGGATAAGGTCGAGGATGCCAGCGTTGTCGAGGATGAGGCGCGTGCCATCGATGCCTGCAACGGCCCCGTCCTTTGTCGGTGTTAGTCATGCCGACGGAATACGACTGCCACCGCAAACTGCGGTAACAGCGCAGCACCTTGTGCGTGAGTGCTACTCAGGCTGCGCGTTCCTCGAAGCGGAACTCCGGGGTGCTGCCCGGATCGATCCTCGCGCCTGATTCGAGAGCCGTGGCCAGCTGCTCGATCAACTCAAGGGTCGGATCGACCCCACTCTCCTCGATGGACTCGATGCCCTCCTCGGACATCCCGGCCCGGCGTGCCAGCTCGACGGTGCTCCACCCCAGAGCCGAGCGGCGCTCGTAGACCGCCTGGGCGAAATCCATCCGGCGGCCCGCAGCGTGATATGCGGGATCCTCGCGGTGCTCGAGTGGGATCGTCCAGCTGGTGTGGTATCCGCCGCTCATCAGGCCTCCTCGCTTCTCCTACCGTTCCGCTTGCGAGACACCGCAGATGCCCGCCTCCTGCACGGGAGTGGGCATCTCGCGACAGTTCCTTCACGAAGCTCAGCGGTTCCTGAGTCGCCTCAGTGACGTTTCCGTTCTTGCCTCGCTCGGCAAAGACCGTATGGGAAGAAAAGAGTGAGGCAGATGCGAGCACTGCGCCGAGTTCCTTACGGCTGACACGCCTTGGCCCCCCTGTCCGAGACGATGTTGGCGGTCTGCCAGACACCGTCCGCATTCCTGGTGAGACCGGTGTTATAGAGCACGTAGGCGTTCGCCGTCGTTGGCGTATTGTCGACCTTCCCGGTCTTCTTGTCCTTGATGTAGGACTTGCTTTCGTCGGAGCAGTAGGTGACATATGCCTTGTTGTCCCCGGAGAGGGTCACCTTGTAGTCGAAATACCGGGTCTCACCAACCCATGTGTCGCTCTTGTTGATGTATCTCAGCGCATATGTGATCGACGCGCTCAGGGCCTTGTCGGCGTTGTAGAAGCCGAGCGCCTTGGTGTCAACACTTCCCTCGAAGATCGCTTCATCCACCGAGTTGACACTCAGGGCACTGTCCGCGAGGGCCGCGTCCTTCGTCGCGTCGCCTGTCTTCTCGAACTCAAAGACGTTCTTCGCGTCGGACGGGAAGGTGATCTTCGGGCGACCGGCGGAGTCCGACACACTCGGACTCGGGGACACCGGTGCTTCACTCCCGGTGTCGGCTCCTGCGATCTTGTCGTTGCCCTTGCCCTTGGAGCTGTCATCGCTCCCGCATGCGGACAGCGACAAAGCCGCAGCGGCAGTCAGCGCGAGTGCTGCGAGCAGCGTGGGGCGGCGGTTCACAGTCGACTCCTGGTGGGGCGAGGGTTCTCATTGGCGAACCAACGCTATCCGTCAGCGCCTGGAGAGGCCGGGTTGAAGCCTGTCAACCGTTGGGACGTACAGCCCCAAACCGCCCAGTAGCTAACCCACTTGACCTGTAACGGTTACATAACGCGGCGACCTGTTCACCGCGCAGCGCAGTGAACAGGTCGTTTAACGGTTGCACCGCAAAGAGCGACGACGCGCTCCAGCGGCCTACGCCACCCACTCGCCGAAAGTCAGGGCGTTGATGCCGTAGACCGCCGCATGCAGATTCACCGTGGCATTCAGCGCTTCAGCCGACCAGGCTAGAAGGTCGGCAGCGACAGGCAGCATGCCGCCCGGTTCCAGCGCCTCCACCGCGTCGGCGGTCGTTCCGAGGCGCTCTCCCGGTGCGGACTGAGACAGGCCCAGGGATGTGCGCCGGTCATCCACCAGCAGCCCCAGGGCCAGCGCCAACCAGATCTCCTCCCGCCCGGCAACGACCTCTGGGGGCTCCAGGTGCCCCTCAACAGCGTGCCGCCCCCGAGCCAGCCAGCCTCCAGCGGCCCCGGTATTGCCGCACCCGGGCCGGCGTCACCTCGTGCGCTCCCCGGACATCCCATACGTCCGCGCCCCCGACCTCGGCAACACCGCCCACAAGCGCGTCCCGCCGCCCGGTTCCCGGGCGGCGTCGAAGCCCCAGTCGCCGTGGCAGGCGCGGACCACGCAGGCCAGTACACGCAGGGTCGCGCGGCGCCTGGCGTCGCAGGCCGCAGACAGACGCGGGTGGGTGTGCCGGGGGTGGGCGTCGTAGAGGATCACGCGCAGCGCTCCGTCGCGATAGCGGAGCGAGATGTAGATGTCGTCGGCGGTCGTGAAACGGCAGGCGCAGGACGTCAGTTCGCTCACAACCTGAACCGCTGCGTCGGTCACGTCGTCCAGGCCGTGCATGTGCAGCACCGTGCGGGCAGCCGCCCTCGCGATCGCCGCGCTCGTCGGCGCGGCGGGCAGGGTGAGGCTGTAGGCGAGTTCCTCCGGACCGGGTGGCGAGGTGGGCAGAGGGTCGATGGACAGCGGACAGACGGTCGCGGGGGCGGGTGCGGTCATGGCAACTCCATTGCGCGAGTGGCGCGTTCGAAGGCGATTCGACGCGCATGCGGATGCGTACAGCCGGTGGCCCCTCTCCCTGGCGCGAGCTCACCCCTCCCAGGGAAGGAGGTACGGGCAGGCTCGCGCGATGCACTTCCGGCAGTGCGCTAGGTAGTCACTACGTCACCGAAGGTAGAACTCTTGGAGTCGCAATGTCCATCACGGTGGTGACAATTACCCCCTATCGAGTGGACCGGGGGAGGCTTGGTGGGCAGACTGTGAGCCATCCAGGGCCAGAAGGGACGGCATGTCGACCAGGACCACGCCAACAGAGCGGCAGAAACGCCTCGGCGCCGAGATGCGCAAGATGCGTCTCGCGGCCGGACGTACGACTGAGTACGCAGCCGGGCTGCTCGGAATCGACCGGACCAGGCTGTCCAACATGGAGTCCGGAATCCGGCCCTTCTCAGCCGAGCGCGTCCGCACTCTCTCCAGCAACTACGCCTGTACGGACGCCCGTTACGTCGAGGCACTCTCGGCCATGGCAGACATGGTCGGCAGCAAGGAACGCGGGTGGTGGGAGAAACACCGGGGAAGCCTGCCCGCAGGTCTGCTGGACATCGCGGAGTTGGAGTGGTTTGCCACCCGTGTCCGTACCGTCCAGGTCATGCACGTACCTGGCCTGCTCCAGACCGAGGAGTACGCCCGAGCTGTTTTCGCCGCGGTCCTACCACCCCTGAGCAGACTGCAGATCGAGTTGCGCGTCGCGCACCGCATGGAGCGGCAACAGGTCTTCGAGCGTTCCGCGCCCCTGCCGTATGTCGCTTACGTCCACGAAGCCGCCCTGCGCATGCCTTTCGGCGGCATCGGGGTAACCCGCGAGCAGCTCAAGCAGCTGTGCGTGCAGTCCGAGTGCGAGAACGTCGAGGTGCGGGTCGTTCCGTTCAGCATCGGCGGATTCCCCGGAGCGGGGCATGCCCTGCTGTACGCGGACGGGGTGACAGCTCAACTCGACACCGTGCAACTCGACTCCGCGCACGGGCCCGAATTCACCCACGCCGAAGCGCAGCTCAACAAGTACCGTGTCCACCTGGACTGGATGGACGACGCGGCGCTGCCCCCTGCGGTCTCCCGCGACCTGATCCACCAACTCGCCCACGACCTTTAGAGGAGAGATCGTGACCAGCATCCACTGGGAAGAGCCCTTCTGCGGAGAGGGCAACAACTGTTTCCGCCTCGGTATGGACGGCGACGGCAATGCCTACATAGCCGTCGCCGGACAGGAAGAGCGATATCTGACAGACAGCCGCGAGGCCCTTCTCGCGCTGGTCCGGGACATCAAGGCCGGCAAGGCAGACCACCTGGTGTGAGTCTTCGGCAGTGACCCGGTCCCGACTCGCAGGGTGAGCGTGTCCCGGCCCCAAGGAGATCTTCCGCAAGGTGGCGATCACGACGAACGAGGCCTCACGTCTCCTTCTGGAACGTGATCTCCACCCGGCGGTTCTTGCGTCGGCCCTGTTCCGAGGAGTTGTCGGCGATCGGGTAGTCCTCGCTGTAGCCGCGTACCTGGAAGGTGACGTCCGCGCCCAGGCTGGCGGCCAGTCGGTCGTGGACCTGCTCCGCGCGGCTCTTGGAGAGGGTCAGGCCGTGGGCGTACGAGCCGAGGTTGTCGGTGAAGCCGAAGACCCTGACGTTCGTGGCCTTCTGTGCCTTGATCTCGTCGGCGATCGCCTGGATCCGGGAGTTGGCCTCCGGGTTGAGCTTTGAACTGTCCTTCGGGAACAGGACCTCGGCCTGAAGGGCGAACGTCACGTTCTCGTTCGTGTCCACCCGGCGTTCCTCGCCGCCCATGTCCTCGACGACCGACTTGATGTCCAGGACTTTGGCGGCGGCGAGTGTGGCGCCGTCGGCCAGTTTCAGGCCGGGGCTGTTGGGGTCCACTTCGGGGGGTGGGGATGTCGACACGCTGCCCGGTGGGGCGCTCGGGTCTTCGTCGTCAGCCTGGGCGACGGGGGTTGCCAAGGTAAGGGTGGCCAGGACTGCCAGGGCCATGAGCGTGGTTGCGGTGGGGCGATGAGTGCGGGTCATGGTCACTCGCCCTCGGAGATCTCGATGGACGCCGGCGGCATGGAGCCGACCTGGAAGTCGACGTTCGTCGTACCTTCCGGTGGGGCGGGGAATTGGGCGAACCAGTCCGACGACTTACCTGACACAAGTGCGCCGGTGAACCTCGTGCACAGGCACCGGCCTTCGGTGTCACGCAGCACGAGGTACTTCTTCTTACCTGTCGGGTCGACAAGGCTCGCTCCCGCGACGGACCCGCCGTTCTTCTCAAGTTCCCGCTCGTCACCACGCCAGTCCGCAGCCACCCATGACCTGCTGCCGATGTTGGTCACGGTGCCTTCGACCGTCACGAACCCGCCCTCGTCACGAGTTGCCGAGGTGACCTTCAGGGTGAGGTCGCCGCCCTTGACCTCGGCCAGAACCTGCTCAGGGATGGGGGATTGGGATTCGGTGTCCTTGGCGTCCTCACCGTTGTTGGCCTTCGAGGGGGTCGACGACGTCGTGGTCCCGCCCTCGGACTTGTCGTCGCTTCCTCCGCCGCAGCCGGCCACCGTGAGGAACATCCCAGTAGTGATCGCCACCGCGACGAGTGCCTTGCGGCCCTTCATGGTGCGCCGGAATTCCATCGGTACTGCTTCCTCTCACTCGGCCAGATACACAGAGAACAGCACGGATGCGTCAGGAAAGTCGCCCGGATTGAAGTTTCCAGGGTCAATGGTCACGATCTGGCCGTCACAGTCCAGGTCGATCGGCTGCGCGGGATTCGCATTGGGGTCGAATTCGCAGCGCGGCTGGATGACGGCGATGGCATCGGCCTCGGCGTGCATGCCCTCTGTGCCCGGAATGATCGAGGCGCCGACCGTATTGTTGGTCTCGACGGCAACCCGGAACCCTGGGTACCCGTCCATCTCGACAGGTTCGGCGCCGCCCTGGACAGTTGAGCCGTTCTCGGCTGCCAGTGTCTGTGCAGCCGCTGTGGCTCCATCGCCCGGCGGATCCTGGCCGTTCAGCCAATCGAGCCAGTTGCCGCCCTGTCCGATCGCGCCTACCACGGTGTCCACCAGCTCGTCCCGGGCGTCCTGTGCCGCCGCCAACGCCGCAGCGTCCGCCGCAGATTGGGCTCCATTGCGGACGGACGCTGCTTGAGCGAACACGAAGAAGGCAACCGCCGCGAAGAGCAGAATCCCTGTCAGCCAGATGTAGATGGGGAGAGTCTGTCCTCGGTCGCTCGCCAAGTGGGCGGAGGTCAGCCTCCGATGACGGAGTTGACGGCGTCGAAGATAGCTCCCGAGATCAAACCGTCCAGTCCCAACCCGTCGATCAACGTAAAGATCCCCGCAATGATGATCATGAGGCCCGCGTACTCCACGAACCCGGCCCCCGCGTCCCGGTTCTTTCCCCGCATCCGGGAGACAACGGTCCGCGCCCACGTGTTGACCTTCATCATGGCTTGCGCCCTCCCGCCCGACACCACTACCGACCTCAGCACAGTATGTGAGAACCCGCCTACTGCGCGTGGGTCCATGGGCCCAACTTCCCCCCACAGCATGCCCCATCACTCCCACCCCTCCCGAGCCGTACCCAGCCACCGGGCGATCGCTTCGCTCCGTGTCGTACTGTGCAGCTTTGCGAAGATGCGGTTGATGTGGTTCTTGACGGTCTTCTCGCTGATGAAGCAGGTGGCGGCGATCTGCTGGTTGTTCACGCCTGCGGCGATGAGATCCATGACCTCCACCTCCCTTGAACTCAGGCCGAAGTCCGGTCGATTGCGGGCGCTGGTGACGAGTGTCGTCGCGTGGGCGAGCCTAGTCTTTGGAGTCTTTGACAAGAGTGCCATAAATGGTTGCAGGTGCGAAGAGTTTTCGTTCGGTTCGTAGGAAACACCGAGCGAATCCGGGACAGTCAGGGTCAGGGGGGTCGTCGTCCTGGGAATCCTGTCGGCTTCCTCGGACCGGTCGCCCAACTGCCGTACGGACTTGGCCAGCTGCTCTGCCGTGAACTCTCCGTGGATCAGGTAGCCCGTCGCGCCTCTGCGCATCGCCTCCGCCACCACCTCCGGCTCGCTGCTGTACGTCAGCATCATCACCGGGGCCAGGAGGGCCAGTTCGGGGAGGGCGGTGAGGCCGTCCGTGCCGGGCATGCGTACGTCCAGGAGGACCAGGTCGGGGTGTACGCGCTCCGCCGCCATCAGGGCCTCGGTGCCGTTCGTCGCCTCCGCCACCACCTCGATGTCCGGGTGGCCGCCCAGTAGCGCCGTGAGGCCGGCGCGTACCACCGGGTTGTCGTCGGCCACCAGTACCCGTAGCGGATCCGGCAGTTCACGCGTGGGCATGTGATCCTGCCTCCTTTCGGGGCCGGGGCTGGGGTCGGGGCCGTGGGCTAGGCACGTATCCGAGGCCTGGTGACGCGTGGGACGCGAACCTCACGTCCACTCGGATCTCCGTGCCCCCCTCCTCGCATCGGCCCAGGTGAATCACCGCACCCAGTGACATCGCCCGTTCCACCATGCCCAGCAAGCCGAAGTGGCCGGATTTCGTGACGTCTTCGAGGTCGAGGGGGTCTGGGAGGCCCACCCCGTTGTCCAGGATGCGCAGGGTCACGCCCTCTTCCGAGGTTTCCGCCTCCAGTGTCACCCTCGTCGCGCCCGCGTGCCTGCGCGTGTTCTCCAGTGCCTCCGACACGATCGCCAGGAGGTGATGTGCCGTCCGGTGAGGCACGTGGGAGACGTCGTCCGCCTCCTCCCCTCGCCTGTCCAGCGCCGTACCGATGCCGGTGCTCGACTCGAACTCCGCTGCCCTGTGCGTCAGTTCCGCCATCAGGTCCACGTCCGGTGCCGTCAGGTCCGTGTGGTGGCGCAGGTCGGTGAGGAGGTCGCGGGATTCTGTTGCCGCTCGGCGGGCCGACGAGGCCACCAGGGTTGCCTGGCGGCGTACCGTCTCCGGGTCGGCGCCGGTGGCGGAGGTCGCCAGGGCCTCCGCTGCCAGGGCCAGGCCGTGCAGGGTTTTCGCCACCGAGTCGTGCATCTCCCTTGCCAGGCGGGCCCGTTCCGAATCGACCGCCTCCGCCACCGCCAGGCGGGAGTTCGCCTCCGCCAGTGCCTCGCTCGCCGTACCGAAGCGGAACATCAGGTTGCGCAGGGTGACGCCGATGATGCCGGCTCCGATGCAGAAGCCCGCGATGAGGAGGGTGCTGGTGCCGCTGCCGGGGCGGTGTTCCCAGGCTCGGTGGACCATCAGGAGGACCGCCAGTTGCAGGCCCGTGAAGACTCCTGAGCCTCGCCAGCCGTAGAGGAGGCCGGAGAGGAGGGGGGTGCAGACCGTGGCGTAGGCCAAAGGGGAAGCCGGGGATGCCGTGAGGAGGAGTATCGCCGCGAAGGTCAGGTCCACGGCCATCAGGGAGGGGTGGGCCAGGAGGCGCGGGGCCAGGCGGTCCCAGTCCCGGTACATGGCGTACGAGGCGGTGATGCCGAACACCGCGGCTGCCAGGACCGCGTAACTCGGGGGCCCGTCCGCCGTGTTGGTCATCGCGAAGGGGGTGCCCAGGGCCAGCATCGTCATGCGTACCGCGAACGCCTGGCGGCACAGGGCCTGTAGGGCGTTGAGCTGGAGGCGGACGCTGGCGGGGGCGGGGGCGTCGTCAGCCAGGTAGCCGGCGGTGGGGTCGTAGCCCCGCTCCCGGTTCCAGTTCCAGTTCCAGTTCCAGTTCCAGTTCCAGTTCCAGCCAGGCTTCTCATTCCGGCCGGGCTTCTCACTGCGCCGCATGGCCGTCAGCAGTGCCTTCGTCTCCCTCATCGGCCGCATCTGCGCATCCCCTCAACGTCCCAGGATCGAACCGAAGTTGGTGCCTGAGCCGAGGAACATGCCGGTGGCGATGAGGATCATCGTCGCCGGGAGCATGAAGACGAGGGTGACGAGGGTTGCCTTGGGGATCGTCTTCGCGGCGCGGCGGCGGGATTCCTGGGCGTCGGTGCGGCGCATGTCCGCGGCGATCTGGATCAGTGTTTCCGCGATCGGTGAGCCCAGCTCCTCGCCCTGTTGGAGTGCCGAGACGAACTGGGCCACCTGCTCGGAGGAGTTGCGTTTGCGGAGTTCGTCGAAGGCCTGGCGGCGGCTGACACCCATGTCCATCTGGCGGAGGGTGATGCGGAGTTCGTCCGCCCACGGGCCCTCGTACTTCTCCGCCACCCGGTCCAGGGCCTGGCGGAAGCCGAGGCCCGACGAGACGACCACCGCGAGTACGTCCAGGAAGTCCGGGAGCGTGCGGTCGATGACCTCCTTGCGTTCGCGCACCGCCTGCCAGATCGCCGCGTCCGCCGCCGTCATGCCGAAGGCGAACGTGATGACGGCGAGGACGAGTTGGCCGTTCGAGAGGAAGATCAGGCCCATGAGGACGCCGAAGACGACGTACACCGCCAGGCGGGCCGCGTAGCGGTTGAGGGTCAGGCCGCCGGGGTTGCCCGCCATGTCGATGCGCAGGCGTTTCGCGTCGACCCGGCGGGGGCCCATCAGGCGGAGTACGAGGGGGGCGAAGCGCATGCCCAGGCGGTCGATCGCCGAGTCCGCCTTGGAGACCCGGGTGCCGCCCACCTCCAGGGCCAGAAGCAGGTCGGAGGGGAGTTTGGCGTCCGCGCGGATCATGCGGACGCCCAGCAGGGCGCCCGCGACGGCGATCGCCATCAACAAGGCCAGCAGCAGTTGCAGCATCCGATCACTCATCACTCACTCCCCCTCAGACTTCGATCTTGCCCAGGCGGCGGATGACGAAGAAGCCGACCGTGTACAGGGCCAGGGAGAGGAGGATCAGGCCCTGGCCGAGGCCGGAGCCGGTCACCTTCTCCAGGGCGCCCTCGTTCGAGGAGTTGATCAGGAGGAGGGAGCCGAGGCCCAGGCACGGGACCGTGAAGGCCGTCGCGTTGACCTCCGACAGCATCGTGCGGACCTCTCGGCGCGTCTCCTTGCGGTCCTCAAGGGTCTGGGTGAGGTTGCGGAGCGAGCTGACCACCGAGCCGCCTGCCTTGTTGGCCAGCACCAACGTCGTGACGAGGACGACCAGTTCGCGGGACGGGAGGCGTTCGGCCAGTTCACCCAGCGCGTCGTCGATCGTTCTGCCCATCATCAACTGGTCGGCGACCCGGGCCAGTTCCTCGCCCGCCGGGGCCTCCAGTTCCTCCGCCGCCATCGCCAGTGCCGTACGCAGGGCCAGGCCGGCCGCCGTGGCGTTGGCCAGCAGGCGGGCCACGTCGGGGAGTTGGTTGATGAACGCCTCGATACGTTTCTGGCGCTGCCAGTTGAGGAAGATCGCCGCGCCCCAGACCGTCACCAGTGCGGCGATCGGGCCGAAGAAGGGGGCGAGTACGGCGGCGGCCAGCAGCCACAGCGCGACGCCCACAGCGGTGACGTACGTGAAGAACTCGCCCGCCGTCAGGTCCAGTCCGGTCGCCGAGAGGCGGAGGTGGATCGTGCGGCCGAGGCGGGTACGGCGCAGCCGGCGGTCGACGGCCGCGAACCGGCGTACCCGGCCGGCCACCGTACGCAGCGCGCCGCCGCCGGAGAGGCGGTCTTCGAGCGCCTGGCGCTGGGCGCGGCCGGCGGCGTACGTGTGCACGCCCGCGACGGCGAGCGTGCAGCACAGCACGGTGGCACCCAACGCCAGCGGGACCGAGTTGTTCATGGGTCCCTCCGCTCGCTCCGCATGTTCGTCCTCGCCACGGTCGTCGTCTTCTCCGTCGTCTTCTCCGTCGTCTTCTCCGTCGTCTTCGTCTTCGTCTTCATCATCTTCGCGCTCATCCGATCGCCTGCCTGGTGTCCAGGACGTCGAGCACCTCGGCCACGCCGAACGCCGGTGGCAGCGATTCGTTCGCCAGGTACAGCTTCTCGGCGACCGGGCGGGGCAGCGGGAGGTGTTCGAAATAGCCCTGGGCGACGCGGTCGGGGCCGGTCGGGCGGGTGACGTAGCGGGAGACGGTCGCGATACGGAACTGTTCGCGGCCGTGGGACACGACCAGGGCGATCTCGGCGATGCGGCGGGATCCGTCGGCGTGGCGGGCCAGTTGGACGACGACGTCGACCGCCGAGTTGATCTGGTCCTTCAACGCCTCGAAGGGGATCATGACTTCGGACATCGAGCCCAGGGTCTGAAGGCGCATCAGCGCGTCCTCCGCCGAGTTGGCGTGGACGGTGGCGAGTGAGCCGTCGTGGCCCGTGGACATCGCCTGGAGCATGTCGAGCGTCTCGCCGCCTCGGACCTCACCCACGATGATGCGGTCGGGGCGCATACGGAGGGAGTTGCGGACCAGGTCGCGGATGGTGATCTGGCCCTTGCCCTCCACGTTCGGCGGGCGGGATTCGAGGCGGATCACGTGCTCCTGCTGGAGCTGGAGTTCGGCCGAGTCCTCGATGGTGATGATGCGTTCGCGGGAGGGGACCAGGCCCGAGAGCGCGTTGAGGAGCGTGGTCTTGCCGGTGCCCGTACCGCCGCTGACGATGACGTTGAAGCGGGCGCGAACGAACGCGGCGAGGAGCATCAGCATCTGCTCGTCGAGCGAGCCCAGGCCGATCAGCTCGGGGAGCGTGTAGGCGCGGGGGAAGCGGCGGATCGTGAGGGTCGGGCCGGTAAGGGAGAGCGGCGGGATGATGACGTTGACGCGTTCGCCGGTGGGCAGACGGGCGTCGACCATCGGATTCGACTCGTCCACCCGCCTGTTGACCGTCGAGACAATGCGCTCGATGGTCTGCATGAGCTGCTCGCTCGACGCGAAGCGCATGGGGAGCTGTTCGACGCGGCCGGCTCGTTCCACGAAGATCGAGTCCGGGCCGTTGACCATGATCTCGGTGATCGACGCGTCGGCGAGGAGGGGTTCGAGGACGCCCAGGCCGAGGGCCTCGTCGACCACCCGCCTGATGAGCTGGGAGCGTTCGGCGGAGGAGAGGACCGGGCCTTCGCGGCTGATGATGTGGCCGAGGACGCGTTCCAGGCGGACGCGGCGTTCGGCCGCCGCGAGGCCGGACATCTCCGCGAGGTCGATCTCTTCGAGGAGCTTGGCACGGTAGGTCGCCACGACGTGGCCGTCCTCGCGCGCGGTTCCGTTGCCGTGGTCGTCGGGGGAGGCTATGCGGGAGCGCAGGCTCATGGTCTCGGTCTCAACTCCTCTCCAGTCACGTTCAGTTGCGATCTGCTGCGATCAGCTGTGGTCTTTCTCCATCGCCCGTCAGCCGTCGGCCGTCAGCCGTCTTCGTCGTTGGGCATGGTGGCTTCGCGGGTCACGGGCCAGGCGTCGAAGATCGGGATGATCGCGGGGACGGTGACGGTCACGGTTGCGGTGGTCGTGTCCCCCGCGCCCAGCGGCGCGTCCACCTGCGGGTCGAGCCAGTCGCTGACGGAGGCGACGCCCGCCGCTTGTCCGTCGCGGTCGAGGGAGGCGGCCCTGGCCGCCGCACGCGCTGCCGTACCGGCCTGGTTGATGCCGTAGCCGATGAGGCCGAGTTGGATGCAGGCCAGGCCGATGATGATGAGGATCGGGAGGAATCCGGCGAACTCCAGGATCGAGGCACCCCTGTCACCCCTGGCATGCCTGTCACCTCTGTCATGCCTCTGCCCCCGGTCGCCGGGCTTGCCCCGGCGAAGGCGGTTCGCGAGACGGTCCCGACGGCTCCTCGGCCTTGTCCTTGCCCTCAGCCTCGTCCTCGCCCTCATCAGTCCCCGTCCCCTTCCAGCGCCGCCCCGGCCTCGCCGTTCACCGTCCAGTTGACGTCGAAACCCGGGAAGAACAGGGGGACTTGGGCGCTGACGGTGGCCGTCATGATCTCGCCCTCGGGGCCGCAGTCGATGGTGGCGCCGGACCAGGCTCCGGGCAGGTTCTCGCCGCCCGCGCTCTCGCAGGCCCCTTCGTAGGCGGTGGGGTCGACGGCGTACGCCGCTGTTGCCGCGCGAGCCGCCTCGTCCGCCGCGTTGCCGGCCAGCGAGTATGTGTAGCCGTACAGCACGCACTGCCACAGGATGCTCATCACGACGAGCAACATCGGGAACATGCCCGCGAATTCGAGGGTCACGGCGCCTCGGTCGCCGCCTTTCTCTCCTCGGCGCCGCAGGCTCAGCGCGCCCCGGTCGGACGACGACGATGACTTACGTCGCTTGCCGCCGCCCCCCTCGTGGACGACGACCAGGCCCAACTCCCCCGCCAGCGCCCACAGCGCCTGCTTGACCGACGACCGGGCGTCCAGGTCCTGGAGCCGTCCGGCGTCGACGACCGACTGAAGTTCCTTGAACGCGGCGGGAATTGAGGAGCGGGCGACCTTCGTGCCGGTGACCTTCTCGACGAGGGAGGGCTGGATCTCCGTACCCTTGGACTGCCTGTTGACGACCGTCAACGTCTCCTCGGCCTTGCGGATCTGGAGGCGGTCCCAGAGGCGGACCATGCGTTTGGCGGCGCGTACGGCGATGACGTCGGGGGTGACGAGGAGCAGGGCGTGGTCGGCCATCTCGACGGCGGCGGCCGTGGCCGAGTCCATCCGGGCGCCGCAGTCGACGACGACGACGTCGTGGCGGGAGCGCAGGGCGGCGACGACCTGGCGGGCCACCCTGTCGGTGACCTCCTCGCCGCGTTCGCCCTCGGAGGGGGCGAGGAGCAGGGCGATGCCGGTGTCGTGGGTGAAGACTGCGTCCTGGAGGACGCGCGGGTTGATGTCCGAGATGCCGGCCAGGTCGGCGATCGACCTGCGGAACTGGACGTCCAGGTAGGAGGCCACGTCCCCCGACTGGAGATCCAGGTCGAGGAGGGCGACGGTACGGCCCGACGCCCGTGCGGCGAGGGCGAGTTGGACAGCGGTGACGGTGGCGCCGACGCCGCCCTTGGCGCCGGTCACGGTGACGACCGTACCGCCGGGGCCCGCGTACAACTCGGGTGCGCTGCTGCCGAGATGGCGCCGCATGCCCGACGACCAGGCCGCGGCGGCCGTGACGCGCTCCGCCAAGGCGTCGTAACCGAGGGGCAGTTGGACGATGCCTCGGGCGCCGGAGTCCATGGCGGCGGTGAGGACGCCGGTGCTGGGGTCCGCGGTGATGAGGACGACCCCGACGGCCGGGAAGCGCATCACCAGGTCGCGTACGAGATCGAGGGCCGGGACGGGCCCTATCCGCTCGTGTACGAGGACGACTTCGGGCAGTTCGTCGAGGGACTCGGCGGCCAGCCGGGCCAGGGTGTCGAGCAGCGCCGTCGAGTCGGCGACGGGCGGGGCGGGTTCGGCGTCGGGGAGCCTGCTGAGGAGGGTGCTCAGGGCGCGGGCGGACTCGATGTCGGCGGTGGCGGCGAGGACGCGGATGGTCATCGGCACACCCTCGACAGGCACGGCTGCGGGTGCAGGTGCAGGTGCGGCTGCGTACGTACGGACCTCATGCCCGGCCTCCTACTTGTCCTTGTCGAGGGTGTACGTACGGTCGCCGGCGCCGGGGATCGCCGTCACTTCGCCGCCGGCGACGAGCGCGAGGCGGACGTGTTCGGCGAACGACTCGGCGTACGCGACGCGTTGGGCGTCCGGCGTCTTCAGCGCGAAGGTGATGGGGACGGCCTCCGTCGCCGTACGCCGGCGGTCGTTGGTGGACTGTCCCGGTTCGAGGGCGGTGAGCTTGCCGACGTCGATGACGCGCGCGTTCGTGACGAGCAGCTTGGACTCGTCGACGCCCTTCTCGCTGTCCTTGGACTCGAAGGTGGCGTAGAGGTTGACGAGCGACCCGGGGTTGATCTTTCCGGCCACACCCGTCGACGCGTCGATCATGATCGCGATCTCCTGCTCGCCGGGGGCCAGTTCGGGCTGGTCGACGATCATGTCCGTCTGGAGCAGCGAGCCCTTCTCCAGCCGGGTCACGGCGATCTTGCCGCGGATCTGGGAGACCTTGGTGACGGCGGTCGCCGACAGCCAGCGCTCGGGCATGGAGATCTTCTCGAACTGGTCGGCCGTGAGCTCCTTGTAGGGCGCGATGTCGCCCTTGAGGCGGTACGCCGTCACCTCCGGGCCGACCTTGGAGTTCACGTCGCGGATCACCGAGAGCACTCCGACGAAGGCGCCGATAGCGCACAGGATCGAGAGGACCAGCAGGATGACGCCGCGGCGCTGGCGTGAGTTCATGACGCGGACAACCTCGATCAGGGGATGGGGACGGACACGTCTCTTACGTCGTACCTCGGGGCAGTGCTCGTACTGATGTTCCTACCGATGTTCCTGCTGGGGTTACTGCCCTCCCGAGGGCCGCGGGAAGCTCCGGAGGCGGTGCGAGTGGTGCGGCGCAGAATCCGCAGCGGTCGCCGATGAGTTCGAGCCCGCACCAGTGGCACTCCTCGCGGCGTACGGAGGAGACCAGTTGGTAGAGCACGGAGACGTCGTGCAGCCCGGCCGCGAACTCGACGACCTTCCCGGTTCCCCACCAGCGCGCGGACTCCGCGGGCAGCGGAACCGGGGCGACTCCCTGGACGCGCCAGGCGGGTGCGAGGGTCGAGGTGACCCAGTCGGAGGGCGGCTGCCCCTGCGCGACGAGCAGCCGCGTCCCGAACTCGGGCCCGGCCAGCTCCCCTTGGCCCACCCGTACGAGCTGGGCTCGCGGATTGGCGAGTACGGCGAACTGCGCGCCCGGCACCCAGGACTTGGCGTGCGACTTGAGCGAGACGGGCACCCGGTCGAGTTTGGCGACGGAGCCGAGGAGGGCGCCGGCGTAGATGTAGTGGGCGAGCAGCCGGGCGGAGGACGCGAGCACGCCCGGGCTGAAGTCGCACATGGAGAGCTGCCGCAACTGCTGGGCGAGCAGGGCGAGTCCGAGCGGGGGCAGATCGACGGCGAGCAGCGCGATGCGGTCGCTCTCCAGCACGGAACGCACGGTGTGCAGCCGCCGGGTGACGGCCGTGTCCGTGGACGCCGGATAGAGGGCGATGACGTACCCGTGCTGCTCGACCAGCGCGTGCATCCCCATGAGGGCGCCGTCGAGGCTGTCGAGGGACGGGACGGCCGCGGGCGGGGTCTGCCGGTCATGCGGTGGGAGCACCAGGTCGGAACTGGTGACGGCTATCGCGGTCGGCACGCTGCACACCACCCCGTTCACTGCGACGGGGTGGTCGGCCACCGCCTCAGATCGCCCCTGTGAGGTCCTCTTGCATCCACTTACATCCACAAACGCATACAGATGTGCACCCACTTGTGCACCTGCGTGCTCGCGTATGCACAAGCGGACGCGTCCTCTTGCACCAGCACCTTATCCACGGCATGGCCCGCTCAACACCGAATCTCCTAGATCAACTAACGGAAGGTGGAGCTTGATCGACGGAGAGTGAGACGAATATGCCACAAGTCGGGTGCCGGGGAGGGGAGTTGGGGGAGGGGGATCCGGTCGACCTGAATTCGCCGGGATCGATGACTTCGGCGACTCCGCCGGCTCGGGTGGCCATGGCGGCTCGGGTGGCCATGGCGGCTTGGGTGACTACGGCGGCCGCGTGGCGGGGCCGGCAGCCCCACCTATACGGTCTTGCCCCAGCCTGTACGTCCTGACGTCCTGTCCACGGGGAGCAAGGTTCATTGTGAAGCGCCGTCCTCTGTCTGTCGCCGCCGCGTTCGCCGCGACTGCGGTTCTGTTTCTGACTGCCTGCGGTGGCGGCGACGGTGGTGATGGCGGTGGTGGTGGCGGGTCGAAGGGGAGCGGCGAGACGTCGGCCCCTCCTCCCGCGTCCGCGTCGCCAGCGACCGACTCCGACCGGCCGGACATCGAGCTGCCGGCTGACCTGTCGTACACCTTCGACTGGCCCAGGACCGGCGACACGGAGAAGGACGCCGTGCTCGCCGACAGCGAGCAGTCCATCAAGGCCGTGGATCTGGCGATCACGCACCAGAACCCGCTCGACAAGGCCTACCTCTACTACTACGAGGGCGCGGCCGCCGCCGGTACGGAGACGTTCGTCCAGGCGTACGTCGACGCCAAGGCGCGGGTCACGGGTTCGTACCGCTACTACGAGGCGGTCGCCAACGTGAACGGGTCGGACAGGGCGTCGCTCGTGTACTGCGAGGACCAGAGCAAGGCGTACGACATGTATTTCAGCCCGAAGCGGGTCGACAGAACCGCGGTCACGAAGAACAGCTACGTCCTCTACAGCACCCAACTGCACAGAAACGACAAGGGCGTCTGGGTCGTCGAGAAGATCGTTTCCCAAAGGGGGAGCACCGAGTGTCAGCCCTGATGACGAGCAAGGTGAACTGAGCAAGCGTGCGCGGCGACTCGCATTTTCCGTCGCCGTCGTGAAGCTTCCGTGAAGCGCTCACCAGCCTGTCGGTATCAGTAGCCCCACCGATACCGTCGTGCCGTTGCCGCCAGTACATCTGTCTCACGGGGAGCCCACTGTGAACCGCCACGCCCGGCCTCTTGCTGCCACGTTCGCCGCGACGGCAGCGCTCCTGCTGACCGCGTGCGGCGGCACCGACAGCAAATCGACCTCGCCCTCGACATCGACGGACAGCGACAAGGTCGCCGGAGCCGATTCCGGGAGCGAGGCGTCCGCGTCGCCGACGGCCTCTGCGGCGGTCCCGGCGGCTTCCGCCGACCGCCCGAGGATCGAGCTGCCGCCGGACATCACGCACGCCTTCGCTCCCGAGCAAACCGGTGACCCCGTCAAGGACGCCGTCCTCAAGGACAACGCGGAGATGATCCGTGCGCTCGACGCGGCCATCGTCGCCCAGAACCCGCGCCTCCCCGCCCTGGAGTTCTACACGGAGGGAGAAGGGGCGGTGTCCGCCGAGCGGTGGGTGAAGGCGTTCACGGACGCAGGGTGGACGGTTACCGGCACCGTGAACTACTTCGACCGACAGGTCAACGTCAGCAGCGAGGACAGCGCTTCGCTGACTTACTGCGGGGACGAGTCCAAAGGCTTCAGCAAGGTCATCAAGACCGGCGAGGTCAAGAAGACTCCGGCCAGCAAGGACAGTTACGTCGCCTACGGCGTTCAGGTGCAGAAGAACAAGGCCGGCGTCTGGGAACTGGTGAAGATCACGTCCACCCGTGGAGCCGACAGGTGCCAGCCCTGACCAGCCGTTCCGCGCTCGTTGCCGTCCATCGCACCTCAGCCTCACGGGAGTCCACTGTGAACCGCCGCGCTCTGCCCCTCGCTGCCACACTCGTCGCGACTGCGGCCCTGCTCCTGACTGCCTGCGGCGGCGACGGCACGTCGACCGGCAACGACAAGGTTGCCGGGGCCGACACCGGCAACGAGATCTCGGCGTCGCCCACAGCATCGGCCGCTGCCTCGGCTTCCGGCTCCGGTCGTCCTCAGATCAAGCTGCCGTCCGATCTGACGTACACCTTCGACTGGCCCAAGACCGGTGACACGGGCAGGGACGCGGTCCTGGCCGACAGCGAACAGTCCATCAAGGCCGTGGACCTCGCGATCACGAACCAGAACCCGCTCGACAAGGCCTACCTCTACTACTACGAAGGCGAAGCAGCAGCTGGCACGGAGAAGTTCATTCAGACCTACGTGGACCACAAGTCCGGCATCACTGGCACCTACCGCTTCTACTCCCCTGTCGTAGTCGTCGATGACGACGGAACGGCCTCGCTCAGCTACTGCGAGGATCAAGGGAAGGCGTTCATCAAGCATTTGGAAACCAACAAGATCCGGAAGACCAAGGTCACCGCGAAGAGCTACGTCGCCTACAACACGTCACTGAAGAGGGACAGCAAGGGCGTCTGGGTCATCGAGAAGATGGTCTCTGAAGTGGGGAGTGCCAAGTGCCAGCCCTGACCGAATTGGACGTCACCCGCCTGCTGGTATGCGCCGGATGTACACCCCTGAGCAGCTCCAGAAGGTCTGGGAGGCGGGGTCCATGGGTTATGAGGGGCCCCACCGGCAACTCCTGCGTAGCCATCGCCAGCGACGAAGAACCCGCCCCGCCGACACCCGCGTAGGCGCTTCTTCCTCGGCTTCAGGGGTTGTCAGAAGCGAGATAGGCGCGCGTTCTGGACAGACGGGCCGCAGCAGCGCGGAAGGCGATACCGGAAGCCTCGGAGCCGAGGGCCACGTCGACGTGTCCTCCATCGCGGACGGTCAGATCGATCACCTTGGCTTCAGAAGCCCCCCAGCCCGTGACCCGGAGACCGGTCACCTCCGTGAAGAACAGGTGGAACTCGAAGGCGTTGAAGTCCTTTCCCCTCCATTCGGAGGGCAGGTTCACGGGGAAGGCCCGGGTGTCGAAGCCCAGAGTCACTGAGTTCTCCCGCTCGTCGATGTGCACGTAGAAGAGGTCGTACGCGTCAGTCGAGGGCGGGGCACCGTCGTACAGCTCACCCAAGTATTCGGCAGATGCGAGGAATTGCGACCAGTCAGCGCTCATAGAACGTCTTCTCATCGGTCGGGGGAAGGGAAGTGTGCCGCCGGGCGTCGATCTTGCTCACGAAGAGATGCGGTCCGTTGTCCGATCCGTCGGCCTGGATGCGGAATGCGCTCACATGACCGACGCGCACGGACTCACTGCAGTCGAATCGGAGCGCCACACCACGACCGGCTGCGATTACCCGCATACGACTCTCCACGCCCCACGAAGACATCTCGACGGAGCCGACGGACGGCGGGTTCCATTCGGTGAGGGAGATGTTCTCCACTGCCAGAAACTGGAATTGACACTGCACCGTGTCCATACCCGCATCGATCCACTCCTGTGGTGCCGAACCAGGAAATGAGGGCAAGTCGACGCGGAGCGTTACCGTGGGGCCACGCCAGTTCAGATTGATCGATCTGATCCGGACGTCACCGAGGTCCGGAACATGGCCATAGAGCAAATTGAGTGCTTCCGGATTCACGAGAAAGCTCTCAACGTAAGGCCTCACGTGCACATGTGGTCCCTGTTCGACATCCTTCAAAGCCTGCGCTTTTTCCTCCTCCAGAGTACGCCCGACCGGCTCTCCGCATCCCGGCGCCAGGCCAAGGGGGTCCACCCACGTGTGCGAGTTGTGCACGTAGGTGACCGGGTTCGGGGTGGGCGCCAGACCGAGGGGGCCCGGAGTGAGATAGCGAGCCGTTTCCGGGTCGTAGGTACGGAAGTAGTTGCAAGGAGGCCGGTTTCGGGGTCGTAGTACTGGCCCGCTCTCTGGCTATGGCTGTGCGAGAGCCTGCCGATACCGTATGGGCTTTGCCAGCACTTCTGTCGCATGGGGAGTTCACTGTGAAGCGCCACGCTCCGTCCATTGCTGCCGCGTACGCCGTGACGGCAGCGCTGTTGCTGACCGCGTGCGGTGGCAGCGACGGCGAATCGACATCGGCGGACAGCGGCAAGGTCGCCGGGGCCGGCGCCGGGGGTGGAGCGTCCGCATCGCCTACGGCATCGGCCTCTGCCTCGGCCGTCTCCGCCGAACGGCCGGAGATCGAGCTGCCGTCCGATCTGACGTACACCTTCGACTGGCCCAAGACCAAGGACACAGACAAGGACGCGGTCCTCAGCGACAGCAAGCAGTTCATCAAGGCCGTGGACATGGCCATCGCCGAACAGGACCCGCTCAACGCGGCATACCTCTTCTACTCCGAGGGCGAGGCGGCGGCCGGTAGTGAGGAGTTCATCCAGGAGTTCGTGGACTACAAGGACCGCATCACCGGTGCCAAGCGGTACTTCGACGCCAAGGTGAACGTCAACGGTGACGGAACGGCCGGCCTCGTCTACTGCGAGGATCAGAGCAAGGCGTACAACAAGAGCCTCACGACCGGCAAGACCAACGTGACCGTGGCGTCGAAGGACAGCTATGTCCTCTACAGCAGCCGGCTGCGGGTCGACGAGCAGGGCATTTGGATCACTGAAACCCTCACGTCCCAAAGGGGAAGTTCCATCTGCCAGTCCTGAGTGCGGGGTCTCGTACTCCTCAGCAGTGAACGGGTGACGGGACGAGCGACGGCCGACGGCGGCTGTCGGACGGCGATCAGTCTTTGCCGTTGCCACAGCGCAACCTTGGCAGCCTGGCGGAACCACAGGCCCCACCGATACCGTCTTGGCTTTGATGGCACATCTGTCCTACGGGGAGTTCACTGTGAAGCGCCGCTCTTTGCCCGTTGCTGCCGCGCTCGCTGCGTCCGCGGCCCTGCTGTTGACCGCCTGTGGCGGCGACGACGGCGAGTCGAAGGACAACGACAAGATCGCCGGGGCTGACACCGGTAGCGAGACGTCCGCCTCGCCGTCGGCCTCCGCATCTGCCTCGGCAGTGTCCGCCGACCGGCCGAAGATCGAGCTGCCGTCCGATGTCATCGACAAGTTCGAGAGCTGGAAGACGGGCGACGAGGCCAAGGACGCGGTCCTCGCGGACACCGCCGGGCGGATCGATGCGACGAACGACGCCATCCTGCGTGGCGACACAGGTACGCCGGGCCTTTCCTTCTACTACCGGGACAAGGCACTGAGCGACGCGGTCGCGTGGGTGCAGGCGTATGTCGACGCCAACATGTCCTTCACCGGGACGACTCGTTACTACGCGCCTCAGGTCACCTTGTCGGGCGAGACGGAGGCGTCCGTCGTCTACTGCGCCGACGAGAGCAAGGGCTTCAGCAAGAACCGGAAGACCAACAAGGTCGACCGGACGCCTTCGAGCGAGAGCCCGTACGTGCTGTACAACACACGCCTGGCGAAGAGCGCGCAGGGTGTGTGGCAGACGATCAATCTGGTCTCGACGCGGGGGGACAAGACATGCACGGCATAAGCAGGTGGAGCAGAGTCCTGGCACTGGGCGCGACTGCGGTCGTGTGCGCGGCGGGATTGACCGGCACCGCTGTGGCATACGGGCCCGGCAACGGGCAGGGTTCCCCCACGGGCCCCTCCGGCAACACGGACGGCAACGGCACGGTTTCCGCCACCGCCGGTGGTGTCGTCTTCGACCGCGACAACAACGGTTCCGGTCCGTCGACCGGCCGGGTCACCTCGGCGTCGACCTGGACTCCGCCCGCCTGCTACTACGCGCCGAAGTACACCCCGGAACAGCTTCAGAAGACCAAGGAGCCGGTCTGGGAGGCCGGGTCGACCGGTTACGAGTGGGACGCCAAGGAGCGGGACCGGTACGTCAACGGCAAGCCCTACAAGGACTTCAACAAGGACAAGACCGGCAAGGGCTACTTCTGGGACTCCTACGTCAGCCAAGGCCGTGCGGGAGAACCCGGCGCTCTCGACTGCACCAAGGAAACCTTCTGGGTGGACACCGGCGCCGCCCCGCCGGCCGACATCCCCGAGGCGATCACACCGGAGATGCTCGCCGAACTCGCCTACGCCGAGATCCGCGTCCCCTCCACCAAAGTGACCCTCGCCCCCGCCGACAACACCAAGGTGAACCTTCCGACCTGGGCCTGGCTGGACGCGGCGCAGTTCAAGCCCGTCTCCGTGACCGCCCGCGTTCAGGTTCTGGACATAGAGGCCACCACCGTCGCCGAGCCCGTCTCTCTCAGGATCGAGCCCGGTACCGCCGACGCAGAGGTCTACCCCGCGTCCGGTGTGTGCACGTTCGTCGACGGGCGTATCGGGGAGCCGTATGCCGCCGGGAAGGCGAACCGGACCCCGCCCTGTGGGGTGAAGTACCTGCGTTCCTCCGGTGACGGGTCCTACCCGCTCCGCGCGACCATCACCTGGAAGATCTCGTGGACCGGAACGGGCGTCAACAACCCCGTGGATCTGCCCGACGGTGAGTTCGGGGCTGAGCAGGCTGTCGTCGTTCAGGAGATCCAGGCCGTCAATCGGTGAGCCGCGTCTCCTCCGCTCCCCTGCCTCTGCCTCTGCCTCTGCCTCTGTGCCTGCGAAATTGGATCCCCGTCCGCTGAAACATTTCCCGGTCCCCACCGCGTCAATGAAGTGAGGCCGCCCGACGGGGCGCCACGCAGGCACAGGGGGAACGTATGAGAAAGGTCCGCGCGGACGAGTACGCGGAGTTCGCGGCGGCGCGGGCGGGGTATCTGTTCCGCTCCGCGTGTCTGCTCACCGCCGGGGACACGTACCTCGCGGAGGACCTGGTGCAGGAGACGCTGGGGCGGTTGTACGTCAGTTGGGGGCGCGTTTCTCGGGCCAGCAACCCGGCGGGATACGCGCAGACCGTGCTCACGCGCACCTTCCTCACGTATCAGCGGCGCCGCAGCAGTACCGAGCGGGCCACCGCCGTACTGCCCGACGTGCCCGTCCCCGCCGGCGGAGCCGACGTGACCATGCGGCTCACGCTTGTCGAGGCGCTCGCCCAACTCCCGGCCAAGGACCGGGCGGTGGTCGTCCTGCGCTACTGGGAGGACCGTTCCATCGAGGAGACCGCGGGGGCGATGAACGTGAGCTCGGCCGCCGTACGCACCCGCTGTGTCCGTGCCCTGGCCCGGCTGCGCACGCTCCTCGGCGAGGAACTCGGTGAGTACGCGGTCCGCTGAGGCCGCCGTCCTTCGAGAAGTTCCGCCTCTCCATCCCGGTACACAATTCCCGTACACAGCAGAAGTGGTGGTTCGCCATGCCCGTTGAACATCGAGACGACCGGTTCGAGGACCGGCTCGGCGACGCTCTGCGCAACGCCGGCGGTGCCTTCGACGCCGATCGGGCCGCCCTCGTCGCCGGGGGCGAGAGCCGGGGGCGCCGGATCCGGATGCGGCGCCGGACCGCTGTCGTGAGCGGCGCCGCCGCGATCGCGCTGGTGGGTGTGGGCAGCGCGCTGGTCGCGCCCTGGGGAGGAGACGGCACCGGGCAACGGAACGTCGGGGTCGGTGACGCGAGCGCCACTCCCAGTGCCGTCCCCAGCCCCACCCCCACCGCCGCTCCGTCCCCCGTCACCCGCGGCCAACTGCTCAGCGTCCTCAAGGGGTTGCTGCCCCAGGGTGATTTCAGTGACGAGCGCTCACGCGGCACCGACTCGCAACTGGGTCCGTACGCGTATGGCGTGTTCGACGACGGCAAGGGCGCCGCGGCTCTCTCCGTGAGCCTCGACCGGATCGTGCCGGGGAGCCAGCAGGTCCGTCAGGCGACCCAGTGTCCCGACCAGGCGTTCGTCCCGTACGACGACTGCGGGACGAGCCCGCTGCCCGGCGGTGCGTTGCTCAGGATCGTCAAGGGGTACGAGTACGCGGACCGTCGCGTCGACACCAAGATGTGGACGGCGGACCTCGTCACCGCCGAGGGGAAGCACGTGACGGTGACGGAGTGGAACTCCGCCGCCCAGAAGGGTGCGCCCATCAGTCGCCCCGAACCTCCGCTGAGCAGCGTGCAGTTGAAGACCCTGGTCACCGACCCGGTGTGGCTCAGGGTCCTCGACGCCGTCCCGGAGGCCGACGTGGTCGGGACGCCGCCGACGTCGAGCGCGCCCGAGGAGGCCGAGAGTGACACCATCGTGACGACACTCACCGGATTGCTGCCGCAGGGTGTCCGTGTGGTCGGAAAGAGCGGACCGGGCACCGAGTACGGGTATGTCGTCGTCGACGACGGCGAGGGCAAGAGCTTCGTCCAGATCAACGTGCAGCCCAACATGCAGGACCTCGAGAAGGAACTCTTCGGCGAGGGCTCGGGCGCCGTGACGCTGCCCGACGGGGTCAAGGTCATCGTCCGTGAGGGCCCCGGCGACGACAAGGGCAGGGGGCTCGTCATGCGGACCGCCGACGCCATCTGGCCCGACGGTCTGCGGGTGGTCGTGAGCGCCTTCAACTCCGCCAGCCAGATCACCGGTCCGACCCGCGAGAATCCCGCCCTGACCCTCGACCAGCTCAAGGCGATCGCCACCGACTCGACGTGGCAGCAGATCCAGCCGGTTCCCCACTAGCCCTCGCCCGTCCGAGGGACTCAGAAGAACTCCGACCACGGCTGGTCCCAGATCTGCTTCAGGCACAGGACCAGGAACAGCAGGCCCGCGACGACCAGCATCGTGTTGCTCAGCATCCGGTTGCGCCATTCGGCGGGCGTGCGGGAGGAGTTGAGCAGGACCAGCAGGGTGCCGGCCAGGAACGGGAGGAAGGCCGCGCCCAGGACGCCGTACAGGATGATCAGGCGGAAGGGCTGGCCCTGGAAGAGCAGGACGATGGGCGGGAAGGTCAGCCACAGCAGGTACGCGCGGAACGGCCACGACCGTTCGCGCCTGCCCGAGGCGACCTCCTCGCCCGTCGTGCGGGTACCGCGGAAGCGTTCCACGAAGTCCGCGAACATCAGGCTCACGCCGTGCCAGACACCGATCAACGACGTGTAGGAGGTGGCGAAGAAGCCGATCAGGAAGAACTTCGCGGTCGCCGTGCCGTACTTGTCCTCCAGGATGTCGCTCAGCTGGATCAGGCCCTTGTCGCCGCTCGCGATCGCCACGTTCGCGCTGTGGAGCAGCTCCGCTCCTACGAACAGCATCGACACCACGAAGATGCCCGTCGTCGCGTACGCGACGCGGTTGTCGAGGCGCATCACCTTCATCCAGCCGGTGTTCGTCCAGCCCTTCGCGTTCACCCAGTAGCCGTACGCCGCGAGGGTGATGGTGCCGCCCACGCCGCCGACCAGGCCCAGGGTGTTGAGGATCGAGTCCTTCTCGTCCGGGAGGACGGGCAGCAGGCCCGCGAACGCGGCGCCGAGGTTCGGGGTGACCCGGATCGCCAGGTAGACGGTGACGACGAACATCACGCCCACCAGCACGGTCATGACCTTCTCGAAGACCTCGTACTTGTTGAACCAGACGAAGACGAGCCCCGACAACCCGCAGGCGATGGCCCACCACTTGAGGTCCATGACGTCCGGGAACAGCGCCTGCAGCGGCAGCGCGCTCGACGACATCGCCGCCGCGCCGTAGACGAAGCCCCAGATCACGACGTACACGACGAAGAAGTACGTCGTCCAGCGGCCGAGGCTCGCCCAGCCGTCGAAGAGGGTGCGGCCGGTGGAGAGGTGCCAGCGGCCCGCCGCCTCGGCGAGGGAGATCTTCACCAGGCAGCCGAGTACGGCGGCCCACAGAAGCGTGTAGCCGAAGTTGCTGCCCGCGATGAGCGTGGCCACCAGGTCGCCGGCCCCGACCCCGGTCGCCGCGACGACGATTCCCGGGCCGATGTACTTCCAACTGGACTTACGAGGGGTCGAGTTGGCGTTCGAGGCGCCGGTGGCCCCTGATTCCGTGGAGTTTTCTGTGGTGTCCGCCATGTACGTCAAGAAAGCGCAAACGTGCTGGTCGCACAAGAGGGCGTTCCGGAGCCGGAGGGGGACAACCGGGGCATCCGGCGTCCGGAACTGGACGTGCGGGACGCTACGGCTGTCGCCGACCACAGCCGTCGGACCCACAGGTGCCGAGCTCGAACCACACGGTCTTGCCCGGCCCCTCCTGGTGGCAGCCCCAGCGCCTCGCGAGCGCGTCCACCAGGAACATCCCCCGGCCGCTCTCCGCGGCGCCCGCGCCGATCACCCGCGGAGTACGACGGCCGGTGTCGGTGACCTCGCAGCGCAGGACGCCGTGCGCGGCCGAAAGGGTGAGCCGGAAACGGCTCGCGGCATGCAGCACCGCGTTGGTGACCAGCTCGCTGACGAGCAGCTCCGTCACGTCGCCGAGGTCGCCGCGGTCCGCCAGGCCCCACTCCTCCAGTCGCCTGCGCACCTGCGCGCGGGCCTCGCGGGCGGCGGTGGGGCGCGGGTCGTACTCGATGCTCAGATGGCCTGCCCCCAGCGGGGGTTGGGGGTACGAGCCATACCGAGGGACGGGATCCGGGACGTGTCCCCCGGAGCCCCCGGAGAGTTGCAGCATGCCTTCAGGATCGCCTCCCCGGGCGCCCCCGCGCGCGGGGAGAAATACCTGTTTCCGTACGCCCACCCCCACTTTGCCGGGTGTCGTCAACGGTGTCTCGTCAGCGGTGTGCCGTCACCCAGGCCGCGATCTGGGTGCGGTTGGTGAGGCCGAGTTTGTCCAGGATGCGTTCCACATGGCCCTCGGCGGTTCGGCGGGCGATCACCAGGCGGTCGGCGATCTGCTGGTTGGCGAGGCCCTCCGCGATGAGCGCGGCGACCTCGGTCTCGCGGCGGGTGAGACTCGTACCGCCGTTCAACGGGTGTGGGGTGGTGGTCGGTTCGGGGAGACAGTGGCCCGAATTCCCTTCTCCCAGCGCGTACTTGACGATTGCGGTGAGGCCGAGGGCGTTTCCGCGCCGGTACGCCCGCTCGTACGCCCGCCGTCCCAGGCCCGCCCGCGCCCTGGCCTCGCCGTCCCTCCGTACGGACGCCGGCGGGGCGGGGGGACGGCCGACGCGGTCGGCGCCGCCGAGCAGGACGGCGGCTCGTTCGTGGGCCTGGTGGGCGGTCGCGATCAGGGCGAGCAGGTCGAGGGCGGGGGCGATGCCGAGGACGTCGTGCAGGGCGAACCCGGTGCGCAGGGCCTCGCGGGCGGGCGGTTCGGCCCGCCGCCAGTCCTCGCGGACGGTGTGGGCCAGGGCGAGCACCCGCAGGGCGTACGAGCGCACCCAGTCCTCGCCGTACGCCTCGCACACCCGCAGGGCGTCCTCGCAGACGGTGACGGCCCGGTCTGCCTCGCCCAGGAGGCTCAGTGCGCAGGCGAGTTGGACGCGTTCGAGCCCAACGAGGGCGGCCTGCCCGCCGGGTACGGGCCCCCGGTCCACCGCGTCCTCGAAGTGCCGCAGCGCTGCCGCCGGTTCACCGCCGAGGAGCTGACCGGCCCCGACGACGTACCCGGCGTGCGCGGCCTCGGCGGCGTCGCCGAGCCGCTGGGCGAGGGCGTACGCCTCCTCGGCCCGGCGCCGGCCCCGGGCGAGCTCCTCGGGTGTCCCCGCGAGCAGCCCGAGGAGTCCGGAGACCCACAGCGCGCGGGCCCGTTCCCGGCTCGGCCCGGGGTTCGCTTCCAGGGCCCGGTCGAGCCAGTACCGTCCTTCGCCGGGTGCGCCGCAGGTGTGCCAGTGGAACCAGAGGGTGCCGGCGAGACGGAGGCCGGCGAGGGCGTCGTCGGGCGGCGCGCCTCTGCCGGACCCGGCGCTCGTTCCCAGGCTGAAGTCCAGGGCGGCGCGCAGGTGGGCCCGGTCGGCGCGGAGGCGGGCGGCCAGGTGCTGCTGGCCCGGGCCGAACCAGGCGTGTTCGTACGCCGTCGCCCGGCTCTGCGTCCAGTCGCGGTGCCGGCGCCGGGCCGCCCGTTCCGCCCCGGGCGTCTGCCTCAGCCGGTCGAGTCCGTACTGCCGCAGGGTGCCCAGCAGGCGGTATCGTACGCCGCCGTCGGGGCCCGTCTCCCGGCTCAGCACCGACTTGCCGACGAGCCCGGCCACGGCTTCCAGGACGTCAGGAACGTCAAGGACGGCAGGCGGGTGGAGGCGGTCGTCGGCGGTCGCCCCGCACACCGCCTCCGCCGTCTCCAGATCGAAGTCCCCGGCCAGTACCGATGCCCGCGCCCACACCAACTGCTCCTCCGGCGTGCACAGTTGATGGCTCCAGTCGATCGTCGCCCGCAGGGTCCGGTGGCGCGGTGGACGGTGGTCACCGGGGTGGTGGTCGCTGGGTTGGCGGTCGTCGATGCGGGTCGCCAATTCGTCGATATCAGTGTCCAGGTCAGCCCGTTCGCCCATGCGGGCCGCCGCGAGTTCGATCGCCAGGGGGAGTCCGTCGAGGCGGTGGCAGAGGCGGGCCACGGCGGTGCGGTTGGCGGGGGTGAGGGTGAAGCCCGGGACGGCCGCGGCGGCTCGGTCGGCGAAGAGGGCGAGGGCCGGGTGGCGGTGGGCCGCCGAGAGGTCGCCGTCCGGGTCGGGGACCGGCAACGGCCGTACGTCCAGCAGGTGTTCCTCCGTCAGGCCCAGGCGGCGCCGGCTGGTCGCGAGGACACGGACGCCGGTGGTCCGGTGCAGGAGCGCGCCGACGAGTTCGGCGCAGGCCCCGTGCAGGTGCTCGCAGTTGTCGAGGACCAGGAGGAGCCGACGGGTTCCCACGTGTTCGACCAGGGCGTCGAGCGTGTCGAGGTCGTACAGGCCCAGCGCGTCGGCGACGGCCTGGGGGACGAGGTCCGGGTCGTCGAGGCCGGCCAGGTGCACGGAACGGACGCCGTCCGGGAAGGCGCGGGCCACGCGGGCCGTGACGCGTGCGGCGAGGCGGGTCTTGCCGACGCCGCCCGGACCGGTCAGCGTGACGAGGCGGGCCCTGGCCAACAGCGCGCGGACTTCGGCCTGTTCGTCGCGGCGGTCGACGAACCTCGCTGATCCACCCATGATCAGCACCTTCCAACGGATCCCCGCGGATACGCACACGCAGGTCACACCCCCGTGTGCACTTCCCGAGGAGCCGCGACGGACGGCGCGGGGACGCGTATGCTCCGCGCCGCTTCTGGACGGCTTTCGCGCCATCGCCTTTTTTTGGGCACTCTTGACCTGGCCATGTCATAGCCGCACCATGAGCGCCATACCCGCGCACAGCAAATCAACAGCAACACCCGCGCTACCCGCGTCACCCGCACCAGTCCGTCGCACGGAAGAACCACCCCCCGCTCCACTCCCCCCACTTCCGGAGACCCCGGAACGCCCGGAGAAACAAGGAGACTTCATGCGACTTCGCATACGAGGCTCAGGCGCCCGCAGCGGCAAACGCACCGCAGCCGCCGTCGGCCTGCTGTCCCTCGCCCTCGCCGTCGGATTCACCTCCACGACACCCGACGCCACCGCGACCAGCGCCGAGCGCCCGGCGGCATCGGCCGACGACATCCGCCAGTACGAGATCCACATGCACTCGACCGTCAAGGACCGCACCGCGCTCCAGCAGGCGGGCGTGTCCGTGGACGACACCGACGGCCACGGCGTCACCGTCTCCGGTCGCGCCGACCAGATCAAGAAGCTGCGCGCACAGGGCTACGACATCACGCCGCTGGGCCAGGTCCCCGACCGCTCCAGCAGCGCCGACGACGTACGGCTGCTCGACTTCCCCACGGCCGACTCCAGGTACCACAACTACGCGGAGATGACGACGGAGATCAACTCCCTCGTCTCGGCCAACTCCTCCATCGCCAGCCAGCGGGTCATCGGCACCTCGTACTCGGGCCGGAACATCGTCGCCATCAAACTCAGCGACAACGTCGGCACCGACGAGGCCGAGCCCGAGGTGCTGTTCACCCACCACCAGCACGCCCGTGAGCACCTCACCGTCGAGATGGCGCTCTACCTGCTGCGCAATCTGACGTCCACGTACGCCACCGACTCCCGGGTCAAGGCCATGCTCGACTCCCGTGAGATCTGGATCATCCCGGACCTCAACCCGGACGGCGGCGAGTACGACATCGCGAACGGCTCGTACCGCTCGTGGCGCAAGAACCGCCAGCCCAACTCCGGTTCGACGGCCGTCGGTACGGACATGAACCGCAACTGGAACTACCGCTGGGGCTGCTGCAACGGCTCCTCCGGCACGACCTCGTCCGAGACGTACCGCGGTACGGCTCCCGAGTCCGCGCCCGAGGTCAAGGTGGTCGCCAACTTCGTGCGCAGCCGGGTCGTCGGCGGCGTCCAGCAGATCAAGACGGGCATCGACTTCCACACGTACAGCGAACTGGTGCTGTGGCCCTTCGGGTACACGACCGCCAACACCACGACGGGCATGACCCAGGACGACCGGGACGCGTTCGCCACGGTCGGCGGGAAGATGGCCGCCAGCAACGGCTACACGCCCGAGCAGTCCAGCGACCTGTACGTCACGGACGGCTCGATCGACGACTGGCTGTGGGGCAGTCAGAAGATCTTCGGCTACACCTTCGAGATGTACCCGTCGTCCAGCTCGGGCGGCGGCTTCTACCCGCCCGACGAGGTGATCGACCGGGAGACGGCCCGCAACCGGGACGCGGTGCTCCAGCTGCTGGAGAACTCGGACTGCATGTACCGGTCCATCGGGAAGCAGGCTCAGTACTGCAGCTAGGGATTACCGAGTCAGGTAAGTGAGGTAGTCGGGGAACTGCGGCTCCGCTGCGGCTGAGCGCGCAGTTCCCCGCGCTCCTATGGGGCGCTTTCCTCGAAGTACGTGTCCAGGACCGCGTCCAGCTCCGTTTCCCATTCCTGGTGCTGGGACTTGGCCTTCGCCTCGATCTCGACCGGGTACCAGCGGCGGTCCGGTGTGTGGACCGTCACCGTGAACCGCTTGCCGAAGCGCGACGTCTCCGTCTCGACGGCCCCGATCTCGTCCCAGCGGAACTCGCACTCCTGGTCGTCCAGGGCGAGCCGTACGCCGCTGTGGTCGGCGATGATCTTCGCCCGGCGGTCGGACGCCTCGAAGACTGGACCCTCAGGGGCCTCTGTCTCCGCTTCCGGCTCCGCTTCCGCCTCCGTCTTCGAGGCGGCTTCCTCCTGTACTGCTTCCTTCTGCGCGGCTTCCTCCTCGGCGGGGGGCGCCTCCTTCTCCAGCGGGACCGGGTCGGGGACCCTGTCCGCCGGTTCCGTAGGCACGGGGGAAGTGAGCCCGGGGATGGCCGCCGGGTCTACCGCGGCGGTGTCCAGGGGCTGGCTGCTCGAACCTATGCGCTGCTCCACAGCGGCAGTATGGTCGACGATCCTGTGCCGGACATAGCCAGCCCCTGCTTTGTTATGGGAAACGCGCTACAGGTCCACACGAACAGGCCGCAATGGTGGGACTCATTGCTCTTGGCTTCGGCGCGAGCGCCGTCCGGAAGCATCTTCGGATGCCGGCGGTGCGGCCCCTTCGGCGCCGGCGGGTATCGCCCAAGGTCACACTCTCAAGTATCTTTGCGCGCGTTCCTTCGTTCTGCATCAACTCCCCCCACTTTGAACGGAGTTCGTGTGACAAGACGTCGTGTCCCGCTATGGACGAGCAGCGCTCTCGCGGCCATCCTGCTCGTCTCCACCCAGAGCGGCACATCCACCGCCTCAGCCTTACCCACCGCGGTCGGCGACACCGCCCCCGGCGCCGGTCCCGCCGCCCCAACCGCCCTCCGGGGCAAGCAGTTCACCCTCGTCACCGGAGACGTCGTCACCGTCGCGGCCGCCGGGGACGGAAGCCGTATCGATGTCGAACCGGCCCCGGGCCGTGAGCGCGTCGGCTTCCTGCGCACCCGCACCGGCAAGGACGACATCAGCGTCATCCCCACCGACGTGGCCCCGCTGCTCGCGTCCGGCAAGGTCGACGAACAGCTTTTCAACCTCAGTGCGTTGGAACGCTTCGGCTTCGACGACACGGCGGACGGCACCCAGCGCACCGGCGGCCTCCCGCTGATCATCCGGCACAGCGGCGAGTGGCTGCCCGCCGCCACCCGCGCCGAGGTCGCCGCGCGGGACACCGTCCCCCTCGAATCGATCGACGCCACCGCCGTGACCCGTCCGGAGAAGGACCGGGGCGAGTTGTGGCGGACCCTCGCCGCCCCCGCCACGAGCGCCACAGGCGGGCTCCGTTCCGCCATCGGCACCGTGTGGCTGGACACACCGGTCGAACTGACCGGCGCCCAGAGCGCGGCAGAACCGCAGGACACCACTCCGGACGGGGACGTCGCGGTCGACGACCTCGTCGGTCAGATCAACGCCGACGGCCTCAAGGACCGTGGCCTGGACGGGAAGGGCGTACGCGTCGCCGTACTCGACACCGGCGTGCGCGCGACCCACCCCGATCTGAAGGACCGGGTCTCGACGTCCGAGAACTTCATCTCCTGGGACGACGAGACCGGTGACGTGGACGGGCACGGCACGCACGTCGCGGGCATCATCGCCGGTACGGGTGCCGCCTCCGACGGGAAGTACGCGGGTGTCGCACCCGGCGCCGAGATCCTCAGCGGACGCGTGCTGTCCGGCCCTCTCGGCCTGATCTCACACATCATCGACGGCATGGAGTGGGCGGCCGACCAGGGCGTCGACATCGTCAACATGTCCCTCGGGTCGTCCGCGTTGAGCGACGGCACCGACCCCTGGTCGCTGGCCACCGACGCGTTGCTGGAGCGGGGCGTACTCCCCGTCGTCTCGGCCGGCAACAGCGGGCCCGAAGCGTTCTCCGTCACCCCGCCCTCCGCCGCCGAGGGTGCCCTCACGGTCGGCGCGGCCGGCGGTGACGACGCCATCGCCTCCTTCTCCAGCCGTGGCCCGCTCTTCGGTGACTACACCGTCAAGCCCAACGTCAAGGCCCCAGGTGTCGCTGTGACCGCCGCCCGCGCCAAGGGGACTGATGTCGGCGACGTGGAGCGCGAGGGTCCCGAAGGCCCGGTCGACGACAACTACACCCGCCTGTCCGGTACGTCGATGGCGGCACCCGCGACCGCCGGCGCCGCCGCCCTCGTGATGCAGGCCCACCCCGACTGGACGCCCCGGCAGGTGGCCCAGGCCCTCGTCTCCAGTGCCCGCCCCAGTGACGGCGAGACGGTGTACGACCAGGGCTCCGGCATGATCGACGTCGAGCGCGCCGTCGACCAGCCGGTGGCGGCCACGCAGGCCGCCGTCGACTTCGGCCACGTCACCTGGCCCCGTACCGACGACACCGCCCGCAAGGTGGCCTTCACCAACACCTCCGACGCCGCCATCACCCTGGACCTCGCCCTCGACGTCACGTCCACCCGCGGCGCTCTGCCCACCGATCTGCTCGGCCTGGCCCAGGACCGGCTGACCGTCCCCGCCCACGGCACGGCCACCGCGACCGTCGAGTTCCGGGACAACGACATACGCACCGGCGGCGCCCTCTCCGCGCTCCTCACCGCCACCGCGGGGGAGACGACGGTCCGGGTCCCCGTCGGGCTCACCCTGGAACCCGAGAGCCACGAGGTGACCGTCCACCTCCGTGACCACCTCGGCGATCCGGCGAGCGACATCTCGCTGCTCAGCCTCATGCCGCTGGACCGCGCCCTGGTGCCGTTCGAGCAGCCGATCATGGCGACCGCCGACTCCACCGTGACGCTGCGGGTGCCGGCCGGGACGTACGGCATCTCGGCGATCATCAGCCGCACCGAACCGGACAGTTACTGGTTCGCCAGCGATCACGTCCTCGCCGGTGAACCCTTCCTCCGGGTGACGGAGGCGACCGAGATCACCCTGGGCGGCACGGCGGCCCGCAAACTCGGCCACACGGTCGACAACCAGAACGTCGAGCGGATGTTCCAGGACTCCGGCATCCTCCAGAAGCAGACCACGGTCCCGGACGGACAGACCGAGCCGGCGAGCACCCAGATCTCCGTGACGTACAACCACCTGCCGCCGGACTACTGGGCGGTGCCCTCCAAGACCCGTCCCCAGGGCTCGGCCTACACGACGTACTACCGCGAGGACCTGGCCGAGGGCTACCAGACCGGCGTCACTCCCGACGGCGCGCCCAGCGACGACGCGTACGACTACCCCACCGCCAAGGGGCCGGTCTACCACCTCGCCGCCATCCGCGAGGGCGGCATCCCGGCCGACCTCACCGGCCGCGTCAGGGAAGCCCAACTCGCCCGCACCGAAGCCCATTACGGCGCCTCCGAGCAGGTCGGCGACTGGGACCGGCCCTTCCCGCTGAAGTCGAAGCAGGCCTCCGCGATCCTGAAGGACATCCAGGCCGGCGGCCGCCACGTCAACGTGCCCTCGCCGGGCACGCGGACGGAGTACTACACCGCGTCCAAGGACATCGCCTGGTCCCAGGAACTGCGCAGGTACTGGACGAACGCGGACGCCGTGACCGCGCTGGAGCGGGGCGCCCTGTTCACCGAGCCCACGGTGTACCGGCCCGGACGCCGTACCGAGTACTGGAACCATCCGGTGAACGCCCCCGCGCTCGCCGCCGACGGCCGCCAGTTCACCCGCAGCGGCGACACCGTCACCGTCGACCTGCCGCTGGGCGGCGACTCCGACAGGCGGCACCTGCTCAAGTCCGAGGACTTCGGCGCCAATTACTCCTACACCCTCAGCCAGGACGGTGAGGAGATCGCCAAGAGCAGGGACGGCGCCGCCGAGTTCCCACGGAACACCGCGCTCGCTGCCTGGACGGTTCCGGCCGACACCGGCACGTACACCCTCAGGGCCCACGCCGACCGCCTGACGTGGGACGGCCAGCCGATGTGGGGGCCGGGCACAGAGTTCGACGGCGTCTGGACCTTCCGCTCCGGCCCGGTCGCCGAGGACGCCACGGCCGCACTGCCCCTCACCAGCGTCCGTTTCAAGCCCCAGGTCGACGAGTGGTCGCGTGCCGAGCACAACCGTCTCCTCGCCGTCCCCTTCGAGCTCCAGCGCACCGGCGACCAGCGGCGCGGCACGCTGCGCGCACTGACCGTCGAGGCGTCCTTCGACGGCGGTACGACCTGGAAGAAGGTACCGGTCGTCAAGAACCGGGCCCTGATCCAGCACCCGGACCTCGCCACGCTGCCCGCCGAGCACATCGACCGCAACGGCCACGGCTATGTCAGCTTGCGGGTCAAGGGATCTGATGGAGCATCAACCTTCGAAGTGACGATGGAAAAGGCGTACAAGCTCAAGAAGTCCTGAGCACGCACATGGCCGAGGCGGCGGTCCCGGGGGTCCGGGGCCGCCGCCTTGGCGTTGTGTCAGTTGTCCAGTACAGCCAGCGCGTCGATCTCGATCAGCAGGCCTGCTGGAAGGCCCACGTACACCGTGGTCCGGGCGGCCGGGGGCGCGGTCAGGCCCTGCTCCTCGAAGTACGTGTTGTAGATGCCGTTCATCTCGGCGAAGTGGCCGACGTCCGTCAGGTACACGCGGATCATCATCGCGTCGTCCCAGCTCGCGCCGCCCTCCTCCAGGATCGCCTTGACGTTGGCGAGCGTCTGGAGGGTCTGTTCGCGCAGGGTCGGTCCGGCGGGTGTCGGCGGCTGTCCCTCGACGGCGGGCAGGAAGCCGACCTGGCCCGCCACCTGGAGGATGTTCCCCTTCTTCACGCCGTGGGAGAACTTAGCGGGCGGGGTGGTGTGCGTCTTGGGAGTGAGGGCGATCTTGTCTGTCGCTGTCATGAACCGTTGTCCTTCGTGGGCGTGGGGGTTCTGCCGGAGTACTCGCCGCTGATGTCGTCCGCCGTACGGCGCACCAGCGGGAGCAGGGTGAGGAGTTCGTCGGCGGTGACGACGACGTTGGGCGCGGAGACGGACATCGCGGCGACGACGCGGCCGTCGGCCCCCCGGATCGGGGCGGCGACGCAGTTGATGGACTCCTCGTGGCCGCCGAGGTCGGTGGCCCAGCCCTGGTCGCGCACCTTGTCCAACTCCCGTAGGAATGCAGGGGCGTTGGGGGTCGAGCGGGAGGTGTACAGGGGGTATTCGAGCTTGCCGGCGAGGGCGCGCCGCTCGGGCTCCGGCAGATCGGCGAGCAGCAGCTTGGCGACGGCGGCGACGGTGATGGCGACGGGCTTCCCGATCCGCGAGTACATCCGCACCGGGTACCGGCTCTCGACCTTGTCGATGTAGAGCACCTCGCCCTCCTCGTGCACGGCGAGGTGGACGGTGTGCCCGCACTGCTCGTTGAGGCGTACGAGGTGGGGGTGGGCGATCTCCCGGATGTCGAGGTTCTCGACGGCCTCCTGGGCGAGCGCGAAGAGCCGGGCGCCGAGGCGGTAGCGCTGGTCGGACTGGCGGTAGACGAGCCCGTGCTCGTGGAGCGTGCGCAGCAGCCGCAGGGCCGTGGACTTGTGGACGCCGAGGCGGTCGGCGACCCGGCCGAGGTCGGCGGGGCCCTCTGCGAGCAACGGCAGGATGCTCAGCGCTCGGTCGACGGTCTGGCTCATGGGGTGCGTACCTCCTCGGGGGCCTGCTCGGCCTGGGTCCAGCCGGGGCCGAGTCGAAGTGTCCCCCACGCTGTGTCGTCGAGGGCGGCCAGCCGGTCGGCGTGGTCGCGGGCGGGGGGCGCGGCGAGGTCGCCGGGGGCGGCGAGGACGGCGGCGGCCATGAGGTGGCCGTGCCGGAGGCGGTCCCGTACGGGGAGGCCCCGCAGGGTGGCGGAGAGAAACCCGGCGGCGAAGGCGTCGCCGGCGCCTACTGCGGCGACGACGTCTACGTGGGGCGCCGGGGCGTGAAAGGCGTCTCCGTCGGTGCCGTTACCGAAGGCGACAGCGCCGCCCCCGCCCTGCTTGACGACCACGACGTCCGGCTCGGGCAGCGCGTCCGCGACGGCGCGCGCCCCGTCCAGCCCCCAGGCGGCCCGCGCCTCATCGGCCCCGACGAAGACGAGGTCGGCCCGCTGGGCCAGGTCCAGCAGCACCCACGGACCGTCCGCATCCGCCCACAGCCCCGGCCGGAAGTTGACGTCGAAGGAGACGAGCGACCGCCCCGGCCGGGGCTCCGTCAGCTCCCACAGGAGGTCGAGACAGTCGCCGGACAGGGCCGCGGTGATCCCGGACAGATGCAGTACGCGCCCCGCCCGCGCCGCCTCCAGGTCCACGGTCCCCACCGACATCACCGAGGCCGCCGAGCCCGTCCGGTAGTACGCCACCTCGTGCGCGTCGGTCGCCCGGTCCCCGGCGGTGCGGAAGTACACCCCTGTCGGACGGCCGGAATCACGCCGTACGGAGGACACGTCCACCCCGTACGCCCCGATCGCCTCGATCAGGTGGTCGCCGAAGCCGTCGTCGCCGACGCGGCTGATCCAGCGGGTGGCGTGGCCGACGGCCGCGAGGGCGCACGCGACGTTGGACTCGGCGCCGCCGATGGTCCGCTCGAAGGACGGTACGTCGGCGAGGCGGCCCGCCCGGGAGGGCAGAAACGTGACCATGGACTCGCCGAGCGCGACGACGTCCACGACGTCGGGGGCATTGCAGGGTCCGGTGACGGTCACGATCGTCGTAGCTCCTAGGTGATGCGGGGAGGCGGCGGCTCCGTTGACCCCGCGTTCGCCGAGATGTTAGACAGCGGTAAGCGGTATACGCAATGCTCGTTGCAAGCAGTGCAACACACCCGATCCGGGAGGTTCCATGGGCACCGAGAGCACGGAGAGCACGGAGAACGTCGAGGCGTACGCCCGGCTCGCCGCCGAACGCGTCGACGCCCGCTTCAAGGGCCTCCCACCGGACGCCGACGGCCTCACGGTCGGCGAGCTGACCGCCCAGCACCGCAACCTCTTCACCGGCGGCTTCACCACCCCCGTACTCGCCCTCTCCGCCGAGCGACTCCAGCACAACCTCTCCCTGATGGAGACCTACGCGGCCCGCCACGGCCTCTCCTTCGCTCCGCACGGCAAGACGACCATGGCCCCCCAGCTCTTCCGGCGCCAGATCGAGCACGGCGCCTGGGGCATCACCCTCGCGGTCCCCCACCAGGTACGCGTCGCCCGCGCCTTCGGCATCCAACGGGTCTTCCTGGCCAACGAGTTGGTCGACCCGGCCGCCCTGCGCTGGATCGCCGCGGAACTGGCCGCCGACCCCGGTTTCCGCTTCATCTGTTACGTCGACTCCGTGCGCGGGGTCGAGCTGATGGACGCGGCTCTGAGGGAGGCGGCAGCGGCCCGCCCGCTCGACGTGGTCGTCGAACTCGGCGCCGGCGAGGACGCCCGGACGGGCGTGCGCACGGAGGCGGAGTGCGCGGCGGTCGCGGACGCCGTGGCCGGCGCGCCGACACTGCGGCTGGTCGGGGTCGCGGGGTACGAGGGCGAGGTGCCGCGGGCCGACCCGGAGCGGGTGCGGGCGTGGCTGCGGCGGCTGGTGGCGCTGGCGGCGGACTTCGACAAGGCGGGGCGTTTCACGGGGGTGGACGGGCCGGACGGGATCGTGGTGAGCGCGGGCGGCAGCGCCTGGTTCGACGCGGTCGCCGACGTCTTCGTGGAGATCCCCGAACTGTCGCTCCCTGTGCTGAAGTTGCTGCGCTCGGGGGCATACGTCTCGCACGACGACGGCCACTATCGCAAGATCACCCCGTTCAACCGGGTGCCCGAGGAGGGCGCACTGGAGCCCGCCTTCCGCCTCTGGACGCAGGTGGTCTCCCGCCCCTCCCCCGAGCAGGCCTTCGTGAACGCGGGCAAGCGGGACGCGGCCTACGACCTCGACCTGCCGTTCGCCCAGGTCGTCCGCAGGCAGGGGGCTACGGAGGGCGCTGCCGAGCGGCCCGCCACCGGCGTCACGGTCACCGGTCTCTCCGACCAGCACGCCTGGCTGCGTACCGTGCCCGACGCGGATCTGGAGGTGGGCGACTGGCTCGGCCTGGGCCTGTCCCACCCGTGCACGTCCTTCGACAAGTGGCAGCTGATCCCGGTCGCCGAGGCGGACGGCACGGTCGTCGACTACATCCGTACGTATTTCTAGGGACTTCTAGCAACTTCTGGGGACTCAGCCATGGATGAGCTCGTCATTCGGGACGCGGACGTCGTGGACGGCTCCGGCGGTCCGTCGTATCGCGCGGATGTGGTCGTGGACCGTGGCCGGATCGTCTCGATCGTCCAGGAGGCCGCAGCGGCTGGCTGCCAACGCCCGAAGGCGCGCCGGGAGTTGGACGCGGAGGGGCTCGCTCTCTCCCCCGGCTTCATCGACATGCACGCCCACAGCGACCTCGCTCTCCTCCGCGATCCCGACCACAGCGCGAAGGCCGCCCAGGGGGTGACCCTCGAAGTCCTGGGCCAGGACGGGCTGTCGTACGCCCCGGTCGACGACCGCACCCTCGCCGAGGTCCGCCGCGCGATCACCGGCTGGAACGGCCACGGGGACGACATCGACTTCGACTGGCGTTCCGTGGGCGAGTACTTGGACCGTCTCGACCACGGCTTCGACGGCGAGGGCATCGCCGTCAACGCGGCCTATCTGATCCCGCAGGGCACGGTACGGATGCTCGCCGTCGGCTGGGACGACCGGGAGGCGACGCGGCAGGAGCTGGACCGGATGCGGGAGTTGGTCGCGGAGGGGATGGAACAGGGCGCGGTGGGCATGTCGTCGGGGCTCACCTACACGCCCGGCATGTACGCCAAGGATGCCGAACTGACCGAGTTGTGCCGGGTGGTGGCGTCGTACGGCGGCTACTACTGCCCGCACCACCGCTCGTACGGAGCGGGCGCGCTGGAGGCGTACGCGGAGATGGTGCAGCTGGCCAGGGAGGCCGGCTGCCCCCTCCATCTCGCCCACGCCACCATGAACTTCGGCGTGAACGAGGGCCGCGCACCCGAGCTGCTGGCGCTGCTCGACGAGGCGCTGGCGGCGGGAGCGGACCTCACCCTCGACACGTACCCCTACACGCCCGGCTCCACCACGCTCGTGGCGCTGCTGCCGAGTTGGGCGAGCGAGGGCGGCCCGGAGGAGATCCTCAGGCGCCTGACGGACGAGGCGACCGCCGAACGCATCCGGCACCATCTGGAGGTCGTCGGTGCCGACGGGTGCCACGGCGTGCCCGTCGAGTGGGACACGATCGAGATCTCGGGCGTGACGGACCCGGGCCTCACCGACCACGTGGGCCGCACGATCCAGGAGTCGGCGACCCGGCGCGACGAGTCCCCCTGGACGACAGCCCGGCGCCTCCTCCTCACCGACCGCCTGGGCACGACGATCCTCCAGCACGTCGGCCACGAGGAGAACGTCCGCGCGATCATGCGCCACCCCGTCCACACCGGCGGCTCCGACGGCATCCTCCAGGGTGCGAAGCCCCACCCGCGCGCGTACGGCACGTTCCCGCGATATCTCGGCCGGTACGTAAGGGAGTTGGGCATCCTCTCCCTGGAGGAGTGCGTGGCCCATCTGACCTCGCGCCCGGCGGCACGGTTGCGATTGCCGGACCGGGGCCTGGTCCGCGAGGGCTACCGCGCCGACCTGGTCCTCTTCGATCCGCAGACGGTGGCGGCGGGGGCGACGTACGAGAATCCACGCACGCTACCAACGGGCATCCCGCACGTCCTGATCGACGGCCGGTTCGTCATGGAGAACGGCCGCCGAACGGACGTACTGGCGGGCAGGTCGGTCCGTCCAGCCCCGCGCCTCTAAGGGGCGCGGGGAACTGCGCGACCAGCCACTACGGCGCAGTGACGCGCCACGGCCGATCCCACCCCCACGAAGCGCGCTACGGCTTCGGCAAGGTGCAACCGCTCTTGCTCAGGTCGAGCTTGTTGTCGAGGCCGAAACAGGCGGGGATCTGGTAGGTCTCCTGGGCGTAGTTGATGCCCGCGCGGACGGTCACGGTGCCGTTCGCGTCGACCTCGCAGGGGTTGTTGTCGGTGCAGCGCCCGCCGTCCTCGTTGCCGGTGTTGTTGACGGCGACGACGTTGCCGGTGGCGTTGTCGACGACCGGCGAGCCCGAGGTGCCGCCGATGGTCTGGCAGGCGGAGGTGTAGCGGACCGAGTCCTTCCAGGTCCACGCGCCTTCTTTGAGGCGGTAGGCGAAGCCGTCGATGTTGCAGGCGTACGTGCGCTTCCAGTAGCCGGAGACGACCGTGATCGCGGTGCCGGCGACCGGGTGGGTGTCGTTGAGGGTGAGCGGGCTGATGCCGTACGAGCTCGCGATCTGCGCGTACGTGGTCGTCAGCTGGTAGATGGAGACGTCCGTGTCGGTCATCGTCGCGTACGCGATCTTGCTGGCGCGCAGGGTGCCGACGCGGGTGGCCGAGGCGTTGAGCAGCCCGAACGTACGGGTGGACGCCTGGTCGACGATGACCTCGCCGGCGGCCGGGAAGCCCGTCTCCAGGCAGTGCCCGTTGGACATGACCAGCGCCGGGTCGTTGGACTCGGAGCTCGGGAAGCGGACGAGCGAGCCGGAACAGTTGGAGAGCGAGACGGTGCCGGCGAAGTTGACGGCCTGGATGGCCGGTGCGGCCTCGGCGGCGGGTGCGACGGCCGTGCCCGCGACCGACTTGCCCGCCATGTCGGCCATGTCTGCCTGCGCGGCGACCGCGGGTACCGCTCCCGCCCCGGTGATCACCAGGGCTGCGAGCGCGGCAAGGAGAGGCTTGTTCATGTGGGGGGTCCCCTCGTACGACAGAGCGACCGGAGATCTTCCGGTCGCTCGCTTTTTTGTCATGCGCATTGTGATGCGGGAGGGGTGGATGAGGCAAGGAATTGTTTCCGGCCGGGAGTTGGCGGGTTTGCGCGTCTGCGGGCCATACGCGGGCTGTAAATCGTTTCCCCCGCGCTCGCCTCCTCCGATACGTTCCCGGGGTTGTTTTCCAGGTTGTTTTCCCCAGGCTGAGAGCGGGTTCTCCTCCATGGCATGTCGTATCAGTGAGCTCGTGCTCGGTTGCCGCAACCCCGAGGTGCTGGCGCGGTTCTGGTGCGAGGTCCTGGACTTCGTCGTGCTCGATCAAGAAGGGGACGAGTGCTTCGAGATCGGCCCGCGCGAAGGGTTCGGCGGCGCCCAGCCGACGATCATCCTCAGCCGCAGGGACGTGCCGGAGCCGGGGAAGCTGCGGCTCCACATCGACGTCAACCCCACCGACCGCGACCAGGACGCCGAGCTCGAACGCCTGCTGAAGCTCGGTGCGCGCCGGGCGGACATCGGCCAGACGGGCGAGGAGCAGTGGCATGTCCTGACCGACCCCGAAGGCAACGAGTTCTGCCTGCTCAAGGCCCGCCTCAACCCGCTCTGAGACCTATCTGGCGGGCCTGTGCGGTCACCGTCGTCCCCGTACCAGCAGGTAGAGGAAGTACGGCGTCCCGATCACCGCCGTCATCAGCCCCGCCCCCAGCTGCGACGGCGCGATCACCGTACGGCCGACCAGATCGGCCGTACCGACGAGCGCCGCGCCCAGCAGAACCGCGACCGGCACCACCCGCACGTGCCGTCGGCCCACCAGGGCGCGTGCCGCGTGCGGGGCCACCAGGCCCACGAAGCCGATCGTGCCGGCCGAGGCGACGGCGGTCGCGCTGAGCAGGACGCTCACCACCAGGAAGCCGAGCCTGGCACCGGACAACCGCAGGCCCAGAAGGCGCGGGGTGTCCTCGTCCAGGGAGACGAGGTCCAGCTCGGTGCGGCGGGCGACCGCGACGACCAGGCCCAGCGCCAGCATCAGCGCGACGGGAACGACGTCCGGCATCGTCCGGCCGTACGTCGAACCGGACAGCCAGGTCAGCGCCTTCGTGGCGTTGAACGGGTCGGTCAGGACAATCAGCAGGCTGATCAAGGCAGTTGTACCGGCGGCCACGCCGATGCCGACCAGCACCAGCCGGTTCTGCCGGTAGCCGCCCCGGGCCGCGAGCCCGAAGACGACCACCGAGGCCACCCCGGCGCCCCCGAACGCGGCCCCCGCGATGCCCCAGGAACCGGCGTCGGGCGCGGTGGTGACAAGCAGTACGGCACCCAGCGCGGCACCGCCGGAAACGCCCAACACTCCTGGTTCCGCAAGGGGGTTGCGCGTCACCGCCTGTACCAGCGTGCCGGCCAGGGCGAGTGCCGCGCCCGCACACAGCGCCGCGAGTACACGGGGCATCCGGGTGTCGAGGACGAAGGTGACGGCCCGACCGGCCCTCCCCTGCGCCCAGTTGGCGACATCGCCGAGCAGGAGCTTGCTGTCGCCCAGCAGGGCGCCGCCGATCGTGACGCCCACGACCACGGCGACGAGGGCGGCCAGCGTCAGCAGGAACGCCGTGCGACTGGGGATGCGTATCCGGTCCGGCGCCTCCGCTCCGGCCGTGTCCCGCAGCCGCAGCGCCATCACCACCAGGAACACGGCGCCGACCAGGCTGGTGACCACACCGGTGGGTACGGCGACCGCGGTGTCCGAGGGGACGAGGGCCCGCAGCAGCACGTCCGATCCGAGGACCAGGCCCGCGCCGACCAGCCCGGCCACGGGAAGCACCGTACGGGCACGGGCGAAACCCCGGAAGCGGCGAGCGAGGGGGCGTACGAGGGCCGGTGCGCACAGGCCGACGAAGCCGATGGGTCCGGCGAGTGTGACCGCCGACGCGGAGAGCAGCGCCGCCAGGACGACCACCGTGACGCGGGTGGCACGGACCGGGACGCCCAGCCCGCGCGCCGCGTCGTCACCGAGGGCGAGGGCGTCGACCCGGCGGGCGGTCAGCAGCAGGCCGACGATCCCGGCCAGGGCGATGGGCAGCATCTGGAGGACGCCGTCGAAGCCGTTCTGGCTGATGCTGCCCTGGTTCCACTGGTAGAGGCCCTCGGTCTGCTGGGGGAAGAGGAGGAGCAGGCCTTCCGTCATGGAATTCAGGCCCAGCGCCAGCGCCGTACCGGCGAGAACCAGTCGCACGGTGCCGGTGCCCAGGCCGGACAGGGCGAGTACGACGGCCGCGGCCAGGAGTCCGCCGACGAAGGCGACCCCGGAGGACGCGAGCAGCGGGAGGGAGACGCCGGTGACGCCGACCAGCCCGAGCGCCAGGTACGAACCGGCGTTCACCGCAAGGGTGTCGGGCGAGGCGAGCACGTTGCGGCTGACGGCCTGGAGCACGGCGCCCGCCACGCCGAGGACGACACCGACCAGGATCCCGGCGGTCATCCGCGGCAGCCGGGAGGCGATCACGACGGACGCGTCGCCCGGATCGGCCTGCCCGGTCAGGGCCTTGAGCACCTCGGCCGGTCCGACGGCGGCGGTGCCCTGGGTGATGTCGACGACGCCGAGGACGGCGACCAGGAGGACGAGCCCGACTGTCACCCCGACCGCGCCCGTCCGGGACGCGACCGTCGGCGGACGGGTGGCGGGTGGTGTCGCGGTGAGGGTCATGGCCCGTTACCCGTTGTTCCTGGTTGCTGGTGGCCGGCTGCTCTTTCGTGGTTCCTCGTTACTTCGTCAGCGCGTCGACGAGGGCGTCGATGTACGCCTCCATCGACCGGGGGCCGCCGAACATCCAGATGCCGTCGGGCAGTCGGTGCACGTCGCCGGCCTTCACGAACGGCAGGGAGGTCCACACCGCGTTCTTCGCGAGCGCTCCGGTGAAGGGCGTGCTGCCCTCGTCCTCGTCGTTGCCTATGTAGGCGAACCGGACGTCCTTGGGCAGGTCGGTGAGGCCCTCGACATCGGTGGTTCCGAGGCCGTAGGCGGCGTCGCCCTTGACCGTCCAGGCGTTCTTGAGACCGAGCTGTTCGTTGACGTTCCCGATGAGCGAACCGCTCGTGTACGGGCGCAGGGAGACCTGGTTGGAGGTGACGTAACCGTCGGCGAAGGCGATCCCCTTGCCGGCGAGACCGGCGTCGGCGAGGGCCTTCTTACCCTCGGCGACCTTGGCCTCGAAGGCGTCGCGCGCCGCCCTGGCCTGCTCGGTGGTGCCGGTGGCCTTGGCGATGAGGTCGAGGTTCTCCAGCATCTGGCCGACCTGGTCGGTGGCGTCGGCGGACTGCACCTCCAACACCGGGGCGACCTTGCGCAGTTGCTTGACCGCCGCGTCCGGCAGGTCGGAGGAGGCCACGATGAGGTCGGGCGCGAGGGCGGCGATGGTGTCCATGCTCGGCTCGCCGCGCGTGCCGATGTCCTTCGGCTCGTTCTTCAGCGGGACGGCGCTGTCCCAGGTCTTGTAGCCCTTCACGTCGGCGACTCCCACGGGGTCGACGCCGAGCGTGATGAGGCTCTCGACCTCGTTCCACTCAGTGGCGATGACCTTGGTGGCCGGGCCGTCGAGCTCGACCTTCGCACCGGTGGAGTCGGTGAGGCTGATGGCCTCGGACGGCTTCTCGGAGCTTTCGGCGGCGGGCTCGCTGGTGCCGCACGCGGCGAGGGTGAGCGCCGCGGTGGTGGTGGCCGCGGTGAGCAGGATGCGTCTCATGAGGTGGAGCCGAGCCTTTCGGTTCGTGTGTGTCGCGTGTGGTGGCGGCCGATCGGGCGGGTGCGCAGTCGGCCGGTCAGGGGGTCGGTGTCGACGTCGATACGGATGCCGTAGACGGCGGTGAGCCGTTCCGGGGTGAGGACGTCCTCGGGCGGGCCGTCGGCGACGATCCGGCCCGCTTCGAGCAGCGTGATCCGGTCGGCGATCGCCGCCGCCTGGTCGAGGTCGTGCAGGACGACTCCGACGGCGATGCCGTGGTCGTCCGCCAAGTCGCGGACCAGGTCGAGGAGTTCGACCTGATAACGCAGGTCGAGGTAGGTCGTCGGCTCGTCCAGCAGCAGTACGCCGGTCTCCTGGGCGAGGCAACTCGCCAGCCACACCCGCTGCAACTGCCCGCCGGAGAGGTGGTCGGCGCCCCGCTCGGCGAGGTCCGTGACGCCGGTCAGCGCGAGCGCCCGGTCCACCGCGGCCGACGCGTCCGGATCGGGCCGGCCGAAGCGGCCCCGGTAGGGATAACGGCCGAACTCGACGACGTCCCGCACGGTCAGCCCGCTGGGCGTGGGGCGGCCCTGGGTCAGCAGGGCGACGTGCCGCGCGAACTCACGGGCGCTCAGGGCGAGTCCGTCGGTGCCGGCATCGATCGTGAGCGTGGCGCGGCGGGCCCGCTGCAACCGGGCGATCGTGCGCAGCAGCGTCGACTTGCCACTGCCGTTGGGCCCGACCAGAACGGCGACCTCACCGGGCCGCAGCGCGATCACCGCGTCGTGGACGACATCAACGCCGTCGTACGCCACGGTCACACCCGTTGCCGACAGTTCATGCCCGCGTAGGCGCGGGGCGTCGGCTGTTTCTTCAGCAGGACTCACGCGGCGAAGGTTAGCCTAACCTAAGTGAAGATCGGCGGGAGTGTCCGGTGCGGGGGCGGGTACACGGGGACGCGGGCGCGGGCGCGGGCGCGGGCAGGGACGGGCAGGGACGGGGACGGGGACAGGGCGCCAGGCGCTGGTCGCGCGTCGACGCCGGCCGCGGCTGGCTGGCAGTCGGTGGGTCCGCCGCCCAGTGGGTCAGCCACCGAGCCACTCCGCCGGTCAGCGGGTCAGCGGGTCAGCCACCGAGCCACTCCGCCGGTCAGTGGGTCGGTGGGTCAGTGGGTCACCCACCCAGCGGGTCAGCCACCCAGAGTTCGGCGGCTGAGGGCCGAGCGACAGGAAGAGGGCACGCCGCTCCCGCTATTTAGGCCCCTTGGTGCCGTCCTTGCCCCGCCCCGGGTTGTTCTCCGAGTTGCCCGGGCCCGAGTCGCCGGTCGCGGTGGTGGTCGGCGAGGCGGCGGAGGAGGGGGAAGCGGAGGCCGCCGGGGCGGCGCTGGGGGTGTCCGACGTGGAGTCGCCGGGCACGCTCTGCGCGCTCCCCGGAGAGGCCGGCGCCTCGCTGGCGGGCCCGGTGCCCGTGGGGTCCGAGGAGTCGGTGGCGGCCGGTTCTTCCCCGGGTGTCACCGACGCCTCCACCGTCGAAGGCGCCCCACCGCCCGAGGGCGCGTCCGAGCCGCCGAAACCCACGATCACGGCCCCCACCGCCACCACGCCCACCGCCGCCGCGACAACACCGACCACCACTCCACGCCGACCCGACGCGCTCTTCTTCCGGCGATGCCCACCCGCCACCACTCCGACGGCCGCACCCGTAGCACTCGCCTCCGCCTCCGCACCGATGCCGCTCATCACCGGCAGCTCGGCCGTCGCGTCATACCCGTTGTGCCAGCCGTGGGCGGCGGCCGGGTCCGCGTACGCGTCGTACACCGGGGTGGGGCCGAGGTCGCCCTGCGGTTGGTACACGGTCGGCGACTGCGGGGGCCCGGCGGGATCCGGGCGGGCACCGTGACCGTCGTACGCGCCGACCGCCCCATTCGCGGTGTTCGCGCCGTACATCCCGTCATCCGCGTCGTGCGTCCCGTTCTCCCATGACATGAGCGCGCATTCTAGGGACGAAAGGGTTTGCGGTGACACTTGGGGACAGTTACCCCCGGAAACACACCAGTGGCCCCCGCTCGGCGACACCCCCACCCCGATCCCACGTGGCGGATAACACGACGCCCGACGCGTTACCCCGCCGTAAACTCACCGCTATGCAGCTGATCCAGTCGACCAAGCTCGCCAACGTCTGTTACGAGATCCGTGGCCCGGTTCTCGAAGAGGCGATGCGCTTGGAAGCGGCGGGCCACCGGATCCTCAAGCTGAACACCGGCAACCCGGCGGCCTTCGGCTTCGAGTGCCCGCCCGAGATCCTGGAGGACATCCTCCGCAACGTGTCGTCGGCCCACGGCTACGGCGACGCGAAGGGACTGCTCGCGGCCCGCCGGGCGGTCGTCATGCACAACCAGACCCTCGGCATCGAGACCGACGTCGAGCACGTCTTCATCGGCAACGGCGCCTCCGAGCTGATCGTGATGTCGATGCAGGCCCTGCTCGACGACGGCGACGAGGTGCTCGTACCCGCCCCCGACTACCCCCTGTGGACGGCGGCGGTCTCCCTCTCCGGCGGTACGGCGGTCCACTACCGCTGCGACGAGCAGGCCGACTGGATGCCGGACCTCGCGGACATCGAGCGCAGGATCACCGACCGCACCAAGGCGATCGTCATCATCAACCCGAACAACCCGACGGGCGCGGTGTACGACGACGCCATGCTCCGGGGGCTGACGGACATCGCCCGGCGCCACAACCTCCTCGTCTGCTCGGACGAGATCTACGACAAGATCCTGTACGACGGCACCACGCACACCTCGACCGCGAAGATCGCCCCCGACCTCCTCACGCTCACCTTCAACGGCATGTCGAAGGCGTACCGCGTCGCCGGTTACCGGGTCGGCTGGATGTCGATCTCCGGACCGCGCGCGCACGCCGACTCGTACATCGAGGGCCTGACGATCCTGGCGAACATGCGCCTGTGCGCGAACATGCCGGGCCAGCACGGAGTGGTCGCCGCCCTGAGCGGACGGCAGACCATCAACGAGTTGGTGATGCCGGGCGGGCGGCTCAAGGAACAGATGGACGTCGCGTACGAACTGCTCACGCAGATCCCGGGCGTCAGCTGTGTGAAGCCGAAGGGCGCGCTCTACCTCTTCCCGCGCCTCGATCCGAACGTCTTCAAGATCAAGGACGACCGGCGCATGGTCCTGGACCTGCTGCGCCGCGAGAAGATCATGGTCGTGCAGGGTACGGGCTTCAACTGGCCCGAGCCGGACCACTTCCGCATCGTGACACTGCCGACGGTCGGGGACCTGCGGGACGCGATGACCCGGATCGGCACCTTTCTGGACGGCTACAGCCAGCCGTGACCGACCCGGCCGTAGCCGCCTGACCACCGTCCGCGACGGTCCGCGACCGTGCTCAACTTTAGACGAAATCTAAGCTAGGATGGCTTCCTGTCAGCGCACAGGAGGCCACCTCCCATGTACGAACCGATCCGCACCCCGTCGGTCCACAGCAGCCGCCCCACGATGGCCGGCGCCGCCTCGGACTTCCCCCACAGGTCGCGTGAGGAAGAGCTGGACATCCAGCTGGCCGGTCACCTCGCCGCACTCCTCGCGGCGACCGACGAACTGCGCGCCGTCGCGCCGTCCGCCGACCTGGACACCGCTGCCGAGCGACTCGCCGGCCAGGTGAGCAGGCTGCACCGCGGCCGTACGCCGGTCCGCGCCTCGGCCCCCGACGCCGGCACCCGCGACCTCACCGCCCTGCACCGGCGGGCCCTCGCGCTCGCCGGACGCGCCCTGGTCGTCGCGGCCTCCCGCGCCGACACGGCCGCCGCGATCCTCGCCGCCGAACGCATGGACGCCCACGCCGAGGCCACGGAGCCCCGCGCACTCGCGTCCCGCTGAGCCCTCCCCCGGGCTCCCCTTGACGGCCCCGGCCCGCACGCTCCCGCAGCGACGTGCGGGCCGGGTGCCACGCACTGCGTTGGCTTGGGCGGGGGGCGCCTCTTCGCCGTAGGGGTTGGTGTTGTTCGGCGGCTGCGGATTCGTCGTGGCTTGTCGCGCAGTTCCTCGCGCCCCTTGGGTCGGTTGCTGTCGCCGTCCCTCTTGAGTGACCGGTGCTTCGTTGCATACCGGGACCGGTCCTTCACCCTCCGTTCATTCTTCCAGCCGGGGAACGTTGGATTCCGGGAGCACGCTCCCGGCGTGAGACGAATCGCAGGGATTGTCCTCGCGGTCCTGCTGATCGGCGGCGTGGTGGCAGCCGTCGTGGCGGGCCGGGACAACGGGGACCGGAGCACGGCAACGAAGACCGTGCGCGCAGTGATCGGGTCGGAGAAGGCCGAGTTCTTCGCCGACCCCGACGTGGTGAACGCCCTTGCCGCCAAGGGCTACACCGTACGGACGGAGACCTCCGGGTCGTGGGCCATGGAGGGTCTCGACCTCAAGGGCTACGACTTCGCGTTCCCGTCCAGCCAGGCGCCCGCCGACGAACTGGCCGCCAAGTACAAGGCACGGCAGCCGCTGCCGCGGCCCTTCTACTCGCCGCTCGTCGTCGTGGCCCACCACAACGCCGCCGAGGTGCTCGCGGCCAACGGACTCGCGACGCTCGACAAGGGCCAGAACCGTGGCACCCTCAAGATGGGCGCGTACGTCGAGGCCGCCGGCGCCGACCGGACCTGGCAGCAGCTCAAGGGTGCCGAGTACGGGGAGTTGACCGGCACCCTCTACGTCGCCTCCACCGACCCGGAGAGTTCCAGTTCCGGTGCCCTCTACCTCGCCGCCGCCAGCTACGTGGCGAACGGTGGCCGGGTGGTGGCGAGCGACGCCGACGTGGACCGCACGGCGCCCCTGATGCGCAAGCTGGTCAGCGTCCAGGGCGCCCAACAGCCCAGCTCGGACGCGGCGTTCAGGGACTTCGTCAGCGGCGCCGGAAACCCGCTGGTCCTGGTGTACGAGTCGCAGGTCGCCTCGCTCCTCGGGGACCAGCAGAGCGCCGGTGACCTCACCGTCCTCTACCCCGACACCACCGCCAACAGCGACCACACCGTCGTACCCCTCACCGAAGAGGGCCGCGCACTCGGTGAACTCCTCGGCAGTGACCCGGTGTTGCGCAAGCTCGCCGTCCGGCACGGGTTCCGGCCGCAGGGCGACGCCGCCGAGTTCGTCGCGGCCACCGCGGCCCACGCCGCCTACCTCAACCAGAAGCTGACCGGTGTCCGGCAGGCGCCCGTGCCCACCTCCGAGGTGCTGCACGAGATGGCGCGCCGGGCCCGAGGCCAGTCCTGACCAGCTTGACCAGGGGGAACCACCCATGACTTTCCCGAACACCAGCCAGAACATCAGCCGCAACACGAGCCAGAACGCCAGCGGTCTGAGCGACGACGGCACCCTCACGCTCACCCCGCCCGAACCCGTCGCGGCCGTGCCGCGCGAGAAGGCCGGCGGACTCGTCCCCGTCGACGACGGTGTCCGTACGGAGATGGCCCGCAAGGCCGCCGAGTACGTCGGACAGCTCGCCGCCCTCGACGCCCGCTCGCCCGAGTTCGCGGGCCGGGTCGGGGAGATCACCGGCCTGGGCGCCGGCGAGATGCGGACCGCCGCCGCTCAGTCCAACCGCATGCTGGAACGGGCCGTCCGCAGCCTGCCCGGCAAGGGCGGCGACGCCCAGTCGCAGGTGGCGGGCTCGCTCGTCGAACTCCGGCGCGTCGTCGAGGACTTGGACCCCCGTGACCTGGCCGTCGGGAAGGGGCGGAAGTTCCTCTCCAAGCTGCCCGGCGGCAACAAGCTGCGCGACCACGTCGCCAAGTACGCCTCCTCGCAGGCGACCCTGAACAAGATCGTGGGCTCACTGCGCGGCGGACAGGACGAACTCCGGCGCGACAGCGCCGCGTTGCAGACCGAACGGGTCCGCCTGTGGGAGACCATGGGCAAGCTCCAGGAGTACGTCGTCCTGACGGAGGCCCTGGACGCCGCCGTCGAGCAGCACATCGGCGGCGTGGAGGCGGCCGATCCGGCGGGCGCAGACAACCTGCGCGCCGACGTGCTCTTCCCGGTCCGGCAGAAGCACCAGGACCTGCTCACCCAGCTCGCGGTGTGCGCGCAGGGCTACCTGGCCATGGACGTCGTACGCCGCAACAACGACGAGCTGGTCAAGGGCGTCGACCGTGCGGCCACCACGACCGTGTCCGCGCTGCGCATCTCCGTGATGCTGGCCTCCGCGCTCGACAACCAGAAGAAGGTCATCGAGCAGGTCAACGCCCTGCGCGGTACGACCGAGGACCTCATCCGGGGCAACGCGGAGATGCTCGCCACGCACAGCGGCGAGATCCAGCGGATCGCCGCCGATCCGGCCGTCGGGGCGGAGACCCTCCGGAGCGCGTTCCAGCAGATCTACCGCACGCTCGACACCATCGACTCGTACAAGGTCCAGGCCACGGAGGCGATGGCGGCGACCGTGGAGTCCCTGACCTCCGAACTCCAGCACGCGAGCGCGTACTTGGAGCGCAGCAGGTCCCAAGGTGCCCTGGAAGGGGGCCAGATATGAGACGGCGACCGGCCGCCGCGGCCCTGGTCGCCGCCACCATCCTCCTGACCGCCTGCACGACACAGCAGGAGCCGGAGCCCCTCCTCGACAACGGCTCCCCCGAGCCCGGCACCCTCCGTGTCCTCGCCTCCAGCGAACTCTCCGACATGACGCCCGTCCTCGACCAGGTCGAGAAGGACATCGGCATCAAGGTCCGGCCCACCTACATGGGCACCCTCGACGCCATCGACATGCTCGCGACGGGGAAGACGGACGGGCAGTACGACGCCCTGTGGCTGTCCTCCAACGACTATCTGCGGCTGCGTCCCGACGCGGCGAAGAAGGTCGTGTCCGAGACGCCGGTCATGTCGAGTCCGGTCGCCATCGGCGTCAGGCCCGCCACCGTGAAGGAGTTGGGCTGGAAGCCCGACCAGGTCACCTGGTCCCAGGTGGAGGAGGCGGTACGGGACGGCAGGCTGACGTACGGCATGACCGACCCGGCGCGCTCCAACTCCGGTTTCTCCACGCTGGTTTCGGTCGCCTCGGGGCTTTCCGGAGCGCAGTCCGCGCTGACCGGGGCGGACGTGAAGGAGGCGTCCCCTCGGCTGAAGGAGTTCTTCAAGGGGCAGGAGCTGACGTCCAGTTCGTCGGGCTGGCTGGCCGCCGCCTACGACCGGCGCGGCACCGTGGACGCCCTGCTCAACTACGAGTCCGTCCTCAAGGGCATCCCGGAGCTCACGGTGATCCGCCCGCGCGACGGAGTCGTCACCGCCGACTACCCGATCACCTCCCTCGCGTCGACCGACGCGGCGACCCGCGAGGACGTCCGCCGTCTGACGGAGGCCCTGCGCACCCCGGCGGCCCAGCGGCAGATCACGAACACCACCCACCGCCGCCCGGTCGTCGCCTCCGTGGCGCCCGCGCCCGGCCTGGACACCTCACGCCGCCGCGAACTCCCCTTCCCCGGCAGCCGGTCCGTCGCCGACGGGCTGCTCGACGCGTACGAGAACAAGCTGCGGCGCCCCTCGCGGACCGTGTACGTCCTCGACACCTCGGGCTCGATGGAGGGCGACCGCCTGTCCGGCCTCAAGGAGGCGCTGCGCGGCCTCACCGACGACTTCCGGCACCGTGAGGAGGTCACGCTGATGCCGTTCGGATCGGACGTGAAGAACGTGACGACCCATGTCGTGAGCCCCACCGATCCGCAGAGCGGGCTCGACGCGATCCGCCGGGACACCGACGCCCTCGAAGCGGACGGCGACACCGCGATCTACACCTCGCTGGAGAAGGCGTACGAGCAACTCGGCGCCGACCGCGACACGTTCACGTCGATCGTGCTGATGACGGACGGTGAGAACACGGCGGGCGCGAAGGCGGACGACTTCGACGGCTTCTACCGGCAACTCCCCTCCCGCCAACAGGAGATTCCCGTCTTCCCCATCCTCTTCGGCGACTCCGACCGCGCGGAGCTGGCGCACATCGCCGAACTGACCGGCGGCCGGCTCTTCGACGCCCAAAAGGGCTCGCTGGACGGCGCCTTCGAGGAGATCCGTGGCTACCAGTAATCGCTTCGTGGGACATCTGGAGTCCCGCAAGAACATCACCGGGAGCGCGTTCGGCCTGGTGGGCCTGGCCCTCACCTTCACCGGCGTGGCGGGACCGTACTGGCCCGTCGTCGTCGCCGGACTGTACGGCGCGGGCGCGCTGATCGCCCCGCCGGAGCGGCCGGTACTGCCCGACTTCCCGGACCCGTCCGCCCAGCTCTCCGCCCAACTGGCGGAACTGCGCGCCGACTTCGACCGGCTGCTGGCGTACCTCGAAGGCGTCGAACTGCCGCCCGCCGCAGCCGGCCGGCTCACCGAGCTGACCGGACTCCTCACCGCCCTGCTGGACCCCGGCTGGTCCGGCGAGGTACTGGCGACCGACCCGGAGGGCGTCCACACCCTTTCGCGGGCCGTACGGCAGGACGTCCCGGAGGCCGTCGACACCTACGTACGAACCCGGTGGTGGACCCGACTGACCCCGGGCACCGAACCACCGGAACGGCACCTGGAACGCCAACTCGGCCTGCTCCACGAGGAGGCCGAGCGCCTGGCGACCTCCCTACGGGACGCCGAGGCCCGCCGCCAGGAGACCCACACCCGCTACCTGGAGGACCGCGCATAGCCGCTGGTCCGCAACAACCGCTCAATGATGCGGTTCTGCTCTGCCCCGATCGAGTGCCATGAAGTGCTGGAGGGAAGACCGTGCGGTCCCCGGTCGGAATCGGGGACCGCACGGGGCGAAGGCCCGCGAAGGGACTCACGGTCGCTCGGTTCATCCTCAGGGCGGGCGCAGACTCGCCCTGGGGTGGCGAGCGGGCCATGGGCGGTCGTCCCTGCCTATCCCATGGAGCGCCTGAACTCCCCCATCCTGCGCCCGAGGAGTTCCTCGTCCTCTGACCTCAGCGCGAGCGGTGAAGCCACGCGATCGAGCAGGACGAGCGAGACGATCAGTGGTCCTTCGACGAGGCCCCGCAGGATGATGTTGTTCGTCCTTGCATACTGCTCGTAAAGCTTCTCGGCGAAGGCTCTGAACGTGGGAAGCTCGATATCGCAGGAGCCCTTCCGTTCATCGGGGAGCAGCCCACTCGGCACCTCCAGAACGTGGGAGGCACCAAGGGCGAGCTGGAGGTAGAGCTGTCCGGAGTGAAATCCGGCGTCCCAGACGGTCTCGCCGTCGAGGTCGAATTCGTAGCTCACTACGCGAACTCCAGCCGTAGGTCGATGTCGGGGTACTGCCTGCGCAGTTGCGCGAACTTCTCCTCGACGGCGGCGATGAACCGCGGATCCGCGCCGGGCTTCGAGAAGCGGTAGCCGATGGGCGCGTCCGCGTAGCATCCGCACTCGTCGGAGATGATCTTCCGCGACTTGATGTAGGCGGCGATCTTCTTGTCGATCTTGTTGAAATAGTCGGCGCCTTCGGCATACGTGGTCGTCTTGTACTCCCACATGACACCCTTTTCGAAGAGGTCGATGTCAGTGATCCGGTTTCCGGTCTCCGGATCGTAGATGTCGTAGTCCTTCTTGCCTTCAAGACACCCGTACGGGCTGTCATGGCCCGCGGCGGTCGATGCGGCGGTCGTCGACGTGGTCGCCGCGAGGGAGACCGGTGCCGCGAAGGAGGCCATGCCGACGACCTTGCATCCGGCCTTGAGCCACTTGAGGCCGTCGAGCGCCTTGTCCAAGGCCTTGATCTTGCCCCCGACGAGCACCTCACCGGCCAGGACCATGCACGATTCGAGTTTGCCCTGCTGGAGGCACGCGTCGAGCTCACCGAGTCCCGTGAGGTCCTCGACGAGCTCCCAGTAGGGCTTCATCTCCGCCATGAACGCGCTGCCCTTGTAGATCAGCGTGCATTCGATCTCGTGCTGCATGCACCAGCGGACCTCTTCCGCGTCGGTTCCGCCGCAGGGGATCTCGGACGAGATCGTCAGGCCGCAGCGGTACAGCCTGCGGGCCTCGGCGCCCGGCGAGTTCATCGCCTCGACTTTCGCCTTGACGGCGGCCTTGCGGCGGGCTTCCTCTTCCTCCTTGAGTTTGGTGACGGCGATGCTGATGGCTTCGGTGGCGGCCTTGAGCGCGCCCGCTGCGTCCTCTCCAGCGGCGATGGCCGACTGCTTCGCCTGATCGGCCGCGTACCACGCCTTCGACGCCGAGACTTGGGCCATCTCCGAGGAGAGGGTGGCGTCGGCTGCGGATATGGCGGCGTTCTCGGCGGCCACGTTGGCGCTGTTCGCGGCGTTGCGGGCCGTCTTGGCGGAGCTGGCGGCGCTGGCGGCGCTGGCGTCGGCGTCCTCGGCGTGCTGTGCGGCCTCGTCGGCGTAGCCCTGGGCCTGTGCCGCGGAGGCGTCGGCCTTGTCGGACCACTCGTTGGCTTCGGCTGCTGCCTTGCGGGCGGTGGCGGCGACCTTCTGCGCGGTGGCGGCGTTCTGCTGTGCGGTGGCTGCGATCTTCGCCGCGTCGGCGATCATCTTCTGGATCGTGGCGACGTGGGTGGCGTTGAGGTAGTCCTTGCGCTTGGCCTTGTGCTGCCCGGAGGCGATGAAGGCGTGCAGGGTCTGCGCGGATCCTTCCAGGGCGATGCGGGCGGCCGATTTCAGCTCGGGTGTGCCGGAGGAGACGAGCTGGGCGGCGGTGACCCGTTCGTCCTGGGTACGGGCGGTGTGCTGGCCCTTGCTGAGAAAGACGCTGTACTTTTTGGGGTCGTTGGTGGCCAGGGCTGCCTGGCCGGCTTCGGTGAGAATGGGGCCGGCGCCGTCGACGGCCTGGGCGATGGCCACGCGCATGCTCTGCGCGGCCACCTGGTACTGGCCGGTCTCGAGGAACGCGGTGATGGAGGCGGTGCCGCCGTCGAGTGCGGTCTCGGCTGCCTCGCGTACCTCGGCGGTCTGGATCTCCTCCGCGAGGCGTTCGACGTAGGTGCGGTCGTCCTGTTCCTGGGCTGTTCTCCAGCCGTTGCGGAGGTAGTCGATGACGAAGGCGTCGTCGTCGCTCAGTGCGGCCTCGGCGGTGGCGCGCGGCCAGGCGCTGCCGTTCTTCATCACCAACAGAGCCAGTTCGCGGCCCTGGGCGGCGATTACGGTGAGGTCGGCGTCAGGCTGGGCGGCGAGGGCGAGGAGGCGGTCGCGCTCGGTCTCGCGGTCCCTGGCGGCCTGCTCGCGCTCGGTCCTGGCGAGGGCGAGGGCGGTTTCGGCGGCTTTCTGGTCCTTGGCGCGTTCGATGCCGGCGTTGGTGCGGCCGAGGAGTTCCTCGACCTCCACCTCGCGGGCCAGGGTGTAGACGCTGTTGGCCTTCAGGACGGCGGCAGTGGCCGCGTTGGCGGAAGTGGTGGCGGCGTTGGCGTACTCGGTCGACTTCGCAGCCGCGGTGGCCGCGTCACCCGCGTGCTCGGCGGCCTCGTCGGCGGCCTTGGCCGCGTTCCTGGCATGCGTCGCGGCCGACCGGGCGGCGTCGCGGGCTTCGGCGGCGGCGGTGGCGGCCTTGCGGGCCAGGCTTTCGGCGGCCGCGGCGGCGCGGTTGGCCTCGGCCGCGTGGCGCTTGGTCTCCGCGGCAGCGGCGCGCGCCTCGGCGGCGGCGGCGCTGGAACTGCCGGCGTAGCCACTGGCCTCGATGGCCGCGTTGGCCGCGAGGGTCGCGTTGGCGCCGGCGCTCGCAGCCGAGTGTGCGGCATCGCCTGCCGCGGTGGCGGCGGTGACGGCCTGGTCGGCGGCGTCTGCCGCGAGGTCGGCGCCCTTGGCGGCGTTGCGGGCGTTCTCGGCCGCCTTGCGGGAGGCATCCGCGTTGTCGGCGTCCACCGCGGCGTCGGCGGCCGCGCTCTGCGCCCTGGACGCCGCCTGCGCCGCACCCGCGGCTGCCGCGGCGGCCTGGGACGCGGCGTTCGCCGCGATACGCGCCGAGTTGTTCGCGGCCTGCGCCGCGTTGATCGCCGTCTGAGCGGCCGATGCCGCCTGGGACGCGGCCTTCGCCGCACGTCCCGCGGCCCGGGCCGCCTTGTTGGTGTCGTCCTTCGCCGCCTCCGCCTCCGATGCCGCCCTCAGGGCGGCCTCCTTGGCCAACTTCGACGCCTCGACCGCCTTCGCCGACTGCGTCTTGGCCGCCTCCGTCTCCTTCGCGGCCTGGCGGCCCGCCTCCTCGGCCTGCGCGGCCAACTGGGCGACGGTGGCGTGCTCCTGGTCCTTGGCCCGGGCGACGAACTGCCCGACCTCCAGGAACTCACGGATGTCCTCCGCGGTCCCGTTCAGCGCGAGACGGCCCGCCGCTCGCACGTTGACCCCGCCCACACTGATGACCTGCACCAGCTGCACACGCTCATCCTGCTCCCGCTGGACATACTGCCCCTCGGTGAGGAACGCGCTGACGTCCTCCGGCGTGCCTTTGAGCGCCGTGCTCCCCGCGTCCTGCACGGCCGGACCGCCCGCATTGATGATCTGGGCGACGAGGACCCGCTGGTCCTGCTGCAGCGGGTCCTGCCATCCGTCGTCCAGGAAGTCGTTGAGTTCGTCCTGCGTCCCGGTCAATGCCGTGCGGGCGGCGGCCAGCAACTCGGTGCCGCCGAGCCCGGCCATCTGGGCCGTGCTCACCCGTTCGTCCTGGAAGGACAGGTCGTCGACGGTGGCCAGGAAGGTCTGTAGGTCCGCATCGCTGCCGGTCAGGGCCGCCTCGGCTGCTGCCTTGACGCCGGGGCCTCCCTCCTTCCAGTAGTCGACCACTCGGCCGCGGTCGGTCGGGGTCGCTTCGGCGAGAGCCGCCACCGCAGCGTTGTCGTCGCTGGGCTCGACTCCGACGGCGGGGGCGGACCCCAGCAGGCCCAGTGTCAGAGCCAGAGGCAACAGACACACGAGCAGCACGCGCAAGGCGTGTGCTGCTCCGCTTCTGTGACTGGGCCCGTCGAATATTCGATTCACGAACTTCCCGTTTCCTTGTTCCGGGTAACTGTCGTCACCGCGTGCCGCATTTGGGCGGCAACCATATCCTCGCGCTCCGCATTCTGGCCTGTTCGTTTCAGCGGGACAACAAGCAGGGCTACCCGGCGTGTTTTGTCAAACAGTTTCTTTCCTTTACCTTTTCTCCGCTTTGCGAGCAATTGACCTTGCTTGAGCTTCAGGTTTCACGTAATCCACAAAGGAGACAAAAAAGTTCCTGGCGAGAGGGTTCGACCACCCGTCAACTTCGGGCTACATTCTGTCCGCATTCTTCACATTTCCCACACATCCAGGCGGGGTGCCTCCGGATGCACAGGCGCCGCGCTTGAAAGGAATATCCGGTGGCTTTCCGTACCGGTGGTCTTTTCTTTTCTGGGGCCCTACTGACTTTCAGAGCGCTTCGGCCACAACCACCCCGGAGTTCAGCTGTCGGCCCAGCACGAATCCGTCGAGCGACTCGACCGTCTGGTCGGGATAGTCGAGCAGGGGCTGACCTCCTGTGTCGGCCCACACGGCACGTTGTTCGCGCTTGAGGACTTCCGCCTGGGCAGCTTTGGGCACCCTTGGAAAAGTCTCTCTGCCTGTTCGGGCAGGAACTCCTCGACTCCGTATCCGATGACGTCGACAAGGTTCTTGGTCTACCGATCCGCAGATCCGGCCAGGCGGTGCGCTCCGTGTAACCCACTGTTTTGGCTCACGGGCTGGTGAGAATCCGTGCCCGCAGCAGGGCGAACGACGCGCGGCCATACATGCTCCGGCAGGAGGGGGTGAGGCACGCGGTGACGGCGTCGATGTCCTGGCGGAGGAAGCCGGCGAAGGAGCGGATCGCCCTCAGATCGCAGCGTTCGGCCTGCCGGATCCACTCACCCAGCAGGTGGCCGCGACGGTGACGGACCAGGTCGGCGAAGACGCGGGCCAGGTCGCAGGCGTTGGTGATGTCCGGGCAGGCCAGGCGGACTTGCTCCAGTGCGTCGACGTCGCTCGGTGCGAGGTTCTCTCGCGGCCGCATGATCCACCCGGCGATCTCGCGAGGAGCCGGAATCGGTGCGGGGGCCGGGACGGCTGTGCCGTCACGCAGCGTCCCCACGTAGCGGGAGAGTGCCCGCGGCGAACTCGGCCTGCAGATACGGCTTGAATCCCGATGCCGGTCGGGACGAGTTCGGCGATGACTTTCTGGATGGTGACCAGGTCCGCACGTCATGCCAGGTCGCGCCTCGGTCTCGGCGAGGGTGACCGTCAAGTGCTCGATCTGATCGCGTAGTTCGCCGGCCCGGGCCGCGGATCCCCGCCACGCTCCTGAACGGGCCTCGCTCCTCACACGCCGGACGGGCTGGGTGTTCCAGCCTCTCCGGTGTGTGAGGAGCGAGGGTTCGGGGGCAGCGCCCCCGAGGAGACCACCGCGGCCGGCCATGACGACGTCGCAGGTCAGGGCAAGTCCGGCCGGCCGCGGAGTTCATCGGGCCGTGGGTCTCAGCCCAGGCGTTCCACCAGTGCCCGGTACTCGTCCCACAGTTCCTTCGGTGTGTGGTCGCCGAACGTGTTGAGGTGTTCGGGAACCAGGGCCGCCTCCTCGCGCCACACGTCCTTGTCGACGGTGAGCAGGAAGTCGAGGTCGGACTCGGAGAGTTCGAGGCCGTCCGTGTCGAGCGCGCCCTTCGCCGGCAGCACACCGATCGGCGTCTCGACGCCCTCGGCCCTGCCGTCCAGCCGGTCCACGATCCACTTGAGGACGCGGCTGTTCTCACCGAAGCCGGGCCACACGAACTTGCCCGCGTCGTTCTTGCGGAACCAGTTGACGTAGTAGATCTTCGGCAGCTTGGACTGGTCCTTGTCCTTCGCCACGTCGATCCAGTGGGCCATGTAGTCGCCCATGTTGTAGCCGCAGAACGGCAGCATGGCGAAGGGGTCCCGGCGCAGCTCGCCGACCTTGCCCTCGGCGGCGGCCGTCTTCTCGGAGGCCACGTTGGCGCCCAGGAAGACGCCGTGGTTCCAGTCGAAGGACTCCGTGACCAGCGGTACGGCCGTGGCGCGCCGTCCGCCGAACAGGATCGCCGAGATCGGCACGCCCTTGGGGTCCTCCCACTCGGGCGCGATGATCGGGCACTGGGCGGCGGGGGTGGTGAAGCGGGCGTTGGGGTGGGCGGCCGGGACTCCGGACTCCGGCGTCCAGTCGTTGCCCTTCCAGTCCGTCAGGTGGGCCGGAGTCTCCTCCGTCATGCCCTCCCACCAGACGTCGCCGTCGTCGGTCAACGCCACGTTGGTGAAGACCGAGTTGCCCCACAGCGTCTTCATCGCGTTGGCGTTGGTGTGCTCACCGGTGCCGGGCGCGACGCCGAAGAAGCCTGCCTCGGGGTTGATGGCGTAGAGGCGTCCGTCCTCGCCGAAGCGCATCCACGCGATGTCGTCGCCGATCGTCTCGACGGTCCAGCCACCGACCGTCGGCTCCAGCATCGCGAGGTTCGTCTTGCCGCAGGCCGACGGGAAGGCCGCCGCCACGTACTTCGACTCGCCCTGCGGGGGCGTGAGCTTGAGGATCAGCATGTGCTCGGCGAGCCAGCCCTCGTCACGCGCCATGACGGACGCGATGCGCAGGGCGTAGCACTTCTTGCCGAGCAGCGCGTTGCCGCCGTACCCGGAGCCGTAGGACCAGATCTCGCGGCTCTCGGGGAAGTGCGAGATGTACTTCGTGGAGTTGCACGGCCACGGCACGTCGGCCTCGCCCTCGGCCAGCGGCGCCCCGAGCGTGTGCACAGCACGCACGAAGAAACCGTCGGTTCCGAGTTCGTCGAGGACGGGCTGCCCCATGCGGGTCATCGTGCGCATGGAGACCGCGACGTACGCCGAGTCGGTGATCTCCACGCCGATGGCGGAGAGGTCCGAGCCGAGGGGGCCCATGCAGAACGGGACGACGTACATCGTCCGGCCCTTCATCGAGCCGCGGAAGACGCCCTTCTCCCCCGCGAAGATGGCCCGCATCTCGGCGGGGTCCTTCCAGTGGTTGGTCGGGCCCGCGTCCTCCTCCTTCTCGGAGCAGATGAAGGTGCGGTCCTCGACCCGGGCGACATCGGTCGGGTCGGAGGCCGCGTAGTAGGAGTTGGGGCGCTTGACCGGGTCCAGTTTCCTGAACGTGCCCTTTTGGACGAGCTCTTCGCACAGTCGCTCGTACTCGGCTTCGGATCCGTCACACCAGACCACGTTGTCCGGTTGAGTCAGTTCTGCGATCTCGTTCACCCACGAGACCAGCTGCTTGTGGTTGGTCGGGACGGTGTCAGAGAGAACGGGAGCCGCGATGTCGCGCGCCACGATTGCTCCTTGAAAGAGGGGTTTTGTTGTTGTCTGCCCCTTGGGGGCTGCGACCCGGATGCTTCACGATGTTGATCACTGGCGCTCATCCGGTGCCGACCGCACTCATTTGATCATCCGACCACGGCGCCCATCTGTCCAGAGGGCCTCACACCTGAGCGACGTGACCATCGCCACTCATCCAGGGGTTTTCTGCGGGCCATCGCCCGTTCACCCCGGGTACCCGAATCCGCCCGAATCAGGGCAACCCCGAGCGACCGTGCAGGTACGTTCCGGGCGCCCGGATCCCGTACCCCCATGAGACGATGGCCACTTCCGGGACTCCATCGAGCCGAGCTGACACGTAACTTACGGTTCCGTAGGTACGATTGCCGTCATGACTGCGTCCGCCCCCGACGCGCCCCAGGACTCCCCGGCCGTCAGCCTCGGTCCCGTCGCGCTCTCCCTGCCACATTCCGAAGAGATCAAGCCCAAGCTTCGCGGCTGGCTGCATCTCGGTATGTTCCCGGCCGTACTCATCTCCGGTCTCGCGCTCACCGCGCTCGCCAGTTCGAGCCGTGCGCGCATCGCCTGCGCGATCTTCGCCCTCACCGCCTGCCTGCTGTTCGGCGTGAGCGCGCTCTATCACCGCGGCACCTGGAGCCCGCGCATGGACGGCGTCCTGCGCAGACTCGACCACGCGAACATCTTCCTGATCATCGCGGGCACGTACACCCCACTGACGATGCTGCTGCTCCCGGAGAGCAAGGGGCAGTGGCTCCTGTGGGGTATCTGGGGCGCGGCCGCGGCGGGCATCGCCTTCCGCGTGTTCTGGGTCGGCGCCCCGCGCTGGCTCTACACCCCCTGCTACATCGCGATGGGCTGGGCCGCCGTCTTCTTCCTGCCGGACTTCATGCGCGCGGGCGGTATCGCCGTTCTGGTGCTGGTCATCGTCGGCGGGATCCTCTACAGCGCGGGCGGCGTGATCTACGGGATCAAGCGCCCCAACCCGTCACCGCGCTGGTTCGGCTTCCACGAGGTCTTCCACTCCCTCACCCTCGCGGCGTTCGTCACGCACTACGTGGGGATCTCACTGGTGGCGTACCAGCACTGAGCCCCTACTCCCCTCCCTTCATGGCCGCGGCTTACGAGCCGCGGCCATTTTTCGTGCCCCGATCCGTAAATTAATTGACAGTCCACCTCTTTTGAGAGTTACTCTCACTTCATGGTTACTGTCACCGGCACGGACACAGGCACCGACAACTCCCCACCCCTCGACCCCCGCCGCTGGTGGGCCCTCGGCGCCCTGGTCGCGAGCATGCTCGTCCTCGGCTTCGACATGACGATCCTCAACGTGGCGCTGCCGACGATGGCCGAGCAGCTCGGCGCGAGCACCGGCGAGCAGCAGTGGATGGCGGACGCGTACATCGTCGTGTTCGCGGCGCTGATGCTCCCGGCCGGTCTCCTCGGCGACCGTTTCGGGCGGCGCCGGATGCTGATCGCCGGGCTCGGTGTCTTCCTCGCCGGGTCGATCGTCGGCGCACTGGCCGCCGACGTGAACTGGATCGTCGCGGCCCGCGCGCTGATGGGAGTGGGCGCGGCCCTGGTCATGCCGCTGGCCCTCTCGGTGCTGCCCTCGCTCTTCCCGCCGCACGAGCGCACCAAGGCCGTCGGCATCATCTCGGCCGGCTCCGCGCTCGGGATGCCGCTCGGCCCGATCATCGGCGGCTGGCTGCTCAACCACTTCTGGTGGGGCTCGGTCTTCCTGATCAACGTCCCGATGGTCGCCATCGGCATCACGGCCTGCGTGTTCCTGCTCCCCGAGACCAGCGACCCGGCCTCCCCCAAGGTCGACATCGTGTCCACGGCGCTCACGGCGACAGGGCTGGGCGCGCTCATCTACGCGATCATCGAGGCCCCGGCCAAGGGCTGGACCGACCCGCTCGTCCTCACCCTGTTCGCCGCAGCCGTCGTACTCCTGACCGCCCTCGTCGTGCGCGAGCGCCGCCTCACCCGCCCCATGCTCGACATGACGCTGCTCTCCCAGCGGGGCTTCCTGCTGAACACGGTCGCGGTGACGCTGGTGATGTTCGTGCTCGCCGGGCTGATGTTCGTGCTGCCGCCGTATCTCCAGGCGGTGCTGGGCAGTGACGCCCTGGGCACGGGCGTACGGCTGCTGCCGCTGATGGTCGGTCTGACGGTGGCCGCGCGGGCGGCGCAGCCCGTGGGAGCCCGGTTCGGCTCCCGGGCGACGGTGACGGCCGGGCTGGTGATCCTGGCCTTCGCGGCCATCCTGGGCAGCCGTACGACGGTCGACTCGGGCTACGGCCACACGGCCCTGTGGCTGACCGTGGCGGGCGTCGGCTTCGGCTTCGCCGTCGTCCCGGCGATGGACGGCGCCCTGGCCGCCCTGCCCGCCGACCGTGCGGGCAGCGGCTCGGGGCTCCTGATGACGCTGCGCCAGGTCGGCGGCGCGATCGGCATCGCGTTGCTGGGCAGCCTGCTGGCGAGCACGTTCCGCGACCGCCTGGACGTCACGGGCCTGCCCGCCGGGGTGGCGGACACGGCCGGCGACTCGGTGGTGGCGGCCCACCTGATCGCGGAACGGACGGGCGCACCGCACCTGCTGGCGTCCGCGAACAGTGCGTACGTCCATGGCATGGGTGTCGTCCTGCTGGTGAGCGGAGTGGCGGCCCTCGTGGCGGCGCTGCTGGCCGGAGCCTTCCTCCCCGACACCCCGGCAGCGACCCGGCCCGCGCCGAAGGACCCGGCAGCCCCCGCCCCGGTGCCCCTCCCCGACATGGCCGCCGACCAGCCTGATGGCCGACAATGACCGCATGACGGCCGCACGCACCTCTCCCCTCGCCGACCGCCCCCAGCTGGGCCTCCGTGAGCGGAAGAAGATCAAGACCCGGATGGCGATCCGTGCCGCGACGTACGAACTGATCGAGGACCAGGGGTACGACGCCACGACGATCGAGCAGATCGCCGAGCGCGCCGAGGTGTCGCAGTCCACGGTCTTCCGCTACTTCCCCACCAAGGAGGACATCGTGCTCACCGACGAGTACGACCCCCTGATGGAGGAGGAACTGCGTGCGCGCCCGGCGGACGAACCGTGGCTCGACTCCCTGCGGTACGTCCTGAAGAAGGCCGTCGGTATCAGCAGGGCCGAGGAACCCGAGGTGACCCGGCTGCGCGGCCGTCTGATGCTGGAGGTCCCGGCGGTCCGCTCCCGGATGATCGAGAGCATGTCGGTCACCGGCCGCCTCCTCTGCCGCATCGTCGCGGAGCGCACCGGCCGCGACTCCGGCGACCTGGAGGTCCGCGTCTACGCGATGTCCCTGATCGGCGGCCTGGCGGAGATCACCGTGTACTGGGCGGAGAACGGCTTCCAGGAGAGCCTGGAGGAACTGGTGGACCGCACGGTGGACGTCTTCGAACACGGGCTGCCCATGCGGGCTTCTTCCTGAACTCCGGTCATGGAAGAGGGCGCGCCCACCAACGCGGGCGCGCCCTCCGGGAGTTGGAGCTACTTCTTGGTGCTCTTCCTCAGGTCCTGCTGGTCACAGGCGACCCCGTTGCGGCTCGGGTCGAGGCCCAGTGGGTCGTCCTTTCCGTTGATCTTCAGGCGGGTGTAGTCGTTGGCCTTGAGCCAGGCGCAGCGGGCGGCCGTCGTCTTCGCGACCTCGGCCGGGAAGACGGTCGGGACGCAGACGTTGATCGAGCCGTAGTGCGGGTCGCAGCCGGAGAGGGTCGGGCTGACCTTCTGTGACGTGCGCTTCTTGCCGGGACCGGTGACCTTGCCCGTGAGGCCGTCCGCGAAGTCGTGGACGTGGGCCGAGGCGGCCTCGCCGGAGGCGTCCGCGGACATCGCCGTCGACGACAGTGCCCCCGGGCCCTGGAGGTGGACCCACTTCGCCACCGACGGGACGCCGTTGGCGTCGACCGCGAAGAGCATGTACCAGCCGGGCGGGGCCAGGTTGGGGTTGCTCGTCACGTTCAGGTCGATGTTGTTGCCGTCCACCGACAGCGGCAGATCCACGAAGCGCTGGTTCGGGTCCGAGGAGTGCGTGACCGCGGCCGGACGGATCAACTCCGCCTTGACGATGGGGCGGTCGACCGTGATGCGCTGCGTGTCACCGTACGTCCACTCGTTGTCGATCACCGAAGTGATCGTCGGACGCGCGCCCTTGAGCAGGTACGGCGGGGTGTAGATCGACACGTCGTGGTTCCACGTGCCGTTGCCCGGGTTGTCGCCGGTCGTCATCACGCGGCCGTCGGGGAGCAGGAACGCCGACGAGTGGTAGCCGCGGGCCTCGGGGTCCGCCGCGACCGGGTCGAAGGTGTTCGTCGCCGGGTCGTAGATCGACGACTCGAAGACCGGGTCGGCCCGGTTGTGCAGCGCCCCGCCCGTCTCCAGCACCTTGCCGTCCGGCAGCAGTACGGCGGACACGTACATCTTGCCCTGAGCGCCGGTCTGGGCCACCTGGCCGTTGCCCAGGTCCACGGTGCCCTGCGGCAGCGGCGGGCCGGCGACGTACGCCGGGTTCGCCGTCTTCAGGTCGATGACGTCGGTGAGGCGGTTGGCGGCGGGGTTGGAGTCGATGTTGCCGCCGCCCAGCGTCAGCACCTTCTGGTCCTGGGCCGGCGGCAGCAGCACGCTCGCCGACTGGTCGCGCTCGTCCTTGTTCTGGAGCCCGGGGATCGCGGTCGTCGTGTTGGCCGCGTAGTCGTAGATCGCCGAACCCGTGCCCGGCGTGCCGTTGCCGAAGACATGGCTGCCCGAGTAGAAGAGGCGGCCGTCCTGCATCAGGATCATCGACGGGTACAGACCCCAGTACGACCAGGTCTGGTTGACCTTCCACAGCGGCTGCCACTGCTGCTCGGCGTCCGACCACAGTTCGGCGGTCACCGAGCCGGTCGAGTCCTCTTTCAGCCCGCCGAAGGAGATCACGTCACCGTTGCCGAGTGCGGTCGCCGACGGGTACCAGTGACCGTCGTTCATGTTGTTCGTCTTGCTGTACGACTCGGTCACCGGGTCGAAGATGTACGAGTCCTTGTAGCCCTCGTAGCCGTGCCCGCCCGCCACCGGGTACGCCTTGTTGCCGCTCATCACCAGCACGCGCCCGTCCTGGAGCTGGACGTGCCCGGAGCAGAACATGTCCTTCGGCGTGGGGATGACCTTGTACGTGCCGGCCACCGGGTCGTACACCGCGCTGGTGAAGGTGCCCGCGTTGAACTGCTCCTCACTGTTCCCGGAGCCCGCGATCAGCAGCACCTTGCCGTTGTTGAGGACGACGGAGTGCATGGAGCGGACCGGGTTCTGCGTGGGCAGCACCGTCCACCTGCCGTTGGCGCACTCCTCGGGGGTGCCCGTGCAACTCGCGGGCGGGACCGGGTCGGCGACCTGCTCCATCGTGTAGTCGTCGGTCGTCGCGGAGCCCGTGCCGTAGACGGAGACGCCCCAGGTGATGCGGTCGGTGCCGGCCGGGACCGCAGGCGTGCGGACCGAGGTCTCGGTCCAACTCCCCTGCATCTCCAGGGTCTTGAGGTCGGTCCAGTACTGCCAGCCCAGCGTCGTGTCGTGCCGGAAGAGCGTGAGGGACGCGTCCGGGGTGGTCGTCTTGTACCAGAGTCCGAGGTCGTACTGCTTGCCCGCCGTCACCACGGGCGCACAGGTCGTGTCCTCGGTGATCAGCGCCTTGCGGTCACCACTCACCCGCCGGGTCAGCGAGACCTTCATCGCCTTCGAGCCCGAGTGGGCGTCGGCGACCGTCGAGAAGGTGAAGTCGTTGTCGCCCCACCCGGACTTCTCCCAGCAGTACGGCATGTCGCCGGTCCCCGCCGTCTCGAAGCCGGCGTTGACGATGAGGTTGGCGGCGGACGCGGGCTGCGGCGACGTGAGGAGGAGACCGCCGGTCAGGGCGGCGACCCCGACAAGTGCCGTTCTCCTTCGGCTTGTTGATCTACCCGCTGTACGGGACCTGCTGAGTCTTCGGAAGGGTCTCACGCGGCTCTCCTTGCTGTTTCGCTCCCGCGTGCGGCGGCCCCTGAATGACCCCGGCGCGGCAGATAGACCAGCGCTTCCGTTCCGACGAAGCGCAGGACGAAGGTCGTCACCAGTGCGAGCGCGGTGGCGGGCAGCGCGCCCATCCCGAACCGGTCCACGAACAGCGCGATCAGCGGCAGCCGCAGGACGAGGTCGAGGTTGGCGAGCAGCGCGAACCGGCCTGCGCGGTCCCACCAGCGGCGGTGGCCGCGGCGGTCGCGGAACAGCAGATGCTCGATGAGCAGGAAGTTCCAGGCGACGCCGAACTGGTTGGCGACGATCTCGGCCGGCAGATAGTGCACACCGGCCATGGTGAGGAGGTACAGGCCGAGCAGGTTGGGCAGGAAGCCCGTCGCACCGATCAGGCCGAAGCCGACCATGCGGGCGGCGGGCGAGGCGGTGCGCAGGCCGAGGAGGTGGCGCAGGAAGCGCAGCCCTTCCTGGGCCGTGGACTTGGACTCGCCGGCGTAGCGGTCCTGGAAGACGAAGGGGACCTCGGTGACCTCGCGGGGGCGGCTGCGCACGGCGAGTTCGAGGAGGATCTTGTAGCCGAGGGGCTGGAGGATCTCGGCGGTGACCGCGCTGCGGCGGATCGCGAAGAAGCCGCTCATCGGATCGCTGATGCCGTGCAGCCTGCGCGGGAACAGGGACTTGGTCAGCCAGGTCGCGCAACGGGACACGGCCACCCGGTAGTTGCCCGCGAGCCCGGCCCGGCTACCGCCCTTGATGTACCGGGAGGCGACCACGAGCCCGGCGTTGGAACGCTCGCCGGTGGCCACCAACTCCGGTACCAGTGACGGCGGATGCTGGCAGTCGCCGTCCATGACGACGATCCAGTCGGAGGTCGCCGCCTTGAGCCCCTCGACGACCGCACCGCCGAGCCCGCCCACGGCCTCCTCCCGGTGGATGACGGTCACCGGGAACGGGCAGTCCTTCGCGGCCTCGGCGATCACCTCGGGGGTGTCGTCCGTCGAGTCGTCGACGAAGACGACCTCACAGGGCAGCCGCGAGGGCACCGACTCGGTGATCCGGTGCAGCAACTCCCCGATGTTCGCGGCCTCGTTGAAGGTCGGTACGACAATGGTGACGGCGCCGGGTTCCGGTACTTCGGCCGCGCGTACGGCCGGATCACTCAGTTCTCCCGGGGCAGTTGACTCGAAGCTGGTCATCGGGCGCCTCCCGCGGCGTCGATCCTGCGGATCTCGATCCGGTCGTCACCGGTGCCGAAGGTCGCCACCGGGGTCGAATGCTCCATCGCGGCCTTGACGTTGGGCAGGTCGACCGCGTCGCGCCGTACTGTCGGGGAGGCGACGACGTAGTCCAGGTCCTTCCAGCCCCTGGGCATCGTCTTCGTCACAGCCGGGTCGAGGTCGGCCTTGTAGAACCAGATGACCCCGAGACCCGGTTGGTACCCGGCGTGGACGAGGTCCAGCCAGAGCGCGTCGTCGACGAGCACCCGGGTGCGCGCCGGGTCCTCGACCTCGGTGGCGAGCCACTTGGACGCGGCCCGGTAGGGCGCGTTGGCGTTGGCGGTGACGGCGGTGCGGTCACCCTCGTACCAGCGCGGTACGACGTACGCGGCCGAGGCGGCGACGAGAACCGCGGCAACCACGTACCGCGCCCAGGTGAGTTGCCGCTTCTCCCCCTCGCCGCGCCGCCTGCGCAGCACCGCGTGGGCGACGCTCGCGGTGCCTCCGGCGAGGACCAGGGCCAGGAAGGGCAGCGCCTGGATGACGTACATCGCGGGCAGATAGCCATTCGGGCGCATCGCGACCAGGGCGAGGATGCCGACGGTGAACGCCGGTCCGGCCAGCGCGCGGGCGGTGACCGACCAGCGCCAGGTGGCGATCAGGAGCAGGGCGCCGGCGAGGCCGCCCAGAGGCAGCACCCGGTCGTAGTAGAGCCAGGACTGCAGGACACCGTAGGAGCCGGAGCCCTGGTCGAGGATGAAGCCCGAACCGGGCCTGGTCATCTGGTACTTGAGCCCGTCGATCAGCGAGACGTGTCCACCGCCCGGCAGCAACTCGCCCTTGAGCAGGGCGAAGAGGGGGTACGACAGGCCGATCAGGACGCAGGCGGTGATGGCGCCGGTGAGCGCGAACTTGCGGGTGTCGCGGTGTCCGTGGCGCCACATGGTGACCAGCAGGGCGGGCAGGATGACGAGCATCGTCTCCTTGGTGAGCACCGCCGCGGCCGCCGCCAACCCGGCGGCGAAGTGGTGCCACAGGTGACGGCTCGGGCTGGCGGCGAGGGTGAAGGCGAGCAGCACCCACATCACCGCGATGTTGTCGAGGAAGATCTCCCGCTGGAGCACGACGGACAGCGGCGAGAGCCCGAACAGCGCCATGGCCAGGCCGGCCGCCCAGCGGGGCAGCGACAGCCGGCGCCCGAGGACGTAGACGAGGATCGCGCTGGCGGCGCTGATCAGCAGCATCGCGCCGCGCATCGAGCCGACGGTCATCGACTCGGGGCTGATCAGCGACGGTATCCAGGTCAGGACGGCTATCTGTATCCAGCCGAGCGGCGGATGGTCGTACCAGTACGTGTAGTGGGCGAGCCCCTCGCCCTGCTGCACGGCCCACGCCTGCGCGAGGTAGGTGCCCTCGTCGTCGCTGAGCGTCGGATAGTCGGCGATGTTCCAGCCCTGTACGACCATGATGGCCACGAGCAGAAGACCGCAGGTCAGAAGGTCGGGGCGGGCGGATCGAAGGCGGCTGAAGCGGCTCGGCGACGGGGTTGTCCGAGGGGCCGAACCGGTCTCGGGCGCAGGCTGCCGCTGCGCGGGGACCTTGGTGGTGGTCACCGCGGGAAGTGTGGAAGTCACGCAGGAACGTCCTCTCGGGACTCACTGGGCTTGCCGGCGGCCGGGCCGCCCTCTTCGGCTCGGGTCAGATGCGCACCGACGTGACTGGTCAACTCCCAGTCGTTGCGGCCGCGTTGCTCACGCCAGACGGCACGGATGGCGGCCCCGGCGAGGAGCACCTGGTAGAAGGGGCCGCCCACGACCAGCTTGAGATAGTGGACGAAGCGGACGCGGAGCCCGTACTGCTTGCCGAAGTCGTGCAGTCCGACGAGCTCGAAGACAAAGGTGACCAGCGCGGTGACGGCCGGCAGGAAGGTGATGAAGGCGATCCCGACGGGCACATCGAGGAAGAGCGCGACGGCCACGTTGAGCGGGATCACCACACCGGAGATCGCCTGGAGATACGGCGTCATCAGGGTGTAGCGGGCGAGCAACCGCTGCCCGAATCCCGGGAGTTGCTTCCAGTCCCGCTTCCGGTACACCTGAAGGAAGCCCTGGTTCCACCGGGTGCGCTGCTTGAGCAGCGACATCAGCGAGCCCGGGGTCTCCTCCTTGGTCACCATGTCGGAGTCGTAGGCGACGACGACCTTCTTGCCGACGCTGGACAGCCGCACACCCAGATCGCAGTCCTCAGCCAGGCAGTCCGGGTCCCAGCCGTTCGCTTCCCGCAGCACATCGGTCCGTACGAAGACGGTGTTGCCGCCGAGCGGAATGAAACCTTTCTGCGCGTGCAGGTGAAGCCGCGACCGGAACCAGAAGAAGTACTCCAGGCAGTTGCGCAGGCTGTACCAGCTGGAGTTGAAGTTGATCAGCTGCACCCCGCCCTGGACGACGTCCGCACCCGTGTCCCGGAAAGCGTGGTCGACGTGGGAGAGCAGCTCCGGATGGACCTGGTCCTCGGCGTCGAAGACCCCGACGATGTCGCCACGGCAGTGCGGCAACGCCGTGTTCATGGCCCGCGGCTTGTTCTTCTTCTCGTGGGTGTCCACGACGACCCGGACACGCGGGTCACGCTCGGCGGCCCGCTCGGCCACCGCCGCGGTCTCCGGGTCGTCGTGCCCGACGATGACGATGATCTCGTAGTCGGTGTGACTGGACTCGAGCAGGCGCTGGATCGTGTGATCCAGTACGGCCTGCTCGTGCCGGGCCGGCAGCAGGAGCGAGAACGACAGCCCCTCACCGCCGTCCGGTCTGCTGAACCGGGTGGAAGCGAGCACTTCGGGCGTACGCCAGGCGTGCATCTGCCACCACAGCGTGAAGGCAGCCATCCAGAACAGCGCAAGCGAAACAGCAGCAATCAAGACAGACGTGAACAACAGATCCCCCCAGATCCCAAACCCCCTGTCGCGACGGTGAGTTACACCGGTCGCGTCCCGGTGGAGAGACTAGGGGGGAACTGTGAAGCGCGGGAGCTCTTCTGATAAATAACGTGTTTCGGAACGGTCCGTCGCCTAGCAGGATGTGTCCCAACACGTGCACAAATCCAACCGATCGAACACGACTTGGCAGGCCGCGTTCCCCCGTTTACGCCCGATTTATCCCGTTCTCAGCCGCCCAAGGTGGCACGCAGTCGATCAGGATCGGTCGTCGGAACGTCACAGGTGAAATTACGGCAAACATAAGCAGTTGGTTCACCGCCAACGAGAGAACGTCCCGCCAGCAACGGCAGTTCGTCACTGTCCGCAACCCCCACAGCGACCACGGCACCGGGAGCGGTGCCCAGAAGTGCCGTACGGTGCAAGGCAGTTGTGGCTGGATCACCGAGCGTCGGCCCGACGACAGCGACCTCCCGGGGCCCGTCGAGCAGCGCCTCGGCCACAGCGAGTCCCCACCCGATGAACCGGGGCACACGCGGCCCGAGCGCCTTCACGACCCCCAACGCCCGCTCGGCGGCGGCCCGATGAGGCTCAGCACCGGTCTGCGCGGCGTAACTGAGCAGAGCGCCCGCGGCAGCGCTCCACCCGGAGGGGGCGGCATTGTCGGTGGGATCCTGGGGCCGCCGGATGAGCTGCTCGGCGTCACTGGCCGTGTCGAAGAGCGCCCCCGACTCCTCGTCGACGAACCGCACGAGCACATGGTCGAGCAGGAACCCGGCGAACTCCAGCCACACCCCCTCCCCGGTCACGGAGGCCAGGGCGAGGAACCCCTCGGCGACATCGGCGTAGTCCTCCAACACCCCGGCGTTGGCCCCGACCTGCCCGTCCTTGCTGGTCCGGGCGAGCTGGGCCCGGTCGTCGAGATGCACGCGCACTAGGAGATCCGCGGCGGCCAGCGCGGCGTCCACGAGGTCGGGCCGCTCGAAGTAGGCGCCGGTCTCGGCGAGCGCGGCGACAGCGAGCCCGTTCCAGGCGGCGACCACCTTGTCGTCCCGCCCGGGAGCGGGGCGCTGGGCACGGGCGTCGAGCAGCCGCCGCTTGATGGAGTCGACCTTCTCGGCGTCGAACACACCCTCGTGCTGCGGAAGTTGCAGAACGGACGCCCCCTCTTCGAAGGTGCCCTCCTCGGTCACCCCGAAGTAGTGGGCGGCGAGCCCGGCATCCTCGGCCCCGAGAACCTCGGCGAGCTGGGCCGGCGTCCAGACGTAGTAGGCACCTTCGACGTGCTTACCCGTCCCCGTCCCGTCGTCGCTGTCGGCGTCGAGCGCGGAGGCGAACCCCCCTTCGACGGTGCGGAGTTCGCGCACCATGAAGTCGGCGGTCTCCAGGGCGACACGCCGGGCTAGCTCGGAGCCGGTGGCACGCCAGAGGTGGGCGTAAACGCGACAAAGCAGCGCATTATCATAGAGCATCTTCTCGAAGTGGGGCACGACCCACTCCCGGTCGACGGAGTACCGGGCGAAGCCGCCCCCGAGCTGGTCGTAGATCCCGCCCCGGGCCATGCGCTCACAGGTGTCCTGGGCCATCTGCAACGCTCCCTCGGACCCCGTCCGGGCGCCGTGCCGCAGCAGGAACTCCAGGACCATGGACGGCGGGAACTTGGGGGCGCCGCCGAACCCCCCGCGCTGGGCGTCGTAGTCCCGGGTGAGCCCGAGCAGCGCCCGCGCCTGCTCCTCCTCGCCGGGTGCCTCGGTGCCGCCGTACTGGATCTCCCGCTCGGCGAGATCCCGCGTGATCTTCTCCGCCACCTCGGTGACCTCGTCCCGCCGGTCGGCCCAGGCGGCCCGGACCCCCTCCAGCACCTGCTGGAAGGAGGGCATGCCCTGGCGGGGCGCGGGCGGGAAGTAGGTGCCGAAGTAGAAGGGCTCGGCACCGGGCGTGAGAAACACGGTCATGGGCCAGCCACCCTGACCGGTGGCCGCCTGGACCGCCTCCATGTAGACGGCGTCCACGTCGGGACGCTCCTCGCGGTCGACCTTCACGCTGACGAAGTGCTCGTTGAGATAGTCGGCGGTGGCCTGGTCCTCGAAGGACTCGTGAGCCATCACGTGACACCAGTGGCAGCTGCTGTACCCGACGCTCAGCAGGACCGGTTTGCCACTGCGCCGCGCCTCCTCGAAGGCCTCGGCCGACCAGGGCCACCAGTCGACCGGGTTGTCGGCGTGCTGGAGGAGATAGGGGGACGTCTCATGGGCCAGTCGGTTCGCCATGAGGTCCATCCTGCCGCAGTACCCCGCGTGTCAGGCGCCTGGCGTGTCCCAGACGGTGACGTCCAGTTTTCCGGTGCCGCTGCTCGGTGCGGTGAGGACTCGCAGGTGGGCGACGCGGCCTTCGTCGGTCAGCAGGCAGAAGCTGTCGCCCCGCTGCACGGTCGCCATGAAAGTGCTGTTGCGTTCCACGGTGTCGGCGCACTCCTCAGCCGTCGGGGCGGCATCGGAGTCAGCCGACGGAGCCAGCATGGAAGCTGAGCCCGGCACGGACAGAACCGGGCCTTGGAGCAGTGCCACGAAGTAGATGTCCGCACCCTTGATGCCCGACACGACCGGTTCGGACGTGTCCAGCTCAAGATACGACCCGTAGAGCATGTCGGCCTCGACAACATCCGATCCGTGCCGCGCGTCAATTGGCTCGGCGCTCGTGACGGGCGAAGCCGTGGTCGATTCCTGACCGATGGACCCCGTCGAGGCGAAAGGCTGTGTGCCGGAGGGCTGTCCCCCGGGCGGCACGGACGGGTCCGGCCCGCTCAGCAGCACCGCGACGAGCAGTCCCACCAGAGGGATGACAATGCCGACGACCCACCAGGCCCAACGCGGTTGCTGCGGTCCGGGCGACGGACCGGTAGTTGCCGGGTTCTCGCTACTCATGTCCTCTTCCCCCCATTTTGATACCCGTGATCACGATAGTCGCGTGGTGGCCCTCCCGTATAAACCGCGTCAACTGGCGTACCCGGCACGGTGATCGGAACCGATTGCCCCCTCGCACCAATGCGCCGTCCGCAGGACACTTGACCAAGGAACCACCGAGGACAAGCCGTTGCTGTCAGATGCCGTCAGATTGCTGCCAGAGGGGGACACACCATGCGGGACAGCCACCGGGCGGAAGCCGAGCGGCTGTTGGGTCGGGCCGTGGAGGAAGAGGTACGGCGGTCAGGGGGGCGTACCGACGGGGGTGTGCTTCTCACGCGGGCGCGCGGGGCGCTGGACGCCATGGCTCAGTCGGCCGCGGAAGAGTACGAGGCGTACACGCGGGCGCTCGACGAGGCGAAGGCCGGGCAGCTCACGTTCGGGCAGCGGTACGCGCGGGAGGGGGCCGGAACTCCGTTGCTGGTGGCGGCTGTTGCCGCCGTCGCGGCCGGGGTCGCCGACCTGGCGCTCGGCACCGGCACGGGTACGGCGATGGGCGCGGCGCTGACCGTGGGCGTCGTGGGCGCCGCCGCGACCGTCATCAAGGTGACCGCCTCCCACGTTCCCGCCGCCCACCACCGCGCCGGCGCGGTGAGCCAGCCCGGCGGGCCCGAGCAGCTGCGGCTGACGTGGCTGACGGCGCTGGAGGTGCGCGGTATCCGCCCGTTCCTCGACCAGCAGCGGGTGCTCAGCGCGTCGACCGGGCCGAAGAAGACGGGGCCGCGACTGCGCGGCAGCGACAAGAGTGCGGCGGCCCGCAGCCGCAGCGTTCTGGAGCAGTCGTTCGGTCAACTCCCGGATCCTGACGAGCCGTTCGCAGGCCGGCGGCAGGAACTGGCGCGTATCCGGCAGTGGGTGCACGCTGCCCGGGCGAGTACGGAGACCCGGCCGACGGTGGTCGTCCTGCACGGCGCGCCCGGCAGTGGCCGCAGCGCACTCGCGATCCACGCGGCGCACGATCTGCGCGACCAGTTCCGGGGCGCGTGCGTGGTGGATCTGCGCGGCGACAGTCCGCAGGAGCCGCCGCTGCCCACCCGCGACGCCCTTCTGCACCTCCTCAACCGGCTCGGTGCGTCCCGTGAGCAGCTCCTCTTCCGTGAGCGTTCGTCACCGGACCAGCAGGTCAGAAGGCTGAGCGAGCTGTACCACCAGCACCTCACAGGGGTCCCGGTGACCATCGTCCTGGACGACGCCCAGGATCCCGGGCAGGTCCGCACGCTCGTCCCGGAGCGCTCCGACAGCCTCGTCCTGGTGACCGCCCGCAAGCCTCTCGATCTTCCGGCGGACCTGCCCTTCTGGGTCCATCAACTGCCCGTCGAGGCCTTGGAGGCGGCGGGCGCGGAGGAACTGCTGAACGCGTCCGCGCAGGCAGGATCAGGGCCAGGTTCGGGATCGAGGGCGGGATCGGGGTCGAGTCCCTACGATGCCGAATCCTCCGACCGGATAAGGGAGTTGTGCGGTGGGCTGCCGCTGGCGCTGCGCATCGCGGGCTCCTCGCTCGGCCCGCGCTCGCCGCGCCGGCTGGCGGTGGACCTGGGTGCGTACGGGCCGGTGGAGCCGGTGGAGCGGGTGCTGTGGCTGCGCTACACCGACCAGTCGGAGCCGGCCCGGCGGCTGCTGCGCCGGCTGGCGCTGGCCGGCCGTGCCTCGCTGGGCGCCGCCGCTGCCGCGTCCCTCCTGGCCACGGACCAGACGGAGGCGACCCGGCATCTGGACGCGCTGACCCGCGCGGGCCTGATCGACCACGTCCGGGGCAGCCGCTACCGCCTGCACGACCTGGTCCGCGCCTTCGCGCAGGCCCGCCTCCTGGACGAGGAGGAACCGGCGGAGCGTACGGCCGCGCAGGAACGTCTGATCGTGAACTACGGCGAGCTGGCCGACTCGGTGCTGCGTCTGGTCGACGGCAACATGTCGACCCGCTCGGACCGCTTCAGCCCGCACGGCTTCACCTCCCTCGACGAGGCGCTGCGCTGGCTGGACGACGAGTCGAGCTTCATCACGGCCACGCTGCGGCACGCGGAGGGCGTCAACCAGGCGGCCGTCCTCAATCTCCTGGGCGCCCTGTGCGACTACTGCCTGCTGCGCGGCGACCTCTACCGCCTCGGTGAGATCAGCGAGCTGGCGGAGTCGGTCGACCAGGGTCTGCTGGTCCGCTCGGTGCAGTGGCGTACGGGTATCGCGGCCCGTCAGCTGGGCGAGCTGGACAAGGCGCGCACGACGCTGACCTCGGTCGTCGAGCTGTACATGGAGGCCCATCACGACGCGGGCGCCGCCCGGGCCCTGTGCTCCCTCGGCATCACGCTGCACCACCAGGGCAACCTGGTCGAGGCCGCGGCGAAGCTCCAGGAGGCCCTGGATCTCCAGCAGGCCCCCGAACTGGCGACCGACCGCGCGTGGACGATGCACGCCCTCGCGGCCGTCGAACGCGACCGCTCCCGCCTCGCCGAGGCCTGGGACCTCCTCACCCGCTCCCTGGTCCTGCACCGCGCGGGCGAGTCGATCCACGGCGAGGCGTGGGCCCACTTCCAGCTCGGCCAACTGGGCCTGCGGATGGGCGACGTACCGCGCGCCGAGTCCGAACTGCGAACAGCCCTGGACCTCTACGGCCGTACGCGCGACGCCCGTGGCGAGGCCTGGGCGCTGACCCAGCTGGCCCGGGCCCGGCTGGTCGCCGGGGACGCGTCGGCGGCGGTGGACGGGCTGCGCCAGGCGGCCTCGGTCCACCGGGACAACGACGACGCGCGCGGCGAGGCGTGGTCGGTCTACTACCTGGGCCAGTCCCTGGAGGAGACCGGCAACCTGGATCTCGCGGTCCGCGAGCTGGAACGTTCCCGCACGATGTTCTCCCGCATCCGCGACGTCTACGGCCTGGCCTGCGCCCGCCATCACTCGGCCCGCGTCACCCGCGACCAGCGGGCGGTCCAGACGGGTTCACTGCGCAACTCGGGCTTCGCCCGCCAGCTCCTGGTCGACGCCCGCGCCGACTTCCAGCGCATCGGCGTCGCCCACGGCGAGGCCTGGACCTGCCTGGAGCTGGCGGTGGTCGACGCGGGCAACGCCCGCACCCCGCAGGCGCTGGCCCTGTGCGACGAGGCGATCGGCCTCTTCACCTCGTACGGCGACCGGCGCGGCGAGGACTGGGCCCGCTTCCTGCGCTGCACCCTCCTGCCGTACGCGGCCCCCGGCGGCGTCGACATCGGCACGGCGGTGGCCCAGGAGGAGCTGTCCCAGCTCTCCCGCGCCGGACACGCGTCGCGCGACGAGAAGCTCCACGACTACGTGGAGGCGTATCAGCTGTTGCTGGAGCGCGGTGTGGCGCTGGAGTCCGGCTGGCAGGCGTGGCGCCTGGGCATGATCCCGAACCGGCACGCCCGGGAGGTCATGGGGGTGCCGGTGGCGGCGGCCGGACAGACGCGGGGATAGGGGGCAGGGCCCGCGGCAGGGCGAGAGGCGGAGGTGCGGACACCGGGTGCCGGGCACCCGGTGCGGCGTCTCACTCGCGCGCGGAGCCCTTGCCCACGCTCTTGCCGGCGTCCGGTGCGGGCGAGGCCTTCGCCCCGGCACTCGCGGTACCGGCTTCCTCGGGGGCGCCGGAGGGGGCCCGCTCGTCGTCCGGCACCTCCTTGAACTCGATCCGGCCCATCTGCTTGTTCATGGACTTCATCAGCCCCCACACCGCGAGAGCCATCACCGCGAACACGATGAAGCCGAGGACACCGGGGGTCACCTTGTCCTCGTCGACCTCCGCCGCGAGCGGGACGAGGTGCGTCATTGCCAGGCTTGCGCTTGCGCTCATGTCAAGCATTGTCGCGGATGCCCGCAAAGAGGTCGTCCTCGGGGAGGGAAGTGTCCACGAGCGACTTCGCCAGCTCGTACTCCTCCGTCGGCCAGACCTCCTTCTGAAGCTCCATCGGCACCCGGAACCAGCCCCCGTCGGGGTCGATCTGCGTCGCGTGGGCGATCAGGGCCTTGTCACGGATCTCGTAGAACTCCGCGCACGGAACGTGCGTGGTCAGCGTGCGCTCGGTGCGCTCGAACTCCGACCACCGCTTCAGCCAGTCCCCGTACGGCGACTCCATGCCGCGCTCGATCAGCGCGTTGTGCAGCGCCTCGGTGCGCGGCCGGTTGAAGCCCTGGTTGTAGTACAGCTTCCGCGGCTGGTACGCCGGGCCGTACTCCGACTCCGGGAAGGTCTCGGTGTCCGCCGCGCCGTCGAACGCCACCATCGAGATCTTGTGGGTCATGATGTGGTCGGGGTGCGGGTACCCGCCGTTCTCGTCGTACGTCGTGATCACCTGCGGACGGAACGAGCGGATCTGCTTCACCAGCTCGCCGGCCGCCTTGTCGATGTCCTCCAGGGCGAAGCAGCCGTCGGGGAGCGGGGGCAGCGGGTCGCCCTCCGGCAGGCCGGAGTCGACGAAACCGAGCCACTCCTGCTTGATGCCGAGGATCTCGCGGGCCTCGTCCATCTCCTTCTTGCGTACCTCGTGGATGTGCTCCTCGATGTACTTGTCGCCCTGGAGCTTCGGGTTGAGGATGGAGCCGCGCTCTCCGCCGGTGCAGGTCACGACCAGCACGTCCACCCCCTCGGACACGTACTTCGCCATGGTGGCCGCACCCTTGCTCGACTCGTCGTCGGGGTGTGCGTGAACGGCCATCAGTCGCAGCTGGTCAGTCAAGACTCAATCCTCGTAAGTCGGCATCCCGTGTGAGCGGGTGCGATGAGCGGCTTCTATAGTGACCGAACCGAGCGGCCAATAATTCCGGGGCCCGGCAGAACCAGGGCCCTCGCGGAGAGGACGATCATGAGTACGGCGAGCACGCGACTGCCCGAGGGACGGTACGGCCGCTCCACGGACGAGCGCGCCGACCGCAGACTCAGGGTCGCCGCCGCCGTCCTCGGGGCGGTACTGCTCGCCCTGGTGGGCTGGTTCGGCTACCACTACGTCGTCGGCAACAAGATCAGCGCCGAGATCATCACCTTCAAGACGTACGACGACTCGGTCAAGGTCCATCTTGAGGTCCGCAAGGACGCCGGCACGGACGGCTACTGCACGGTCCGGTCCCAGGCCGAGAGCGGCGCCGAGGTCGGCCGCGCGGACTTCCGCTTCGACGGCGGCGACACCCGGATCGACAAGGTCGTCACGCTGCGGACGACGTCCGCGGGTACGACGGCCGAGCTGCTCGGCTGTCACAGCGACTGAGGCCGCTGCCGGGGGTCATTTGCAGGGGCGTCGTCGAGGGTCACCCTCATCACATAGCCACTGACCTGCGCTGACCTATTTCTGATGGCTTATGTCCTCCCCCTTCTGCCGCCGAATTGTTAGGCTCGTGGTTTCGCCCATCCGTGGAGGAACATTCTTCTTGGTAGGGCGATGCTTTGTATCCCAGTACCTACGAGGAGCACCTGTGACCCAGACCAGCGAGAACGTCACCTGGCTGACCCAGGAGGCGTACAACAAGCTCAAGGGCGAGCTTGAGCACCTTACTGGTCCTGCGCGCACGGAGATCTCCGCCAAGATCGCCGCTGCACGCGAGGAAGGCGACCTGCGCGAGAACGGCGGGTACCACGCGGCCAAGGAGGAGCAGGGCAAGCAGGAGCTCCGTGTGCGCCAGCTGACCCAGCTCCTGGAGAACGCCAAGGTCGGCGAGGCTCCGGCGGCGAACGGCGCGGTCGCGCCCGGCATGGTCGTGACCATCGCTTTCGACGGCGACGAGGACGACACGCTGACCTTCCTGCTCGCCTCCCGCGAGTACGCCAGCTCCGACATCGAGACCTACTCGCCGCAGTCCCCGCTGGGCAGCGGAGTGAGCGGCAAGAAGGTCGGCGCGGACGCCCAGTACGAGCTCCCCAACGGCAAGCTCGCCTCCGTGAAGATCCTGAAGGCCGTGCCCTACCAGAGCTGAGCCCTGCCGGGGCCGAGCCCTCGGAATCCCTTGCGCACGCCCTTGCGAGCCCCCGGCGTCCCTGGCTTCTCGCCTTGTGACGCCGGGGGTTTCGTCATGCCCAGTTCCTGGAGCCGCTCGCCGATGCTGGCGCTCAATATGCGAGGGTACGGCGTACGGGAGTTGAGCGTCAGCGCACAACAAAGAAGCCCCCACCCCCGCGGGGATGGGGGCCTGCTCCCTGAGGCAGAGCCATCAACTGTCCGCCCGGCGGTACTTGCGGACCGAGAGAGTGCGGAAGACCGCGATGATCAAGATGGAGTAGATCAGCGAGGCCCAGACCGGGTGCTGCATGGGCCATGCGTCGGACTGGGACAGGCCCGGGTCTCCGAAGAGTTGACGGCACGCCTGAACAGTGGCGCTGAACGGGTTCCATTCGGCGATGTGGCGCAGCCACGGCGTCATCTGGCTGGAGTCTACGAAGGCGTTCGAGATGAACGTCACCGGGAACAGCCAGATGAGACCTCCCGAAGTCGCCGCCTCCGGCGTGCGCACGGACAGGCCGATCAGGGCGCCGATCCAGGTGAACGCGTAGCCGAGGAGGAGCAGCAGGCCGAAGCCGCCCAGGATTTTCCCAAAGTTGGTCGGCTCCACGGAGCCGGGGCGCCAGCCCACGAGCAGCGCGACGATCGCAAGGACGAGCAGCGTCAGGGCTGTCTGTACGAGATCCGCGACAGTACGGCCGGTCAGCACCGCACCACGCGCCATCGGGAGCGAGCGGAACCGATCGATGAGCCCCTTGTGCATGTCGTCCGCGATGCCCGCGCCGGCACCCGCAGTGGCGAAGGTGACGGTCTGCGCGAAGATGCCGGCCATCAGGAAGTTCTTGTAGACCTCCGGGCTGGTGCTGTCGCCGATCTTCATCGAGCCGCCGAAGACGTAGGTGAACAGCACCACGAACATCACCGGCTGAATCAGACCGAACAGAACCATCTCGGGAATCCTGCTCATCCGAATCAAGTTCCTGCGGGCCATGACCAGGGAGTCGGCCATCATGCTCATGCGACCTGCCCCTTCCCGGCACTCACGCGCTGACCTTGACTGCGCGGCGAGTTGAATTGAATCGAAGCTCCGCGAACAGGATTCGGGATTCGGGACATACGCGGCAGGTTCCGCTTGGCGACGACCAGTGAGTCGCGGACCAACTGACTGAGGGGGTTCGTGGGCGCCGCAACGGGCACCGCGTCGGTGACGGCACTCACTTGACGGTCTCCTCTTTGTTTTTCTTCTCGCTCTGCTTCCCGTCCTGCTTCCCGTTCTCCTCGTCCCTCACCTCGGCCACATGGCCCGTCAGGGAGAGGAAGACGTCGTCGAGGGTCGGGCGGCGCAGGCCGATGTCGTCGATCTCGATGCCGCGGGTGTCGAGCTCGCGGATGACCTCGGCGAGGAGCTTCGCGCCGCCGGTGACGGGCACGGTGAGCTTGCGCATGTGTTCCTGGACGGTGACCTCGCCCTGACCCTTGCCGAAGCCGTTCAGCACCTCGGAGGCGGTCGAGATGTGCTCGCGCTCGTGCACGACGACCTCGACGCGCTCGCCGCCGGTGCGGGCCTTGAGCTGGTCGGAGGTGCCGCGGGCGATGACGCGGCCGTGGTCGACCACCGCGATGTCGTGCGCGAGATGGTCGGCCTCCTCCAGATACTGGGTGGTCAGCAGCAGCGTCGTCCCCGCGGAGACCAACTGCTTGATGACCTCCCACAGTTGCTGACGGTTGCGCGGGTCGAGGCCGGTCGTCGGCTCGTCCATGAACATCACGGGGGGTGAGACGACCAGGGCCGCCGCGAGGTCGAGGCGGCGGCGCATGCCTCCGGAGTACGTCTTCGCGGGGCGGTCGGCGGCGTCCGCGAGGTGGAACTGCTCCAGCAGTTCGGCCGCGCGGGCCTTCGCGGCCTTCGCCTTCATCTGGTACAGCTGGCCGACCATCTGGAGGTTCTCACGGCCGGTCAGATACTCGTCGACCGCCGCGAACTGGCCGGAGAGGCCTATGGAGCGGCGGACGGCGTCGGGGTGCTTCAGGACGTCGATGCCCGCGACGATCGCCGAGCCGCGGTCGGGTCGCAGCAGGGTCGTCAGACAGCGGACCGTGGTGGTCTTGCCCGCTCCGTTGGGCCCGAGCAGGCCGAGGACCGTGCCCTCCGGGACGTCCAGATCGACGCCGTCCAGAGCCCTTACGTCACCGAAGGTCTTCACCAGGCCTTCGGCATAGATGGCGCCTGGCATATCAGTTCTCCACGTCGTTGGGGATTACCGCGAAAAGCCTAAATTTTTCTCGGTTGCCCCGCCCGGCGAGCACGAGGAGCATGGGTGGGCGGAGCGTTCGCGTGACACACACCGTAACGCGATGTATCGCGTCTCTCAATGCGTTTTTCCCGGAGCCACCCGTCCGAGTGAGACCGGGCCGAGAACGCCGTCCCCGACCTCAGTCGATGACGGTGTAACCGGCCTCGCGCAGTGCCAGGCCGACCTCGGCGCAGTGCTCCGGACCCTTCGTCTCCAGGTGCAGCTCGACCTCCGCCTCCGTGAGCCCGAGCCGCGGATCGGTCCGGACATGGCTCACGTCGAGGACATTAGCGTCGACCACTGACAACACCCCGAGAAGCGTCGCGAGGGCGCCCGGCCGGTCCGTCAGCCGCAGCCGAACCGCCAGGTAGCGGCCCTGTGCGGCCATGCCGTGCCGCAGGATGCGCTCCAGCAGCACCGGATCCACGTTGCCGCCGGACAGCACCGCGACGACCGGCCCCTCGAAGGCCCCGGGCTCGCTCAGCAGCGCCGCGACCGGGCTCGCGCCGGCCGGTTCCACGACGAGCTTGGCGCGCTCCAGGCAGAGCAGCAGCGCGGCCGACAGCTCGTCCTCGCTGACCGTGCGGACCTCGTCCACCAGCTCGCCGACGATCCCGAACGGCACGTCGCCGGGCCGTCCGACCTTGATCCCGTCGGCCATCGTCGCCGGGTTCCTGATCGACACCGGCCGCCCGGCCGCCAGCGAGGGCGGGTACGCGGCCGCGCCCGCCGCCTGGACGCCCACGATCCGTACGTCGGGCCGCACCGACTTCACGGCGACCGCGATCCCCGCCGCCAGACCGCCCCCGCCGATCCCGACGACGATCGTGCGCACCTCCGGGCACTGTTCCAGGATCTCCAGGCCCACCGTGCCCTGCCCCGCGATGATGTCGGCGTGGTCGAAGGGGTGGATGAGCACCGCGCCCGTGCGGTCCGCGTACTCCTGGGCTGCCATCAGCGTCTCGTCGACGACCTGACCGTGCAGCCTCACCTCGGCGCCGTACTCACGGGTGGCGCTGATCTTCGGCAGCGGGGCACCCTGCGGCATGAACACCGTGGCGCGCACCCCGAGCAGCGCCGAGGCCAGCGCGACCCCCTGCGCGTGGTTGCCGGCGCTGGCCGCGACGACACCGGCGGCCCGCTCCTCGGGCAGCAGCCCGGCGATACGGACGTACGCGCCCCGCAGCTTGAAGGACCCGGTCCGCTGGAGGTTCTCGCACTTGAGGTGCACCGGCGCGCCGACCAGCTGGGTCAGATGCCTGCTGCCCTCCATGGCCGTCACCCGCGCCACCCCCATGAGCATCTTCTGGGCGCCTCGCACATCGTCGAGGGTGACGGGCCGCAGGGAGTGCAAGGAGTCAGCCGTGCTGTAGCTCATGACTCAAGTCTCGCAGTTCACAGGCGTCGACTCGCGGTGTGACCAAGCTCCGAGACTGGTTTGCGCAGCGTCGGTACGGCCCGCCTTCCGGCCGCGTACCCTGTCCCCCAACCCAGCACCCCTTTCATGAAGTGAGCCCCCGGCCATGCCCACAACACCTGAAATGTCGATGGACATGACGACCGTCGGTGACACCGGTCTCCTCGACACACTGCAGCACGAGGTCGCGGTGTTCGCGCGCCGTGCCGAACAGACCCGGCTCGGGGGAGTCGGGCAGGTGCGCAACTCCATGGACCGCGCCGCGTATCTGCTGCTCAACCGCCTCGACAAGGAAGGCCCGATGGGCGTCAAGGCGCTCGCCGCGAGCATGGGCATCGACTCGTCGACGGTCACCCGGCAGGTGGCTCCGCTCGTCGACACGGGCCTCGTCAAGCGCACCTCGCATCCCGAGGACGGGCGGGCGGTCGTCCTCCAGTTGTCCCCGCGCGGGCTGTCGCGACTGGAGGAAGTACGGTCGTCGAGGCGTCAGTTGATGTCCGAGCTGACACACGACTGGGCGCCGGAGGAGCGCGAGGCGTTCTGCACGCTCCTCACGCGCTTCAACAGCGCGCTCTCCGCCCGGCAGGCAGCCCAGGGCATCCCGGTGGGGGAACCGCAGTCGGCTTCCTGACGTGACCCTTGACCGATGGGCGGCACCTGGCCTCAGATGAGATCCGGTCCTTGTCGTACACGGCGGGAGGAACGGTGCGAGAACGGCGGGTGTCTCAGGGCGCCGGCCGGGCCCGGGACTTCGAGGCGTTCGTCGCGGGCGCGGCGGGCCGGCTGCTGCACACGGCCACGCTGCTCACGGCGGAGGCGCCGGGCGACAACCCGCGCGCGCGGCGCCTGCTGACCCACGCCTTCGCGCACACGTACGCGTGCTGGGACCGGATGCGCGGCGAGGATCCGTACGACCTGGCCCGCCGGTACCTCGCCGTGCGCTTCGCGCACGGGGCCTGGCACCAGCACGGCGCTCTCGGCCGGGCCCGCCCGCACCCCGGCAGCGCCCTGGCCCTGCTCACCCCTCAGGAGCGGCTGATCCTGGTGCTGCGGCTGTACGAGGGGGTCGGCGAGCAGCAGACAGCGGCGCTGCTCGGCCTGCCCACGGAACGGGTGCACGCGATCTGCGACCGCGCGACGGCGACCCTCCTGCACCCTCCGCGGGGTCCGGCGCCGGCCGTGACCGGGGCGAAGGTGGTGCCGTCGTGAGCCGGCGGGACCGGGAGGCCGCCGCGCGGCGGATCATGGAGGGCACGCCGCCGGCGGTGCCGCCCGACCTGTGCGCGGACGCCGTACGGCGTGGCAGCCGCATGCTGCGGCGCAGACGCGCGGCACGGCGTCTGATGTGGCTGCTGCTGTTCACCGCGGTGGTCGTCTTCACGATCTGGGCGACGACGGCCCGCCCCTGGGTGGAGCCGCCGTCGGACACGACTCCACCCCTGACGGGCTGGTCAAGCTGGTAGGGCTGTCGGGCGGCTATCCGAGGGCCTGCTGGAGGTCCTCCAGGAGGTCCTCGACGTTCTCGATGCCCACGGAGAGGCGTACGAGGTCGCCCGGGACCTCCAGGGCGGAGCCGACGACGGACGCGTGCGTCATGCGCCCGGGGTGCTCGATCAGGGACTCGACGCCGCCGAGGGACTCGCCCAGCGTGAACACCTTGGCGCGGTTGCAGACCTCGACGGCCGCCTCCTCGCCGCCCTGGACCTGGAACGAGATCATGCCGCCGAACGCCCGCATCTGCTTGGCGGCGACCTCGTGACCGGGGTGCTCGGGGAGCCCCGGGTAGAGAACGCGGGTCACGCGCGCGTGCCGGGTGAGCATGTCGGCGACCTTGGTGGCGTTCTCACTGTGCCGGTCCATCCGGACGGAGAGCGTCTTCGCGCCGCGCAGCACCAGCCAGGAGTCGAAGGGCCCGGCGACCGCGCCCATCGCGTTCTGGTGGTACGCCAGTTCCTCGCCGAGTTCGGCGTCGGCGGTGACCAGCGCGCCGCCGACGACGTCGGAGTGGCCGCCCATGTACTTGGTCAGCGAGTGCACGACGACGTCCGCGCCGAGCGCGAGCGGCTGCTGGAGGTAGGGCGTCGCGAAGGTGTTGTCGACGACGAGCCGGGCGCCGGCCTCGCGGGCGATCTGGGCCACGGCGGCGATGTCGGTGATGCCGAGGAGCGGATTGGAGGGGGTCTCCACCCACACGGCCTTGGTCTTCGGGGTGAGGGCGGCCCGGACGGAGGCGGGGTCGCTGGTGTCGGCGACCGACCACTCCACGCCCCAGCGGGCGACGACCTTCGCGAAGAGGCGGAACGTGCCGCCGTAGGCGTCGTTCGGGATGACCACGTGGTCGCCGGGGCTGAGCAGCGTACGCAACAGGCAGTCCTCGGCCGCCAGTCCGGACGCGAACGCGAGACCGCGGCGACCGCCCTCCAGGGCCGCGAGGTTCTCTTCGAGGGCGGTACGGGTCGGATTGGCGCTGCGGCTGTACTCGTAGCCGCCGCGCAGCCCGCCGACGCCGTCCTGCTTGTAGGTCGAGACCTGGTAGATCGGCGGGACGACCGCGCCGGTGAGGGGATCCGCGGTGTTGCCCGCGTGGATCGCCAGGGTCTCGAAATGCTGACTGATGTGCCTGTCGCTCATGAGGACCGAGCGTAGTGCGCTCGCGGGATTCGTGACGGCCACCGCCCGCCGGGCCCGGTACGGAGGGGTTTCGGGGGCGCTGCGAAGGCCTTCGGGACAGCTTTCGGAGGGACCGGTTGGCCAATTGTCAGACCCGTCTGGTTCGCTTGAGGCATGGAGATTCTCTGGGTGCTGATCGCGCTGGCCATGCTGGGCTTCGTGGTGGTGCCGTTCGTGCGGCGCGGGCGCACCGGTATTCAGCAGGTCGCCCCCGGTGACCCGGACGCGGCGGACCCCGCGAACTACGGGTTCGTCCGGCAGGAGGCGCTGGACATCCGCATGCCCGGCCCCGACCAGGATCTGCTGGACGTCCTGGACGTCGTGCAGCGCACGCAGGACTACAGAGCGGCGGCGCAACTCCTCTCGGGCACCGAGAAGGAGGGCGAGCGGCGCTGGCAGCGGGTGCAGGCCTTCGCGGGTGCGGCGTCGCTGGAGCTGCAGCAGCGGCCCGGCGGGGCGGGCGAGTCGCCGGGCGGGCAGTGGCTGCGGGTGTGGCGGACGGAGGCGCCCAAGGACGCGGGCGGCGCGGCCGTGCACGCGGAGTTCCTGGTGCAGCAGGCGTGGCGGACGTCGACGCCGGGGACGGACGAGTTCCGGATCATCATGGAGGAGGCGAGGTCGGCGTGCGGCGACGCGGCGTTCCTCTCCCCCGGTGACCCGATCCCGTACATCGTCGAACTGTCGGTGGCCCGCGGACTGGCCTACTCCCGGCCGGAGTTCGAGCAGCTCTGGCTGAAGATCCTGGACCGCGCGCCGGAGCACATGGGGGCACATCTCGCGGCCCTGCACTACTGGTGCGAGAAGTGGCACGGCTCGCGCGAGCTGGCGATGTCCTTCGCGGAGGCGGCGGCGGCCCGAGCTCCGCAGGGCTCCCTGCTGGCCGCGATGCCGCTGTTCGCGGTGTTCGAGCACCTCCCCGAGGTGGTCATGGTCAGCAGCTTCTACCAGAGCGAGGTCGTGACGAAGGCGGTCCACGGCGGGCTGTACTCGGTCCACGCGGCCCGCCCGGACGACCCGATGCTGGCCCACGTGCGCCACCTGCTGATCTACTTCCTGGTGCGTTCCGAGCGCTGGGCGGAGGCCATGAACCAGCTGGTGCACGTCGACGGCCATGTGGGCGCCCTCCCGTGGACCCTCACCGCCGACCCGGCGGCGGAGTTCGCGATCTACCGGGCGCTGGCGGTGGCGGGGTACGAGGCGAACGGCGGAAGCCCGGCGACTCTGCTGCGGTGAGGCAGCCGCGGCTGCGGTGAGACAGGGCGGGCGAGCCAGGGCGCCGGGAAGGGGACGGCGGGGGCCGTCCGCGCGAACCCTCGCAGCCCGGCCGGATGTACATGAGCGCCGGGTGGCATGGTCATGTCTTGCCTGGCCATGTCCCCGTAGGCGATACTCCGCTTCCCCCACCCGCCGGTCATGACCCCACCGCTCGGCCGCGCGCCCTTCCTACCGTCCCCGTTCTCCGTGGAGGGATCCCGGCCCGATGGGCTCGACCCTGCGCGCGCTGCGCGCTCTCGTACTGCTCGCCGGCTTCTATCTGCTCGGCGTGCTCCTGCTGGCGGTACTCGCCGGCACCGACTACCTGTTCTTCGCCCACGCCCCGGCCGCCGTCGCGACCAAGCTGGCCGTGGTCTCCGTACTGCTGGCGATCCCGCTGGTCCGCGGTCTGCTCATGCTGCGTACGTCGAAGGGCGAGGTACCCTCGGGGCTGCCCGTGACCGAGGCGGACGAGCCGGAACTGTGGCGCACCGTGCGGGAGTTGGCCGACCAGGTCGGCACCCGCGCCCCGTCCCGCATCGTCCTCATGGGCGACGCCAACGCCGCCGTCAGCGAGGACGCCCGGCTGCTCGGCCTCCTCCCCGGCCCGCGCCGGCTCTATCTCGGCGTACCGCTCATGCAGGGCCTGACCGAGGCCCAGTTGCGCGCGGTCCTCGCCCACGAACTCGGCCACTACGCCGGCTCCGACACCCGCCTGGCCGCCCTCACCCTGCGCGGACGCGTCCAACTCCTGCGCACCATAAGGAACTTCGAGGAGAAGGCGGGGAACACGGCGGCGCGCGAGCAGGCCCGGCAGGAGCGGAAGAACGCCAGGGCCGCGGCCAAGGGCAAGGGCACAGAGGGCCAGAAGACCGACACGGGCCGCGCGGGCATCACGTACCGCACGCTGGCCCGGATCTACACCGCCTACGCCAAGGTGTACCTCCGTGCGACGCTCGCCGACTCCCGCCGCCAGGAGTACGCCGCCGACGCCTCGGCCGCCCGTATCGCCGGCCGCGACGCCACCGCGTCCGCGCTGCGCGAGATCCCGGTGCTGGACGGCGCGTTCGGGTTCTACGTGCGCTCCTACGCCACCCTGGGCGCCGACGCCGGACTACTGCCGCCGCACGGCGAGGTGTTCGGCGGCTTCGGCCGGATACTGAGCGCCCGCCAGCTCGAACTGGCGGGCCTGCGCAGCGAGTTGCCCACGGAGCCGACCTCGCCGTACGACTCCCACCCGCCGGTCGCCGACCGCGTCCGCCGCATCGAGCTGCTCCCCGCCGACGGCCGCGCGGACGAGGCCCACGGCGCGGCCATCGCGCTCCTGGCCGACGAGCGGCGCACGTTCGCCGCCCTGGAGGACGCCGTCCTGACGGAGGAGGTACGGCAGTTCCGCCGCACCGCCGACTGGCAGGAACTCCTCGACGGCGCGATGGCGGCCAACCTCTCCTCCCTCAACACCGCGCTGCACCGGGCCCTGGTCCTGTACACGAAGGGCCGCCCCACCCTGCCGGCCCTCCTCACCCTCATCGACGACGGCCAACTGTGGCAGCTGGCACGCCGGTTGCCGCTGTCGGACGAGGCGGTCGCGGCGAAGGGACGCGCATTCCGTGAGTTCGTACGCCCGACGCTGCACCACTCGCTGCACAGCATGGTGATGCAGGAGTTCAGCGCCCGCTCCCAGGTGCGCTGGGAGTTCTCCTGGGAGCAGTCGGCGAAGGCCCGCCTGCTCCCGGCGCCGGGCAGCAGCCCAGGCGACGGCACCTCCGAGCTCGACGCCGCGATCGGCGCCGCCGTGGACACCGCACTCGCCGACCAGCCGGACACCGCCCCGCTGCGCGCCCTTCTTCCCCCCGCTCCCCGCGACCCCGCCTCCCAAGAAACGGACGCTCCCCGATGACCGTACTGCTGTGGATCCTGGGCATCCTGGCCGTGCCCACGTTGGTCGCCGTGCTGTGGCTGGGCGGGGTGTTCGTGAAGGAGTTCCGCGCCCAGACGTCCGGGGCCGGCGGCGCGGACGATGCCGGCGGCGCCGAGGCCGCCGAGCAGCTCGGGCTGCTGCCCGCCGAGCGGCAGAGCACGAAGTCCGCCGGGCCGTTGCCGGCCGGGTGGGAGGCGGCGCTCGATGCCGTGCGGAACGGCGACTGGAAGGCCGGCGCCGGGCTGCTGGAGGGCATCGGGCGGGACTGGGACCGCCGGTCGATGGCCGTGAGCATGCTGGCCTCGCTCGCGTCGGAGGAGGACGAGTGGCTGATCGCCTGGGAGACCGGCCGTCCCGATGACCCGGACGCTGCCGTGGTCCGAGCATGCAGCACCGTCGGGCTCGCCGGACGGCTCAGAGGGGCCCAGTGGGCCAAGCACACCACGCGGGAGCAGTTCGACGGCTTCCACCGCATGCTGCGGCGCTCCCGTGAGGAGATAGCCCGGGCGGCGGCGCTGAACCCCGACGACCCCACTCCGTACATCAGCGAGATCTCGGTGGCGACCGGACTCGGCTACCCGCACTCCGAGATGGACAAGCTGTGGGCGGAGATCACCGCCCGCGCCCCGCACCACTACGAAGCGCACTGGCACGCACTTCAGTACTGGTGCAAGAAGTGGTGCGGCTCGGAGCAGCTGGCCACCGAGTTCGCGGCACGCGCGGCGGCGTCCGCCCCGCCGGGCAGCCTGCTCACCGTCTTCCCCCTGGTCTCCCACTTCGAGCACGACGACTCGGACGACAACGACGCCGACCGCACCCCCGAGATGATCGCCCGCGTGAACGCCGGCCTGGCCGACGCCGCCGCGGCCGACCCGACCCACCCGCGCCTGCCGGAACTGCGCCACCTCCTGGCGTACTACCTCTCCCTCCAGGACCGCGACGAGGCCGCGATCGAGCAGTTCAAGCTGGTCGACGGGTACGTGAACGCCCTCCCGTGGCGCTACCACGGCGACGGAATGACGGCCCGCTACCTCCGTATCCGGAACCTGTCGGCGCAGGCGGTGGCGGCGGAGGCCGCGGCGAACTGACCCCGGTGGGCCGGGCGGTACCCGCGGCGTTGGCCACCGGTTACCGCCCGCACACGGTGAGGAGCCGCATCGCGGTCGACCTCAGCCCTCAGCCCTCCGCGCGGGCGGGCAGCCGCCATCCCGGGCGCGGGAAGTGGCAGGTATAGCCGTTCGGGTAACGCAGCAAGTAGTCCTGGTGCTCGGGCTCGGCCTCCCAGAAGGGGCCGACCGGCTCCACCTCGGTGACGACCTTGCCCGGCCACAGCCGGGAGGCGTCCACATCCGCGATCGTGTCCTCGGCGATCCGCTTCTGCTCGTCATCCACGTAGTAGATGGCCGAGCGGTAGCTGAGGCCGATGTCGTTGCCCTGACGGTTCTTGGTGCTCGGGTCGTGGATCTGGAAGAAGAACTCCAGGATCGCGCGAAAATCGGTCTCCGCGGGGTCGAAAAGGATCTCAATGGCCTCCGCGTGCGTGCCATGGTTCCGGTACGTCGCGTTCGGCACGTCCCCGCCGGTGTATCCGACCCGGGTCGCCGTCACGCCCGGCTGCCGGCGGATCAGGTCCTCCATCCCCCAGAAGCATCCACCCGCCAGCACTGCCCTCTGCGTCTGCGCAGCCATCGAGGCCCCTCCAATTCCTGTCAGCTCGGTCACTCGGGCTACTCGGCTCACACACCACCGGCATCCCACGCCCACTCCCCTCAACGCGCGAGAGGTCCTGACGATTCCGCGACCACGGCATCGCCGGGGCCCCGCTCACCGGCCGAAATCCACTAGCCACCCGACCGGTCCGCCCCCACGCTGTACGTCATGGAAGAACCCCGACACGGGATCCGCGCGGCCTACACCGAGTCCACGATCACCGTCTACCAGGCCTACTCGCCGGAGATCGGCCTGGCCGCTGCCCACGAGGGCCGTTTTCCCGGTGGGTGGAAGCGGGACAGGATGACGTGGATCAAGCCCTCGTTCCTGTGGATGATGTACCGCTGCGGCTGGGGCGCGAAGGAGGGGCAGGAGACCGTCCTCGCTGTCGAGATCGACCGGGCCGGCTTCGAGTGGGCGCTGCGCCACGCGTGTCTGTCGAGCTACGTCCGCGGGGTTCACCCCGACCGAGCCACCTGGCAGCGTCAGTTGAAGCGTGCGCCCGCTCGCGTGCAGTGGGACCCCGAGCGGGACCTGCGTCTGCGGCCCCTGCCGTACCGGTCCCTGCAACTGGGGCTCTCCGGTGAGGCCGTACGACGCTACGCGGATGAGTGGACGGTCTCCATCCGCGACGTGACTCCGCTCGCCCACGAGATCCACGCGCTCGTCAGTGGCGGCGACCTGGGCTCCGCCACCCGTCTGCTGCCCCGGGAACGCCCCTATCCCACGGGAGACGAACCTCTGGCCCACCTCCTGGGGTGAGGGTGACCGCACGGGCTCGCCGGGACAGGGCCCCTCGGAATCGACTCGTCCAGAGGGGCCTCTGCCGTTACTCCTTTACTCCGTCGCTCCTTACCGCATCCCTCGCCGCATGCGCTACGGCATCACTTGGCGGGCTTGAAGAACGTGTACGTGGCGGAATACGGAACGCTCGTCTGGTCGGTGCCCGTGCAGGCCGTGGCAGGCGCGACGCCGCCCTTGGTGTCGAGGCGCTGGATGTAGGAGACGTCCGCGAAGGCGCCGGGGCCGCGGGTGGTCGTGGACTTCAGGAGCAGTTCCGGGATGGTGCCGGACTTGGGGGAGTTGGCGACGGCGGCGGCGTTGACGGCGCTGCCGTCCACCGTGGACACCCAGACGGGGCCGCGGGAGTGGAGGGCGACGGGGCGGTGGGCGCGGTCGTTCTTGGCCCAGAGGGTGGCGGCGGGTTCGAGCAGCTTCCAGGCGCCGTCGGTGCAGGTGTAGGTCTGGACGCCCGCGGCGGAGAAGACGCCGGTCAGTCTGTTGCCGTCGGGAACCTTCAGGGCTGCGGGAACGTCGACGCCGGTGCGGGCGGGCTGCGTGGCGGCGGCCTGGCCGACCGTCGCGCTCAGGAGCGTGCCGGTGGCCACGGCGGCGAGAGCTGTGGTCGTGAGGACGAGACGCTTGGGGAGTTTCATGGGGTGGGTCTCCAGAACGTTTTCTGTACGAGTTCGCTGGTGTGGCACGGATGTCACGCATGCCTCCGTGCCGGGACCGCGCGGTGTCACCGGGCCGTTCGGCACGGTGGTTGTCCTTGATCCATCGACCTAGCACTGTGCCAACGGGAATCAACAACGAGAAGAACAAGTCGTGTAGATCCAGGCTGAGTTGACCGTGATGACGGTGGGGGCCCGCAGCGGCCAGGCCCCCGACGTGGATCGTCACGTCTCACGCGTAGGGAGTATCGCCGTACGAATTTCAGCTCGACGAGGGACTCCAGGGCACGCCGCCGGGCACGCCACCGCGCACTCGGGGCGGGCGACGTACCGTCAGGGCAGCCGGGCGTGGGGGGCTGTGGCACCGCCCTGAGAGCTGGATCGGCCGCCGGAGAGGGAATCTTCCGTCCGCGGGAGAAGTTCACGGGGCATGGCTGTCATCCACAGAACGACCCTGACCCCCGGCAAGCTGGAGCTGCTCGCCCCCTGGCTTCCGACCCGGCCTTGGTATGTCGGCACGGGGCGTGAGCCGGAGTTGACCAAGGCCGGTGGTTTTCGGCTCGACGATCCGGAGGGGGAGGTGGGCATCGAGTTCATGGTGGTCACGGATACTTCCGGCGAGACGCCGCTCTCCTACCACGTGCCCCTCACCTATCGCGGCGCACCGCTCGACGGAGCCGAGCAGGGGCTCGTCGGGACGTTGGAGCACGGGGTTCTGGGCACGCGCTGGGTGTACGACGGGACCCATGACCCGGTCCTCGTCGCCCAGTTGCTCTCATTCCTCCAGGGCCGTGCCGAAGCGCAGGCCCAGAGCGTGTCCGACACCCCCGACCCCTCTGTCGCCCGTCACTTCACGGGGGACGGCCTCTCCGCCGAGGTCGCGTCGCTCACCGTCGACGACGACGGCGACGACGACGGGCAGCGCGGCACCACTGTCGTCGTGGGAACCGTCGCGGGTTCCCTGACCCTTCAGGTGACGCGCGTCCTCTCGCCGGAGCCGGAGCCGGAGCAGCGGACCCCGGGCACCGGCACGACCGAGGCCCTGGGCCATGTCACCGCCGGCTGGCGCCTGCCGGACGGCAGCGAGGGGCGCGCTCCGTTCGTTCTCCTCAGCGACACCGTGCGCTGACGAGACCTGGGGGACGAGCCGATTGCCGTACGCGTATCACTGCTCACCGCCCCTGGCTGTAGTACGACGCCACAGCCGGCTGCCCGGTGTAGTTGGGGCCCGCCTCGGGGTCGGCCCCCAGGTAGGTGAACGCAAGCGCGACGGACCGCCCGCCCCGCAGACCGAGCCGATGGTGCCGGGCCGAGTAGTCGAAGCCGGCGGCGCGCAGTGCCGCGAGGACCGGGCGGGAGGCGTCGGTGCCGTCGGGGCGCCGTAGCGTCGCGGGGTCCAGGTGGGCGACCAGCAGGCCGGTGTCGGTGAGCCAGGAGGCCGCCCGTTCCAGGAGGGCGAGGCGGTCGCCGATGTAGTGCAGCCCGTGGACGCAGGTGATGAGGTCGTATCGGCGGGCCGGGGACCATGCGCCGAGGTCGGCGGCGATGAGTTCGAGGCCGTCGGGCAGGTCTGCCGGCCGCAGTGGGCCCACCAGGTCCACGCCGGTGATCGCGGCCTGCGGGATCCGCTGGGCCGCCGCACGAAGGGCCAGCCCCTCTCCGCTGCACAGGTCGAGCCAGGAGGGCGCGGAACCGCACCCGCCGAGGAACTCGACCGGATCGAAGCCGAGTTCGCGCGCGTAGCTGTTGACGCCGCTCAGGACCCGTTCGCGATTCATGGTGCTGTTGGCCACCACGGAGTGCCCGGTCAGCTCATCGTCATCGATCAGCTGAGGCGGCGGTTGGGCGGCCGTGGTCGGCGAAGTACCGTCATTCACCGACCAATTGTGCGTCACCGGAGCCATCGAAGACGTACGGACACAGATGTCCCGAAATCCGACAGCGGACGCCGATCCTCCGTCCTACGATCGCTCGCATGCTGCTTCGAGGAACGTTACAGATGATCATGGTCATCGCTGTGACCCTCGCAGCGGCGGTCCAGGGGGTCCAGAGGGTCCAGGGAGGCGTCGCGAGTGCGGCGCAGTCTCAGGGGGGCCAACCGCCCTCGCCCGAACGGCAGTTGCTGTACTACAACCACGTCTACGGCGTGCTCGACCGGGAGACCGCCGACGCCATCGAGCGCTCCGCCTACCTGCGGGAGTTCGCCAACTTCGAGGTCCGCACCACGACCGGTGCCGGCGGACAGGCCTGGACCGGGCGCTATCTGCTGGGCCGCGAGACCTACTTCGAGCTGTTCGGAGTAGGTGACCTGCCCGGACCGGACGGCGTTCTCGGCGCCGGCGGGATGGGTGTCTCGGTCGAGCGTTCCGGTGACCTGGCCACGGTGATCCAGCGACTGCGGGACCAGGGGATCGCCGACCCGGTCGAATTCAGCCAGACGCGGGACTTCGGTGACGGCGTCCCGGTGCCGTGGTTCGAGGCCGTCTTCACCACCGACCGGTACGACGCCTTCGGCGCCTGGGGGATGGAGTACCGGCCGGAGTACTTCGCCGACCCGCGCAGCGACACCGAGCCGGCCGACCACCCCGGTGACGTCGGCCGGGAGCGCTACCTGTCGGACCTCTACCGCGACCACCTGATGCGAGACGTGACCTCCGTCCGCCTCGCGCTCACCGCCCGCGACCTCGCCAACACCGTGCCACTGCTGCGGGCGGGCGGGTTCGCCGTCCGGTCGGTGGCGGACGGTGGCATCGTCGCGCACGGTGGCGGCACCACGATCCGGTTCGACGCCGTCGCGCGCGAACACGCGGGGCTGCGGCAGATCGAGATGTCCCTCAACCGGCCCGTGCCCCACCGGCACGAGGAGCGGATCGGGCACTCGACCCTCACCGTCGGCCCGGGCGCCCGCGCCGCGTGGACGTTCCCCGACGAACCGGCGGACGACTGAGCCGCCCTCAGGCCCCGCCGCCCCCGTCCCCACTCCCACCCCCGTCCCCACTCCCGTACGGCCGCGTGAGGATCTCCAGGACGTGGCCGTTCGGGTCGTCGAAGTACGTGCCCCGGCCGCCGTCCCTCGTGTTGATCTCGTGGGGGCGGTGATGGCCGGGGTCCGCCCAGTAGGTGAGGCCGGTCTCCCGGATGCGGGCGAAGATCGTGTCGAACTCGGTCTCCGACACCAGGAACGCGTAGTGCTGCGGGGTGATCGCGCCCTCCGTGTCCATGTAGTCCAGGGTCACGCTGTTGGGTATCGCGACCGGGATGAACGGCCCGTACTGCGGGTTCACGTCCAGCCCGAGGATGTCGGCGAGGAACTGTGCCGAGGTCTTCTTGTCGTGCGCGGCGACGATGGTGTGGTTCAGCTGCACGGTCATCTGTGGGCCCCCTTCACCTTCACCTTCCTCTCCCACGCTACGACCCCGGGTCCGCCCTGCCCAGCAGCCGAAGTTAAAGTAAGGCTTGCCTTACTAAATGACCGGTAACTGTGGTAGCGGAGTGACACGTGCGTACGTTGAAGTGGCAGGCCGTCGTGGCCGCGACCCTCGCCGGAGGGCTCCTGGCAGGCTGCTCGTCGGCCTCCTCCGACAACGATGCCGCGGCGGCCGGCGCGAAAACCCGCAACCCCGTCATGGGGGCCTCCGAGGGCTCGTCCGAAGGACCCTCCGCCGCCCCCTCCGCCCTGGCCGCGGGCATGGGCGCCGACGTCGACACGGACGGCACCTTCCCCCGTACCGTCACGCACTTCAAGGGCGCCACCGCCGTCGAGAGCGTCCCCACCAGGATCGCCGTCCTCAGCACCGGGCAGCTCGACGACCTTCTCTCCCTCGGGCTCGTCCCCGCCGCCACGACGCGCGCCGACAACGCCGGGCTCGTGCCGGAGTACCTCGCCGACGCCTTCCCCCAGGACAAGGCGAAGCTCGCCGCCATGACCGATGCGGGGACCCGCCAGGCGCCGAACCTCGAAACGCTCGCCGCCGCCAAGCCCGATCTGATCCTCGCCAACGACTCCCTCGGCGACCTCTACCCCAAGCTCTCCAAGATCGCGCCGACCGTCGTCACCGCCGGCAACGGCATCAACTGGAAGCGCGATCTGCTGCTCGTCGGGGACGCCGTCGGCAAGGGGGAGGAAGCCCAGAAGCTCGTCGACGGCATCGCCGCCGACGCGGGCCGGCAGGGTGAGGCACTCGGCTCCCCCACGGTCTCCATGATCCGCTTCACGCCCGACCGGACCCGCATGTTCGGCGTCTCCTCCTTCACCGGGTCCATCGCCGTGGACATGGGGCTCGGACGGCCCAAGTCCCAGCAGTTCAGGGCCATTTCGGAGGACATCGGCGCCGAGAGCATCGATGCCGCCGACGCCGACTGGATCTTCTACTCCGTACAGGGCGACGCCGGTGAGACGGATGCGGCGAGCGTCGTCGCCGGGCCGCTGTGGAAGTCGATGAAGGCCGTCACCGCCGGGCACGCCGTCAAGGTCGACGACGATCCGTGGTACCTCAACGCCGGGCCGACCGCCGCCCGTCTCGTCGTCCGGCAGCTCGCCGAGCACATCGGCAAGTGAGCGCACGTACGGCCGTCACCGGCGTCGTCGCCCTCGTCACCGTCATCCTCGTTGCCCTCCTCAGTCTCGCCGTCGGTACCCGGCCCGTCCCGCCGGCCGCCGTGCTCGACGCGCTGCTGCACGGCGGGAGCACGCCGGACGCGCTGGTCGTCCGTTCGCTGCGGGTGCCCCGGACCGAGATCGGGCTCACCGCCGGGGCCGCCCTCGGGCTCGCCGGGGCCGCGCTCCAGGCCGTCACCCGCAATCCGCTCGCCGATCCGGGCATCCTCGGGCTCAGTCAGGGCGCGGCGGCCGGAGTCGTGTTCGCCATCGCGTTCGGGCTGGCGAACGGCTTCGGCGGGTACGTCTGGTACGCCTTCGCCGGTGCCGTCGCCGCCGCCTGTCTCGTGTACGCCATCGCCGCGCGCGGCCGTGGCGGCGCCTCGCCCGTGAAGCTCGCGCTGGCGGGCACCGCGCTGTCCGCGATGATCGCCGGGGCGACCACGGTCGTCCTCACCTCCAGTTCCGCCACCCTCGACCAGTTCCGCTTCTGGCAGGTGGGCGCGCTCAGCGGGCGGGACGCCGACACCGTGGGGCGGATGCTGCCGTTCCTCCTCGCCGGGGCGCTGCTCGTACTGGTCTGCGCCCGTGGCCTCGACGCCCTCGCCCTCGGCGACGACACAGCCCGGGCGCTCGGGCACCGGGTGCATGTCGTACGGGGGTCGGCGGCGCTCGGCGCGACCCTGCTGACGGCCGCCGCGGTCGCCGCCGCCGGGCCGATCGCGTTCATCGGCCTCGCCGTGCCCCACCTGGCCCGCCGTCTCGTCCCCGGCGGCCATCGCCGCGTCCTCCCGCTGTCCGCCCTCCTCGGCGCGGCCTTGCTCCTGGCAGCAGATGTCGCCGGGCGGGTCGTACGGGCGCCCGCCGAAGTCCCCGCAGGGGTCATGACGGCGCTGGTGGGCGTGCCGGTGCTGGTGGTCCTCGTACGGCGGAAGGCGGGAAGCACATGACCGCCCTTCCCGTACGGGAGAAGGGGAGCGGGAGTTCCCTGCCTCCCGGGGTCACCGTGCTGCGCCCCCGGCCCCGTCTCTCTGTCCTCCTGCACCGGCGGTCCGCCGTGGTCGCCCTCGCGCTCGGTGTGGCCCTCGCTCTCGTGATGGGTGTCTCCGCCTGTGTCGGGCAGGTCTTCGTGCCGCCCGGGGAGGTGTGGGCGACCGTGCGCGGCGGGGGCGGGGCGTACGACCTCGTCGTCAATGAGCTGCGGGTGCCGCGTATCGCGGTCGGGGCGCTCGTCGGGGCGGCCCTCGGGCTCGCCGGGGCGCTCGTGCAGAGCGTGACGCGTAATCCGCTGGCCAGCCCTGATGTGATCGGCGTCGGGCACGGGGCCGCCGCCGCGACCGTGCTGGCGCTCGCCACCGGGACGGTCGCCTCCCCCGGTGCCCTGCCCGCCGTGTCCGTCGCGGGCGGGCTCGCGGCCGCCGCGCTCGTGTACGTGCTCGCCTGGCGGCGCGGGATGCAGGCGAGCCGGTTCGTGCTGACAGGGGTCGGAATCGGCGTCGCACTCTCGGCAGTCGTCCAGCTCTATCTCACCGACAGCGAGCTGGAGGCCGCCGAGCAGGTCAAGCTCTGGCTCACGGGGAGTCTCAACGGGCGCGGGTGGGAGCAGGCGGGGCCGCTGGGCGTCGTCCTGCTGCTGTGTCTGCCCGCGCTGGTGTGGGCGAGCCGGGCGCTGCGTCCACTCGGCCTCGACGCCGATACGGCTGCCGCGCTGGGCGTGCGGGTGCAGCGGACGCAGCTGGGGCTGACCGTCCTCGGGGTCGTCCTCGCCGCCACCGCGACCGGGGCCGCCGGGCCGATCGGGTTCGTCGCGCTCACTGCGCCACAGCTGGCGCGGCGGCTCACCCGTACGCCTCAACTGCCGTTGCTGGGCTCGGCGTTGACGGGGGCGGTGGTGCTGGTGGGGGCGGATCTGGTGGCCCGTACGCTGCTGCCCCCACTGGAGATCCCAGTGGGGGCACTCACGGCGCTGGTGGGCGGTCCGTACTTGCTGTGGCTCCTGGCCGCCGCTGAAGGACAGGGGCGCAGCCCCCGTCCTTCAGCGGCGCGGGGAACTGCGCGACCAGCCACGACGGACCCGCAGGCGAAGGCCCCTCGACGGAACTAGATCGTCGCCGCGTCGATCACGAACCGGTACCGGACGTCGCTCGCGAGAACCCGCTCGTACGCCTCGTTGATCTGGTCCGCGCTGATCAGCTCGATCTCCGAGCCCAGGCCGTGCTCGGCGCAGAAGTCCAGCATCTCCTGGGTCTCCTGGATGCCGCCGATGCCGGAGCCCGCGAGGGTCTTGCGGCCGGCGATCACCGAGAAGAGGTTCAGCGCGACGGGCTCCTCGGGGGCGCCGACGTTCACGAACGCGCCGTCCGTCTTGAGGAGGGACAGGTAGGCGTCCAGGTTCAGCGGTGCCGAGACCGTGGACAGGATGATGTCGAAGGTGCCGCGCAGCTCCTTGAAGGTCGCCTCGTCGCTGGTCGCGTAGTAGTGCGAGGCGCCCAGCTTCAGGCCGTCCTCCTGCTTGCGCAGGGACTGCGACAGGACGGTCACCTCGGCGCCGAGCGCGTGCGCGATCTTGACGCCCATGTGGCCGAGGCCGCCCATGCCGAGGATCGCGACCTTCTTGCCGGGGCCGGCGTTCCAGTGCTTCAGCGGGGAGTACGTGGTGATGCCGGCGCAGAGCAGCGGCGCGGCCACGTCGAGGGAGAGGCCGTCGGGGATGCGGACGGTGTAGTTCTCGTCCACGACGACCTTCTCGGAGTAGCCGCCGTAGGTCGGCTCACCGTTCTTGTCGAGGGCGTTGTACGTGCCGGTCATGCCGCCGGTGCAGTACTGCTCCAGGCCGGCCTTGCAGTTCTCGCACTCGCGGCACGAGTCGACCATGCAGCCGACGCCCACGTGGTCGCCGACCGCGAACTTGGTGACGCCGGAACCGACGGCCTCGACGACACCGGCGATCTCGTGGCCGGGGACCATCGGGAAGATGGCCTCGCCCCAGCCCTCGCGGGCCTGGTGGATGTCGGAGTGGCAGATACCGGCGAACTTGATGTCGATCAGGACGTCGAACTCACCGACCTCACGACGCTCGATGGTGGTCCGCTCCAGCGGAGCCTTGGCGGAGGGGGCGGCGTATGCAGCGACAGTGGTCATGCCGGGGGTTCTCCTAGGGGATTCCGTGCCCGGCCGCCTTCTGACCGGGCACGATGATCAGTCTGCCGAACGTTTCGATATTCACCCAGTCCACGCCTCTGCGTACGTCCGCCGGTCCTACCACTGGCGGGGTCAGGCTGGTGTACGTACGACCGGGAATACTTGAGACATGGACGAACAGCCCGAACCCGCGCAACCGGCAGAACTCCGCACCCGGAACACCACCGGGACCATCGGCGGGGCCCTCGACCGGCGTGCCGAGCTCAGCGAGTTCCTGCGCACCCGGCGGGCCCGGCTCAAGCCGGAGGACGTGGGGCTGCCGGACTACGGGCGGCACCGGCGGGTGCCCGGGCTGCGCCGCGAGGAGCTGGCCCAGCTGGCCGGGGTGTCCGTCGCCTACTACACGCGGCTCGAACAGGGCAACGGGCGGAACGTCTCCGCGGAGGTCCTCGACGCCATCGCCCGCGCCCTGCGGCTGACGGACGCCGAGCACGCCCACCTCACCCACCTCGCCAAGCCGAAGCAGCACAAGAAGAAGCCGTCGGCGCGGGTCCAGGTCGTCCGCGCGAGCCTGCGGCAGCTGCTCGACACCATGGACGGCGTACCGGCGTACATCGCCGGGCGGCGTACGGACATCCTGGCCTGGAACGGGATGGCCGCGTCGCTCTTCGGGGACTGGGCCGAGCTGCCGCCGCAGGACCGGAACTGGGCGCGGCTGGTGTTCCTGCGGCCGGAGTACCACGACCTGTTCCTGGACTGGGAGCAGAAGGCGATCGACATCGTCTGCCATCTGCGCATGGACGCCGGCTGCTATCCGGAGGACCCGCGGCTGTCCGCGCTGGTCGGCGAGCTGTCGGTGAAGAGCGAGGAGTTCCGGCGGCTGTGGGCGACCCACGACGTCAAGGAGAAGAGCCACGGGGTGAAGCGGATGCGGCATCCGCTGGTGGGTGAACTGACCCTGAACTACGAGTCGATGAGGCTCCCGGACGACAGCGACCAGACCCTGATCTTCCACCACGCGGAACCCGGTTCCCCCTCGGCAGAGGGCCTGCGCCTGCTGGCCAGCTGGGGCCGAGACGCAACGAAGGCGGGAACGGAGAGCAGCGCCGGTTCCTGACCGGGGGCTGCGCCCCCAGACCCCCCTACGGCCCTGAACGGGCCTTGTCCTCAAACGCCGGACGGGCTGAAGATGCCAAATTCAGCCCCTTGGGGGTCCCCCCCTCTGGGGCAGTTTGAGGAGCGGGGGTTCGGGGGCGGAGCCCCCGAGGATGGGACGGGTAGGGGCGGCGGGGGCGAGAAACACGGACGGCCCGCCGGAGGAATCCCCCCGACGGACCGTCCGCTACCGCTAACGCAGCACTACCGACGACTTACTTGCCGTAGTACGCGTTGTAGATCGAGATCGTCGACTTGTTGCCCTTCTTGTCGGTGATCTTCGCGTGGTAGGAGATCGCCGCCCCCTTCTTCGGGTTCACGACGGTCACCTTCCCGTTCTTCACGGTCAGCTTCTTCCACGTCTTGCCGTAGTCGTACGACGCGTACACCGACAGCGACTTGAGGTTGCTGCCGCGCGCCGCGCCCTCGACGACGACCGGGAACGTGGCCCGCTGGCCCGCCGCGACCTTGTTGTCCAGGCCGACGGCCGCGTTGAAGCGGAGCGAGGAGGCCGGCAGCTGGACCATGTCCGCCGCCGACTTCTTGGACCGGAACGTCCAGCTCGCGTCGATCCGGGTGGACGCCTGGGCGACCTTGACGCTGCGCTTGACCGACGTCGTCAGCTGGTACGCGGCGTCGCCCGCCGGGACCGTGAACGCCTTGTCGCCGAACAGCGGGTCGTCGTTCGTGCCGACCTTCTTGCCGTTGCGGTAGAGCGTCGTGGCCACCGACGTGAAGTCGGACGAGCCGGGGTGGCCCGCGCCGTCGGAGAACAGCGGGATCAGACCGTAGACGAAGTTGCCCTCACGGAAGAGGCCGAACTCCGGGAGCAGCCGAGGACCGAAGACCCCGGCGTTGAAGGTGCGCGCGTAGTTGCCGCCCGGCTTCAGGGTCTGCAGGTTGCCCATCGTGTAGTAGGCCTCGGGGATCGGGAAGCCCTGTGCGTCCTTCCCCTTGAACTGGGTGAAGTCGAACAGCCACTCGGCCTTCTCGCCCGTGGACACGTACGTGGTGCGCGTGGCCGGCAGGGCCTGCTCGACGAGCCGGCCGAAGGCCGCGTCCTCGGGCAGGAAGGCGATCACGCCGAGTGCACCGGTCTTGCCGGGTGACCCGCCGCCCAGCCGGTTCGCCACCTTGGCGAACTCGCTCGCCTTGAAGTGACGGACCTTGTCGCCCTGGATCTTCTTGACCTTGGCGGTGGTGATCGCGTCGTACTCCACGCCCGAACCCTTGGCGAACTGGCCGAACCACGTCTGCGAGAGTCCGGGGACCTCCGCGCCGAGGTGGGCCATCCGCAGGTTCGCGAAGGAGTCGAGGCTCACGCCGATACCGATGCCCGGCGCGTCGAACATGTAGCTGGCCATCGCGCCCACCGGCTCGGCGCCGGCGTCCGGCACCGTGATGTCCGCCGCCTTGGTGGTGCGGGCGTCGATCGTCACCGCGGTGTTCTTGGTGAGCGTCAGCTTCGGCTGGACCACCCAGTCGAGGCCGCCGCCGCCCAGGTCGGGCTTGGTGAAGTCCTTCGCGATCCACGCGTCCAGGAGGTACGTGCCCTTGGGCAGACGCATGGTCGTGGTGCCGGTGGTCGCCGTCGGGACCTGGTAACCGCTGCCGGCGGCAAGACCGCTGTAGCCCTCGACGATCGTGTTGTACTCGCCCGTCGGCTGCCCGGCCTTGTCGATGTGCTTGACGACGAGGTCGTACGACTCGACCTCACGGTTGACCGCCGCGCCCGTACGGACGCTCTGGGCGCCGGCCGTCGCCGTCACGTACGAGGAGTACGCGCCGTCGAGGGTGCCGCCCAGCTTGGTGTTGACGGTGTAGCCGACGGAGGCGCTCTTGCCCGCCGGGACCTTCACCGTCGTCGCGGCCAGCTTGAAGAAGCCCGCCGGAGCGGCCTGGCCCTTCGGGTTGGTCGCGGTCGCCGCCAGCTTCAGCGTGACGTCGGTCGTGCCGAGGTTGCGGTACGTCAGCTGCTTGGTGACCGGGGTGTCGTCGGTGTGCGGCCACTGCTGCGTGCCGAAGCTCACCGACGCGGGGTCGGCGATCACGGTCTGCTTGATGGCCTTGTCGACCTGGATACGGCCCGAACCCTGCTGGAACGGCGTGTACTTGCCGCCCTTCGCGGACCCGGTGAGCGCGCCCTTGAGCTCGGCGTACGTCCAGTCCGGGTGCTCCTGCTTGAGGATCGCCGCCGCGCCCGCCACATGCGGCGTCGCCATCGACGTACCCGAGATGGACAGGTAGCCGGCCGGGTTCTCGCCGACCTCCTGCTCGATCATGCTGCCCTTGGCGGAGGCGGCCGTGGTGTCCACGCCGGGCGCGGTCACGTCCGGCTTGATCGCGCCGTCGCCGACGCGCGGGCCGGTGCTGGAGAAGTCGGCCAGCAGATCCTTGTCGTCGACCGCGCCGACGGTGAGCGCCTTGTCGGCGCTGCCCGGCGAACCGACCGACTCCGGACCGGAGTTGCCTGCCGCGATGGCGAAAAGGATGCCCTTCTCGTCGGACAGCTTGTTGACCATCGCCTCCAGCGGGTCCACCTCGGGGGTGTCCATGCCGCCGAGGCTGAGGTTGACGACCTGGGCGCCCTGCTCGGCCGCCCACTCCATGCCGGCGAGGATGCCCGAGTCGTCACCGAAGCCGGTGTCGTCCAGGACCTTGCCGCTGATGATCTTGGCGCCGGGCGCGACGCCCTTGTACTTGCCGCCGGACTTGGCGCCGGTGCCCGCCGCGATGGACGCGACGTGCGTGCCGTGGCCGACCTTGTCGGCGATGGTGGCGGCCAGGGTGAAGTTCTTGGCCGCGATCACCTGGCTCTTGAGGTCGGGGTGGCTCGCGTCGACGCCCGTGTCCAGGACGGCGATCTTGACGCCCTTGCCGGTGTAGCCGGCCGCCCACGCCTTCGGCGCGCCGATCTGCGGCACGGACTTGTCGAGGCTGGCCTTACGGGTGCCGTCGAGCCAGACGTGCGCGATCCCCGAGGCGGTCTTGTCGCCGTTGGTCACCGCGTCCCAGAGGTCGGGAGTGTCCTTCTGCGGTGTCTGCACGGCGTCCGCGTTCAGGGACTTCAGCGTCTGGCGGAGGGTGCCCGCGTCGCGGACATCGGCCTTGGTGGCCGTCGCGGCCCCCGTGTAGCCGACGATGACCTTCAGTCCCTTCTGCTGGGACTTCCGGGTCGCCTCCTTGCTCAACTCCGTGATGTCGAACAGCCGTTGGTCGAGCTTCCCGCCCGCGACCAGCCGCGCCGCGTCGGCCGGGATGACGAGCGTGTGCCCGTCGACCTTGCGGATCTGTACGGGTATCTTGTCGCGCCCAGCCGCCCGCTCCAGGCCGACGACGCGGCCCTTGGCGTCGACGGCGACCCGGTCGCCGGTGATCAGGGTGATGCGGTGCGTGGGCTTCAGCTTCTGAGCGGCGCCGGTCACGCGCTGCTGCTCCGCTTTCGCCTCGCCCTTCGCGGACGCCGGGCCGGTCATGCCCGCCGCGAGGGCAACTGCGGCCGCCGTGGCTACGGTTGCCGCGCATGCTCTTTTCACTTGTTTGCGCAAGTCTCCCCCTGGAGCCCTGAAACTGCGGTACCGGGCGAATTCCCCGTTCACCCGGCCGGGGGCATTCCGGCACGCCTGCGCGTACACCCCCCGGATTAGGCAGTATGCCGGGGGGTGATCAGCTGCTCAATAGCCCGGAGGCCGACGAGCCTGCCAGTTACAAGGCAGTTACGAAAGAGTTCGGAACACAAGGGACTTACGAGACCTACGAGTTGACACCCACGAGTCGGCGCTCAACCAACCGCCTACGAGTTGGCGTTCTCCTTGACGGTGATCTTCCCCTTACGGATGGTGGCCAGCCGCGGGGCTTTCTTCGCGATCGCCGAATCATGCGTGACCATGATGAAAGTGAGCCCGAGCTCCTTCCACATCGTTTCGAGTACGTCCATGATCTCGTCGCGCATCGACTCGTCGAGGTTCCCGGTGGGCTCGTCGCAGAGCAGCACCTTCGGTTCCTTGACCAGCGCGCGGGCGATCGCGACCCGCTGCTGCTGGCCGCCGGACATCTCCCCCGGCAGATGCCCGAGCCGCTCCCCGAGCCCGACCGACTTCAGCGCCTCGGCGGCCCGTTCGCGCCGCACCTTGGCCTTCACCCCGAGAGGTACGAGAGCGGTCTCGACGTTTTCCTGGGCCGACAGGGTCGGAATGAGATTGAAGCTCTGGAAGACGAAACCGATGTTCTCGCTGCGGACTTTGGTGAGGCGGCTCTCGGACAGTTTGGCGAGATCCGTACCGTCCAGATCGATACTGCCCTCGGTGGGCCGGTCGAGCCCGCCGAGCATTTGCAGGAGCGTGGACTTGCCGCCGCCGGTGGGGCCCTGGATGACCAGGCGGTCGCCGTCGGCGATGGTGAGGTCGATGCCGGCGAGGGCGTCCACGGTTTTCTTGCCTCGGGTGTAGCGCTTGGTTACGCCCTTGAGTTCGTACATGGTGGTGGCTCCTGGGTGGGTTCGGGGTGGTGCGAGTCGTTGTCAGCTGCGGCTGAGTGGGGGCTTGTCGCGCAGTTCCCCGCGCCCCTATAGGTGGGCCCAAGCCCCGTCAGTTGCAGCCGAACCCCGCGTTCTACTCGACTCGCCGCAGCGCGTCCGCCGGGCGCAGCCGTGACGCGCGCCAGCCGCCGAAGGCGCCGGCGATCAGCCCGCCGGTGACGGCGAGGCCGACCGCGAGGGCGATGGTGGAGAGCGCGACGGGCGCGGTGAGCGCGACCGTCAGGGCCTGGGACGCGGCCTGCCGGCCGGGACCGCCACCGCCGCCGGGGAAGCCCCCGCCACCGCCGGGACCGGCGTTGCCGCCCGAACTGCCCAGCTGTGCCTGGAGTTCCGGGCTGATCGCGGTGACGACATACGCACCGGCGAGCCCGAGCGCGATACCGAGGACGCCGCCCACCAGCCCGTTGACCATGGCCTCGCCGACGACCTGCCGGGTGACCCGGCCCGACTTCCAGCCGAGCGCCTTCAGCGTGCCGAACTCGCGCACGCGCCGGGAGACAGCCGAGGAGGTCAGCAGTCCCGCGACCAGGAAGGCGGCGACGAGCACCGCGATGGACAGCCACTTGCCGACGCTGGAGGCCAGGTCGGAGGCGGTGGAGAGGGACCCGGAGACGGTGTCGGCGAGGTCGGCGGAGGTCGTGACGGTCGTACCCGAGATGTTCTTCTGGATGGTCGACTTGACCGAGCCGATCTGCTGGGAGTCGGTCGCCTGGACGTAGATCGTGGTGACCTTGTCCTTGGAGTCGCTGAGCGTCTGGGCCTGCTTCAGCGGGATGTAGAGGTTGGCCGCCGCGTCGCCGCTCTCGGGGGTGGCGATGCCGATGACCTTGTACGTGACGCTCTTGACGGTGACCGTGCCGCCGACCTTGAGCGTCTTCTCCTTGGCGTAGGCGGCGTCGACGACCACGACCTTGGCGTCGGTCTCGGAGGTCGTGAAGGTACGGCCGCTGGTGATCTTCGAGGAGGTCAGCGGACCGAGGGCCGGCTTGGTGACGTCGGTGCCGTAGACGGAGTAGTTGTTGACGTCGAACTCGGCGCCACCGCCCTCAACACGCCCCTGCGGAGCGCCCGTTGCGCCACCACCGGGGACTCCGCCGCCCTGGTTGCCGCCGGTGCCCTGCTCGTCCTGCTGGAACTGGCCCTGCCTGAACTGGCCGTTGACGTTGATGACCCGGAGGCTCAGCCCGCCGACGGCGTCCGAAACGCCCTTCTGCGTACCGACCTTGGTGACCGTGGAGGCGGCCAGGGTCTCGAAGCCCTGGACCACCACCCGGTCGCTGCTCTGCTCCGCGCCCGAGTCATCTCCGTCGGCCCGCGCGTCGAACTGGAAGCGCGGGCGCTGGGCGTCGCCGGTGCCGGTCTGGGCCGCGGCGGCCTTGGTGACGGTCATGTCCGTGCCGAGTCCGTACAGCGACTCGAGGACCTTGTCCTGCGCCTTCGACATGCCCGAGGACACGGAGGTGACCACGATGACCAGGGCGATGCCCAGTGCGAGGCCGGAGGCGACGACGAGTGCCGCTTTTCTGCGGCGGCGCAGTTCGCGCCTCAGGTAGGTGAAGAACATGGCCGCAAGCTAGGTACACCGCGTGATGACGGGATAAGCCCCGCATAAGAGATGCATGAGAAGGCTGTGGCGGGCCCTGGAAACACCGATGCCGCCCCTGGGGGCGGCATCGGAAAGCTGTGCGGTGGGTGTGCGTCAGACGGGCCTCAAGGGCCGTCAGACCGCCGAACCCGCCTTCCAGTCGGCCCAGTTCATGTTCCAGCCGTTGAGGCCGTTGGACGGGTCGACCGTCTTGTCGCCGGTGTTCCGCACGTCGACGACGTCACCGATGATCGAGTTGGTGTAGAACCAGTAGCCCTCGGAGCCCTTGTCGTTGGCGCCCTTGGTGTCGTTCAGGCCGACACAGCCGTGGCTGACGTTGGCGCTGCCGAAGGTCCCGTCGGAGCTCCAGTAGTTGCCGTGCACGAAGGTGCCGGAGGTGGTCAGCCGGATGGCGTGCGGCACGTCCTTGATGTCGTACTCGCCCTTGCCGTCGTCATCGGTGAAGCCCACGGTCGCGCCGTTCATGCGCGTCTCCTTGAACATCTCCGACATCACCATCTTGCCCTCGTACGTCTTGTTCTCGGGCGAACCGGAGGAGATCGGGATGGTCTTGACGACCTTGCCGTCCTGGGTGACCTTCATCGTCTTCGTCTTGGCGTCGACGATGGACACCTGGTTGCGGCCGATCTTGAAGGTGACCGTCTTCTGCTGCACACCGAAGACACCGCTCGCGCCCTCCACGCCGTCGAGCGCCAGCTTCAGCGTGACGGTGGAGTCCTCCTGCCAGTAGTCGTCGGGCCGGCAGTCCATGCGGGTGTCGTTGAACCAGTGGCAGACGACCTCCTGCCCGCTGGTCGAGGAGACCGTGACGGCCTTCTGCACAGCCGCCTTCTCGGTGATCGCCTTGTCGAAGTTGATCGACACGGGCATGCCCACACCGACGGTCGAGCCGTCCTCGGGCGTGAAGTAGCCGACGAAGCTGTTGGCGGCCGCGACCGTGGTGAACGAGGCGTTCTCGTGGGCGGCGCGGCCGTTCGCGTCCGCCGCCGTCGCCGTCACCTTGTAGGTGGTGGCGCGCTCCAGCTGGGCGCTCGGCTTCCAGCTGGTCTTGTCGGCCGATATCTCACCGGCGACGGCGGTACCGTCCGCCGTCGTCATCTCCACGGAGCTGAGGGTGCCCTTGGTCACCACCACCTGGGCGGCGTTGTTGATGGAGGCGTTGCTGGAACCGTCGCCCGGCGTGATCTTGATCTGGGCCTCGGAGGTCTTCTCGGCCGCCGCCTCGTCGGCCTTGGCCTGCGAGGTGTCGGTGCCGCTGTCGCCCTTGGAGGCGCTGTCGTCGCCCCCGCTGCACGCAGAGAGCACCAGCAAGCCACCGAGCAGAGCGGACGCGGCCTTCAGACCCTTGCGCCGCCTACTGTCCGTCATCACACGCTTCTCCATCGTTGCCGAATCCCCAAACCGTCGGGGCCTACGAGTCCCCATAACAAGCTTCAACGCTACGACCGGTTCATCCCGTTCCACATTCGTTCGATGTGTGGGGCACACCACGTCCACCGGGACACCTGGGCCGGACCGACCGCCTCTGTCGTCCACCGGGTCGCGTGGTGCCGCTGCCGGTCGCTGCTTCCCCTGAGACGACGAAACCCCGGACGGCGGTTGCCTCCCGGGGTCACGATTTCCCCAAGCCGCGTCAGCCGTGGCCCCGCTCCCCGACTTCCTCGTCGCCGTCCGACTCATCATCCTCGTCGAGATCCCAATCCGGCGAATCGGGGTCGTACTCGATCTCCTCGCTGCTCCAGGAGGCCTGGGCCAGCTCGATCCCCGGCACCTCCCCGACCAGGTCGAACGGATCCACGAGGTACGCGAGCGCCTCCGCGGTGTCTTCCGTCACAGCGTCCTCGGCGTGCACGCGCTCCTCGGCCGGCATCTCGGTGTCGCCGGCGATCCGTGCCAACGCGGCCTTCGTCAGGGTGTCCGCGTCGTCGACCTCGACGACCAATTCGACCCGAAGCCGCACAAAACGTGATGTCTCTGAAGTACTCATGGTCGGAGAGCGTACGGCTCACAGCTCCCGCAACTTTCCCACGACCCGCGCCTTTCATTAGCATCGGGGCCACGGCCAATTCGCCAGCGCCACAAGGGGATCGATATTCCGTGTCATCCGCACGTCGATCGTTGCTGACCGCCACCGCAGCGGGCACCCTCCTGGGTGCCCTGTGGTTCGTCCCGTCCGCCAATGCGACGGCCGACAAGACGGTGGAGCAGCAGCACAGAGCGGATACGTCGGCCGCTTCCTCCCTGTCCACGATGTCGGACTTCACCCAGCCGATCTCCGTGACAACCAGCACAAAGAACGCGACCACGACGACCACCTCGGAGTCGGCACCGGACTCGGGCTCGGACTCGACGGACGGCACCCGCCTCGCCGACACCGGCAGCTTCGACACCACTCCGTACGTCGTCGGCGGCACGCTCTGCCTCGGTCTGGGCGCCGGGTTCGTGGTGTATTCGCTGCGGCGGGAGCGCCTGGGGTTCTGAGACCCGGGACGACGCGGGACGGGGCCGGCCGACCTCCCTGGACAGATTTTTAAGGAACTTGACGTTTATTTGACAGTCGGTTCATAGTCCGCCCATGAAGAGATCATCGAGGGTGCGCCTGTGCGCCACGGCGACCGTGAGTGTGCTGTCGCTCGCCCTCATCACGGGGTGCAGCGGTGGGGACTCGGCGGATTCCGCCGAGTCGAAGGATTCGGGGGCGGCTGCGACGGCGCAGACCGCGAAGGCGGCCACCAAGGCCGAACTGGACAAGCTGATCGTCGCCACCGGCGACGTGCCCGGCTACACGGTCAAGGCGGCGGACGAGGCCGCCGACATTCCCGCGGACGGCCTCAAGCTGTCCGACGAGAAGTGCAGGCCCCTGGCCGACGTCCTGTCGGGGCAGGCCCCGGGCGACGCGGCGGCCATGACGAACCGCTCGGCCACCGGCGCGAAGCCCGCGGCCAGCGCTCCCGCGGGCCTGGACGACCTGTCCGAGGAGGAGATCGAGGGCTCGCTCGCCCTCTCGATGGACGTCGACGTCACCGTCGTATCGCTGTCCTCGTACGAGGGCGACGCGGCCGAGCAGACATTGAAGTCCGTCTCGGACGCGATCAGTGCCTGCGCCGCCGGTTTCACGATGACCGCGGACGGCACGTCGCAGAAGGTCACGAAGGTCGCCGCCGAGAAGGCGTCCGGCGCGGGTGACGAAGCGGTCGCCTTCTCCGTGACCGCCCCGATGGGCGAGGCGGACGGCGAGACGTCCACGCTGCACGGCGAGGTCGTACGGAACGGCAACGTCCTCTCGGGCTACTACACGGTCAACCTCGGCGCGATGATGACCGGCAAGGCGTACGACGTCCCGGACGCCCTCGTCACCGCCCAGTCAGCCAAGCTGAAGTAACCGAAGAAACGATTCGGGGCCCTGCCCGGCGCAAGCGCGATCCGGCAGGGCCCCAACTCACCGACAACCACTGTTACTCGTACTCGTACTCCTACTGCCTACTGCAACGGCCCGGTCACCGGCTCCACCGCGGCGACCAGGTACCCGCCCCGCACGAACGCGTCCGCCGCGGCGAGGTCGGGCGAGAGGAACCGGTCGGGCCCCGGACCCTCGACCCCCGCCGCCCGTACGGCGTCGATGACGGCCCGGGACGCGGGCGCGGGCGTCAGCCCCTCCCTCAGCTCGATGGCCCGCGTGGCCGCGTACAGCTCGACGGCGATGATCCGGGCGAGGTTGTCGACGGCCGTACGCAGCTTGCGCGCCGCCGACCAGCCCATCGAGACGTGGTCCTCCTGCATCGCGGAGGAGGGGATCGAGTCCGCCGAGGCAGGCACGGCGAGCCGCTTCAACTCGCTGACCAGGGCGGCCTGCGTGTACTGGGCGATCATCAGCCCGCTGTCCACACCGGGGTCGTCGGCGAGGAACGGCGGCAGCCCGTGCGAGCGGTTCTTGTCGAGGAGCCGGTCGGTGCGCCGCTCGGCGATGGACCCGAGATCGGCGACGGCGATGGCGAGGAAGTCGAGGACGTACGCCACCGGAGCACCGTGGAAGTTCCCGTTGGACTCGACCCGCCCGTCGGGCAGGACCACGGGATTGTCGACGGACGAGGCCAGTTCCCGCTCGGCGACGAGACGGGCGTGGGCCATGGTGTCCCGCCCGGCACCGGCGACCTGGGGAGCGCAGCGCACGGAGTAGGCGTCCTGGACGCGCGGCGCGCCGTCCTGGTGATGCCCGGTGAGCTCCGAACCCTTGAGCACGGCGAGCATGTTGGCCGCACTGGCCCCCTGCCCCGGATGCGGCCGGATGGCGTGCAGCTCGGGCGCGAGCACCTTGTCGGTCCCGAGCAGCGCCTCCAACGACAGGGCGGCGGTGACGTCGGCGGACTTGTAGAGGGTGTCGAGGTCGGCGAGGGCCATGATCAGCATGCCGAGCATGCCGTCGGTGCCGTTGAGCAGGGCGAGGCCCTCCTTCTCGCGCAGCTCGACGGGCGCGATGCCGTGCGCGGCGAGGAGTTCACCGGCCGGCCGTACGACTCCGTCCGGGCCCTCCGCGTCCCCCTCGCCCATGAGCGTGAGGGCGCAGTGGGAGAGCGGCGCGAGGTCACCGGAGCAGCCGAGGGACCCGTACTCGTGCACGACCGGGGTGATCCCGGCGTTGAGCACATCGGCCATGGTCTGCGCGACCTCGGGCCGCACGCCGGTGTGCCCCGAGCAGACGGTCTTGAGCCGCAGGAACACCAGCGCCCGTACGACCTCCCGCTCGACCCGCGGTCCCATGCCGGCGGCGTGCGAGCGGACGATGTTGCGCTGGAGCTGGGCCCGCAGTTCGGGGCTGATGTGCCGGGTCGCCAGGGCACCGAACCCGGTGCTCACGCCGTACACGGGCTCGGGCTTGGCAGCCAGCGACTCGATGATCCCGCGAGCCTTCGCGAGAGCGGCGACAGCCTCACCGGCCAATTCGACCCGGGCCCCGCCACGCGCAACGGCAAGCACCTCGGCCGCGGTCACCCCGGACGTCCCCACCACCACAGTGTGCATATTCATATTCAGGAGCGTACGCAGTGAATTCGAGGATGTCACTACCGGGCGCCCTGTTCACCCCTTACCCATCCAGCCCGTCCGGCGTTTGAGGACAAAAGGCCCGTTCAGGGCCGGAGCGGGGGTCTGGGGGCGGCAGCCCCCAGCGAGGCCCGCGCCAACACCCCACATCTCACAGCCGACGCCCCCTGAACCGGCGCCGCTCAACCGCCGCCCCCTCCCCGGAGGGCTCCTCGGCGAGCCGGACCACCGGATCGTCGACCCCCTCGCGCCCCGCGACGACCGGCAGGTCCGCGTGCACCGCCTTCGCCCGGTACTGCGCCGCATCGGCGAGCCGGAACAACCGGCGAGCCGTCCGCACCGGCCCGATCGGGTCCTCGGTCGAGGCGACCCCGCAGGCGACCCCGTCCCCCAGCTCCAACTCGGCGGCGCGACGGCACAGTTCACCCGCCGCCCGGACCACCTCGTCGGCGGGCGGACCCACCACGAGCAGGCAGAACTCGTCACCGCCGAGACGGGCGGCGAGGGCGCCGGGCAGCATGGCCCCGCACAGCGACAGCACGGATCCGAACCGTTCGAGGAGCCGGTCGCCGACGGCGTGCCCCAGGGTGTCGTTGACGCGCTTGAGCCCGTTCAGATCGCAGACGACCAGGCTGACCACGGCGCCGTCCCGCCGGTGCCGCTCGATCGCCTCGTCGAGATGCGCGTCCACCGCGCGACGGTTGGCGAGCCCGGTGAGCGCGTCGGTGAAGGCGAGCCGCCGGGCCTCCTCCAGCCGCTCGGTCTGGGCGAGCCCGGCGGCGACGACGGAGGCCAGGACGGTGGCGAAGTCGGCGTCGGCACGGTCGAAGACGGGGGCACCGGCGGGCCGGGCGACGTACAGCTCACCCCAGGCCCGGCCGTGCAGCACGACGGGGGCGACGACACAGCAGCCGCGCCCCCGGCGCCGAAGAGCGGCGACGCGCTGATGGCAGTACCCGGCGCGCCCCGCGTAGGCCCCGTCGGCGGGTCCCTCGGCGGTCTCGACCCAGGCGTTGGGCTCACCGCCGCCCGCCCACCGTTCGTGCAGGAACTCGGTGATCTCCGGGAACTGGTGCACGGGGTACGCCTCCCCCTCCGGGAACTCCTCCTCGCCCGCGGCCCGCTCGCCCACGTTGACGAGAACCCGCAGCCGGCCCAGCTCGCGCTCCCAGACCGACAGTGCGGCGAAGTTCCCGGCCAGGGCGTGGCAGGCACCGGACGCGGCGGCGCGCCAGGACTCGCGGGGGCTGTGCGCGGCTGCCATGCCCTGCGCGAGCGTCACGACCGCCTGGAGCCGGCTTTCCTCACCCATTGATCCAGGTTAGGAAGGTTTGGGAGGATTTGAGACATCGGGAGGGCGAACAGGGTGCGGGAAGCTTCCGCCGCGCACGCGGAAGCTACTCCCCCGGCCAGGAAGGCGCCCGCTTCTCGTTGAACGCGGCGACCCCCTCCGCCCTGTCCCCCGAGAAGGCGACGGAACGCCACGCGGCATCCTCGACCTCGAGCCCGGCCCGCAGATCCAACCCGAACCCCACCCGCAACGCCCGCTTGGCCGCCCGTACCCCCACAGGGGAGTTCGCCGCGATCCGGGACGCCAGCGCCAGCGCCTCCTCCCGGTCCCGCCCGTCCTCCACCAGCACATCCACGAGCCCCAGCTCCCGCGCCTCGCCCGCCTCCACCCGCCGCGCCGTGAAGATCAGCTCGGCCGCCCGAGCCGCCCCCACCCGCCGGGGCAGCAGCTGCGTACCGCCGCCCCCCGGAATCACCCCCACGGACACCTCCGGCAGCCCCACCACCGCCGTACGGTCCGCCACGATCAGATCGCAGGACAGCGCCAGCTCGAACCCGCCCCCCAGCGCGAACCCGTGCACAGCGGCGATCGTCGGCATCGGCAGCTCCAGCACACCGGTGTAGGCACCCCGCGCCACCGGCCGCTGCCGGACCAGTTCGGCGTCGGACATCGAGTTCCGCTCCTTGAGGTCGGCCCCGACGCAGAACGCCCGCTCATGGGTGGAGGTCAGCACCACCGCCCGTACGTCCCGGTCGGCGGCCAGCGCGGCACAGGCACCGGCGACGGACCCCGCCATGGAGGAGGAGACCGCGTTCATGGCCTTCGGCCGATCGAGGACGAGCTCCGCGACGTACGCATGCCGCCGCACCACGACGAACTCCCCGAACCGCTCCTCTGACCGCTCCTCGCCCATGACACCCTCCTGGTTAACGCAGGTTAACTACGGCCGCCCCGATCATCGCAGTCCGGCCCCACCCGAGGGAAGAACCGGCAGAGAAGGGGCGGGGAAGGGACCGGGAAGGGGCAGAGAACTGACCGCTCTCCCCGTTCGGGTGACATCGCACCGATCTTCCGAAATCTCCCTCCCGGAGCGCATAACGTGCGCTCCGCCACGGCGCACCCGGGGCGCGAGCGCAACGGGGAGGGATCGCGATGACGGACACAGCGACAAGGCCGGTCGAGACAGGCACACCGAGGCATGCCCAGGCCCAGGCGCCGTTCCGGACCCCCGCCCCGGCGTGGACGCCACCCCCGCCTGCAGCGCCCCCTTCCGAGCCCCTCGTCCCCCGCCCCCGGGGCCGGCACCGCAAGCCCCGCCCCCGCAAAGTGCTGCTCGCGGCGGGCGGCTTCGCGCTGGCCGCCGGGGTCCTGAGCCTCGTACGGATGACGCCCGACGGCGGAGTCGGCGGCATCGGCAACGCGCAGGCCCAGTCGGACCTGGACACGGACAGGGACACGAACGCAAACACCTCGGCCGACCGCTCCCGCAACACGGGGGCCACGGTCGGCGCCGCCCCCACGCCGAGCCCGTCGGCGACCGCCCCCATGGGCGACGCGACCCCCGTCCCGACAGCGCTGCCGACCGCTCTCCCGAGCGCGACCGGGCCCCTGCGGCCCCTGCCCGTCGGACTGTTCCCGACGTCGCCCGCCCCCGCGCCCGACGCCACCACGATCCCGCAGCGGCCCAGCACACCGGCGCCCGTCACCACCCCGGGCCCGCAGCCCACGACGGCACCGACACCGCCCCCGGTGGCCTCCCAGCCCCAGCCACAGCCCCCGCAGCAGGCAGCCCCGGCGCCCGCACCGACTCCGGCGGCCCCGCAGCCCACGACGCCGAGCGGAGTGTGCGTACCGCTCATCGGCCTGTGCGTGGACGCACTGAACCACCGCCACTGAGCCGGGCCCAGCGGGAGGAACGGGCGGCCGGTCCTACGTGGGGCCGGCCCGCCGGGTCAGCAGCCAGGGCTCGACCACGCCGAGCCCGCGCACCGGCCGCTGCCACATCGGCTGCAACGCGAAGCGGTACACCGGCGGCTCCTCGCCCTCCTTCTCGGCGGCGGCAGCGGCCTCGGCCGCGTCCGCCTCGGAGGCGGGCGCGTCCCCGGTACGGATCAGCTCCTCCGCGAACGCCGCGTCGCAGAGCACGGCGTCCCGTGGCGCTATCGACGTCAACCGCGAGGCCAGGTTCACCGTCGACCCGAACACATCACCCATACGGGTGGTCACCGTGCCGAAGGCCATCCCGACCCGCAGCTCGGGCATCGTCTCGTCGTTCGCCATCGTCTCGATCAGCCGCAGCGCGATCTCGGCGGCCACACCCGCGTCGTCCGCCGCGTACAGCACCTCGTCGCCGAGCGTCTTGACGAGCCGCCCGCCGTTCGCCGCCACCAGGTCGGCGGCCGTGGTCTCGAAGGCCTCGACGAGTTCGCCGAGCTCCTCCTCCTCCATACGACGGGTCAGCCGCGTGAACCCGACGAGGTCGGCGAAGCAGACGGCGAGCCGCCGGTCGACCATCTCCTCGTCGTCGGCCGCCTGGACGACCCGCCCGGTCGCGGCGGCGAGCTGGCGCCGCCAGACGTACACGATGAACTCCTCCAGCTCGGGCAGGAGCAGTTCGATCAGCGGGTACGTGACTTCAGTGCGCGTCATTCCCGGCTCGGGCGGCTCGGTCAGCCCCTCCAGGAAGGAGTCGATCTGCCATTCCGCCAACCGGGCAGTGGTCTGGCCGGTGGAACGCGCCACCTGGACGGCCATCGCCTCGCTCAGCAGCCCGGCCTCGACGAGACCGGCGAGCCGGCGCAGCGCGAGGACGTCCGCCTCCGTCAGCGCCTTGGCCTGCCCGATGTCGGCGAAGCCCATAGCCCGCCAGAAACGGGATGCCAGCTCCATGGAGACGCCGGCGCTGCGGGCGGCCTGAAAAGGGGTGTAGCGCCGCTCGGCCCCGAGGATGAGCTGTTCGAGGCGCAGGGCGAGCGGGTTGTCAGCGGGATCGACGTCCTGCTCGTCCACCCGGCTGCCCGCCGCGTCGGAGCCCATGTCGTCGACGGTCACGCCTGCTGCCCTTCCGATCTGTCACGGTCAGATATCGACCGCCCTCAACGATACGGCCTCGCTCCGCCAGGTCCAGCAGGGACGACGCACCCGGTGTCGGTGTGAACCCACTGGGGGCTGCGCCCCCAGCACCCCCCTTTCGCGCTGAACGCGCTCGTCCTCAAACGCCGGACGGGCTAAAAGATCAAGCACCGGCCGGCATTCCAGCCCGTCCGGCGTTTGAGGACAAGGCCCGTTCAGGGCCGGAGCGGGGGTTCGGGGGCGGCAGCCCCCGAGGATGGGAACGGGTAAGGGCGGCGGGGGCGAGAACCCTCACGCTGGCCGCAGGTGAACGACATCCCCCGCCCCCACCGGCTCCTGCACACCCTCCCCCGTGGCCAGCACCAACCGCCCGTCCCCGTCCACAGCAACCGCCTCCCCCACCACACTCCGATCCCCCGGCAACTCCGCCCGCACCGTCCGCCCCAACGTCGCACACCCCGCCGCATACGTCTCCTGGAGCCCCGAGGCCACGGGATCCCCTCCCGCCGCCCGCCACCGCCCGTACCACTGCTCCAGCGCCCGCAGCACCGCCCGCAGCAGCGGATCCCGGTCCGTGCCCACCGCCCCGGCCAGCGCCAGCGACCCCGCCGTCGGCACCGGCAGCTCGTCCTCGCGCAGGGTGACGTTGATGCCGATGCCGATCACCACCGCGTCCGCACCGGCCCGCTCCGCGAGGATCCCGCCCGCCTTGCGCTCCGCGCCCCCCACGCTCACCAGCAGGTCGTTGGGCCACTTGAGGGACGTATCGACGCCCGCGGCCCGGGACAGCCCCGTCGCCACCGCGACCCCGGTGAGCAGCGGCAGCCAGCCCCAGCGTGCCACCGGCACGTCCGTCGGCTTCAGCAGCACGGAGAAGAACAGCCCGGAGCGGGCGGGAGCCGTCCACTGCCGGTCCAGCCGCCCACGCCCGGCGGTCTGTTCCTCGGCGATCAGCACAGCCCCTTCGTCCACGCCACCCTCCTTGCCCGCGAGGGCGACGAGGTCGGCGTTCGTGGACCCCGTACTGCGGACCACCTCCACCCCCGACCAGAGCCCGCCGTCCCGGACCAGCGCCCGGCGCAGCGCACCGGCGTTGAGGGGCGGCCGGTCGAGGTCGGACCACCGGCCGTCGTTGTCTGCTGAGTCATCTCGCGGCGTCATGCAAGCCACCCTAGGTGTGGTAAACGCCGCACTGCCGATGGGTAGGCACGCCACTACGCTACGGATGAGTAGCCCATCCCCCTTCTGAGCACGTCACTCTTTGCAGGGAGCCGCATCCCGATGGCCGAGCCGGTACAGCCGCAGCAGATCGACATCCACACCACCGCGGGAAAGCTCGCGGACCTGCAGCGCCGCGTCGAAGCGGCGACGCACGCCGGATCGGAACGGGCTGTCGAGAAGCAGCACGCCAAGGGCAAGCTGACGGCCCGTGAGCGCATCGAACTCCTCCTGGACGACGACTCGTTCGTCGAGTTGGACGAGTTCGCCACCCACCGTTCGACGAACTTCGGCCTGGAGAACAACCGCCCCTACGGCGACGGCGTCGTCACCGGTTACGGCACCGTCGACGGCCGTCCGATCGCCGTGTTCTCCCAGGACTTCACCGTGTTCGGCGGCGCGCTGGGCGAGGTGTACGGGCAGAAGATCGTCAAGGTCATGGACTTCGCGCTGAAGACCGGCTGCCCGGTCATCGGCATCAACGACTCGGGCGGCGCCCGTATCCAGGAGGGAGTTGCCTCCCTGGGTGCGTACGGCGAGATCTTCCGCCGCAACACCCACGCGTCCGGGGTCATCCCGCAGATCAGTCTGGTCGTCGGCCCCTGTGCGGGCGGAGCGGTCTACTCCCCGGCCATCACCGACTTCACGGTCATGGTCGACCAGACCTCGCACATGTTCATCACCGGCCCGGACGTCATCAAGACGGTCACCGGTGAGGACGTCGGCATGGAGGAGCTGGGCGGCGCCCGCACTCACAACTCCGCGTCGGGCGTGGCCCATCACATGGCCGGCGACGAGAAGGACGCCATCGAGTACGTCAAGCAGTTGCTGTCGTACCTGCCGTCCAACAACCTCTCCGAACCCCCGCTGTTCCCCGAGGAGGCGGACCTCGCCGTCACGGACGAGGACCGCGAGCTGGACGTCCTGATCCCGGACAGCGCGAACCAGCCGTACGACATGCACACGGTGATCGAACACGTCCTGGACGACGCCGAGTTCTTCGAGACGCAGTCCCTGTTCGCGCCCAACATCCTCACCGGTTTCGGCCGGGTGGAGGGCCGTCCGGTCGGTGTCGTCGCCAACCAGCCGATGCAGTTCGCTGGTTGCCTCGACATCGCGGCGAGCGAGAAGGCCGCCCGCTTCGTGCGCACCTGCGACGCCTTCAACGTCCCGGTCCTCACCTTCGTGGACGTCCCCGGCTTCCTCCCGGGCGTCGACCAGGAGCACGACGGCATCATCCGGCGCGGCGCCAAGCTGATCTACGCCTACGCGGAGGCGACGGTCCCCCTGATCACGGTCATCACCCGCAAGGCCTTCGGCGGCGCCTACGACGTCATGGGCTCCAAGCACCTGGGGGCCGACCTCAACCTGGCCTGGCCGACCGCCCAGATCGCCGTGATGGGCGCCCAGGGCGCGGTCAACATCCTGCACCGCCGCACGATCGCCGAGGCGGAGGCCAACGGGGAGGACCTCGACGTGGTCCGCGCCCGCCTCATCCAGGAGTACGAGGACCACCTCCTCAACCCCTACATCGCGGCCGAACGCGGTTACGTCGACGCGGTGATCCTGCCGTCCGACACCCGCCGCCATGTCGTACGCGGGCTGCGCCAGCTCCGTACGAAGCGCGAGTCCCTGCCCCCGAAGAAGCACGGCAACATCCCGCTGTAAGGAGCCGTCGTCATGACGATAAAGGTCGTACGGGGCAACCCGACCCCCGAGGAGCTCGCCGCCGCCCTGGCAGTGGTCCGAGCCCGCGCCGTGGCGGCGTCCTCGACCCCGCCCGGCGCTCCCGGCACCCAGGACGCGTGGGCGGACCCGTCCCGCATCGCCACCCAGCACCTGCCCCACCCGGGCCCGGCGTCCTGGACCCGGACCTACTGGCCGGCCTAGAGAACCCTCAGTACGGCTTCGGCCATCACTGCGTACCCCGCGTCATGGGGGTGCAGGTGGTCGCCGAAGTCGTACGCCGGGTGCAGCCGGTCCGGGTCGGACGGATCTGCGAGTGTCCGTCGCAGGTCGACGACCGCGTCGTACTCCCCCGCGCACCGGATCCATTCGTCGACCTCATGGCTCACCTTGGCCGCGTGCTCACCCCAGTGGTCCGAGCCTCCGAAGGGGAGCAGGGTCGCGCCGATCGCGCGTAGGCCCCGCCGATGTGCCTGGCGTATCAACTCCCGGTGCCCGGCGATCAGTTCGGCCGCCTCCAGCACCGGCGCCGGTTTGTAGGTGGGTTGTTCGTCCGTCTCGCTGAACCCGATGTCGTTGAGCCCGAGCAGCACGACCAGCGTGTCGACGCCCGCGTGGGCGAGCGCGTCGCGGCGGAGCCGGTGGACGCCTTTCTCGCCGTACCAGGCCGAGTCGTTGAGCAGCAGGTTGCCGCCGATACCCGCGTTCAGGACGGGCCGTCCGGTGCGTTCGGCGAGGGCGTCGGACCAGCGGCGGTTCGCACCCGGGGTGGAGCCGAAGCCGTCCGTGACGGAGTCGCCGAACAGGACGATCCCGTCCGTGCGGCCGGCGTCGACCTCGACGGCCGCCAGGAAGTACCAGGACTGGGACGACTCACCGAAGCCCGTACCGCCCGCCTCCTCCGCCAACAGGTCCCCCTGCCCCCGGTAGCTGGTCGCGAAGGCCTGCGCATGGAAGGTCGCCGGGCCGGTGACGGCCTCGAAGTACAGCGTGACAGCCATCGACTCCCCTGCCACCAGGGCTAGTTCGACCGCGTCACTGACCACCTGCCCACGCGCCGGAACCTTCACCGCGCACCCGCCCCCGAAGGTGAGCCGCCGCACCGAGCCCGGCTCGACGGCGGCTCCGGAAGCCGTCCGCGCGACCGTGGCGCCCGCCACCCGCAGCGGCGAGGTCCCGTACGCGTGGGACAGCCGGACCCGGACCCGCCCGCCACCGGCGCCGAGCCGGACGGCCTGCCGCAGCGACTGCCGCCAGAAGCCCTCCCGTGACCAGTTGGGAGTGAATCCCTCACTGGGGAACTGGGGCGCTGCCGTCCAAGCGGTGGTGAACACGGAACTCTCCCTCTCCTGGACCATGAAGAACCACTAACAGAACCACAGTACTGATAACTAACGGGATCGTGGGCCCATTTGAGGAAGTTGAGTACGCGTACTCAGGCGCCGGCGCGCCCTCCGTCGCACGATCGAAGACATGCTGTGGTCCGACCCCGAGAACGAGCCGCCGAAGGAACTGCGCGACGCGCAGGAGATGCTTCGGCGGCTCGGCTGGCTCCTGGCGCTGGCCATGCTGCTCGCGATGATCGTGCTCGGCGTGTTGTAGGCGCCCCGGACCCCGCCGATACCCTGGCCGCATGACCACCGATCAGCCGCGCCGCCGTCTCGTGCTCGCCTCCAAGTCCCCCGCCCGGCTCAATCTGCTCAGGCAGGCCGGACTCGACCCCGAGGTGATCGTCAGCGGGTTCGACGAGGACGCCGTGACCGCGCCGACCCCGGCCGAACTGGCCCTCGCCCTCGCCGAGGCCAAGGCGTCAGTGGTGTCCGCGAAGCCCGAGGTGCGGGGCGCGCTGGTGATCGGCTGCGACTCCGTCCTCGATCTGGACGGGGAGGCGTACGGCAAGCCCGCCGACGCCGAGGAGGCCACCGCCCGCTGGAAGTCGATGCGCGGCCGGGCAGGGACCCTCCAGACCGGGCATTGCATCTACGACACGGCGACGGGACGCCACGTCTCCACCGTCGCGTCCACCGTGGTCCACTTCGGCGAGCCGACGGACGAGGAGATCGCCGCGTACGTCGCCTCGGGCGAACCCCTCCACGTCGCCGGGGCGTTCACGCTCGACGGCCGCTCGGCACCCTTCATCGAGGGCATCGACGGCGGCCACGGCAACGTCATCGGCATCAGCCTGCCGCTGGTACGCAGGCTGCTCGCCGAACTGGGCGTCGGTATCACCGAGTTGTGGACGCCCAGGGAGAAGTGATCAGGAGGTGCTGGGGGTCGGCGGGGGCGTGAACGGGGACCCGCCGTTGTCCGCGACCGGAGAGCCGTCACCCTTGCCGTCCTCGGGGCCCTGGGCCGGCGCGGTGCCGTTCTGACGGTCGTACGTCATCAGCAGGAGCACCACCAGCGTCAGCACCACGACCATGGTCAGGAACGCCGGCACGCCCGCCAGTCCCCAGGCGAACGCTCCCAGGAGCCCGTGCACGACGGCCGCGCTGATCAACAGGATGCGGCCGAGGCCGGCCGGGGAGCGGTCGCGCAGGGCGACGAGCAGGGCCACCACGCCGCACAGCGCGAAGTAGGCGCCGAAGACCAGGCCGCCGATCTTCGAGGACACGGACATCACGTCCGGGTCGAGGCCGGCGAGGGACATCTGCTGGTTGTCGACGACGGTCCCCAGGAACCAGTTCAGGGCGGCGACGCCGAACGCCTCCACGAAGAGGACGATCGCGACGATCCATGCCACCGGTCTGCGGACCACCGGCCCCCACCCACTTTCGACTGCCGCACGGGCGCCGCCCGAGCAAGGCTGCTGTTACCACTAGTACGTTCGTACATCGTGAACGCTACTCACGGGTAAACCCACGTACAAGGGTTCGGCGAACGTTTCCCGGCGGGCAAAGAATCATTGGGCCGTTCGTAGGGACTCCACAAAGAATCCGAGTGGGCCGCAGCACGCTCTCACAGAGACCTTGACCACATCAGGAGGCTAGGGTTTCCGGAAGGAGTCCTGCGTACCTAGGTGCGACAAGGGATTTCATGGGTCGGGCAAGCCTCGCATCACGCTCCGTGTGGGCAAGCTCACCAGTGGGGACGGGTCGATGCGCCGTGTCGGCAGTCCCTAAACTCGGCTTGTTTCAAGGAGGGAGCCTCAATCGTGCAGAAGGTGCTCATCGCCAACCGTGGCGAAATCGCTGTCCGCGTTGCCCGGGCCTGCCGGGATGCCGGGATCGCGAGCGTGGCCGTGTACGCCGAGCCGGACCGGGACGCTCTGCATGTCCGCGCCGCGGATGAGGCGTTCGCCCTGGGCGGTGACACCCCGGCGACCAGCTATCTCGACATCGCCAAGGTGCTGCAAGCCGCCAAGGACTCCGGAGCGGATGCGATCCACCCCGGATACGGCTTCCTCTCGGAGAACGCCGACTTCGCCCAGGCCGTCATCGACGCCCGACTCACCTGGATCGGCCCGCCCCCGCAGGCCATCCGCGACCTCGGCGACAAAGTCGCCGCCCGCCACATCGCCCAGCGCGCCGGCGCGCCGCTGGTCGCCGGCACGCCCGACCCGGTCTCCGGCGCCGACGAAGTCGTCGCCTTCGCCCGCGAGCACGGCCTGCCCATCGCGATCAAGGCCGCCTTCGGCGGCGGCGGCCGCGGTCTGAAGGTCGCCCGCACCCTCGAAGAAGTCCCCGAGCTCTACGACTCCGCCGTCCGCGAAGCCGTCGCAGCCTTCGGACGCGGCGAATGCTTCGTCGAGCGCTACCTCGACAAACCCCGCCACGTGGAGACCCAGTGCCTGGCCGACTCCCACGGCAACGTGGTCGTCGTCTCCACCCGAGACTGCTCCCTCCAGCGCCGCCACCAGAAACTCGTCGAGGAAGCCCCCGCACCGTTCCTCTCCGACACGCAGGTCGAGGAGCTGTACGCGTCCTCCAAGGCGATCCTGAAGGAGGCCGGCTACGTCGGCGCCGGGACCGTCGAGTTCCTCGTCGGCCAGGACGGCACGATCTCCTTCCTCGAGGTCAACACCCGCCTCCAGGTCGAACACCCCGTCACCGAAGAAGTCGCCGGCATCGACCTCGTACGCGAGATGTTCCGCATCGCCGACGGCGAGCACCTCGGCTACGACGACCCGCAACTGCGCGGTCACTCCATCGAGTTCCGCATCAACGGCGAGGACCCGGGCCGCGGCTTCCTGCCCGCCCCCGGCACGGTCACCACCTTCGCCCCGCCGTCGGGTCC